>NZVC01000061.1 GCA_002701395.1 Maritimibacter sp. | reverse complement strand
GCGCTCGCGCCCCTTTCTGCCCGCGATATTCTGCGGCAGCGAATGGGTGTTTTTCCACGGAATCGGCTCGAAGCGGTCGTTCGCTGCGCCGGGCCCGGATATCCGGTTTGCGGACGAAGCGGCCATTCGCTTATTCGACAGATCTCGTGAATATCGATATCGGTGTGGGAAACGATGCCGTTGAAGGGAAGCAGCTACCCATGCCAATGCCATGGACATATCGACACGCTTCCAAGGAATGGCGCGCTTTCCTCGATGATGTGAAAGAGCGCATGTCCCTTGAGTCCGACAACATGGCGTACACGGCGGTCGATGCGGTCCTACAGGTGTTTCGGCGTCGTTTGAACGCTCAAGAGGGTTTGGAATTCGCAAGTGTCCTGCCGAGCGTTCTTCGTGCGATGTTCGTGCACAACTGGGATGTTACGGAACCCCGCGCTGAATTTTATGACCGCGAAAAGCTCGTTTCCGAGGTCAAAGCGGTGAGGGTGAACCACAACCTAACGCCGGACAATGCCATTGAGGCAACGGCGTGGGCGGTTCGACGAACCACCAACAGGAGAGACTTCGAGCGAGTATTAGCGAAGCTACCGGCCGAAGCGCGCGACTTTTGGCAAGTAGATGTCGCCGATCCTGCCGAGCTAGAGCAAAGGATCATCTAGCTGCTTTGCAGCATCCGTCACTCTGGCCTCATAGCGGACAGAGCACTCCGAACCCTGGGTCCCGCTTCAGCACCCCGAAAAAAAGGCGCCCCGCAGGGCGCCTTTGTCGTTTCGTTACTTCCGCACGTCGGGCGGTGTCGCGTCCGCCGCAAGGCTCTTCGCCAGATCGTCCAGCGCCTCGACGCTGGTCTGTTTCTCGCCAAGGCGGCGGACGGTGACCGTGCGTTCCTCGACCTCGCGGGCGCCGCAGGCCAGGATCACCGGGACCTTGCCAAGCGAGTGCTCGCGGACCTTGTAGTTGATCTTCTCGTTGCGGGTGTCCGCCTCGGCGCGGATGCCTGCGGCCTGCAGCGTCTTTACGACCTCGTGCACGTAGTCGTCGGCTTCCGACACGATCGAGGCGACGACCACCTGACGCGGCGCCAGCCAGAACGGCAGCTTGCCCGCGAAGTTCTCGATCAGGATGCCGATGAACCGCTCGAAGCTGCCGACCACGGCGCGGTGCAGCATCACCGGACGGTGCTTGTCGCCGTCGGCGCCGACATAGCTGGCGTCCAGCCGCTCGGGCAGGTTGGGATCGACCTGGAAGGTGCCGCACTGCCAGTCGCGGCCGATGGCGTCGGTCAGCACGAATTCCAGCTTCGGACCGTAGAACGCGCCTTCGCCCTCGTTGATCGTATAGTCGTAGCCCGCCGCCTTGGTGGCGTTGGCCAGCGCCGTCTCGACGCGGTCCCATTCCTCTTCCGACCCGATCCGCTTTTCCGGGCGCGTCGACAGCTTAACCGTCCAGTCGGTGAACCCGAGGTCGGCATAGATGTCGGCGAGGAAGGCGATGAACTTCTCGGTCTCGGCCTCGATCTGGTCCGGCGTGCAGAAGATATGCGCGTCGTCCTGCGTAAAGCCGCGCACCCGCATGATGCCGTGCAGCGCGCCCGAGGGTTCATAACGGGCGCAGGACCCGAACTCGGCCATCCGCAGCGGCAGGTCGCGATAGGACTTCAGGCCGGTGTTGAAGATCTGGACGTGGCAGGGGCAGTTCATCGGCTTCAGCGCGTTGACGGTCTTTTCGCGCGCGTGATCCTCGTCGACCTCGACGATGAACATATGCTCTTGGTAGTTGTCCCAGTGGCCCGAGGCTTCCCACAGCTTGCGGTTCACCACCTGCGGCGTGTTGACCTCGACATAGCCGCCGGCTTCCTGCTTGCGGCGGATGTAGTCCTGCAGCGTGGTGTAGATCTTCCACCCGTTCGGGTGCCAGAAGATCTGGCCCGGCGCTTCTTCCTGCATGTGGTACAGGTCCATCTCGCGGCCCAGCTTCCGGTGGTCGCGCTTGGCGGCCTCTTCCATCATGCTCTGCCACGCCTTCAGCGCCTTGCGGTCCTTGAACGCGACGCCATAGATCCGCTGCAGCATCGGGCGGCTGCTGTCACCCAGCCAGTAGGCGCCGGCGACTTGGGTCAGCTTGAACGCATCCGCCGGGACCTGCCCGGTGTTCTGCAGGTGCGGGCCACGGCACAGGTCCTGCCAGTCGCCGTGCCAGTACATGCGGATGTCCTGATCCTCGGGGATGCGGTCCAGAAGCTCGATCTTGAACGGCTCGCCACGCTCTTTGTAATAGGCGACGGCTTGGGCGCGGTCCCAGACTTCGGTTTTCACCGGATCGCGGGCATTGATGATCTCTTTCATCTTGGCTTCGATCTCGCCAAGGTCCTCGGGCGTGAAGGGCTCGGCCCGGTCGAAGTCGTAGAACCAGCCGTTGTCGCGGACCGGACCGATCGTGACCTTCACGTCGGGCCACAGGTCCTGCACCGCCCGCGCCATGATGTGCGCAAGGTCGTGCCGGATCAGTTCCAGCGCCTGTTCGTCGTCCTGCAGGGTGTGGATGGCAATCGACGCATCTTCGGCAATCGGCCACTGAAGGTCGTAATGCGCGCCGTTGACCGTCGCGCTGATCGCTTTCTTGCCAAGGCTGGTCGAGATGCTTTCGGCCACCTGCGCAGGCGTCACGCCTGCGTCGAAGTCACGCGATTTGCCATCGGGGAATGTCAGAGAGATCTGGGCCATATCGGCTCCTCGTCGGTTTGGCGCCCACGGAACGCCCGGTTGCGGGTATAAAAGTGTGCGGCGCTTATGGCTTCGGCTTCACAAGGAAGTCAACCGGCGTGGACGCGATGTTAAGGCTTTCGTGTCCTGCAGCCTCGCGTGTATTCAGAAAGCAATTCGGGAGGATGCCATGTCGGAACCATCGTCGAAACCATCGTATCTTGAGACGCCGCAGGGGCGGCGCATCGCGTACCACCTGACCGGGGGCAAGGGGCCGACCGTGGTGTTTCTGGGCGGCTTCCGCTCGGACATGGAAGGCACCAAGGCGGTGCATCTTGAAGACTGGTGCCGCAAGCGCGGGCAGGCTTTCCTGCGGTTCGACTATTCCGGTCACGGCCAGTCGTCAGAGGATTTTCTGGACGGCGCCATCGGAGACTGGGCCGAGGACGCCGAAGAGACGATCAATGCGCTGGTGGACGGGCCGGTGATGCTGGTCGGGTCGTCGATGGGCGGGTGGATCTCGCTGATCCTGTCGAAGCGTCTGGGGGACAAGGTCTGCGGGCTGGTGGGCATCGCCGCCGCGCCGGATTTCACCGAGGATTCGATGTGGGCGGGGTTCTCTGCCGACCAGAAAGTCGCGCTGGTCGAGGACGGGCGGGTCGAATTGGCGTCCGAGTATTCCGACGACCCCTATGTGATCACCCGGCGGCTGATCGAAGAGGGGCGCAGCCAGTTGGTCCTGCGGCTGCCGCTGGTGCTGAAGTTCCCGGCGCGGTTCCTTCAGGGCACCGAGGATGCCGATGTCGACATGGCGGTCGCGTTGCGGCTGCTGGACCATGCCGAGGGCAAGGATTTGCGGCTGACGCTGGTGAAGGGGGCGGACCACAGGTTCTCGACCCCTGAATGCCTTGGGCTGATCGAACGGGCCATCGACGATGTCCTGACGCGCGGGGGGCACTGAGTTGGACCAGAGGGTCAGCCTGATCACCCTTGCGGTCGATGACATCGACGCATCGGCCGCGTTCTACGAGGCGCTGGGCTGGGCCCGCGTGCCGGCGGACGAGGGCATCGTGGCCTTCGACCTGATTGGCCAGACGCTTGGCCTGTATCCCCGCGCGGCGCTGGCGAAGGATATGGGGCTGGACCCGTCCGAGGTTGGCGGCTTCTCGGGCATCACGCTGGCGCACAATCTGCCGGACAACGCGTGCGTCGACGCGCTGTACCAGCGGTTCCTGGACGCGGGCGGGCGCGGGATCAAGCCGCCGCACAAGGTGTTCTGGGGCGGGTACACGTCCTATGTCGCCGATCTGGACGGCCATGTCTGGGAACTGGCCTGCAATCCCTTCGCGCCGCTGGGGCCGGACGGCGAATTCCAGTGGGGCGGTGCGTGAGGAAACCGGGACGTTACGTGTCGCTGGAGGATCTGGGCAGGGTGCGCCTGTCGAAGCATTTCCAGTTCCGCAACTTCCTGTATTCCGAGATCGGCAATTTCTACGGCAAGCAGAACATCCCCGACGACCCCGACCTTGCCATCGCGGCGGGGCGCAAGCTGGCCACGACACTGCTGGACCCGCTGGTCGAGACGTTCGGACCGATCGACATCCGGTCCGGGTACCGGTCGGCGGCGTTGAACAATTTCGGCGCGACCGAGGTGAAGCCGCAGAAATGCGCGTCGAACGTGTCGAACGCCGGGGGCGGGCATATCTGGGACCTGCGCGACGACGAAGGGCGGATGGGCGCGATGGTGTCGGTGTCGATCCCGTGGTTTGCCGACCAGTACAACGCGGGGCGCGATTGGCGCGACCTTGCGTGGTGGCTGTTCGATCACCTCGACTTTCACGTCGCTTGGTTCTTCCCCAAGAACGCGGCCTTCAACCTAAGCTGGCGCGAGCAGCCGGACCGTCTGATCCAAAGCTACATCGCGCCGAAGGGCAAGCTGTACGGCCCCGGCCTGACGCCCGATCTGCAGCGGGCCGAGCGGTACGCCGACTTCCCCGCCTTTCGGGGGATCGCCTATCCGCCGGTGCCGGGCGCATAGGCCGATGAGTTGCATGAAGCTGGCTAAATTGGAACAAAGAGGCGTGTCATGCGCGGCTGCATAGCACGGAACGAATTTTACTGAGGAAATGATGCAAGAGCCTCTGGTCCTTATCCCGGGCATGATGTCCGACTCGCGCGGGTTCCTTCCGCAGATCGTCGAGCTGAGCTGGGAGACATCCGTCCACGTCGCCCCGCCGCTGACCGGCGAGACGATCGAGGAGATGGGCGATGCGATCCTGTCCCGCGCGCCGGAGCAGTTCGCGCTGTGCGGGCACGGGCTGGGCGGCATGATCGCGATGGATATCCTTGCCCGCGCACCCGAACGGGTCACGCGGCTGGCGCTGATGGACACCAATTGCCAGTCGGAACTGCCCAAGGTCGCCGCCGCGCGCGAAGAACGGATCGTCGCGGCGCGGGCAGGGCGGCTGGCCGAGGCGATGCAGGACGAGCTGCGCCCCGAACATATCGCCGACGGTGATCAGCGCGATGCGATCTGGCAGATGATGCAGGACATGGCGCTGGACCTTGGGGCGGAGACCTTCATCCGCCAGTCCCGTGCGATGCAGAAGCGGCCGGACCAGCAGGGCGTTCTGCGCAAGTCGCGCACGCCCACGCTGGTGATGTGCGGCGAGGCGGACACGCTGTTCCCGGTCAGGCGGCACGAGTTTCTGGCGCACCTGATGCTGAAGGCGAAGCTAGAGGTGGTGCCGGGCGCCGGACATTTGCCGGCGCTCGAGAACCCTAATGCCGTGTCGGCGTCTCTCCGGAATTGGCTTTCGTGGCCGATTTCCGCGGGGCGCGGGGCTTCTTCGGCGACGTGGTCTTAGCCGCGCCGTTCGTGGTTCCGTTGCTGGTCTTGGCCGCGGCGGATTTCGTCGCGGTCTTGCGGGCACGGGGCGCCGTTTCAGGCTTTTCCGCGGTCTCTTTCTCGACCGAGCTTGTCGCCGTCAGCGCCGGTTTCGCGTCCATCTCGGACGTGCGTTCGGCCTGACGCTGTTCCGCATCGGCCTTGCGCTTCGACGAAACCCCGGCGGGCGCCGCGTTGTCGTCGATGAATTTCAGAACCAGCGGACGGATGTTGTTACGCCACGACTTGCCGGCGAAGATGCCGTAGTGACCGGCACCCGGTTCAAGGTGCGCCGCCTTCTTGCTGTCGGGCAGGTTGGGCATCAGGTTCAGCGCGGCAAGACACTGTCCGGGCGCGCTGATGTCGTCCTTCTCGCCCTCGACCACCTTGACCGCGACGTCGGTGATCTTGGTGATGTCGATGGGCTTGCCGTCGATGGTGAATTCGTTCTTCGCGATCTCGCAGCTTTTGAAGATCCGCTCGACCGTCGACAGGTAGAACTCTGCCGTCATGTCCATCACGGCAAGGTATTCGTCGTAGAAGCGGTTGTGCCGGTCGTGGTCGCTGGCCTCGCCCTTGGCGGCGGCGATCACCTGATTGTAGAACGCCTCGCCGTGGGTTTCCGAGTTCATCGACATGAAGCCGGCAAGCTGCAGCAGGCCGGGATACACCATGCGTCCGACGCCGGGATACTTGGCGCCGACGTGCTGGATCGCCATCCATTCCAGTTGGCCCATCGTGACACGGCGGCCGAAATCCGTGACGTCGGTATCGGCGGCATCGGGGTCGATCGGGCCGCCGATCAGCGTCAGGCTGCGGGGCTGCGCCAGCGGGTCATGCTCGGCCAGATAGGCCGTGGCGGCCAGCGCGAGCGGGGCAGGCTGGCACACCGCGATGACGTGGGTCGAATGCCCTAGGGCGCGCATGAACTCGATCAGGTACTTGGTATAGTCCTCGACGTCGAACTTGCCTTCGCTGACGGGAATTTCGCGCGCGTTGTGCCAATCCGTAATATAGACTTCGCAATCCGGAAGCAGGCTGGTTACAGTCGACCGGAGGAGGGTGGCATAGTGACCGGACATCGGAGCGACGAGAAGAACACGGCGCTTACGCTCGGGTCGGCCCGCGACGCGGAAGTGGACCAGGTCGCCGAAGGGGCGTTTGACCAGCGGTTCGACGGACACGACGTGGTCGCGACCGTCTTCGCCCACGACCGAGGTGATGCCCCAGTCGGGCTTGGCGACCATGCGGGCGAAGGTCCGTTCCGTGACCTCGCCCCATGCGCGCAGAATCTGGAAGGCAGGGGATGGAAACATGCCCACGGCGGGGTAGGACCCCATCGCCGCCGCCGTCGCGCCCAACCACTGGTTGGTGTTACGGAAGGTTTCCATCAGATCGTAGGTCGCAAGATAGCGCATGGATCATGTCCCTGGATTGTTCGGCAGGTCTATGCGCCGCCACTCCTCCCCGATACGGTGACGCCCGTTGCTGCATGTGCAAAATAGCTGGAAATGTTAAAATGACAACCGAGGAAAACGGAGCAGGCCGGGAACTGGACGAGCTAAGTGCCAACCTGGTTAAGATGGAAGACCTGTCCCAGCGCCTTGTCGCGGCCTTGGCAAACAAGACACCGGACCGTGCCGGTCTGCAGGGGCCGGGCCAGGATTTGTACATGAAGGCCGCCTCTGCCTACATGGCCGAGATGATGGCGAACCCGGCCCGGATGCTGGAGCAGCAGATCAGCTATTGGGGCAAGACCCTGCAGCACTATGCCGATGCGCAGCAGGCTTTGGCGCGTGGCAAGATGGAGACGCCGGAGGACGCGACGCCGTCGGACAAGCGGTTCTCGGACCCGCTGTGGCAGACGCATCCGTACTTCAACTTTCTCAAGCAGCAGTACATGCTGAACTCTGAGGCGATGAAGAATGCCGTCGGCGCGCTGGACGGGCTGGACGACCGCGAACGTCGCCGGGTCGAGTATTTCAGCCGCCAGATCATCGACATGTTCAGCCCGACCAACTTCCTTGGAACCAACCCGGAAGCCTTGCAGCGCGCCGTTGAAACCAACGGGCAAAGCCTTGTCGACGGGCTGGAGAACCTTGTGCGCGACATCGAGGCGTCCGAGGGCAGCCTGAACGTGACGCTGGCCGACAAGGACGCGTTCAAGGTCGGCAGCAACATCGCGACCACGCCGGGCAAGGTGGTGTTCCGCAACCGCATGTTCGAGCTGATCCAGTACAGCCCGCAGACCGAGACCGTGCACGAGACGCCGCTGCTGGTGTTCCCGCCGTGGATCAACAAGTACTACATCCTCGATCTCAAGCCACAGAACTCGCTGATCAAGTGGGTGGTCGAGCAGGGCTATACCCTGTTCGTGGTCAGCTGGGTGAACCCGGACGAGACCTATTCCGACGTCGGGCTGGATACTTACATCACCGAAGGCTACCTGACCGCGATCGAGCAGGTGAAGCAGCTGAGCGGTCAGAAGCGGCTGAACGTGATCGGCTATTGCATCGCCGGCACCACGCTGGCGCTGACCCTGTCCTATCTTCACAAGAAGAAAGACAACTCGATCAAGTCGGCAACATTCTTCACCGCGCTGACGGATTTTTCCGATCAGGGCGAATTCACGCCGTTCCTGACCGACGACTTCGTCGATTCGCTGGAGGTCGAGATGGCCGAGAAGGGCTATCTCAACCACAAGATCATGGCGCGGACGTTCTCTTTCCTGCGGTCCAACGATCTTGTCTACCGGCCGGCGATCCGCAGCTACATGATGGGGGAATCTCCCCCGGCGTTCGACCTTCTGTTCTGGAACGGGGACGGGGCGAACCTGCCGGGCCGCATGTGTACCGAGTACCTGCGGTGGCTGTGCCAGCAGAACCTGTTCGCGCGGGGCGAGCTGGAGCTTTTGGGCGAAACGCTGTCGCTGAAGGACGTGCGCGTGCCGCTGTTTTCCATCACCTGCGAGACGGATCACATCGCGGCGTGGAAGGCCTGTTTCAACGGCGTGCGGCAGATGGGCAGCCGGTCGAAGACCTTCCTCGTGTCAGAGTCGGGGCATATCGCCGGGATCGTCAATCCGCCCAGCAAAAAGAAGTACGGCCATTATGTGAACGAGGACCTGTCGCAGGACGCGGACAGCTGGATGGCCGGCGCCGAGTTCCACGAGGGATCGTGGTGGCCCCGGTGGGAAGAATGGCTGGCGAAGCGGTCGGGCAAGATGGTTCCGGCCCGCGTGCCCGGCGACTCGAAGCATCCGGCGATCTGCGACGCGCCGGGGGTCTATGTGGTGGCGCAGCCGCGCCTGATCGGCGAACCCGCCTAGAATCCGGCGGCTGGCGTCGAAAGTGTCTTGAATGCTGCGGTGCAGCATTGTATCGATCCGATGACGTAACGGCAGGTGATCGGCCTGCAATTCAATTGGGGGAAGGCTAGAATGGCGAAATCGACAACTGGCAAAGGAACCGGCTCGGACCCGTTCGCGAACGTCGACATGAGCGCGATGATGGACCAAATCAAAGGGTCTGCCGTCGTCGGCGAAAAGCTGTCGCAGGCGGCTTTGGAAGCGGCGGGCAAGGCCAGCGAACTGTCCAGCAGCTGGACCAAGCAGACGATCGCGAACATGGGCGATGTCACCTCGGTGAAGGACGATCCCAGCGATTACGCCAAGGCGATGACCGACTTCGCTTCCTCGCAGGGCGCGCTGGCGCAAGAGAACCTGAACCAGTTCGCGCAGATCGCCCAGGCGCTGCAGGAACAGACGATTTCGATCCTGATGGAAGCCAGTTCGTCGATGGGCGAAGAGGCCGCCGAGGCGGTCCAGAAAGCCGCCGACATGATGGGAATGAAGGGGCCCGGTTCCAAGTGAGCCGGGACGCCCGGTTGAGGGACCGGGTGTGACGCTAGGTGTTGTAACGAGTTTGGAAGGGCGGGCCTTGGTCCGCCCTTTTCAATTCCCGGTTTTGCTTACCTTAGGGAATCACGCGCGGCTTTAAATCGTGCCAAAATTCCAAGGTTTCGGGGCGGTTCCTGGGTTAAGGCCCTGACATATAATCATAAAAAATTTTTGCTGCACTGCAGAAAAATCCCTTGAAATGCCGCGCCGCAGAAAGCATATTCCTTGTGCAGATGCAGAATTCCGGATCGGGCACGATCCACCGAAGGAGAAATGATATGGCTGCGAAGAACGCCGACTACACCAAGATGATGCAAGACATGATGGGCGCCTTCCCGGTCGACATGACCGCGATGCAGGACGCCTTCAAAACCCAAGCCACCCTGTCGGACAAACTGTCCAAGGTTGCGCTGGAAGCGGCCGACAAGTCGACCGAGATCTCGACCAAGTGGACGAAAGACACCCTGTCGAAGATCTCCTCGATGACGACCGTCAAGGACGACCCGGCTGACTACACCAAAGCGATGACCGACTTCGCGTCGGCTCAGGCCGAGATGTCCGCCGAAACGATGGCCGCCTTCGCCGAAGTCGCGAAAAAGGTCCAGATGGAAACCGTCGAGCTGCTGCTGGCCGCTGGCAAGGACATGTCCGAGGACGCGTCCGCCGCTGTCAAAAAGGCCACCGCCGAGGTGACCGCCGCCGCGAAGAAGGCGACCACTGCCGCCAAGTAAGGCGCAGCACTACAATTCGGGGCGTCGCCGGATACCTCCCTGCCGGAACGCCGGACTGGGCGGGCTTAAAGCCCGCCCTTTTATTTTGTCCCGCAAGGGCCTAGTCTTTTTTCTGCACCGCCAAATACCCGGGGAGGGACCGCGTTGGCCGATACCGATGCACCGCTGCTGATCAAGCGCTACGCAAGCCGCAGGCTCTACAACACTGAAACGAGCGACTACGTCACGCTCGACGATATTTCCCAGTTCATCAGGGACGGCCGCGAGGTGCAGATCATCGATCTGAAATCCGGCGACGACCTGACGCGGCAATACCTTCTTCAGATCATTGCCGACCATGAAAGCCACGGCGAAAGCGTGTTGCCGATCAACGTGCTGACGGACCTTGTCCGCAGCTATACGACGGGCGTGCAGTCGGTGGTGCCCCAGTTCCTGCAGATGTCCTTCGAGATGCTGCGCGACGGCCAGTCGAAGATGTTCGAGAACTTCACCAACCCGATGGCGAAGATGCCGGGCTTCGAGGCGATGCAGGCGCAGCAGGATGCCTTCATGAAGGCGATGACCGGCGGTTGGTCTGGTGCTCCGGGCACGGGCAAGATGCCCGACTCGTCCGAGCGGTCGTCAGAGGATCTGGACGACATCAAGAAGCAGCTGGCCGAGCTGCAGGCCAAGCTGTCCAAGCTGAGCTAAGCGGCGAAAGGTAGCCCTTATGACCGATGACGTGATTGCGGTCGTCGCGCCTTCGCCGGCGCGGCGCTGGCTTGCGGTGGCGTTGCTGGTGGCGCTGGGCGGGTTGCTTTTGTACCTCGCCTTCAGCACACCGCCCGCGAACCTGTTCCTTCTGGCCTTCCTTGTGGCGCTGGGCCTTGGCTCGGTGGTGATGGGCGACCGCATCCGCCGCGCGACGGAAACCCACGTCGAACTGACGGACGAGGGGCTGCGCGACGGCACGGGCCGGGTGCTGGCCCGCATGGACGAGATCGACCGCGTCGAACGCGGTGCGTTCGCGTTCAAGCCGTCGAACGGCTTTCTGGTCCATCTCAAGAAACCCGGCGGCCGCGCGTGGCAGCCGGGCCTGTGGTGGCGCATGGGGCGCAAGCTGGGCATCGGCGGCGTGACACCGGCGGGGCAGGCCAAGTTCATGGCCGACATGATTGCCCTGCGCCTGCGCGGCGGCGATCCTTTGGGGTTCGGTCTGGAAGATGCGGCGGACGACGCGAAGGACGACCCCAAGGACAGCGACAAGACCTGAGCGGCAGGGCCGGGGGCGTGATCGGGGGCGTGCGGAACGCGCCCGCTACAGCGCGTTCAGGCAGGGCGAGTTCTGCGTCAGCTCGCCGTCTTCGAAACACAGGTTCGGTGCGAAACGGGGCCGGGTGACCACGGTGTTCTCGAAGTAGAACGCGCCAAGACCCCATGTCATCACGGGTTCGAATGCGGCCCAGCTTTCGACGACGATGTTGAACGCGCCGTGGGCCATGATCGGGATCTGGTCCTCGATCTCGTCCAGCGTGCCGTCGACCAGCGGCAGGATGATCCCCTCGGTCCCGCCGTCGACCGCCGACCAGACGACAGACAATTCGTCGGCGTCTTCGTCGTAGGTGACCGCCGTCACGCGGATGATCGTCGGGTGCTTCGACTGGGTCAGCAGCGACAGCAGCTGGTTCATGCCCGTGACGTAATCGGTCGTCAGCAGGTTGTCCTCGCGCGAGATCAGGTCCGACACGGTGTAGGACGCGCGGACGTTGACGTTCTGCATCCGGAACGCATCGAAGAAGGTGAACAGCCCGGCAAAGCAGAACAGCAGCAACGGCACGATCAAGACCGTCTCGACAGAGAACGTGCCGCGCTCGGAACGCCGGAACCGGCGAAGGTGTGTGCGTAGACGCTTCATGTCATGGCTCGTTCACGAAGGCGGACATCGCGACCAGCCGATAGTGCAGCTCGTCCCCCAGCTTTGGCAGGTAGCGGCCGATGAAGCTGAGCGGGCGCATCACGGGGAATTTGCCGCAGACGGTGATGACCATAAGGTCATTCAGCGTGCCCGGGTTGAACCCTTCGACAAGGTCGATCTCTTCCGACTGGTCGGTGCAGGCGATCAGGCCGGTGCGAAAGTCGAAATCGGCGGTGCTGACCCGTTCGAGTTCCACGAACAGCGACGCGTCGCAGTCGCCGATCACGCCGGAATACTGGCAGATCGCCCAGCGCAGTTCCTCGTAGGTCGGCGTCGGGTCGCGGCCAAGGCGCAGGTCGCGGACCGCAAGGTCGACGCCCCGTTCCAGCAGTGCGTGGCGCGCGTTCACCATGCCGACCTCGAAGGTGGCGACAAGGATCGCGATGAACAGCGGGAACAGAATGAGGAATTCGATCGTCATCGCCGCGCCGTCCTCGCTGCGCCGGAAGCGGCGCAGGTGTTGGGTCAGGCGGCGTTTCACTGGATCAGCCTCAGGCGGTTGATGTCGGCGGCGATGGCCGAGAACGCGGCGGAAATCTGGGTGCCGCTGACATTGAAGTAATGCGACGGCGTGGTGGCGCAGTCCTGCAGCAGGATGCGCGAGTTGTACGGCGCCTCGAAGCCGATGGTGTAGACATAGATGCCTTCCGCCTTGGCGGCGGTGCAGATGCTGCGGGTGCGGCTGTCCTTGGTGCCGGACGTGACGTAGCTGCGCGCGTTTTTGACCCCGCTGCGGAAGCCGTCCATCATGCTGCCCATGCTGCGCAGGTATTCGTCGGCGAAGTATTCGACCGGAACCTCGGCCCACAGTTCATCCCACGTCATGATCCAGGCTTCTTCGCTTGGGTCACCGGTATAGGGCGTGCCGCGCCAGCCGGTGCTTACGTCGTAGGTATAGCGGTTCACAAGATACCAGTTCTCGATCAGCACCGTCTCGGTCGAGGTCTGTTCTTCCTGGCAGTAATAGTAGTAGCGCCCGTTGTGATAGTACCAACCGTAGCTCACGCACTCGGTCGTTTCCTGCTCTTCGTACTGCTCTTCCGGGATCGGCGTGCCTTCGCCGCCCCAGATCGAGTAGTAGGGGCGATCCTCCTCGTCGTACCACACGTAGACGATGCTATCGCCAGCGCGATACGGGTTTTCCATCTCGTAATGCTGGGTGTTCTGGCCGTCGGTCATGACCACCATCACCTTCAGCCCGTCGGCTGTGTCGTAGTCCAGCGGGCGCCCGGCGAAGTCGGCCGAAACGATGCCGTCGGCGATCAGGCCGGTCACGACAGGGCGGAACGACGGGTCCAGCATCGCGGTGCCCCACTTCACGCCGATCTCGATCGAGGTCAGGTTGGTGTCGTCGAAGGCGTTCACGTAATTTTCGAGAGCGACCGGCGAGTTCGAGTAGGGCAGGATATTCGTCCATTCCTTGTTCTCGCCAGCGGGGCAGACGACCTGGGGCAGGTTATAGTTCGCGCGCCAACCGCTGTATTCATTGGTCCACGGGTCGAAGTGCAGCGTCTGTTCGACATCTGCGGTCGTCGAGATCGAGGCGGTGGTGAAGTCGCTGCTCGAGAAGTTCAGGCAATGCGAATCCTCGTGGCTGACGGGGGCGCGGGTGAGGTACTTCAGGATGTCGGGCCCGGCAGAGACCTGCGTCGAATACGGGATCACCGACGTCGAGATCGAGCTTGCCTCGGCGTCCTCGTAGATCGCGTCGATGAAGTCCTCGGCGGCGTTCTTCAGGTTGCCGAGCTTGCCGTTGCTGCCCATGGAGCCGGACACGTCAAGCACCAGCGAGATTTCGACGTCGCCGATGGATTCCTCGGCCACCGAGTCGACCAGCGTGCCAAGGTTGGTGACGCCCACCATGTTGAAAAAGTGGGTCGGCACGTTGATGTCTGCGTCGATCTCGACGTGTTTGTAGTTGATCGCCTCTGTCACGCGGACATCGTCGACGAACCCAGCCACACCGGCCTTGGCGAAATAGTCGAGCACAAGGACTTCGGCGTCGACTTCCTGCGTCAGCGCGGCGGCGGCCAGCGCGGCACCATCGGCGGTGTTCTGAAGCTTGGTGCGGGCGGTCTCGAAGCGTTCGATGTCCAGCGGGATACCCGCCATGAACAGCATGACGATCATCATCATCAGTCCGAAGATGATCAGCGACCCGTCTTCGTCCCGGCGGAACCCGCGGGCAAGCCGGTACGCACGGATGCGCATCGGTTCGTTGTCCGGTTCGTGACCCGCCGTCCGGCGATCGGAAACCCGGCAGGAATGCCGGATGTAGGACGGGTCTTGCAGCATGCAGCGTCGACGCATCTTATCCACTCCTGGCAGCCGAAATGGTGGCTTGCCTCCGGGATCCCTGTCCCGGGCGACCTTTAATTCAAACGTTATTTGCACCCTCAACCGGGCTGCCGTGCGCGGGATTTGTGGCAAGAATATGGTTTTCCGCTCAATGTCGTTGGGACCGGGATAGTGTTTCGTCCCACGGTGCAATTCCCGGTAGAGAGGGAAACAAATTCCCTTAGGTTAACCGGCCTCTGCGACTCGGTCGTGAGCGTGTGAATTAACGCTGACTTGGGCGCGCGGGATGGGGGCGAAAACTCTTCGCGGCTTGGACACACGAATCAGGTTAGCGTGGCAGGGCGACAATCTGCACAAATTCGCGGCACCGCGCCGCGACAGTCTGGAGGCCCTGATGAATACCCATGCAACCCGAGAACCGAGCTTCCGCCAGTCCGTCGACCTGATGTTTAACCGGGCGGTGGCGCTGATGGATCTGCCGCCGGGGCTGGAAGAGAAAATCCGGGTCTGCAACGCGACCTATACCGTGCGGTTCGGCGTGCGTCTTCGCGGCCAGATCCACACGTTCACGGGTTACCGTTCGGTTCATTCCGAACACATGGAACCTGTGAAGGGCGGCATCCGCTATTCGCTGGGCGTAAACCAGGACGAGGTCGAGGCGCTGGCGGCGCTGATGACCTACAAGTGCGCGCTGGTCGAAGCGCCGTTCGGCGGCTCGAAGGGCGGGCTGTGCATCGACCCGCGCAAGTACGAAGAACACGAACTGGAACTGATCACCCGTCGCTTCGCCTATGAACTCGCCAAGCGCGACCTGATCCACCCCAGCCAGAACGTCCCCGCGCCCGACATGGGCACCGGCGAGCGCGAGATGGCATGGATCGCGGACCAGTACCGGCGAATGAACACCACCGACATCAACGCAAGCGCCTGTGTCACCGGCAAGCCGACCCATGCGGGCGGCATCGCGGGCCGGGTCGAGGCGACGGGCCGGGGCGTGCAATACGCCCTGCAAGAGTTCTTCCGCCACCCCGAGGACATGGTGAAGGCCGGTCTGTCGGGCAAGCTGGAGGGCAAGCGCGTGATCGTGCAGGGGCTGGGCAACGTGGGCTATCACGCGGCCAAATTCCTGTCGTCCGAGGACGGCGCGAAGATCACCGGCATCATAGAACGCGACGGCGCGCTGGTGTCCGAGAACGGCATCGACGTGGACGACGTCCGCGCGTGGATCCTCAAGCATGGCGGCGTGAAGGGCTATTATAACGCGCAATATGTCGAGGACGGCGCCGCCGTTATGGAAGAAGAGTGCGACATCCTGATCCCGGCTGCGATGGAAGGGGTGATCAACCTTGGCAACGCCGACCGCATCCGCGCGCCGCTGATCATCGAGGCGGCCAACGGTCCCGTCACCGCAGGCGCCGACGAGGTCCTGCGCGAGAAGGGCTGCGTGATCATCCCCGACATGTATGCCAACGCGGGCGGCGTGACGGTGTCCTATTTCGAGTGGGTCAAGAACCTGTCCCACATCCGCTTTGGCCGTATGGGACGGCGGCAGGAAGAGGCGCGGCACCAGCTGATCGTGGACGAACTGATGCGGCTGGACAGCCATCTGGGCGACGCGTGGTCCATGAGCCCCGACTTCAAGAAGAAGTACCTGCGGGGCGCCGACGAGCTGGAACTGGTCCGCTCGGGGCTGGATGACACCATGCGCACCGCCTACCAGTCGATGTCCGAGACGTGGCACACCCGCGACGATGTCGCGGACCTGCGCACGGCGGCCTACATCGTGTCGATCCAGCGGGTCGCGCTGAGCTACAAGGAAAAGGGGCTGTAACAGCAGCCCCCGGGCGCGGACGTCACACAGCGTCCGCGCCGTCGCCTGCCGGGCCGTTCCGCCCGTCCGATCTGCCGGAGACGCGATTCTAAAAGTTGAATGTGTCCGGTGGCCAACCGATGCCAGAAAGTCAGGACTTTGGGCGGAAACGTGGCAAGAAGCGGGCGCGCTGTTCCCGCCAATGGGGCGGTTCAAAGGCAATAACGGCGTTAAGCAGTTGGATTTACGTATTCCGCGAGGGTAGGGCGCTGCCGCAATCGGAAGCCCGCTATATGTCGTTGTCTTGTTTCCGACCATTTCCGGACCACAAAGCACCGGAAGCTTCTGGTTAATTCGCTCTGGGGGGCAATGTTGTTTCAGCCCGGAGTGCCAAGCGAATGTACGAACGAGCCAGGCGATTTCTGAAACGGGAAGACGGCAGCGCGACTGTCGAGGCCGTGCTGTGGTTTCCATTCTTTATTGCGATGTTCACCCTCGTGGTGGACGCATCCATGATTTTCCACAACCAAACCTACGTGACCCGCGTCATCCAGGACGGAAACCGCGCGATGTCGACGGGCTATCTCGACAGCACCAGCGATACCGAAACCTTCATCGCCAACCGGCTTGCGGGTCTTAGCGAAAGCGCACGGGTCGCGACGAGTCTACGCGATGGCGTCATCCATACCGAAGTGTCGGTGCCTGCCGGAGACCTTGACGTCATCGGCTGGTTCGGCGGCCTCAAGGGCTTCGACCTGGTGATGACCGCAGAGCATTATTACGAGTTGTAGGAGAAAGCACATGGCCATTTCCTTGAATAATTTCAGAACTTTCCAAGACGACGAAACCGGAGCGATGACGATCTTCGGCCTGCAGCTTTTCATGTGCGGGCTTATCTTCGGCGGTCTCGCCGTCGACGTCGGCTTTGCCTACAAAACCCGAACCGAACTTCAGGTGGCCGCCGACTCTGCGGCCCACGCGGCGTTGTACATCCGGCAGGACAGCGATGCCGAAGAGGCCCGCGCCGCCGCCGTCGCGATCGCCGAGGCCGCGCTGAACCCGCTGGTCTATGGCGACGTGCTTTTGCCGACCGACGTGCAGTTCGGCAGCTGGAACCGCGAGACGCAGACCTTCGAGATCGACGACACCTCGCGCGAGGCGGTGCTGATCAACACGGCGCAGATCGCAGAGCGGACCAACGCGGCGCGGTCGTTCCTGCTGAACTTCGTCGGCATCGACCACTGGGACGTCAACGCGATGGCGGTGTTCGAGACCTACGTGCCCGCCTGTCAGCGCGAAGGCTTTACCGCTGAACTGGAAGTCGACCTTCAGTCGAACAACCACTTCAAGGAAGGCTTCTGCATCCACTCGAACTCTTACGTGCACTTCAACAACAACAACACGTTCGAGCCCGGCGTCATCGTGTCGATGCCGGATTTGGACGATCTTGACGTGCCCAACATCGACAAGAACCCCGGCCTTGCCGAGGCGCTGCGTGAAAAGCACTTCGAGAACCGCATCCTGAACCGGATCCTCGATATCATTGCCGGTCTCGAAAACGGCGACCCGCTGTACGTCCCCGACTACATCACCAACACGATCCCGATCGAGATCCAGACCTCGCAGAACGTCGAGGCCGCCGACTTCACGCCGGGCCGGATCCACACCACGGCGTGCACGAATGGCACGTTCAAGATCAAGAACAACGTTCTGCTGCAGGACGTGGTGCTGGTGACGTCGTGCGACGTGACCTTTGGCTCGGGTGTGGTGCTGGAAAACGTGATCATCGCGTCCAAAAGCACCGACGTCCGCTCTATGAGCGCGGCAAACGGTATTCAGGTGGGCCGCGACGACAATTGCGCCGAGGGCGGCGGTGCCCAGCTTCTGACGCTGGGCGGCATGAAGTTCGCGGCCGAACTCAAGATGTTCGGTGGCCAGCTTTTGGCCGCTGACGATATCGAGTTCGAGGCCAACGCCAACGGCATCTGGGGCGCGGCGATCCTGTCCGGCGGCAACATCGACGGCACGTCGAACGCCGAGATGGGCTTCTGCGGCGCCGGGATGGAAGACAACTTCGAGGTCCCGCTGTTCCGGCTGGCCGGCTGACGGCCCCCAGGACCCAAAATCGTGAAGCGGCCGCCCTGATACCGGGGCGGCCGTTTTCGTCTTGGGCGGCCAGCTTGGGCCAGCCTTGTCACCCCTTCAATCGTGTCAAGGAAAAGGCGGATCGGCGCAGCATCTTTTGCGGCAAGGTGCTTCACACAGTAAGTTTTACGGGCGATGCGCCGCTTTAGCGGTACGTTCAGGGCACTGTCGCGGCTTCAAGAATTGACCGCATTGCCATCCAAGATTGAACGGGATTGACCGTGAAACAGGCGCCTGTGAACCAGAAGGCGTACTTCATGATTTTCCCGCGTTTCCAAAGCTCTGCACGGTCGCTTCCTGCGTGGCTCGACGGTTTCCGTCGTCGCGAGGATGGGGCGATGACGCTGTTCGGACTGTATATCTTTCTGGCCAGCCTCGTGTTCTGCGGGCTCGCGGTCGACGTGGGCTTTGCCTACAAGACCCGGACCGAGCTTCAGGTCGCCGCCGACAGCGCCGCCCATGCCGCGTTGTTCGTCCGCCAGACCGCCGACGCCGAGACTGCGCGCGCCGCAGCCGTTCGCATCGCTGAAGGTACGCTTAGCCCCTTGGCCTATGGCGATGTGCTGCTGCCGGAGGATGTGCAGTTCGGATATTGGGACAACGCCGCCCGTGTCTTCACGCCCGACGAAGAGTCGTCGGAAGCGGTGCTGATCAACACGGCGCAGCTGGCTGAACGTAGCAACGCCGCGCGGGCCTTCCTGCTGAACTTCGTCGGCATCGACCACTGGGACGTGAACGCGATGTCGGTCTTCACGATCGAGGGCAGCGCCTGCGCCAACGAGGGGTTCATCGCGCAGGGGCGGGTCGACATGCAGTCGAACAACACCTTCAAGGAAGGCTTCTGCGTCCACTCGAATTCTTACGTTCACTTCAACAACAACAACACGTTCGAGCCCGGCGTGAACGTGTCGATGCCGGATCTCGACGATCTGGACGTGCCGAACATGGACCGCAACTGGGGCCTGATCGAAGCCCTGCGCGAACAGCGGATCTCGTTGGCGTTTCTGGATCAGCTGGGCACGATCATCGACGGTCTGGAAGACGCCGACCCCGAGTACACGCCCGACTATATCACGAACGTCATTCCGGTGGAGTTGAAGAAAACCCGCAACCTGACCGACAAAGACTTCACCCCCGGCCGCATCCACACCACGAACTGCAGCGGCGGCGGCACGGTCAGCATCAAGTCGAACACCACGCTGACGGACATCGTTCTGGTGACCGACTGCGACGTGACCTTCGGATCGAACGTCACGCTGGAGAATGTCGTCGTCGCCACGCGCAGCACCGATACCCGGTCGGTGTCGGCGGCGGCCAGTCTTCAGCTTGGGCGCGACGACGGCTGCGCCGAAGGTGGCGGTGCCGAGATCCTGACGCTTGGCGGCTTCCGCGCCGCGTCGAAGCTGACCATGTACGGCGGCAAGATCATCGCGGCGGGCGACGTCGATTTCGCGGCGCAGGGCGATGGCGGGGAAGGGGCCTCTATCGTCGCCGGGGGCGAGATTGATGGCACCTCGAACACGACGATGGGCGTGTGCGGCGCCGGAATGGGCAAGGCCTATATCACCCCGCGCCTGCGCCTCGCCGGCTAGGCGACGTGACGCCCGCCGGCGTTGCGGGACATGGACTCTCCGAGGGGTTCGTTGGATATTCGGGGCATGAGTCTGCCCCCCGGTTTCCTTGATGAGCTTCGCACCCGAACCTCGCTGTCGCAGGTCGTCGGGCGCAAGGTCATGTGGGACCCGCGCAAGTCGAACCAAGGCAAGGGCGACATGTGGGCGCCGTGCCCGTTCCATCAGGAAAAAAGCGCCAGCTTTCACGTCGATGACCGCAAGGGCTTCTATTACTGCTTCGGCTGTCACGCGAAGGGCGACGCTGTAACCTTCGTGCGCGAAACGGAGAATGTCGGCTTCATGGAAGCGGTCGAGATCCTTGCGCGCGAGGTCGGCATGCAGATGCCCGCACGCGATCCGCAGGCGCAGCAGAAGGCCGACCGCCGCACCCAGCTGGCCGAGGTGATGGAACAGGCGGTGCAGCATTTCCGTCTGCAACTGAACACCTCTGCCGCCGCCGAGGCGCGCGACTATCTTGCCGGGCGTGGCCTGTCGCCCGAGGCGCAGGCGCGCTGGAACATCGGTTTCGCTCCGCCGGGCTGGCAGGGGCTGTGGGACCACCTGCGGGGCAAGGACGTGCCCGAGGACCTGATCCTGTCGGCGGGGCTGGCGAAGCCGTCGAACCGCGATGGCGGGCGGCCCTATGACACCTTCCGCAACCGGATCATGTTCCCGATCCGCGACGCGCGGGGCCGGGCCATCGCCTTCGGCGGTCGCGCGATGGACCCGACCGACAACGCCAAGTACCTGAATTCGCCCGAGACCGAGCTGTTCGACAAGGGCCGCAGCCTGTACAACCACGGCCCCGCGCGCGAAGCGGCGGGCAAGGGCGCGCCGCTGCTGGTGGCCGAGGGCTACATGGACGTGATCGCCCTGTCCGAGGCCGGGTTCGGCGCCACCGTCGCGCCGCTGGGCACCGCCATCACCGAAGACCAGTTGCAGCTGCTGTGGCGGATCTCGCCCGAGCCGGTGATCGCGCTGGACGGTGACACGGCGGGCCTGCGCGCGGCGATGCGGCTGATCGACATGGTGCTGCCGCAGCTTGAGGCCGGGAAGTCGCTGCGCTTCGCGATCATGCCCGCGGGCAAGGACCCGGACGACGTGATCCGCGACGACGGGGCAGGGGCAATCCAGAAGATCGTCGACGCCGCGCAGCCGCTGGTGAACCTGCTGTGGCAGCGCGAGACCGAGGGCAAGGTGTTCGACAGCCCGGAACGCAAGGCCGCGCTGGACAAGTCGCTGCGCGAGGCGATCCGCAAGATCCCGGACCCGTCGCTGCGCAAGCACTACGGCGACGAGATCAACCGCCTGCGGTGGGAGCTGTTTCGCGGCAAGCGCGGGGCCGACCGCCCGGCCAACGACCGGAACGCGCCGCGCCGCGGGTTCGGCGAGGGCGGTCAGCGTGCGTTCGGGCGGGGCTTTGGCCGCGATTTCACGCCGGGCGCGACGCCGGGGCTGCGCGCCTCGGTTCTTGTGGCGCAGGGCACCGCTGTCGAGGATCAGGTTCGCGAGGCGGTGATCTTCGCCGTGCTGCTGACCCATCCGCATCTTTTGCCCGACATCGCGGGCGAGCTGGAGGGGCTGCATCCGGCCAATCCCGACCACGCGCGGCTGCAGATGGCGTTGTTGCGCCATGCGGACGCCGACCCGTCCGAACTTCGCGCGCTGGTGGCGCAGGAAACCGGCCCGGACACCCTTGAAAAGCTATTCTCGCAAAGCCACATAGCCGTCATTCCAGCGGTGCGGCATCCACATGACAGCGAGACAGCTTTGCTTTGTCTTGCCGAGGAGTTCGCGAAGCTGGAAGCGCGTCGCGGCGCAGAGCGGGAAATCAGCGAAGCGATGCAGGACATAGATCGGCTGGCCGATGAAGGCCTGACGTGGAGATTGAGCCAAGCCGCACTAGCTAAGCAAAGAGCGGAAACCGGTTCGCAAGAGGACACGACGGAATACGACACCGCGCCGACGGGGGCGAAGATGAGCCGTGACGAACGCAGCGCATTCGACGCGCTGATTGCCAAGATCGAGTTCAAAAAACCCGGGCGAAAGTCGACCTGAGACGATTCGGTGACGAATCGGTAAAGGAAACAGGATAAATTGGCGCGAATCAGTGATTCGCCTTGTGTGATTCGGTAAAATGGCGCGAATCACGCTGCCGCTTTTGGAAGGAGTGCCAATGGCCGCCAAAGACACGGACGACCGCAAGCAGGACGAACAAGAGCCGGAAGTGATGCTGGACATGAGCCAGGCCGCGGTCAAAAAGATGATCGCCGAGGCGCGTGAGAAGGGCTACATCACCTACGATCAGCTCAACCAGGTTCTTCCGCCCGACCAGGTCTCGTCCGAACAGATCGAGGACGTGATGTCGATGCTGTCCGAAATGGGCATCAACATCATCGAAGCCGAAGAGACCGAAGACGAAGAGAACAAGGGATCGACGGACATCGTCGAAACCTCGAACTCGCGCGAGGTCACGGTTTCCCAGTCCGAGACGGAAAAGCTGGACCGCACCGACGACCCGGTGCGCATGTACCTGCGCGAGATGGGCTCGGTCGAACTGCTGAGCCGCGAGGGCGAGATCGCCATCGCCAAGCGGATCGAAGCGGGCCGCAACACGATGATCGCCGGGCTGTGCGAAAGCCCGCTGACCTTCCAGGCCATTACCATCTGGCGCGACGAACTTCTGTCCGAGGACATTCTTCTGCGGGACGTCATCGACCTTGAAACCACCTTCGGGCGGTCGATGGGCGACGAGGATGACGAACCCGTGGTCGACAACCTTTCGGTGTCCGAAGCGCCGGCCGCGAAGAAGAAGGAAGAGGGCCAGCAAGAGCTGGACGCCGACGGCAACCCGCTTCGCACCGACGACGACGATGACGAGGACGATCAGGCCAACATGTCGCTGGCCGCGATGGAGGCCGCGCTGAAGCCGCGCGTGCTGGAGACGCTGGATCGCATCGCCAACGATTACGTCCGCCTGTCCGAGATGCAGGACCTTCGCATGTCGGCCACGCTGAACGAAGACGACTCGTTCAGCGCCACGGCCGAAGGCGACTATCAGCAGCTTCGGTCGGAGATCGTGCTGCTGGTGAACGAGCTGCACCTGCATAACAACCGGATCGAGGCGCTGATCGACCAGCTGTACGGCATCAACCGGCGCATCATGTCGATCGACTCGTCGATGGTGAAGCTGGCTGACCAGGCCCGCATCAACCGGCGCGAGTTCATCGACGAATACAAGGGATCCGAACTGGACCCGACCTGGGTCGAGCGGATGGGCGAGAAGTCCGGCCGTGGCTGGCAGGCGCTGATCGAACGCTCTGCCGACAAGGTCGACCAGCTGCGGTCCGACATGGCGCAGGTTGGCCAGTATGTCGGTGTCGACATCAGCGAATTCCGCCGCATCGTCCAGCAAGTCCAGAAGGGCGAGAAAGAGGCGCGTCAGGCCAAGAAGGAAATGGTCGAGGCGAACCTGCGTCTGGTGATCTCGATCGCCAAGAAGTACACGAACCGCGGCCTGCAATTCCTTGATCTTATTCAGGAAGGCAACATCGGCCTGATGAAGGCCGTCGACAAGTTCGAGTATCGCCGGGGCTACAAGTTCTCGACCTATGCAACGTGGTGGATCCGTCAGGCGATCACCCGGTCCATCGCGGACCAGGCCCGCACGATCCGTATCCCGGTGCACATGATCGAGACGATCAACAAGCTGGTCCGTACCGGCCGCCAGATGCTGCACGAGATCGGCCGCGAGCCGACGCCGGAAGAACTGGCGGAAAAGCTGCAGATGCCGCTGGAAAAGGTTCGCAAGGTGATGAAGATCGCCAAGGAACCGATTTCTCTCGAAACGCCGATCGGCGACGAGGAAGACAGCCAGCTTGGCGATTTCATCGAGGACAAGAACGCGATCCTGCCGCTGGACTCGGCCATTCAGGAAAACCTGAAAGAGACCACGACGCGGGTTCTCGCCTCGCTCACCCCGCGCGAGGAACGGGTTCTGCGGATGCGCTTTGGCATCGGCATGAACACCGACCACACGCTGGAAGAAGTCGGCCAGCAGTTCTCGGTCACCCGCGAACGGATCCGTCAGATCGAAGCGAAGGCGCTGCGGAAGCTCAAGCATCCCAGCCGGTCGCGGAAGCTGCGGTCGTTCCTGGACCAGTAAGGGCCCCTGAAATTTGGAAAGCGCCCCCGGAGACGGGGGCGTTTTTCGTTTCGGGGTGTGGGTGGAATTCGAGGTGTGGGTAGATGGGGTGAAACCCCATCCTACAACGGCGTCGGCCCGTAGGATGGGGTTTTACCCCATCCGCCACCGCGCCAGCGCAACCGCCCGTTGGATGGGGTTCCACCCCATCCAACCCACCCCCCATCGCTTGACCCTGCCCACCGCGCGGTGCGAAACTTGGCCCGCAACAGGAGTTCCCGATGTCCCTACTTTCCCGCCTGTTCGGTGGCGGCGGCAATGCCCCCGCGGCGCAGGCCCAGCCCGAAGATCACAACGGTTTCGCAATCTACCCCGAGCCCATCCCGGAAGGCCCGCGCTGGCGCGTTGCCGCGCGGATCGAGAAGGACGGCAAGGTTCACAAGCTGGTCCGCGCCGACACCATCGAGGACGAGCAGACGGCCCGCGACGTGTCCGCAGCCAAGGCGCGGCAGATGATCGACGAGCAGGGCGACCGGATTTTCACCTGACCGTGCGGCGATGACCCCCATCGCCGATTTGCCCCCAGATTTGCGTGCCCGGATCGAGGGGCGCGACGCGATCGTGTTCGACGGCGAATGCGTCCTGTGTTCCGGCTTTTTCCGCTTCATGCTGAAACGCGACCGGGCAGGGCGGTTCCGCTACGCGACGGCCCAGTCTGACTTGGGGCAGGCGCTGTATGCGGCGCTGGGTCTGCCGACCGATTTCTTCGAGACGAACCTTGTGATCGTGGACGGCCGGATCTACCGCAAGGTCGACGCTTTCGCCGCGGCGATGCGGGCGTTGCCTGCGCCTTGGCCGGTGCTGGGCGTCGCGCCGTGGCTGCCGGGGTGGCTTAAAGTCCCCGTCTACAACGTGATCGCGCGCAACCGCTATCACCTGTTCGGGCGTCACGACAGTTGCATGGTGCCGGACCCCGCCCTGCGCGCGCGCTTCCTGCCGGGCGGCTACGCGCTTGGCTGACCTCGTCGCGCTGGCCTGTGCCGCGCGTGGCATCGTTCCGCCGCCGCCGCTGATCCGCGATCAAGGGCGGCTGGCGCCCTAGTAGCTGGGCATCACGAAGATCTCGCGCACGGTCGCGCGCGGGTCCGCCGACAGCGCGTGGATCACCGCGTCCGCGATATCCGACGGGTGAAGCTTGTCCGACTTCGGTTCCGAAAAGAACGGCGTATCGACCATGCCGGGCGCGATCACGGTGCACCGACCGCCCCAGCCGCGCATGTCCTCGGCAAGGTTGCCGGCCAGCCCGTGGACGAACCATTTGGTCGCGCCATAGATCGACCCGGCGATATGGGTGCGTCCGGCGGCAGAGCCGGTCATCAGCAGGTGCCCCTTGCTGTCCTTCAGATGCGGATAGGCGGCGCGGGCGGTGTACAGCACGCCCATGCAGTTGAGGTCGATCATCGCCTGCCACTCTGCCGGATCACCTTCGAGGATGCCCGGCGTGTCCAGCCCGGTGCCCGCATTGGCGAACGCCGCATCGACCGAGCCGTAGTGCTGCGCCAGTTGCGACAGCGCGGCCTCTTGCGCGCCGAGGTCCGAGGCGTCTCCGGCCAGCGGAAGTGCGGCGTCGCCCAGTTCGTCGGCCAGCGCGGTGATCTTGTCCTTGGATCGGGCGAACAGCCCGACGTTCCAGCCCGCCGCCACGGCCGCGCGCGCGGTTTCAGCGCCGATCCCGCTGGAGGCGCCGGTGATGAAAAGGGTCTTCGCTGTCATGTCGCTGCTCCTGTGTCTGTCGTGGCGGGGGGCTCTGCCCCCCGGCCTTCGGCCTCCCCCCGGGATATTTCCGGACAGAAGAAGGCTGGAAGGGCACAGGTAAGGCGCGGGCGGCGCGAGGAAAGCGGATCGTCCCGGCACCGACGTCACGCGCGGCGCCCGTTGCAAAGCCGGGCGAACGGCCCGATGATCCGCCCGTTGGAAGGATTGGGTGAGTGCACAGTAGTTTCCGGATCGAGACCCGCGGCGCGGGCCTGTACGAGTTCACCCGCGAGATCGCGGGCTGGCTGACCGAGGGTGGCGCGCCGACCGGCGTGCTGACGCTGTTCGTGCGCCACACCAGTTGTTCGCTGCTGGTGCAGGAGAACGCCGACCCCGATGTGCGGACCGACCTGCTGGCGTGGTTGCAGCGGCTGATCCCTGACGCGGACGATCCGTCGATGTCTTACCTGACGCATGTGTTCGAAGGCCCCGACGACATGCCGGCGCATCTTAAGGCGTCGGTGCTGCCGGTCAGCCTGCAGATCCCGGTGATCGACGGGCGCATGGTGCTGGGCACGTGGCAGGGGATCTATCTGGTCGAGCACCGCGCGCGGCCGCACCGCCGCGAGGTGGCAGCGATGCTGGTGGCGTCCGCGCAATGACGGGGGCAAGTTTCAACGGAACCTACAGTGGCGACGAGACCGCGTGCCGGTTCGTGTCGAATTTCGGCCTGCTGAAGGGGATCGCGGCGCGGGGCGTGCCGCGTCCGGGGCGGATGCCGGTGTTGCCGCGCGATATTCTCAGCCGGCATCGGCCGGGCGATGCGATCTATCTGCAGCCCGAATTGCTGGACCGGTTCGCAGCCCGCGTTCTGCCGCGCGTCACGGGGGCCTTCACCCTTGTCACCGGCAACAGCGTCGCGGACATCCGGCCCGGCCAGATCCGCAAAGAGGTGTTGGAGGCGGTGCTGTATCACCCCGGCTTTCGCCACTGGCACGCCCAGAACCTTGCGATGGACCATGCCCGGATGTCGGTGGTGCCGCTGGGGCTGGACTATCACACCCTGTCGGTCGGCCGGAAACCCGGCTGGGGTCCGCCCGCGACGCCGTCGGTTCAGGAGGCCGAGCTGGACGCCATCCGTCTGGCCGGGCGACCGTTGGCGCAGCGGGCGCTGACGGGCTATTCCAACTGGCAGTTCGTCACCGGCAACAGCGCCCGCGAGGCGATGAAGGCGAGGCTGGATCCCGCCACGCTTCACTGGCAGACGGCGCCGCTGCCACGGGCCGAGACGTGGCGGGCCACGACCGAGCATTTCTTCACCCTGTCGCCGCGCGGCCGGGGTATGGACTGTCACCGCACATGGGAGGCGCTGATCCTGGGCTCGGTTCCCGTGGTCGAGGATCTGCCGATCCGCGATCTTTTCACCGATCTGCCCGTCGTGCGGCTGACCGACTGGTCCGAGCTTACGCCGGACCGGATGGAGGCCGAGCGCGAGCGCATCCTGCGCGGACGGTTCGATTTCGCGCCCTTGTTCCTTGACACATGGCGCGCGCGGATCGCCGGACTGCCGGTTCCAAGCCTGTGGATGACCTACCAGCAGTTCCTTGATGCGCCGCTGTCAGAGATGGCGGACAGGCTGCAAGCAACCCAGCGGCAACACATGCCTCGCTAAATCCGGTGGCCGGTTTCGGGGGCTACCCAACCCCTCGGTGGTCCCCTATAGTCGCTGTGGATAACCGGGGACTGGGATCAATGGAGAGGCCATGCGCTGTCCGTTTTGCGGAAATATCGACACTCAGGTGAAGGACTCGCGCCCGGCCGAGGACCATGTGGCGATCCGGCGGCGTCGGTTCTGCCCTGCCTGCGGCGGACGGTTCACGACCTACGAGCGGGTGCAGTTGCGCGACCTTGTGGTGATCAAGTCCAACGGCCGCCGCGAGGATTTCGACCGCGACAAGCTGGAACGCTCGATCCGCATTTCGATGCAGAAGCGCCCGGTGGAACCGGAACGGATCGACCAGATGATTTCCGGCATCGTCCGGCGGCTTGAATCGATGGGCGAGACGGACATCCCGTCCAAGACTATCGGCGAGATCGTGATGGAAAGCCTGGCACGGATCGACACCGTGGCCTACGTGCGGTTCGCGAGCGTCTACAAGAACTTCCAGGCGGCCGACGACTTCGAGGATTTCGTCAGCGAACTGCGTCCGCACCTGCCGCCAGATGCGGTCTGACCGCCGGCCTGAGGGGCGGTGAGAAACGTATGAGCGATGACCTTCGGCACATGCGCCACGCGCTGTCGCTGGCGGCGCGGGGGCTTGGCAACACATGGCCCAACCCCGCCGTCGGCTGCGTGCTGGTGAAAGAGGGGCGGGTGATCGCCCGTGGCTGGACCCAGCCGGGCGGCCGCCCCCATGCCGAGGCGATGGCGCTGGCTACGGCCGGTCCGGCGGCGCGTGGCGCCACCGCGTATGTCACCCTTGAACCCTGCGCCCACCACGGACAGACGCCGCCCTGCGCCGACGCGCTGATCGCCGCGGGCGTGGCCCGCGTGGTGGTGGCGTTGCAGGACCCGGATCCGCGCGTCGACGGCGGCGGCATCGCGCGCCTGCGGGCGGCGGGGATCGCGGTGACAACAGACGTGATGCGCGCCGAGGCACAGCGCCAGCAGGCGGGGTTCCTTGACCGGGTCCGGCGCGGCAGGCCGCTGCTGACGCTGAAGCTGGCCACCTCGCTGGACGGGCGGATCGCCACGGCGACCGGGGAAAGCCGCTGGATCACCGGGCCCGCCGCGCGGCGGCTGGTTCACGGGATGCGGCTTGAACACGACGCAGTGCTTGTGGGCGGCGGTACGGCGCGCACCGACGATCCGGACCTGACCGTGCGGGGCTTCGGCCCGGTGCGCCAGCCGGTGCGCGTGGTCTGGTCGCGCCATCTCGACCTGCCTCTGGACGGGCGGCTGGCCCGCACCGCGCGCGAGGTGCCGGTCTGGCTGTGCCACGGCGGCGACGCCAGTCCCGACCTGACGGCGGCTTGGGAGGGGCTGGGCGCGCGCCTGATCCCGCTGGACACGGGCCGCGCCCGGCAGATCGACCCGGCGGCGGCGCTGGATGCGCTGGCCGGGGCCGGGATCACCCGCGTCTTCTGCGAGGGCGGCGGCGCGCTGGCGGCCTCGCTGCTGGCCAGCGACCTTGTCGACCGGCTTGTGACCTTTCAGGCCGGGCTGGCGCTTGGGGCCGAGGGCCGCCCCGCGCTTGGGGCGATGGGGGTCGACCGGCTGGCCGACGCACCCCGTTTCGTGCTGGCGCAGACGCGTCAGGTCGGCCCCGACGCCATGCACGTCTGGGAGCGCCGGGCCCAATAAGGCTTGCCCCGCGCCCGGTCTTCTTCTGTCCAAAAATATCCCGGGGGTGAATGCGCCGCAGGCGCAGAGGGGGCAGCGCCCCCGTTCTTCCCGGTCATGGCAGCCTTAAAGCTGCTCGACCGCCACCCGGTCGGTGTAGAAGGCAAGGTGACCGGCAATCGCCTCAAGACCCTCTTTCGGGGTCTCGTAGCTCCATGCCGCGTCCGGGATCGGGCCGCTTTTGGCTTGGATGGTGTAGTAGGTCGCGTCGCCCTTGTAGGGGCAGGTCGACCGGGTCTCGGACGGGTCGAGGAACGCCATCGCAAGATCCTCGCGCGGGAAGTAGATCACCGCGGGATAGTCGCCCTCGGTCAGTTCCACCGCGTTGGCGCTTTCGCCAAGGACCGCGCCGCCTGCGCGGACCACCCAGGTGCCCGTCGCGCGGCGGGTCTTGATGTGGCTTGTCATGTTCGTCCGTCCCCTGCGTCTTATGTTCGGGCGGTTGTAGCACCGCTCCGGTAACAACAACATCTCAAATCGCTTTGGTCGCTCCGGCCAGCCAGTCCGCCGCCGTGTCCGACACCCTGTCCGCCAGCCGCGCATGGCATTCCGCGTGGTAGGCGTTCAGCCAGTCGCGTTCGTCGCGGTCCAGAAGATCGGCGTCGACCAGCGACAGGTCGATGGGGACATAGGTCAGCGTCTCGAAATCCAGCATCGCGCGATGAGCGTCGCCGCCGGGCAGGGCCGGGGCCTCTTGCACGGCGATCAGGTTCTCGATCCGGATGCCGAAGGCGCCCTCGCGGTAATAGCCCGGTTCGTTCGACAGGATCATGCCCGGTTGCAGGGCGATGTCGGACACGCGGCTTAGCCGGGCGGGGCCTTCGTGCACCGACAGGTACTGGCCGACGCCGTGGCCGGTGCCGTGGTCATAGTCCAGCCCGGCGCGCCATAGCGCGATGCGGGCCAGCGCGTCCAGATCGTGCCCCGAGCGGCCCTTGGGCCAGCGGGCCTGCGAAATCGCGATCATGCCTTTCAGCACCCGCGTGAAGCAGGCGCGCTGTTCGTCGGTGGGCGTGCCGATGGCAACGGTACGGGTGATGTCCGTGGTGCCGTCAAGGTACTGGCCGCCGCTGTCGACCAGCAGCAACTCGCCCGCCGCCAGCGCGCGGTCCGTCTGTTCGGTCACGCGGTAATGCACGATGGCACCGTTGGGTCCCGACCCGCAGATCGTGTCGAAGCTGATCTCTTGCAGGGCGTTGGTCGCGCGCCGGTAGCCTTCCAGCGCCTGCACCACCTGCGTTTCGGTCAGGCCGTCGCCGTTGCCGGCGACCAGCTTTGCCGCCTCGGCGTCGAGCCACGCGAGGAACTCGCACATCGCCGCGGCATCGCGCAGGTGCGCGGCGCGGGCCGAGGTCAGTTCGATCGGGTTCTTGCACGCCTTGGGCAGGATGCAGGGATCGTCCGCAAGGGCGATCGTGATGTCCGCCGACTGCAGCGCGCGGGTGACCGCCAGCGGCGCGGTGGACTTGTCGACGCGCACGGGGCCGTCCAGTTGGGTCAGGACGGGTTCGAACGCGTCCCACGGGGCGATGTCGATCGCGTCGTCGTCGGCCTGTGCCTCGGCCAGCACGCGGAACTTCGTCTCGTCCGAGAAGATCTGCACCTTGCCGTCGTCGTGCAGGATGGCGAAGGCCTGCACCACCGGGTTGCGGGGGATGTCCGAGCCGCGCACGTTCAGCAGCCAGCAGATCGAGTCCGGCAGCGTCAGCACGGCGGCCTGCTGCCCCGCCTCGCGCAGGGCGGCGGCCAGCCTGCCGCGCTTTTCGGCGTCCGTTTCGCCCGCCATGTCGTCGGGATAGCGCGTTACCGGTTCGCACGGGCGGTCGGGGCGGTCAGGCCAGATGCGGTCCACAAGGTTGTCGCTTTCCACCAGCTCGATCCCGGTGCCCTTCAGCCGAGCCTCGACCGCCTCGATCTCGCCCAGCGTATGCAGCCACGGGTCGAACCCGACGCGGCCACCATCGGGCAGCGACGCGGCAAGCCAGTCGCCCAGCTTGGTCTCGGGCCATTCGACGGGCGTGAAATCCGGTGCGATCTGCGCCTTGACCTGCACCCGGTAACGGCCGTCGACGAAGACACCGGCGCGGTCGGCAAGTGCGACGCAGAACCCCGCCGAGCCGGTGAAGCCGGTCAGCCATTCCAGCCGCTTGTCGCAGGCGGCGACGTACTCGCCCTGATGCTGGTCGGCCAGCGGCACGATGAAGCCGTCCAGGCCCTCTGCCGCGATCTCTTGGCGCAGGGCGGCCAGACGGGGCGGGCCCTGATCGGGGGAACTGGTGGTGTCGAAGGTCTGGAACATGGGGGCTCCTGTGATTTGAGGCGAGTCTGCCCAATCGTCGCGGCAGATGCCAGAGGCGCGGCCCCGATGGCGTCGAAGGACGCACCGGGGCCAGCCGAAAGGGATGAGGGGGCCGCCGCCGGGGGGCGGGGGCCTTATGGATGTCGCGGACGGCGCTGGGTCAGGACGCCTTGCGGATGCCCATGATCCGCGCGCGGGCGCGGGGGTCGCTGTCGAACAGGCTGGCCAGTTGCTCGGTCATCGCGCCAGCCAGTTGTTCCACGTCGGTGATGGTCACCGCGCGGTCATAGTAGCGGGTCACGTCGTGGCCGATGCCGATGGCCAGCAGTTCGACCTGCTTGCGCTTTTCGACCATCGCGATCACGTCGCGCAGGTGCTTTTCAAGATAGTTGGCCGGGTTGACCGACAGGGTCGAGTCGTCGACGGGCGCGCCGTCCGAGATCACCATCAGGATCTTCCGCGCCTCGGGGCGGTAGGCCACCCGGCGGTGCGCCCATTCCAGCGCCTCGCCGTCGATGTTCTCTTTCAGCAGGCCTTCCTTCATCATCAGGCCAAGGTTGTCGCGCGACCGGCGCCACGGCGCGTCGGCGGACTTGTAGATGATGTGGCGCAGGTCGTTCAGACGGCCGGGACCCTGTTCGCGGCCCGCGTTCAGCCAGTCCTCACGGCTTTGTCCGCCCTTCCACGCGCGGGTGGTGAAGCCGAGGATCTCGACCTTCACGTCGCAGCGTTCCAGCGTCCGCGCCAGCACGTCGGCGCAGATCGCGGCGATCGAGATCGGCCGCCCGCGCATCGAACCAGAGTTGTCCAGCAGCAGTGTCACCACGGTGTCGCGAAATTCGGTGTCCTTCTCGGTCTTGAAGGACAGGGGCGTCGTCGGGTTCGCCACCACGCGCGCCAGCCGCCCGGCGTCCAGCGTGCCTTCTTCCAGATCGAATTCCCAGCTGCGGTTCTGCTGCGCCTGAAGCCGGCGCTGCAGCTTGTTGGCAAGCCGGGACACGGCGCCTTTCAGCGGCTCCAGCTGCTGATCGAGATAGGCGCGCAGCCGTTCCAGTTCCTGTGGCTCGGCCAGTTCTTCGGCGCGGATTTCCTCGTCGTGGGCGGTGGTGAACACCTTATAGCCGGGGTCGGCCTCGGAATGGGGCGGGGGCGGCGGAGGTTCGAGGGGCATGTCGCCCTCGGGCATCTCCGTCTCCTCCGACATGTCCATGTCTTCAAGCTCGTCAGCGGACACCTGCGCCTCGGCGGCGTCCATCTGTTCTTCCTGGCTTTGCTCGGGCGCGGCTTCGTCGTTCTCGTCGGACTGGTCGTCTTCCGAGCCGGAGGAATCCGGTTCTTCTTCCTGCTCGTCCGAGCTTGCCTCGTCCTCTTGGTCCTCGGAGACATCGTCGGGGTCGTCGCCCAGCTGGTCGCCGTAGCCGAGATCCTCGATGATGCGGCGCGAGAACTTCGCGAAGGCGGTTTGGTCCTTCAGCGTTTCTTCAAGGTTGCCAAGCGTGTCGGCGGCCTGTTCCTCGATGAAGTTGCGCCACAGGTTCATCACGTTGTCCGCACCCGGCGGCAGCGGGCGCCCGGTGGCGAGGTGGCGGATCAGGTAGCCAGCGGCGACGGCCAGCGGCGCGTCGGATGCCTCGGTCAGGCCGGCATAGCCACGGCGCTCTGCCTCGTTGGCGATCTTGGCGTCGATGTTCGACGCGGTGCCGGGCATGGTGATCGCGCCCACGGCTTCGCAGCGCGCGGTCTCCATCGATTCGTACAGGTCGCGGGCCATCTGGCCCTGCGGGGAATAGCGGTTGTGCGTCTTCGCGTCGTGGTGCCGCAGCTTCAGCGCATAGGCGTCGGCGGTGCCACGGGCCAGCAGGACCTCTTGCTTGGTCATGCGACGGCTGATCTGCGGCAGGCGCACGGAATCGTTGCCCAGCCCCGGCGGGTCGACCGAGTAGGTGACGGCCAGTTCAGGGTCGTCCGCCAGCACGCGGGTCGCCTCTGCGAGGGCCTTCTTGAACGGATCTGCCGGGTTGTCGTTAGGCTTCTTCATGCCTGATACATCGGCCCGATACGGCCCGAACGCAAGGCGGAATCAGTCGCCAAGCATCAGCTGGTCGCACCGCGCGATGTGGTCGCGGGCGTGGGTGGCGGCCGCCGCGCGGCGCGCCGGGTCGGTCCCGAAGGTCGCGGTCAGCAAAAGCGCCGCCTGCGCGGCCTTCGCTTCGATCCGCCACGCAAGGACGGTGCGGCCCGTGTCCGGCGGTCGGACGGCGTCCAGCATCGCGGCGAAGGAATTGCGCCGTCGCTCTGCCGGGTTGTCGTCCCCGGCGTTCACCAGCCAGTGGTGTTCCATCTGTGCAGAGTAGCGGCCGGTACAGTTCGCGAATTCGCGCGTCAGGTCCGCCGCGTCGAGGGCGCGGGCCTTCAAAGGGGACAGCAACAGCAAGAGCAGCACTGTCCACAGGGCGACCTGTGTTTTCATTCCGCTCATTAATTACACCTTATCCCAAAAATATTGCCGATCAATTGGGCAAATATTGGACCGGATTTCGCCGGCGCGGGGCGGTGTCTAGCAGCAGCGGATTTCGGGCGGGTTAAGGTTCGGCGCGGGACACACCGCAACGAAAAAGCCCGGGCGCGGCGGCCCGGGCTTTGTCAGTCTGTCAGAAAAGCAGGATCAGGCGATCGCGACGGACGCGGCGCTTTCCGGCAGTTCTTCGTCAAAGCAGCGCTGGTAGAACTCGGCCACGGTTTCGCGTTCCAGTTCGTCGCACTTGTTCATGAAGGTCACGCGGAAGGCATAACCGATGTCGCGGAAGATCTCGGCGTTCTGCGCCCAGTTGATGACGGTCCGGGGCGACATGACGGTCGACAGTTCACCGTTCATGAAGGCGGTCCGGGTCAGGTCCGCGACAGACACCATCTGGCCGATCTCGCGGCGGCCCTTCTCGTTGTTGTAGTGCGGGTTCTTCGCCAGCACGATCGCCGCCTCGGCGTCGTGGCTGAGATAGTTCAGCGTGGCGACCAGCGACCAGCGGTCCATCTGGGCTTGGTTGATCTGCTGCACGCCGTGGTAAAGCCCGGTGGTGTCGCCAAGGCCAACGGTGTTGGCGGTGCCGAACAGGCGGAAATACGGGTGCGGGGTGATCACCTCGTTCTGGTCCAGCAGGGTCAGCTTGCCGTCATGTTCCAGCACACGCTGGATCACGAACATGACGTCGGCCCGGCCCGCGTCGTATTCGTCGAACACGATGGCGGTCGGGTTGCGCAGCGCCCACGGCAGGATGCCTTCCTGGAACACGGTGACCTGTTTGCCGTCCTTCAGCTTGATCGCATCCTTACCGATCAGGTCGATCCGGCTGATGTGGCTGTCGAGGTTCACGCGGACGCAGGGCCAGTTCAGGCGGGCGGCGACCTGTTCGATGTGGGTCGACTTGCCGGTGCCGTGGTAGCCCTGAATGATCAGCCGGCGATTGCGGCCAAAGGCAGCCAGAATGGCCAGCGTGGTGTCGCGATCGAACTTGTAGGTGCTGTCGACATCCGGCACGCGGTCCGAACGGTCAGCGAAGCCCTTGATCTTCATCTCCGATTCAATGCCGAAGACGTCGCGAACGTCGAGCTCTTCGGTCGGTTTCGCCGTCACATCCAGGTTTCCGTCCGCCATTTCGACCTCTGCTGCTTCAGGGAATACGTTCATGCGGCGCCGCAGCGCGCCGCCCACGGGCCTTCATGTAAGATTATGGGGGAGAGGTCAACGCCACCCGCCACAGCGCGCGCCCGAAGCGTCCCGGTGTGGGCTCGTGGGGGGGGGCTCGCGGGGCCCGTCGCGCAGAAGCGGGGGCGGGGGGCATTTGTCACGGTTTGGTGATCGTCTGGCTCGGAACACCTGTGCCGCCCGTGTCTTCGGTCAGAAGAAAGACAAAAGGAGCGAACCATGAACCGCAGGGAATTCATTCTGTCCAGCGCCGGGACCGTGGCGCTGATGCGCGCGGGCGCGGTATCCGCGGCCACGGACGCCAGCTATGTCACCGTCCGCCGGTCCGAACAGGAGTGGCGCGCCATACTCAGCGAGGCCGAGTACGACGTGCTGCGCGAGGAAGGCACCGAGCGCGCCTTCACCAGCCCCCTGAACGACGAGACCCGCGCGGGCACTTTCCACTGCAAGGGCTGCGACCTGCCGGTCTATCCCTCGGACACCAAGTACAAAAGCGGCACCGGCTGGCCCAGCTTCTGGGCCCCGATCGAGGACGCGGTCCGCACCAAGCCCGACCGCAAGCTGTTCATCACCCGCACCGAGGTTCACTGCCGCCGCTGCGGCTCGCACCTTGGGCACATCTTCGACGATGGCCCCGAGCCGACCGGCGAACGTCACTGCCTGAACGGCATCGCCTTGACCTTCAGCGCGGCCTGACGCCCCTAGGGGGCAAGTAACGGCTCGACCACGGGGTACAATTCCAGCGCCGTGCGGACGTGCATGTGGGGCGGGATATAGGCCCGGTGGTTGGTGATCGTGTAGGTCTCGGACCGCTTGATCGAGGTATGCTCGCCGGTGAAGCGGTTCAGCAGCCGTTTATCCATGCCTTCCTTGCCCACCACACTGACGGTCGCATCGCACAGCGATTGCAGTTCGGCGAAGACGCTTTGCGTCACAAGGTGCGGGTGCGTGCCGACAAGCCGCTCGGGCGTCCAGTCATCCGACGTGACATCGGCAATCGGCGGGTTCGGCCCGACGTACAACAGCACCTTCGGCACGGTAATCGCCGCACACAGCGTCCGGTACTGGGCAAGGTAGTTGTCCAGCGTCTCTGCCACGAGGTCCGAGAACGCCTGCCGCGAAATCTCGCGCCCGATCTTCAGCAGGGCGTGATGACCAAGGCTGTCTTCGGTGCGCCCGTCGGGATAGGTGACGCGGACCGACGCGCGGCCGTTCAGCGACGTCATGTACTTGTTCTGCATCGACGATCGCGCCGACATCACCTGTATGACGCAGGCCGAGCTACGGTTCACAAGGTCGATCAGCTCCGGCCGGTTGGCGTACAGACCGGGCCCGGCGCCGCCATTGGCAAGGTTGATCACCCGGGCCGACAGCATCTCGCCCAGCAGGTTGGGGAAGGGGTGGTTCACGAAGGTCCCGAACACCTGCGCCGCCCCAAGGAACGAAATTGCCGGCGCCTTGCCGTCGATGGCGACGGGCGGGCCGCGCAGGGGAAAGTCGATGCCCGGCAGCGTCCACAACCCGTAGTCCGCGATATGGCTGCTTTCCATCTGGTACTGCATCGACATCAACGGGGTTCCTTACAGGTGGGCTTTGTCGAAAGCCGCGATCTCGTCGTAGTTGGACACGATATCGCGGATTGCCCAAGTGTTCTGCTTGCGGATGGGAAGCTGCAGCGGGACGGCCGGGATCGGCAGCCCGGTCACGCGCGCGATCCAGTCGGCGCACAGCTTCGGGTCGGCGGCGATGTCCTCGTAGCTGACCTCGTGCAGGTCGGCGTCTTGGAACCGCTCGCGGAACCGCTGCACATAGCCTTGCCGTTCGGTGATGAAGGCGGACAGCTCTGCGGGGTCAAGCCGCACTTCCGGTCGTGCGGGCAGGGTGCCGACGTCGGCGGGCTGGAACCACGCTCCGGTGGTTTCGGCCAGCTTGCGGGACACGAAGGTATCCAGGACGCGGCGGCGGACAAGGTGGACGATCCGCGCCTCGTCGATCAGCCGGTCCCAGATCGGGCTGGAAGGCCGCGCGTGGTAGTAGAAGATCTTCAGCGCCAGCGGACGCGTCCCGGCGGCGTCCCGCAGGATGCCCCACAGTGCGACGGGGTCGTCCTGACCCATGGCCACCAGTTGCGATCGCGGCATTCCCGTCAGCGCGATCAGTTCCGGAAGGCTGTCGCCGCCCTTGCGAAAGACCTCGCGCAGGACCACGCCGTTCGGGGCCATCTTCTGAAAAACGCTCAGGAAATAGTTGGTGCCGGAACGTGCGCTTGACAGCACGACCAATGGCTTTGTCATTGTCCGACCCCGGATAAGGTGTTCCCATTCCCTATCGGGCAGGCGGTGCGTCTGTCAATTTCCGGCGGGCCGGACGCAGCTGCGGGGGGGCGGAACTGGTCCGTTTTCCGCCTATGTCCACGCCGGGCCCGATCCGGTTTCGGTGTGGCAGAACGACAAGGGGCGCACCATTGGCGCGCCCCGTCCGAACCCGTCAGCGCAGCCATGCGCCTTACTGAAAGTTCCGCGAATCCTTGATCTGGTCCCAGGCCCAGACGACTTCCTGCAGCTGTTCCTCGTGTCCGCGGTCGCCGCCGTTCATGTCCGGGTGCAGCACCTTGATCAGCGCCTTGTAGGCCTTGCGGATCTCGGCCTTCTGCCAATGGTCCTTGGCGTCCAGAATATCCAGCGCGCGGCGTTCGGTCGGCGGCAGCTTGCGGGTGCCGGTGATCGACTTGCCGGGGTTGCGGGTCGCGTTCTCGCCCAGCACCTGATGCGGGTCGTCGATCCCCAACCGCGCCCACGCGCGCTGTTCCTCGCCCGGCTTGGTGAAGGGCTTCGTCTCGCGGCCCCAGACCCGGTCGTTGTCGATCTGCTCTTGGAATTCCTCTTCGGTGGTCCCGTTGAAGAAGTTCCATTTCAGATTGTACTCGCGGACGTGGTCCTTGCAGAACCAGAGGTACTCGTCGAGGTGGTCGGGCGAGCGCGGTGCGCGGTACTGGCCCTGTTCACGGCATCCGGGATGCTCGCACTCTCTCTGCGACGTCTCGAAGGCGCCGGACATGCCACGCTTGCCACGGTTACGCTTCTTCTTGTCATTAGAGACACTGATGTCAAAACCGAACGGATCTGGATTCGCCATTTGGGCTCGCCTTTGCTACTCGGACACGGAAGTCTAATGGTTTTGCCGCCGGATTGAAGGGGGCAGGTGGGAAAAAATGAAGCTGGCAACGATCATCGAGAACAAGCTGTCCGAAACTTTTGCACCCGAGACGCTAACCGTCGAAGATGAAAGCGAAAAACATCGCGGCCATGCCGGGTACCGCGAGGGCGGGGACAGTCATTTTCGCGTGTGGATCAAGGCCGCCGCGTTCGAGCCGATGACCCGCCTGCAGCGTCATCGCGCGGTGCACGAGGCGCTGGGGGCGGATGTCATGGGACGGCTGCACGCGCTGGCCCTGCACATCGAGGCCTAGCTTCGCCGCGCGACTCCGGGAGAGGATTCTGCCGGGGGATCGGCGGGCTCGGGGTGGCCGGCGGCGCCAAGCCGCGGCGCGTGGCCCTCGGGCGTGCGCGCGCTGATCTGGGGTTCGTCCTTTGCGTCGTTGCGGTGATGGAACGGCGCGCGGGAGAATGCCATCTCGCCGTCGATGCGCCGGCTCGGATCCGCCGACAGCGACGGGGTCGCGGCCACGCTCGGCGCCGGGCTGTGGACCGGGCTATGGACCGGGCCGGGGGCGTCGGCGCGCGGCGCGTGCGTTTCGGCGTGCGGCGGCGTGTGGACCGGCGCGGCGGGAGGTGTCATCGGCGCGGGCTGATCGACATGAACCGACGCGATGGCATCCGCGGCCCGCAGCCCCGACTCCAGTTCGCGGCGGAACACCAGCATGTTCTGGAAGGTGGTCGTCCGACCGGTCAGGCCCGACCGTTCCTCGCAGGGCAGGGTGTCGGTGCGCTGATATTCCCAGCCGTCCGCGCCGTATTGGTTCATCAGGCTGGCGAGTTCGTGGGCAAAGCGGGCCTCGGTCCCCTTGACCCCTTTCACCTTCCCGGCCTTCTTCGGCGCGGGCACGACCTTGTATTCATAACGCGGCATCTGCGACCCCTCGGATTCGACGCCGAGGGACATTAGCAGGGGGGATTGCGCAGGGAAAGCGGCGCGGGCGTGCCGAGGGTCACATCCTGCGGAAATCAGCCGTTCGGTGGTTTGGGGGGCGCATGGATGGCGGAGGAGGTGCGCGTGGATGGTGGGCGAGAGGTGCGCATGGATGGCGGAGGGAGGTGCGCATGGATGGCGGGAAGGTGCGCATGAATGCGCACCCTACGGGCCCGTACACATGTCGCGATCCCCACCGACCCGCGGCGTATGGTGCGCATTCATGCGCACCGGCGGGATCACCCCAAAATCACCCCACCGACGCGCGGCGTATGGTGCGCATTCATGCGCACCGGGGGACCACCCAAAAACCACCCCGCCGACCCGCGACGTAGGGTGCGCATTCATGCGCCCCCCGATACGCTTCAGAGCCCCAGCTTCGCCGTGACGATCTCGTTCACCGCCTTCGGGTTCGCCTTGCCGCCGGTGGCTTTCATCACCTGACCCACGAACCAGCCCGCAAGCTTGGGGTTCTGCTTGGCCTTCTCGACCTGCTGCGGGTTGGCGGCGATCACCTCGTCCACCGCCGTCTCGATGGCGCCGGTGTCGGTGACCTGCTTCATGCCGCGTTCTTCGACGATCAGCGACGGGTCGCCGCCCTCGGTATAGACGATCTCGAACAGGTCCTTCGCGATCTTGCCCGAGATGTCGCCCTTCTGGATCAGCGAAATGATCCCGCCCAACTGGGACGGGCTCATCGGGCTGTCGGCGATGTCGGTGTCGTCCTTCTTCAGGCGACCGAACAGTTCGTTGATCACCCAGTTCGCGGCCAGCTTGCCGTCGGACGCGGCGGCGACCTCTTCGAAAAAGGCGGCGTTCTCGACCTCGGCCGTCAGCACGGATGCGTCGTATTCGGTCATGCCGTAATCGGCGACGAAGCGTGCCTTCTTCTGGTCCGGCAGTTCCGGCAGCGAACCGGCGATGTCGTCGACCCACGCCTGCTCGATCTCTAGCGGCAGCAGATCAGGGCAGGGGAAGTAGCGATAGTCGTGCGCCTCTTCCTTCGACCGCATCGACCGGGTTTCGCCCTTGTCGGGATCGTACAGCCGGGTTTCCTGATCGATCTCGCCGCCGGCTTCAAGGATCTGGATCTGGCGCCGGGCCTCGTACTCGATCGCTTGCTGGATGAAGCGCATCGAGTTCATGTTCTTGATCTCGCACCGCGTGCCGAGATGCGAGAAATCCTGCGTTTCCTGGTACTTCTCATAGTCGCCAGGGCGGCAGACCGACACGTTCACGTCGGCCCGCAGGTTGCCGTTCTGCATGTTGCCGTCGCAGGTGCCGAGATAGCGCAGGATCTGGCGCAGCTTGCCGACGTAGGCCGCAGCCTCTTCGGGGCCACGGATGTCGGGGCGGCTGACGATCTCCATCAGCGCGACGCCAGTGCGGTTCAGGTCCACGAAGGTGAAATGCGGGTCCATGTCGTGGATCGACTTGCCCGCGTCCTGTTCAAGGTGGATGCGTTCGATCCGGACCTTGCGCGCGACGCCGGGGCCCATGTCGACTAGCACTTCGCCCTCGCCCACGATGGGGTGGTACAGCTGGCTGATCTGATAGCCCTGCGGCAGGTCGGGATAGAAGTAGTTCTTGCGGTCGAAGGCGGACTTCAGGTTGATGTCGGCCTTCAGCCCCAGCCCGGTGCGCACCGCCTGCGCCACGCAGAATTCGTTGATGACCGGCAGCATCCCCGGCATCGCCGAGTCCACGAAGGCCACGTTCGAGTTCGGTTCCGACCCGAACTGCGTCGACGCCCCCGAGAAGAGCTTGGATTTCGAGGCGACCTGGGCGTGCACCTCGAGGCCGATCACGAGTTCCCAGTCGTGCTTGGCCCCCTGGATCACCTTGGGTTTCGGGGCTTCATAGGTGAGGTCGAGCATGTGTGCGGTCCTGCTGCAAGATCGGCGCTTGTTCTAGGCGAGCAGGCAGGGCGGGGCAAGGGCATGGCGCCGGATGCGGTGGCTTGGCGGGCCGAGTGTCCGTTTCGCGGGCGGCAAGGCCGCGCGCGGGGCTGTCGCGTGATCACGATCGTGTCAGGCGCGGAAGGGTCGCCGCGACTCGGCTCGTGCGGCGCGATTCACCCGTTACTGCCGGATCCGGAGTGTTTTGCGCCGAAACTGGCGATACGCGGGCCGGCGGTTTCGGTATTCGTGTGCGGTCTCAGGCACTTGTACTGCGGGGTTTCGCGGGCAAACCTTGGAAGCTTAACAAAGATTGCATTGCGGGCCGGTTTTATACGCCGCGCTATTTCCACACGGTTTGCTACGACACTGTAGTACGGCGTGAGAATTGTTAACGGATTGGCCGCTAATCGTTAAAAATTTACCCTATATATTGGGTGGTTATGGGTAATGCGGCGGGGCATTGTGTCCTTCATGTGAACAGTGCCCGATTTTAGCCACTTTGCGGTTGCCAGCTTGTTCTCCATCCTACATTGCTCGGAGTTACAGGTTTGAGACGGAGACAGTGACAATGAAGAAATTGCTTTCGGCAATCGCGCTCGTTCTCGCGGCAGGCTCGGCGCAGGCGGTGACCGTGGACTTCGAAGACATCGCGCCCGACAACGGTTACACAGACCATTATCAGAACGATTACTTGCATACCGGCACGTTCCGCTTCTTTGTCCCGGATGGATATGTACTCGACTCGGCATTTGCTGAAAATGGCCCGTACACGACGCAGAACGGCTCTGACTGGCTGATGAGCCTGAGCACGCAGCCGATGATCCTGCACTCGGCGTCTCCGTTCTCGATCCAAAGCCTCGATGCAGGGTCGTTCACCGATCTGTCCGTTCTGGTGCGCGTGGTCGGCTACCTGTCGAACGGCGACATTCTGGACAAGAAGGTGTTCTGGGCGAAGCCCGGTTTCGGAACCTTCGACCTTGGTTGGACCGGCCTGTCCAGCCTGTTCATCTACACCAAGTTCGGCACCGCCAGCTTCGACAACTTCGTCCTGAACGAACAAGAAGCGCAGGCCGGCCAGTACGCCGAAGCCGTTGCCGTCTCGGCGGTTCCGCTTCCGGCGGCCATGCCGCTTCTGATCGGTGGTCTTGCCGCGATGGGCTTCGTGGCCCGCCGCCGCAAGCGCAAGGCTGACTGAGCCTTCCAAGATTATGGACGGACCGTGACGACGTACGGTCCGTCCTGACGACCGTGCCCGCATTCGCCACCGACGTGATGGGCACAGCGCGGACCAAGACCCCGCAACACCCCCTGCACAGCATCAAGAGACCGAACGCCGCAGCGGTTCCGCGCGGCGGTCTTTGACGTTCGCGACTGCGCCGGGGCCTAGGCCGCGTCGGGCTGGGTCGGCGGCGCGGCCAGCCGGAAGGGTTCCAGCTTGTCGAGTTCAAGGAAGATACGCTCGATCGTCGGATAGGCCGAGGTGTTCACCTTGAACCGTCGGTTGTTCCACATCTGGGCGTACAGGCAGCAGTCGGCCAGCCCCGGCACGTCGCCGTGGCAGAAGATGCCGGTGTCCGCGCTTTCGGCCAGCAGCTTTTCCAGCGGCGTGAAGGTCGCGTGGACCCAGTGGTGGAACCACGCGGTCCGGTCCTGATCGTCGGCGTCCAGTTCCGACGCCAGATATTGCAGGACCCGCAGGTTGTTCAGCGGGTGCACCTCGCAGGCGATCATGTACGACAGCGCCCGAACCCGCGCCCGCCCCGCCGGGTCGGCGGGCAGCAGCGGCGGCTTGGGGTGGGTTTCCTCGATATACTCGATGATCGCCAGCGACTGGGACAGCGAGGTGCCGTCCTCCAGTTCCAGGACAGGCACCAGACCCGCAGGGCTTTTGGACAGGAATTCTGGGGTTTGCGTTTCCTTCTTCAGAAGCGCATACGCCTTGTAATCGTAAGCCACGCCCTTCAGATTCAGCGCGGCCCGCAGCCGCGTCGAGGTCGAGGACCTGAAATAGTTGTGCAATGTTAGCATTCGGGACGCCTCCGGTCGGCGCACTGTTGCGCGGGCCGATACGGAACGCAACACCGCCCGGTCGGGCCCCGAACAGTCAGAGAGGAGACCTCGATGAAAAGATCCACCGTGAACGAGATTCTGAAGGACGGCGACGCCTTCATCCGGTCGTTCGGAAACATCATGCCGCCCTTTGCCTATTGGACGCCGGCCGAGCTGAAGACCCGCGTTGCCGAGGATTCGCCGATGATCCGGGACCACGCGCTGGGCTGGGACATCACCGACTACGGGCAGGGCAAGTACGATGACATGGGCCTGTTCCTGTTCACCGTGCGCAACGGCACCAACGACAACATCCCCCGTGGCAAGGGCATGCTGTACGCCGAGAAGATCATGATCTCGGGCGAGGATCAGCTGTCGCCGATGCACCGCCACAACCTCAAGACCGAGGACATCATCAACAAGGGCGGCGGCACGCTGGTGCTGGAGCTGTTCAAGGCCAAGGCCGACGGGTCCATCGACGAGAACGCCGAGGTGAAGGTGCTGACCGACGGTCGCCAGCGCGTGCTGGAACCCGGTGGCCTGCTGAAGCTGAAGCCCGGCGAAAGCGTCACGCTGGAAACCGACACGTGGCACGCGTTCTGGGGCGAGGGCGGCCGCGTTCTGATCGGCGAGGTGTCGAACGTGAACGACGATCGCACCGACAACGTGTTCCGCGAGCCCATCGGGCGATTCTCCGAGATCGAGGAGGACACCGACCCGGTTCACCTTCTCGTTTCGGATTATGACAAGTACCTTGCCTAAGGTTCTGCCTATGCGGGAAACACAGGGTGGTGGCACACAAGGCACACTTGGCCATATCTTGTTGTTTTCCGCCTTGCGCGTGTGAACTCGACCGGCAGCGGCGGGGGATTCCCGCCGATTGCCTGCCCATAGGGTAGACGGCCCGGACCGATTTTGGCACAGCATCTGTCTTGCCGGGGGTTGGCCCGGTGCTGCCAAAGTTTGCCAATGTTACGAACCATGTTGAGAGCCGCGAGTCTTGTCGCGGTACTGACCGCCTCCGCCTGCGCTGCAAGCAAGCCCTATGAGACGCCCGATGTCCCGCCGATGCGCTGGGACTTCCGCCCGGAAGCAACCGAGTGGACGATGGCGACGATGGGTGCGCTGGAAACCCACGGATCGGTGCTGTCTCAGCTGGTTCCCGAAGACATCGACCAGTGGTGCCCGGCCTACCGCGCCGCGCCAGAGGAACAGCGGCGGGCCTTCTGGGCCGGCCTGTTCTCGGCGCTGGCAAAACACGAAAGCCGCTGGACCCCCGATGCGTCGGGCGGCGGCGGCCGGTGGCTTGGCCTGCTGCAGATCGCACCGGCCACGGCGCGCGGCGTGGGCTGCAAGGCGCAATCGGCCTCGGCGCTGTTCGACGGCGCGGCGAACCTAAGCTGCGGCGTGCGGCTGGCGGCCTACGAGATGCCGAACAAGAACCGCATCCTTGGCGGCCCGGGCCGCTGGGGTGGGATTTCCCAGCACTGGGCGCCGTTCCGGTACCCGGACAAGGTGGAAGACATGCGCAGCTGGATCAGCTCGCAGGAATACTGCGCAACGACGCAGAACTAGGACGCGGTCACGCGTACGAGGGACAAGGCCGGGGAACCAACCCCGGCCTTTTTTGTTGCGCCGGACGCGTTTCGAAGAAAGCGGCATCCACAAACGAAAACAGGCACCCGAAGGCGCCTGTGCATCGTGTGTGCCGATAGGGCGAACCGTTACTTGGTGGTCGGCCCGATCATCATGACCATCTGGCGGCCTTCCATCTTCGGCATGTTCTCGACCTTGCCGAGTTCTTTCACGTCTTCGGCGACCCGCTCCAGCAGTTCGCGCCCAAGGTTCTGGTGCGCCATTTCGCGCCCACGGAAGCGAAGCGTCACCTTGACCTTGTCGCCACCTTCGAGGAACCGGAAGACGTTCTTCATCTTCACGTCGTAGTCGTGCGTGTCGGTGTTCGGGCGGAACTTGACCTCTTTGACTTCGATGGTCTTTTGCTTCTTCCGCGCTTCCGATTCACGCTTCTGCTGTTCGTATTTGAACTTGCCGAAGTCCATGATCTTGCACACCGGCGGCGTGGCGTTCGGCGAGATCTCGACAAGATCGAGGCCTGCCGCTTCGGCAAGGGCCATGCCCTTTTGCGGCGTGACCACCCCGACGTTTTCTCCCTCGGCGCCGATCAGTCGCACCTCGGGGGCGCGGATCCGGTCGTTGACGCGAGGCCCGGTGTCACGGGTCGGCGGGGCATTGTGGGGTCTGCGAGCGATGGTCGTGCATCCTTGTGTCGTTGCAGGAAAGTCAGGAACAGAAGATACGGCGAGGTGGGGTCCGTTTCAACTGCCATTTGATGCGGTTGGGCCGTTGTTCGTGCGCTTTCCGACTTGAAAGGGGCGAATGCCGCTTCATTTCAATTCCCCAAAGAGAAATGCGTTCGGAATTTTTAGCGGGGAGTTACCTTCATGGAGAAGAGTTGGATCATCGGGGCCCTTGTCGTGGCGCTGGGCATCGGCGGCGTGGCCTATTTCCAGATTCAGGACGACGACCCGATCATGGTCGCGGACACGTCCGGCGAGGCCACCACCACCCCCGAGGCGGAAGACACGCCCGAGGCCACTGAAGAGATGGCCGAGGCCGAGGAACCGGCTGCGGCGGAAGAGCCTGCGGCGACCGAGGAGATGGCCGAGGCCGACGAACCGGCTGCGGCGGAAGAGCCTGCGGCGACCGAAGAGATGGCCGAGGCCGACGAACCGGCTGCGACGGAAGAGCCTGCGGCAACCGAGGAGACGGCAGAGGCCGAGGGACCGGCGGCGACGGAAGAACCGGCAGCAACCGAGGAGACGGCGGAAGCCGAGGAACCGGCTGCGGCGGAAGAGCCTGCGGCGACCGAGGAAACGGCTGAAGCCGAGGAACCGGCCGCGGCGGAAGAGCCTGCGGCGACCGAGGAAACGGCAGAAGCCGAGGAACCGGCTGAGGCTGAAGAGCCTGCGGCGACCGAGGAAACGGCGGAGGCCGAGGAACCGGCTGCGGCGGAAGAACCGGCAGCGACCGAGGAAACGGCGGAAGCCGAGGAACCGGCTGCGGCGGAAGAACCTGCGGCGACCGAGGAGACGGCGGAAGCCGAGGAACCGGCTGCGGCGGAAGAACCTGCGGCGACCGAGGAAACGGCGGAGGCCGAGGATCCGGCTGCGGCGGAAGAGCCGGCCGCGACCGAGGAAACGGCGGAGGCCGAGGAACCGGCTGCGGCGGAAGAACCGGCAGCGACCGAGGAAACGGCGGAGGCCGAGGAACCGGCTGCGGCGGAAGAACCGGCAGCGACCGAAGAGACCGCCGAGGCCGATGCTGCGGCGTCGGAAGAGGACCCGATCGGCAATGCCGCGTCCGAGGTTGTCATGTCCGAGGCTGCAGAGCTGCGGGAGCAGGCGGACGAGCTGATGACCAGCGCCGAGGAAATGCGTGCGGATGCCGATGCGATGGAAGAGGCCGCCGCCGCCCTGTCCGACACTGCGGACGCGATGGAAGAGACCGCTCGGGAAATGGCGTCCGGCGACGACGCGTCCTCTGACGAAGCGACTGGCGAGCCGGCGGCTTCGGAAGAACCTGCCGCCGACACGGCCGAAACCGACACGGGTGAATCCGAGACCACCGAAGCCGACACTGACGGGTCGGACCCCGCTGCGGCCTTCACCGTGGACGGCTTCGACCGGGACGAGGTGCTGTCGACGATCCAAAGCTCGGACCTCGACGCCGATCAGAAAGAGACGCTGACCTCGGCCATCAACGACGCGGGCGACGACGAAGAGGCGCTTGCCGACGCGTTGGAACAGGCGCGCGAGGCGCTTGACATGTAAGGCATCGGATCGCTGTGCGATCTGACCGGCGCCCGGGGCCTGACAGCCCCGGGCGTTTTTCGTTGCGCGCACGCCCCGGGCGGGCTGAGGCAGGGGCCGGTCAGCCCGCAGCGCGTGCGATGATCAGCCCCTCGTTCGCGGCAAGATAACTGGGTCGCGGCGGGTGACGGTCCGTGTCGGTGTGACGCTGCAGCCAGTGATGCGCCTGCAACTGCTTCAACGACTGCGACAGCGCCCGGTCGGTGATCGGCGCAAGCTGCGCCCGGATCTCTCCGAAGAAGCGGGGCCGCTGGCAGGCCGCAAGGACGGGGACGGTCCACGCCCGGCGCAGCAGCGGCGCATCCTCGTCCCGCGCGCCTGCCTTGACGATGCGCCCGGCGATGGCGGCGATCCGCACGCCTTCAGGGGTCAGGCGGAACTCGGGGCGCAGCGGGTGGCCGTAGCCGGGGTTCCGTTCCAGCAGGTTCAGGTCGAACAGGTGCGACAGGCTTTGAGCAAAAGCGGTCCGGCCCGCCCCGGTGGCGGCCAGCAGCGGCGCCTGACGCCCCGGCGTGCCCGCATCCAGACTGGCAAGGATGTTCAGGGTCCAGGCGCGCGCGGTCAGCTTGACAAGAATCTCAATGTCCACAAAGTATAGTTACTATATTTTTAATCCGAAGGGAAACCCTATGCCTGCCGTCACCCTAGAGAATACGATTACGCTGGCGATGTCCGTGAAGGACCGCCACGCCAGTGCGACGTGGTACGCGGATATGCTGGGCTTCGACCTGCTGTACCATGCCGACGACGCGGGCTGGAGCGAGCTTCAGACGAAGACCGACGGCGTCACCCTTGGACTGGGCGAGCAGGCGGCGCCGGCGCCGGGCAACATGGTGCCGGTGTTCGGTGTGGCCGACATCGACACGGCCCGCGCCGCGCTGGAGGCCGAGGGCATGCGGTTCGACGGACCCACCGAGGTGATCGAGGGGATGGTCAGCACCGCGACGTTCTACGACCCGGACGACAACGCCCTGATGCTTGCGCAGGATCTGACCGGCGGAACCTGAACTGCGGGCCAGAACGGCTTGGCATGAAAAAGAAAACCTGCCCGGCTGTGTCGCGGGGCAGGTCCTGTTCTTCACATCCGGGGCCGTGGCGCCGGGGCGGGGTCAGCCAACGAAGGCTTTCTCGACCACGTATTCGGCGGGCTCGGAATTCGCGCCTTCTTTCAGGCCGAAGCCTTCAAGGATTTCCTTCAGGTCGGTGTTCAGCCCCATCGAGCCGCAGACCATCGCGCGGTCGGTTTCCGCCGACATGCCTTCGATGCCGAGATCGCGGAAGATCTCGCCCGACCGAAGAAGATCGGTGACCCGGCCCATCTTCGGGCTCTCTTCGCGGGTGGTGGTGGGGTAGTACACCAGCTTGTCGGCGAAGTTCTCTCCGATCACCTCGGCCAGCATTTCGTCGGCGCGGACGCTGTCCACCAGCTCGCGGCCATAGGTCAGCTCGGCCACCTCGCGGCAGGTGTGGGTCAGGATGATCTGGTCGTAGCGTTCATAGGTCTCGGGCTCGCGGATCAGCGAGGCGAACGGCGCGATGCCGGTGCCGGTGGCGAAGAACCACAGACGCTTGCCGGGCAGCAGCGCGTCGTGCACCAGCGTGCCCACGGGCTTGGGCCGCAGGATGATCTCGTCGCCCTCTTTCAGGTGCTGCAGTTTCGACGTCAGCGGGCCGTCCTGCACCTTGATCGAGTAGAATTCCAGTTCCTCGTCCCACGCCGGCGAGGCGATGGAATAGGCGCGCAGAAGCGGCTTCTGCTTGCCGGTCTCGGGGTGCGGGTCGCCCATCAGGCCGATCATCACGAATTCGCCCGAGCGGAAACGCAGGCTGGCAGGGCGGGTGCAGCGGAACCGGAACAGCCGGTCGGTATAGTGCTGCACCTCTGTCACGGTCTGGGCGTCCGGCAGGGCGGGAACTTTTTGGGCGGCGGCGTCGGTCACTGGTTTTTGCTCGGTCATATCGGTCTCGTTCAGGGCCATAGGGCCATGTGAAGTCTTAATCCCTGATGCAGGTCGGATGGAAGGCGTTAATCAGGCGCGCAGGCGCGACTGATAGTCATGGGCCTTCCACTCGGCGCGGCGCAGCCACTGGTCCTCGGGCTGGCGGGTGGCAAGGTCGAGGTCGATCTCGACCTCGTCGAAGCCCACCCGGCGCGCCATCGCGTACTGATCGGCGATGACGTGGCCCTTGGCCCGCAGTCGACCGGTATAGCCCATCAGGCGCAGGCGGCGCGCGATGGTGAAGCCGCGGCCATCGGCGAAGCTGGGGAAGTCGACGGCCACCAGCTTCAGCTGGTCCAGCCGGTCGCGCAGCACTTCGGGGTCGGAGTCCGACGGCAGAAGCACGGCAGCGGCGCCGGTGTCCTCGGGGGCGGCCAGTTCGCCGTTCCAGTCATCGGCGGCAAAGCCGCCATCGGTCACGATAACGCTCATTGTCGTCTCCTCTTGCGGCGTCGCGTCGCCGTCGGTCCCCTCGGCCACCCNGCGCACGGGTTTGCCGTCGATGAAATGGATGCCGCATTCCACCTTGTCCTTGCCGCGCCAGCGGCCGGCGCGTTCGTCCTCGCCGTCGGCGACCTTGCTGGTGCAGGGCTTGCAGCCGATCGAAGGATAGCCCTGCGACACCAGCGGGTGCCGGGGCAGGCGGTTGTTGATCATGTAGTCGCGGACGTCATCCTTGGCCCAGTGCGCCAGCGGGTTGACCTTGATGCGGATGTCGCCCTCGTTCTCGAAGAACTCCAGCGCCGCGCGCTGGCCGCCCTGAAACCGCTTGCGGCCGGTGATCCACGCGTCGAACGGCGCCAGCGCGTTGGCCAGCGTCTGCGTCTTGCGCAGGTCGCAGCAGGCGTCCGGATCGCTGAGATGCAGCGCGCCGAAGCGGTCAAGCTTCTTGACCTGCTCGGGATCGGGGTGGATCGAGCGTACGTCGGTCAGGCCCAGTTTCTCGGACACGTCCAACTGGTACTGAAGCGTTTCCTCGAACAGCATCTGGGTGTCGATGAACAGCACCGGGGTGGTGCGGTCCATCACCGAGATCATGTGCAAAAGCACCACCGACTCGGCGCCGAAGGACGACACCAAGGCGATGTTGCCGACCTGCGCGTCGGACAGGGCGCGTTCCAGAACCGCGGTCGCGCCGTGGTGCTTGTAGCGTTCGTTTAGATCCCTGACGCGGTCGGCGACCGGCGCAGAGGCTGGATCAAGCGGCACGGCTCTTCTCCTCGGCCGGGTAGAGGGCCGCCTTGAAAGGCGCCATACCGACCCGTTTGTAGGTCTCCAGGAACGTCTCGTCCGGGCTTTCGCGTTCGCCAAGGTAGGTCTCGACAAGCGTTTCGATGGCGGGGACGATCTGGTCGTAGGCAAAGCCCGGGCCGGTCCGCGTGCCAATGGCCGCGTCCTGGGTGCCGTCGCCGCCCAGCGTGATCTGATAGTTCTCGACCCCTGCGCGGTCCAGACCGAGGATGCCGATGTGTCCGACATGGTGGTGGCCGCAGGCGTTGATGCAGCCCGAGATCTTGATCTTCAGCGGGCCGATGTCGTGTTCCATCTTCAGTTCGTCGAACCGCGTGGCGATCTGCTGCGCCACCGGGATCGAGCGGGCGGTCGCCAGCGCGCAGTAATCCATGCCCGGGCAGGCGATGATGTCCGAGATCAGGCCGATATTCGCGGTGGCCAGCCCCTGCTGTTGCAGGCGGGCGTGGATCGCGGGCAGGTCGGACTTGGCGACATGCGGCAGGATCACGTTCTGCTCGTGGCTGATGCGCAGCTCGTCCGACGAGAATTCGGCGGCCAGCGCCGCCATCTCGCGCATCTGCTCGGCGGTGGCGTCGCCCGGCGTTTCGCCATGCGCCTTCAAAGAGATGGTCAGCAGCGAATAGCCGTCGACGGCGTGATCGGCGACGTTGGTGTCGACCCACGCCCGGAACACCGGGTCGGCGTCATAGGCGGTGGTAAAGTCCGACAGGTCGCGCGCCGGAAGGTCGGGGCGGGCGAACTGCGCCTTGATGTCGGCCAGCAGCTTCTGGTCCGCGCCGCCGAACTGGCCGCGCAGCAGGGCAAAGCGGTCCTCGACCCGTGCGGCGAANTCGTCCAGCCCGTTCTCGTGGACGGTNATCTTGATGCGCGCCTTGTACTTGTTGTCGCGGCGGCCCAGCAGGTTGTAGACGCTGACGATCGCCTCGCAATACGGCAGCAGGTCGTCCTTGGGCAGGAAGTCGCGGATCACCTTGCCGATCATCGGGGTGCGGCCAAGACCGCCGCCCACCAACACGCGGAAGCCGGTTTCGCCCGCGTCGTTCTTCACGATCTCAAGCCCAATGTCGTGCGCCTTGACCACGGCGCGGTCGTTCGGCGCGCCCGAGACGGCGATCTTGAACTTGCGCGGCAGGAACTGGAACTCTGGGTGGTCGGTGGACCACTGGCGCAGCAGCTCGGCATAGGGGCGCGGATCTTCGATCTCGTCCGCGGCGGCCCCGGCGAAGTGGTCGGCGGTCACGTTGCGGATCGTGTTGCCGGAGGTCTGGATGGCGTGCATCCCGACGTCGGCCAGCGCATCCAGCATGTCCGGCACGTCCTTCAGAAGCGGCCAGTTGTACTGGATGTTCTGACGGGTGGTGAAGTGGCCGTAACCCTTGTCCCATTTCTCGGCGATATAGGCGAGCTGGTTCATCTGGCGGCTGTTCAGCGTGCCATAGGGCACCGCGACGCGCAGCATGTACGCATGCAGCTGCAGGTACAGACCGTTCATCAGGCGCAGCGGCTTGAACTCGTCCTCGGTCAAAGAGCCGTCGATGCGGCGCTCGACCTGTGCGCGAAACTGGGCCACGCGCTCGCGAACGAAGGCTTCATCGAATTCGGTATAGCTATACATGGCTTAACCTTCTGCCTGTTTGCCGTGGGCGTAGTTGGACGGACCGCGGGTGCGGAACGCTTCGCGGAAATGGACTGGCTCGGGGCCGTTCTCGCCGGCGACGGCGTCGGCAAGGTAGGCACCGACGATCTCGTTCGCGCGGGCGCTGGCGTCGACCAGACGGATCTGCGCGTGCGCCTCGTCCTCGATCAGTTCGGCCTGCGCGTGGTCGCGGGTCCAAGTGTCATCGGCAGTGAGATACACGACATCGCCCTCTAGCAGGGCGTTGGCGGTGACGACCTTCGGGGTGAATTTGCGGCTCATAGGGCCATCTCCTGTTCGAATGCGGCGGCCTCGGCGCGCGCACGGCGCGGCGCGATGCCATAGAAAGTAAGGACGGGGCCGTCCAGCGGCGTGTCGGACAGCGCGTCGGCCATATCGCCCAGCGTCGCCTCGACCACGCGCTGATCGGGGCGCGAGGCATTCTCGACGAAGCTGACGGGCGTGGCGGGGNCGGCGCCATGCATCATCAGGCGGCCCTGCACGAAACGCGCGGCGCGCTTGCCCATGTAGACGGCGGCGACTTCACCCGGGCGGGCAAGGGCGCGCCAGTCCTGCTCGGCGAAGCCTTTCATGTCGTGGCCGGTCATGAACCGCACGGACGAATTACGCGCGCGCTTGGTCAGGCTTTGGCCCAGTCCGGCGATGGCGGCAGAGGCGGCGGTGATGCCGGGCACGATACGCCAAGCGACGCCAGCGGCCTCGACGGCTTCGATTTCCTCGTCCAGCCGTCCGAAAACGGTGGGATCGCCGGATTTCAGGCGCACGACATGGGCGCCCTGCGACGCATGTTCGATGATCGCGGCGTTGATGTCGTCCTGCGCGGCAGAGGGGCCGAAGCCCGTCTTGCCGACATCCACCAACAGCGCCTCGCGGCGGGCGAGTTCAAGGATCTCGGGCGCGACCAGCCGGTCGTGGATCACCACGTCGGCCTTATCCAGCGCCACGCGCGCCTTCAGCGTCAGCAGTTCCGGGTCGCCCGGACCGGCGCCGACGAAATCGACGTGGCCGTCTTGCGCGCTGCGCGACAGGTGACGGTCCAGCAGATCCTCCAGCGCGGCGTTCGCGCCATCCTCGCCCTCGGCCTCATAGGCGCGGGGGCCGGCNTCGAAGTAATAGTCGGCCCAGAAGTCGCGGCGCGCNCGNCCCATNGGCAGNCGCTCGGCNGCNGGGCGGAACAGCTTGCCGATCTTCGCNAGCAGNCCCAGCACCGGCGGCAGNCGTTCNTCNAGNTCGCGCTTGATGGCGCGGGCCAGCACNGGGGCGGCGCCTTCGGTGCCGATCGCAACCGTCACCGGGTCGCGGTCGACGATGGCGGGCGTGATGAACTGGCTGTCTTCAAGGTTATCGACGACGTTGACCAGCGCCCCTTCGGCATCGGCGATGGCGGCGGTGCGCGCGTCTTCGGCGGCGTCCTCGTCGGCGGCATAGAACAGCGCGGCGCCGGTCACGTCGCCCGGCTGAAGGGCACGCTCGGCCAGAACGATGCGGTCGTCGGCAGCCAGCGTACGCAGGTCGTCGCAGGGCTCGGCGGCGAACACGCGCAGGGTGGCTTCGGTCTTCATCAGAAGCCGCAGCTTGGCCAGCGCAGCCTCGCCCCCGCCCGAAAGAACGACGGTGCGGCCGCGAAGGTTGAGGAAGATCGGGAAATGCTGCATCTGCACGGTCCACTCGTTGACTTGCTCTCAATATAGGAAATTTTCCCTTGGCGGCGCCATTGGTCGGTGCGAATAAGGACACCTGTTCCGGGTTGCGGAAGGATTGGAACGCATGTCGCAGCAAGATGAGAAAACGAAAATGTCCGTTCGTCTGGACGCGCTGGATCGGAAAATCCTTTCCGCCTTGCAGGAAGACGCCAGTCAGTCGCTGGACGATATCGCCAAGGAAGTCGGGTCGTCCAAGACGCCGGTCTGGAACCGCATCCGCAAGATGCGCGAGGCGGGCGTGATCGGGCGGCAGACCGCGATTCTGGACCCCGAGGCGCTGGGGCTGGGCACCTGTTTCTTCGTGCTGATCCGCACCAGCGAGCACGAGTCAGAGTGGCAGGACAAATTCCTCGGCGTCCTGCGCGCCCGGCCCGAGGTGCTGGAGGCGCACCGGCTGGCGGGCGAGATCGACTATATCCTGAAGGTGCGCGTGGCGAACGCGCGGGCCTATGATGATTTCTATCAGGCGCTGATTTCCGAGGTCCGGATCTACAACGTGACCGCCCTGCTTTCGATGCAAGAGATCAAGTCGACCACGATCCTGCCGGTCTAACCCGCTAAAGCTGACCGTCGCCCAGTGCCTCGAACACCGGGGCCAGCTTCTGCGCCAGTCCGGCGGTCAGCCCGTCGCGGATCGTCGCCGCGTCGCCCGCCCCAAGGCCGGAGTCTTCCCACAGCACCAGCCGCCCCGGGGGGCCGAGCCGTCCGATGGTGGGTTTGTACAGCGAAGCCCAGATGAAGGCGCTGTTCGGCGCGTCCGAGCCGCGGATGTAGAAGGTCAGGTGAACGGGATAGTCCATCCCGGTGTCTTCCGCCGGTTCAAGGTAGACGTCGCTGCCAAAGCCCCACTCGGTCCGGCCCAGATCCACCAGCGCCAGATCGTTCGCCTGCGCCAAGGATGCGACCGAGGCCGAAAGCCGGTCGCACATCTCGACCGCAAAGGTGACGCGGGTGAAGGTGATGCACTGGCTGATGACCCCGTCGAACCCCGCCGCCTTTCCGGGTGTCAGAACCCGTTCCTGTGCAGGGGTCGCGGAAGCAAGGCAGGCTGCGACAAGCGTGACGGCAAGGCGTTTCATGGCAAAGGCTCCGTGCTGCAATGTCCAGAACCCTAGGCCGAGACGCGCAGCCCTGTCAGCCCGTGAAAATGGTAGACGTCCCCATAGCGCGGCGGCTCGGCCAGCTTCAGCCCCGGCAGGCGGTCGAACAGCACGCGCAGGGCGATCTGCATTTCCAGCCGGGCCAGCGGCGCGCCGACGCAGAAATGGATGCCCGCCCCGAAGGCGGCGTTGGCGCCCGGCGTTCGCGAGGGATCGAACCGCGCCGGATCGTCGGCCAGCGCCGGGTCGCGGTTGGCGGCACCCAGCAGACAGGCGATCCGGTCGCCGCGCCCGAAGCGGTGGCCGAACAGCTCGACATCCTCGTAGACCTGCCGCGTGAACATATGCAGCGGCGCGTCGAAGCGCAGGATCTCTTCCACCGTCGCCTCGACCCGGTCCGCCGCCATGAAGGACGGGTCGGTCCCGTGTTCCAGCAGCGCCTTTATGCCGTTGCCCAGCGTGTGCACCGTTGCCTCGTGCCCGGCGTTCAGCAGCAGGATGCAGGTGGTAATCAGCTCGTCCGTGGTCAGCCGCTCGCCGTTCTCCTCAGCCTGAATCAGCTGGGTGATCAGGTCGTCGCGCGGATCGTTGCGGCGGCGGTCGACATAGTCGCGCATGAAGGCCGCAAAGTCCGCCGACGCGGCGATGGCGGCATCCTCGACCGCGCGGTCGCGGCGGGCTTGGTACATCGACACCATCGCGTTGGACCACCGCAGCAGGTCGGGCGCCATGCTGTCGGGCACGCCCAGCAGGCGCGCGATGACGATGACGGGGACCTGCGTGCAGTAGGTCTGAAGCAGGTCGAAGTCGCCGTCCGGGAAGCCATCGATCAGCGCATGACACAGCGTTTCGATCTCGGGCCCCAGTGCCGCGATCCGGCGCGAGGTGAAGGCCCGCACCACCAGCCCGCGCAGGCGAGTGTGGCGCGGCGGTTCCAGTTCCAGCATCGAATGCGCTTCGATGTCGTAGAACGGCGCCAGCCGGTTCGGGATCTTCGGGGCAAGCTCTGCCGGAACTTCGCGGCCCAGCCGCCGGTCGCGTAGCAGCGCGTTCACCTCGGCATAGCCGGCGGCGACGGGCATGCCGTATTCTTCCCAGAACACCAGCGGACCCATTGGCCGAAGGCGGTCGTAGAAGGCATAGGGATCCTGCACGAATGCGGGATCGGTGGGCGACTGGCTTATACGAGGCAGGGCGGTCATGGCGCGAAGCCTTCCGTCATGGCGCTTTCCAATGCAAGCGGGCGCGACTAGAAAAACCGGATGACGCGAAGATACAGGCGCAGGGGCCTTACCGTGGCCGGGTTTCTTGCCGCCGTGGCGATCATCGCCGCGGGGGCATGGTGGGTCGCGTTCACATCGGCGCTGGACCAGCTGCGCGAACGGGGCGAGGCCGACCTTGCGCTGGCCGCCGACCGGCTGACCGGACAGTTGCAGCGGGTGCGGGACCTTGCGGTGGTGATCGCGGACCATCCCGTTCTGAAACCGCTGGTGCTGGGGCAGGGCGGCGACGTCGCCGTGGCGGACGCGCAGTTGCAGCGGTTTGCGGATCGTAGCGTCGGGCAGAAGCTGTGGCTTGCGGATGCGTCGGGGTGGGTGCTGGCCGCCTCGGACCGGGCGGCGGCGCGCTTCGTCGGCGGCACCCGCGCCTTCGAAAGGGCGCTGGACGGTGCGCTGGGCACCGCGACCGGGGTCGACCCGGACGACGGCCAGCGGTTCTATATGTTCGCGGCGCCGGTGTTTTCCGAGGCGGGGCCGGTGGCGGGCGCGGTGCTGGTGCGCCTGAACATCGCGCAGGTGGAATGGAACTGGCCGTCGGACCCGTCGCCGGTGTTCTTCACCGACGCGATGGGCGTGGTCATGGTGACCAACCGCCCGGACCTTGTTCTGACGGTTCGCTCTCCGGGGCCGGCGGGTGCCTTGCCGGACGAGGTCTACGCCGGCGCCATGCTGCGCCCGTTCCCGGACCGGCGCGAATGGACCGTGCGGTCGCACGATCTGTGGGCGCTGGAGGATCGGCCCGACATCCCGCGCCGCGCCCTGCATCTGTCGCGCGAGTTGCCGACCATCGGGGTCGCGGCCGAGATCCTGGTCAGCCTGCAACCCGCGCTGCGGCTTGCGTGGTTGCAGGCGGCGGTGGCGGCGGCGCTGTGCCTCGCGTTCGGGGCGATGCTGTTCTACATCGCCGAGCGCCGCCGCGCGCTGTCGCAACGGCTGGAGGTCGAGGAACGCGCCAATGCCGAGTTGGAAGCGCGGGTGGCCGAGCGGACGGAGGCGCTGTCGCTGCTGAACGAGGACCTGCGCCACGAGATCGAGGAACGCCACGAGGCCGAGGCGGCGCTGCGTCAGGCGCAGGCCGAACTGGTGCGCGCGGGCAAGCTCAGCGCGCTGGGCCAGATGTCGGCGGGCCTGAGCCACGAACTGAACCAGCCGCTGATGGCGATCCAGTCCTTCGCCGAGAACGGCGCGATCCTTCTGGAACGCGGCAAGGCCGACAAGGCGGGCGAAACGCTGGGCCGGATCTCGGACATGGCGCAGCGCATGGCGCGGATCATCCGCAACCTGCGCGCCTTCGCGCGGCAGGAAACCGCCCCCGCGTCCCGCGTGGGGCTGGCCGCGGTGGTGGAAAGCACGCTGGAACTGCTTGGCCCGCGCATCGCGGACACCGGCACCCGCATCGACTGGAAGCGGCCCGACTTCGCGGCGGTGGTGATGGGCGGAGAGGTGCGTCTTAGCCAGGTCGTGCTGAACCTCCTGTCCAATGCGATGGACGCGATGGCCGATGTCGAGGCGCCGGTGATCCGCATCCGTATCGAGCAGGACGCAGAGACGGTCCGGCTGGTCGTGCACGACAGCGGGCCCGGCATTTCCGAGCCGGAACGCATCTTCGATCCATTCTACACCACCAAAGAGGTCGGCGGCGAAGGCATGGGGCTGGGGCTTTCGATTTCCTACGGGCTGGTGCAAAGCTTTGGCGGTCGCCTGACCGGAGAGAACGCCCCCGGCGGCGGCGCGGTGTTTACGGTTGAACTGGAACGGGCGGAGGAATTGCAATGACGCGCCGGGTGCTGCTGGTCGACGACGATGCCGCCGTGCGCGAGGCGCTGGGCCAGACGCTTGAACTGGCAGAGTTGCAGCCGATCACCGCCGGGTCGTTCGTCGAGGCCAAGGACAACATCACGCCCGCCTTCGACGGCGTCATCGTCAGCGACATCCGGATGCCCGGGCGGGACGGGTTTCATCTGCTGGACTATTCGCACGGGGTCGATCCCGACCTTCCGGTGATCCTGCTGACCGGCGAGGGCGACATTCCGATGGCGGTGCGCGGGATGGCGGCGGGGGCGTTCGATTTCCTTGAGAAACCCTGTGGCCCCCGGGACCTGCTGGCGGTGGTCGAGAAGGCGCTGAAGACCCGCGAACTGGTTCTGGAAAACCGCCGCCTGAAACAGCAACTGACACGGGGCGATGCGGCGGCGCGGTTGCTGCATGGCCAGTCGGCGCAGGCCGAGGCGCTGCGGGACCGGGTGCGGGCGGTGGCGCGGACGTCCGCCGAGGTGCTGATCACCGGCGAACCGGGCACCGGCACCTCGAAGGTGGCAGAGGTGATCCACATGTTGTCCGGCGCGTCGCAGCGGCCGTTCCTGAAGCTGGTCGCCGCCACCCTGACGCCCGAAGCCCTGCGCGACGCGTTCGATGCGGCCAAGGGCGGCACCGTCTTTCTTGACGAAGTCGCGGCGCTGCCGCAGGCGGCGCAATTTCTTGCGCTGGACCTGCTTGAAAACGCACCCGGCGCGCGGGTGGTGGCGGGCACCTACCGCGATCTCGAGGTCGAGACGCGCGAGGGGCGGTTCAACCCCGATCTGTTCTACAAGCTGGACGTGATGCGGGTGCGCATCCCGTCGCTGCGCGAGCGGACCGAGGATATTCCGATCCTGTTCCGCCACTATGTCCAGCTTGCCTGCGAGCAGGCGGCGCTGCCGATGCCGGATATCACGCCGGACCTTGGCGCGCGGCTGATGGCGCAGGACTGGCCCGGCAACGCCCGGTCGCTGATGAACGCCGCGATGCGCTTTGCGATGGGGCTGGGCGAGGCCGAGACCGAAGAGGAACTTGGCCTGAACGAGCGGCTGGCGCAGGTGGAACGGTCGATGCTGATCGAGGCGCTGCAGCGCCAGCAGGGCAATGCGACCGAAGCGGCGCGGGTTCTCAAGCTGCCGCGCAAGACCTTTTACGACAAGTTGGCCCGCCACGCCTTGCGCCCCGAGGATTATCGCTGACTCGCTGCGCCGCGGCAGCCTGTGGAACTGTGCGGATTCCCGCACAAACCGCCCAATCGCCTGTGCGAAGTTTCACCCATTCCAAAATCCGCCATCAGCCATGTGTCTAGAGAATGGCTTGTAACGCGCGGATTTCGTGGAAGAAATCGGCGCTCTCACGAATTCGAGAAGTATTTCTTGTGCGGATTTTCGCTGGCGGCTTTTTATCCATCGAGGCCCGAACACGGGCCCTCGGAGGAACATCACTATCCATTTCGGGAGGAATACCGACATGAAATTCGCCGCTAAGGCCGTTACCGCCGTTGCACTCGTGCTGGCCGCTCAATCCGCTACCGCGCAGGGCGATGCCTGCAGCGATGGCGAGATCGTCGTGAAATTCGCGCACGTCACCAACTCGGACCGGCACCCCAAGGGGATCGCCGCCTCGCTTCTCGCCGAGCGCGTGAACGCCGAGATGGACGGCACCATGTGCATGGAAGTCTATCCGAACTCGACCCTCTACAACGATGACCAAGTGCTGGAAGCGATGCTGCAAGGCGACGTTCAGCTGGCCGCGCCGTCGCTGTCGAAGTTCGAAACCTTCACCAAGCAGTTCCGCATCTTCGACCTGCCGTTCATGTTCAAGAACATCGACGCCGTCGACGCCTTCCAGACCTCGGAAGCCGGTGAGGCGATGAAAAGCTCGATGGAACGCCGTGGCCTGATGGGTCTGGAGTTCTGGCACAACGGCATGAAGCAGTTCTCGGCCAACGTGCCGCTGAACGAGCCGGGCGACGCCGCTGGCCTGAAGTTCCGCGTGCAGCCGTCCGACGTGCTGGTTGCCCAGATGGAAGCTCTGGACGCCTCGCCGCAGCCGATGGCCTTCTCGGAAGTCTACGGCGCGCTGCAGACCGGCGTTGTCGACGGGCAGGAAAACACCTGGTCGAACATCTACGGCCAGAAGTTCTTCGAGGTTCAGGACGGCACCACCGAAACCAACCACGGTGTGCTTGACTACCTTGTCGTGGCCTCGGTCGACTGGCTGGACAGCCTTGACGCCGACGTGCGCGACCAGTTCCTGACGATCCTCGAAGAGGTGACGATGGAGCGTAACGCCGCCGTGGGCGAGGTCGACGCCGAAGCGCGCGCCGCGATCCTGGAAGCTGGCGGCGAGATCCGCGAACTGTCGCCCGAGCAGCGCGAAGCCTGGGTCGAAGCGATGAAGCCGGTCTGGGAGCAGTTCGAAGGCGACGTCGGCGCGGACAACATCGCCGCCGCGCAGGACATCAACGCCTCGATGTAATCGGGTGTGGCGCGGCCCGGACCATCGCGTCCGGGCCGCGCCCCTTTTCTTTCGTTCACAGTGGGAGGGGGCAGCCATGAGCGGCCATTCCGGGTATCGCGCCCGCAGCGCGTTCGGGCGTTTCATTAACACTCTCGAGGAAACCGCGATCGCCATCCTGCTGGGACTGATGACGCTGGTGACCTTCGTCAACGTGGTCCTGCGTTATGTCTTCGGAGACTCGCTGATCTGGGGGCTCGAGGTTACGCTGATCCTGTTCGCGTGGCTTGTGCTGTTCGGCATCAGCTATGGCTTCAAGATCACCGCGCACCTTGGCGTCGACGCCGTGACCAGCCTGTTTCCGCCCAAGGGGCGCAAGGTGCTGGCCCTGATCGCCGCCGCCTGCTGCCTTGCCTATGCTTTCCTGCTTCTGAAGGGCGCATGGGACTACTGGGCGCCGTTCGCGGCCCTTCAGCCGACCGAGGGCCGCTGGTTCCCGATGGGCTTCACCGAGGGCGTGCGCGACCGCGCATTTTACATGACCGATCAGGTCCCGATGCTGGGCGTGTTCCGCTGGCTTGAGGACGCGATCAACTATGGCGACAGCTATGACAAGCTGCCGCGCGTCATCCCCTACATCATCCTGCCGCTGGGCGCCGCGCTGATCCTGTTCCGCGTGATTCAGGCCACCATCGGACTGTTCACCGGGCAGCGCGAGTCGCTGATCGTCAGCCACGAGGCCGAAGACGCGGTCGACGCGGCTGCCGCCAAGGCCGAGAAGGACTGAACCAATGGAAGTCTTCCTGCTTTTTGTCATGGTCGTGGGCCTGTTGCTGATCGGTGTGCCGATCGCCGTGTCGCTCGGCCTGTCGTCGATGGTCTTCCTGCTGGTCTATTCCGACACCTCGCTCGCCTCGATCGCGCAGTCGCTGTATCAGGCGATGGCCGGGCACTATACGCTGCTGGCGATCCCGTTCTTCGTGCTGGCCTCGTCCTTCATGTCGACGGGCGGCGTGGCGCGGCGGATCATCCGGTTCTCCATCGCCTGCGTCGGGCACATGCGCGGCGGCCTTGCCATCGCGGGCGTGTTCGCCTGTATGCTGTTCGCGGCGCTGTCGGGTTCGTCGCCCGCGACCGTGGTCGCCATCGGGTCCATCGTCATCGCGGCGATGAAGCAGCAGGGCTACACCAAGGAATTCGCCGCCGGTGTGATCTGTAACGCGGGTACGCTGGGCATCCTGATCCCGCCGTCCATCGTGATGGTCGTCTACGCCTCGGCCACCGACGTGTCGGTCGGCCGGATGTTCCTTGCCGGTGTGATCCCGGGTCTGCTGGCGGGTCTGATGCTGATGGTCACCATCTACGTGATGGCGGTGATCCGCGGCATGCCCAAGGGCAACTGGGCCGGCTGGGGCGAGGTCGGCAGCGCGTTCCGCGACGCCTTCTGGGGGCTGATGCTGATCGTCATCATCATGGTCGGGATCTACGGCATCCCCGGCGTGACCGGCGCGATCTTCACCCCGACCGAAGCCGCCGCCGTGGCTTCCGTCTATGCCTTCATCATCGCGATGTTCGTCTACCGCGACATCGGCCCGCTGGCGGCGAAGGACCACGAGGCGACGTCGTCCGACTACCTTGAACCGGGCAGCCACGCGCTGAACGCGGCCGCAACGCCGGACATTGCCATCCCGCGCAAGTCCAACCTGCTGCAAAAGCCTTGGGCGCTGATCACGGCCTTCTTCCACAAGGACACGAAGGATACCCTGTTCGAGGCTGGCAAGCTGACGATCATGCTGATGTTCATCATCGCCAACGCGCTGATCCTGAAGCACGTCCTGACCGACGAGCAGATCCCGCAGCAGATCGCGTCCTCGATGATCTCGGCAGGGTTCGGGCCGATCATGTTCCTTGTGATCGTGAACGTCATCCTGCTGATCGGCGGCCAGTTCATGGAACCGTCGGGCCTGATCGTCATCGTCGCACCGCTGGTGTTCCCGATTGCGATCGAGCTGGGCATCGACCCGATCCATCTGGGGATTATCATGGTCGTGAACATGGAGATCGGCATGATCACTCCGCCGGTCGGCCTGAACCTGTTCGTCACCTCTGGTGTCGCGGGCATGCCGATGATGCGGGTGGTGAAGGCCGCGCTGCCGTTCCTTGCCGTGCTGTTCGTGTTCCTGATCCTTGTGACCTACGTGCCGTTCCTGTCGACATGGCTGCCGACCAGCCTGATGGGACCAGAGATCATCACGAACTGATCCGGGGGATCACCCGGCATGCTTCGACGCGGCGCCTTGGAAACGGGGCGCCGCGTTTTTTTGCGACGGGTCAGGCGGGCGGGTCAGGCGGACCGGCGGCGGCTTTCGAAGCGGGGCAGCATCGCCGAGAAGTCCTTGCCCGCGCCGTCCTCGTGTTCGACGAAATCGGCGTATAGCTCCATCGCGCGGTGTCCCATCGGGGTGTCGGCGTCCACGGCCTCGGCTGCCTGCTGGGACAGGCGCAGGTCCTTCAGCATGAGGTCGGCGGCGAAGCCGGGGGCATAGCCGTTGTCGGCGGGGCTTTGCGGGCCGATGCCGGGGGCCGGGCAATAGGCGTTCATCGTCCAGCTGTAGCCCGACGAGGTCGAGACGACGTCGAACATCGCCTGCCGGTCGAGGCCCAGCTTGTCGGCCAGCGCGAAGGCCTCGCAGGTGGCGACCATCGTCGCGCCGAGGATCATGTTGTTGCAGATCTTTGCCGCCTGTCCGTTGCCCGACGGGCCGCAGTGCACGGCCTTTTGGCCCATCACGTCGAACAGGTCCGCGACGGCGGCAAAGGCCAGATCGCCGCCGCCGACCATGAAGGTCAGCGTCCCCGCCGCCGCGCCGGAGATCCCGCCCGAGACGGGCGCGTCCAGCGGCATAAGGCCGGCGGCGTCCGCCATGTCCGCCACCTCGCGGGCGCTGGCGACGTCGACGGTCGAACAGTCAAGAAACACCGCGCCCTGCGACATCGCCGGGATGATCTCGGCGGCGACGGATTTCAGGATCGCACCGTTGGGCAGCATGGTGATGACCGCGTCTGCGCCCGTCGCGGCCGCCGCGGCGCTGTCCGCCGCCGCCACGCCGTCGGGCGGGGTGGTGACAAGGTCGAAGCCCGTGACCGCGTGTCCTGCCTTCGCAAGGTTTGCGGCCATCGGGCCGCCCATGTTGCCCAGACCGATAAATCCGATTTTCATGCCCTGTCCTCCCAAACCAGCGCGTCTTCCCCGAGCGGGGCAAGCATCGCCTCCACCTCGGTCTTCGTGACCCCGTCCGGGGTATGCCGCCACTGCGGCGTGCGATCCTTGTCGATCAGCGCGGCGCGCACGCCTTCAAGGAAATCCGACTGGCCAAGCGCGCGCCACGTGAAGGCGAATTCAAGGTCCAGCGCCTGCTCGATCCCGGCCTCCATCGCGCGCAGGCGGCGCAGCATCTCCAGCGTGCAGGCCATCGACAACGGAGAGCCGGAGGCCAGCGCCTTGGCCGCGCGGTCCTCTGTCGTTCCGGCGATGATCTCGGGCAGCGTGCCGTCGAAGGTGCGGTCGATCCAGTCCTGCGCGGCAAGGCCAGAGGTCGGGGCAGGGGCCGCCGCCGCGTCGATGGCGTCGGTTTCGCCCCGGCACAGCGCGGTCTTGAGGTCTTCCCAGCGGTCGGCGGGCACATAGCTGTCGGCAAAGCCGCAGTGGATCGCGTCGCCTGCGTCCATGCGGTGGCCGGTCAGGCCAAGGAACTCGCCCAGCCGCCCCGGCGCGCGGGACAGCAGCAGCGAGCCGCCGACGTCGGGCACCAGCCCGATGGCGCATTCCGGCATCGCGATGCGGGTGCTGTCGCAGACGATCCGGTGCGAGCCGTGACAGCCGATACCAACCCCGCCGCCCATGACGAAGCCGTGCAGGAACGACACCACCGGCTTGGCAAAGCGGGCGATGCGGGCGTTCATCCGGTATTCGTCGCGCCAGAAGGTGCGCGCATAGTCGTGGTCGCCCGCGATGCCGCGCCGGTAGATCTCGGCCACGTCGCCCCCGGCGCAGAAGGCCTTCTCGCCCTCGGCCTCTAGGATGACCAGTTGCACGGCATCGTCTTCGACCCAGTCGACCAGCGCGCGGTCGATGGCCATCGCCATGTCGTAGGTCAATGCGTTCAGCGCGCCGGGCCGGGTCAGGGTGATGCGCCCGGCGGCGCCGTCGATGCGGGTGGCTATGTCGGTCATGCGTCCGCCAGCAGCCCGCGCGCCACGATGACGCGCATGATCTCGTTGGTGCCTTCAAGGATCTGGTGCACCCGCAGGTCGCGGACGATCTTCTCGATCCCGTAATCCGCCAGATAGCCGTAGCCGCCGTGCAATTGCAGGCATTGGTCCGCGATGCGGCTGCCCGCCTCGGTCACGAATTTCTTCGCCATCGCGCAGAACTTGGTCGCGTCCGGGGCGCCGGTGTCCAGCTTCCACGCCGCCTGCCGCAGGAAGGTGCGGGCGGCCTGCAGTTCGATCTCCATGTCGGCAAGGCGGAATTGCAGCGCCTGAAACTGGTCTATGGTGCGCCCGAAGGCCTGCCGCTCGCGCATGTAGGACAGCGTGGCGTCCAGCGCGGCCTGTGCGGCCCCCAGCGAGCAGGCCGAGATGTTCAGCCGTCCGCCGTCCAGCCCCGCCATCGCATAGGCAAAGCCGCGGCCTTCTTCGCCCAGCAGGTTGGCCGCGGGCACGTCGCAGTCGTCGAACTGCACCTGCGCGGTGGGCTGCGATTTCCAACCCATCTTGCGTTCTGGGGCGCCGAAGCCAAGGCCGGGGGTGCCGTCTTCGATCACGATGGCCGAGATGCCCTTGGGCCCCTCCGCCCCGGTGCGCACCATGCTGAGATACAGGTCCGAATAGCCGCCGCCCGAGATGAACGCCTTGGCGCCGTTCAGGCGAAAGCCTTCGTTCGTCCGGTCCGCCCGCGTCCGAAGTGCGGCGGCGTCCGAGCCGGACCCGGGTTCCGTCAGGCAGTACGAACAGACCGTCTGCATCGTCACCATGTCCGGCAACAGCCGCGCCTTCAGGTCGTCCGAGCCGTATTTCTCGACCATCGC
>NZVC01000060.1 GCA_002701395.1 Maritimibacter sp. | reverse complement strand
TGGTGGATCAGCCGGCCATCACATTCGCCGACAACGGTCTGACTCGTGCCGAATTTTCGCGCGGCTCCGCCCGGCTGAACGATCGCGCGCATGGCGACGACGACAAGGCCCACATGAATGCCGATTTCGGTGCGCTGCAATGGCGGGAAATACTTGATGTTCTGGGGCTGCAAAAGTAGCCCCTAGGGAAGCACCCTGTCCGGCCCGAAGCGGCCGGCGTCACGGAGGATGAGCGACAGATGGCTTGGGACCGCAATCAAATGGCTGCGCGTGCGGCGCAGGAACTGGAAGACGGCTGGTACGTGAACCTGGGCATCGGCATTCCGACGCTGGTGTCGAACTTCATCCCCGAGGGTATCGAAGTCACGCTGCAGTCGGAGAACGGGATGCTGGGCATGGGCCCCTTCCCCACCGAGAACGAGGTCGACCCCGACCTGATCAACGCCGGCAAGCAGACCATTACCGAATTGCCGCAGACCGCCTATTTCGACAGCGCGCAAAGCTTCGGCATGATCCGTGGCGGCAAGATCGCCATGGCCATCCTGGGCGCGATGGAAGTGGCCGAAAACGGTGACCTGGCGAACTGGATGATCCCCGGCAAGCTGGTCAAAGGCATGGGCGGGGCGATGGATCTGGTCGCCGGCGTGAAGCGGGTCGTGGTCGTGATGGATCACACCAACAAGGCCGGCGAATCGAAGGTTCTGAAAGAATGCACCCTGCCGTTGACGGGCACAGGTGTCGTGGATCGGATCATCACGAACCTTGGTGTGCTGGACGTGGTCGACGGCGGGCTGAAGATCGTCGCGCTGGCGCCGGGTGTCACCGAAGACGAGATCCGGGAAAAGACAAAGGCCGCGATCGTCTGACGCGGCCTTTGGTCGAGATATTTAAAGGGGGCCGGATGGCCCCCTTTTTTGTTGGTTCGGCCTTGGCCGAAACCGATTGCCTTAGTCGGCAGCTTCGATCGCGAGGAATTCGCGAACGGCACGCTGGTTCACCGGGGCGGCATGGTTGGTTTCCATGTTGCCGAGGTAGACACGGCCTTCGTTGCCGCCTTGGCCCTGAGCGCCTTTCAGGATCGTCAGTTCAGCGGCAGTGAATTCGCCGGGCTGAACGCCAAGGCTTTTGGCCAGCTGAGCGTCGTCAGCGAGAGCGGGACCAGCGACGGCGAGTGCCAGAGCGGCTGCAAATGCGGTTTTCATGATGTTCTTCCTTGTTTTTGGCGGCTTCGGCCGCCGCGTTTTCGTCTGGCGACCTCGGCCGCCGTGGGGGTCATATATCCATGTCGCCCTGACCATCAATGCACACTTACTTCACGTAATACATGCATTAGTGCATTTTCGCACATTTCTATGTGTCAGGTTGCACGGACGGAAATTTCAGGCCGGCGGGGAGGTCAGGGAGGAGGCCCGCCAACCGGCCTGAAAGATCGCGATCACTCGGCTTCGTCAGCAGCGATGAACGCGTTCAAAGCAACCGGGTTCTGGGTCGAACGCGACGCATCTTCCAGGTTGCCCAGGTAGACACGAGCTTCGTTGCCGGTTTCGGAAGCGGCGCCTTTCAGCACGACCAGCTCTTCCAGCGTGTATTCGCCGGGCTCGACACCCAGGCTGCGGGCCAGTTGGTCGTTGGCCAGAACCGGCGAAGCGGCGGTCAGGGCGAGTGCGGCAGCGATGATGGTTTTCATAACGTAGTTCCTTCTTTCGAGTTTGTTTCTGTGCGGGTCGTTCCCGCTGTGAGACTGCATCTAGGCCTGCTCATTTCGTTCGTCAATGCACGGCTTTGAGTTTTTTTATCACTGTATGTTTACTGATGCACACTCAACATGGACGGTATGAACAGTCACAATGAATTTGCGGATTGCCATCAGGTGTCGTGCAGTGCCGGGCCCGACGTTGCAGGACCCCGAAACGCGGGCAGGGTTACTTGATGACGATCGGGTTCTGGACAGAGCGGGTCGACTGCTCGGCGATGTTGTTCAGGTTCACCCGGGCTTCGTTACCGGACTCGTCCTGGGCGCCCTTAAGCGCGACGAGCTGTTCCAGCGTGTACTGGCCGGGCTCGACGCCAAGGCTTTCCGCCAGTTGGTCGTTGGCAAGAACCGGCGATGCGGCGGTCAGCGCCACCACGGCTGCGAGGAAGGTCTTCATTTCGTGTCTCCTAGACGGATGTTGCGGCGGCACCTTGCCGTCGGTCAGCCCGAAATGGTGGCTGGCCGCCCAAGTTCAACGCACATTGAGAACACCGGCGCGTTATCTCCGTGCAGCCCTGCACACTTAACCTGCATTAATGTTTGTAACGAATGTCGGTGGGCCACGCGGCAGACAGTCGTAAGGCCACCCGGAACGAACCAGTGTTCCCATTGCAGAAACAGGTCCATAGTTTCGCCCAAGTTTGTATCTAGATCCCAGGGCACGAGCGATGAAGCAGAGCCCCACCTAAAGGGTGCCGCACGAAGGAAAGACATGCGCTGGAAAACCGCTGAATACGAAGGCTGGGGCCGCGCCCTGCGGGCCGAGGGGCAACTGGCGCGCCCGGAACGTCGCGCCGCCCTTGACCTGTTGATGCAGCAAGAGCCCTCTCCGGCCATCGGCATGCGCCGATCCTATGGGGACGCCTGCCTGAACGATGGCGGCCGCGCCATCGACATGACCCGTCTGGACAAGTTTCTTGCCTTCGACACCGACACGGACCTGTTGACCGTAGAGGCTGGCGTCACGCTGGGCGAGATCGTCGACACGCTTGGGCCTCGGGGCTGGATTCCCGCTGTGCTGCCCGGCACCGGTTTTGCCACGGTGGGCGGCGCCATCGCCAACGATGTGCACGGCAAGAACCACCACCTTGACGGCAGCTTCTGCCAGCATGTGACCGAACTGACCCTGATCGCCCCCGACGGAACCGCGCAGACCGTTCTGCCGGACACCGACCTGTTCCGCGCCACCGCGGGCGGACTGGGGCAGACCGGCGTGATCGCCACCGCAACCCTTCGGCTGCGCCGGATCAAGGGCGACGTGATGACCGTCACGGAACGCCGCGCGCCCGATTTCGATACGTTCCGCGCCCTACTGGATGAAAGCCAGGCCAGCTATACCGTGGGCTGGATCGACACCACCGCCACGGGCGCCCGGCTTGGCCGCGGCATCCTTGAGGAAGGTGAAACCATCGTCGGGCTGGTGCCTCCGAAAAAAGCCTCGAAGTCGGTGCCGTTCGACGCGCCCGGACTCGCGTTGTCGCCGCCGGTCGTGCGGCTGTTCAACCGGATGTATTATGGCCGCGTCCCCAAGCGCGGGCGCACGGTGGTCAAGCCGCTGGACAACTTCTTCTTCCCGCTCGACAAGCTGCACGACTGGAACCGACTGTACGGCAAGCACGGGTTCCACCAGTTCCAGTGCGTCGTGCCGCTGGCCGCTGCCGAGGTGATCCGCGACATGCTGGGCCGCGTCGCTGTGTCCAGTCTTGCGTCCCCGCTGGCGGTGCTCAAACGCACCGGGCCGGGCCGCGCGGGGCATCTGAGCTTCCCGATGGAAGGTTACACCCTCGCCTGTGATCTGCGGGCCCGGCCCGAGGCGGAAAAGCTGATCCACCGGCTAGAGGCGCAGACCGCCGATGCCGGGGGGCGGATCTATTTCGCGAAGGACGCCCTGTGTTCGGCAGACCGGATTCCGCAGATGTATCCTGAACTTGAAGCGTGGCGCGCAGAGGTGGCGAAGGCCGATCCCGACGGCGTGCTGAAGACCGACCTTGTGCGTCGGCTGAAATTGCGGGGGGCGGCATGACCGAGACGTGGATCCTTCTTGGCGCAACTTCGTCGATGGCACGCGCGATGGCGCGGGCGCTGGCGGAACGCGGCGACGGCGTCATCCTTGCGGGCCGCGATACCGACGAGTTGCAGGCGATGGCCGACGATGCCCGCCTGCGCGGCGCACGGCTGGCAGAGACGGCGGTTTTCGACGCCCGCGACCCCGAAACCTTCGCCCCGATCATCGCGAGGGCCGAGACGCTAGAGGGCACGATCAACGCCGCCGTCTTCGTCGGCTCGATGCCCGAGCAGGCGCAGATCGACGCCGACCCCTCGCTGATCGACGGCACCGTCACCGACAGCTTCACCGGCCCTGCCCGGCTGCTGACCATGCTGGCCCCCGTGATGGAAAAGCGCGGCAAGGGCGCCGTCGTCGGCGTCGGATCGGTCGCCGGTGACCGGGGCCGGGTTGGCAACTATGTCTACGGCGCCGCCAAGGCCGGGTTCGCGACCTATCTGTCGGGGCTTCGCAACCGGCTGACCCGCGCGGGCTGTCACGTGGTGACGGTGAAGCCGGGCTTCGTGGACACCGGCATGACGTGGGGCATCGAGGGCATGTTCCTTGTCGCATCGCCCGAGAAGGTGGCCGCGGACATCCTGAAAGCCGTGCGCAAGAAGCGGAACGTGATCTACACGCCCTTCTTCTGGCGCTATATCATGCTGATCATCCGGTCCGTCCCAGAGCCGATTTTCAAGAAGCTTTCGATCTGACACAGCCCGGTCCCGTCGGGACAATCGGAACAGCCACCCGGTTTCAGGCGTTGTCGCTTCAAAGGTCCCGCATTTCCGCGCGGACAAGGTTGAAGGACATCTCTGAAATGCTCGAATGGATTCTCATACTTCTGGCCGTCGCCGCCGTCGCCGGTCTTCTTGGCTTTGGCAAGCTTTCGGGCCTTGCGCTATCGGGTGCGAAGCTGCTGATTCTTGTGGTGCTGGTGCTGTTCCTGCTGGTCCTGTTCGGGATCATAGCCATCGCGTGACCGCTGGCATTCGCCACGAATTCCGCTATTGAGCGGCCATGAGCCAGGACGACAAACCCTCGAAATCTCATGGCCGCCTCGCCATCGGCGCAAGCGCCCAGCCCCGTGACCTGATGACGGACCGCCCCGACCTTGCCGGGGCGTGGACGGCGCGGATCATCACTCTGTTCCCCGAGTCGTTTCCGGGCGTGCTGGGCCACTCGTTGACCGGCCGCGCGCTGGATCGCGGTCTGTGGCAGCTTGATCCCATCGACCTGCGCATCTTCGGCGAGGGCCGGCACCGCAATGTCGACGACACGCCCGCCGGTGGCGGCGCCGGGATGGTTCTTCGGGCCGACATCATGGGCCGCGCGCTGGAATTCGCCGCGCGGCGGGGAACGGCATCCGCTGAAAACTGGCCGGTGATCTACCTGTCGCCGCGTGGCCGCCGGTTCGATCAGGCGATGGCGCGGCGCCTGTCGAAGGCCCGTGGCGTCACAATGGTCTGCGGCCGGTTCGAAGGCCTCGACCAGCGCGTCATCGACCACTACGGAATCGAAGAAGTCAGCCTTGGCGACTTCGTCCTGACCGGCGGAGAGATCGCGGCACAAGCCATGCTGGACGCCACGGTCCGCCTGCTGCCCAACGTGCTGGGCAACGAAGCGTCGACAGAAGAGGAAAGCTTTTCCGACGGCCTTCTTGAACATCCGCAGTACACCAAACCCGCCGAGTGGAAGGGCCACGCGATCCCCCCTGTCCTGCTGTCGGGTCATCACGGTGAAATCGCGAAATGGCGCCGCCAACAGTCCGAGGCGATCACCCGCGACCGGCGTCCCGACCTGTGGGACGCCTACGAGGCGCGGGACACGTCGGATAAACCCAAGAAGCGTTAGCTTTCACGCCCATCAGCGGGCCGCCTTTTCCCTTGCCAAGCCACCCTGCAATGCCTAGAAGACGCCGGACCTGACGGGGACACCCGATTCAGGTTTGCTGCTGTTCCCAAACGGAACCGGACAAGGGGTTTCTTCACCCCGCCTTCCCGGACCCGGAGAACGGCAGACCAAGGAACGACGACCTGTATCTCCGGCGGGCACCACGGTGGACCCGACAGAAGACCGAGAGCTCTGAGGCGGCATTAACCTTCCCGGGAAAACCGGGGGCAAAATAGGAGTGGATCAGATGGACCTGATCGCGCAACTGGAAGCCGAGCAGATCGCTGAGCTCGGCAAGGATATCCCGGACTTCAAAGCCGGTGACACCATCCGCGTCGGTTACAAAGTGACCGAAGGCACCCGCACCCGGGTGCAGAACTACGAAGGCGTCTGCATCAGCCGCAAGAACGGCTCGGGCATCGCGGGCTCGTTCACCGTCCGCAAGATTTCCTTCGGCGAAGGCGTGGAACGTGTGTTCCCGCTGTACGCGACCAACATCGACTCGATCACCGTGGTCCGCCGCGGCAAGGTCCGTCGTGCGAAGCTGTACTACCTGCGCTCGCGTCGCGGCAAATCGGCCCGTATCGCCGAAGTCACCAACTACAAGGCCCCCAAGGGCGCCGAGGCGTAAGGAAACCGGACGATGAAAAAAGATACCCATCCCGAATACCACATCATCGACGTCAAACTGGTCGATGGCACCGTGGTCCAGATGAAAAGCACGTGGGGCGCTGAAGGCGACACCATGTCGCTTGACGTCGATCCCTCGGTTCACCCGGCTTGGACCGGTGGCGGCACCCGCCTGATGGACACCGGCGGCCGCGTGTCGAAGTTCAAGAACAAGTACGCCGGCCTCGGCTTCTAAGCTTCGAAGGCTTTCGCGTACAGAACGCCGCCCCTTGGGGCGGCGTTTTTCGTTTCGGACATCGCCATCGCCCCGGCAGCACCGCTTTCCTTTGCGTCAAGCGCCGCGCCGGGCTTAGGATCGGGCCACCGCATCCAGACGGTGTCCGCGATGAACGAAGTCCGTACCCAGCCCAAGCTCGTCCTGCATCTCGCCGGCGCCCTGCGCGCGACCGATGCCGGGGGCCGGGATATTGGCGGGCTGTCGCGTCGAGGGCTTGCCCTGCTGGCCGTCCTGTCCCAGCGGCGCGACATGCGGGCGGAACGGGCTTTCCTTGCCGACCTTCTCTGGAGCGACCGGAACGAGGAACAGGCGCGCGGATCGCTGCGACAGGAACTTACGGCGCTACGGCGCGCCCTGCCCGATGGCGTTCTTGACGCGAACCGCCAGCAGGTCTGGCTGACGCCCTCTGCCGTGGGCTGCGACGCAAGCGGCCAAGGCGCGTTCCTTGAAGGCTTCGACCTGCCGTCCGAGGGGTTCGAGGACTGGCTGCGCGAGGCCCGCGCGTCGTTCGATCCCGTCGCCAACCCGCCGGACCCGGCGCCCGCCCCCGACCCGTTCCTTCGCCCCGCCGTCCTGCTGTTCCCGTTCGATGCGCTGTCCACCGGCCCCGACGACGCGATGATCGCCGCCGGACTGACCGAGGACCTGCGCGACGCGTTATGCTGCTGGCGCTGGTTCCCCGTCATCGGCCCAGAGGCGATCGGCTGGAAATCGGTGAAGGACGTGGACCTTCGAACGACCGCCGACTCCGTCAACGCGGCCTATGCGGTGACCGGAACGCTGCGCTGTGCCGGCGGCCAAGTCCGCATTTCCGTGTCGCTGACAGAGGTCGAGACAGGGCGATCCCGTTGGTCCCGGCAATTCAGCGGCACGCTTCAAGACATCTTCGCGTTCCAAGAGGACGTCAGCCGCGCCATCGTCGCCCAGCTGGAACCCCAAATCTCGCACGCCGAGGCGATGCGGATCGCGCGCAACCGGCCCGCAGCAATCGGACCGTGGCAGCTTTTGGCGCAGGCGGACGAGGTGAACCGGCTTGGCGGCGAAGGCTATGGCAGCCCCGAGGCCAACCTGGAACAAACGCGGCTGATGGAGCAGGCGCTTGAAATCGAGCCCGACTTCGTGCCCGCACTGGTCCGCATCGCGCGCTACTGGTTCCGCGCTGGCCTACTGGACTGGGTCCAGGACCGCTCCGCGGCCTTCGAAAAGGCGCTGTCGCTCAGCGAACAGGCGGTCCGGCTCGACCCCGATGTCTGGGAAGCGCATTGCTGTGTCGGCCTGACCCACATATTCGGCTACCAGAACTACGCCCCCGGACGGCATCACAGCCTTGAAGCCGTCCGGCTGAACCCCTCTGCCGCGCTCGCGCGTCACGCCGCCGGCTGCGCCACGGAATGGCTTGGCGATCCCAAGGAGGCGCTGGACCACCTCCACGTGATCTTTCGCCTCAACCCCAGCTATACCGGCCGCGCCGCGGTCCTTGGCGACATCACGACCTGCGAGATGTTCCTTGGCAACCGCGAGACATCGGTCGATGCCGCGCGGCAGCTTTTCGCGATGGCCCGCGACTACGCGCGCGGGATACAGCGGTGCGTGGCAACCTTCGGCTGGTTCGACGAACCCGAACTGGCGCATAGGTCGCTGGCGCGCCTGCGCGAAATCCAGCCCGGCTTTGACCGCGCCTACGTGCTTGCCACTTATCCCTACGCGCGTCAGAAGGATCTAGAGATGATGCTGGCCGCGTTCGAAAAGGCCGGCGCCTTCCCCGACGGATAGCCATCCGAAGGATATCCACGGCCCCTTGCACAATTTGCCGGGTTATCCACTGCATTTCCACTCAATCGGCACCCCCGGCGCTTTTCAACCTGCAGCACACCACATATAGTGTCGGGAAACGTGCGGAGGGCCCCGAAACGGGCCGGACAAGGGGACAGGGCGTGGCGCATATCATCGTCGTCGGGAACGAAAAGGGTGGTGCTGGCAAGTCCACCGTATCGATGCATGTCGCGACTTCGGTCGCCCGCATGGGCCACAGCATCGGCGTCATCGACCTTGACCTGCGCCAGAAGACGCTGACCCGCTATCTCGAAAACCGGCTGACCTACATGCAGAAGCATGACATCGACCTTGCTGTGCCGGAATTCCGCGACCTGCCCGATGTCGAGAAAAGCGAACTGGCGGAAGGCGAGAACATCTACGACCGCCGCCTGTCGATGGCCGTCGCCGGACTGGAGCCGATCTGCGACTTCATCCTGATCGACTGCCCCGGCTCGCACACCCGTCTCAGCCAAGTCGCCCACTCGCTGGCCGACACGCTGATCACCCCGCTGAACGACAGCTTCCTCGACTTCGACCTGCTGGCGAAGATGGACGGCGAAACCCGCGAGATTCAGGGCCCCTCGGTCTATTCCGAAATGGTCTGGTCGGCTCGGCAACTGCGGGCGCAGGCGGGGCTAAGCCCGATCGACTGGGTGGTGGTGCGCAACCGCGTCGGACCGCAGCGGATGGTGAACAAGGAAATGATGGTCGCCGCGCTGAAGAAACTGTCGAAGCGGCTGGGCTTCCGCATCGCCCCCGGCTTCACCGAGCGCGTGACCTTCCGCGAACTGTTCCCGCGCGGCCTGACCCTGCTGGACCTGAAAGACATCGGGGTGAAGCAATTCAACATCTCGATGGTCGCCGCCCGGCAAGAGCTGCGCGATCTGATCACCGAACTGCGCCTGCCGGGGGTCGAGGTCGACTTCTGACGACGTCCATCGACATCTGACGGGGCGGCCCGCGCGTTTCAGGACACGCGGATCGCGACGTTCTTGGTCTGCACGTAGTTCCACAGCGCCTCGCGCCCCTTCTCGCGGCCATAGCCGGACTTGCCATAGCCGCCGAACGGCGTCTCGACACCGCCCGCGAACCATTCATTCACGAACACCTGCCCCGCCCGCAGGCGTCCCGCCGCCCGTGCCGCGCGATCCAGATCGCGGGTGAAGACCCCCGCCACCAGCCCGTATCCCGTGCCGTTGGCGATCCGGATCGCCTCGGCCTCGTCGTGCCACCGCATGACCGAGACGACAGGTCCGAACACCTCTTCCCGCGCGATTTCCATATCCGGCGTCACACCGGTCAGCACCGTCGGCTCCATGAACGCGCCGGGCCGGTTCAGCGGCCGCCCACCGCTGGCCACCTTTGCGCCCGCCGCCTCGACCTCGGCGACCATGCGCACCGCCCGGTCGCGCTGTGCCTCGCTGACCATCGGCCCCATGTTCGGCCCGAAGGCGGTTCGCTCCAGCCCGGGCCCGACAGAGATCGACCGGGCCAGCGCGACGATCCGGTCCGCCACGTCGTCGTGCACATCCTCATGCACGATCACCCGCGACATCGCCGAACACACCTGCCCCGCGTTCGTGAAGATCCCCTTGCGCACGCTGGCCAGAAACGCGTCCAGATCGGCATCCGGATGCACCACCGCCGCCGACTTGCCGCCCAGTTCCAAAACGCACGGGATGACCGACTGCGCCGCCGCCGTGGCGATGTTCCGCCCAGTGGCCACGGACCCGGTGAACACGATCATGTCGACACCGTCATGGCCCGCCAGCGCCGCCCCGGCCTCGTGCCCGTAGCCCGACAGCACGTTAAGCGCGCCCACCGGCAGCCCCACCGCTTCGCCCGCCTTCGCGAACCACGAAGACGACAGCGGCGTCATCTCCGAGCTTTTCACCACGCAGGCGTTGCCCGTCGCGATCCCGCAGGCGATCGAGCGCGCCGCGATCTCAAGCGGGAAATTCCACGGGATGATCTGCGCCGACACGCCGTAGGGCTCCATCAGCGTGAAATCGAGGTATCCCGCCCCCAGCGGGATCGACTTGCCCTCGACGGTGCTGGCCTGATTGCCGAAGTACTCGAAATACTTGGCCGCGTTCTCCACCTCGCCGCGCGCTTCCCACAGCGGTTTGCCCTGTTCGCGCGTCAGCAGGGTCGCGATCTCGTCGGCGTTGGCGCGGAACACATCCGCCATCCGCTGCACCAGCCGGCCCCGGTCCAGCGGCCGCATGTCGGTCAGGACCCCGCTGTCGTGGCAGGCGCGCGCGGCGGCCACCGCGCGGTCGACATCCGCCGCATCCGCAAGCGCCTGCTGCGCCACGACCTCGCCCGTCGCCGGGTCGGTCACCGCGATGGTGCCGCCGCCCCCCTCGACCCACTGGCCCGCGATATGGTTCAGCCCGATGTCCGTCATGCGATCCTCCCTTGCCCCGTCCGTCCTAGGCCAGCCACCGCCCCCGCACCAGAGCCGTTGACGCGCCCCCCGCTGCCCGCCACGCTGCCGCGCATGGAGGAGTCCCGCAACATCGCCGTGTTCGACATCGGCCGGACCAACGCGAAACTCGTGCTGGTCGACCTGTCCACGCTGGCCGAGGTGGCGGTCCTCAGCCGCCCGAACACGGTGCGTTCGGGGCCTCCGTGGCCGCACTTCGACGTCGATGCCCTGTGGCACTTCCTGCTGGATGGCCTTGCCCAGATGCAGGCCGAGCACGGGGTTCACGGGATCGTGCCGGTCGCCCACGGCGCATGCGGCGCGCTGGTGGAGGGTGACGGCACCCTTGCCGCGCCGGTCATGGTCTATGACGACCCGATCCCGCCGGATGTCGCTGCCGTCTACGACACGATCCGTCCACCGCAGGCCAAGACCGGCAGCCCCCGGCTGGATGTTGGTCTGAACCTTGGCGCACAGCTTCACTGGCAACTGTCGCGCGATCCGACGCTTGCCGGGCGGGCGGCCCACCTCCTGTGTTGGCCGCAATACTGGGCCTTCCGCCTGTCTGGCACGGCCGCCAGCGAGGTCACAAGCCTGGGCGCCCACACCGATCTGTGGAACAGCCACACGAACCGGCCATCGCCGCTGGCCGCGCGCCTCGGCCTGTCCCTGCCGCCGGTCCGCGCCTGCCACGAGGTCCTCGGCCCGGTCCTGCCGGACATCGCATCCCGCACCGGCCTCGCGCCGGAGACGCCGGTGCTGTGCGGCATCCACGATTCCGACGCGTCGCTGTTTCCCTACCTGATGACCCGCCCAGCGCCCTTCGCCGTGGTCTCTACCGGGACATGGATCGTCGTCATGGCCCCGGGCGCCGCCGCGCCGCCCGGAACGCAACTCAACACCGACGCGCTTGGCCGACCGCTGCCGGCGGCGATGTTCCCCGGCGGGCGCATCTACGCGGAAACCGCCGGACAGGTCCCGGATGCGACCGCTTTGTCAAAGACGCTGGACCGCGGGATCATGCTGCTGCCGGAGGCGACCTGGCACCCGTCCGAACCCACCGCGAACAGCCCCCACCGAACCGCCGCCGCCAGCTTCGCCCTCGCCATCCGTACGGCGGACACGCTGGCCCGCCTCGGCCATGCCGGTCCCGTGTTTGTCGAGGGCGCATTCGCCCGCAACACGGCGTGGTGCGCCATGCTCGCCGCCTGCGGCCACAAGGTATGGGCCATCCCATCCGCCACCGGCACCAGCGCGGGCGCCGCATGCCTGTTCCGGCCGCAGGACGTGCCGCCGCCGCAAGGCCAGCCGGTCACGCCACTTCAGGACGCGGCGACTTACATCGCCGACTGGCGGCAGGCCTCTTCTTCTGTCTGAAAATATCCCGGGGGACGCGCGCAAGGCGCGCGGGGGGCAGAGCCCCCGCACCGCCCCGAACCACGCGCCGTCCTAGCCCGGAGCCCGCTCTGCCCATCCGGCGAAAACACGCTCCAGCGCCACCACGATATAGTACAAAAGGATCCCCAGCGCGGCCAACGCGATCAGGACCGCGAACATCAGCGGGTAGTCCGAATTCGTCTTGCCGCTGTCGAACAACGCCCCCAATCCTCGCCCGTGCGGCGACACGATCTCCATCAGGTTCGTGCCGATGAAGGCCAGCGTCACCGCCACCTTCAGCGCGCCGAAGAACTCCGGCAACGTCTTCGGCAGCGCGATCTTCCAGAAAATCGTCGCCTGCGACGCGCCCAGCGCCCGCAGAATGTCGCGGTATTCCGGTTCCAGCGTCGACAGCCCGATCGAGATCGACACGGCAATCGGGAAGAACGAGATCATGAAGGCGATGAGCACCGTGTTGAAGTCGTGCTTGCCCACGAAGATCAGCGCCACGATCGGCACCACGGTCGCCTTCGGGATCGCGTTGAACCCGACCAGCAGGGGATACAACGCCTCGCGCATGGTGCGGGAAAAGCCCATGACCATGCCCAGCAGGACGCCGACCACGATGGCCAGCAGCAGCCCCACCACGGTCCGCCACAGCGTCTGCCAGCCCATCACAAGGAACAATTCCCAGTACCGCGCGAACGCCGGCGGCAGGTCGGACGGCGAGGCCATCTTGTAGTTCGGCCAGCCGTTCGCCCAGACCAGCAACTCCCACAGGCCAAGGAAGACGATAACGGCGACGACGGGCACAAGGATCTGGCGCATCAGGTTCATGCCGGGATCTCCTCGGCGGGGGCGCGGCCCTGCGCGATCTCGATCTGGTGACGCAGGATCGCCAGCATCTCAGCCGCCTCGGGCGTGTACAGGTGATCAAGGTCGCGGTGGCCGGTGTTCGGCACATCCAGCACGTACTGCGTGCGGGCCGGACGGCCCGACAACACGACGACCTGATCGGCAAGGAAAATGGACTCGCGCAGATCGTGGGTGATCAGAACGCCGGTGAAGGGCTCTTTCGCCTTCACCTGATGCATCGTCTGCCACAGATCCTCGCGGGTGAAGGCATCCAAGGCGCCGAAGGGCTCGTCAAGGATCAGCACCTCTGGCTGGTGCACCAGCGCGCGGCACAGGCTGGCCCGCTGCCGCATCCCGCCCGACAGCTCGGACGGGCGCTTGTCCTCGAAGCCTTCCAGACCCACCAGCGCCAGCAGATAGCGCGCGCGGTCTTCCTGCTGTTTCCGTGTGGTCTTGGTCGGCACGATTTCCAAGGGCAGCATCACGTTCTGCAGGATCGTCCGCCATTCCAGCAGCACCGGGTTCTGGAACGCCATGCCCACGGTGGCGCGCGGCCCCTTCACCGGCTGGCCGTGCAGCTTTACGACGCCCTCGTCGGGTTTCATCAGGCCTGCGACCAGCCGTGTCAGGGTGGACTTGCCACAGCCCGACGGCCCGACCACGGCGACAAAGCCGCCCTCGTCCACGGACAGTTCCAGCCCGTTCAGCACCGGCAGCGGGCCGTCGGCCGTTTTATAGGCGTGCCGTACGCCCGTAATCTCGATCATCGATGTCATGTCATGTCCGTCCCGACGAGGTCCCCGGGCGCGCATCCCCACGCGCCCGGGTCTCCGGCGGCGCGCCCGCTCTCCCCCCGCGTCCCCTCCCCCGGCACGGGGGAGAGACAGGAAAGGGGGGCGGCGCCGCGCGCAGATAAGGTTGGCCGGGGGCGTCAGAACGCCCCCGCCCGCGTCACTTCAGCATCACCGGCTCTTCCGGCAGGTAGGCGTCGGTGAAATAGGCCGAAACGTCGGGCTCGTTCTGGAACTCGTAGACGGTGCCGATCTGCTCGACCGCGCTTTCCAGACGTGCCGGGTCGATGGCGCCAAGGCCGTTCTCCAGCACCCAGTCGGTCAGCACGTTGCCGTCGATCGTCAGCGCAAGGCGTTCGGTCTCAAGCTCGGCGTCGGCTGCGGGGTTCCGCTCCATCAGGCTCGGAATGACGGCAGCCGGATCGGCCACGGCATCGGCCCAGCCCTTGCCCACGGCTTCAAGGAAGGCGGTGACCAGTTCGGGATTTTCTGCGGCGAAGTCAGTGTTGACGATGATCGCGTTGCCGTACAGGTCGACGCCATAGTCGCTGTACATGATGACGCTGATGTCTTCCTCGTCGACGCCAAGACGCTTGGTGTTAAGGAAGGACGAGAAGTTGTAGCCGGTAACGGCGGCCACGTTGCCCTCGGCCAGCATCGGTTCGCGGGTCGGGAAACCGACCGGCTCGACGGTGATGGCGTCGACGTCCAGATCGTTCTCGGCGGCGAAGATCGGGAACTGCGCCCATGCACCGTCGGGCGGCGGGGCACCCAGCACCTTGCCTTCAAGGTCCTTCGGCTCTTCGACGCCCAGCGACTTGCGGCCAACGATGGCGAAGGGCGGCGCGTCGTAGATCATCATGACAGCGGTGACCGGCGCGCCGGGGTTCTGGTCAAGGAACCGGATCAGCGAGTTGATGTCGGCGAAGCCCACCGGGAAGGCGCCCGTGGCGACCTTCGGGATGGCGTCCAGCGAACCGGAGCCCGCCGTGATCTCGACCTCAAGACCCGCGTCGGCGAAGTAACCTTCGTCGATGGCGGTGAAATACGGGGCAGCCGGGCCTTCGAACTTCCAGTCAAGCGCGAAGGGCATGCTGGTCTGCGCCATGGCTCCGCCGGTCAGCGCGACAACGGTCGCGGCGGCGGTCAGGATGGTACGGTGAAACAAGAGCTTCTCTCCTCTCTGTGAATCGTCCCGAGGCAGATTTTTCGAACCGCGTTGCGGCGTCCAGCAATCCCGGCCTGGAATGCACGCCCAAATGACCATGCCTAATTATTAATCTTCATGCGGAGGGAATGAGCAAAATTCAGGTGCGTTTGAGTCACGCCGGCCAGACCCGTACCGGCACCAGCGCTCCAGTCCGTACACGGAACGGCACGGTTTGGCCGCCACCAGAAATTTCTAGAAATTTCTGGCCGGCACAATCTTCTGGAAAATTGTGCCGTACCCCCGCGCCCAAATTTCGGGCTTGGCGGATGCGGCCCCGCCAAGGATCGGCGCAATCTGTTGAACCCCCACGCGAAACCGTGGAAAGTTGATCCCAAGGAAAAAGGGGCGCGAGCATTTCATGGCGATCACGGCATCCATCTACCACCTGACGCACTACAAGTACGACCGCCCGGTCACGCTTGGCCCGCAGATCATCCGGCTTCGGCCCGCCCCGCACAGCCGGACCCCGGTGCTGTCGCATTCCCTGAAGGTTTCGCCCGGCGGGCATTTCGTGAACCACCAGCAGGACCCTTACGGCAACTGGCAGGCGCGGTTCGTGTTTCCCGACCCAGTCATGGAGTTCAAGATCGAGGTCGACCTGACCGCCGACATGTCGGTCTACAACCCGTTCGATTTCTTCGTCGAGGAATCCGCCGAAGCCTATCCGTTCACCTATGACGAGGCGATCCAGGACGACCTGTCGATCTACCTAAAACCCGAGCCGATGACGCCGCGGGTGAAGGATTTCGTGGCCTCGATCGACACCAAGGACATCAACACGGTCGACCTGATCGTGAACCTGAATACCCGGCTGTCGAAAGAGATCGGCTACGTCATCCGCATGGAACCGGGGGTACAGACGCCGGAACAGACGCTAGAGATCGGAAAGGGATCGTGCCGCGACACTTCGTGGCTGCTGGTCAACGTGCTGCGGCATCTTGGCATCGCGGCCCGGTTCTGCTCGGGCTACCTGATCCAGCTGAAACCCGATCTTGTGGCGCTGGACGGCCCGGCAGGGACCGACCATGACTTCACCGACCTGCACGCGTGGTGCGAGGCTTATATCCCCGGCGCGGGCTGGATCGGCGTCGACCCGACCTCGGGCCTGCTGACCGGCGAAAGCCACATCCCGCTGGCCGCGACCCCGCACTATCGCAATGCCGCGCCGATCAGCGGCATGGCCACGTTCGCCGAGGTCGATTTCTCGTTCGACATGCAGGTGACCCGCACCGCCGAGCACCCGCGCATCACCAAGCCGTTCTCGGATGAGGCATGGGACGATCTCGACCGGCTGGGCGACAAGGTCGATGCGGCGATCCGCGACGCGGATATGCGCCTGACGATGGGGGGCGAGCCGACCTTCGTGTCGATCGACGACTTCGAGTCGGACGAATGGAACACCGCCGCCGTCGGCCCGCAGAAACGCGCGCTGGCCGATACGCTGATCCGGCGCCTGCGCGACCGGTTCGCGCCGGGCGGGTTCCTGCATTACGGTCAGGGCAAGTGGTACCCGGGCGAGACGCTGCCCCGCTGGACCTTCAGCCTGTACTGGCGCACCGACGGCAAACCGATCTGGAAGAACGAAAAGCTGATCGCGACCGAGGAAAAGCAGGACACGGCAACGCCGGACAACGCCGACAAGTTCCTGACCGGCTTTGCCGAACGGCTGGGCGTCGACCCCGGCCACGTTCAGCCGACCTACGAAGACCCGGCAGAGTGGATCCTGAAAGAGGGCGAACTGCCGCCCAACGTCACGCCCGAGGACAGCAAGCTGAAGGACCCCGAGGCGCGCGCCCGGATCGCCCGCGTGTTCAGCCGAGGGCTGGAAAACCCGGCGGGCTATGCCCTGCCCCTGCAACGCTGGCAATCGAAGGCGCAACCCTCGACCCGCTGGCGCAGCGAGTACTGGAAGACGCGACGCGGCCACCTGTTCCTTGTGCCGGGTGACAGCCCCGTTGGCTTCCGCCTGCCGCTGGGTTCGCTGCCGCATGTTTCCCCGTCGGCCTATCCTTACACCTACCCTGCCGATCCGTCGGTCATCGAGGGCGAGCTGCCCGACCCCCATGCCGCGTTTGCGGGACGGCGCGAGAAGCTGCTGGAAGAACTTCAGCGCATCGCCGAGGAAGAGGCCGAGCAAAAGGCCGACATGGTGCCCGAGGTGTCCTCGGATCACACCCAGCCGGTCAGCGCCGCCCGCGATGCGGGACCGCGCCAGACGATCGTGGAACAGGGCGTCGACCCGGAGGGCGGCGAGGTCCGCACCGCCATCGCGATCGAGCCGCGCGACGGTCGCCTGTGCCTGTTCATGCCGCCGGTCGAGGCGGTCGAGGACTATCTCGAACTGCTGGCCGCGGCAGAGGACACCGCCGAGGAACTGGGTCTGCCGATCCACATCGAAGGCTACTCGCCCCCCAGCGACCCGCGCATGAACGTGATCCGCGTCGCCCCCGACCCCGGCGTGATCGAGGTGAACATTCACCCCGCCCGGTCCTGGGACGACTGCAAGGCGATCACCGAAGGCGTCTATGACGAGGCACGGCAGTGCCGCCTTGGCGCCGACAAGTTCATGATCGACGGCAAGCATACCGGCACCGGCGGCGGCAACCACGTCGTTGTGGGCGGCGCGTCCACGCTGGATTCGCCCTTCCTGCGGCGGCCCGACCTGATGCGCTCGCTGGTGCTGTACTGGCAGCGGCATCCGTCGCTGTCCTACCTGTTCTCGGGCCTGTTCATCGGCCCGACCAGTCAGGCCCCCCGCATCGACGAGGCGCGGCACGACGGGCTGTACGAGCTGGAAATCGCGCTGAGCCAGATCCCGCACCCGGATCAGGGCACGCCGCCGATGCCGTGGCTGACGGACCGTCTGCTGCGCAACCTTCTGACCGACGTGACCGGCAACACTCACCGGGCCGAGATCTGCATCGACAAGCTGTATTCCCCCGACGGCCCGACCGGCCGTTTGGGGCTGGTCGAGTTCCGCGGCTTCGAGATGCCGCCCGACCCGCGCATGTCGCTGGCCCAGCAATTGCTGATCCGCGCCCTTCTTGTCCGCATGTGGCAAAGCCCGATCGGCGGCAACTTCACCCGCTGGGGCACCACTCTGCATGACCGGTTCATGCTACCGCATTACGTGTGGCAGGACTTCATGGACGTGCTGGACGACCTGCGGCAGCACGGCTTCGACTTCCGGTCCGACTGGTACGAGGCGCAGCAAGAGTTCCGTTTCCCGTTCTGCGGCGAGGCCACGGTCGGCAACGTGACGCTCGAACTGCGGCAGGCGCTGGAACCGTGGCACGTGCTGGGCGAGACGGGCGCCATCGGCGGCACCGTGCGCTACACCGACAGCTCGACCGAGAGGCTTCAGGTGAAGCTGACCGCGGCCGATCCCGGACGCTATATCGTCACCTGCAACACGCGCCGCGTGCCGCTGCGCGCAACCGACGAAAGCGGCGTGTCGGTGGCTGGCGTGCGGTACAAGGCGTGGCAGCCGTCGGCGGCGATGCACCCGGTGACCCCGGTGGACGCGCCGCTGACCTTCGACATCTACGACACGTGGACCGGCCGCGCGCTGGGGGGCTGCGTCTATCACGTCGCGCACCCGGGCGGGCGCAATTACGACACCTTCCCGGTCAACGCGAACGAAGCCGAGGCGCGGCGTCTTGCGCGGTTCGAAGCGCACGGGCATACCCCCGGCGCATACACGCCACCGCCCGAACATCCGCATCCCGAGTTCCCGATGACCCTAGACCTGCGCAGGCCACCCGATGTCTGACATGCCCGGCCGCAGCGGGCCTCCGGACTGGATGGCCCGTGCCGCGCGGCTTCTGCGCGACTACAAGCCGCTTGCCGGAGCGGCAGACGAACTGATGGACACCGAGGGCAACATCCGCCCTGTCTGGATCAACTTCCTGCAAGAACTTTCGGTGCTGCCGCAGGAAGAGCTGCAACTCGCGGCCTCGCGCGGGGACCAGTACCTGCGCGATGCGGGCGTGTTCTTCCGCCACTACGGACCAGAGGACAGCGCCGAACGCGACTGGCCGCTGTCTCATCTGCCGCTGCTGATCGACATCGAGGAATGGCACCAGATCGCCGTCGGGCTGATCGAGCGGGCCGACCTTCTGGAACAGGTGATGGCCGACATCTACGGCCCCGGCACGCTGGTCCGCGACGGGATCATCCCGCCCGAACTTCTGGCCGGCAACCCCGAGTGGCTGCGCCCGATGGTGGGGGTCCGCCCCCGCTCTGGCCATTACCTGCACCACGTGGCTTTCGACATCGGCCGTGGTCCCGACGGCGACTGGTGGGTGCTGTGCGACCGCACGCAGGCGCCGTCCGGCGCGGGCTTTGCGCTGGAAACGCGCATGGCCACGTCGCGCGCCTTCCCCGACATCATGGGCCGCAGCAACGTCGTTCGCATCGCCCGGTTCTTCCGCCTGTTCCGCGACGCGATGCTTGACCTGCGCAACGGCGACGGCAGCCGGGTAGCGATCCTGACGCCCGGCCCGATGAACGATACGTATTACGAACACGCCTACATCGCGCGCTATCTCGGGTTCCTGCTGGTGCAGGGCGAAGACCTTGTCGTCCACAATGGCGACCTGATGGTGCACACGGTCAGCGGCCCGCAGCCGATTTCCGTTCTGTGGCGGCGGCTGGATTCGAACTGGATGGACCCGCTGGAACTGCGGGAAAGCTCGCAGATCGGCACGCCCGGCCTTGTCGGAGCGCTGCGGGCCGGATCGGTCAACATGATCAACGCGGTCGGCTCTGGCGCGCTGGAGATCCGCGCGCTGATGGCCTTCCTGCCGCGCATCGCCGAGCACATGACCGGCAAGCCGCTGACGCTTCCGAACATCGCGACATGGTGGTGCGGCGGCGCGGCGGCGCGGGACTTCGTGAAAGCCAACCTCGACCGCATGACGCTGGACAACGCCATGTCCACCGGTCTTCCGTTCGACCACGACGAGCAGATCACGATTGCCGGGCGCAACCCCGACGGGGCCCAGATCGATCCCGCGCGCATCGACACGCTTGCGGGCGATCTTGCGGCGCAGGAAATCGTCTCGCTTTCGACCGCCCCGACCCTAGAAGACGGACGGCTTGTTCCCCGCCCCATGAGCCTTCGGGTCTTCCTTGCCCGCACGCCAGAGGGCTGGCAGGTGATGCCTGGCGGCTTCGCCCGCGTGGGCAACACGTCTGAATCGGCCAACGTCGCGATGCAGAAGGGCGGCGCGGTCAGCGACGTGTGGATCGTCGGGCGCGAGAAGGATTCGGGCGAGACGCTGCTGAAACCGGCGGAAACCGGGTTCCGCCGGCGGCAGACCGTGTCGCTGCCATCGCGTGCGGCGGACAACCTGTTCTGGCTGGGCCGCTACACCGAACGGGCGGAACACAAGATCCGCCTGCTGCGCGCCTATCACCTGCGGCTGGCAGAGACCGGGCGCCCCGACCTGCCGCTGAACGAGTATCTTGCCGACTATCTCGAGGTGCTGGGCTGCGAAACGCCCGAGGCCTCGATCGAAGACGTGCGCGCCGCCCTGCGAAGCGCCGGCAGCATCCGCGACCGGTTCTCGGTCGACGGGTGGAACGCGCTGACCGACCTGCTGCGCACGATGGAACGGCTGGCGCCGAAGCTGCGGCCCGGCGACGATGCGGCGCGGGCGATGAGCGTGTTCCTGCGGAAGATCTCGGGGTTCTCGGGCCTTGTGCACGAGAACATGTATCGCTTCACCGGCTGGCGGTTCCTGTCGGTCGGCCGCGCGATGGAACGTGCGTGGGCCACCTCCAACGTCCTGTGCAGCTTCACCGCGCCGGACGCGCCCGAGGGCAGCAGCGACATCGCCATCGAGGCGGGCGACTCGATCATGAGCCATCGTCGGCGGTTCGCGGTCGGTGCCGGGCGCGAGACGGTGCTGGACCTGCTGCTGCTGGACGCGCTGAACCCCCGGTCGGTGCTGCATCAGCTGACCATGATGCACGAACACCTGCGCTATCTGCCGGTCCACCACGATGGCCCGCGCATGACGCCGGTTCTGCGGCAAGTGATGCGGATGGAAACCGACCTTGCCGTCGCCACCGCCGAGGATTTCGACGACGCCCGCCTGTCCGAGGTCGCGTCCGAGACCGCTGCCCTTACGGGTCTGCTGGCCCAAAGCTATCTGCGGTGACGGCCATGCTGTACGACATCAGCCTGAAAATCGCCTACGACTACGACAGCTTCGTGGACGCCGGGCGCCATATCCTGCGCATCGTTCCGGCGGATCTTCCGGGCGAACAGCGCGTCATCGCGTCCAGCCTGTCGATCGAACCCGCGCCGTCCGAGCGCGTCACGCGGCGGGATTTCTTCGACAACTCCTGCGTCGACATCGCCTATGACGACCCGGTGTCCGAAACCGAGTTTCGCGTCACCGCCCGCGTCGAACGCTACGACACGCCGCCCGCGCTGGACGTGTCGCCCGACCTTGCGGCTTTGGCCAACGAACTGTCGCAGCACGCGTCCATCGGGCCGGCCGCCCCGCACCATTTCCTGTTCCCGTCGGAACGCGTCGGACGCCACCCCGAAATCGTAGAGTGGGCGCGGCAGGTCTCGGCGGACCGTGTCACCGCCTTCTCGATCGCGCGGACGATCTGCGACGCGGTCCACGACGGCCTGACCTTCGATCCCGAAGCGACGATGGTCGACACCCCCGTGGACGAGGCGTTCCGGCTGAAACGCGGCGTTTGTCAGGATTTCACCCACATCGCCATTGCGGCGCTGCGCGGGCTGGGCATCCCGGCAGGGTACGTGTCCGGTTACCTGCGGACCCTGCCCCCCGAGGGCGAAGAGAAGCTGGAAGGCGCGGACGCGATGCACGCATGGGTCCGGGCGTGGTGCGGCGCCGACATGGGCTGGGTCGAACTTGACCCGACGAACCGGATGCTGGCCGGGCTGGACCATGTTGTCGTCGCGCGCGGACGGGACTACTTCGACCTTGCACCCGTCAAGGGCGCGCTGCGGACCGCCGGCGCCCAGACGACCACGCAATCGGTGGACGTGAAAGAGGTTCACCAGACCTAGCCCTGAAGGTTCCGATGTTCTCGAACACTACACGCCGCCTGATCGAGTGGGGCGATTGCGATCCCGCGGGGATCGTCTTCAACCCCAAGTTCTTCGTCTATTTCGACCACTGCACCGCGCAACTGTATCTTGCCGCCGGTTTCAGCCGCAGCACCATGTTGGAAGACTTCGGCGCCGTCGGCGCGCCCGTCGTGAAGACCGGGGCAGAGTTCTACGTGCCCAGCACGTTCGGCGAAGAGGTCACGATCACCTCGACCGTGACGCGCGTCGGGACCTCCAGCTTCGACGTCACCCACCGGCTGGAGAAGGACGGCGTGCTGCGGGTCGAAGGCAAAGAGACCCGGGTCTGGACGCTGCGCGATCCGGACAGCGGCAACCTCGTGTCGGCGCCGCTGCCGGAACCGCTGGCCAAGGTGTTTCGCGGCTAGGGTTTACGCGCGACGATATAAGGCCGCGCATCGCGGCCCTTCGAGGCATGGCGTTCCACCGCCTCGATCTCGAAGCCCGCGTCGCGGATCGCCTGTTGCAGGTCGTCCGCCGAGAACACGATGACGGTGGGCGCCTTGCCCACCAGCCGCATCAGCGGAAGCGCAAGATACTGGATCAGCGGGCTCATGTCGGACAGGCAGGTGGTCTTGCTGACGAACAGGCCGCCGGGCACCAGAAGATCTGCGATGTGGCGCAGCGTGGCTGGCAGGTTCTCGACAAGGTGCAGGTAATTGAAGCCAAGCACCGCGTCCCACCGCATCGGCTCGCGCGTCATGTCCTCGGCTGTGGCGGCGCGGAAGTTAAGGCCTGCATCGGGCGCTTCGGCGGCCTTGGCCTTGGCGATCTCGATCATTCCGGGGGAAATATCGGTGCCGGTAAAGCCCCCGACCCCGCCCGCCAGTCGCAACGCGGTGCTGCCGGTGCCGCAGCCTAGTTCCAGCACCTGCATCTCGGGACGCAGAAGGCCAGCCGTGCGTTCCAGCGAACGGGTATAGCCCGCTTCGTCCGCGATCTTGCTTTTGGCGTACTTCGTTGCGGCCCGGTCCCAAAACCGCGCGTCGCGTGCCTCGTTCATCCCACGTCCCCACCACATAGCCCGAGCGATGTCGTGACAGCCAATTATCGTTGACGCAAGGGCAATTGGCCAAACGGCAGCCCGCTTTCCGCAGTGCGCGGAAGGACAGCGACGGTTCGGGCCGGACTGCCGGTCAAAACGCCGTTTCGATTCGCCGTGCTCGCGGTGCCTGGGCACACGGGCGGAAAGCCTAGTAAAATAGTCGGATTGACAATTCCGACTTAATCGCTCACCTTTTTGCGAGATCCACCAGCCACCCCGTTCGACCCGGGGAAGCCCGGGTATTGAACAACGGAGCGGAGCAATGACGACCTCGAAGGACTCGCCCCGCCGTGCAGAGGCTGGTGACCGACAGAGCCTCGTCGCGGCGGATATTCTGAACATTCTGGCCGAAAGCGGGCTGGCGACCAATCACGGCGTCGAATGGCTGCTGGACAACCTCGACCGCCGGTCCGAGGTGCGGGCATGACCTTCGAGGACAAGAAGGTGATCGACGCCCAGACCGGGTTTCCGACCTATCGTGCCGAAGACCTTGTGGCCGGTGGCCGCGAGGCAAAGATCCTGCTGGGCGACCAGTGCTACACGCTGCGCATCACCCGTGCGGGCAAGCTGATCCTGACGAAATGACCGGGACGCAGGCGCACACACGGCGCGGAGGCGCGCCCGTCGGCTATATCGACGAACTGGACGCCGTCGGCGCCGGGGCGGTGAAGTACCTTCGCATGTGGAGCGACGGCCCCGAGGCTCAGGCCATCGCCGACCGCAACTTCGCGCTGCACCTTGGCCCGCAGCAGGGCCCGGTGACGACCCGCGCGCTGGACCAGCTGATGCAGATCTGCGCCCGCTACGGGCGGCGGCCGCTGATGCGGCACGGCCAGATCTGCAAGTGCCTTGGCGGCGACGAAAGCTGCTTTGCCACCTTCGTCTCCACGGCCTGCGACGGCGACCGCGAGGATGCCCTGCTGATCGCGATGAACATCGTGCGCGCCGACATGGCGCCACAACTGGCGGACCTCGCCCAGACCTTCGGGCTGGCGTTGAAACGCATTTCACTTCTGTCGCGCCCCTCGGCGCGGAAGCACGTCGCCCAACCAACACTGCACTAGAAAAAGGACCACCAGCCAGATGCGACATCTCAAGACCGCCGCGAGCGCCACGGCCCTCACCCTTGGCCTGACCGGCAGCGTTTTCGCTGCCGATGTCTCGAAAGAGGCCGTTCTGACCACCTATGCCGACATCGCCGCTGCCAAATACGCCGACAGCCTGACCACGGCCCAGACGCTGAAAGCCGCCGTCGACGCACTGATCGCGGACCCGTCCGATACGACCCTGCAAGCCGCCAAGGACGCTTGGCTGGCCGCCCGCGTGCCGTACCAGCAGACCGAGGTCTATCGCTTCGGCAACGCGGTCGTCGACGACTGGGAAGGCAAGGTGAACGCATGGCCGCTGGACGAGGGCCTGATCGACTATGTCGACGGCTCCTACGGCGGCCCGACGGACGAAAACGAATTCGCCGCGCTGAACGTGGTCGCGAACCCGACCTTCACCCTGTCGGGTGAAGAGATCGACGCCACCGACATCACGCCCGAACTGCTGTCCGACACGCTGCACGAAGCCGACGGGGTCGAGGCGAACGTCGCCACCGGCTATCACGCGATCGAGTTCCTGCTGTGGGGCCAAGACCTTAACGGTCACGAGGCCGGCGCCGGCGCGCGTCCCTACACCGACTATGTTCAGGGCGACGACTGCACCGGCGGCAACTGCGACCGCCGCGCCGATTACCTGTCTGCAGCGACCGAGCTGCTGATCTCGGATCTCGAATGGATCACCTCCCAGTGGGAAGACGGCGGCGAGGCTCGTACCACGCTGATGGACGACGTCGACGCCGGGATCGTCGCAATGCTGACCGGCATGGGCAGCCTGTCCTACGGCGAGCAGGCGGGCGAACGGATGCGCCTTGGCCTGATGCTGAACGACCCCGAGGAAGAGCATGACTGCTTCTCGGACAACACGCACAACAGCCACTACTACGACGGTCTGGGCATCCAGAACGTGTACCTTGGCGAATACGCACGGATCGACGGCAGCGTCGTGGAAGGTGCCTCGCTCAGCGATCTCGTGGCCGCGACCGACGCCGATCTCGACACCGAGATGCAGCTGAAGCTGTCGGCAACCATGCGTGCGCTGGGTCAGATCAAGACGACTGCGGAAGCGGGCTTTGCCTATGACCAGATGCTGGAACGCGGCAATGTCGATGGCGAGCGTCTGGTGATGGGCGGCGTCAACGCGCTGATCGACCAGACCGGCAGCATCGAGCGCGTCGTTTCGGTGCTGGAACTGGACCAGATCGACTTCGAAGGCTCGGACTCGCTGGACGATCCGGACGCGGTCTTCCAGTAAGAGCGTCCTTCAGAACATGAAAAGGGCGGCCCCGGTGGCCGCCCTTTTCTTTTTGCCGCCGGTCGAGGGCAGGTTAGCTTCCCGGGTCAGTTCCAGGGGCCGCCCCGGTCCGGTTTTCCGCGGGTGCTGGGGATGCGGCTGGACGTCATCGGCGCATCGTCGGCCCGCGCGGCGGCACGGCGCGGCGACGCGGCGGTGCCCTGCCCCGCCAGTTCGCGCAGTGCGGCGATCCGGTTTTCCGTCGCGGGGTGGGTGGCGAACAGGTTGTCGCGTTTGTGCGCGTGCAGCGGGTTGATGATGAACATATGGGCCGTCGCCGGGTTCCGCTCGGCCGCGTCGTTGTCGATCCGGGCGGCGCCCGCCGCGATTTTCTCCAAAGCCGAGGCCAGCCACATCGGCTGACCGCAGATCTCGGCCCCGGCCTTGTCGGCGGCGTATTCGCGGGTGCGGCTGATCGCCATCTGCACCAGCGCGGCGGCCAGCGGCGCAAGGACCATCATCAGGATCGTGCCGATCAGCCCCATCCTTTCGCGGGCACCGCCGAAGAACAGCGCGAAGTTCGCCAGCATGGAAATCGCACCGGCGAAGGTCGCGGTGACGGTCATGATGGCGGTGTCGTGGTTGCGGATATGGGCAAGTTCGTGCGCGACCACGCCGGCGAGTTCCTCGCGGTTCAGGCTGCGCATCAGCCCCGAGGTCACAGCCACGGCGGCGTTCGCGGGATTGCGCCCGGTGGCAAAGGCGTTGGGCTGCGGCGTGTCGATCAGATAGACCTTGGGCTCGGGCATCCCGGCGTTGCGTGCCAGTTCCGACACCATGGCGTGCAGGCCCGCGCGGTCGCCCGGCGTCACGGGCTGCGCATTGTGCATCCGCAGCACCATCTTGTCCGAATTCCACCATGTGAACGCGTTCATCCCGGCGGCGACCACCAGCGCAAGCACAGCGCCGCCCGACCCGCCGATCAAATAGCCGATCCCCATGAACAGCGCGGTCATCGCTGCCATCAGCATCGCCGTCTTCACATAGCCCATCTGTCTCTCCGAAGGTTCATGCCGCAACCATCCTGAATATGGGGCCGGTTCCACGGGCCGCAAGCCGGACCGCCAGCCGGGCCGCCGCGCGGGCGGGTCCTGGGCGTGACAAACCGCCCCTTTATTTCCGACAAATTCCATAGGATAACGCGGCCAACACACCTGCCGGAGACCTCCTGCAATGCGGTTCCAAGCCTCTTTCCCGTTCTTCCTGCTGCTCGGCGCCGTCACGGCGCAGGCCGGGCCGCTGGACGAGCCGCACCTGCCCATCATCCCCCGTACCGAGGACGAGACTGCGCGGATCACCGGCGTCACCACGCCCGCCACCGATTTCGATGCGCCCGCCCGGTTCGAGGAAATGTCCGCCGGCGCCGCCACCGTTCGCGCGCGCGGCAATGCCGACGCCTTTTCGCAGCCCTCGGCCAACATCGGCTTCGAGGGAGAGCTGGAATTCAAGGTCGGCAACGGGCTGTTCAAGAAGATCTGGGTCTCGGCCCCGTCGTCAACGCTGGCCTCGGACGGGCTGGGTCCGCTGTTCAACGCGCGATCGTGCCAGCGGTGCCACCTGAAAGACGGGCGCGGCCACCCGCCCGAGGGCCCGGACGACACCGCGATCTCGATGTTCCTGCGCGTCTCGATCCCCGGCAGCCCAGAGGACGGAATTGCCGAGATCGAGGATTACATCGCCACCCTGCCCGAACCGACCTATGGCACCCAGCTTCAGGACTTCGCCCTGCCCGGTCACGCGGCCGAGTACCGGTTGCAAATCGACTATGACGAGATCGAGGTGCCCCTGTCCGGCGGCGAGATCGCGCACCTGCGCGCACCGACTTACACGGCGGCGGACCTTGGCTATGGCCCGCTCCACCCAGATGCGATGCTAAGCCCGCGCGTGGCGCCGCACATGCTGGGCATGGGCCTTCTCGAAGCGATCCCCGCCGCCGACATCCTTGCCAACGCGGACGAGTACGACGCGGATGGCGACGGCATTTCTGGCCGCGCGAACGTCGTCTGGTCCGTGCAGCACGACATGCCGATGCTGGGCCGCTTTGGCTGGAAGGCGGGCAACCCCACGGTGATGGAACAGACCGCGTCCGCTTTCGTCGGCGATATCGGCATCTCGAACCCGCTGTTCACGTCGGGCGCGGGCGAATGCACCGACCTTCAGGCGGACTGCATGGCCGCGCGGCACGGCGATGGCGACGACCGCGTGTACGAGATCGACCAGCAGGGTCTGGACCTTGTGACCTTCTATTCCAAGAACCTAGCGGTTCCCGCCCGGCGCGACGTGGACGACCCCGAGGTGCTGGACGGCAAGCGGGTGTTCTACGAGACCGGCTGTGTTTCTTGCCACACGCCGTCTTTCGTCACGCACCGGCTGGAGGGCGAATTGGCGCAAAGCTTCCAGCTGATCTGGCCTTACTCGGACCTTCTGCTGCACGACATGGGCGAAGGGCTGGCCGACCACCGGCCCGAGGCGCGGGCCGACGGATACGAATGGCGCACCCCGCCCCTGTGGGGGATCGGGCTGACCGAAACCGTGTCCGGCCACACCTATTTCCTGCACGACGGCCGCGCGCGGTCGCTTCTGGAGGCGATCCTGTGGCATGGTGGCGAGGCACAAGCCCAACGCGACGCCGTGGTCGACATGCCGCCCAAGGACCGCGCCGCACTGATCCGCTTCCTTGAAAGCCTCTGACATGTTGCGAACCTTTCTTTCCGGCCTTGCCCTGATCGCCTCTGCCGCGACCGCGCAGGCCTATGACATCGCCACGATCGTCGACCGCCACATCCTGCCCGGGTACGAGTCTCTGGCGCTTCGGGCCGCCGATCTGGATACCGCCGCGCAGGCCGATTGCAGCGCCGAGAGCCACGATCTGCGCGCCGCATGGAACGCGGCCTTCGACGCTTGGGTGCGGGTCAGCCACCTTCGGTTCGGCCCGTCCGAGGACGCGGACCGCGCTTTCGCGCTGGCGTTCTGGCCCGACACGCGCGGGTTCACCCCGCGCGAGCTGGCAACCCTGATCGAGACGGAAGACCCCGTGATCGAAACGCAGGACGCGTTCTCGCATGTGTCCATCGCGGCGCGCGGCTTCTACGCGATGGAATTCCTGCTGTACGATGCGCAGTTCACCACGGCCGAGCCGGACGCCTACCGTTGCGCCCTTGTCCGCGCCGTGGCCCGCGATATCGAGGCCAACGCCCAAGCCATTCTTGACGGCTGGCAGGACGCCTATGCCGAGGTCATGCTGACAGCGGGCGAGAACGACACCTACCGCAGCCGCGAGGAGGCGGCGCAGCGGCTCTTCGGTGCGGTGGTTTCGGGCCTTCAGTTCACCTCTGACACCCGGCTGGGCCGCCCGTTGGGAACCTTCGACCGCCCGCGTCCCACCCGGGCCGAAGCGCGCCGGTCGGGCCGCGCGCTGCGCAACGTGGTGCTGTCTTTGGAAGGCACACGGCAACTGGTGCGCCTGCTGGCAGAAGATTCGGAGACCGTGACCGATACGCTGGACGCCGCCTATGACCGCGCGTTCGAGCAGGCCAAGGCGCTGGAAGACGACCCGGCCTTCGCGAGCGTCGACGATCCGCAGGGCCGGTTGCAGGTCGAGATCCTGCAACAGAACGTGGATCGCATCCGCACGTTGCTGGGCACCGACCTTGGGCCGCTGCTGGGCGTAGGGGCCGGTTTTAACGCAATGGACGGAGACTGATATGGCATCGCGGCGCGGATTCCTTGCAGGGCTCATGGCAACCGGGCTGACCCCCCGCGTCAGCTGGGCGGACGCCGGGGCGCCCGCTTATCTTGCCGCGGCACAGCTGCCCGGCGGGGCCTATAACCTGTTCGGCCTGACCGACACCGGGGCCGAGGTGTTTCGCCTGCCCCTGCCCGACCGGGGCCACGCCGCCGCGGCGCATCCCTCGCGCCCCGAAGCCGTGGCGTTTGCCCGCCGCCCCGGCACCTTCGCCGTGGTGCTGGACTGCGCCTCGGGGCGCATCCACGCCACGCTCGAGGCGCCAGCCGGGCGGCACTTCTACGGGCACGGGGCGTTCTCTCCGGGCGGGGATATCCTGTTCACCCCCGAGAACGACTTCGAGAACGCGCGCGGCGTGATCGGCATGTGGGACGCATTGGACGGCTACGCCCGGATCGGCGAGTTCGACTCCGGCGGTGTCGGCCCCCATGACACCCTGCTGATCCCCGGCACCGACGTGCTGGCCGTCGCCAACGGCGGGATCGAGACGCACCCGGCGTCCGGCCGCGCCAAGCTGAACATCCCCATGATGCAGCCGAACCTGTCCTACGTGACCATCGGGGGCGAGCTTCTGGAAACGGTCGACCTGCCGCATGACTATCGCCGCAATTCGTTGCGGCATCTGTCGGTGCGCGACGACGGTCTCGTCGCCTTCGCGATGCAGTGGCAGGGCGACGTCCCTGACAGCCCGCCCCTTGCCGGCTTGCACCGTCGCGGCGGCGAAATGCGGTTCGCCTCTGCCGACCCCGAGGGCCATCGCCGGATGCAGGGCTATGCAGGCAGCGTGTCATTCTCGGACAGCGGCGACCGCTTTGCCATCACCTCGCCGCGCGGCGGGCTGGTGCAGGTGTTCTCTGCCGACGATGCGCAGCTGGTCGAAACGGTCGAAAGCGAAGACGTCTGCGGCGTGAACGCCGGGGTGGACGGGTTCGTTTTCACCGCGGGAACCGGGCTGATTTCCAGCCCCGGCGCCGAACTGTCGCGCCACGCGGTCGCGTGGGACAACCACCTTGTCCGCATTCCGTCACCTGTCCGGGGCTAAGCCTGCGACCTTATCAACTCTTTGCAGGATACCGGGGCGTAACCATAATTTGGTTTTGAGGTTGGCCGCGAATCTGGCAAAACGTCCGAATTGTGCAATTCGCGCCAGCTTTGCGAACACGGGACGGGAGCAAGCCATGAGGAAAGTGATCGTTGCAGCGGTGTTGACCGTTGTCTCCGCAGGCGCAGCCAATGCGAACGCGATCGAACGCGCCTGCCTGTCGTCGGCACGGGCCGGGGCCAGCCCGCAACTGTGCGGCTGCATTCAGGCCGTCGCAGACCGGACGCTGTCTTCCAGCGACCAGCGGATGGCGGCGCGGTTCTTCAAGGACCCGCACATGGCGCAGGAGATCCGCCAGTCCGACAATGCCTCGCACGAGGTGTTCTGGAAACGCTACAAGGTGTTCGGCGCGACGGCGGAAAGCCACTGCCGCTGACGCGGGTCTCTGCCGCCGCCCGTTAATCCGGGGCCTGTCCCCGGATCGCCTTCAGAAGACCGGCGGCCCCCGCTTCGACCAGATCCAGCGCCTCGTCGAAGTCGCGGGTATAATAGGGGTCAGGCACCGCATCGCGCCCGGTCTCTGGCGCGTAATCCAAGAACAGCTTGGGCTCGGTCCCACCCTCGGGCCGCAGGGCTTGAAGGTTCGACAGGTTCGAACCGTCCATCGCCAGCACAAGGTCGAAGCGCGTGAAATCGGCGGGTTTCACCTGCCGCGCTCGCTGCCCCGAAATGTCATAGCCCCGCGCGGCAGCCGCTTCGATCGCGGGCGGATAGGGCGCATCGCCGGTGTGCCAGTCGCCCGTCGCGGCGCTGTCGATGACAAGGTCCAGCCCCTCGCGCTGTGCCAGCGTGCGAAACACGCCTTCGGCCATCGGAGAGCGGCAGATGTTGCCAAGGCAGACGAACAGGACACTTTGGATCATGCGACGCAGGAAAAGACCTGCGGGCGGCAAGGTCAAGCGTTGCCGTGGCGGGCGGCGGCGGGCAAGGTCAGGGAAAGACAGGAGAAGGCGGATGCCGAAGATCGTAATCCTGACCGGCGCGGGGATTTCGGCGGAAAGCGGGCTGGGCACGTTCCGCGACGTGGACGGGCTGTGGACCACCTATGACCTGAACGACGTCGCCACCCCCGAGGGCTTCGCCCGCAACCCCGCGCTGGTGCACGACTTCTACAACGCCCGCCGCGAGAACTGCCTTGGCGCCGCGCCGAACGTGGCGCACGCGGCGCTGGCGCGGCTGGAACAGGGGCTACCGCATGGCGAGGTTCTGATCGTCACCCAGAACATCGACGACCTGCACGAGCGCGCCGGAAGCCAGCGGGTCTGGCACATGCACGGCGAACTCGCCCGGTCGCTCTGCGCCGCCTGCGGGCACCGCTGGGCGTCGCCAGCGGTCACCGCGCCGTCGGACCCCTGCCCCGCCTGCCAGCAGCCCGCAACCCGGCCCGACGTCGTCTGGTTCGGAGAGATGCCCTATCTGATGGACGAGATCTTCGAGGCCCTGACCGAATGCGACCTGTTCGTGTCTATCGGCACCTCGGGCGAGGTCTATCCTGCGGCGGGTTTCGTCCGTCTTGCGGGGGAAGCGGGTGCAGAGACGCTGGAACTGAACCTGGAAGCCTCGGCCAACGCGCGCGACTTCGACACGCAGATACAGGGCAAGGCGACAGAGATCGTGCCCGCTTGGGTCGCCGAGGTGCTGGGACGCTGAGGCTACGCCACAAATGCAAACAGCCCCGTTCCCGGTGGAACGAGGCCGTCAGACAAGAAACCCGGAAGGGATCAGGCGGCTGCCTGAGCCTTCGCGATTTCTTTCTTGATCTTCAGAGCGTTCGCCGAAAGCTCTGCATCCTTGGCTTTCGCCAGGAACGCGTCGATGCCACCGCGATGGTCCACCGTGCGCAGGGCAGCGGCAGAGATCCGCAGCTTGACCGGACGGCCCAGCGTTTCGGACATCAGCGACACGTCGTTCAGGTTCGGCAGAAAGCGACGCTTGGTCTTGTTGTTGGCGTGGCTGACGTTGTTGCCAACCATCGGACCTTTTCCGGTCAGTTCGCAGCGGCGCGACATGGTTTCATCCTCGGCTAAAAGCGGGCAGACGCCGCACAAGCGACGCCTTGAATTCAGTTCGGGTGCTTTAAAGGCAATTCAAACCGGGCGTCAAGTGATTCATCCCGGTTTCGCCCCGGATTCCCCGGGCTTTGCCGGAACGTCCTTTTTCGACAGCCGACGGACCACGTCCTGTAACTGGTCGCGCAGGGCTTCGATGTCTTCCACCGACATCCCGAACGCGTCGAACAGCGTCTCTGGCACCCGCGCGGCATCGGCCTTCAGCGCCCGTCCCGCGTCGGTCAGGGCGACCAGCACGCGCCGCTCGTCCTTCGGATCGCGAGAGCGTCGGACAAGGCCCGCCTGCTCCATGCGTTTCAGCAGCGGGGTAAGGGTGCCGCTGTCCAGATGCAGCCGCTCGCCCAGCGATCCCACCGACTGCGGGCTGTCCGCCTCCCACAGCACCAGAAGCACAAGGTACTGCGGGTAGGTCAGGCCCAGCGGTTCAAGCACACCGCGATAGGTGCGCGTGACAAGGTTCGACGCCGCGTACAGCGGAAAGCAGACCTGCAGGTCCAGCTTTAGAAGATCGTCGAACTTGTCCATCGCTCACACGGCTTTCGCGGTCACGTCCACGTCTATGTTACCCCGGGTCGCATTGGAATAGGGGCAGACCTTGTGCGCGGACGCGGCGATCGCCTCGGCGGTGTCCTGATCGACGCCCGCGATTTCGACTTCCAGCTTCAGCGTCAGTTCGAAACCGCCAGTCGCGTTCTGGCCGATGCCGACCGTCGCCACGACCTTTACGTCATCGTCCGACAGCTCTGCCTTGTGCTTCTTCGCGACGCCCATGACGGCGCTGCCGAAGCAGGCGGCGAACCCGCCGGCGAACAGTTGTTCTGGGTTGGTGGCGTCACCGGTGCCGCCCATCGACTTGGGCATCGCCACATCGGCGGACAGCAGGCCGTCGTCGGATTCGATATGGCCATTGCGGCCGCCGGTCGAGGTGACCGTGGAAGTGTAGGCAACCATCGGGAAGCTCCTTGCAGATTTATATCATCCACAATTAAATTGTGCGCAATTAGAATTCTGTCAAGGGCGCCACCTACACGAAAGGCGCGAGTCAAAATCTTCTGGAAGCTCCTTTTCAGCGCAGGGTGGCTAGCATCCGCTCCGCCGCAGCCGCCGGGGCCGTCTCGCCACGCGCCACCGACTCGCCCAGCGCCTGCATCCGCGCCTTCGCCTCGGCATCGCCGGCCAGACGCGCCAGAAGACCTTGGCGGACTTCCTCTTCGAACCAGTGCCGCGCCTGATCCCGGCGCCTCTGGTCCCAGTGGCCATGTTCACGGCGCCAGTCGGTCAGCGCCTGCATATCGGCCCATGCGGTGTCCATCCCTTCGCCCGTCAACGCCGAGACGGTCAGCGCCTTGGGAAACCCGTCCGGGTCCTGCGGCCGCTTGCGCAACAGCCGCAGCGCCCCGGCATAGTCGGCGCAGGTGCGGGCGGCGGCGAGCTTCAGGTCGCCGTCCGCCTTGTTCACAAGGATCAGGTCCGCGATTTCCATGATCCCACGCTTCACGCCCTGCAACTCGTCGCCCCCCGCAGGCGCAAGCAACAGAACGAACAGGTCGGTCATGTCCGCAACCATCGTCTCGGACTGGCCCACGCCAACCGTTTCGATCATCACCGCGTCATAGCCCGCAGCCTCGCACAGGCGGATCACCTCGCGCGTGCGGCGGGCGACACCGCCCAGCTGGGTCTGCGCCGGCGACGGGCGGATAAAGGCGTTGGGATCGCGGCTAAGGCGTTCCATCCGCGTCTTGTCGCCAAGGATCGACCCGCCCGACCGCGCCGAGGACGGATCGACCGCCAGCACCGCGATGCGCATCCCCTGACCGGTCAGCGACTGGCCGAATGACTCGATGAACGTGGACTTGCCGACGCCGGGCGTGCCGGACAGCCCGATCCGCAGTGCCTGCCGGTCGGGCAATGCGTCCAGCAACGCCGTGGCAGACGCACGGTGGTCGGGCCGGTTGCTTTCGACCAGCGTGATCGCGCGTGCCAGCGCGCGGCGCTCTCCGGCTGCGACGCGGTCGGCGAGAGTCTGCGTGTCCGGTCCGGTCATCTGCCGCCCCTTTACTCCGCTGTCACCAAAGGCGACACGATGACATCTGTGTGCCCTTTCACCTGCGGGAATGTCCAGCCGATGCGCGTGTTTGCCCTTGTTCTGTGTGCCCTTCTTCCGGCCACGGCGTCTGCCGCCGACCGCATCGAAGCCCTGTACGACATCGCGATCCGGGGCTTCCGGGTGGGAGAATTGCGGCTGACCTCGGAAGAGGCCTCGGGCCGGTACTCGGTGGCGGCGGCGGTCGACAGCACCGGCGCTGTCGGGTTCTTCCGGCCGTTTTCCTATCGCGCCCGGTCGTGGGGCGCGGTGCGCGACGGCCTGCCCGCCCCCGACCGCTATACCGAGACGGCGGACACCGGGCGGCGGCAGTCCGAGGCGGAATTGGCCTATGACGGAGGTGTGCCGACCGTGGTGCGCTATGGCTCGCCGCGCCCACCCGGCGCCGACAGCCCCGATCCAAGGACACAGGGCGGCACCGTCGACCCGCTCTCCGGGATCTGGGCCGTGCTGCGCGGCCCCTCGGTCTGCGGCCGGACCCTTGTGGTGTTCGACGGCGCGCGGCGCAGCCACGTTCGGCTTGGCGCGGCCTCTTCGGTGGACGGCGGCGTGGGCTGCACGGGCGAATACCGCCGGCTAAAGGGCTTCACCGCCGATGAGCTCAGCCGCCACGTCGCCTTTCCCATGACGGTGATCTACGCGCCCGACGCCGAGGGCGTGATGCGGGCCCGGCGCGTCGAGGTCCAATCGGTCTATGGCCTTGCGACGGTGGATCGTCGATAACGCGCCGATGACCGCCCTTCCGATCGACGACGCCGTTCCGGACCTGCTGACCGCCCTTCGCGGGCCCGGCGTTGCCGTCCTGCAGGCGCCACCCGGGGCGGGCAAGACCACGCGCGTGCCGCTGGCGATGCTAGAGGCCGGCCTGCCCGCCGAGGGCCGCATCGTGATGCTGGAACCCCGCAGGCTGGCCGCGCGCGGTGCCGCTGTGCGGATGGCCGAGGTGCTGGGCGAAGAGGTCGGACAAACCGTGGGCTACCGGATGCGGGGCGACACCAAGGTGTCGAAGGCCACGCGGATCGAGGTGGTGACCGAGGGCATCCTGACACGAATGCTGCAATCCGACCCGGAACTGACCGGAATAGGCGCGCTGATCTTTGACGAATTCCACGAACGCAGCCTGAACGCGGACCTTGGGCTTGCGCTGGCGTGGGAGGTGCGCGGCGCGTTGCGGCCCGAGATGCTGGTGCTGGTCATGTCCGCCACGCTGGACGCCGAGCCGGTGGCGCGGATGCTGAACGCGCCGGTCGTGACCTCGGACGGGCGGTCCTTTCCGGTCGATCTGCGCTGGCTGGACAAGCCCGTGCCCAAGGGCGTCTGGTTCGATACCGCGATGGCCGACCTGCTGGTGCAGGCGGCGTCCGAGACCGAGGGCGGCGTCCTTGCCTTCCTTCCGGGAGAGGGCGAGATCCGGCGCGTGCAGGCGGCGCTGGACGGGCGCTTGCCCCGCGACGTCCGGGTGCAGCCGCTGTACGGCGCCCTGCCCTTCGCGGCCCAGCGCGCCGCCGTCTCGCCACTGGCAGAGGGGCGCAAGCTGGTGCTGGCGACGTCGATCGCCGAAACCGCGTTGACCATTCAGGACGTGCGCGTGGTGGTCGATGGCGGACAGGCCCGGCGCGCGCGGTTCGACCCCGGCCGGGGCATGTCGCGGCTGGTGACCGAGCGGGTGACGCGGGCCGAGGCGACGCAGCGGGCCGGGCGCGCCGGGCGGGTTGCGCCGGGCGTGTGCTATCGGCTGTGGACCAAGGGCGAGGAAGGCGGCCTTCTGGCCTTCCCGCCGCCCGAGATCGTGACCGCCGACCTGTGCGGTCTGGCGCTGGAACTGGCGCTGTGGGGCGTGGCGGGCACTGACGATCTTGCGTTGCTGACCGCCCCGCCCGAAGGCGGTCTGGACGAAGCGCGGGCGCTGCTGCGCGATCTGGGCGCGCTGGATGCGTCGGGGTCGATCACCGAACACGGGCGTCGACTGGCGGCGCTGCCGCTGCATCCGCGACTTGCACATATGCTGGAATCCGCGGGGCCTTCCGGTGCGGAGATGGCCGCACTGTTGAACGAACGCGACCCGCTGCGGGGCGAAGGCTGCGATCTGGCGCTGCGCCTGACGGCGCTGAAGCGTCCGCGCGGCAACCCCGGCCTGGAACGGGTCGCGTCCGAGGCGAAGCGGCTGGCGCGGCTGGCGCGCGGCACCGGCAGCGACCTGTCCCCCGCCGAGATGGCCGCGCTGGCCTATCCCGACCGGGTCGGGCTGCGGCGCCCCGGCGACGACCCGCGCTGGTTGCTGTCGGGCGGCACCGGCGCCCAGATGGACGCGACCGATCCGCTGGCGGGCAGCCGCCTGATCGTCGCGACCGACCTTGACGGACGCGGACGCGAAGCGCGGATCCGGCAGGCGGTGGCTCTGACCGAGGCCGAACTGCGCGGCCTCTATTCCGACCGGATCGCGTGGCACGACGTCTGCCGCTGGTCCAAGCGTCACCGCCGGGTCGAGGCGCGGCGGCACGAAATGTTCGGCGCGCTGGTGCTGGACGACCGCGTCTGGAAAACCCCGCCCGCCGAGGCCCATGCCAGCGCCCTGCTGGACGCCGCGCGGGACGTTGGGCTGCCTTGGAATGACCGCGCGCGCAGGCTGCAATCGCGGATCGAACTGCTGCGCGCGCAGGGCGCCGACCTGCCTGACTGTTCCGACGACGGGCTGATGACCGCGTTAGGGGATTGGCTGTACCCGCACCTGCTGGGCCGCCGGTCGCTGGAGGGGCTGGACCTGTCGGCGGCCATCCTGTCCCGGCTGGACTGGGCACAGCAGCAGGATCTAGACCGGCTGGCCCCCTCGGATTTCGAGACGCCGCTGGGCCGCAAGGTGCCGGTGGATTACGCCGGGGGTGTGCCGGGGATCGAGGTCCGGTTGCAGGAGATGTTCGGCGTCACACGGCACCCGACCGTGGGGCCGGAACGGCTTCCGCTGCGGGTCACGCTGCTGTCCCCGGCCCGGCGCCCGGTGCAGGTGACGACCGATCTTCCGGGGTTTTGGGCGAACAGCTACGCCGACGTGCGCAAGGACATGCGCGGCCAGTATCCCAAGCATCCGTGGCCCGAAGATCCGACGCAAGCCGACCCCACCCTTCGGGCCAAGCCACGCAAGTAGCCGCCGAAACGGCCCACCGCCGTTGTTCGATATGCGGTTGGATCGGCGGGAAAGACCGCAAAATTCGGCATCAAAAGCCTGATAAATGAAAAGACCGCCCGAAGGCGGCCTTTCCTGTCCAGATGCGCGGCTGCGGTCTTACTGACCCCACGGCCCGTGGTAGTCGGTGCCGTCCTTGTCGGTCCGCTCGAACCCGTGGGCGCCGAAGAAGTCGCGCTGCCCCTGGATCAGGGCGGCGGTTCCGCGGCCTTTACGCAGCGTGTCGTAATAAGCCAGCGCCGACGACAGCGCGGGCACCGCTAGGCCATTGATCGCCGACTGCGACACCACCCGGCGCAGGGCCGGGATCGCGTCGTTCAGCATCCGCACGAAGGACGGCGCCAGCACCAGCGTGTCGCCCGGAAGATCCTCGCGGAAGGCGGTGGCGATATCGTCCAAAAGCGACGACCGGATGATGCAGCCCGCGCGCCAGATCTCGGCGGCCGAGGACAGGTCGAGGTTCCAGTCGAACTCGTCCGACGCCGCGCGCAGCAGCGAGAAGCCCTGACTGTAGCCGATGATGCGCGCCGCCAGCAGCGCCCGTTCAAGATCGCCCTCCAGCAGCGGCAGCGCGGTCTCTGCGCCCGGAAGTTCCTTTAGCAGCCCCTCTGCCGTTTCGCGCAGCGGCTTGCCCGCGGACCAGGACCGCGCGGCCACCGCGGCCTCGATGGTCGAGGGCGACTGTCCAAGCTTCAGCGCCTCGATCACGGTCCAGCGGCCGGTGCCCTTCTGACCGGCCATGTCCTGAATGATGTCCACCATCGGCGACCCGGTTTCCGGATCGGTCGCCCGCAGCACCTCGGCCGTGATCTCGACAAGGTAGGACTGAAGCGGACCTTGGTTCCACTCGTGGAAGATCTCTCCAATCGCCTCGGGCGAGCGGCCGTCGCCGTCGCGCAGGATACCGTAGATCTCGGCGATCATCTGCATGTCGGCGTATTCGATGCCGTTGTGCACCGTCTTCACGAAGTGGCCCGCGCCATCGGGGCCCATGTGGGCGGCGCAAGGCACGTCCTGATACTTGGCGGCGATGGCTTCGACGATCTCGGACAGTTCGGCATAAGCCTCGGGCGCGCCGCCGACCATGATCGACGGACCGTGCCGCGCGCCTTCCTCGCCGCCCGACACGCCCATGCCGACGAAGCGATACCCCTCGTCCTTCAGGTCAGCCTCGCGGCGGCGGGTGTCGTTGAAGTCGGCGTTGCCCGCGTCGATGATGATGTCGCCCTTGTCGAGATGCGGCTTCAGTTCGTCGATCACCGCATCGACCGGGCCGCCCGCCTTGACCATGATGATGATGGCGCGGGGCGGCGTCAGCGCGGCGGCCATCTGGGCATAGTCCTGCGCCGGAACCAGCCGGTCCGCCAGATCGCCCGCGTTCGCGATGAAATCGTCGATCACGCTGGTCGTGCGGTTGTGGACGACGACGGGGAAGCCATTGTCCGCGATATTCAGCGCAAGGTTCGCGCCCATTACTCCAAGCCCGACGAGCCCGATGCGTGCTTCTGCCATAGTCGTCTCCAATTCCTGCTGGCGCTAACGTATGCGCGCAGGCGGCACAGACAAGCAAAAGCCGCCGAGATCGTGAAATCGCGGCGGCTTTGACTGGCTGCTATGCGCTCAGACGCCGAGACAATAGCGCATGATCGCCTTCTGGGCATGCAGACGGTTCTCGGCCTCGTCGAAGATGACCGAATGCGAACCGTCCATCACGGCGCTGGTCGCCTCGTCGTCGCGGTGAGCGGGCAGACAGTGCATGAACAGCGCATCGTCCTTGGCATGTTTCATCAGCGCCTCGTTCACCTGATAGGGGCGCAGTTGGTTGTGCCGCCGCTCGCGTGCGGACTGGGGATCGTGCATCGACACCCACGTGTCGGTCACCACCAGATCGGCGCCGGTGACCGCCTTGACCGGGTCACGCTCGACAGTAAGCGGGCGGCCTTTGCCAGCGCAGTAGTCGAACCACGCCTTTTCCGGGTCCAGCGTTTCCGGGCCGGTGAAGGTCAGGTCAAAGCCGAACTGACCGGCGGCGTGGGCGAACGAGGCGAAGACGTTGTTGCCGTCGCCGGACCACACGACCTTCTTGTCGGCGATCGGGCCGCGGTGTTCTTCGAAGGTCATCACGTCGGCCATGATCTGGCAGGGGTGCGTGCGGTTGGTCAGGCCGTTGATCACCGGCACGTCGGCATGCTCGGCCATCTCCAGAAGGGTCGCTTCCTCGAAGGTCCGGATCATGATCAGGTCGACGTAGCGCGACAGAACGCGGGCGGTGTCGGCGATGGTCTCGCCGTGGCCCAGCTGCATGTCGGCGCCCGACAGCACCATCGTCTCGCCGCCCATCTGGCGCACGCCCACGTCGAACGAGATGCGCGTCCGGGTCGACGGCTTTTCGAAGATCAGCGCGACCATCTGACCGGCCAGCGGCTGGTCGTCGTCCTTCGTTCCCTTGGGACGGCCGTTGCGCGCGGTTTTCATCGCCTGCGCGCTGTCGATGATCGCCCGCAAGTCATCGGTATCGGTGGTGTGAATGTCTAGAAAATGTTTCATCATCAGGTCCTTGCGGCGATCCCCGGGCCGTTGCCCGGGGTGCCGTTCTTCCGGTTCGCCCGTGGTAAGGGTCAGGCGGGTTGCGTCATGTCCAAAGAAGCGGCGGCGCGGTCAAGGCGGGAGACCGTTTCGGCAAGCTCGTCGTCGCCGATGGTCAGCGCGGGCAGCAGGCGCACGGTGTTCTCGGCGGCGGGGACCAGCAGCATCTCTTGCGCATAGCCGGCCTTGACCACGTCAGCGGCCTGCACGGCGGGCTTGCACACAAGACCCAGCATCAGGCCCTGCCCCCGGACGTGATCGAACACGTCGGGATGCGCGGCCACCAGACCTTCAAGCTTCTGGCGCAGCATCCCGGCCTTGCGGTTCACGTCGTCAAGGAAGCCGTCAGAGGTCACGATTTCCATCACCTTGGCGCCCACGGCGCAGCCCAGCGGGTTGCCGCCATAGGTCGACCCGTGGGTGCCCGCAACCATGCCGGACGCGGCATGTTCGGTCGCCATCACGGCGCCCAGTGGAAAACCCCCGCCGATGCCCTTGGCGACCATCATGATGTCAGGCGTCACGCCGGACCATTCATGGGCGAACAGGCGTCCGCTCCGGCCCATGCCGCATTGCACCTCGTCGAAGATCAGCAGCGCGCCGGTGGCGTCGCAGATCTCGCGCAGGGCCTTCAGCTGGTCGTCGGGCAGCGGGCGGATGCCGCCTTCGCCTTGGATCGGCTCGATCAGGATGGCGGCGGTCGTCTCGTTCGCGGCGGCCTTCACCGCGTCGAGATCGCCGAACGGCAGGATGGTGAAGCCCGGCAGCAGCGGCTCGAACCCCTTCGCCATCTTCTCGGTCCCCGAGGCGGCGATGGCGGCCGAAGACCGGCCGTGGAAGTTGCCGGTAAAGGTCAGGATCTGCGTCTTTTCCGGGTGGCCCGCGTCATGCTGATGCTTGCGCGCCATCTTCACGGCCAGTTCGCAGGCCTCGGTGCCCGAGTTGGTGAAGAACACGGTGTCGGCGAAGGTGTTCTCGACCAGCATGTCCGCCAGCTTCTGCTGCTGCGGAATGGTGTACAGGTTCGAGACGTGCCAGACTGCGTTCGCCTGCTCGGTCAGCGCGGCGACAAGGTCCGGGTTCGCATGGCCCAGCGACGTGGTTGCGATCCCGGCGCAAAGGTCAAGGAATCGGCGCCCCTCGGTGTCGATCAGCCAGCTGCCCTCGCCCTTCACGAAAGAAAGCGGGGCCCGGTTGTAAGTCGGCAGAACGGACGGGATCATGTCGATGGTCCTTGTATGGAAGCCTTTGAAGTGCCGGATAGACGGCAGGCTGTCAATGTTTAGGGGGTGTCGTGGGGCATGGTCCGGCGGGCCATGCGGGATCGTTCGCCGGCGACTTAGCGTCGGCGTCGTGCGGGAAGCGTATGTGCGCGTACGATCATGGCGGTGTCGATAGCGCAGGACCGCCGCGAAGGGAAGGCCGTTGTGTCCGGCCGCGCAAAACAGCCGGAATGCGGCGGAAAATGCCGCAACTGCAGCCCGCACATGGCAGCTGACCTTGTATCCGCTGCCATGATCCATAAAATAGGGAGACCCAGATGAAAATCGGCCCTTCGCAGGCCGGGCGGCAAGGTGCCCGGCGCGAATGAGCCGTTGTGAGAGATTGAGGAACCGGACATGTCCTGGACCGACGAGCGCGTGGAACTTCTGAAGAAGATGTGGTCGGAAGGCCAGAGCGCCAGCCAGATTGCTAAAGAGCTGGGCGGCGTCACCCGCAATGCCGTGATCGGCAAGGTGCACCGTCTGGGCCTGTCGAACCGCGCCAGCGGTGGCGGCGCAGCCGCAGAGGCGAAACCGGCAGAGGCTGAAAAGCCCGCGCCCCGCGCCGAACCCGCGAAGCCCGCGTCCAAGCCCGAGCCTGCGAAGGCCGCAGCCCCCGCGGCGGAACCGGAAAAGCCCGCGCCGGTGGCGCGCAAGGCGATCATCCCGGCGGGCCAGCCTTTGCCGCCGCAGCCTTCCGCGAACGAGATCAGCCCCGAGACGCTGGCCAACGTGCGCGAGATCGAGAAGAAGGCAAAGCGCATCAGCCTGATGGAACTGACCGAGCGGACCTGCAAATGGCCCATCGGCGACCCGGCGACCGATGATTTCTGGTTCTGCGGTCTGTCCGTGCAGGCGGGCAAACCCTATTGCGAAGCCCACGTCAGCGTCGCATTCCAGCCGATGAGCTCGCGCCGCGACCGTCGCCGCTAAGGCGCATCGCCAGATTGAATGTTGAAACGCCGCCCTTCGGAGGCGGCGTTCTTCTTTGTCTCGCGGTGCAGGTTGCGGTCAGTTTCCGCCCAACAGCTTCAGAAGCTCTCCTGCCGCGCGGTTCGTCAGTTCCTCTTTCAGCGTGTCCTCGATGTTGTCGAGCGAGTCGACCTCGACCCCGAGTTCTTCGCTGATCTTGTCGGTCACGACGGTTTCCGCGCGGGTCTTGAGCTCCTCGATCTCATCCCCGAACTCCTGTTCGACGAGCGATTCAAGATCCAGCCGGAACCGGGGGTCGGCCCACGGCCCCGAGATGATCAGCGGCACGCGCAGCCCCTGCCCCGTCTGCTGTTCCAGCAGGACCGGTAACAGGCGATAGTCCAGCACCTGCGCGCCAATCCCCACGGTGCCCTCGCCGGTCGCGGTCAGAAGCGGCGCAGCCAGCGCGAAGTCGTCATTGCGCAGGACGCCGCCGTCGATGGCGAAGGTCATCGCGACGCTGTCGAAAATCGTCTTCTGCCCCTCGCCCACGTACGAGGCGTCCATGTTGCGTACCATCCCGGCAATATCGAGCCCGCGCAGTTCGCCCTGCCCCAGCCCCAGAGCGCCGTCGCCGGACAGGCTACGCATCAGCGCGTCGATGCTGTTGCCGACACCAAGAAGGTTCAGCGTGAACTCTGCCGGGGCGTCCAGCCGGTCATAGTCCGCTGCCTGTTCCAGCAGCGGTTGCAGCGCCAGCCCGGCACCGGTCAGGTTGGCGCGGACCGACAGGCCGCCATTGCCGTTGACCACGAAAGCCCCCGCCACGGTGCCGCCATAGGCGCCAAGCTCGCGAAGCTCGGTCACAGCGCGACCGTCGGCCAGCGTGGTCCGCAGGTTGGTTCGGCCCAGCGTCACGACCCCAAGGTCGATGCTTTCGGCCTGCATCGAGATGTCCGCGTTCACGGTGTGCAGCGCGGTGACATCGATGCTGTCGGTCGGCCAGCCGGTCGCCGCTCCATCACCGGTGGCGCCACCGCCGCCGCCACCGCTGCCACCGCCAAGCGCCGACAGGTCCAGGGCCCCGCCCGTGATCCGCCCCACGATGTTCGGCTTCGCCCCGGCAAGATCCACGTCCGCCTCGACCGCCAGCCGGTTGCCGTCCAGCGTCAAAGTGCCGTCGCGCAGAGTCAGGCGGGCCTGATCCGTCGCGGTGACTTCGGCGTCCAGCGCGATCCGGCGACCCAGCCCCTCGGGGATTGCGGGCGCGGGCTGGTCCAGCAGCGCGAACAGGTCCGCCATCGCCGCGACATCCGCGCTTAGGTGCCCGCCCGCAGCCACCGGCGACAGGCCACCGCGCCCTTCGAACGACAGGCTGTTATCGCCGACGGTCGCGGCCACGCTGACCGGCACCGCACCGGCCTGCAGAAAGGCGGACAGCTGCGACACAGCCACCTCGGCGCCGATCTGCTGCCCGTTCATCACCGCAGAGACCTGCGCATCGGCGGCCCCCGCGAAATCGGGAAGGTGGGCGGTCAGGTCGATTGCAGAGACCTCGGTCCGGCGTCCGGCGGAATGGTCGATGAACACGACATGCCCGGCGGTCACTCGCGCTTCGTCCACCGCGAAGACCGGCAGGCCGCCCGGTGTTTCGACCGTCTCCGGCACATCGTCAGGCTGCGCGGCCTCTGCCGTGACCGGGTCGGACATATCCCAGTTGCGACGGCCGTCAGCGGCGATCTCCAGCAACACCTCTGGCGCGTCGGCGGCCACATGGGTGATGTGGATGTCCCCGCCGATCAGCGCCATCAGGTCGACGCCCAGCGACAGACCGTCCGCCGTCAGCAGCGGCCCGGCATCGGACCAGTCCGCGTTCGCTATGGTAACGGGGCCGGTTGAAACGCCAAGGACGGGATAGATCGACGGGCGGATGTCGCCCGCGATGGTCATCTCGCGGCCCGTTGCCGCCTCGAACCGTTCGGTCGCGATCCGCGCGATGCGTTCGGTGGGAAACAGAACCAACGCTCCCAGCCCCAGCGCCACGACGGCGACCAGCGCCAGTCCAATTCTGACGATCCAACGCATGTATCCTGCCCCTGCCTGCCCTGTTTCCCACAGGATAGGCAGGGCGGGCGTATCACTCAAGCAGGGCGGTGCGCGGGCCGGAAAACCGGCAAAGCGTCACCGCCCGCCCCGGCTGTCACCACTGGCCGGACAGAAAGACCGTGTCGGCCCGAGAGGTGTCGCTGGGCGGCAGGCCCATGTCGCGCCGCTGTTCGGGGGTCAGGCGCCGCATCTTCTGGTTTTCGCGGTACTGCGCGTCGCGCTGCATCAGCCAAGCCAGCAGGCCCTTGCGGCGGGTCACTTGGGGAACGTAACGGGCGGTGGTTGCTGTCCGGGTGGTCATCTTTCCAACTCCTTCTTGGTGTGTCGTGGTGGCTTCGTTGGACCCACTGTCGCAGCCCGCCGTTTATCTGCCGTCAAAGCCCACCGGATTTCCGGGTGGTCTTCCGTCAAAAGGGCGTCAAAAATGAACCCGCCGGGATTCACGATGCGACACGAGATGGAAAACAGGCTGGAACTGCGGATCGACGGGCCGTTCGAAGCCCGGGACGCCACCGGCGCGGCGGTAAACGGCCTGTCGGCGCGCGGCCGTGCCATGCTGGCCATCCTTGCCCTGTCGCCGGACAGCCGCGCCCCGCGCGAGACGCTGGCGACGCTGCTGTGGGGCGACCGCGCCGAAACGCAGGCGCGCGGCTCGCTGCGGCAGGAACTGTCGGCGCTGCGCAAAACTCTGCCCGAGGGCACCCTTGTCGCGGATCGCGACGTCGTTCGGCTTGTCGCCGCCACGATCGCCCCGCCGCCCCCGGGCGCGGTGCTGCTGGATGGCGTGGCGATCAGTTCCGGCCCTTTCGAGGACTGGCTGCGCGACGCGCGGGCGCGACGGGCCGACGACCTTGCCGCCGCCGCACTGACCGAGGCCCGGCAGGCGCTGGCGGCCGGTGACGGCCCAGCGGCGCAGGCCTGCGCGTCCCGCGCGCTGGACCACGCGCCGGACAACGAAACGGCGGTCCGCCTTCTGATCAAGGCCGTGACCGCCGGGGGCGACCGGTCGACCGCGCACGCGGCCTTCCGGCGTTTTGCGGAACGGCAGCACACGGAATACGGCATAAAGGTTCCCGAGGACCTTCAGGCGCTGGTGGACGGCATGACCGACGCCACCCCGGCCACGGCCCGGCCCGAGGGGCGCGAGCCCGCCATCGCCGTCCTGCCCTTCGACGAACTCAGCAGCGGCGCCGGTGACATGTTCGCCGATGGCGTCGTCGAAGAGATCACCGGCGCGCTCAGCCGGGTGCAGGCGTTCCGCGTCATCGCCCGCCAGTCCGCCTTTGCGCTGAAGGGCAAGGCGCTGGACGTGCAAGACACCGCGCGCCGGCTTCGGGCGGACTATCTTGTGGAAGGGTCGGTGCGGCGGTCCGGCGACCGGGTGCGGATCGCGGTGCAACTGGTCGGGGGCGAGACCGGCGAAACCCTTTGGTCCGAACGCTACGACGACCGGATGGACGACCTGTTCGACCTGCAAGACCGCATCGCGGCGCATGTCGCGGGGCAGCTGGCCCCCAGCCTGCGCCACGCCGAGATCCTGCGCGCCCGCAGATTCCGCCCCGAGGACAGGTCGGCCTACGATCTGGTCCTGACCGCGCTGCCCCACTTCTGGGCGCACCAGAAGGCCGAGAACGCCCGCGCCGTAGACCTGTTGAACGCGGCGCTGGCCCGCGACCCGGACTACGGCCCCGCGCTGGCCTACAAGGCGTGGGCGCTGGCGCAAAAGCCGTCGTACATGTGGTCGGACGATCCCGACACCGATCACCGCACCGCCATCGCCACCGCCCGCGCCGCGCTTGACCGGGTGGGGGATCATGCGCCGTCGCTGGTTGCCATCGGCGCCGCCTTCACCCTGTCCTCTGCCGAGACGCGGCTGGCGGAACGGCTTCTGGACCGCGCGCTGACGCTGGACCCGAACAACGCGTGGGGCCTGATGCGGCGCGGCTGGCTGTACACCTACATCGACCGCGCTGCCGACGCGCTCGACGTGTTCGACCGGGCCGAGGACCTTAGCCCACTGGACCCGTTCCGGTTCAACATCTTCTTCGGACAGGCCGTCGCCGTGCGCGTGCTGGGCCGCTATGACGAGGCCGTCCGCCTGATCCACGAAGGCATGCACGCCAATCCCGGATGCACATGGGTCTATCGGGTGCTGGCTGGCATCTACAAGCTGATGGGGCGCGAGGCGGATTCGGATGCCGCGCTGGCCAAGCTGCTGGACCACTACCCGCACCTGACGGCCCGCTACCTGCTGGACTGCATCCCGCCCGCGGCACGCGACTTCCAGCCGGATTACGTCGACGCGCTGCGTCGCCTTGGGCTTCCGGAAGGATGAAAGCGCGGTGACCCTGTGCCTGCATCTGCACGGCCCGTTCCGGGTGACCAGCGGCGGCGAGATCGTCCCCTCCCTATCCCGGCGCGGACAGGGCCTGCTGGCCTTCCTTGCCCGCCAGCCGGACATGCGGGCCGAGCGCGGGCTGCTGGCCGACTTGCTCTGGTCCGACAGGGCAGAGGCACAGGCCCGCGCTTCGCTACGACAGGAACTCACCACGCTGCGCCAGCGCCTGCCAGAGGGCGCGGTTCAGGCGGACCGGCAGGCCGTCTGGCTGGACCCGGGGCTGATCCGCGTCATGGAGGGCCCCGGCACCTTCCTGCAGGGCTTCGACCTGCCGTCCGAGGGTTTCGAGGATTGGCTGAGGGCAGAGCGTTCCGCGCACGAGGACCTGCCCCCGGCGCCCGCCGACGCCAAGCCACCGCGCGCATCCCGCCCCGCCCTGGCGGCGCTGCCTTTCACCGAGATCGGCGTGCCACCCGAAGACATGTTCGCGGACGGTGTGGTCGAGGAGATCACCGGCGCCCTCGGGCGCGTGCGCGAATTCGACGTCGTGGCGCGGCAGTCGGCCTTCGCCCTTGGTCCGGGGCCGGTCGACGCGCGCATGGCGGCCGAGACGCTTGGTGCGACCTACCTTGTGGAAGGCTCGATCCGACGCGCGGCAGACCGGGTGCGAATCTCGGTGCAACTTGTGGCCGGGACAAACGGGCGCACGTTGTGGTCAGCCCGGTTCGACGACCGGCTGGACGATCTGTTCGACCTGCAGGACCGGATCGCCGCGCAGGTGGCCGGCCAGCTTGCGCCGAACCTGCGGCTGGCAGAGATCGACCGCGCCGGCGCGCGCCCCCCGGCGGACCGCACCGCGTACGACCTGATGCTGACCGCGCTGCCGCATTTCTGGACCCTGCGCCCAGAGGACAACCTTCGCGCAATCGACCTGCTGGGCACGGCGGTCGACCGCGAGCCAGAGTTTGCATACGCGCTTGCCCTGAAGGGCTGGGCGCATGCCCAGCAGGCCGTGTACATGTGGGCCAGGGACCCCGCCGCCGAGCGGGCCACGGCTTTCGCGCTGGCTGACCGGGCTGCCGAACTGGTGGGGGACCATGCCCCGACCCTGACCGCGATCGGCGGGGTGTACGGGCAGGCTGGCGACGACCGGAAGCTGGCGGAAACCTATATCACGCGGGCGCTGGACCTCGATCCGTCGAACGCATGGGCGTTGATCCGCAAGGGATGGATGCACCAGTACACGGGCGAGGTCGACGCGGCGCTTGAAACCTTCGACAGGGGAGAACGCCTGTCCCCGCTCGATCCGTTCCTGCACCAGATCGTGTTTGGCCGCGCCGCGACCCATTACCGCTGGAGCGAAGACCCGACCGAAGGTCTGCACATGATCGAAGACGGGCTGCTGCGGTTTCCCGGCGTCCACTGGCCCTTGCGCATGGTGGCCGTCGCGAATGTCCGCTTGGGCCGCATGGACGCCGCCCGCACCGCAGCCGCCCGGCTGATGGCACACCTTCCGCACCTGACGATCCGCTACCTCAAGGCAGGGCTGCCGCCGATCGCCACCCACTTCAACGACGACTATTTCAGCGCGCTTCACGCAGCCGGCATACCCGAATGACCGCTTCCGTCAGCGCCGCTTAGGCCCTATATCGCGCGCATGTCCCAGAATCCTCCCGACCTGCGCCCCGATCTGGCGCGCGCCCGCATTTCCGAGACCCGCCGCGACGGCCAGCCGACCATCGGCATGGTCTCGTTGGGCTGCCCCAAGGCGCTGGTCGACAGCGAGCGCATCCTCACCCGCCTGCGGGCCGAGGGCTATGGCATCTCTGCCGACTACGGCGGGGCCGACGCGGTCATCGTGAACACCTGCGGCTTTCTCGACAGCGCGAAGGCCGAAAGCCTCGACGCGATCGGCGAGGCGCTGGCCGAGAACGGGCGGGTCATCGTGACTGGCTGCCTTGGCGCGGAGCCCGAGTACATCACCGGCGCGCATCCCAAGGTGCTGGCGGTGACGGGCCCGCACCAGTACGAGCAGGTGCTGGACGCGGTGCACGGCGCGGTGCCGCCCGCGCCCGATCCCTTCGTGGACCTGCTGCCGTCGACCGGGATTTCGCTGACGCCCCGGCACTACAGCTATCTGAAGATCTCGGAAGGCTGCAATCACGCCTGCAAGTTCTGCATCATCCCCGACATGCGCGGCAAACTCGCGTCGCGCCCGCACAAGGCGGTGCTGCGCGAGGCCGAGAAACTGGTCGAAGCCGGCGTGCGCGAGTTGCTGGTGATCAGCCAGGACACCTCGGCCTATGGCACCGACTGGAAGGACCGCGACGAAAAGGCGCCGATCCTGTCGCTGGCGCGGGACCTTGGCCAACTGGGCGCGTGGGTGCGGCTGCATTACGTCTATCCCTACCCGCACGTCCGCGAACTTGTCCCGATGATGACCGACCTGATGGCGACGGGCGGCGTGCTGCCGTACTTCGACATCCCGTTCCAGCACGCTCACCCGGACACGTTGCGCCGCATGGCCCGCCCCGCCGCCGCCGCCCGCACGCTGGACGAAATCGCCGCGTGGCGCGCCGCCTGCCCCGACCTTGCCCTGCGGTCGACCTTCATCGTCGGCTACCCCGGCGAGACCGAGGCCGAGTTCCAGACCCTGCTGGACTGGCTGGACGAGGCCCAACTCGACCGTGTCGGCTGCTTCAAATACGAGAACGTCGACGGCGCCCGGTCCAACGCGCTGCCCGACCATGTCCCCGAAGAGGTCAAACAAGACCGCTGGGACCGGTTCATGGAGAAGGCGCAGGCGATCTCCGAGGCGCGGCTGGAAGCGAAAGTCGGCAAACGGATGCAGGTCATCGTCGACCTTGTCGAAGAAGACGCGGCCACCTGCCGGACCATGCACGACGCGCCCGAAATCGACGGCAACCTGTTCATCGACGAGGGGTTCGAGGGCCTGTCTGCGGGCGACATTGTCACCGTCGAGGTGGATGAAGCCGGCGAATACGACCTTTGGGGCCGGCTGGTCTAGATCCTGCCCGCGCCGTTCGGTGGCTCGGGCGAGGGGCCAGCCCCTCGCGCTCCCCGGGATACTTGAGGACCAAAGACCTTCAAACGGGCTCTCTTTGGTCCTCAAGTATCCCGGGGTGAATGCGCCGCAGGCGCAGAGGGGCAGCGCCCCTTACTGCTTTGACTCCGGATTACATGTGCTGAAACGAAAAAGGGCGCGGTCACGGTGTCCGTAACGCACGCCCCTGAATCATGAACGTGTGTCCGACTAGGCGGACTTGTCCAGAATGACGCCGACAGATGCGGCGATCACGTCAACGTCGGCCAGACCGTCCACGCGCTGCAGCTTGCCCTTGGCGTGGTAGTAGCCAAGCAGCGGCGAGGTCTGCTTGTAATAGGCCAGCAGCCGCGTCTTGAGGCTTTCCTCGTTGTCGTCCGCACGGCGCTTGAATTCTGTGCCGCCGCACTTGGTGCACTTGCCGTCGGCCGGGATCGGCTTGGTCTGGTCGTGGTAAACCTCGCCGCAGGTGCCGCAGGTCGAGCGACCGACGATGCGGGCGACCAGCGCCTCGTCACGGACGCGCAGTTCGATCACGCAGTTCAGCGTCTCGCCCATGTCGGCCATCAGCGCCTCGAGCGCGTCGGCCTGTGCCAGCGTGCGGGGAAAGCCGTCGAAGATGAAGCCGCCGCCTGCCTCGCCGGATTCGAGCTTTTCGCGGATCAGCCCGATCACGATCTCATCGGTCACCAGATCGCCACGGTCCATCACCTCGGCGACCTTCTTGCCCATCTCCGTGCCGGAGGTGCGCGCTTCGCGAAGCATGTCGCCGGTCGACAGCTGAACCATGCCGCGTTTCTCGACCAGGATACGGGCCTGGGTTCCCTTGCCGGCGCCCGGCGGGCCGAGCAGAATGATGTTCATCTTGGACTGTCCCCTAAGCTTTCGGCGCGGGAGCTGTCCCGCGCCGTCTCCTCTCCAAATTAGTGCGCTTGTTTCAGCGCCGTGCCGGACCCTTTTTCGGGCGGCGTTTCCCGCGAAGCTGGGATTTCTCGATCAGGTCTTCGTACTGGTGCGCCAGAAGATGCGACTGGATCTGCTGCACCGTGTCCATCGACACCGACACCACGATCAGCACCGAGGTGCCGCCGAAGTAGAAGGGGATCGTAAACTGCGAGCGCAGGATCTCGGGCAGAAGGCAGACCGCCGTAAGGTAGGCCGCGCCAAGGACCAGAACCCGCGTCACCACATAGTCGAGGTATTCCTCGGTCTTCTTGCCGGGACGGATGCCGGGCACAAAGCCGTTCTGCTTTTGCAGGTTCTCGGCCACGTCGTCCGTCTTGAACGAGACGTTGAACGTATAGAAGAACGTGAAGAACACGATCATCGCCGCGAAGAACACAAGGTACAGCGGCTGGCCGGGGCCGAAGTAGGCCAGGATCGTCGACATCACGGGGCCGGTCTGGCTGCCCGAGAAGGTCGAGATCGTGGTCGGCAGCAGCAGCAGCGACGAGGCGAAGATCGCCGGGATGACGCCCGCCGGGTTGACCTTGATCGGCAGGTGGGACGACCCGCCTTCGTACATCTTCATCCCGGCCTGACGGCGCGGATACTGGATGTGGATCTTCCTGAGTGATCGTTCCATGAACACCACGAAGGCGATCACCGCGACCACCATGACGATCACGCCCACGATCACCGCCGGGCTCAGGGCGCCGGAGCGGCCCGAGGCGAAGAACTGTGCCAGCGCGGTCGGGATCTCGGCCACGATGCCCACGAAGATGATCAGCGAGATACCGTTGCCGATGCCGCGTGCGGTGATCTGTTCACCCAGCCACATCAGGAACATGGTGCCGCCGACCAGCGTGATCACCGTCGCGGCGCGGAAATACCAGCCCGGGTTGGTGGCCAGATCGCCCGCTTCCAGCGAAACGGCAAGGCCATAGCCTTGGAACAGCGCCAGCGCGACGGTGCCGTAGCGCGTCCACTGGTTCAGTTTCTTTCGGCCCTGCTCGCCCTCTTTCTTCATTTGCTCCAGCGCCGGCACCATTGCCGCCAGCAGCTGAACGATGATCGAGGCCGAGATGTAGGGCATGATGCCGAGGGCGAAGATGCCCATGCGGCTGATCGCGCCGCCGGTGAACATGTTCAGGACGCCACCAAGACCGGCGGTCGCCTGTTCCATGAACTCGCGCAGCGCGTTGCCATCGATGCCGGGCACCGGGATGTAGGTCCCAAGCCGGTAGACGATCAGCAGACCGATGGTGAAGAAAATCCGCTGCCGGAGCTCGGTCGCCTTACCAAAGGACGACCAGCTCATGTTCGCGGCCATTTGCTCGACTGCCGATGCCATGCGCGATCTCTCTCAAAGATGCGCCGCCTCACGGTCTCCCGGGGCGGCGCTTGGAAACACAGATAGCGATGTAAGCGCCAGTGACGGCGCTCACAACCACTTACTCGGCCGCTGCCGGGGTTTTGACGGTCAGCGAGCCGCCAGCCTTCTCGACCGCTTCGACCGCCGATTTCGACGCGCCGGTCACCTCGAGGGTCACCTTCGTGTCGAAGTCACCCTTGGCCAGCACGCGGACACCGTCCAGCTTGCGGCGGACAAGGCCGCTTTCGACCAGCACGTCCTCGGTGATCGCGGATTTCGCATCGATCTTGCCGGCTTCGATGAACTTGGCGATCAGGCCAAGGTTCACGACGGCGAATTTCTTGCGGTTCGGCTTGTTGAAGCCGCGCTTCGGCAGGCGCTGGTACAGCGGCATCTGGCCGCCCTCGTACCCTTTGATCGCCACACCCGAACGGGACTTTTGACCCTTGATACCACGGCCGGCCGTCTTGCCTTTGCCGGAGCCGGGGCCACGGCCCACACGCATGCGCTTTTTGTTCGCGCCGGGATTGTCCCGGAGTTCGTTCAGTTTCATTGTCGCTTCTCCTTGCCGGATGCGGCCCCCAGCGACGGATGGGCCGACCTCGGCGTTTCATAGAGTGTCGGATTCGGGCCCCCTCGGGACCACCGGAGGCGTATAGACGGGATCTGTGGGGCGATCAAGGGGCGCAGCCGTCGCAGCGCGACGCGGCTTGGCACCGGCGTCTCGCCGTCCAATCGGTTGGATCCTGCCCGTGGGTGCGGCCTGCGCGGGGGCGGCTGCGAGGCTTCCGCCACCCGGCATCGTGCTATGCGGCGTCGGGGCTGACGCCCACGATCAGCTGCACAACGTACCCCTCGGCCTGCTCCGACACGTCGGCGACGGCCGCGCGACCGGCCCGCTGTGCGATCCTGTCGGCTGCGTTCATGGTATCGCGCGCCCGGCCTCGGCCATAGGGCGCGGCGTTCGCATAAAGGGCCTCTGACAGGTCGTCGGGAAAGAAGATCTGCCCGGTCAGCACGTTCGCGTCGTCCAGCCACACCTTGAAATGAATGTGTGTGGTGCGGCCGCGATACCAACCGGGATAGATCGTATCGAACTCGACCAGCCCGGTCGCGTCTGCCCTTTGCGTTCCGCGCAGGAACGTCTCTCCGGTCGCGCTGGACTGACCCGCCTCGGCGCCGCCGAACGAAGAATAGACCCCCTGCGCGTCGCAATGCCAGACATCGACCCTGGCGCCGGGCAAAGGCGTGCAGGTCGCGTCGACCACCTGCATCCGCAGAAGAACGGGAACGCCGTCGCGGTCTTCCCGGATATCCCGGCGGACAAGCGCCTCGTCCAGATAATAGGGACCTTCGGTGACCTCGGGCATGATCGCGCACACATCGGTGTCGGCCAGCAGATCGGGCGAGCTTTGCGCAAGAGTCGCGCGGGGCAGCATCGTGCCGGTGGCCGTGACTGCGATGCCGACAAGAGCACCGCGGCGAGTGATGGGTTTGGTCGGGGACATGACCGTTCCTTTCGTTTCCGTGGTCTTGATCCAGTTCAACGGACGACGCAGGCAATTCCGTCGCCGGTCATGCGCGACAGCCACCAAGTTTCAGTCCAGATCCGAGCTTAACGCCAATCGCGGCGCGCGGTCGCATCCCAAGCCGATTGCAGCCCCCGGTGTCTGGTGCTTTACCGCCTGCATTGACCGTCGCGGAGCACATTTTTGACGCGACGGAACGCCCATATTTCGCAACTTGCTCGGGAATCGCTTTGAAACCGCCCCTTCTCCGTCTCATTCCAATGTTTCGTTCCGCATGTAACAAGGCGGAGTCGACCATGTCAGAAGGCTGGACGATCAACGAAAATGACGACTGGTGGGTCCAGATGACCGCCGTGACGGCGGCTGATCCCGCTCACCTCAATGCCGTGGCGCAAACGCGCGACTGGGCCTTGCAGGACGAGGGCCAGCAGAAGGTGCTGCTGACGATGGCGGCGCACCCTGCCCTGTCGCTGGTGTCGGCGGTGTACCTGTACCAGATGTTCCCCGTCGCCGAACTGTCGGAACCCGCGTCGACAGCGGCAGAGCGCCGGATGCGCGACGCCATGTTGTCGGTTCCGGCGGCTTTGCGGGACGGGCTGCGGAAGAACGCGTACAAGCATGACCCCGACGGGTTCGTCGATCTGGAACGGTGCACCGGCGTCGTGGCATTCGCAGACGCGCTGCCGCGCGACGACACGTCCGACTGGTCCGTGCCCGCGCAGGCCGTGCGTCAGGCGGCGGCGCTGGTTCGCTGGCGAACCGCATTGCGGCGGCCAGTCGCATCAACCGATGTCCTGCACGATGCACGCGGCGACCGCACGACCATGCGCCGACGCGAGCCGGACGTGAAAGCCTATCTGCGATCGCCGCTGCGCGGTCGGGTGCGCTTGCACCCCACCCACCCGCTGGCCTACGTGGAACGCATGTTCATCAAGGGACGGCAGGCGGCAGTGCCGTCCGAGGGCAACCGCCAACCCTGATCCGGCGGGCGGGATCAAACCCGCCCCGGTTTTGCCAGCACCGACAAGCTTCTGAAACGAAAAACGCCGCGGACGAACCGCGGCGTTTTGTTTTGTCAGACAGCGAAGGTCGGCTTAGCCGCGCTCTTCGACGATCTCCACAAGGTGGGGGATCTTGGCAACCATACCGCGGATCGCGGGGGTGTCTTCCAGTTCCCGGGTCTTGTGCATCTTGTTCAGGCCCAGCCCGATCAGCGTCTTGCGCTGAATTTCGGGGCGGCGGATCGGCGAGCCGATCTGTTTGACGACGATGGTCTTGGCCATGACTTACGCCTCCTCGGCGACTTGCGACGATTCCTGAGGCACGTCGTCCCGCTTGGGCAGGATGTCGGCCACTTTCTTGCCGCGGCGCTGCGCGACCTGACGGGGGCTGGATTCGCTCCGCAGCCCGTCGATGGTCGCACGGATCATGTTGTAGGGGTTCTGGGTGCCGATCGACTTGGCGACGACGTCCTGAACGCCCAGCATCTCGAACACGGCGCGCATCGGACCACCGGCGATGATACCAGTACCGGCGGGCGCGGTGCGCATGACGACGCGGCCAGCGCCGTGACGGCCGAAGACGTCATGGTGCAGGGTGCGGCCTTCGCGCAGCGGCACGCGGATCATCTGGCGCTTGGCTTGCTCGGTCGCCTTGCGGATGGCCTCGGGGACCTCCTTGGCCTTGCCTTTGCCAAAGCCGACGCGGCCCTTCTGGTCGCCCACGACGACGAGCGCGGCAAAGCCGAAACGCTTACCGCCTTTGACGGTCTTCGAAACGCGGTTGATCGCGACTAGGCGATCGGCGAATTCCGGCGCTTCATCGCGGTCGCGACGGTTGCCCCGGTTGTTGGGTTCTCTGGCCATGCGGCCTCCTATTACGTGGCGCACCGGGCGCCGGTGATGTCCAATCCAAGTGAGCCGAAGGCCCCCGGATCATCGGGGCGGACACGCCGCCCGCATAGTCCGAAGGGCGCGCATGACGCGCGCCCGACGAGATCAGAACTTCAGGCCGCCTTCGCGGGCCGCATCGGCCAGCGCCTTGACCTTGCCGTGGAACAGGAAGCCACCGCGATCGAAGTAGCATTCCTCGACGCCAGCTTTCTTGGCGCGCTCTGCAATCACCGTACCCACCTTGGCGGCGGCTTCGACGTTGTTGCGGCCCACGACACCCAGGTCCTTCTCCATCGACGAAGCCGAAGCCAGGGTCACGCCCTGAACGTCGTCGATCAGCTGGACACTGATGTTCTTGTTGGAACGATGAACCGACAGGCGCACGCGCCCGGCATTCATCTTGCGAAGCTTGTTCCGGACGCGCAGGCGGCGCTTCTGGAACAGTTCCCGTTTGGAAAGTGCCATTTATCCGGTCCTTACTTCTTCTTACCTTCCTTGCGGAAGATATATTCGTCTTTGTACTTGATGCCCTTGCCCTTGTAGGGCTCCGGCTTCCGCCATTCACGGATCTTCGCAGCGACCTCGCCGACCTGCTGCTGATCGTTGCCTTCGACAATGATCTCGGTCGGTTTCGGCGTGGTGACCGTGACGCCCTCGGGGACGTCGAAGTTCACCTCGTGGCTAAGACCAAGCGACAGTTTCAGGACATTGCCCTGAGCCTGCGCACGGTAGCCGACGCCGTTGATCTCGAGCTCTTTCTTGAAGCCCTGGCTGACGCCGGTCACCAGGTTCGCGACCTGGGTCCGGGACATTCCCCACTGCTGCTTGGCACGCTTAGAGCTGCCGCGCGGCGTGACGTTTACGACGTTGTCTTCGACCGCGATGTTCACATCATCGGTCGCGGTGAAGCTGCGGGTGCCCTTCGGGCCCTTCACTTCAACGGTCTGGCCTGACACCTTGGCTTCTACGCCAGAGGGCAGCTCGACCGGTTTTTTCCCAATACGAGACATCAGCCCCTCCTTAGAAGACCGTGCAAAGAACCTCGCCGCCAACATTCTGGCTGCGGGCGCTTGCATCCGACATCACGCCTTTCGACGTGGAGACGATCGAGACGCCAAGGCCCTGACGGACCTGCGGGACGTCCTTGACGCTCATGTAGACCCGGCGACCGGGCTTCGACACGCGCTTCAGTTCACGGATGACCGGGGTGCCTTCGTAGTACTTCAGGCTGATTTCGATGGCCGGGTGGCCGTCGGCGGTCGTCGTGCTGTCATAGCCGCGGATGTAACCTTCGTCGGTCAGCACATCCAGGACCCAAGCGCGCAGCTTCGAGGCGGGGGTGACCACGGTGGACTTCCCGCGCATTTGCGCGTTCCGGATCCGGGTCAGCATATCTCCGAGAGGATCGTTCATTTCATACCCTCCTTACCAGCTCGACTTGACCATACCGGGGATCTGCCCGGCGGAGCCAAGTTCGCGCAGCATGATCCGCGAGATCTTCAGCTTGCGATAATACGCATGCGGACGACCGGTCAGCTGGCAACGGTTGTGAAGACGGGTGGCCGAGCTGTTGCGCGGCAGTTTCGCAAGCTTCAGCGAAGCGCGGAAACGCTCTTCCATCGGCTTGGATTCGTCGTTCACGATCTCTTTCAGCGAGGCGCGTTTGGCGGCGTACTTTTCCACCAGCTTCTGGCGCTTCTTCTCGCGTTCGATCATTGCTTTCTTAGCCATGATGTGTCGCTCCTTAAGCGGTGAACGGCATGTTGAAATGCTTCAACAGCGCCTTTGCTTCCGCGTCGTTCGACGCGTTGGTGGTGATGATGATGTCCATGCCCCAGACTTCGTCGACTTTGTCGAAGTCGATCTCGGGGAACACGATGTGTTCCTTGAGGCCCATCGCAAAGTTGCCACGGCCGTCGAACGACGGCTTCACGCCGCGGAAGTCGCGGACGCGCGGCAGCGCGATGGTGATCAGGCGATCGAGGAATTCATACATCCGGTCACCGCGCAGGGTGACTTTGGCGCCCAGCGGCATGTCCTCACGAACGCGGAAGCCGGCGATCGACTTCTTGGCGTTGGTGGTGATTGCCTTCTGGCCGGCGATCTTGGTCAGGTCTTCCTGAGCCGATTTCGCCTTCTTAGAGTCCTTAACGGCCTCGGCGCCACAGCCGATGTTCAGAACGACCTTCTCCAGCGAAGGGATCTGCATGTCGTTCTTGTAGCCGAACTCTTCCTTCATCGCGGCACGGATCGTGTCGACGTAAAGGGTGCGCAGGCGGGGGGTGTAGTTAGCAGCGTCCAGCATCAGATCACGTCTCCCGTGGTCTTGGCGAAACGCACCTTCTTGCCGTCTTCCATCTTGAAGCCGACGCGGGTGGCTTTGCCGTTTGCATCGAGGAAGGCCAGGTTCGACAGGTCGATGGGCATCGCCTGCGGACGGCGGCCGCCCTGCGTGGTCTGGGTCTGCTTGGTGTGGCGGATCGCGACGTTGATGCCTTCGACCACGGCCTTACCGGCTTTCGGGTCGACAGAGACGATCTCGCCTTCCTTGCCCTTGTCCTTACCGGACAGGACGACGACCTTGTCGCCTTTTTTCAGTTTAGCGGCCATCTTACAGCACCTCCGGGGCGAGCGAGATGATCTTCATGAAGTTCTTGGCACGCAGTTCGCGCACGACCGGCCCGAAGATACGGGTACCAACCGGCTCACCTGCGTTGTTCAGGATCACGGCGGCGTTGCGGTCAAAGCGGATGGCGGTGCCGTCTTCACGACGAACTTCCTTGGCGGTGCGCACGACGACGGCCTTGCGGACGTCACCTTTCTTCACGCGGCCGCGCGGGATGGCTTCCTTGACGGAGACGACGATGATGTCGCCAACCGAAGCGTACTTACGCTTGGAACCACCCAGGACCTTGATGCACTGAACTTTCCGGGCACCGGAATTGTCAGCAACATCCAGATTGGTCTGCATCTGGATCATTTGGTTTCTCCCGACCTATGGGGGTTGGTCTTTGTTCTACCCCCCAGGGTTTCGATCAAACCGGATGGTGGGACCTTAGGCGGTCACCACCTCCCAGCGTTTCGACTTCGAGACCGGCGGGCATTCTTGAATGCGAACGGTATCGCCGACCTTGAATTGGTTTTCCGGATCGTGGGCCCGGTATTTCTTCGACTTCCGAACGGTCTTGTGCAGCAGCGGGTGCTTGAAGCGACGCTCGACCGAGACGGTGATCGTCTGGTCGTTCTTGTCCGAGGTGACAGTGCCTTGCAGGATACGTTTGGGCATAGTCTTACGCCTCCGACGCGGCGGCGGCCGCTTTTTCGTTCAGGATGGTCTTAACGCGCGCAACGTCACGCTTCACCGTGCGCATGCGCGCGGTGCTTTCGAGCTGGCCCGAAGCCTGCTGGAAACGCAGGTTGAAGGCTTCTTTCTTGAGGTCGGCCAGTGCATCGCGCAGCTGGTCCGGCGTCTTGTCACGCAGTTCCTTGGCATCAAGTGCCATGTCATTTTCCTTTCAACATCACCGGAGCGCCCCTTGGCCGGGTTACGCTGATTCCGGTGGAGTTCGAGATAGAGCGCCGCGTCTACGACGATTGACGCCTCTTGGCAACCCCGCCTGTCCCGAAGCGACGGGAAAAGGCGGATTCAGCCCGCGAATACAGGGCACGCGGCCTTTGGCGGGTCCCGAAACAGGCCGCCTTGCGTCGCGCCTGTACGACGCCACGGAAACCGGCGAAAGCGGAAGTCTTTGAAAGAAAATGGGAACCTCCGGCGATCGGCGCGTGTTGGCGGTGCAGAAACGAAACGGAGGACCAAGTTATGAAATCGATCCTTGTTAGCACGCTCGCCCTGACCATCGGCACCGCTGCCTTCGCGCAAAGCGACATGACCGAAGGCGAAATGGATGGCGCCCGCGTCGATCTTTACAACATGGATCAAGCACAGCTGATCCGGACCCGCGACATCACTGGTGGCGAGATCTACACCATGAACGAAGCCAACGACGAAGGCTCGGCATGGGACATGGACACCACCTATAACGAAGTCGGCGCCGACTGGAACGAGATCGGTGAGATCGAAGACCTGATCCTTTCGGAAGAAGGCCAGCTGATCGGCATCGTGGCCGAGGTCGGCGGCTTCCTCGACATCGCGGACAAGCACGTGATGATCTCGGTCGAAGACGTGAAGCTGGTGCCGGTCGATGACAGCACCTACGTCTACGTCACCCGCTATAACGAAGAAGAACTGGAATCGATGGAAGACATCGACGAAGGCTTCTGGGACTGATTGAAGGGCATATAGCCCTGCCAAGGCGCGGCCCCTTCGGGGTCGCGCTTTTTCATGCCTGCCTCCGAAAGCCGTGCGCCGGTCAGCCCCAGCTGTAGTTGAAGCTAACCGAGATCCGGTCATCCTCGGTCATGTTCATCGGCACCTCGTGCCGCAGCCAGCTTTCCCACAGCAGGACGTCACCCACCGAAGGCTTCACATAGATGAAGGGCTTCAGCTCTTCCGGTGCGCCCTTAACCCGCGTCGGCGCGGCCATCATCATCGGCAGGCGCGGATCTTCCAGTTTCAGGGCCGACGTCCCTTCGGGCATCGCGACATAGGTCGTGCCCGAGATCACCGAATGCGGGTGGATATGGCTGGAGTGCGTCCCGCCCTCGGGCAGGATGTTGATCCACAGGTCTTCCAGCACCAGCGCCTTGTCGCCCAGATCGAAGGCAAGTTCCTTGGCGAAGGCCGCGACATGGGCGTCGAGGCATTTCACCACTTCCGCGAAGATCGGGAACCGCCAAGGCAGGTCGGTCAGCGAGGCGTAAGAGGTATAGCCGGGATAGTCGTTCTGCTCGCACCACTCCTGCCCCGCCTCGTCATCCTCGGCAATCGTGTAGCAAGAGGCGAGCAGCTCGTCCTGATCCACCGTTCCGCCAAGATCGGACAGCGCAGATTGGTACAGGCGGGTGACGAAAAGAGAGCGGATCGTGGACATGGCGGCCTCGTGTGTTCGGGTCGGGACGATCCATAGGCGATGCGCCCACAAAAGGAAAAGGGCGGGATAACCCCGCCCTTCCAAGATTTCGTAGGATGGGGTTTTACCCCATACCCGCTTACCAGTCTTCGCGCTGAACGATACGCGACTTGATCGGCAGCTTCATCGCGGCAAGGCGCAGGGCCTCGCGGGCGATCGGCTCCGACACACCGTCGAGTTCGAACATCACGCGGCCGGGCTTGACCTTGCAGGCCCAGTAATCGACCGAACCCTTACCTTTACCCATCCGCACTTCGGTGGGCTTCGAGGTCACCGGGGTATCCGGGAAGATCCGGATCCAAACGCGGCCTTGACGCTTCATGTGACGCGTCATGGCACGACGAGCGGCCTCGATCTGGCGGGCAGTGATGCGTTCCGGCTGCGTGGCCTTAAGGCCGAACGTGCCGAAGTTCAGGTCGGAACCGCCCTTGGCTTCGCCACGGATCCGGCCCTTGTGCATCTTGCGGAATTTTGTGCGCTTCGGTTGCAGCATCTCTTAAACTCCTCAGTTGCGACGATCGCGGTCGCGACCACCGCCGGCGCCACGGGGCGCGGGACCTTCCTGAAGCTCCGCCTGACGACGATCACGAGCCGACGGGTCGTGCTCCATGATCTCGCCTTTGAAGATCCAGACTTTGATGCCGATGATGCCATAGGGCGTTTCGGCTTCGACGGTCGCATAGTCGATGTCGGCGCGCAGGGTGTGCAGCGGCACACGGCCTTCGCGATACCACTCGGTCCGGGCGATCTCGGCGCCGCCAAGGCGGCCCGCGACGTTGACCCGGATGCCCAGGGCACCCATCCGCATCGAGTTCTGCACCGCGCGCTTCATGGCGCGACGGAACGAAACACGACGTTCCAGCTGCTGAGCGATCGAGTCGGCCACCAGACNGGCGTCCAGNTCNGGCTTNCGNACCTCGACGATGTTNAGGTGCAGCTCGCTGTCGGTCATNNNNGCNANCTTCTTGCGNAGNNNNTCGATNTCNGCGCCTTTNTTGCCGATGATCACGCCCGGACGCGCGGTGTGGACGGTCACCCGGCACTTCTTGTGCGGGCGCTCGATGATGACGCGGCTGACGCCGGCCTGCTTGCATTCCTTCTCGATGAACTCACGGATCGCGACGTCTTCGAGCAGGAGGTTGCCGTAGTCTTTGGTGTCGGCGTACCAGCGGCTGTCCCAGGTGCGGTTCACCTGAAGGCGCATGCCGATCGGATTGACTTTATGACCCATTAGGCTTGCTCCTCGACCTGGCGGACCTTGATGGTAAGCTCCGAGAACGGCTTGTGGATCTTGCCGAACCGGCCACGTGCCCGCGGACGGCCACGCTTCATGATCAGGTTCTTACCGACCCAGGCTTCGGCGACGACAAGTTCGTCGACGTCAAGGCCGTGGTTGTTCTCGGCGTTGGCGATCGCGGACTGAAGGCATTTCTTCACGTCCTCGGCAATCCGCTTACGGCTGAAGGTCAGGTCGTTCAGAGCCTTGTCGACCTTCTTGCCGCGGATCATCGCCGCAACCAGGTTCAGTTTCTGCGGGGAAGTACGCAGCATGCGCAGCTTCGCCATCGCTTCGTTCTCCGCCACGCGGCGCGGATTCTTTTCCTTACCCATGACGCTTACTTCCTCTTGGCTTTCTTGTCGGCGGCGTGACCGTAGTAGGTCCGCGTCGGCGCGTATTCCCCGAACTTCTGGCCGATCATGTCCTCGGTCACGTTAACCGGGATATGTTTCTTGCCGTTGTAGACCCCAAAGGTGAGGCCCACGAACTGGGGAAGAATGGTCGAGCGACGCGACCAAATCTTGATGACTTCGTTGCGGCTCGCGGATTGAGCCTTTTCGGCCTTCTTGAGGACGTAAGCGTCAACAAAGGGGCCTTTCCAAACTGCACGTGACATATGTTAGCGGCCCTTCTTCCTGGCGTGACGCGAACGGATGATCAGCTTCGACGAAGCCTTCTTGCGGCTGCGCGTCTTTGCACCTTTGGTCGGCTTGCCCCACGGGGTCACCGGGTGACGACCGCCCGAAGTCCGGCCTTCACCACCGCCGTGGGGGTGATCGATCGGGTTCATGACGACACCGCGGACCGACGGACGCTTGCCATAGTGGCGCATCCGGCCGGCTTTACCGAAGTTCTGGTTCGAGTTGTCGGGGTTCGACACGGCACCAACGGTGGCCATGCATTCCTGACGGACCATGCGCAGTTCGCCCGAGGACAGGCGGATCTGGGCGTAGCCACCGTCGCGACCGACGAACTGGGCGTAGGTGCCAGCAGCACGAGCGATCTGACCGCCCTTGCCGGGCTTCATCTCGACGTTGTGGACGATGGTACCGATCGGCAGGCCCGAGAACGGCATCGCGTTGCCCGGCTTGATGTCGGCNTTGGCCGACGCNACGACCTTGTCGCCAACGCCAAGACGCTGCGGGGCCAGGATGTAGGCCTGCTCGCCGTCGTTGTACTGCACCAGTGCGATGAACGCGGTCCGGTTGGGGTCATATTCGATGCGGACGATTACGCCCTCAACGTCAAACTTGTTCCGCTTGAAGTCGACGATACGGTAGAGCCGCTTCGCTCCGCCACCACGGCGGCGCTGGGTAATACGTCCGGTGTTGTTCCGGCCGCCCTTCTTCGTCAGACCCTCGGTGAGGGACTTGACAGGACGTCCTTTCCACAGCTCCGAACGGTCGATCAGCACCAGCCCGCGCTGGCCCGGCGTCGTCGGCTTGTACGACTTGAGTGCCATGCTTTCTGTCTTCCGTTTAGCAATGCAGACCTTTGCGGCCCGCTATGTTTGGGCGCTTCGTGGTGTGGATGAAGCGCCTGGGTATAGGGCCCCGAAGGTCCCCGGTTTCCTGTTCTTGCGAACAAATGCAAAGCCCCGGACGAATCCGGGGCGTTGCGGATGGGGTCGTTTAGAGGATCGTCAGGATCACGTCAAGTCAGCCGGACCGGCGGATCAGCCCCCGCGCATTTCGTTGCGGCGCATCGGCATGGCGTCGATCGTTCCGAACAGCGCGTCGGGGCTGACCGGCTCGGCACTTTTGAGTTTCACGCCCCCGTCTTTGCCGACCAGCACCATGGCGAAGCCGTCGATTTCCAGCCCCTGCCGGATCGCGCCCTGCCGTTCCGGCGCCGTGTCCGTCAGCACGACAATGTCCCTGTCTCTTAAGGCTGGGACGACGGCCGCCAACTGGTCACGCGTGGCGGCGTAAGTGCTGTCATCTTCGCCGGCGCCGAACAGCAGCACGACCCGCTTGTCCCAACGATAGCCGCTCAGATCCGTTGCTGCCGGGTCTAGGGGACGGAAGATCTCTGGCGCGCTGGATTGCGCCGAAGCGGCGGAGGTCAGCGTGGCCGCGCCAAGCGCAATGGAGAGCGGGAAAAGAAGTGTACGCAAGGCAGGCATGTTGGTGTCTCCGGGTGTTCGTGTGTCTTGGGTTCCCTTGGTCTACGCATGGAGGCCGGATTGCGTTCAATCTGCTCGCGACGGGTTGAAGATGTCGTGTGCGTGATCGCGCGAGGGATGGGGTGTAACCCCATCCTACGGGGCATCAGTGGGCTTCCGGCAGTATACGATCACCAAGACCCACGTACGAAAAGGGCCCCCGCTTTCGCAGAGGCCCTTCCGAATTCGTAGGGTGGGTTTTCAACCCACCTGCCCGATCACAGACCAGTGGTCACGTCGATCGTGTTGCCCTCTTCAAGGGTAACGTAGGCTTTCTTGACGTCTTTCCGCTTGCCTGGACGGCCGCGGAACCGCTTCACCTTGCCTTTGGTGATGGTGGTGTTGACCGCCTTCACCTTGACACCGAACAGGCCTTCGACCGCTTCGCGGATCTGCGGCTTGGTCGACGCCATCGCCACTTCGAAGACAACGGCGTTGGCTTCGGAAGCCATCGTCGCCTTCTCGGTGATGATCGGCTTGCGGATCACGTCGTAGNGTTCGTGCTTNGCGCTCATTTCANNCGNGCCTCCAGNGCTTCGACACCGGCCTTCGTGATCACCAGAGTGTCACGGCGCAGGATGTCGTACACGTTGGCACCGACAGAGGGCAGCACGTCCACACCATCGATGTTGGCCGCGGCGCGGGCGAAGCCCTCGTTCACGGTCGCACCGTCGATGATCAGCGCACGCTTCCAGCCAAGCGACTTGATCTGCTTGGCCAGCGCAGAGGTCTTGCCCTCAGACTCGGCGGAGTCGAGGATGACCAGCGAGCCTTCCTTGAGCTTGGCCGACAGCGCGTGCTTCAGGCCCAGCTTGCGGAATTTCTTCGGCAGTTCATGAGCGTGGCTGCGCGGGGTCGGACCCTTGTAGATACCACCCTTCCGGAAGATCGGCGCGTTGCGGTCACCGTGGCGAGCGCCGCCGGTGCCTTTTTGGCGATAGATCTTCTTGGTCGAATAGCTGGTCTCGGACCGGGTCTTGACCTTGTGCGTGCCCTGCTGGTCACGCGCGCGCTGCCAGCGCACGACGCGGTGCAGGATGTCGGCACGGGGCTCCAGGCCGAAGATCTCGTCGTCGAGATCCACGGAACCCGCAGCGGCGCCATCCAGTTTGAGGACGTCGGTCTTCATTTCTCTTCGCCTCCTTCCGAAGCGGCGTCGCCATCTTCGGACTTCTCGGCCTCGATCGAGGCTTCGGCTTCCTTCAGCGCGGCTTCCTCGGCTGCGGCCTGCTCGGCGGCAAGGCGTTCGGCTTCGGCTGCCTCGGCGGCGGCGGCTTCCTCGGCGGCCTGAGCGGCAAGGCGCTCGGCTTCCTCGGCGGCCGACTTCAGCGCGGCGGGATAGATCACGTTCTCGGGCGTCGGCTTCTTGACCGCGTCCTTGATGGTGACCCAGCCGCCCTTGTGGCCGGGAACGGCGCCTTTGACCATGATAAGGCCACGGTCGGCGTCGGTCTTGACGACCTGCAGGTTCTGCGTGGTCACGCGGGCAGCGCCCATGTGGCCGGCCATCTTCTTGCCTTTGAACACGCGGCCCGGGTCCTGACACTGACCGGTCGAGCCGTGCGAACGGTGGCTGATCGACACGCCGTGCGAGGCGCGCAGACCACCGAAGTTGTGCCGTTTCATGGCACCGGCGAAACCTTTACCGATCGAGGTGCCCGACACGTCGACGAACTGACCTTCGAAGTAGTGGTTCGCGGTGATTTCCTCGCCCACGTTGATCAGGTTCTCGGGGGCAACCCGGAACTCGGCGATCTTCCGCTTCGGTTCGACCTTCGCGGCGGCGAAAACGCCGCGCATCGGGGCCGAGGTCCGCTTGGCCTTGGCGGTGCCGGCACCCAGCTGAACGGCGCTGTAGCCGTCCTTCTCGACGGTGCGCATCGCCACGACCTGCAGCTTGTCCAGCTGCAGAACGGTGACGGGCACCTGCTTGCCGTCTTCCTGGAAGATACGGGTCATCCCGACCTTCTTTGCGATAACTCCAGAGCGCAACATTGTCCGTTACCCCCCTTAAACCGAGATCTGCACGTCGACGCCGGCAGCGAGGTCGAGCTTCATCAGCGCGTCCACGGTCTGCGGGGTCGGGTCCACGATGTCCAGAAGGCGCTTGTGGGTACGAATTTCCCACTGGTCACGCGACTTCTTGTCGACGTGCGGACCGCGCAGAACGGTGAACTTCTCGATCTTGTTCGGCAGCGGGATCGGCCCGCGCACCTGGGCACCGGTCCGCTTGGCGGTGTTGACGATTTCCTGCGTGCTGGCATCCAGCACACGGTAATCGAACGCCTTCAGGCGGATACGGATGTTTTGGCTTTGAACTGCCATTTTCTTTTCCTTTTCAGTTGAGAGGAGGGGCGGATCATCCGCCCCTCATCGAACCGGTTTCAGCCCGAAGGCCGGTGGTCCGGGCTTTCGGCGACCCCGTGGGGTCGCCCGCCGCCCGGATGGCGAGCTTGCGGGGGCAGAAGCCCTGCTTACTCGACGATTTCCGACACGACGCCGGCGCCGACGGTGCGGCCGCCTTCGCGGATGGCGAAGCGCAGGCCGTTTTCCATCGCGATCGGC
>NZVC01000059.1 GCA_002701395.1 Maritimibacter sp. | reverse complement strand
TCGAGCCGATGGCACTTGACCTCGCAGCCTGAACGGAGCCAATTTCACGAGCCCGGAGCAGGCTGCCAGGTAATTTCCACCACATTCGCGACACGACCATCATCCTTTGCCCTACGCTCCGCCTCGTAGCCGCCTACCTCATTTTCGTCCATTAGGACCTTCTGCAATGCCTCGAAAACCGGCTTCGGCATTAGCGATGAGCCTGCACTGTTGAAATGCAAAATACTTTCGCAGCTCGGCGTGTCTCGCCGTACCTTGTCTATGTCAACCATTTGAAGACTCCCTTCTGTGTGGCCCTGCAATAGCGACGCATTGCGGAAATGGGAGAGCCGCTGACGCTCCTGAATGCGGGCCTTCGCTCAAGTTGCTTGGATAGCTGCTGTCCACCGCCTTAACGTCGCCTGAGAACCAGACTTCGCGGCGTCAGCGGTTACGACATTGATCCAACTGTACAAACTGTCTGTTTCCCCCCAAGCGCAGTGCACAACAGCACTGGCAGAGAATTTGCGTTAATGAGCATCCGAGAGTGCTTTCATGTCAGGCTCCGATTGCCGCAATCCCCAGGCCTGCACTGGCGCAAGAGCCTGCCACTTCTTTCGGTAGGCTGAAGCGGAGGTCCCAACGCGCTTTCGAAACGCGGATCGGAAACTCGATGGTTCGGAGTAACCGACCTCGGCTGAAACCTCGTCAATCGGCGTCGTCGTGGTTTCAAGAAGCTGCTTTGCCTCCTCGATCCGGAGGGTCTGGATATAGTCCCCCGGCGCCTGTCCTGTCACTTTCTTGAAGCGGCGATGGAATCCGCGCTCGGTCATGCCGCTGCGTTCCGCCATGGCGGCGACAGGGCTCGGCGTGTCGTAGTGCTGCGCCGCCCAGACCTGTGCCGCGGAAATTAACTGATCCTCGTGCTGGCGTCCGGATGTCAGGGATGCATAGGTCATCTGACCGTCCAGATGCGGGTCGATCAGGTACAGCTTGGCGATGCGGCGCGCCTCATCCGCCCCCGCAAAACGTTGGATCAGGTACAGCATGAGGTCGGCCCAGGCCGACGCCCCACCGGCGGTGAGAACACGGTGCGCTTCCCCTGCGGGTACAAGAATGCGGTCACAGCAAACCTTTACCTCAGGGAACTCACGGCCCAGCATCTCGGCAAAGCCCCAATGGGTCGTCGCCTCTTTGCCGTCGAGCACTCCAGCCGCGCCGAGCAACACGGCGCCAGAACAGACCGAAGCAACGATGGCGCCGCGCGCATGGGCCTCCAGAAGCCATTCGGCGACAGGCTTCAGATCGTCGGGCAAGCCTGCATTCGGATCGAAATGTAGATCTGACACGATGATGAGGTCGGGCTCAGGCGCTTCGGTTATTACCGCGTCGGGTGTGATCTTGCGACCGTTGATGTCCCAATAAGGCGCGCCGTCCGTCGTCCTGAGGCTGACATCGAAGATCGGGACCTGCATCGGAAGACCGTGCAGCATTTCCCAATCGCGCCCCACCGACGCCAGGACGTCGAGGATCGAGAACAGCGTCGAGGTGCCGGCATGGCGTGATCCGATTACCGTGGTATTGATCGTCATTTTGCTCTCCAGCAGGCCTTGTACGTCCGAAAATCACCGTTTTGATCCATTCTCCTTCTAACGCGACTCGACCCAAAGGTCCATGACCCTGCCCATGACAACGGCCGATCAGGCCAATCAATCGTGAGCAAGGATTAAGTGATGACCATTCAAAACCAAGACGCGGCCTTCCACACGGATGTGACCCGCAGCTACCTCGCCGACCCGCGCACCTACCTGACCGATGGTGGGTTTGAGACCTCCATGCTGTTCCTCGAAGGGTTCGACCTGCCGGCCTTCGCGGCCTGCGTCCTGCTAGAAGACGGTGCCGCCCGTGCGGCAATGAACCGGTACTTCGACCGCTACCTTGCGATGGCCGAGGCGGCCGGAACGGGCTTTGTTCTCGACACCAACACCTGGCGCTCCGGGACGCAATGGGCCGACGCAGTGGGCCGGTCCCCCGGCCAGATGGAGGAGTTCACCCGCGAGGCTGTCCGGTTTGCCGAGGCGATCCGGGAGCGGTGGAAAGATCGCGTTTCTCCGATCCTAGTGAATGGCGTGATCGGACCGGCCGGCGACGCCTATGACGGCACGCTCACCATGGATGCGGCCGCCGCAGAGGCCATCCACGCGCCGCAGATCGCGTTGCTTGGCTCATGCGGGGTCGATCTGGTTTCCGCGCTTACCTTCGGCAGCCTGTCGGAGGCGATCGGGTTCGCCCGTGCAAGCGTCAAGGCGGGCGTGCCCGTTGCGATCTCCTTCACAGTCGAGACAGACGGACGCCTTCCGGACGGAACGCCACTTGAGCGTGCCGTGCGCGAGACGGATGCCGCAACCGGGGGTGCACCGCTCTACTACATGATCAATTGCGCCCATCCCGAGCACTTTCGCCACGTTCTGACCGACGAGGCATGGTGCGACCGCATCCGCGGTGTCCGCGCGAACGCATCGCGGCTGAGCCATGCGGAACTCGATGAGGCAGAGACTCTGGACGACGGCGATCCGGACGAGTTCGGCGCGCTCCATGCCGCTCTGTCCCGACAGCTCCCGTCGCTGAAGGTCGTCGGCGGGTGCTGCGGCACGGATCACCGTCATGTCGGTTGCATGGCGCACGCCATGCTTTCCCAGACCGCGGCCTGACCTCTTCCCTCCGTTCCGGCCCGTCTAGCACCGATCAATCGGTCATTACGGGCCGGTCCCGGGCGCGGTGGTGGAAGTTGAAACCGCCGGGGAGTGCGTCGCGGAGACCGGTTTCGCCCGGTCAGGACGCAATGCCGACCGCATGACAACCACAACGCCCGCAGCTGTGCGGGCTTCAAAAAAGGACGAACGATATGACCATGATTTCCATCCACGCCGGCGCAGTGCGCCGACACCCTTCGAGCATCGCAAGGGCGCTCCTCGAACTGATGGCAGAAGCCGCGAAGCGGCGGCGCATCCGCAAGGAGATGAAGGAGTTGTCTCGGCTCCCCCGCCACCTCCTCCGGGACATGGGGCTTGAGCAGTATGCGGAGCCCGATGTCCCGACGATCCCGAACCATTGGCGCTAAGCCGCAGAAAGGAAAGACAATGAATAGTATGGGACCCGGCAGTACGCTGGTGATCGGCGCGGGGCTTTCGGGTCTCGCGACCGCCCACGCTCTGACCGAACGCGGGCTGCCCGTGACCGTGCTGGAAGCACGGGACCGGGTGGCAGACCCCTGGCGGCAGCGCCATCCGGCGCTTCGGCTGAACATCCACCGCAAGTTCGCAAGTCTTCCGGGACAGGCGGCGCCGAAATCGGACGGCACGTATCTGAAGCGCGACACGGTGGTCGCGCATCTGGAGCGCTACGCCGCACGGCTGGATGCACCCATCCACTTCGGCATTACCGTGACGGCTGTCGAACGCATCGGAACCGGATGGCGGGTCACGACCAACGCCTCGGAGTACGAGGCGGAGAACCTCGTCATTGCGACCGGCCGGGAAAGCATTCCTGACATGCCGGACTGGCCGGGCCACGACGCCTTTGCCGGCGAGGTCCTGCACGTGGCGGATCTCGGCGATGTGTCCCGCTTCGATGGCAAGCGGGTGCTGGTCGTGGGCGCGGGAAACTCCGGAACGGACGCGCTGAACCACTTGGCGCGGCACAAACCGGCCGAGGTGATGGTGTCGGTCCGCTATGGACCGGCGGTCGTGCCGAAGAGCATCTTCGGCTATCCGATCCACGGGCTGGCGCGCGTCTTCGCGGCATTGCCGAACGCGGTGCTGGATCCGGCCTTCAGGCTGACGGAACGGTTGTTTCTCGGCGATCTGCGGCGGTTCGGGCTGACCAGTCACCCCGATGGCGGAAGCACACGGCTCTTGCGTGATGGGGTAACCTTCGCGATCGACGACGGTTTCGTCGCGGCGCTCAAGGCGGGGCGGTTCTCGATCGTGCCGCGTGTCGAAAGGTTTTCCGACGACACTGTTGTCCTGGCCAATGGGTCTGTCTGCCATCCGGATGTGGTGATCGCGGCCACCGGGTATCGCACGGGGCTCGAGCCGCTTCTGGGCCATCTTGGAGTGCTCGACGAGAATGGCCGCCCGCACCATCCGTTGGGCGAGCGTGATCCGGAGATGCCGGGCCTCTGGTTCACCGGTTTCAAGCCGATCTACACCGGCTTCTTTGACGCCGCAGGCATTGCCGCCAGCCGCATCGCAACCGGTGTTGCCGCCGACGCACGCCGCGTCGCGCGCCTTGAGACGTCCGACATGCGCGAAGGCCATGTCGCCCACCAGCGCCCCGCACGCGCGGACGCGTCCACAACCTGAACCTCCTGAAAGGACCTATCCAATGAAACGTACCAATCTACTTCTGGCCGCCGCCATCGCGGCCATCCCATTTGCCGGAAACGCCGGAGAGCCGCTTGCGGCCTTCGATGTTGCCGAGGATATCTCCCGCTTCGCCTTCTCCGCGACGCCGGTCTTCGACGACGGCATGCCTGCTTATGGCAACGCCTTCATCACGCAGGGCTATCTCTACCCCGCCGGCACGCTTGACGGTGGCGTCGAGGGCACTCTGCCGAACGGCGACCCGGCCTTCCCGGACCTCGTGATCGGGGAATGGACCTGTGACGGGTATTTCGTCGGCGACGGCATGCGCACCCAGACTGGTGCCATCGTCATGACCCGCCAGGTTTACCGCTTCAACGATGGCGATGTGCTGATCAGCCATGGCGCGGAGCTTGTCGATGCCGGCGTGACCGTCACGCGCGCGGTCACCGGCGGGACCGGCGACTATGCCGATGCCCCGGCCGAGATCGACCAGGTGATGCTGGGCATGAGCGATGGCTACGGCGTTCGGTTGCAGATCGAGCTGGGTGGCAGATCTGCTTACGCCGACGACGAAGAAAACCACACGGAGTGGGATTCCGGCGTCCCGGTCGGACCCATGCCGAACTCGGGCTCCCATGAGGCCGGCTGAGGCCTGTCCATCATTACCGGAAAGGCGCGGAGGTCCCGCTCCGCGCCTTCCACTGCACAGGGCAAACCGATGACCTACCTTGAACTTCCGCGCTTAACGGGCGGCCCCTTGAGACATGCCGCTCGCCGCGTGAGCAAGGCCGAAGCTTGGGCCGTCCTGCGGCTTGCCGCGCCGTTGACCGGTCTCGCTCTGGTCAACATGGCGATGAGCGTCACCGACACGCTGATGACAGCCGCGTTCGGAGTGGAAGCCCTTGCAGCGGTCGCTGTCGCGAGCGATTTCTATTCGATCCTCTTCTATCTCGCTGTCGGCTGCATCGGCGGTCTCGGCCCGCTCTACGCAGCCGCCCATGCGGCGGGCGACGCGGATCGGTTGGCGCGGCTCAGAACGGCCGGGACTATTACCTGTGCCTTGCTGGCCCTGCCGATCTGTGCCCTGCTCTGGCAGACGCCGGCGCTGTTGATCCTGCTCGGAATAGATCAGGACCTTGCCGAGGCAGGCACGGGCTACGTCCGGGCGATGGCGCTGACTGCGATCCCGATGCTGGCGGTCGGTGTCTTGCGCACGCGCCTGACGGCCATCGAACGCCCGGGTGTCATGCTGCGAATCACGCTCTGTGCGGTGCCGCTGAATGCCATCTTCAACTACGTGCTCATGTATGGCGCCTTCGGTCTGCCGGAGCTTGGCGTGACGGGCGCGGGCATGTCGTCCTTGCTGGTCTGGTTACTGACGCTTGTCGCCTTGATGCGGGAGGCGCGCCGCGTCGGCGACAGCTGCCCAGGCCGCGCGGAACCGGAAGACGTTGCGGCGATCTTCCGCATCGGAGTGCCCATCGGCATCGCCACATTGGCCGAGGTCGGCATCTATCTGGGGGCCACGATCTACGCCGCCTGGCTTTCGGTTACGGACGCTGCCGCGCATTCCGTGGCAATCCGGTTGGCCGGCATCGGATACGCCTTCTATTTCGGCCTACAGCAGGCCTCTATGACCCGGCTGGCACGGGTTGATCCCAAGTCCAGCCGCGACGGTGATGTCGTTGCCACAACGATGGTGCTTGGCATGGCCATCGGTCTGTCGATTTGCACCACTCTGCTGGTCGTGGCGGCCCCGATCGCCAACTATGCGCTGCAAGGCATGACGCCCGCCGCCGTCGGTGCTGCGATTACCGTGATCGGCGTACTCGCAGTGGCGGAGCTGTTCGGTCCGACCGGTGCAGGTGCTGCGGGATTGTTACGGGCAAGGCAAGTGACGCGCCCGGTCATGGTCTATTCCCTGGTCGGGAACTGGTTGGTCTCGGCCCCCCTGATCGCTGTCTTCACGGTTGTCTTCGACTTTGGGGCGGTCGGGATCTGGATCGCGATGGCTACCGGAACGGTCGTCTATTCGGGTCTGTGCGTACTGGCTCTTCGCAACTTGCCAGCGGCGGGAGGCGAGACATGAAGCTCTATTTCATGCCCGGCGCCTGTTCATTGGCACCCCACATCGCAATGTGCGAAGCGGCACTGGAGTTCGATCTCGTTGAGGTGGACTATCAGACATGCCGCATGGACTGCGGCAGCGATTATCGCGCGATCAATCCGAAGGGCACTGTCCCGGCCTTGCAGCTCGCCGACGGCGAGGTCCTGACCGAAGTTCCGGTTATCCTTCAGTTCCTGGCTGACGAAGCGCTCGATGCGGAATTGCTACCTGCTTCCGGCCTGCGGCGTCTGCGGGCGCTGGAATGGTTGAACTTCATCGCGACCGAGATTCACAAAAGCTTCAGCCCGCTTTTCCGGCCGACGACACCGGACGATTTTCTTCAGCCGGGCAAAGCGCAACTGCGCGGGAGGCTGGCATTTGTCGAGCGTCACCTGTCCCGGCACGCTTATCTTATGGGCGACGATTTCTCTCTGGCTGATGTATACTTGTTCACTGTTTGCCGCTGGCTTGTAGACCAGAACATGTCCATTGCCGACTGGCCGGCCTTGCATCGGCATTCCGCGAGAATTCGGCTTCGACCAAGTGTCCGGAAGGCTCTGGATCGGGAGGGGTGTACATGATGGCTAATACAAGGGGATCGATAACCGACCGGCATGCGATGTATAAGGAGATGCAACGCGCCATTCCCGGCCTCGACGCGATGTACCGCCTCGTTCACGCCCTGATTGCAAGCCATAGCAACGAGGCACCACATGTTCTGGTCGTCGGGGCCGGTGGCGGCCGGGAAATCGAGGAATTCCGGAACAGCAACGCCATCGGAGGTATTACGGCTATCGACCGGTCCGCCCGAAATCTCGAGACGGCACGGGCCGCGGTCGGGGTATCCGCCGCATCGCAAGATGTCAGTTTCATCGTCGGAACCGTCGATGATCTGCCCGACGGCGAGACCTTCGATATCGTGACATCGCTGCTGGTGATGCATCACCTGCCGGACGATGGAGCCAAGCTGACCTACCTGAGAGGGCTTCGGAACCGGCTCGCCTACGGCGGGCGATTGATCCATGCGGATGTGTGCTTCGACGAAAACGAAGACTTGGACGAACTGACACCTGCTTTTCGGGCGCATGCCGATATCTTTGGCGTTTCGGCAGACGCGGTTCGGCTGGAACTTGATGCAATCCCGAACCTGCCGGTCGTATGCGGTGAACGGACCCGCGTCCTCTTTTCCGAGGTGGGTCTGACCGATCCGCAAGAGGTTTTTCGCACACTCTGGTATCGCTGCTGGATCAGCACAGGCGGACAGACATGATTTGCGCTACGAATGAACAATTCAAACCAAACGAAAGAGTATTCCCATGCATCCTATCATCTATGACGTCGCTGTCTCGATTGACGGATTTATATGCGGACCGGACGGAGACATCTCTCGGTTCGCGCAGGATGGTGCGGTCGTTGAGGACTACTCTGCGCGCCTCCAAAATTATGCAACCGCGATCATGGGCCGGGCGACCTACGAGTTCGGCTACCGCTTCGGCATGCAGGCGGGTGAGAACCCCTATGCCCATATGAAGACTATCATTTTTTCGTCCTCGCTCGAACTGCCGGATGCCACTGACGTCGCAACTCAAAAATCGTGCGACGCTGCCACCATCGACGCGATACGACGTCGATCAGAGGGCCCAGTTTACCTTTGTGGCGGCGGCATCTTCGCCGGATCGCTTCTGGCCATGGGACAGATCGATATCCTGCGCCTGAAGCGCGCTCCGATCATCCTCGGTGATGGTGTTCCGCTTTTCGGCGATTCCAAAACACCACCCGAGCTAAAGCACACTGAAACGCAGGGCTACGATGACGGGTATCTGTTTCAGGAATATCGGGTTTTGCATGCTTAGCGGGGGCAAGTCAGCGCCCGCCAACTCAACCTCAAACCACGGAAGTCCGCATGAATACTCGCATCCTTCAGATCTGCCTCTCGCTCATCTTTGTCTTTCTTGGGTCGTGGTGCCTGTTCTTCCCTGGCATGGTCATAGAGGTGACGTTCCGGCCGGAGCTTGCCGTTGCCTCAGAGCAGGCCCGGTTCATCATGGGCTGCTTCGGGGCACAGGCAGTGTTGACCGGCACGATCATCTGGACGGCTCGTTTCACGCCGACGACCTTCCTTGTGTTCGGCCTGGTCGGGTCGATCCCCTTCTTTGTTTTCAATTTCTGGTTCCTGTTCATCGAACCGGTCTTAAACCAATGGATGTTGCTCGACTTTGCGGGGAATCTTGGCATCCTCATGATTGGTCTTTGTGGGTGGCGTTTGAGCAGAATTGCCAAAGAACCCAACACAGGCACTGAATGAACCTGTTTGGAACCGGAGTTGATAGGATCGCCAGAGCGACAGTTCGGACATCGCGCCGCATCGGTCGATTTGGGCTCCGAGCCAGATTTCGCCGCGCGGAGCGTCAATGCCGACTGTCGAAGTAGGAATGTCGGCACGTATGCAAAACATTAAATATCAGCTGTGTAGCCCGTGAAGCCAACGGCAGGTCCGGAACCGCCTTCATCCTCGATGACGCTGCACCAGCACTAGGCGGCTCCGAGCGCAAATTGCTTGATGTTGCGCCGAGCACGAAGGGCCGCTTTCAAAAGCCCAGCCACTTCTCGCCAGACCAACCGGTTCTAAAGAACACCAATCCGACCGCAATCACGGCGATAACGGTGTATGGCAAGAGGCTGGAACTGAACCACGAATTTGGATCCCGGTACCCCGCGAATATGGCTAGGTTTGCGGCTAAGTTTACGGTGAGATGGGTCAGGATTGCGGGCAAAATGGAGCCGCCGGACAAGGTGTAGGCCGCGCCAATGATAACTGCGTAGCACATCACGTGCCCGGCGTAGAGAGGCAAAGCAATCTGGGCGTGGGGAGACTCAATCGTCCAAAGCGGCAAATGCCAAAAAAACCAGATCGCGCCAATCAATAGCGACGCCGCCAGCCATCCGATATTCGGATTGAGACGGTCCTGCAGATACCCGCGCCAGCCTAGCTCTTCGCCGAGCGGCCCAAGGATCAGGTTGAACCCGATCATTGCCACAATAAGGCCAGCACCGAGATTTGTTGCCCCTTCGGGCGCAAAGGGGCGCATCACCAGCAAAAGAACCAGCGGCGCGAGAACAAGCGCCCAGGCAACAGCCGGAACGGTTGAGACTTTTGCAACCCTTCCTAAAAGGTCCATCAGGTGCCCATCGCGCACGCTGAGCAGAATGGCCGCAAGCGACGGGCCCCAGACCATGATCAACCAAAACGGAAGTCCGATTGCACTTTCTGGTGAGCGTGCGGCGGGTATGAAGTAGATGCAGGCAAATCCTGCAAGAGAAATGGCAAAGGTAAATACCAGAAATTGAACGAGGATCATGAGGATGACGCCCTCTGCTTGAGGTCCAAAAGGATCGGGTTGAGTTCTTCGGGAGACTTAAGGAGAGGTGCCAAAGCCTCCAGCGAGGTGGCAGCAAAACCGGCAGCTTGAGCGCTTGACCAATGTCCCAGGATCTCGCGTCGGTTGATGTGTGCGTTTACTGTCATAAACAACTCGGCCACGTGTTCAGCGTTGATGTCATCGCGGACAAAATCACCCATACGGGCACATACTGCGTCCTTTAGGATTGCCGAGAATGCCTGCTCAAGTGCGGAAATGTAGTCCAGTCTTTCCTCCAGCGTCTGGAGGGCTGAGTGCACACCCGCATCGGCACCAAGGTGGCTCGATCCGTTCTGAAGGAGAACAATGATCGGTGAAGCGTCTTTGTCGTCGAGAGCTTCGGCAAGGAGACCAACTTCTTCTTCCGCAAGGGCATCGAGTACCGCACGCTTGTTCGAGAAATGGTGATACAGCCCGCCGCGGGAGATCCCGCAGGCAAGACGTATGTCTTCCATCTCGGTCTTGGCCAGCCCCTGCTTGACCAAGATCTGGCGGGCCTTCTTCAGGATTTGGTCTCGTCGCTCAGATTTTGATAGGCGTGTTCGCATGAGGTCCTGCTACCGACACACGTCGGTAGTGTCAATGGCATGATGTGAGAATGCCCCGGAAACCCAAGCGCCCATTAGTGGCATCAGGCAAATTGGCGCACTAATTACGGCCGGGAGCTTAAACTGACTTCGTTAGGTTCTCTCAAATGCTGTCATTGGCGCAATTGCAGCGTATTCACGCTATGTCCCGCATCTTTCGAATTGATGCTTTCTTGCTCGCTGCGTCTCGCGTGAATGGCTGGTCTCTCCGCCGCACAGCAGCGGCGAAATTCACGCGCCTGCGGTATTTCTGGTGCCGCGCGCGCTCGCAGCGCGAAAATCGAATTCACGAGTTGGGCTCGGAGCGGGCTTGCGGCGGCGCAGCACAAACCTCGACCTTGGTCCGCTCCGAAGGTCAGCTTCCACTATTTTTGGACGATGGGATTGTCGCCGCAGCGAAGGTCCGGAATCCGCCCATTTACGAATGGCGATTAAGCGTTGCCTAGAGTTTGAACCTCAGACCCGAAGACGTCGCTGGACTTCGTTGCCCACCAGAGCGGTACTGTCGGTGAAGTTCGCGACACACGTATTTCACCGCTCTCCGCCCGGCCTTCCGGGCTCTGCTCGGTAGCAGGGGCAAGCGTGCTCCTGCTCTGAGCACAGGAGAGCCAGATGACCGAGACAATACAAGCGACCAAGCCCAAATCCCGCGTGACCAAGAAGGCGCAGCTGATCCGCCTGCTGAAGGCGAAGGCGGGGGCAGATATTGCGAGCATCAGCAAGCGGCTGGGCTGGCAGCCGCATACGACCCGGGCGGCCCTCTCTGGCCTGCGCAAGGCTGGCTATGTCCTGAGTATGGATCGCTCCGAAGGAAAGCCGCCGCGCTACCGTATTACCACCGAGCCGGAGGCGGCCAATGGGTAGGCCGGACCCGGAACGCCAACGGGCCGTCAGAGGATGGGAGGAGGCCTTTGGGTATCCTCCGCCAGCCTATCTGTCGGTGGATTTCATGCATCGCGCTATGGCGCACGAGGAACAGTGCCGGCGACACGGTAGGTTGCCAAACAAGCTTCGGCGCGAGTTGCACAGCATAGCGGCGGGCCAGAGCGTCTCAAGAGCTGTTGGCAGACAGGTCCGTACAGGTGCTCATCTCGTTCGGGAGTGGAACGGGAGAACCTACCAGGTGGAGGTGGTCGAGGGTGGCTACCGGTTGGACGGCAAAACCTGGCCCTCACTCTCGGCGGTGGCAAGGCATATCACCGGCACCGCATGGTCAGGACCACGGTTCTTCGGGTTGAAGGGCAGGGGAGGCGGAAAGCAGTGAATAGAACCCGCTGCGCCATCTACACCCGCAAGAGCTCCGAGGACGGGCTGGAGCAGGAGTTCAATTCGCTCCACGCCCAGCGGGAGGCCTGTGCTGCCTACATCGTCAGCCAGAAGCACGAGGGCTGGGTGGCGCTTCCGGAGCACTATGACGACGGCGGCTTGTCTGGCGGGAACCTCGAACGCCCGGCGCTGCAGCGGCTTCTGGAGGACACGCGACAGGGCCGGGTCGACCAGATTGTCGTCTACAAGATTGACCGGCTGACCCGCTCGCTCGCCGACTTCGCGAAGATCGTCGACATCCTCGACGCGGCCGGCGCTTCCTTCGTCTCGGTCACCCAGTCGTTCAATACAGCCACCAGCATGGGGCGGTTGACACTGAACATGCTGCTCAGCTTCGCCCAGTTCGAGCGCGAGGTCACGGCCGAACGTATTCGGGACAAGATCGCCGCGTCCAAGCGCAAGGGTCTGTGGATGGGAGGGCTGGTGCCCCTCGGCTACCAGGCGGACGGCCGGACACTGGCGATCGACGAAGGTGAGGCCGAGACCGTCCGGCAACTCTACGATCTTTACGAGGAACACGGCACCGTCGTTGCGGTCCGCGATGCAGCCTCGGATCTTGGGCTCAGGAGTCGCCTCAGAAGCAAGGCGGGCGGAAAGAACACCGGGGGGCGCCCTTTAGACCGCGGCCACATCCATCACATCCTCACCAACCCGCTCTACGCAGGCCGGATCCGGCATCGGACACAGGTCTACGACGGCGCGCATCCGGCAATCATTGATCCGGAGCGCTGGGATCATATCCAGACCTTGCTTCAACAGGCCTCAGCTCGGCCACGAGGGCAGGGCAAGGCGGCGCGCACCAGCCTGCTCTGCGGCAAGGTATTCGATGACACCGGCGATCGTCTGACCCCGTCGCACAGCAAGACGCGGGGGGGAACCCGTCTGCGCTACTACATCTCTAACCGGCTGGTTGTGGGGCGAGCAGAACAGCACCCCGACGCCTGGCGCCTGCCTGCGGAGGAGCTCGAACGCCACGTGGCCGAGTTGGTTCGGAAGATGCTTGCAGAACCCAGCCTGCCTGCAATGCTGCTGGTGCAGCCGACGGCGGATGCGATCTGCATGCTCGCAGCAGGGCTTGAAGCACTGAAGGCCGAAAGAAACGCAGCCGCTCTGCTTGAGCGGGTAGATCGGATCGAGATCGCACCCGCTACCCTGCAGCTCGCGCTGGAAAACGCCACCATCGCAAGTCGCCTTGGAATCGATTTGGAGGCAATGAGACCCGATCCGATCAAGCGCAGCTTCTCGTTTCAGCTGCGCAAGCGTGGTGTCGAGACGCGGATCATCCTGGCCGATGCTCCGCTCGAAACCGACGACACGCTCATTCGCAACATCGCGCGGGCACAGTCATGGTTCGATCGGGTGCGCGCCGGCGAGACCTTCGACGACATTGCGAAGAGCAGCGACACCTCGAAGCGTCGCATCCAACAGATGATCGGCCTTGCCTTCCTCGCGCCAGACATCATTCGAATGGTCATGGATGGAGACCAACCCGCGGGCTTCAACTCCGACTGGTTCAAGCGGAACAGCCTGCCGCCCGATTGGAACGAGCAGCGCGCCATTGTCGCCGCGCTCTGACGCCCCTAACACTCAACCTGCTACCATGGAACTGCGGATCTGAGACCGGGGCCGGAAATGGGCTCTATCCGGTCCTATACTCCAGTCTCAGAAAGAGTCGCACATACGCAAGCCACTGAATTGACGCCACATAGTGGAGCCAAACGTGTACCGCCCGATTTCAGGAAAGTGCTTGGCTGGGGTGGTAGGATTCGAACCTACGGTACACGGTACCAAAAACCGCTGCCTTACCACTTGGCTACACCCCAGCAGCGAGGCGTGTCTTACGGATTCGTGACACGCTCCGCAAGCCCTGAAAGGGTAAATTTTCGACACGTCATTCTGTGCGGGCGCCGTCGTCCAACAGGTCGGCGTGCGCGGTCTCGGCGCGCTCGGCATCGACGATGCGTTCCAGCTCGTGCTCTGTCTCGGCGGCGACGTTCTCTGTGCTGGCGTCGGGGGCCTTGGGGGGCTTTGGGCGCGGGGGCGTGCCGGGGGCGGACGGCGCGGTCGCGGGCCGCTCGGCAGGCGCTGCTCCGTCCAGCAGAACGCGGTAGGTGGTGTCGGCGATGGACACGCCGGCAGCCTCGATCGCCAGCTTGGCCTGTCGCAGGGCCTCGCCGCGGGCCAGCACCAGGGACGTTTCGTTCTGATCGATCCAGCCGGTGACGGTCAGGACCACGCCCGAGTCGCCCAACTCCTCGATCCACACCGATGCGGCGGGGGTGGACAGGACGAAGGGCAGGGCCTGCACCGTCTCTTCGGCCAGCTTACGCATCGCGGCGTAGTCGCAGCTGGAGTCCAGCCCCAGCTGGAACAGGATCCGCCGCTCCTTGTTGCGCGAATAGTTGACGATGCGGCTTTTGAACACGGTCGCGTTGGGGATCCGGATGTGGTTGCCGTCCCAGCTCAGCAGGATCGTCGCGCGCGAGGTCAGGCGGATCACCTTGCCCTCGTCGCCGTTGATCTCGATCGCGTCGTTGGGGCGGAACGGCTGGCGGATCGACAGCAGCACCGATGCGATGAAGTTCTCGACCGTGTCCCGCACGGCGAAACCGATGGCAAGGCCGATGATCCCCGCCGCGCCCAGGATGGTGCCCAACAAAGCGGTGGCGTTCAGGATGTCCAAGGCGATGACGACGGCGCCGACCAGAAAAGCCAGCCGGACGATCTGGCGGTAGATGTCGGCAATGAAGGCGTTCGGCGCCAGCCGGTCCCACGGCCAGCGGCCCCGGGCCAGCAGAAAGCCGATGAACGCGACCACCAAAAACACCATCGCCGCGACGACCAGCAGCGGCAGAAAGGCCACCATCTGTTCCATCCGCTTGCGGAACCGGTCCACGGCAGGATTCAGCCGCTCGACAAGGTCGGTGGATTCGACAACCTCGTTCTCTATCGCGACGACGCCCGCCACGCGCGCGACAAGCCCGTCCAGCCGCGTGATCGCGTCTCCGTCAAGCGTCTGGCCCCGAAGGGTCACGATGCCCGAGTTCACCTGAACCGTCACATCGGCATACCCGTCAAGCTGGCCGAGAATCTCGCGGATCCGCACCGCGATGGCCGCGTCGGTCGACGCGTTGTTCTCTGTCTCGATGGTGCCAGAGGGCTGTGTCTCTTGGGCGGACAGCGGATGCGGGGCGACGGCGAGGAAAAGGCAGACAAGAAGAAGGATGCGGCGCATGGAAACCTTGGACGTAAAAAAGGATCTGTGCCACCAGATTAGCCGGGGGGAAGGGGCGCGCAATCCGGAATTGACCGCGCGCCGCGTGGACGGTGCTAAAGCCGCCTGCGGCGGCTGCCTCCGGCGGGGATATTTGCGGACCAAAGACGCGGCGGCGCGGTTACAGCGGGTCTGCCTTCGCCAGCGCGTCGAAGCGCATCAGCGACGCGATCAGCGCGGGCATTTGGTAGAGCGGGATCATGTTCGGCCCGTCCGAAGGGGCCGAGTCCGGGTCTTCGTGCGTTTCGATGAACACCGCCGCCACGCCAAGCGCCACGGCCGCGCGCGCCATGACCGGTGCGAACTCGCGCTGGCCGCCCGACGCGCCGCCAAGGCCACCGGGCTGCTGCACCGAATGGGTGGCGTCCATCACCACCGGATAACCCGTGGCCGCCATCTGCGGCAGCGCGCGCATGTCGGTGACCAGCGTGTTATAGCCGAACGAGGTGCCGCGCTCGGTCAGAAGGATCCGGCGGTTCCCGGTGCTTTCGATTTTCGAGACGACGTTCGGCATGTCCCACGGCGCAAGGAACTGACCTTTCTTCACGTTGACCACCGCGCCGGTTTTGCCCGCCGCGACCAGCAGATCGGTCTGGCGGCACAGGAAGGCGGGGATCTGCAGCACGTCCACCGCTTGGGCGGCGGCGGCGCACTGGTCGGGCAGGTGGACATCCGTCAACACCGGGCAGCCGATGGCTTTGCGCACGCCTTCCAAAAGCTTCAGCCCTTCGTCCAGCCCCGGCCCGCGCCGCCCCGAGACCGAGGTGCGGTTCGCCTTGTCGAAGCTGGCCTTGAACACATAGCCCGCGCCCGCTTCGGCGCATGCCTCGGCCATGCGGCCCGCGATCATCTGGGCGTGGTCCGCGCTTTCCAACTGGCACGGGCCGGCGATCACGGTAAGCGGGCGGGTGGTTCCGACCGTCACGTCGCGGATGCTTACCTCGTGGTGTTCTGCCATCTCCAGATCCTTCTTCTGTCCGGAAATATCCCGGGGGGCGCGCGGCACGCGCGGCGGGGGGCAGAGCCCCCCGATCGCCGCAGGCGATGCCGGGACAGACCTAGCTGCAGGCGCGTGCCGCGTCTAGCTCGAGACCTGTTCGCGCAGGATCGACGCCGTCAGCGAGATCATCAGGTAGACGCCGCTGAAGATCAGGAAGGCGAGGATCGTGTTTTCGAAGCTGCGGGGATAGCTCGCCTCGTCCGGGGCGATCGGGGCCACCGCCATCGACAGATAGCGTGTCTGGCGGTTCGCTTCGATCCGGGCCGTTTCCAGCTGTTGCAGCGCCTGCGTCACCATCAGCTCGCGCGTCTGCAATTCGCGCTCGGCCAGCCGCAACTCGCCGGTGATCCGGGCCAGCGACTGGCCGTCCGAGGTGGTCACCGTCAGCTGCGACCGAAGTTCCGAGATCAGCCCTTCCAGCCGCCGGATGTCGCCCCGGGCGCCGTCCACGCGGGCCTGGTTCGGGTTGGGGTTGTCCATCAGCTGCTGCAGTTGAAGCCGCTTCTCCGACAGCTGGGTTTCCAGCGCGGTGATCTGCGTCATCAGCGAGTTCGACTCGGTCATCGGGTCCAGAACGCCAAGTTTTTCCTGAATACCCAGCACCTTCTGCTGTGCCGCCAGCATCGCCGCTTCGGCGTTCTCGTAGCTTTGCTCGGCGCCCGCCATCTGGTCGGACCGAAGCCGCAGCGACAGCGCGTCGACCTGTTCCTCGGCGTAGCGGATCAGCCGTTCCGAGAACATCTGGCTCATCTCCGGCTCTGCGGCGACGACGTCCATCTTGATCACGCCCTCGGTCGGGTCGTAGCTGATCTTCACGTTCTTCTTGTAGACGCCGTAGGCTTCTTCCTTGGTGGCATCCAGTTCAAGGCGTTGCAGCGGGTCGACGTCGTCGTCGCTGAAATGCGCCCGGAATCCCAGATCGTTGTCCAGTCGCAGCATCGCGTCGATTGACTGAAGATAGCCCTGTACGACGATTGAATCGTGGCTGGTCGCGAAGGTGGTCCCCGAGAACATCCCGGCCAGCCCCGAGGCGGCGGCCGCCGGGTTCTGCGCCTGCTGAATCACGAATTCCGAGTGGGTTGCGTACATCGGGGTCGCGATCTTGTAATAATAGTAGCCCGCGATGATCGTCGGCAGCAGCACGAAAAAGGCAAGCCGGGCGCCCAACTGCGCCAGCTTGCGGCGGCGGCGGCGAACGATGTCGCGCTGCATCCGTACGATTTCGCGCGCGCGCTCGTCTTCGGCGGCCACTTCGGTGGACGGAAGCTGCGGGCGGGGCTGCGTTTTCGGCACCGTCAGTGCGCGCGAGGGTTCGGGGCGCGGGTGGTCGGTCACCAGTTCCAGCATGTTGGACCGCTGGAACGGGTCGACGCCCTGTTTGCGCAACAGGCGGACGGCGTCGAAGTCGCTGGTCGGGGCCAGCCCGTGTTTCTGCGCCACGCGGCGCGCCATGCGCAGTTGGCGGCCGGTCAGCCCCTCGCGCCGGATCGCGGCAAGCTCACCCTCGACCGTCAGCGCAGGGTCGGTGCCCGGCGCCTTCGTCGGGGGCATGTTGCGTCCGGGGGTGCCGGGGGCGGTACGGGGCATGCCCTTCGGTGCGCTGGCCGTCGGGAACCGTTCTTCGCCAAAGCCGTCGTCTGAATCGTCGCCCGCGAAGGGCATCGGATCACCGGCGTCCGGCGACAGCCGACGCGGCGGGTGCGACGGATCGGCGCCCGGCCCACCCGGCGTGACCGGGCTGCGGCGGATGCGGTATTTTCTAGCCTTGGGTTTGGTAGTCATAAAGGGCCTGTGCTTCTTCCAAGGTGTCGAACATATAAAGTTTGCCGTCGCGCAGCACGGCAGCAGAGCGGCAGAATTTCTCAAGCGTCTGAGGCTTGTGGCTGACCACGACAATGGTCGAATCCTTCAGACGTTCGCGCAGGATCTGGCCGGCCCGCTTGTTGAAGGCCACATCGGTGGTCGACGGCATGCCTTCGTCGATCAGGTAGATGTCGAAGTCCAATGCCAGCAGCAAGGCGAAGTTCAGGCGCGCCCGCATACCCTGGCTATAGGTTCCGACGGGCATATCGAAATATTCTTCAAGATTGCAGATCCAGCGGCAGAACGCCTCGACATAGTCGGGGTCCAGTCCGTAAAGCCGCGCGATGTAGCGGGTGTTTTCCCGCGCCGTGTGGCGCGAGACGACCCCGCCCATGAAGCCCAGCGGGAACGACACCCGGCAGTTACGGCGAATGATCCCTTCGTCCGGCTTCTCCAGCCCGGCCATCATGTTGATGATGGTGGTCTTGCCGGTGCCGTTCGGTGCAAGGATGCCAAGCGACTGCCCAAGCTCGACCCGGAATGTCGCCTGGTCAAGGATCACCTTGCGCTGCCTTCCGGTCCAGAAGGATTTGCTGACGTTCTCGAATTCGAGCATCCGTGTTCCGGTTCCGCTGTCCTGCCCCGTCCCGCTTAACGCGCGCATCGTTAACGATGAGCTATAGGCAGCTATTTAGGCTCAATTATGTCTGGTAGGCCCGTTGGATTTCAACGCTTCGGACGGACGCGCCGGGGATTGTGGTGACATGATGGCGTGTATCGGCCACGCTGGGTGATCAATCTACGGGAATCGGTCGGATTGTCACGCGATCTGTCGTCGCAGGAGAAACAGTGCCAAGGCGCGGATTAGACTGCGGGGCTGGTTCACCCAATGCAAACGCCCCGTCACGCAGAGGCGTGGCGGGGCGGTCCGTGTCCGACGGCGCGGCGTGTCGGGTCAGGCAAGCATCCCGGCGGCAAGTCCCCAAGCCAGCCCGGCGATCACCGCGCCGACCAATGCGATGCCAAGATAAGCGGCGAAGACGCGCGGTTTCACCAGCGCCCAGACCGCGATGGCGGCGGGGATGCAGCTGACGCCACCGGCCAAGACGAAGGACATCGCCGCCCCCTGCGCCATACCCTGATCCAGCAGGCCGCTGAGAAGCCCCACGGCGGCATAGCCGTTGAGATAGGCCGGCATCCCGACCAGCGCGGCGAGCAGCACCGTGCCGACACCCTCGCCGCCCAGCACGCGGGCGATCGTCTCGGACGGCACATAGTGCAACATCAGCGCCTCGAAGAGATAGGCGAGCAGCAGCCATTTGAACAGGAACAGCGCGTTGTCGATCCACGTGCGGCGGAAGGTGTCGCGGCGGTCGGCCTCGTGCCAGAACCGCCAGACCGGCTCGCCCTGAAACGGCTTTTTCACGCCGCAGCAACCGCCGACCTGCGGCTTTTCACGCAGCGGGTCCGCGAAGACCGCGCTTTTCGCGAAGGTCATCGTGACGAAGCCGCCCAGCAGGCCCAGCGACACGGCGGCCACGGCCTTGGCGATCGCGAAGTCCAGCCCCAGCGTGCCCCACGTGATGGTGAACATCGCCGGGTCCATCAGCGGAGAGGCCAGCCACAGCGCCATCACCGCGGACAACGGCGCGCCGACGGCAAGCAGGGCGGCGATGAAGGGGATCACCTCGCACGAACAGAAGGGCGATAGGCCGCCCAGAAACGCGGCAAGCACGATCATCCTTGGCTGGCTGCCCTCGAACGCCTTCGCCAGCAGCGTCTCGGCGCCCGTCGCCTTGACGTAGGCCACCAGCGAGATCGCCACGACGATGAAGATTCCGGTATGGCCGATGGCCCCCGCCGCGAAGGTCAGCGTCGGCACGACCTGCGACGGGTCGAAGATCGCCAGCAGCAGCGGGATCGCGGCGATGACCAGCCACGCCTTGTCGATGCGCTTCCACAGGGCCGGGAAGGACGGCGGGCGTTGGGTAAGGTCAGCCATGATCGTGATCCTTGTGGCAGGTGTCCGCATCGGCGCAGCATTCCGACAGCAGGTAACGCGACAGCGCCTCGACCACCTCGAACCGCGGCGCGGCGCAGATGATCGACCGGCCCTTGCGTTCCTGCGTGACAAGGTCGGCCTGCGTCAGGATCTTCAGGTGATGGGTCAGGGTGGACCCGGTGATGCCTGTCCGCTCGCCCAGCTCGCCGATGGTCAGCCCGTCGGCGCCGGCACGGACCAGCGTGTTCAGCACCAGAAGGCGCTGTTCGGACCCCAGCGCCGCGAAGGTCGAGGCGGCGATGACCGGAGAAAGGGCGGTGTCGCGATGTGCTTTCATGATTTCGACATTTCTAGAATTGTCGAAATGAGTCAAGCGGAAATTTCGGTCCCGTCCCGGTGCGGCCCGCAGTCCACGCCGAACCGGTCGCGCACCGTGGTCAGGGTGGCCTTGCACTGCGCGACATAGGCCGTCTTGTGCCGCATCACGTGCAGCGCCGACGCCAGCCTGCGGGGCAGGGGGAACCAGCGGTCGGGGTCCAGCCCGCACTGGTTCAGCGCCTTGATCGGCAGCGCGTCGGCCAGAAGCATCGTGTTCAGAAAGCCGTGGTTCAACAAGGCAAGGTACCACGCCTTGCGCCCGTGCTTGATTAGCTCGGGCATATCCAGCGTCCACAACGGCGTCTCGGCCAGTTTGCCCAGGAAGAACAGGTGGCTTGAGAAATAGCTCGACAGGCTCGACAGGAAGTGGACGGGCGCCTGCGGTGTCACCGTCAGGATCGCGCCATTGCCGGACAACAGGGGCCGGGCCTCGCCTGCGGTTTTCAGCAGGTGGCCGGTGCAGTTCACGAACACCGTGCCGGGCGCCACGGGATGGGCGTTGCCGTCCCGCATCCGCATCACCGGCCCCTCGGGCGTGTCGGCCACGTCGTCGAGATAGCCGGGGATCGTTTCGGTGATCGCGTCCGACAAGGCCGCGCATTCCTCTTCCGACAGGATGCCCAGCAGGAACTGCTCGCCGCCGCCGGTGGGCGAGATCGTGTAGGTCTGGCGGAAATAGTCGAACGCCGCATCTTCGTTCGTGCCGTCGAACCGCAGGGCGCAGTCGCGGATCGCGGTCATCTGTAGGGGCGCCCGGAACCAGCGGGCGGCCCCGCGCGGAAACAGCTTCGTGCGGTTCAGAAACAGCGTGCCGCGCCCGTTGACCAGCCGGATGGTCCGGCCCGGATTGACCGCCGCCAGCCGTTGCACCGTGTCCATCCCGGTCTTGCCGCCACCGACCACCACCACCGGGTGCGACGGGTCATCCTCGGCCCCCAGCCGCTCGGGCGTGGTCGAGGTGACGGCGGCACTGGAAAACGCCAGCGGCGCGACCGGCTGAACGTCGAAGCCCGGCGCGTGGATCGCACGGGTGGCGGTCAGCACCTCGCCGCCGTCCAGCACCAGTCGCGCGCCGTCGCCGTCTTCGTCCAGACGGTCGACGCTGCGGCCGAAATACTCGGTCAGCTCGAAATGCCCGCGCAGCCGCGTCAGGCAGTCCGCCATATGCGCCTGCACCTCGTCCCCGCGCGCAAGATAGCCGGGGGCATGCGGCGGGCGCCACTTCAGGTCGCCCGCGGTGAAGATCGCATAGGGCTGGTGCAGGCGGACATAGGCGTAGGCCTCGGTCCACATACCGCCCGGCCGGTCGTGCCGGTCGATCAGCGCGACGCGCGCCCCCTTCGGCAGGTACTGCGCCGCCACGAACAGCGCGTTCAGCCCGGCAATGCCGGCGCCGGTGATGGCTAGGTCGAAATGGGGCACGACGATCTCCGGTTGTTCTGACCTACGTAATGCAGCAGCGCGCGTGCAGGGGGCAAGCGCGGGCTGCTCTTTCGCTGCGTCCCCGCCGCGCCTATGTGGGGCGAATGGCGCATCCTCTCGACCGTCTCAGGCAGGACATCACCGGCTGCAGGCTTTGCGCCGGGCGCTTTGCAGCGACCGCCACCCGACATGCGTCGCGCCCCGTCGCGTGGTTCCGCCCCGGCGCGCAGGTGCTGGTGGCCGGACAGGCGCCGGGCCTGCGCGTGCACCAGTCGGGCATTCCCTTCGACGACCGCTCGGGCGACCGGCTGCGCGACTGGATGGGGATTGGGCGAGCTACGTTCTACGACCAGTCCCGCGTCGCGGTGATCCCGATGGCGTTCTGCTTCCCCGGCTACGACGCCAAGGGCAGCGACCTGCCGCCGCCCCCGATCTGCGCCGAAACATGGCACCCCCGGCTGATGCAGGCGCTGGGCGAGGTGCGGCTGATCCTTCTGGTGGGCGGCTACGCGCACCGCTGGCACATGGGCACCCGCGCAAACGTCACTGAAACCGTCGCGGGCTGGCGCGACCACGCGCCCCGGGTCTTCCCCTTGCCGCACCCGTCGTGGCGGAATACGGGGTGGCTGAAGAAGAACCCGTGGTTCGAGGCGGATCTGCTGCCGGATCTGAAGGCACGGGTATCGGAGGTACTGGATGACTGAACACACGCCGATCGACCGCGCCCACGCCGCGATGGAGGCCGCTCCGGGCGACGACGCCGTGCGCCTGCGGTTCTACGAACGGCTGGCCGATGCCGAGCTGGTTCTGCTGCTGGCCAAGGACGCCGACGGCGACAACGTGGAACCCGAGCTGTTCGAGGTGCAGGGCGGCCGCTTCGTGCTGGCGTTCGACAGCGAACAGCGGCTGGCGGATTTCGTCGGCCGCACGGCGCCTTACGCGGCGCTGTCGGGCCGGGCGCTGGCAGGGATGCTGGCGGGGCAGGGGATCGGGCTGGGCCTGAACCTCGAGGTCGCGCCGTCGTCGATCCTGATCCCCGACGCGGCGGTGGACTGGCTGGCCGAGACACTGGGCCGCCGTCCCGCCGAGGTCGCCGAACACCCCGAGGACATCGCCCGCCCCGAGGGTGTGCCCGATCTGCTGCTGCAGGCGCTCGACCAGAAGCTGGTCAGCGCCGCCGGACTGGCACCCTTCGCCTACCTCGCCTCGGTGACCTATCGCGGCGGCGCGCGCGGCCACCTGCTGGCCTTCGTCGATGCCGCCGAAGGCTCCGAAGGCGCGCTGGCGCAGGCGGTGGGCGAGGCGCTTACATTCTCGGGGCTCGAGGCCGGTGCGCTCGACGTCGGCTTCTTCGCCGCCTCCGATCCGGTTTCGGCGACCCTTGCGCGCCACGGCCTTCGCATCGACCTGCCCGAACCCGAAGTGGTGCAGACCCTCGCGCCCGGCGCCCCCGGCATGGACCCGGCGAAACCGCCAAAGCTGCGCTGATCGCGCGGCGCCTGCTTCTTCTCTTTCAAAGTACCTCGGGGGAGGGCGCCGAAGGCGACCGGGGGCGGAGCCCCCTGAACAGTCCGATGCGCACCTCCGGTGCGACGTGGCAGAGCCCCCTTCACCCTTCACCCGTCTCCGCGTCGTGCTACGTCACGACCCGGAGGACATCATGCACACCACACCCGACCCCATCACCCGATACTTCGAAGACGACGGCAAGATCCCGAACAACCCGGCGCTGCCGGTGGTGATCCTGAAGGCGGCGCTCGACCCGACGTTGTCGCCGGACGAGATCCACGCGATCCAGCGCGGCAATGGCTGGGGCGGCAACTGGGTGTGGTCGGTGTTCGACTATCACCACTGGCACCCCGACGCGCACGAGGCCCTGTGCGTCGCCTCTGGCGAGGCCGAGTTGATGCTGGGCGGCGCCGGGGGCGAGGTGTTCCGCGTCGTGGCCGGCGATACGCTCGTGCTGCCCGCAGGCACCGGCCATTGTCGGCTGTCGTCCAGCGCGGATTTCGCCGTGTGCGGCGCCTATCCCAAGGGGCAAGAAAGCTATTCGACCTGCCGCGCGGGCGAGGGGCGGGCGCGGGTGGCCGGGATCGCGACCGTGCCGCTGCCGGACACCGACCCGGTGTTCGGTGCGGACGGACCATTGATGCGGGCTTGGCGAAGCTGACGCCGCGCGGGCCTCAGCCGAAGACCGAGGACAGCGCCAGAAACACCACGGCCGACATCGTGGCGGCGGCGGGGACGGTGATCACCCACGCGGCGACGATGGTCAGGAAATGCGACCGGCGCACCAGCTTCCGGCGGCGGCGTTCCTCGCGGGCGACGCGAACCTCGTCCGGGTTGGTGCGCCCGGGGCGGCGGCGTTCCATGTACCATTCGCGGTAGAAGCCGACGCCGAACACCGCGCCCACCGCGATGTGGGTCGACGACACCGGCAGGCCCAGCCAGCTGGCAAGGATGACCGTCACAGCCGCCGACAGCGCGACACAATAGGCGCGCATCGGGTTCAGCTTGGTGATTTGGCTGCCGACCACCTTGATCAGGCGCGGTCCGAACAGGATCAGCCCGAACGAGATACCGAAGGCGCCGATCACCATGACCCAGTGCGGGATCGCGACGACGGTGCCAGAATCGCCGACCGATCCTGCGTGCACGATTGCGGCCAGCGGACCCACCGCGTTCGCCACGTCGTTGGCGCCGTGCGCGAAGGACAGCAGCGCCGCCGAGAACACCAGCGGCACCGAGAACAGCGCCTTCAGCGACTTGTTGCGGTTCTCCATCCCGCGCGACTGGCGGCGGACCAGAGGGATGCTGGCCAGCCAGCTCAGCAGGCCCAGCCCGGCGCCGATCAGCAGCGACACCTCAAGGCTGACGGACACGACGCGGCGCAGGCCCTTCATCGCAAGGTAGGTCGCGAAGGTGCCGACCATCAGCCCGATCAGCACCGGCACCCAGACCTGCGCGGCGGCGATCTTGTCGTCCCGGTAGATCACCTTCGCCTTGATGAAGGCGAGGATGGCGGCGGCGATGACGCCACCGAGGAACGGGGAAATCACCCAGCTGGCGGCGATGGCGCTCATCGTGGCCCAGTTCACCGCGCCGAACCCGGCGGCGGCGATCCCGGCGCCCAGTACGCCCCCCACCACCGCGTGGGTGGTCGACACCGGTGCGCCCAGCCATGTGGCAAGGTTCACCCAAAGCGCCGACGACAGCAGCGCGGCCATCATCGCCCAGATGAAGACCTGCGTGTCCGCGATGCTTTCCGGCGACACGATGTCTTTCGAGATCGTGGACACAACATCGCCGCCCGCCAGCAGCGCGCCGGCGCTTTCGCAGACGGCGGCGATGATGATGGCGCCGGTCATCGACAGCGCCCGTGCGCCCACCGCGGGGCCCATGTTGTTGGCAACGTCGTTGGCGCCGATGTTCAGCGCCATGTAGGCGCCCAGCACCGCCGCGGCGACGACGGTCAGCTGCGCCGGGCCGGTGCCGATCACCAGCGCGGCGACGAATCCGGTCACCAGAACGAAGGCAAGCGCGACGCCGACCCCCGCAAGGGGCCGTGCCACGCGCTGCGCCGCGTATTCAAGCTGGCCGATACGCCCGAGGTCCTTGTCGAGCGTATGCCAGTCACTGGACGGTTTGTTCTGACTCATCCGGAAAGCTGCCTATGACGGGGCGCCGGAGTACGGTGGAAGAGCGAGAAAGACAAGCCCGCGTGGTCAGGCGAACCGTTCGCGGAAGGTTGTCAGCACCTCGGCGACGCCGGGATCGTCCGCGCGCGCGATGGCGTCGTCCAGCGAGGTCCACAAAACCTCACGCCGGTCGGATTCCGGGAAGTCGTCGGACAGCCGCGTCACTTCCGCCGGATAGATGTGGATCACGCAGGGCACTTCCAGCCCGTTGTCGAACCGCTTCGTCGTCTCATAGCTGCCGACGGGTTCGCGTTCGACCTGCGCTTCGCGCACGCCCGCCTCTTCCCAGGCTTCCTGCATCGCGGTCTCGGCGCCGTCCATGCCGTCGATCGGCCAGCCCTTTGGAAGCAGCCAGCGTCCGCGCGAACTTTGCACCAGAAGCACGCTGATCCCGTCCGGGACGCGCCGGTAGCACAGCGCGCCGAACTGGACGTCCACCGGACGTCGGATTGTGGGCGCAATCACGTTGCGCCACGTTTTGCGTGCGAATTCCATCATGCTCTTACCTGCCGGTCTTTCATTTTTGTATATATGTCCGAGATACAATTTTCAATGAAGGCTGGCAAGGGACGCTACGGAAAGCCTGTCCGGCGGGCTGCAACCTATTGATCCCGACGCGTTATGCCGTGCATTTGATTAACTATGCGTTAAATTGGCACTGTTCCAAGTTGCTTCACTTATTATATCTCCACCCGTCGACCGGGGCGATCAACCGCCCCTCGCATTCGCCATAATTCCGGTGCGAAGCCCAGGGAAAGAAAATAGATGCCGAACGAAAGGGAACTTCCTGTAACCGTCCGTCTGTCCGCGCCCGTTCTCGCGGCCCTGACGCAATACACGCGCGATCATCCAGAGCCGGGGCTTAGCCGCCCACAGGCCGTCCGGGCCGCGCTGATCGAGTTGCTGCGCGAAAAGGGCTATCTGGGCGACTGACCGCCCGTCATGGTGGCGTCGCCCACCAAGATCGCCCCTTCGCAAAACAGCCCGACCATCCGATCGCGCGTTGAAAAGACCTTGCTTTAGCCGTCGCCACGCAGGTTTCTATCGCCTCAGTCGCCCAGCTTCTTGTGGACCTCGTCCAGATCGATCTCGCCCACGGGCATCTTGTTCGACGGATCTTCGAAATCGTATTTGAAGACCTCGAAATCGCGTTTGTACATCTCGTAGACGAGGTGCATCGACAGGTCGTCGAAGTAATCAGCGACCGGATGCGCGCGTTTCGGGCCGTGTCCCTCGGATTCGTTGAATCGGGGGATGGACGCCAGATCGACGGGATGCGCCACCTCGACCGCGTCCAGCACCGATTGCATCCCTTCGTTGAATGTCTCGGTAAAGAAGATGTTGTCGTAGGTGCCGCCGTTCACGATGAAGGTCGAGACATGGCCTGACATCGCGGACCAGTGGATGTCGGGGTCCATCGGACGGCGCCAGCGTATGGTGTCGCGCGCGAACAGAAGAAACCGCCGGAAGCTTCGGATCTGATCGAATTCCTGCTTGCCGTCGTCGCCTCCGACGTCGATCCCGTACTTCTGGATCAGCAGCGGCACAAGGTTGCCCCGATACCGGCGGCCATTTCGCTGGATGCCGCAGATCTTGTCGAAGAACGACGACAGGATGCGCGTGTACGGGTTGCGTACACAGGTGAAGGAATAGCTTGCGTGCTTCAGCACGTTCGCCTCGATCTTCGGCTGGCTGGCGTCCTGCGCCCATTTGTGCAGGCCTTCGGTCGAGTCATGAATGTCGCCGTCGAAGAACCGCCCGTGGTCCGAGTAGTACATGATCTGCCCGATGGTCGAGCAGGCGCACTTGGGAACGACCCGATAGACCATGCTTTCGCTTTCGGTCATCCAGGTCCCTGGAAACCCCATATTTTCCGCCTCCTGCTGCCGGGTGGATCGTCCGCTGCCCACCCTGGCCGTGTCGCGTTAGAAAAGAGCAAACCCGGGCTGTCTTTTCAATGGGTGTTCACGATATGAAGGCTGCCAACAGCCGGGCAGCAGGCAGACCGTTTCCGAAATGGCAAAAATCGCGTTCATCCTCCTGTGTCACAAGGACCCCGCGTCGGTGATCGCGCAGGCGGAACGACTGACCGCGCGCGGCGACTATATTTCGATCCATTTCGACGGCCGCGCTTCGAAAGAGCATTACGACACGATCCGCGCCGCGCTGAAGGACAACCCTTCGGTCGCCTTCGCGGCGCGCCGGATGAAATGCGGATGGGGCGAGTGGAGCCTTGTCGAGGCGACGTTGCAGGCGGTGATGGCGGCGGTCGAGAAGTTCCCGCGCGCCACGCATTTCTACATGCTGTCGGGCGACTGCATGTCGATCAAGTCCGCCGCCTATGCCCACGCTTTTCTGGACGCCGAAGACGTCGACTATATCGAAAGTTTCGATTTCTTCGAAAGCGACTGGATCAAGACCGGGATGAAAGGGGACCGGCTGCACTATCGGCACTGGTTCAACGAACGGAAGAACAAGTTCCTGTTCTACGCCAGCCACAAGGTGCAGAAGAAGCTGCGCCTGTCGCGGCAGGTTCCGTCCGACGTGCAGGTGATGATCGGCTCGCAATGGTGGTGCCTGCGGCGGCGCACGATCGAATGGATTCTCGACTTCATTCAGGCGCGGCCCGACGTGATACGGTTCTTCCGCACGACATGGATCCCGGACGAGACGTTTTTCCAGACGCTGGTGCCGCACCTTGTGCCGCAGTCCGAAATCCGCACCCGCACGCTGACCTTCCTGATGTTCACCGACTACGGGATGCCGGTCACCTTCTATAACGATCACTACGACCTGCTTCTGTCGCAGGACTATCTGTTCGCCCGCAAGATCAGCCCCGGCGCGCTGGAACTGAAGGAACGCCTTGGCCAGCTGTATGCCAGCGACGAGGCGACATTCCAGATCTCGAACGAGGGGCGCAGCCTGTTCAGCTTCGTGGTCGGCCGGGGCAGGGTGGGGCGCCGGTACAGCCCGAGGTTCTGGGAAACGGAATCGACGTTGGGCCGCGAGCGCGAGCTGATGATCGTCGTGTGCAAGAAATGGCACGTCGCCAAGCGCATCCTCGACCGCATCCGCACGGTCACCGCCATTCCCTGCGTTGAGTACCTGTTCAACGAAGACAGTTGCCCGCTGCCGGACCTTGGCGGCATCCAGTCGACGGTCGAGAAACGGACGCGGCACCGGCGCTCGCTGATGCGGATGCTGTTCGATTACCACGACAGCGACCGGCTGGTGATGTGCCTCGACCCAAGCGCCATCGACCTGATGCGCGATTTCTACTCGGACCGCTCGGGCACCAAGATGCTGGAAATCCTGTGCGATTTCTCGGACGAGTACCTTGTCGGCCATGCCAAGCGCGTGGGCCTTGCCGGTGATCGAACGCCGCCCGACACGCTGGAGGAACTGCTGCCGACGATCCGGGCGGATTTCGTATATGAAAGCGACCAGATCCGCGACGCCGGGTTCGAGCATGTCTATCGCCTGCGCGAAAGCGGCTCGCCCGACGACAACCTGCTGGCCCTTGCGCGGTTTCTTGATATCCCCGAGAACAGGGCGCGCGAGATCGCGGAAACCGGCTATCTCTTCGTAGATTGAGGGACCTATGGGCTACCAGTACGACGACCAGAACATCTTTGCGAAGATCCTTCGGGGCGAGATCCCGAACAACACCGTGATGGAAACCGAGCACTGTCTCGCCTTCCACGACATCGCACCGCAAGCGCCAACGCATGTGCTGGTGATCCCGAAGGGGGCCTACGTGACCTTCGACCACTTCGCACAAGAGGCGTCGGACGCCGAGATCGTCGATTACGTCCGTACCGTGGGCAAGATCTGCGCCGACCTCGGGCTGGAGGCGGACGGCTGGCGCCTGATCTCGAACGCCGGTGCGGATGCGGTGCAGGAAGTGCCGCACCTGCATGTCCATATCCTTGCAGGGCGTGGGCTGGGGCGGATGCTGGAAAAGGCGTAGCATCGCCTTGTCGCGGTAGATGGGGTGAAACCACATCCTACGCGCCGTGCGAGTGTGCCAAGTGGTTGATCGGCTTGACGGAGTCGTGCCTGCCGTTCCTAATTGGGGACGGGCGCGTGGGGCGCCGGATGGGGGCTGGTCGTGGACTATGTCGAGGCGCGCGAGGAGATCGTCGACAACTTTTACCGGGTAAGGCGGGCGCTGGGCGTCTTGGGTCTGCTGTTGCCCGTCATTCTGTTGATCCTCGGGATCGCCTTTGACGAGGCAGAGCCGTCGATCAGCGATTATTACCACACGCTCAGCCGGGATGTGTTCGTCGGCATCCTGACGGCGATCGGGGTCTTTCTTATCTGCTACACGGGGTTCCGACGCGACGATACCGAGCGTTTCTCGGACGATCTGGTCACCACCCTGGCGGGGGTCGCGGCGCTGGCAGCGGCGTTCATTCCGAACCGGGGAACGCTGAATACCTCGCTGGAGCCACAGGCGCTGACCCAGCATCTGTTCGGCGTCGTCCTATGTGACGCGGCCCACCACCTTGCCGCCTTGGTGTTCCTGCTAAGCATGGCCTACCTGTGTTATTTCAAGTTCGCCCGCACCGCCCATCCGGGCAGGCGCGCCGTCTACGTCGCCTGCGCGTGGCTGATCCTTGCGGCCACGGTGGCGACCATCGTCGCAGCTGGCCTTCGCAAGATCGGCACGCCCGAGCAGTCCGCCTTCGTGATCGAACACCAGCTGGTGTTCTGGTTCGAGGCCGTGAGCGTCTGGGCCTTCTCGCTCAGCTGGCTGGTGAAGGGACGCGCGGACCGCGCGATCATCCGCACCGCGCGCGAGGCTGTCGGCAAAGAGGGGTGACGCCGGCGCGCACGGGCGCATGACACCGGGGTAAGCGGGGCGGTCCCTGCGTCAGATCAGCCGATCCCGCGTGAAGACGCTTGCCCAAGCGCCCGCGATCGCTAGTATCTTGTCGGCAAAACCGCCAGATGAACGAGCACCTGCCATGACCATCGAAGCGCCCGAAACGGAAATCGTCCACACCACCCGCGTTGCCTGTGATGGCGGCGAAGGCGCGCTGGGCCATCCCCGCGTGTGGCTGTCGATCTCGCCGGAAAAGGGCTGGGTCGAATGCGGCTATTGCGATAAGCGGTACGTCCTTGCCGAGGACGCGAAGGACGCGCACTAGCGGTCTGTTGCGGCGGCGGTGTCTTCCGCAAGCTTCTGTTATAAAAATTCTTTCCTAACAATGCGGTAGAATGTCCCGCGCGCGGCGGGACATTCGGTTTGCATCCGCGTCCGGTCATCCGGTGCGGTTGTCGGGCTGGGCGCGCACCGAACGGCGGCCCCGGTCCGAGATCCGGTAGGGTCCGGAGTTGCGCGACTCGATCAGCCGCTTGCGCTTCAGTTTCCTGACGATCTCAAGATTGCAGTCCGTCAGAACCGAGCCGTCATGCGTGAAGCAGTCGACATCGGTCAGGCGACCGTTGGAGGCGCGTTCGAAGCGGATCAATCCGCCCTGAGCCAGCACGTGCAGCACGCGCTGTTCGATTTTCGAGATATTCATAGGTTGGCCTGTGCGTGAACCATGCAGATACGGGGCGCCGACGGCCTGCGGCCGCGCCCCCGTGTGCGTGATCCCCTTGCCCTTTGCGGCAGGGATCAGTGGTTCGTGACAAGCTCCAACATCTACAATTCCTCGTAAGGATGTGACCGTCACCTAGGGGGGCGGTGTCCCCTGCGTCAAGGGTGTGCGGCATTTCGTGACGCGGCGGCGCGAACACTGTGTCTGCGGGATCGTTACTTCGCATAAAGGCGAACGGGGTATACGCTTGGGCCATGACACGAGTCCCGGATACCACGGGTCGTCCCTTGGCCGACGACTGCCCGGTCTATTCGCGTCCTGAGCTGATCAGCGATGCGGTGGTGCATATCGCGGCGCTGGTGCTGGCGATGGGCGCGGTGCCGGTGCTGATCACGCTGACCGCCGTGTGGCACGGCGCGGCGCCAAGCGTGCTGGGAGTTTCGCTGTACGGCGCGACGCTGATCGTGATGCTGGGCGCGTCGCTGGCTTATAACCACATCCCGCGGCCGGACTGGAAACGCCTGCTGCTCAAGCTGGACCAATCGGCGATCTACATGAAGATCGCAGGCACCTATACGCCGTTTTCGCTGATGAGCGGCGCGGGTCGGGGGCTGCTTGCGGCGATCTGGGCGGTGGCGCTCATCGCTTCGGTCTGTAATTTCGTGCTGCCGCGCCGCCCGGCACTGCTGGGCATCGGCATCTGCCTTGCGATGGGCTGGGCCGTGGTCGTGGGCGGGCAGGACCTGATCGCGGAACTGCCAACCTCGGTCATCGTGCTGATGGTGGTCGGCGGGGCGCTGTATTCGCTGGGCACCTTCTTCCTGATGTGGGACCGGCTGCGGTTTCACAACACGATCTGGCACGTCTTCGTCGTCGCCGCGTCAGTTGTGTTCTTTGTCGCGATCTTCATGCACTCGGCGCATAGCGCCATCTGACCGGCGCCCGATTGACGCCGACTGGGGCGCGCCGCAATGTGCGCCGCATGGACGAGAGATTCACGGGCAGCTTCACCCAGCAGGAACCGATCCCCGACGACGGCATCGCGGCGGCGGTCGAGGTCATGCGTCACGGGCGGTTGCACCGCTATAACCTTGCCGGCGACGAAAAGGGCGAGGCCGCCCTGCTGGAACGGGACTTTGCCGCCTTCACCGGCGCGAAGTACTGCCTTGCCGTCACCTCGGGCGGTTACGCGATGGCCTGCGCCTTGCGGGCGGTCGGCGTCGCGCCGGGCGACAAGGTGCTGTCGAACGCCTTCACGCTGGCCCCGGTGCCGGGGGCGATCGCCAACGTGGGTGCCGTGCCGGTCTTCGTCGAGGTGACCGAGGGGCTGGTTCTGGACCTTGATGACCTGCGGGCGAAGATCGCCGAAAGCGGCGCGCGTTACCTGCTGCTCAGCCACATGCGGGGCCATATCTGCGACATGGACGCGCTGATGGCGATCTGCGACGGCGCTGGGGTCGCCGTGATCGAGGATTGCGCTCACACGATGGGCGCGGCGTGGGACGGGGTGCCGTCGGGGCGCCACGGCAAGGCCGCGTGCTATTCGACGCAGACCTACAAGCACATGAATTCCGGCGAGGGTGGGTTTCTGATCACCGACGACGCCGACGTCATGGCGCGGGCGGTGATGCTGTCGGGGTCCTATATGTTGTTCGGTCGTCACCTGGCCGCACCCGGACCCGAGGCGTTCGCCGATGCGCGGTACGAGACGCCGAATATGTCGGGCCGGATGGACAACCTAAGGGCGGCAATCCTGCGGTCGCAGCTGCCTCGTCTGCCTGAACAATGCGCCCGGTGGAACGAGCGTTATTTCGAAATCGAGAACGGACTGAGGGACACGCCGGGCCTGACGGTCATCGAACGGCCGGACCGTGAAACCCCGGTCGGATCGTCCATCCAGTTCCTGCTTCGGGACTGGTCCGCCGACGACGTTCTGGCGGTGGTCTCGCGGTGCGCCGAACGGGGGGTCGAACTGAAGTGGTTCGGCGCCGCCGAGCCGGTGGCCTTCACGTCGCGATATGACAGCTGGCGTTACGCGAAACCGCAACATCTGCCCGCGACGGACAGGGTTCTGGCGGGGCTGATGGACATGCGGATTCCGCTGACCTTTTCGCGGGAAGACTGCGCGCTGATTGCCAGCATCATCCGGCAGGAAGTGACCCGTCGGTTCCAGTCGGTTTCGGCCGCCGTCTGACACGCGCCCCGGCGGAAAACCGCCAACTTTCAGCCTGTTGTCAAATCGTCTCTGAAACCTTTTCCGCGGTCGCCGGGTTGTTGGGGCAGCCGGGCGGATGAGGTGTCCGCCCCCCGCTTCCCGATCAACGGCCATCGAGCCGACGGGCGGCAGGGTAGTGAAAAACGAAGGAGAAGACTGATGTTCAACAAGGCCATTCTCGGCGTTTCCGCCACCGCGATGATGATCGCCACCGGTGCCTCTGCGCAAACGATGGCGACCGCCGCCACGGACCTGAACCTGCGTGCGGGTCCCGGCCCGAACTACGCGATCAACAACGTGATCGACGCCGAAGCCGACGTCACCGTTCTGGGCTGCCTTGAAGCGAGCAACTGGTGCGAGGTGTCCTACAACGGCGAGCAGGGCTGGGCCTATGGCGACTACCTTGCCACNCAACTGGACGGCGAGTACGTGGCCGTCTACCCGAACATGCAGGCCACCGAAACGACCGTCGTCACCTATGACGAGACCGCCCGCGAAGAAGGCGCGCTGGCACTTGGTTCGATCGGCGCCGGTGTGGGTGCCCTGGCCATCGGCGGCCCGGCTGCCATCGTTGGCGGTCTGATCGTCGGTGCGGCAACCGGCGCGACCCTGTCGCCGGAAGAAAAGACCGTGACCTACATCCAGCAGAACCCGGTGGAGCCGGTGTTCGTGAACGGCGAAGTCGTGATGGGCGCCACGGTGCCCGGCGAAGTCACCGCCTATCAGGTGCCGGATGCGGACTATGAGTACATCAACCTGAACGGCCGCTACGTGCTGGTGCAGCCGGACAGCCGCGAGATCGTGTACATCGCCGATTTCTGATCGACGCGACATGTGCGACGGAAGGGCCCGGGCAGCTTTGCCCGGGCTTTTTCGGTTTGAAGGGGTAGGTGTGGGGGCGCTGCCCCCGTCGCTTCGCGACTCCCCCGAGGTATTTGGATAGAGAAGAAGCAGGCCCGGTATCGATGCGGGGAGGGGCGGCGGCAGGCAGGTCACGGCGGTGGACAGGCGCGCCGCCGCGTGGTGNAGTGCCGGACAAGCAGGCTTTTGGGAGGAATGGCCATGTTCGACGGGTCCATGCGCTTTGACCTTGGCGAGGACGTGAATGCGCTGCGCGAGGTGGTGCATCGCTGGGCGCAGGAGCGGGTAAAGCCGATGGCCGCGCAGATCGACGCGGACAACGATTTTCCCGCCGCGCTGTGGCGCGAGATGGGCGAGTTGGGCCTTCTGGGCATCACGGTGGACGAAGCGTTCGGCGGTGCCGGGATGGGTTATCTTGCCCACGTGGTCGCGGTGGAAGAAATCGCGCGGGCCTCGGCCTCGGTCGCGCTGTCCTACGGGGCGCATTCCAACCTGTGCGTGAACCAGATCCGGCTGAACGGCACGCAGGCGCAGAAGGAGGCCTATCTGCCCGGGCTGGTGTCGGGCGCGAAAGTCGGCGCGCTGGCGATGTCCGAGGCCGGGGCCGGGTCGGATGTCGTGTCGATGGCGCTGCGGGCAGACAAGCACAACGACCATTTCCGCCTGAACGGGACGAAGTACTGGATCACCAACGGGCCGGATGCGGACGTGCTGGTGGTGTATGCCAAAAGCGATCCGGACGCGGGCGCGAAGGGGATCACCGCTTTCCTTGTCGAGAAGGACATGGCCGGGTTTTCCACCAGCGCGCATTTCGACAAGCTGGGGATGCGCGGGTCGAACACGGCCGAACTGGTGTTCGAGGACTGCGAGGTGCCGTTCGGGAACGTGCTGGGGCAGGAGGGCGCAGGGGTCAAGGTGCTGATGTCGGGGCTGGATTACGAGCGCGTCGTGTTGTCGGGCATCGGCACCGGCATCATGGCTGCCTGTCTTGACGAGGTCATGCCCTACATACGCGAGCGCAAGCAGTTCGGCCGGCCCGTCGGAAGCTTTCAGCTGATGCAGGGGAAGATCGCCGACATGTACACCGCGATGAATTCGGCGCGGGCCTATGTCTATGAAGTGGCGCGGGCCTGCGACCGTGGCGAGGCGACGCGGCAGGACGCGGCGGCCTGCGTGCTGTATGCTTCGGAAGAGGCGATGAAGCAGGCGCATCAGGCGGTGCAGGCGATGGGCGGCGCGGGGTTCCTGAACGACAGCCCGGTGTCGCGGATCTTCCGGGATGCCAAGCTGATGGAGATCGGCGCGGGGACCAGCGAGATCCGCCGCATGTTGATCGGGCGCGAGCTGATGGCCATCTAAAGGGCAGACGTATGGAGGTGCGGCCATGATCGGTGAACAGAGGGCGGCAGCATGACGGACCAGCGGAAACCGCCGGCGGGGCCGGGCGGCATCCCCGAGGCGGTGCGGCAGGCGATCGACGCGCAGCGCGAGTTTGAAAAGCGCCGGGCCACCCGGCTGGGGCGCGGGGCCGAGCGGTTGACGGCGCCGGTCAGCGGCGTGATCGGCCGGATGATTCCGGCCGGTGTCGTGCGCCATGCGCTGCGGCAGGCGGACCGGGCGGCGGGCCTGACGATCCCGGGCGAGTTGAAACGGCACGACACCGACGACATCCTTGCCTGCGACCGCGCCGCGTTGCGGGTTCAGTCGTGGTCGCAGGGCGGCAGCGCCGCCACCGGCGGAGCCGCCGGGTGGTTCGGCGCGGCTGGCCTTGCGGTCGACGTGCCCGCCACCGTGGCGCTGTCGGCGCGCTGCGTGCGTGCGACCGGCGCCGCCTATGGGTTCTACGGCGACGACGAGGGAGAGCGGGCCTTCCGGCTGATGGTGCTGGAGGTCGCGACCTCTATGGCGAGCGAGAACCGCGAGCAGGCGGTGGACGGGTTGAACGCCTTGGCGCGCGAACTGTCCTCGCCCGAGGCGAAGATCCTGCTGGAGAAGGGTGGCAAGTGGGTGACCGACAAGCTGATCGAGCGGGTCGCCCGGCAGCTTGGCCTGTCGCTGGCTGCCCGCAAGGCCGGGCAGATCGTTCCCATCGTCGGCGGCCTTGTCGCGGCGACGGTCAATGCCTCGTTCCAGGCCGATGTGGCGCGGGCCGCGCGGTATGCCTATCGGCAACGCTGGCTGATGGCGCGGCGGATGCTGCCGCCGCCCGAGTCAGCCTCGGCCTGACACGGGTTGCCGTGGTGCGGATCGCGACGGCGGATCCCGCCTTGCACTCGATCGTCCTAAGGTAGAGGCTGGGGCCGAATGGGCCCCGGGAGGACGGAATGAGCGGCGGCAAAGGACCTTCGGGTCCGGCAGGCAAGACGTGGGAACACAGCCGGTACAAGGACTGGCGCCCCGACTACCGTACCGCGCCGTCGCAGGCGTCTGGCGGTGGTGGCGGGCGCGGGTCGCGGTCGCCGCGGCGGCGTTCGGTCGTGGGCCGGTTGCTGCGGTTTGTCATCGCCGTGGCCGTGATCTTTGGGCTGGCGGGGCCGGGCGCGGATTTTGCCAACGGTCTTGCCAAGGCGCCCGAGGGCGGTTGCGCCGTGCGCGTGGTGCTTGACGCCGGTCGGCTGGTCACGGCCTGCCCGGATGGCGCGGCCTTGCCGGAAACGGTGGCGGGGTACGATGCGCCGTCGATGCTGGCGCCGGGCTGCTGGGCCGAGTTCAGCTCTGCCTTCGTTGCCAGTCTGGAGTTGCGCAAGCTGTTGTTCGCGGCGGACGTGGTGGAGTTGCGGGGGCCGGGATCGGTGGTGCCGGTTGCCGATGCGCCGCCGGAGGACGACGCCGCCGAAACCGGTGAAGACTTGCCCGCAGATGTTGCCGATACGTCCGGCGACGACGCGCCCGAAGCCGCTGAGGCGGCGCCGCCTGCGCCGGACCCCGTGCCTGCGGGACGACTGCGCGTGGTGGCGGACGGCAACGACGTGGCATCCGCGATGCTGGGCGCTGGAATCGTGCAGCCCGTCGGCGAAGGAGCATGGTGCGAGTGATCGAGACGCGACTGACCCGGCGGTTCGGCCTTGAAACGCCGATTGTGTTGGCCCCGATGGCGAAGGTCGCCGGGGGCAGCCTGGCCGCGGCGGTGGCCGGGGCGGGGGGCATGGGGCTGATCGGCGGGTCTTATTGCGACGCCGCGTGGATAGACGACCAGTTCGCCAAGGCGGGAAACGCCACGGTTGGCTGCGGCTTCATCACGTGGGCCTTGTCGGATGCGCTGAAGACCGCGCCGGACCTGCTGGACCGGGTGCTGGACCGAAGCCCGACGGCGGTTTTCCTCAGCTTCGGGGATCCGATGCCCTTCGCGAACAAGATCCATGCGGCGGGTGTGCCGATGATCGTGCAGGTTCAGACCCTGCGCGATGCCCGGCGCGCCGCCGAGGCCGGGGCCGAGGTGATCGTGGCGCAGGGCGCCGAGGCGGGCGGTCACGGCGAGAAACGCGCGACCATGACGCTGGTGCCCGAGATTGCCGACTGGCTGGCGAAGAACGCGCCGGACACCCTGCTGTTGGCGGCGGGTGGTATCGCGGATGGACGCGGGCTTGCCGCCGCGCTGATGCTGGGCGCCGACGGTGTGGTCGTGGGCTCGCGCCTGTGGGCCACGCGCGAGGCGCTGGTGCATCCGTCGATGCTGGCGGCGGCGGTGGAGGCCACGGGCGACGACACGATCCGCACGTCCGTGATGGACGTCGCGCGGCGGCTGCCGTGGCCGGGGCGCTATTCCTGCCGGGTGCTGAAGAACCCGTTCACCGACCGCTGGCACGATGACCTGGACGGTCTTGTCGCCGCCGCGGACACGGTCGCGCCGCAGTGGGTCGCGGCGTGGGAGGCTGGCGACGTCTCTGTCGCCAATACCTTCGTGGGCGAGGCGACGGGGCTGATCGGTTCTGTCCAGCCTGCCGCCGACATCGTCACGGCGATGACCCGCGAGGCTGAAACGCTGCTGGGCGGCGGTTGGCGGCGCGATTGACCCTTGCCTTGCGCCGCGTGCGCCACAGTCTACCGAAGGGGTCGGCCCATCAGGGTGCGGCCGCCCGGCCTTGATAGATCCCGACTGATCCCGAAGGAGAGCACGGATGATCCGGTTGCACCATTGTCACCAGACGCGCTCGATGCGCAGCTTGTGGCTGCTGAATGAACTTGGCGTGGACTTCGAACTGGTGGTCTACCCGTTCGACCGCACCTTGCGGTCGCCCGAGTACCGCACCCTGAACCCCGCAGGCCGTGTTCCCGCGCTGGAGATCGACGGCGACGTCATGTTCGAAAGCGGTGCGATTGCCGAATATCTGTGCGAACGGTTCCCCGAGGCCGGGCTTGGCCGCCCGGTCGGCGCGCTGGACCGGGCCGAGTATCTGACATGGCTGCACTTTGCCGAAACGGTCAGCCAGCACACCGCCGCGCTGACCCAGCAGCATGTCGCGCTGTACGACGACTCGTTGCGGTCGCCTGTCGTCATGAAGCTGGAAAAGATGCGGCTGGAGAAATGCTATGCCGCCATCGAAGGCCGGTTGTCGACGCCGGTGGAAAACCGCGATCACCTGCTGACCGGAGGCTTCTCTGCTGCGGATATCGGGGTGGGGCAGGCGGTTTACATGGGGCGGCATTTCGCTCGGACGGATGATTTCCCCGAACTGACCCGCTGGTACGAACGCCTTGCCGAACGACCCGCGTTTCAGGCGGCGCTGCCCCCCGTCGGGGTGGACCTGCTGTACGAGAGGGACTTTTACGAACCGTGGGAGGCCTAGCGTACGAACCTTGGGAGGCCTAGCGCCGGAACCGGCAACGCCACCGATTGCGCGCCGGGGATGGGGCCCGACGGGCTGCGAAAGACGGCATGGGCGTCGCGGCAAGCACGTCGGGTGCGGCGCTTAAGCCCTTGGAAACCCCCGGCGGCGCAGGCTAGGGAGGGGATGACAGAATCCCCGCTTCTCACAAACGGGTCATCCGGCTGTCGGTTGACCCTTCGGGGGGGCGGGTTTATGGCTGTGCTGCAAGTGCACTTGCCCGCCATGTGAAGGAGCCAGTACGTGCAATCTCTCGCTACAGAGTACCTTCCGATCCTCCTTTTCATCGCCGTGGCCGTCGGGCTGGGGCTGGTCCTGATCCTGTCCGCGGCCCTGCTGGCCGTCAGGAACCCGGATCCTGAAAAGGTGTCGGCCTATGAATGTGGTTTCAACGCCTTCGACGACGCCCGCATGAAATTCGACGTGCGGTTCTACCTCGTCTCGATCCTGTTCATCATCTTCGACCTCGAAGTCGCGTTCCTGTTCCCGTGGGCCGTGTCGTTCAACGGGATGTCGGACACGGCGTTCTGGTCGATGATGGTCTTTCTTGGCGTGCTGACGGTGGGCTTCGCCTATGAGTGGAAGAAGGGAGCCCTGGAATGGGAGTAAGCACCGCGCTGAACGACGCCGGGGGCGACCGCGAGGTTGCGACTCAGGCGCTGAACCGCGAGCTGCAGGATAAGGGCTTTCTGCTGACCTCGACCGAGGACATCATCAACTGGGCGCGCACCGGCTCGCTGCACTGGATGACCTTCGGGCTTGCCTGCTGCGCCGTCGAGATGATGCAGACCTCGATGCCGCGCTATGACATCGAACGCTTCGGCACCGCGCCGCGCGCCAGTCCGCGCCAGTCGGACCTGATGATCGTCGCGGGCACGCTGACCAACAAGATGGCCCCCGCGCTGCGCAAGGTCTACGACCAGATGCCGGAACCGCGTTATGTGATCTCGATGGGATCCTGCGCCAATGGCGGCGGCTACTATCACTACAGCTATTCGGTGGTGCGCGGCTGCGACCGGATCGTGCCGGTGGATGTCTACGTGCCCGGCTGCCCGCCGACGGCCGAGGCGCTGCTGTACGGGATCCTCGCGTTGCAGCGCAAGATCCGCCGCACCGGAACGATCGCGAGGTAAGCCATGTCGGATGCGTTGAAGGAACTGGGCCAGCATATCGAGCTGAAGCGCCCCGATTGCGTACTGGGATGGAACGTCGCCTTCGGTGAACTGAATGTCGAGGTCTCGCTGTCCTCGATCGTCAGCTTCGTCGAGTTCCTGAAGAACGACCAGACCTGCCGGTTCTCGACCTTGGTGGACATCACCGCCATCGACTACCCCGAGCGCGAGGCGCGGTTCGACCTCGTCTATCACTTCCTGTCGATGTACCAGAACCAGCGCATCCGCATCCGCGCGGCCGTGCGCGAGGACGAGAAAGCCGCCTCGATCGTCGAAGTCTACCCCGCCGCGAACTGGTTCGAGCGCGAGGTGTTCGACATGTACGGCATCCTGTTCACCGGGCACCCGGACCTGCGGCGCCTGCTGACCGACTATGGCTTTCGCGGCCACCCGCTGCGCAAGGATTTCCCGACCACCGGCTATGTCGAGGTCCGCTACGACGAGGCCGAAAAGCGCGTGGTCTACGAGCCGGTGAAGCTGGTGCAGGAATACCGGCAGTTCGATTTCATGTCCCCGTGGGAAGGCGCGAACTATATCCTTCCGGGTGACGAGAAGGAGGCCGCGAAATGATGGACGGCACCGTTCCCCACAAGTACGACGACGGGTCTGTCGACACCCAGACGGGCGAACAGAAGATCCGCAACTTCAACATCAACTTCGGCCCGCAACACCCTGCGGCACACGGCGTTCTTCGTCTGGTGCTGGAACTTGACGGCGAGATCGTCGAGCGTGTGGACCCGCATATCGGCCTGCTGCACCGTGGCACCGAAAAGCTGATGGAAAGCCGCACCTACCTGCAGAACCTGCCGTATCTGGATCGTCTCGACTATGTCGCGCCAATGAACCAGGAACACGCTTGGTGCATGGCGATCGAAAAGCTGACCGGCACCGTCGTGCCGCGCCGCGCCAGCCTGATCCGGGTGCTGTTCTCGGAAATCGGGCGCATCCTGAACCACTTGCTGAACGTGACCACGCAGGCGATGGACGTCGGTGCGCTGACGCCGCCGCTGTGGGGCTTTACCGCCCGCGAAGAGCTGATGGTGTTCTACGAACGTGCCTGCGGCGCCCGCCTGCACGCGGCCTATTTCCGCCCCGGCGGCGTCCACCAGGACCTGCCGCCCGAACTGTTGGCGGACATCGACGCATGGTGCGATCCGTTCGAGAAGCTGCTGGACGACATCGACGGCCTGCTGACCGAGAACCGGATCTTCAAGCAGCGCAACGCGGACATCGGCATCATCACCGAACAGGATGTTCTTGATTGGGGCTATTCCGGCGTCATGGTGCGCGGATCGGGTCTTGCATGGGACCTGCGCCGCAGCCAGCCGTATGAATGCTACGACGAGTTCGAATTCGGCATTCCCGTCGGCAAGAACGGCGATTGCTATGACCGCTATCTGGTCCGGATGCAGGAGATGCGCGAAAGCGTGAAGATCATCCGGCAAGCGATCGAGAAGTTGTCGGCGCCGGAAGGGCAGGGCGACGTGCTGGCGCGCGGCAAGCTGACCCCGCCCAAGCGGGGCGACATGAAACAGTCGATGGAAGCCCTGATCCACCACTTCAAGCTGTACACCGAAGGGTTTCACGTCCCGGCTGGCGAAGCCTATGCCGCGGTCGAGGCGCCGAAGGGCGAGTTCGGCGTGTACATCGTATCGGACGGCACCAACAAGCCGTACAAGGCCAAGCTGCGCGCGCCGGGCTACCTGCACCTGCAGTCGATGGACTACGTGGCCAGCGGCCACCAGCTTGCGGATGTCGCGGCGATCATCGGTACGATGGATATCGTCTTCGGCGAGGTCGACCGCTGATGACGGTGACGGTTCTGGTGTTGCTGCTGGCGCTGTTGCCGAACAGCTTCCACGCGCCCGCGTCTGGCGCCGCTGTGATGGCCAGCCCGGTGCCGTTTCCCGGCGCCGCACCGATGGGGCTGATCGGCCTACTGGGCGGAGGCCGGGCATGAGACGGGCGGGCGCGGGGATCGTGCTGATCTGCCTGCTGTCGGCCCACGCGGCGGCTGCGGCCGATGACGCCCGGATCGAAACGCTGCGGACCGAAATCGCGGAGATGCCCGAAACCCGGATCGAGGCGCTGTTCACCGACCTGTTTCGGGCCAGCGGTTGCGAATTGAGCATGGTCGACGAAGAGGCGACGGATCGCCGGATCATGTCGCATTTCGGCGCCGTGCTGGGCCTGTCGGTGGACGAGGCCGAAGTGCTGCATGACGATCTTCAGGATCGGATCCAGCCTGTCTCGCTTTCGATGGTCAAAGGCGGCCTGATCGACCCGGACATTCAGGCCGGCGTCGTGCGCCTGAAGGACTGCACCCCCGACATCGCCGGACATACCGTGCCCGGTGTTGGCGTGGTGACCGATGCCCAACTGGCAGACCTGGTGCGGACGCACTTCACACAGTCGGGCTGCACCGTGGATTTCTCGGACCAGATGGCCGCGCAGGGCGACATTGTCGTTTCGGTTCTCGACGGGCTGGGCGTTGCCGATCAGGCCGCCGCCCGCGCGCCGGTCGACGTGGCGCTGGCCGGGGTGTTCGAGACGCTGGTGACGTCCGGCGAACTCACTGTTGACGAGGCGGACATGACGGTCAGCCTCTCGGACTGCAACGGATAAGGACAGACCATGCTCCGCCGTCTCTATCACGACCAACCCGAAAGCTTCGCCTTCACGCCGGCCAACCAGGCCTGGGCCGAGGGCCAGATCAGCAAGTATCCCGAAGGCCGTCAGGCGTCGGCGATCATTCCGCTGCTGTGGCGCGCGCAGGAACAGGAAGGCTGGCTGAGCCGCCCCGCGATCGAGGCGGTCGCCGAGATGCTGGACTTGGCCTATATCCGCGCGCTTGAAGTGGCGACTTTTTACTTCATGTTCCAGCTGCAACCGGTTGGCAGCGTTGCGCATATTCAGGTCTGCGGCACCACGTCCTGCATGATCTGCGGCGCAGAAGACCTGATGGCCGTCTGCCGCGACAAGATTGCCGCCCAGCCGCACGCCGTGTCCGAGGACGGCAAGTTCTCGTGGGAAGAAGTCGAGTGCCTTGGCGCCTGTTCGAACGCGCCGATGGCCCAGATCGGCAAGGACTACTACGAGGATCTGACAGCCGATAGCTTTGGCAAGATCCTTGACGAATTCGCCGCTGGCCGCGTTCCGACGCCGGGCCCGCAGAACGGCCGCTTTTCGTCCGAGGCGAAGGGCGGGCCGAACGTGCTGACCGAGTACGCCGAGAACCGCGAGGCGCACAACGCATCGGTCGCGCTGGCGCTTGAGATCGGCGATACCGTCAAGCGGATCGATGGGACCGAGGTGCCGCTGACCACGCCGTGGCGCCGCAACGACACCACCGACGCCGAGATCGAGGCGCAGAAGGAAGCCACCACGCATCCGCGCCCGTCCGAGGACGTCCCCGCGGACGAAACCGGTGTCGACGCGCGCGAGATTTCCAGCGACGACAGCGCGGCCAAGCCCGAATCCGACGTGTCCGGCAACGTGCCGAACACCAAGGCTCCAGGCGCGGCGACCCCGTCGGAGTCTCCTGCCGACACCGACGCCGGGGCTGACACTGACGCAGAAGCCGACGCCGTGACCGAGGCCGCCAAGAAGGTAAAGCCCGAGGACGCGAAGCGCCCGGCGGCACTGGACGGCGCCCGCGAGGGTAAGGCGGACGATCTGAAGAAAATCAAAGGCGTAGGCCCCAAGCTCGAGTCGCTTCTGCACTCGCTGGGCTTCTACCACTACGACCAGGTCGCCAGCTGGACCGCCGAGGAAATCGCGTGGGTGGACGACAACCTCGAAGGGTTCAAAGGCCGCGTGACCCGCGACCAGTGGGTCAAGCAGGCCAAGGTGCTTGCCGCCGGGGGAGAGACAGAATTCTCGAAACGCGCTAAATACTGATCCCATGCACGCGTAACGCGACATGGGAGAGGGACGATATGGCTGACGGACGTAAAGGACTTTCTACCGAAGCGATGCTGGTGATTTCCGGCGTTGTTGGGCTGCTTGTGTTGCTGGGCCTCTGGCTGTTGGTGACCCACGCCTTCATCGGCGCGCTGCTGATGGGGCTGGTCGTCGGGGGCATGGTGTTCCTGATCCTGTACTACGGGTACGGCGGCACGACGGCGGACAGCGCCAACGCCGCCCCGGCGTCGTCCGGCACGTCCGGTCCGCAGACCGACAGCACGGGCGCCGGCACCGGCCTGAACGCGATGGCGGAAGATCCCGCGCCGTTCCGCGCCGCTCAGCCGGAGAAAACGCCAGAGCCTGCGCCAACGCCCGAAGCCGCGCCCGCGCCGAAGCCCGACCCCGAGCCTGCGCCGGAACCGATTTCGGCCGCGCCGGAACAGACCGTCGCCACGGCCCCGGCCGAGGCGCCACTGGACAAAAGCCCGAAGACGTCGGCGGACCCGGCGGACGAGGGAGAGGGCGAACAGCCCGAGATGATGTCGGCCCCGCGCGATGGCGGTGCGGACAACCTGAAGGAAATCAAGGGTGTAGGCCCCAAGCTGGAAGAGCTGTTGCACTCGCTTGGTGTCTATCACTTCGACCAGATCGCGGGCTGGGGACCTTCCCAGGTCGCATGGATGGACCAGAACCTGAAAGGGTTTCGTGGCCGCGTCAGCCGCGATGACTGGGTGGAACAGGCAAAGATCCTCGCCGCGGGCGGAGACACAGAGTTCTCTAGCCGCGTCGACAAGGGCGAGGTCTACTAGGAGTGACGATGACAGAGCCCACGGGCAGGCAGAAGGCGCAGGCAAGACAGTCTCGGACGGTGGCGGTGGTGATCATCGCGACGCTCGTGCTGTGGATGGGCGCCCAGTTCGCAGGGGCGCGGTTCGGGCTGACGGCCCGCACCGTCCTGTTGTTCGACCTGCTGGCGCTTGCCGCCTTTTTGTGGGCATTCATCGTGACGTATCAGATCTGGCGGAAACGCCGGGACAACGAAGGGTAACCGGACATGCTTGCCGACAAGGACCGCATCTTTACCAACCTTTACGGGATGCACGACCGCACGTTGGACGGCGCGAAGAAGCGCGGTCACTGGGACGGCACTGCGGGGATCATCCAGAAGGGCAGGGACTGGATCATCGACCAGGTGAAGGCCTCTGGCCTGCGCGGTCGGGGCGGGGCGGGTTTCCCGACCGGCCTGAAGTGGTCCTTCATGCCAAAGGAAAGCGACGGTCGCCCGGCTTACCTTGTCATCAACGCCGACGAATCCGAGCCTGCGACCTGCAAGGACCGCGAGATCATGCGCCATGATCCGCACACGCTGGTCGAGGGGGCGCTGATCGCGTCCTTCGCGATGGGGGCGAACGCGGCCTATATCTACATTCGCGGCGAATACATCCGCGAGCGCGAGGCGCTGCAGGCTGCCATCGACGAGGCGTACGAAGCCGGCCTTCTGGGCGGCAACGCCGCGGGGTCCGGTTGGGATTTCGACCTGTACCTGCATCACGGCGCAGGCGCCTATATCTGCGGCGAGGAAACGGCGCTGCTGGAAAGCCTTGAAGGCCGCAAGGGGATGCCGCGCATGAAGCCGCCGTTCCCGGCGGGCGCGGGCCTGTATGGCTGCCCGACCACGGTGAACAACGTGGAATCCATCGCCGTCGTGCCGACCATCCTGCGGCGCGGGCCCGACTGGTTTTCCAGCTTTGGCCGTCCGAACAACGCGGGCACCAAGCTGATGGGCCTGACCGGGCATGTGAACACGCCGTGCGTGTTCGAGGAATCGATGTCGATGTCCGTGCGCGAGATCATCGAGACCCACGGCGGCGGCATCCGCGGCGGCTGGGACAACCTCAAGGCCATCATCCCCGGCGGCGCGTCCTGCCCGGTCCTGCCGAAAGAGGCGCTGGACGACGCGATCTTCGATTTCGACTGGATGCGCGAGAACAAGTCCAGCTTCGGCACCGGCTGCATGATCGTGATGGATCAGTCGACCGACGTGGTGAAGGCCGTGTGGCGGCTGTCGAAGTTCTTCAAGCACGAAAGCTGCGGCCAGTGCACGCCCTGCCGGGAAGGCACCGGCTGGATGATGCGCGTGATGGACCGTCTGGTGACCGGCGACGCCGAGATCGAAGAAATCGACATGCTGTTCGACGTGACCAAGCAGGTCGAGGGCCACACGATCTGTGCGCTCGGCGATGCGGCGGCCTGGCCGATCCAGGGCCTGATCCGTCACTTCCGCGAAGAGATCGAGGATCGCATCAAGGCCAAGAAAACCGGGCGCGTCAGCGCGGTCGCGGCGGAGTAAGCATGACCTTCAAGACGATCAGTTCGCCCGCCGCCGGTCGCCTTGTGCGCGGCCTTGTCATCGGCTCGCTTCTTGTCGCGGTGGCTGGCTGCGGTGTTGCCCGCAATGTCGGCGGCGCGGTCGGGATCGGCAGCGCCAGCGCGCGCGGGTCCAACCGGCTAGAGGTGAACGGCGTGACCTATCGGTCGCGGCTGGACATCGACGGCGAGGCGCGGCGCGATCTGACGATCACGGTGCGGCCGTTCCGGGCCGACCCCGAAATGGCGCTGGAAGCCGGGCGCTACCGCGCGACGGTCTATTGCCTGCGCCGGTTCGGCAGCTCCGAGACGGCGTGGGCCATCGGCCCCGACACACCGCTGGACCAACTTCCGATCACCGACGACTCGGTGACCTTGCGCGGATCGTGTACGGCACGCTGATTGCGTAACTTTTCGTGATCGGTTGTGGGCCGCAAGGGCTGGAAAACGGCGACGTGCCGCCCAACCTTATCGTTCAAGCCCTCGTGTCTGGACCGGATGGGGGAAGTCGGGCCTAGTGATCCGACCGCCCCGTCCGAACCGGAGTGCAGGCAACGTCCTGCGGGGCGTGTGGTACGTACAGGCCCGGAGTAGACCGATGCAGAAGATCCTGAAGACAACCCTTGTCGCCGTTCTTGTCACGGCCAGCGCGGGCGCCGCGATGGCCCTGCCGCCGCTAGAGGACGATCCCCGCGTCGTGCGCGAGTTCTTCGCCGCCGCCGTGGGCGACGAGATCCGGAACAACTGCCCTTCGATCAGCGCGCGGATGTTTCGCGTTGTGGTGCGGGTGAAAGAGCTGGAAAGCTATGCCCTGAAACTGGGCTATTCGCAGGACGACATCACCGCGATGCGCAAAAGCCCGGAAGCCAAGGAAAAGCTGAAGCAAATGCGCGATGCCTACCTTGCGAAGAACGGCGTCACAGAGGGCGACGCGCAAAGCTATTGCCGGCTGGGATTGGCAGAGATCGAGAAGAACACCCTGACGGGATACCTGCTGCGCGCGAACTGACCCGCCCCGCGTCCCGGGGCAGCCGCCCTTCATCACATTTTCTTAAGCGACCGGCCGCCCGCATGACGCGAGGCGGCCGAGTCGCGTTCGGGTGCCCGTCATCTTGAACCCCGTTGCGACGTCGCGTCGATCGCCGCGATTTGGTGGCCTGACCGCGGGGCGGGGCAATTGCTGCGGTCAACGGGGCTTGGAAGCGGCATTCCTTCATAAAACGGCAAGTTTCTTTGGATAGCCCGAAAGCACGGCTTCCGCGACGGAGTTGGTGCTTTTGGGCGCTGCGCTGCGGCGATCACGGGCGCTAAGGTCTTGCAATGCCGGGCTGGAGGAAATAGCCAAAGGCAGAATGGCGGGGCCGTGCGTCTCGCACCAACCGATAAGCTAGTCGCTGCAGCGGCAGGCCGATCCGAAGGGAACCAACCCATGACCGATCTTCGGAAAATCATCATTGACGACAACGAGATAGAAGTCGATCCGGCGATGACGCTGATCCAGGCCTGCGAACAGGCCGGGATCGAGATCCCCCGGTTCTGCTATCACGAGCGGCTGTCGATCGCAGGCAACTGCCGTATGTGCCTTGTCGAAGTGGTGGGCGGACCCCCGAAACCGGCCGCATCCTGTGCGATGCAGGTGCGTGATCTGCGCCCCGGCAAAGATGGCGAGCCGCCGGTCATCAAAACCAATTCGCCGATGGTGAAGAAGGCCCGCGAAGGTGTGATGGAGTTCCTGCTCATCAACCACCCGCTGGACTGCCCGATCTGCGACCAAGGCGGCGAATGCGACCTGCAGGATCAGGCGATGGCCTATGGCGTCGACTTCAGCCGCTTCCGCGAGCCGAAGCGCGCGGTGGACGATCTGGACCTCGGCCCGCTGGTCGAAACGCACATGACGCGCTGCATCTCGTGCACCCGCTGCGTCCGCTTCACCACCGAGGTGGCAGGCATCAGCCAGATGGGCCAGACCGGCCGGGGCGAGGATGCCGAGATCACGAGCTATCTGAACCAGACGCTCGATTCCAACATGCAGGGCAACATCATCGACCTGTGCCCGGTGGGCGCGCTGGTGTCGAAGCCCTATGCCTTTACCGCCCGCCCGTGGGAACTGACCAAGACCGAAAGCGTCGACGTGATGGATGCGCTGGGGTCGAACATCCGGGTCGACACCAAGGGCCGCGAAGTGATGCGGTTCCTGCCGCGCAACCACGACGGCATCAACGAAGAGTGGATCAGCGACAAGACCCGCTTCGTCTGGGACGGCCTGCGCCGCCAGCGGCTGGACAAGCCCTATGTGCGCGAGAACGGCAAGCTGCGCCCCGCCACGTGGGGAGAGGCGCTGTCGAAAGCCGCCGCCGCGATGAAGGGCAAGAAGGTCGCGGGCCTTGTGGGCGATCTTGCCCCGGCCGAGGCCGCCTTTGCGCTGAAAGGTCTGGTCGAGGGGCTGGGCGGCAACGTCGAGTGCCGCACCGATGGCGCGAAGCTGCCGGCGGGCAACCGGTCCGGCTATGTGGGCACCGCCTCGATCGAGGATGTGGACACCGCCGCCGTGATCCTGCTGATCGGCACCAACCCGCGCGAGGAAGCGCCGGTGCTGAACGCGCGTATCCGCAAGGCGTGGCTGAATGGCGCACGCGTTGCGATGGTGGGCGAGGCGGCCGACCTGACCTATGACTACACCCATTATGGCAATCAGCGGTCCGACCTGCAGGCGCTGGTCGAAAAGGACCACAAGAACGCCAAGGGCAAGGACACCGTGGTCATCATCGGCCAGGGCGCGCTGTCCGAGGCTGACGGCTCTGCCGTGCTGGGCGCCACGATGAAGGTCGCCGAGCTGACCGAGTCGAAGTTTATGGTGCTGCACACCGCCGCTGGCCGTGTCGGCGCGATGGACGTGGGTGCCGTGACCGAAGGCGGCATGGACGCCGCGCTGGACGGGGCCGAGGTGGTCTATAACCTTGGTGCGGACGAGGTCGAGATCGCCGACGGTCCCTTCGTGATCTACCAGGGCAGCCACGGCGACCGGGGCGCGCACCGCGCCGACATCATCCTGCCGGGCGCCGCTTACACCGAAGAGAACGGCCTGTTCGTCAACACCGAGGGTCGGCCGCAGCTTGCGATGCGCGCCAGCTTCCCGCCGGGCGAGGCGAAAGAGAACTGGGCCATCCTGCGGGCGCTGTCGGCCGAACTGGACGCGACGCTGCCCTTCGACAGTCTGGCGCAACTGCGCCGCGCTCTGATTGAGGCGGCGCCGGTGCTGAAAACCGTGGGTGCGGTCCCTGCCAACGAATGGCAGGCGGTCGAGCAGGGCAAGCTGGGCGATGCCAGCTTCCGCCCGGCGATCCGCGACTTCTGGCTGACCAACCCGATCGCGCGGGCCTCGGCGCTGATGGCCGAGCTAAGCGCGCGGGCGAAGGCGCGCGCCACCACGGCGGTGGCGGCGGAATAGGGCCGGGACGGTGGTCGGCGCAAGGGTCATAGCAGGGGTCATCGGGCTGGGCGGGCTTGCCGCCTGTGCCGGTGCCTCGACCGGGGACTTGCCGCGCCCCGAGATCGTCGACCGCGCTCCGTTCAACCCCGAATACCGCGGCATCGAGACCCGGCTTCTGGAGGATGACCTTGTCGAGTTCCAAGTCGCCATGCGCGGCGCACGGACCGGCGAGGACGTGACGGCCTACGCCGACTGTGCCGCGGCACAATACGCATTGATCCGTGGCTTCGGCTTTGCGCGGCATGTCCGCACAAATGTCGCCGAAGAGGGTGGCGTTTGGAAGGGAGATGCGGTTTACACCGTCTCACCCGGACTACCGCGCGGACTCAGTACCATAGACGCAGAGGTCACGGTGGCGAACTGCGCGGAAACCGGCATACCGACGGTGTGAGTGGACATATGGCAGACTTCTTTTCGACCGGGCTTGGCATAACGATCATCATCCTGGCGCAGTGCCTGCTGATGGCGGTCTTCCTGCTTCTGTCGGCCTATTTCATCCTCTACGCGGACCGCAAGATCTGGGCCGCCGTCCAGATGCGCCGCGGTCCCAACGTGGTGGGGGCGTGGGGGCTGCTGCAGTCGGCCGCCGACATGCTCAAGCTGGTCCTGAAGGAAATCGTTGTGCCCGCGGGCGCCGACCGGGCGGTGTTCTTCATCGCCCCGATCCTGTCTTTCGCGCTGCCGATGGCGGCGTGGGCCGTGATCCCGTTCAACACCAGCTGGGTGCTGTCGGACATCAACGTCGCCATCCTGTACGTCTTCGCGATCTCGTCGCTGGAAGTGTACGGCGTGATCATGGGCGGCTGGGCGTCGAACTCGAAATACCCGTTCCTTGGCTCGCTGCGGTCCGCCGCGCAGATGATCAGCTATGAGGTGTCGCTGGGCCTGATCATCATCGGCATCGTCATCTCGGCCGGGTCGCTGAACTTTGGCGAGATCGTCGCGGCGCAGGATGGCAGCTTTGGCCTGTTCAGCTGGTTCTGGCTGCCGCACCTGCCGATGGTCTTCCTGTTCTTCATCTCTGGCCTTGCCGAAACCAACCGTCCGCCGTTCGACCTGCCGGAGGCGGAATCGGAACTGGTCGCCGGCTATCAGGTGGAATACTCGTCGACGCCGTTCCTGCTGTTCATGGCCGGTGAATACTTTGCCATCTTCCTGATCTGCGCGCTGACCTCGCTGCTGTTCTTCGGCGGCTGGCTGTCACCGATCCCCGGCCTGCCGGACGGCGCGCTGTGGATGGTCGCGAAGATGCTGTTCTTCTTCTTCCTCTTCGCGATGGTGAAGGCGATCACCCCCCGTTACCGCTATGACCAGCTGATGCGGATCGGCTGGAAGGTGTTCCTGCCGCTGTCGCTGGGCTGGGTGGTGTTCGTGTCCTTCGCCGCGCACTTCGGCTGGTTCGGCGGCGCCTATGCCCGCTGGGCGATCGGGGGCTGACGATGCGGATGCTTGCTAAATTCCGGGTGGCCGCTGCCGCCCAAACGACCGGAGGGTTGCAATGACCCAGATCGACTGGAACCGCGCCACCAAGTACTTCCTGCTGTCGGATTTCATCGCCGGCTTCCGGCTGGGGTTTAAGTACTTCTTCGCGCCGAAAGAGACGATCAACTACCCGCACGAAAAGGGCCCGCTGTCGCCGCGCTTCCGCGGCGAGCACGCGCTGCGCCGGTATCCGAATGGCGAGGAACGCTGCATCGCCTGCAAGCTGTGCGAAGCGATCTGCCCGGCGCAGGCGATCACGATCGACGCCGAACCGCGCGAGGACGGCAGCCGCCGGACGACGCGCTATGACATCGACATGACGAAATGCATCTACTGCGGTTTCTGTCAGGAAGCCTGCCCGGTGGACGCCATCGTCGAGGGGCCGAACTTCGAGTTCGCCGCCGAAACCCGCGAAGAGCTTTACTACAACAAGGAAAAGCTGCTGGAGAACGGCGAACGCTGGGAAGCCGAGATCGCCCGCAACCTGGAACTGGATGCACCTTACCGATGACCCGCCGGGGCCTGACATATCCCGGCGCCAGCCGGCGGATTTGCACAGAGCATACGGGCGCCGTCGCAGGCGTCACGGAGGGTTTCGCATGACCGACGGACCGAAGAACCCGTTCGAGGACCTCATGAAGATGGGGCAGGACTGGTCCAAGGCGATGGGTCCGATCATGGAATCCTTCACCCCCGCCGCGATCGAGAAGATGTGGCCGGTGATGCCCAAGGACGTGATGGAAGCGTTCTGGGGCAAGACATGGAATCCCGAAGGCCTGAGCGCGAAGAACAAGCTGCTTCTGACGCTTCAGGGCCTGACCATCCTCGGCGCGCAGGCCGAGGCTCAGATCCGGCTGACCGTCCGCCACGCCCTTGAGGCCGGCGCGACAGAGCAGGAAATCACCGAGACCATCTCGCTGGCCGGCATGTTCGGCGGCGTTCCCGCGATGACCAAGGCGATGAACCTCGCCCGCGAGGTCATGAGCGCGGGGCAGGAGGGACAAGCATGACCGTCGCCGACTTCGCATTCTACGTGTTCGCCATCGCGGTACTGGCCTCGGGCCTGATGACCGTGGTCAGCCGCAACCCGGTGCACTCGGTTCTGTGGCTGATCCTCGCGTTCCTGTCCGCCGCCGGGCTGTTCGTCCTGCTGGGGGCCGAGTTCGTGGCGATGCTTCTGATCATCGTCTACGTCGGCGCCGTGGCGGTGCTGTTCCTGTTCGTGGTCATGATGCTGGACGTCGACTTTGCCGAGCTCAAGGCCGAGATGGCGCGCTATATGCCGCTGGCGTTGCTGATCGGCGTCGTCCTGTTGATGGAACTGGGGCTGGTCTACGGCAGCTGGACCTTCGCCGATGGCGCGATGGGCCTGCGGGCCGCCGTGGCGCCCGACGTGGCCGAACTGCACAACACCGCGGCCTTGGGTGCGCTGGTGTACGACAAATACATCCTGATGTTCCAGCTTGCCGGCCTGATTCTGCTGGTCGCGATGGTCGGGGCGATCGTCCTGACACTGCGCCACCGCACATGGGTCAAGCGGCAGAACGTGCTGGCGCAGATGTACCGCGACCCGGCCAAGGCGATGGAAGTGCGCGACGTGAAACCGGGGCAGGGCCTTTGAGGCTTCTGGCCGTCATATCCCTGATGGCCTTTGCGGCCACCGCCGCGGACGCGCTGGCGCCGCCGCCGCCCTGTTATTGGGACGGCGCGGCCGGTCGGTTCGTGCCGCTCGGCCAGGAAACGGCGGCGATGGACCCGGCCTTCCTGAGCGAGGCTGGCGACGGTTTCGCCGTGCTTGAGGTGTTCCACTCGGACACCGGCAAGCCGGATCGCTATGTGCTGCAGCACTGCCGCTCTGGCAGCGAACTTTTGGTGGTCCTGCCGCGGGGCGACCAGCAACCGGCGCGGTCCCGGTTCGAGGATATGGCATTCGGCGCGGGTCGGTACACGATGCGCCAGATCGGCGACGAGATGGCCCTGCAAGGCGCCGGCGTCCGCATGTCGCGCAACGAGTTCGGCGATTGTGCCTGCGATCTGATGGCGGGGTGGGCGGAATGACCGCTGCGGCCCTCAATGTCACCCTTCCGGTCTTTGCGGCTGCCGCGGCTCTGGCCGCCGGCGCTGCCGGGGCGTGCGAGATGGTGTACATGGAAGGCCGCGAGAGTATGCGGTTCGGCACCTGCGGGATCACCTATTTCGACGACGGGATCGAGGACGAAGGTGTCTCTGCCGCCGTGGATCTGGGCAAAGGCTACGTCCAGCAAGTGTATTGGGACGGCCACGCCTGCGCGGCGCGTCAGACCACCATCGTGGTCGACTGCAACGCGGACCAGGCCGCGATCTTCGGGCCGTCCGGCCTGATCGAGTTTCCGGCTCCGATCCCGCCGGGCCAGTGGACAGACCTGCAGAACGCCGTCGAAGCGGCCTCTGCCGCCGGGGCACTGCTGCCACTGACCGAGATCGTGGCGCGTGCAAGCGGACTGAACAACGCGGCGATCGTACCGGTCTCGGGCCGGGCGATCGGCATCTCGAACCACGGGGCGCCGTCCGATCGACGGTTCGACCTTGGGTGCGGGTGCAAGGCATATTACCCCGGTTCGGCGGGGGCGAAATGATCCGGCCGGTTCCGGCGGCGTCCGTGCGGCGCGACGGGACGGCGACGGCCGGCAGGACACGAAGGGGGACGGGGTGATGAACCAGTTCGCTCCGCTTCTGCCGCTGCTGGGACTGGTGGCACTGTGCGTCACCGCCATCCGGCGGCGGCGTGAAAAGAAAAAGAGACTTGAGGGACGCAATGGTCGGACTTGAACACTACCTGGCGGTCGCCGCGGCACTGTTCGTCATCGGCATCTTCGGCATCTTCCTGAACCGGAAGAACGTGATCATCCTGCTGATGTCGCTGGAACTGATCCTGCTGTCGGTCAACATCAACTTCGTCGCCTTCTCGTCCTACCTGGGCGACCTGGTCGGGCAGGTGTTCACCCTGTTCGTGCTGACGGTCGCCGCGGCCGAGGCGGCAATCGGGCTGGCGATCCTGGTCTGCTTCTTCCGCAACCGGGGCACCATCGACGTCGAAGACGTCAACGTGATGAAAGGCTGATCCGCGATGGAACCCATCATCCTGTTCGCCCCGCTGCTGGGCGCCATCATCTGCGGGTTCGGCTGGCGGCTGATCGGCGAGTACGCCGCGCAGTGGACCGCGACCTTCCTGCTGTTTCTGGCCTGTATCCTTTCGTGGGCGGTGTTCCTGTCCTTCGACGGAGAGGCGCAGCAGATCCCGATCTTCCGCTTCATCGAAAGCGGCACGCTGGCGACCGAATGGGCGATCCGGCTGGACCGCCTGACCGCGATCATGCTGATCGTCGTCACCACCGTGTCGGCGCTCGTGCATCTGTATTCCTTCGGCTACATGGCGCATGACGAGAACTTCAAGGAAGGCGAAAGCTATCGTCCCCGGTTCTTCGCCTACCTGTCGTTCTTCACCTTCGCGATGCTGTCGCTGGTCACCGCCGACAACCTGATCCAGATGTTCTTCGGCTGGGAAGGCGTGGGCGTCGCGTCCTACCTGCTGATCGGTTTCTACTTCCGCAAACCCAGCGCGGGCGCGGCGGCGATGAAGGCCTTCATCGTCAACCGTGTCGGTGACTTCGGCTTCCTGCTGGGCATCTTAGCGCTGTTCTTCCTGACCGACAGCGTCGACATGGACATCATCTTCGGCATGGCGCCGGAACTGGCGCAGACCAACCTGACCTTCCTGTGGACCGAGTGGAACGCGGCCAACCTGATCGGCGTGCTGCTGTTCATCGGCGCGATGGGCAAGTCGGCACAGCTGCTGCTGCACACGTGGCTGCCGGACGCGATGGAAGGCCCGACCCCGGTGTCGGCGCTGATCCACGCCGCGACGATGGTGACCGCGGGCGTGTTCCTGGTCTGCCGGATGTCGCCGCTGTACGAATTCGCCCCCGCGGCGACCGCCTTCATCGTCGTGCTGGGCGCAACCACTGCGTTCTTCGCGGCGACGGTCGGTCTGGTGCAGAACGACATCAAGCGCGTGATCGCCTATTCGACCTGTTCGCAGCTGGGCTACATGTTCGTGGCGGCGGGCGTCGGCGTCTATTCGGCGGCGATGTTCCACCTGTTCACGCACGCCTTCTTCAAGGCGATGCTGTTCCTTGGCGCCGGTTCCGTCATCCACGCGATGCACCACGAGCAGGACATGCGGAACTATGGCGGGCTTCGAAAGAAGATCCCCTACACCTATTACGCGATGCTGATCGGCACGCTGGCGATCACCGGCGTCGGTATCCCGCTGACCCACATCGGCTTTGCGGGCTTCTTGTCGAAGGATGCGATCATCGAAAGCGCGTTCGGCGCGCATACCGGCGTGGGCACCTATGCCTTCTGGATGCTGGTCATCGCGGCGATGTTCACCAGCTTCTATTCGTGGCGGCTGATGTTCCTGACCTTCTTCGGCACGCCGCGCGGCGACAAGCACACGCACGAACACGCGCACGAAAGCCCGAAGGTCATGCTGATCCCGCTGGGCGTTCTGGCGGTGGGTGCGGTGCTGGCCGGTATGGTCTGGTACGGGCCGTTCTTCGGCGACCATGACCGCGTGAACCGCTTCTTCGGCATCCCGGCGCACCACGAGGAAACCGTGGCAGGCGACGACCATGCCGAGGCCGAAACCGAAACCACCGGCGAAGAGGCCGTCGCGGCCGAAAGCGCCGAGGATCACGGCGAGGGCGCGGAAGGCGAGGGCGGCCACGAGGTTGCAGGCGGCTGGACGGCTGGCGCGATCTACATGGCGCCGGACAATCACGTCATGGACGACGCGCACCATTCGCCCGCTTGGGTGAAGGTGTCGCCCTTCATCGCGATGCTGATCGGTCTGTTCGGGGCGTGGCTGTTCTACATCCGCGACACTTCGCTGCCCAAGCGGCTGGCCGAGAACCAGCGCCCGCTGTACCTGTTCCTGCTGAACAAGTGGTACTTCGACGAGATCTACGATTTCGTCTTCGTGCGGCCTGCGAAGGCCCTTGGCGGTCTGCTGTGGCGGCGCGGCGATCAGGGCACCATCGACGGCGCGCTGAACGGACTGGCGATGGGCGTGGTGCCGTTCTTTACCCGCCTCGCGGGCCGGGCACAGTCCGGATACATCTTTACATACGCTTTCACGATGGTGCTGGGGATTGTCATCTTCATCACCTGGATGGTGCTGAGCTGAGCGGGGCCTGAGGTATGGACAACCTTCTTTCCATGATCACCTTCATCCCGCTCCTTGGGGCGGCGATCCTTGCGCTGTTCCTGCGCGGGGAAGATGAAGCGGCGCAGAAGAACGCCAAGTGGCTTGCGCTGATCGCGACGTCGATCACCTTCCTGATCTCGATCTTCCTGATCGCCCAGTTCGATCCGTCGGACACCGGCTTTCAGTTTGTCGAGGAACACGCGTGGCTGGTGGGCCTGACCTACAAGGTCGGCGTCGACGGTATCTCTGTGCTGTTCGTGATGCTCACGACCTTCCTGATGCCCCTTACGATCCTTGCTTGCTGGGGCGTCACGCACCGGGTGAAGGAATACATGATCGCGTTCCTCGTGCTGGAAACGCTGATGCTGGGCGTGTTCGTCGCGCTGGACCTGATCCTGTTCTACCTGTTCTTCGAAGGCGGTCTGATCCCGATGTTCCTGATCATCGGCATCTGGGGCGGCAAGGACCGGATCTACGCGTCGTTCAAGTTCTTCCTGTATACCTTCTTCGGGTCGGTCCTGATGCTGGTGGCGATGATCGCGATGTATGTCGACGCGGGCACCACCGACATTCCGACGCTTCTGGCGCATAACTTCGGGTCGGATACGTTCAGCCTGCTGGGCGTTCAGATCGTGGGCGGGCTGCAGACACTGCTGTGGGTCGCCTTCTTCGCCAGCTTCGCGGTGAAGATGCCGATGTGGCCGGTGCACACCTGGCTGCCGGACGCGCACGTTCAGGCGCCGACCGCCGGGTCGGTCGTGCTGGCGGCGATCCTGCTGAAGATGGGTGGCTACGGTTTCCTGCGGTTCAGCCTGCCGATGTTCCCGGTGGCCTCCGACCTGCTGGCGCCGCTGGTGCTTTGGATGTCGGCCATCGCCATCGTCTACACGTCGCTGGTGGCGCTGGCGCAGCAGGACATGAAGAAGCTGATCGCTTATTCGTCCGTGGCCCACATGGGCTATGTCACGGCGGGGATCTTCGCGGCGAACCAGCAGGGCATCGACGGCGCCATCTTCCAGATGATCAGCCACGGCTTCGTGTCGGGCGCGTTGTTCCTGTGCGTCGGCGTGATCTATGATCGGATGCACACCCGCGACATCGACGCCTATGGCGGTCTGGTGAACCGGATGCCGGCCTATGCGCTGATCTTCATGCTGTTCACGATGGCGAACGTCGGCCTGCCGGGCACCTCGGGCTTCGTGGGCGAGTTTCTGACCCTGATGGGCATGTTCCAGGCCAACACCTGGGTCGCGGTCATCGCCTGTACCGGCGTGATCCTGTCGGCTGGCTATGCCCTGTGGCTGTACCGCCGGGTCGTGATGGGCGACCTGATCAAGGAAAGCCTGCGCTCGATCACCGACATGACCCGCCGCGAGAAGGCGATCTTCGCCCCGCTCGTGGTGATGACCCTGCTGCTGGGCGTCTATCCCAGCCTTGTCACCGATATCATCGGCCCCTCGGTCGAGGCGCTGATTTCCGACAACCAGGCCGCCGTCGCGGCTTGGGACGGCGGCACCACGGCCGTCGCCGATAGCACAGCCAACGTAGAAGCGGGGCACTAAGCCATGACCTCTGCCGATTTCTCGATCCTCCTGCCGGAGATCATCCTGGCGATCTTCGCGATGGCGGCCCTGCTGTTCGCCGTCTACACCGGCAAGGACAAGACCGCGCCGATGATGGTCTGGGGCACCGCGGGCATCTTCCTGATCCTCGCCCTGTACATCGGCCTGAACGGCGAGGGCGCGAACCTTGCGTTCGACGGGCTGTTCCGCGACGACGCCTTTGCGCGGTTCTCGAAGATCGTGATCCTTGTCTCCGCCGCAGCCGTTCTGGTCATGAGCCAGGACTACATGCAGAAACGCGACCTGCTGCGGTTCGAGTATCCGCTGCTGGTGGCGCTGGCCGCCGTGGGCATGTGCGTCATGGTCTCGGCCGGGGACCTGATCGTGCTGTACATGGGGCTGGAGCTGCAGTCGCTGGCGCTGTACGTCGTCGCCTCGCTGCGCCGCGACAGCGTCAAATCGACCGAGGCGGGCCTGAAGTACTTTGTGCTGGGCGCGCTGTCGTCCGGTCTTCTGCTGTACGGCGCGTCGCTGACCTATGGCTTCTCGGGCACCACGGAGTTCGCGGGCATTATCCAGGCCGCGGGCGAGGGTGAGATGCCGCTGGGCCTGCTGTTCGGCCTTGTGTTCCTGCTGGCCGGTCTGGCGTTCAAGGTCTCGGCCGTGCCGTTCCACATGTGGACGCCCGACGTCTACGAAGGCGCGCCGACCCCGATCACCGCCTTCTTCGCCACAGCGCCCAAGATGGCCGCGATGGCCCTGTTCGCGCGGCTGGTGCATGACGCCTTCGGCTCTGCCACCGGCGACTGGGGGCAGATCGTGGCGTTCCTTGCGGTGGCGTCGATGTTCCTTGGTTCGGTCGCGGCGATCGGCCAGCGCGACATCAAGCGGCTGATGGCCTATTCATCGATCACCCACATGGGCTTTGCCCTGATCGGCCTTGCGTCCGGCACCGAATTCGGTGTGCAGGCGATGCTGGTCTACATGGCGATCTACATCACCATGAACGTCGGCACCTTCGCCTTCATCCTGTCGATGCAACGCGATGGCCGCATCGTCACCGACATCCGCGCGCTGAACATGTATTCCAAACGCGAGCCGCTGAAGGCGCTTGCGGTGCTGATCCTGATGTTCTCGATGGCGGGTGTGCCGCCGCTGGTGGGCTTCTTCGGGAAGTTCTACGTGCTGCGCGCGGCGGTCGACGCCAACATGGCGTGGCTGGCGGTCGCGGGCGTGATCGCTTCGGTGATCGGCGCGTTCTACTACCTGCGCATCGTGTACTACATGTACTTCGGCGAGGAGGGCGAGGCGCTGGACGGCGCGATGCCCGCTCCGCAATGGGCACTGCTGATGATCGCGGCCGCGGTGATGCTGCTGGGGGTCGTGAACCTCTTCGGCATCGAGGGCCCGGCAGCGGCAGCGGCAGCGGCCCTTGTCCACTGATCCCGCCACCGTCGGGGCGGGCAGCGCCTGGCCCGACGGATACGACCGCTTGCTGCTGGAGGAAACCGACAGCACGATGGCCGAGGCCCGGCGGCGCGCCCCCGACCTGGCCGGACCCGCCTGGATCCTGGCGCGTCACCAGACGGCGGGCCACGGTCGCCGCGGCCGCGCTTGGCAGCACCCCCCCGGTAATTTCGCGGCCACCCTTGTGCTTCCCCACGCGGGCGACCCCGCGCAAGCCGCGCTGCGGTCCTTCACCACGGCGCTGGCCCTGCACGACGCTTTCGTCGCGCGGTGCGGTACGCGGGGACAGTTCGCCCTGAAATGGCCCAACGACGTGCTGCTGAACGGCGGCAAGGTTGCCGGTATTTTGCTGGAATCGCTTCCGGGCGGTGCCCTGTCGATCGGCATCGGCGTGAACCTGTCGCAGGCACCGACGGCTGAACTGGTCGAGCCCGGCGCGACGCCGCCCGTCTGCCTTGCGCAAGAGTGCGACACGCTGGTGCCGCCGCAGGCCTTTCTCCGCACGCTGGCCCCGGCCTTCGCCCGCTGGGAGGATCAGTTCACCACCTACGGCTTCGGCCCGATCCGCACCGCGTGGTTGCAGCGCGCGGCGCGCATGGGCGAGGCGGTGACCGCGCGTCTTCCGAACACGGAACTGACGGGGCGGTTCCTTGGTATCGACGACGCGGGCCATATGATCCTGCAAACCTCCGCCGGACCGCGCGACATCGCAGCGGCCGACTTGTTCTTCTAGGGAGGCGGCCATGCTTCTTTGCATCGACTGCGGCAACACCAACACCGTGTTCTCGGTCTGGAACGGCAGCGAGTTCGTCGCCACTTTCCGCACCGCGACGGAACACCAGCGTACCGCGGACCAGTACTGGGTCTGGTTCAGCCAGTTGATGGAACATCGCGGCGTTCCGATCGAAATCGGCGACGTCATCGTGTCGTCCACCGTCCCGCGCGTGGTCTTCAACCTGCGCGTTCTGTGCGATCGCTATTTCGACACGCGGCCCTATGTGGTGGGCAAGCCCGACTGCCTGCTGCCGGTTCAGCCGCGCGTCGATGCGGGCACGCAGGTGGGGCCGGACCGGCTGGTGAACACGGCCGGCGCCTTCGACAGGCATGGCGGCGACATCATCGTGGTCGACTTCGGCACCGCCACGACCTTCGACGTGGTGGCCCATGACGGCGCCTATGTCGGCGGCGTGATCGCCCCCGGTGTGAACCTGTCGCTTGAGGCGTTGCACATGGCTGCGGCGGCCCTGCCGCACGTCGACGTGACGCGGCCGCAAAAGGTGATCGGCACGAATACGGTTGCGTGCATGCAGACAGGTGTGTTCTGGGGATACATCGGTCTGGTCCGAGAGGTTACGGCCCGGATCAAGGGCGAATACGACCGCGAGATGCGGATCGTCGGCACCGGGGGGCTTGCGCCCCTGTTCGCCAGCGGCGAGGTGCTGTTCGACGATATTGAAGATGATTTGACGATGCACGGCCTGACCGTGATCCATCGCTACAACAAGGAAAACGCATGAGCCAGAGCCGGCTGATCTATCTTCCCCTCGGCGGCGCCGGCGAGATCGGGATGAACACCTATGTCTACGGCGTCGGTCCCGAGAACGAGGAACGGCTGATCGTCGTCGACCTTGGCGTGACGTTCCCCGACATGGACAGCACCCCGGGTGTCGACCTGATCATGGCTGATGTCGAATGGCTGCAAGAGCGCGCCGACCGCGTCGAGGCCGTGTTCATCACTCACGCGCACGAAGATCACATCGGCGCGCTGGCGATGCTGCTGCCGATGATCAAGGCGCCGGTCTATGCCCGTGCCTTCACCGCGCACCTTGGCCGTATGAAGATGGAAGAGGCCGGGCTTGACCCGGAAGACGTGATCACCGTGTCGCCGTGGCCGGAAACCGTGACCGCTGGGCCGTTCACGGTGGGCTTCGCGCCGATTTCGCACTCGATCCCCGAAAGCTCGGGGCTGGTGATCGACACGCCGCATGGCCGCGTTGTGCACACCGGCGACTTCAAGCTGGACCGCGCGCCCGGCGTGGGCGAGCCGTTCGACGACGACATGTGGGCCGACATCGCGAAGGACGGGGTGCAGGCGCTGGTCTGCGATTCCACCAACGTGTTCAGCCCGAAACCGGGCCCGTCGGAATCCGATCTGCCCGACGCCATCCGTGACCTTGTCGCGGCGGCGCCCGGCATGGTCGCGGCGACCACTTTCGCTAGCAACATCGCTCGTCTTAAAACGCTGGCCGAGGCGGGGCAGGCGGCGGGGCGGTCCATCGTGCTGCTGGGCCGCGCCATGCGGCGCATGGTGACAGCCGGGATCGAGACCGGCGTGCTGACCAACTTCCCCACGGTCGTCAGCCCAGAGGATGCCGCGTCGATCCCGCGTGAGAACCTGATGCTTCTGACCTCGGGCAGCCAGGGCGAGCATCGCGCCGCCTCGGCGCAGCTTTCGCGCGGCAAGTACCTTGGTCTGGAGCTGAAAGAGGGCGACACCTTCCTGTTTTCGTCCAAGGTCATTCCGGGCAACGAACGCGGCGTGGCCAAGATCGTGAACGCCTTCAGCGAGATGGGCGTCGACGTGGTCGATGACAGCGGCGGTCTGTATCACGTTTCGGGCCACGCGAACCGGCCGGATCTGGCCTTCGTCCACGGTCTGATCAAGCCCAAGATGCTGGTCCCGATGCACGGCGAACACCGCCACCTGAGGGCCCATGTCGCGCTGGGGCAAGAGTCCGGCCTGCCGGGGGTGATCGCCCCGAACGGCACGATGGTGGACCTGACCGGCGACGCGCCGCAGATCGCGGGCTATGTCGAGGCGGGCCGCACCTATAAGGACGGGATCGTCCTGATCGGTGCGCTGGACGGCATCATTCGCGACCGTATCCGGATGGCCCTTTACGGCCACGTCACGGTGACTGCCATCCTCGAGGATGACGAGCCGGTCGGCGACCCGTGGTGCGAGGTGACGGGCCTGCCGGAAACCGGTATCAGCCGGTCGCCGCTGGTCGACGTCATGGAAGAGGACCTAAGCCAGTTCCTGAACCGTGCCGATGCCAAGACCCTGCGTAACGACGACAAGCTGGACGAGGCGATGCGTCGGATCGTGCGCAAGACGGCGCAGGACGAGATCGGCAAGAAGCCCGAGGTCACCATCGTCCTCAGCCGGATCTCCTGACGGAAAATTCTCGGCGGCGGGGGTGACGAACGCCCCCGCCAGCCTACCTGTCTGGCGACATGACAGGAGGATGGACATGATCCACAAAACCGGTTCCGCGAAATGGTCCGGCGGTCTGAAAGACGGCAAGGGCTTTATCTCGACAGAGACGGGCGTCCTCAGCGACCAGCCCTATGGGTTCAACACCCGGTTCGAGGACGGCAAGGGCACCAACCCCGAAGAGCTTCTGGGCGCGGCGCACGCGGCGTGCTTCTCGATGGCGCTGTCGAACATCCTTGGCGACTACGACATGGTTGCCGACAGCATCGAGACGACCGCCAAGGTCACGCTTGATCCCGGCAGCCTGACGATCACCAAGGTTCATCTGGACCTGACGGCCTCGATCCCCGGTGGGGATGACGCCAAGTTTCAGGAAGCCGCCGGCAAAGCCAAGGAAGGCTGCCCGGTGTCGAAGCTGTTCGACGCGGAAATCACGCTGGACGCAAAGCTCGCCTAAGCGTTGCCGCCGGTCCGGAGGTCATCCGGAGCGGCGGGTCCGGCGTATAGATTACAGGCTTTGAACAAGAACACGTCCGCTTTTGCGGTGAGAAGATAACAAATTACGTGTTTTGTCCAAGACCGGCGCGCCCGGTGTGTACAAATAAGAGTACGAGTTTTTTGGCCGGCGCCATCAGGGCGTCGGCCTTTTTCGTGGTGTGGTCGGGATTGGTTGGTCCGCGCGTTGGAAAGATCCGATCAAGGCGGCGCGCCGCAGTCTGGTCCGTCCGATAGGGGATGACGAACGGGACCCTGCGGCGCGCCAGCCGGATTGGGCGGGCAAGGTGTCCGGACGGGGCCCGCTTGGGTGGTCGGGGATCCCCGGCCAGTCAACGCCGGTTGCATGTCGGATGCGGCCTTCTGCCCGCGCGCCCGCCCTGGGGCGTCATTCACCGTGGAGCGTCAGTCCCCCGCGCCAAGGCTGATCCCGCGGCTGGCGAAGAACGCTTCCAGCCGGGGGCGTGCATCGTGTTCGCGGACGAAGGACACGCCGATGCGGCGGTCTTTGCGCCAGCGGAACAGGACATCGAATGTCCCAAGATCGTCGATGGTCAGAAAGAGGGTGCCTTTTGGCAGAACCTCGGGTGTTTCCGGCGCCTCAAGACAGGCGCCGCCATAGGACAGGTCGGTGACCGTCGCATCATAGCCGCCTTCGCCGGTTTCAATCCGGGCGGAAAGCGCGAGCGGCACGCGCCGGTCATCCATGAAGTCGCTAAGTTTCATGCCCTGACTGAATCCTGACACCCAATTCGGGGGCGGTTCTAGCGGGGCAGGGGTGAAGGGCGCGTTAAAACCGGCCGCATTTCAAAATGAACGCGGCCGGGGTCTCGCGGCGGCGCGTTAGCTGGCGCGCCGCTCTTCGAAGCTCATCGCAATGAACTGCGGCATGTGATCGCCCATGCCGACCACGGCATCGTCCCGCTGGCGCGAGGACTGACCGCCCGAGGCGTTGCCCGAGTTTCCACCGGACTTGCCACCACGGCTGCGCCGCGAGGACGAGCTGCGGCTGCTGCGCGCGGGCTTTTCTTCGGCGGCCTGCTGGGCGGGCGCGTCCTCGACCGGCGCGTCGACCTTGGCCTCTGCCTTCGGTTCGGCTTTCGCCTTGGCTTTCGGCTCGGGCTTCGGGTCCGCTGCGCGGGATTTCACCGGGTTCTCGATCCGCGGGATCTCTCGGTTGATCAGCTTTTCGATCGCGTCGAAGTTCTTTTCGTCCGACGGCGCGCAGATCATGACGGCCTTGCCATCGCGACCGGCCCGGCCGGTGCGGCCGATGCGGTGCACGTAGTCCTCGGAATGCGAGGGGACGTCGTAGTTGAAGACGTGGCTTACCGACGGCACATCAAGGCCGCGCGCGGCAACGTCCGACGCCACCAGCAGCTTAAGCGAGCCGGCGCGGAAGGCGTCCAGCGTGCGGGTCCGCTGCGACTGATCCAGATCGCCGTGGATCGGTTCGGCATCAAGACCGTACTTCTTCAGCGACTTGGCGACGATGTCGACGTCGACCTTGCGGTTGCAGAAGATGATCGCGTTGGTGCACTTGTCGCCCTCGGCCTCGATCAGCGCGCGCAGAACGGCGCGTTTCTCGCTGGCGGCACGGTCGCGGCGCGAGCCTTTGAACATCACCACGCCCTGCTCGATCGTTTCCGAGGCGGTGGCTTGGCGGGCAACCTCGATCCGCTCGGGGGCGGAGAGGAAGGTGTTGGTGATCCGCTCGATCTCGGGCGCCATCGTGGCCGAGAAGAACAGCGTCTGGCGCGTGAACGGCGTCAGCGAGAAGATGCGTTCGATGTCGGGGATGAACCCCATGTCCAGCATCCGGTCGGCTTCGTCGACGACCATGATCTCGATGCCGGTCAGCAGCAGCTTGCCCCGCTCGAAATGGTCCAGAAGGCGGCCGGGCGTGGCGATCAGGACGTCGACGCCCTTGTCGATCAGCACGTCCTGTTCCTTGAAGGAAACGCCACCGATCAGCAACGCTTTCGTCAGTTTGACGTGCTTGGAATAGGTGTCGAAGTTCTCTGCGACCTGCGCGGCCAGTTCCCGGGTCGGGCACAGGACCAGCGACCGGGGCATACGTGCGCGCGCGCGGCCACGGGCCAGTTTGCAGATCATCGGCAGCGTGAAGCTGGCGGTCTTGCCGGTGCCGGTCTGGGCGATACCGAGAACGTCCTTGCCGTTCAGCGCGGGCGGAATAGCGCCAGCCTGGATCGGAGTCGGTTTTTCGTAGCCCGCTTCGGTGACGGCGCGAAGAACTTTCGGGGAAAGCCCCAGTTCGGAGAAGTCGGTCATGTAGCCCTTTCGAGTTTGGTGCGGCTGTGACAACGGCCGCGTAACTCGAGCGGCCCGACAGGCCGGATTGCCTGTCTTCGACGAGGCCGTGACATAAGCGAAACGGGCAACATGGTCAAGTTTTCCCCAAAGGCATTAACGGCTCCGACGTTCTGTCTTCGAAGGTCAATGCAGTTGCTGCGTGGCAGGCGGGCGTTCTGGTCGATGCTTGCGCTGTTCATGAACTGGCAAGTCGTCGCACAAGTTACGCGGTCTTCGCGATGATTCTCGACCGCTGCCAAGTCTTGCGTGCCGGACGCCTCAGGGGGTGGTTGTTACGCGACCACCCCTTCACGGGCCGAGAATTGACACATAATAGCCGTGAATACCCGCAATGATTGCATCGTGAGACTGTAATCGGAGGATGTCATGGAATTTTCCCCTTATCTTGTGCCGGGCGCCGCGACGATGGCCGTGCTTGCGATCGTCTATCTTGTCTTCGTGTTCTGGACCCGACGTCCGGGCCGCGCCGAACAGCTGTCCGCCCGCGAACAGGCAGAGGGCGCCGAACTCTGACACCGATCCGGCGGCGCCTTGGTCAGATGCCGCAGAAGCCCGCGCGATTCTCGCCAGAGACACGGCGCCATGCTATGCTGCCGTTCATGCAACGCTTCGTGTCAGTCCTGCCGCTGATGTTGGCCGCTTGCTCCGGCGGGGGGGAGGGGCTGCTGTCCGGGCTTGCGCCGGGCGCGCGGGGGGATGGCCCGGCCATTGCCGTCACGATGCCCGATGCCGAAGGCCGCCCGGCGGCCATGCCCGGCTGCAGCACGGCAGACGGGCCCGCGCGGATCGGGGTCAGCCTGTACGATGCCGACGGGCTGGACAGCGCCCGCCTGACGTGGTCCGGCGCTTTGGCGGACGGCACGCAGATGACCCCGGCGGGCAGCGATATTACCCTGATGGAAGGCGGCGGACCGGGGGACGAACAGATCCGCGTTCTGTTCCGACCCGAGGTGCCGGGCGCAATCCGCAACAGCGTGGTGCTAAGCTTGGCGACAGAAGCGCCCTTCACCGGCATTCTGAAGGTCGAGGCGGCGGATCAAACCGGCGCAGTCTCGCAGGCTGGCCCGTTCGAGATCGCCACAGGCTGCTGACCCGGTCGCACGGTTTGGGCACTAACGTCCCGACCGGTGGCGGGGCCTACTCTGCCGCGTCGGACGGGTGCATCTTTGTCCCTGCGGCGAAAACCTCGATCTCGACTTCGACGTCCTCGACGGTGTCGAGGAAGATGCGGGCCTCGATGCGATCCCCCTCGGATACGTCAGAGGCGTCGGTCATCCCAAGGTACATCGCGTCCGGTTCCAGCTCGATGGACACGCCGGGGGCGATCGGGAATTCCTCCATCGCCACGGCTGTCGTCGCGTTCATCTCGGTGCCTTGCAGCGCAAGCTTGGCGCCGTCGGCGGTCTCGCCCCCCGACAACAACAGGCCGACGCTGCCGGTATTTTCGATCCGCATGTAAACCTGAAGCCCGCCATCCTCGAGAACCGCCCACGGCTGCAGGATGCGTGCGCCGTCGACTTCGGAAACGCTGGGGGCGGTATCCTGTGCCAGCGCCGAGAACGGCAGGGCAAGGAAGGGCAGGGCAAGAAGCGGGAAGGCGGTTTTGCGCATCGTTAACGTCCGTGTCTCGTGTCGGCGCGGGCCGGTCTGGCGCCGCGCGGTCCGTTCAGGGACGCGGGCGCATGGGTGAATGGACGCCCGCAGATGTCAGCACACGCACGGGCCTTGGCCCAAGCAGGTATGACGCGGGGCCCTGCAAGCAAGCCCCGGTCAGGCGCATCGGACGATACCGGCGGTCTTTCGCCGCCGGGCACCGTCTTAGACCATCATTTCCTTGGTCGCGGACAGCGTCAGTTCGGGATAGTCGCGTTCCACCCGGTCGATGTCCCACTGCAGCCGGGTCATGAAAACGATGTCGCCGTCGTTATCGTGGCTGATGTGCTGCTTGTTGGCGTTGACGAATTTGTCGACCGCCGCCTTCGGGCCGGACACCCAGCGGGCAGAGGTGAACTGCGACGGCTCAAACCGCACTGGCAGGCCGTATTCCATCTCGATCCGGCTGGCCAGCACCTCGAACTGAAGCGCGCCGACGACGCCGACGATGAAACCCGACCCGATGTTCGGCTTGAACACCTTGGCCGCGCCTTCCTCGGCGAACTGCATCAGCGCCTTCTCAAGGTGCTTGGCCTTCATCGGATCGCCCGCTCGGCAGTTCTGCAAAAGCTCTGGCGCGAAGGACGGGATACCGGTGACGCGGATCGCCTCGCCCTCGGTCAGGGTGTCGCCGATGCGCAGTTGCCCGTGGTTCGGGATGCCGATGATGTCGCCGGCCCATGCCTCTTCCGCAAGCTCGCGGTCCGAGGCGAGGAACAGCACCGGGTTCGAGATCGCCATCGGCTTCTTGGTTCGCACATGGGTCAGTTTCTGCCCGCGCGTGAAGTGACCCGAGGCAAGACGGACAAAGGCCACACGGTCGCGGTGCTTGGGGTCCATGTTGGCCTGCACCTTGAACACGAAGCCCATCACCTTGTTTTCATCCGGGCCGATGTGGCGCGGCTCGGCCGATTGCGGTTGCGGCACCGGGCCGTACTTGCCGATGCCGTCCATCAGTTCCTTGACGCCGAACGAGTTGATCGCGCTGCCGAACCAGATCGGTGTGAGCGTCCCGTCAAGGAAGGCCTGCGCGTCGAATTTCGGCAGCAGTTCCTTGGCCATCTCCAGTTCTTCGCGCAACTGGTCCAGCAGGTGGGCGGGAACGTGGTCGGCCAGCTTGGGGTCGTCCAGACCGGCGATCTTGATCGATTCCGCCACCTTGTTGCGGTCGGCGCGGTCCATGATCTCTAGCCGGTCGTTCAGCACGTCATAACACCCGACGAACTCGCGCCCCACGCCGATCGGCCAGCTGGCCGGGGTGACGTCGATCGCAAGGTTTTCCTGGATCTCGTCGATGATCTCGAACGTGTCGCGGCTTTCGCGGTCCATCTTGTTACAGAAGGTCAGGATCGGCAGGTCGCGCAGGCGGCAGACCTCGAACAGCTTCTGCGTCTGGCTTTCCACGCCTTTCGCCCCGTCGATCACCATGATCGCCGCGTCCACCGCCGTCAGCGTGCGGTAGGTGTCCTCGGAAAAGTCCGAGTGGCCGGGCGTGTCGACAAGATTGAAGCGGTAATTGGCGTCGCCACTGGCGAAGTCGAACGACATGGCCGAGGCCGAGACCGAGATGCCCCGGTCCTTTTCCATCTGCATGAAGTCCGACCGCGTGCGCCGCGCTTCGCCCTTGGCGCGCACCTGTCCGGCCATCTGGATTGCGCCCCCGTACAGCAGGAATTTTTCGGTCAGCGTCGTCTTGCCCGCATCCGGGTGCGAGATGATGGCAAAGGTGCGCCGCCGGGCAATCTCGGCGGGCAGGTCGGGGGCGTTATGAGCACGGTCCAGCATGGCGCGGGATATAGGCGAGCGCGGGGCCAAGGGCAATCGTGCGCGCGTTGCGAGAAAGGCACGCCGCGCTGGCGCGATCCTGAATGGCAAGACTTTGGGAAGCCTAATGTGTTAACTATCGCGCGCGGGGACGGTGGCCCTAACTCTTTCGATCGGCCTTGTCGTCCCCTTCTCAATTACGGAAAACCTAATGGCCATCATCATTACCGAAATCGCCTTCACAGCCGAAGGCTACGCCGCGTTTGAGATCATGAATACCGGCAGCACCGCAGTCGACATCGGCGGTGACGCCTTATTTCTGGGCGAAGACGGAACTGCCTCCGGATCAACCTTATCCCAGGCCGGGATCGGGACGATCGAGGCGGGCGAAGTGATCACGGTCGGCCATAGCAATATTCCGGGACTTGACTACAACTACCCTCCTGGCTTTTCGCCGGCGTACGAACTGGCCCCCACGGATAACAATGCGTTTATTCTAGACTACGGTCCATTTGAAGCCCTCGACGCTGTGGGTGGCGGCGGCGGACCGGCATTCGTCGCGGACTCCTCCTATCAGGGCGACCCGACCCGGGATGCCGAGACCGATTACACGAGCGGTGAGCCGCTCTCCGAGTTCACCCTCACGCAGCCCTTCTCGACCAACACGCTGGGCACCGCGGTGTGTTTCTGCGCGGGCACGGCCATTTCCGTGCCGGGCGGCGCGGTTGCGGTCGAAACGCTTGCCATCGGCGACGAGGTCCTGACGGCCGACGGCCGGGCGGTCGCGGTGAAATGGATCGGCCGCCAGACCCTGCGCGGCGGCATTGGTGGCATGGGCGAGGCACGCCGCCCGGTGCGGATCGCGGCCGGCGCCTTGGGCGGCGGGCTGCCGCTGGCCGAACTGCGGGTGACGGCGGATCACGGCATGGTGCTGGACGGCTGCGTGGTGAACGCGGGCGCACTGGTGGGCCTGCCGGGGATCGACCTTGTGCCGCTGGCCGACCTGCCGCGCGCCTTCACCGTCTACCACGTCGAAACCGACGCCCACGAGGTGATCCTTGCAAACGGCGCGCCGACCGAGACCTTTGTTGACGCGGCAGAGCGGGCGGCGTTCGACAATCACGCGGAATATCTTGAGCTTTTCGGCGCCGAAAGGATCGTGCCCGAGATGCGTATGCCGCGCATCGCATCGGCGCGGTTGCTGCCAGCGGCCCTGCGGCACCGGCTGGGGCTGGACGACGTTTCGGAGTTGGAGGCGACCGGCTAAATCGGCACGTTGCATGGCTGGCACCGGGGGCTGCGCGACCTGTCCCCGGTGCGACACAACCCTGACGGTCCCGCTAAGCCTCTGATGCACCTTAAGAAAGATATTCTCCAAGGTTCCCTTACGTCGCCTTGACCCCGGGCGTCTTTAACATCGTTAGGACGAATTTTAGGTTCCTGACCTAGAAACGCGTTTTAACGAGTACCGGGCAGGTTTTCCCCATGTCTCTCACCATTGTCGACCCGGCCGCCACCGGGCTCGAATACCTTGCGTCCGTCGACGTCAAATTCTCCGGCATCCACATCGGCGGCGGCATCTACTTTTCCGCCAACCACATCCCGAACGCGGGTGGCACCTATACGGCCGTGCCGCAGCGCAGCCTGAACGGCGAGGCCGAGGCCCACGCGACGTCAGAGATCGACGTGACGCTGCCCGCCGACCCGGCGGACTGGGATCCGTATGTCGACGAGTCCGGCTACATCGCCACCGGCTTCGACATCGGCATGCACGTGGGCGCGCCGCTGACCAGTACCGGCGCCTTCTACGACGGCCCGGCTATCTCGCTGCTGATCGCCAACGATCCTTCGGATCTGGACGGCACGGTGACGATCACCGGCTATCCCAACGCCGAGAATTCGCTGGATAACACCTCTGGCACGCTGCACGAGACGTCGGGCTCGCTGCTGGGATATTCGTCGCAGACGATTGCAGGGGACGAGGGCGGGTATTTCATGATCCGCGGCGCCGACGTGGTTGGCGGGATGAGCGGCGGCGGCAACTTCATCGACTACGACGCGGACGGCGATGGAGACACGGAAACCTATGCCATCGGCGCGACCTCGCGCGTGTTCGAGGCTGGCGGCGGCAGCCTGATCCCCGGCGTGTCGCAGGTGCAGTCGGCGGCGTTCTCGCCGCATTACGCGGACATCGCCGCCGCCCTCGAAGGTCTAAGCGGAAACGATGTGCGGACGGCCGATGACTTCGCCCGTATGACGCTGGTGTCGGCGCAGACGGCAGGGTCGGACAACACCACCGTGCAGGGACAGTTCTTTCACGAGAACATCTATGGCGGTGTGAATGACGACGACCTGTCCGGTGGCGACGGCGACGACCTGCTGTCCGGCGGTGGCGGCGATGACACGCTGGACGGCGGTGCGGGCGACGATACCCTGACCGGCGGGGCGGGGGCGGACTGGTTCGCGTCCGCCGGGTTCGGCGGTGGCGCGACCGACCTGATCACCGATTTCGACGCGGCGCTGGACGTGGTGGATCTGTCCACGCATTTCAGCGCATTCGACGATCTGCTGGCCGCCGCCGCGATGGACGGCGACACGCTGGAAATCGACCTGTCGCAAGGCGGCGATGCAGGTGTGCTTCGGCTGGCGGGGGTGACGGCAGACGATTTGTCAGCGGCAAACACCAACGTGAACTGCTTCGCCGTCGGAACCGCCATCGCCTGTCCAGACGGCGCGGTCCCGGTCGAGACGCTGATGCCCGGCGACCGGGTGCTGACAGCGGACGGCCGCTGCGTCACCTTGCGCTGGGTCGGGCGGCAATCGGTGCGGTCCAGCCCGGAAACGATGCCGGTGCGGATCGCGACCGGTGCTTTGGGGCAGGACGTGCCATCGCGCGACCTTGTCGTGACCGGGGACCACGGCCTGATCTTGGACGACGTCATCGTGGTCGCGTCCGCGCTGGTGGGGATGCCGGGCATCGACTGGGTGCCACTGTCCGACCTGCCGCCCGCGTTCGACGTGTTCCACCTTGAAACCGACGCGCACGAGGTGCTGCTGGCCAATGGCGCGCCGGCCGAAAGCTATGCCGGCCCGTCCACCCGTCCCGGCGACGCCCGCACGATCCCCGAGATGGATCTGCCCCGGCTTGGCTCTGCCCGCCTTCTCCCGCTTGCGCCCGGGGCGATGCGGTTGCGTCGCGGGTAGGGGCGGCGCCCCGCCGGACCCGTGCCACGGAACCCCCGGCGCGACCGGGCGTTCGGTTTCCGAAAGGAGACCACTCATGGCTGGATCCAGCATCAAGAACGAAAAGCTTTACGACGACCTGCGCGACGAGGGGATGAGCAAACAGAAAGCCGCCCGCATCTCGAACGCGAAGGCGAACCCGGACATGCATCCTTCGAAAAAAGGCGGCAAGCAGCCGCCCTATGAACAGTGGTCGAAAGACGATCTGTATTCCCGGGCGCAAGAGCTGGAGATCGAGAACCGCTCGCAGATGACGAAGGACGAGCTGATTGAGGCGCTGCGCGAGGATTAGGCAGCCACAGACGGGTGCGCGTGGTATTTTGGCGCATCCCGGGCTGCTGCAAGAAAGGCTATGACACCGTGTCGTCGTAGCCCTGCAGCCGTCCTCTGCACGTTCCAAAAGGCTCAAAGGCCGTGTGGTCGCCTGACGGGCTTCCTGCTTCCAGTCGGAAGCGGATATGTCCCAAAGCCTTTTTCGGAAATTTCCTTTTGGTTGCTTTATTAACTATTTGACGGCTGTGCCGCTCGACCCTCGCGATTTGATATCAGAAATCAAAAAAGGTTCGAGCAGGTCATGGTACTCTTGATTACAGAAATCGTTTTTGACGAGTTTGGGCGGTTCGCCGTCGAAGTTACCAACACCAGCGCGACGGATACGATCGACGTTTCCAATCTGTATATCTACACGCCCGCATCGCCGTCGGCCGTCGGGAATACGTTCGACTACATGGGCGTACCCGATACGATGTTGCCGGGGCAATCCTTTGTCATAGGGCATTCGGCTATTTCGGGCGTCCAGTACGCGACCCCGGCTTATGACAGTGATTTCTACGACGGAAGTTATGCCTTTACTGGCGTCGCCATCACTGACGGCGGTTACGCGGACATCATTGACCACGTCGGAAGCGAAGGTGGTCCTGCGTTCACGGACAATACAAGCTATGTGGGCCTGACCACGCGTGATCCGGCGCCGGTCAACGGGACGGCGAACATGGACGGAGGCGGGCTGTCCGAGTTCACCGTCGTGTCCCCGGCCGATACCTCGACGCTCGGCAGCGCGGATTGCTTGATGGCAGGAACTGGCATTGCGACACCCGTTGGCACTTGTGCCGTCGAAGACCTTGCGCCGGGTGACATGGTCTTGACCACCGACGGCCGCGCCGTTCCGGTGCTTTGGGTCGGCCAGCAGACGCTGCGCCGCCGGATCGGAATGGTGCCGCAAGAGATGGCGCCGGTTCGGATCGCGGCAGGTGCGCTGGGGCAGGGGCTTCCCGCCCGCGCGCTGGGCGTCACGGCGGATCACGGCTTGTTAATGGATGGTTGCGTCGTGAACGCGGCGGCGCTGGTCGGTGTGAAGGGTATCGATTGGGTCCCGATGCAGGATCTGCCAGCCGAGTTCACCGTGTACCACGTCGAGACCGAAGCGCATGATTTCATCGTGGCGAACGGCGTTGCGTCGGAAACCTACGTCGACGCCCGTGGCCGGTCGCGGTTCGACAACTATGCCGACTACCTTGCGATTGCCGGCGCCGACCGGGTTGTGCGCGAGTGCGATCTGCCGCGTGTCGCGTCCCAGCGGCTGCTTCCCGTGCGCCTGCGGTCCGCGCTTGGACTGGATGCGGACCTTGATTTGCAGATGGCTGGCTAGGGGCAGGCGATAAAGGTCGTGTATGGGCGTTTCGGCGCCCATACCGACGGTGTCAGTGCGCAGAAGCTTTGCGCAACACGTCCGCTGCGATGGCGCTGTCCAACATCCCTTCGGGAAGATCCACGGGACGCGGCCGCGCCAAGGGGGCGCGGCGCGGTCGTCCCGCTTCGGCCGCGGTCAGCTTCGCGCGGATCTCGCGCGGAAGGGCGGGGCCGGTCCGGGTGTCCAAGGCAAGGCTTTCGGTCGCGATGCCCTCGGCAAAGATGAACTCGTGCGCGTCGAACAGGATCTGGAAATACTCGACGAAGCCGCCGTTGCCGCGCGTCACCGTCTCGCCGTTCACAAGATACTCTGCCTTGATCGCCACCTCGGACCGACCGGCGCCAAGCGTGTCTTCGCGCTGATAGACGAACAGCCTTTGGTTCGGGGACAGCTTCAGTGGCCCTTCGTTGTTCAGCGCGCCGGGGGCGATGGTGATCGGGGCGAAGGCGCCGCTTGCACGCACCGTCTGCTGCCCGACCCAACGCACCGTCTGGGCACCGCTGTCGCGGGTCAGCACGCTGTCGCCGGGACGGATGTCCTCGATCGGGCGCTGGGCGCCATCGGCCATCGTGATGCGGGTGCCGCGCGTGAAGGACACGCAGGCCAGCGCGGCGAATTTCTGGCGCGCGGTTTCTGTGTCGACGGCGACAAGGGCGTATTCGGTGCGGGGCCGCAGGTCGGCCAGCTGCATGACAAAGGTGCCCGCGATCATGTCGTCGCGGTCCAGCTCGACAAGGATCAGCGCCTCGACGATAGAGCCATCGGGCGCCATGAAGGTCGCGCAGCAGTCAAGATGCAGCGCCGCGCCGGGGCGCCCGACCTGGGTGCCGGCGGCGATGGTGAAATTCGAACTTTGGTCGGCGATCTCAAGCGTCAGGCGCAGGCGGCGTGCATCGGGGTCCAGCGTATAAAGATCGTCGAGGATCAATTCAGAGGCGTGCGCCACCGGATCGCCAAGGTTGGCCCCGTTCGAGACCACGAACTCGGTCGCCCTTAGGACGGGCAGCCCCTGCGCACCCCCGCGCTGGGAAATACCATCGACATTCATATTTCAGCAGCCTGTGCTCAGGTTCACTTTCCACGGCTTCGCGTTCGGATATGGCCCCCACCATTCCTCCGACTGCGAAACCCGTCGCCGTGGTCATTTATGCTATAGGATGCGGCGCACATTAACGTCAACTTCGGGTAAATATTGCGGCAGTTCACCCGTTATAAATCACTGTTGACGCAACGATCCTGCGCTTTTCTCCATTATTGTTTCGCGGTTTTTGCCACATTTCGCTGCGCCGCAGTATTTGCCGCGTACGGCTTCAACCGCCATCCGTCACTTCCGTTCGCCGGGGCAGGATGTTACGCCCGGGTCGACATTGAAATCGCACGGGAGGAACCGACAGGATGGATCTGGGAATCAAGGGCAAACGGGCGCTGGTCTGCGCGTCGTCGAAGGGGCTGGGACTGGGCTGTGCCCGCGCGCTGGCCGAGGCTGGCGTGGACATCGTGATGAACGCACGCGGCGCCGAGGCTCTGGAAGAGGCGGCGCAGGCGATCCGCGACGACTTCGGCGTCGAGGTCACCGCCGTGGCCGCCGACATCGTGTCGGAAGAGGGCCGCGCGAAGGTGCTTGAGGCTGCTGGCCAGCTGGACATCCTTGTCACCAACGCGGGTGGCCCGCCGCCGGGCATGTGGGCCGACTGGACGCGCGACGATTTCATCAAGGCGCTGGACGCCAACATGCTGACCCCCATCGCGCTGATGCAGGCTGCGCTGCCGGGCATGATGGAGCGTGGCTGGGGCCGCGTGGTCAACATCACCTCGCAGTCGGTCAAGGCGCCGATGGCGATCCTTGGCCTGTCGAACTCGGCCCGGACCGGCCTGACCGGCTTTGTCGCTGGCACTGCGCGGCAGGTCGCGCCCTCGGGCGTGTGCATCAACAACCTGCTGCCGGGTTCGCACACCACGAACCGCACCGACACGATGGACGGCAAGCGTGCCGCCGACGCGGGCGTGACGATCGACGACATCCGTGCCGAGAAGTTCAAGGACATCCCGGCCCGCCGCTATGGGACCACCGAGGAATTCGGTGCCACCTGCGCCTTCATGTGCTCGCAGTTCGCCGGCTTCATGGTCGGCCAGAACATCCTGTTGGATGGCGGCTACAACAACTTCACGCTCTGAACAGACCGTGACGATCCGCCCCCGCGCCGCGCTTGCGGCAGGGGGGCGGGCTTGCTAGGTCCGAGTGATCGACAGATTTGATCGGACTTCGCCCCACCGCATGAACGCGCCAGAGCCCTTGCCGAAGACGGAACAGACCGCGGCCCCCGTGCCCCGGCTGGAGATCCGCGACCTGTCCCGGCATTTCGCGGGCCGGACGGTGGTGGACCATGTCTCGCTGCGCGTGATGCCGGGGCAGGTGACCTGTTTGCTGGGGCCGTCCGGTTGCGGCAAGTCGACGACCCTGCGGTGCATCGCCGGGGTCGACATGCAGGACTCGGGCGAGATCCATCTGGACGGCAAGCTGGTGTGCGACACGGTGTTCCGCGTCCCGCCCGAGCGCCGGTCGATCGGCCTGATGTTCCAGGACTTCGCGCTGTTTCCGCATATGTCGGTGGCCGACAACGTCGCCTTCGGCCTGACGGGCGGCAAGGCCGAACGGCGCGCGCGGGTCGAGGCGCTGTTGGATCGCGTCGATCTGATGCGCCACATCGACGCCTTCCCGCACGAACTGTCGGGCGGCGAACAACAGCGCGTGGCGCTGGCCCGTGCCCTTGCGCCGGGGCCCAGCGTCATGCTGATGGACGAGCCGTTCAGCGGGCTGGACAACCGCCTGCGCGACGGCATCCGGGACGAGACGCTGGAAATCCTGAAAGAGGCGGGCGCCGCGGTGCTGCTGGTCACGCACGAACCTGAAGAGGCGATGCGCATGGCCGACGAGATCGCGCTGATGCGCGACGGCCGGATCGTGCAGCAGGGCGCGCCTTACAACGTCTACAACGCTCCGGCGGACAAGGCGGCGGCGGCGTTCTTCTCGGACATCAACGTGATCCGCGGGGTCGTGCGCGGTGCGCTGACCGACACGCCCTTCGGCCAGTTTCTTGCGCCCGGCGTTCCCGACGGGACCGAGGTCGACATCGTCTTCCGCCCGCAGCACGTGAAGATCGACTTCGACCGCAACGGCACCGGGCCGTTGCCGACGTCGCGCGACGGGGTGCCCGCCCGCGGCGTGGTGCAGCGCGCGCGGTTCATGGGGTCGGAAAGCTTGGTCGAGTTTCGCATGGACCACGACCTGTCGATCCTGAAGGCGACGGTTCCGAACGTCTTCCTGCCGAAGCCGGGACGCCCGCTGTGGCTGACGGTGCGGCGCGACAGGTGTTTCGTGTTCCCGGTGACCTCGTAGGGCGGCCTGCCGGACGCCGCGCGGCTTAGCCCTGCGCGTGGTTGAAATCCACCAGGGTCTTGCCCTGTTCCTCGACGAAAAGCGCGGGCAGGATGTCCAGCTGTGCGATCCTGTCGACCCGCAGCGTGGCGAAGCCGCCCGTGGTTTCGCACCAGCAGGCCACCGTCCAGACCCGACCCCAATAGTCCAGCTTCAGCGGCCGGATCACCCGGCGCTGCAGGCTGCCGTCGTCCTCCTGATGATGCGCGGCCAGCTTCTGGCGGCTGCGGATCGCGGCCCGGATGCGCGGCATGTGGGCGAACCCCGCCGCCGCGTCCGCCAGCGGGTGAACCGCAAAGGTCCAGCCGCCCCGCGCGCCGGTGCGGTCCTCGGGCAGCAGCGTGTCGATCCGGCCCGACAGTTTGCGCGCTGCCGCCGACAGCTCTGCGTCGCCGCCATGCGCCACGGCGGCCAGCCCGACGTGAAGTGCCTCTAGCTCGGTCATCGACAGGTTCAGCGGTGGCAACGTCACCGGCGCGGTCATCCGGTATCCCAGCCCCCGTTCACCCCGAACCGGCACGCCGGACGCCATCAGCGTGTCCATGTCGCGCCAGATCGTGCGTTCGCTGACGCCGTGCGTCTTGGCCAGCTCGGACGCGCGGTGCAGCCGGCCGTCGCGCAGCGACTGGATCAGGGCGTAAAGGCGGTCAGAGCGAGACATCGATTCGGATGGGCCATGCGCGATTGAGCGGAGATTTTCACCGCATAACTGACAAAAACCTGTCAGGAGGGCAAGCCGTCCCCGCGTGGTGCCGAAATCTTCAACGGAAATCCCGGGCGGCGTCGCTTTGCCACTTTTCGAGGCGCTCGCCAGTCCATAGAAACGGTCCGTGATCTTTCACCGTTCCAGCCAGGGGCCGCAGATGCCGGCCCGATCATGGAGAGACCCATGCTGAACAACATCGGCCTTCCCGGCCTTCTTCTGATCGCCGTCGTCGTGCTTGTCCTGTTCGGGCGCGGCAAGATCTCGTCCCTGATGGGAGAGGTCGGCAAGGGCATCACCGCCTTCAAGCGGGGCGTCAAGGACAGCAACGACGAGCTTGAGGACGGCGCGTCCTCTGCCCGCGACGTGACCCCCGAGGATGAAAAGGAAAAGGACAAGGTCTGAACCCTTCGTCCTTTTCTCCAATGACGGACCGTCGCCATGTTTGACCTCGGCTGGACCGAACTTCTTCTGATCGGCATCGTCGCGCTGATCGTGGTGGGCCCCAAGGACCTGCCCGGCATGTTCCGCACGCTTGGCCGGTTCACCGGCAAGATGAAGAACATGGCCCGAGAGTTTCAGCGCGCCATGAACGATGCCGCCGACGAGGCGGGCGTGAAGGACGTGGCGAAAGACCTGAAGTCCGCCACCTCCGCCAAGTCGATGGGCCTCGACAAGCTGAACGAGGCCGCCGACAAGTTCGAAAAGTGGGACCCGTCCAAGGCCGTGAAGCGCGAACCCGGTCCGGCCACCGCCGCGATGACCGAAGAACGCGCCGAGCAGGCCAAGAAGATCCGCGAGAACGCCGCCAAGACCGCCGAAGCCCGCAAGGCTGCCGAGGCGGCAGCGGCTGCACCGGACGCCGCGACGGCGGACGGCGCGCCCAAGACGGCCCCGGTTCCCGACCCGGCGGCGCCGAAGCCCGGCCCCGCTGCTGGAGACGACAGTAAATGAGCGCAACCGACGAAGACGAGATCGACGCCTCCTCGGCGCCGCTGATCGAACATCTGGCCGAGCTGCGGACGCGGCTGATCCGGTCGGTTCTTGCGTTCATCGTGGGCATGGTGATCTGCTTCACCGTCGCCACGCCGATCTTCAACTTCCTAACGGCCCCCCTGTGTCAGGTGCTGGGCGAGCGGGGGCAGGACTGTGACCTGATCTTCATCAGCCCGCAGGAAGGTTTCTTCGTCGCGATCAAGGTGTCGCTGCTGGGCGGCTTCATGCTGTCCTTCCCGATGATCGCCTACCAGATGTGGCGCTTCGTGGCGCCGGGCCTGTACAAGTCCGAGAAAGGCGCCTTCCTGCCCTTCCTCGTGGCGTCGCCCTTCATGTTCCTGCTGGGGTCGGCCTTTGCGTTCTATGTCGTCACGCCGCTGGCCTATGACTTCTTCCTTGGCTTCCAGCAGTTCGGCGCCGAGGGCGAGGCTGTGCCCACCGAAGAGGTCCAACAGGGCCTTTCGGTGGTGTTCCAGGGGTCAGCGCAGGAATACCTCAACCTGACGATCAAGTTCATCGTCGCTTTCGGCCTGTGTTTCCAGCTGCCGGTTCTGCTGACCCTGATGGGCAAGGCCGGGCTGGTGTCGTCGCGCGGCCTTGGCGAGGTGCGCAAGTACGCCGTGGTCGCCATCCTCGTGCTGGCCGCGCTAGTCACCCCGCCGGACGTCATCACGCAGGTGATCTTGTTCGTGGTGGTCTACGGGCTGTACGAAATCTCGATCTTCCTGGTCCGCCGGGTCGAGCGCAAGCGCGTCGAGAAGCTGCGCGAAGAGGGCGTCCTTGACGAGGACGAGGACCTCGACGACCTGTACGGGCTGGACGATGACGAGCCCGAGCAGCCGGAGGCCAAGGAATGAGCGACGCGGCGCTGACCCGCATCGCCAAGGCTTTGGAACGGATGAGCCCGGCGCCGATGGCGGCGCCGGACTTCGCGGCCGCCGACGCTTTTGTCTGGCATGTCGAACCCGACCGGCTGGTGCCGGTGCCCAAGGTGAACCGCGTCGACCTGCCGCTTCTGGTGGGGATCGACCGCGCACGGGACACGTTGCTGGCCAACACGCTGCAATTCGCCCGTGGCCTGCCGGCCAACAACGCGCTTTTGTGGGGCAGCCGGGGCATGGGGAAATCCAGCCTCGTCAAGGCGATCCATGCCGAAGCTCTGGCGCAGGGCCACGCCCTGAAGATCGTCGAGCTTCAGCGCGAGGACCTGCCCAGCGTCGGACGCCTTCTGACCCTTCTGAGGGACAGCGGCGACCGCTTCGTCCTGTTCTGCGACGACCTGTCCTTCAGCCACGACGACCAGCACTACAAGTCGCTCAAGGCCGTGCTGGACGGCGGGATCGAGGGGCGGCCCGACAACGTGGTCTTCTACGCCACGTCCAACCGCCGCCACCTGATGCCACGCGACATGATCGAGAACGAACGATCCAGCGCGATCAGCCCGTCGGAAGCCACCGAGGAAAAGGTGTCGCTGTCGGACCGCTTCGGCCTGTGGCTGGGCTTCCATCCCTGTTCGCAGGATGAATACCTTGCTATGATCCGGGGCTACTGCGACGCGCACGGGGTCGAGATCGACGACGAGACCTTGCGTGCCGAAGCCATCGAATGGCAGGCGACCCGTGGCGCCCGGTCGGGCCGGGTGGCGTGGCAGTACTTCACCGACCTTGCGGGGCGACGCGGCGCGGCGATCTGACCGCTCCGGTTGACCCGAAGGCTTTGAAAGTTGCCGTAGCGTGAGTTTGCCGCTACCTTCGTCCTATTGACAGCGGGCCCTTCGACGGGCCCGGCGTGGCATAGGGCTTTGAAGATGTTCAAGACAGTCGCTTTCGCAACCGCAGTCTTTATCGGCGGAACGGGATTTGCATCGGCCGTCACGATCTCGGACGGCGAGGCGGTGATCACCGAGCGGTTCGAGGGCACGACGCTGTACTTCGGGTTCGAGAAGATCCCCGAAAGCGCGCGCAAGTTCCGCCTGTTCGTGGTCGGACCGAACGGCTATCGCGCCGAGGTCGAGACCGGCAAGCGCATCCCGAAAATTGACCTGCGGGCCTATCTTGAAAACAAGGAAGAGCCGCTGGAAAACCGCGATTATCCGAACGGCGAAAAGCTGTACGACGGCACCTATAGCTACGAGATCAGCTTTTCGACGGACGAGTTCGTGAAAGACCGCGAAGTGATGGACAACGGGCGCGGCAAGAAATCCGAGGGCACGTGGCAGGTCTATACGCTGCAAGGCAGCTTCCTGCTGGACGGCGGTCAGATCATCGTCTTCCCGCAGGAAGATGAAAAGCCCGGCGAGCCGGGGAAGGGCGACGATGCCCCCTCGCGCGACGAGGACGACGGCTACGAGGCGCCCACGACCAACCCACGCCCGGATTTCCGCAGGGACATCGACAAGAGCTAGCGGCCTGCGCGTAAGCCAGGGCCGTTAGGCCATGCGATAGCGCAGCGAGAGAAGCCGCAGGTCCAGCCGTTCCAGCGCCTCGCGCCGACGCAGCATGGGGCGTGCGGTGGGGCCATAGACCTCGGCCGTGGGCGCAAGACCCAGCTGCGGGATCAGACAGGTCAGCTGCAACTGCGCGATGGGCGGAAACATCTTCAGCGCCTCTTCCCCCGGATAGAAGCTTTCCGCCGCACAGCCGTTGGCCAGCAACAGCTCGTGCCGGGCGCACAGCAGGTGGTGGTACACCACGTCCCGCCGCCCGTGCGCCACCCGCACCGGGCCGGGCGCCTCTGCCAAGAACTTGGCGCGAACCAGCACCGGCTCGTCGAAGCCGTGCCGTTCGTCCAGCGCCATCGCGTGTTGCGGCGACACGATCAGCGGCGCGTAGTTGCCCAGCAAGCCCTCGGGGATGCGGACCGGGCGGTTGTGCGGTTCCGCCGCCAGCCGCGCCGCGTCCACCCGGCGTGCGCCGCGCCACAGGATGCGCTGCGCCCCGTGGTGCAGCGTCGTGACCTTGTCGCCCACCTTCAGGTTCTGCACCGGCACGTCGCCGCGCGGGGTGCGGATCAGCGTACCCTCGGCAAAGCAGGGCACCCCGGCCGACGCCAGCGCCTGCGCACCCGACATCTGTGCGGGATCGACGCCCATCAGCGTCAGGCTTTCCCCGCCCGGGAAATTGAGAACCGCGTTCCCCTTACCGTCGTCGGTGACCGTCACGTCCCACGCGTTGACCGGGTTGCCATCGGCGTCGGTCAGGTTGCCAAGGTCGATCTGGTCGTTGAAGATGCCGTCGCCGTCATCGTCGCCGGTATCGAAGTCGGTGATCACGTCCGCGCCGCTGCCAGAGTGCAGCACATACACGTCCGAGCCGTCGCCGCCGGTCAGCGTATCCGACCCCTCGCCCCCGATCAGCGTGTCGTTCCCGGCGCCGCCGTCGATGATGTCGTCGCCTTCGCCGCCATCAAGGCTGTCGTTGCCGGTCATCGTTCCCGCGTCGGGATCGGGAACGGTGGTGAAATGCACATCCGACACATAGATCGCCTGCGTGCCGTTCAGCCCGTTGGAATAGTGGATCTCGATCCGCGACACCGGGCCTGCGATCTCGACAAGGACCGACCCCTGCGCATCGTCCGGATCTTCCAGCGCGTTGCCAGCCCGGATCGTCCCGGCGGTGTCGTCGGTCGTGTCGTTCCCTTCGGCTGTCAGGTTGACCGACACCGGGTTGCCGTCCGCGTCATAGGCCCGGATCGTCACCTCGTCGCGGTGGTTGTTCTGGGCATAGTCGATATCGTTCAGGCGGAAGGACACGTCCCGGACCTCGTCCAGAACGCCAGCGTCCGGCGCCGCCGAGAAGTCCAGCGCCGTCTGCGACGTCTCGCCGTCGCCATCGCCGTGAAGGTATAGGTTCGATCTTGGATCGAAGGGCTCGCCGCCGTCGGTATAGGCGGTGTCCGAGGTCTCGACCCGATACTGCGCCGAGTTGTTGCCGGTGTCGCTGAAGGACACCGAGACCGTCATGTCGCCGGTGGTCTGGCTGAAGCCACCGGACAGGTTGGTTCCGTCGCCGCCTTGCGCGCTCCAGTCCAGGTATTCGGCATCGCCGGATGCAAGCGCCTGCACCCCGCCGTTGCCATCACCGTACAGGGTATCGTTGCCCGTTCCGCCCTCGATCGTGTCGTCGCCCGCACCGCCGGTGATCTCGTCCGCGCCGGTGCCTCCGTCGAGACTGTCGTTACCCGCGCCGCCGTCGATGCTGTCGTTGCCAGATCCGCCGTCGACGGTGTCGTCGCCAAGACCGGCGTCCACCACGTCGTCGCCACCCTGCGCGTCGATCGTGTTGTCGTTGCCGTCCGCGCCACTGCCGAACCCGTCGTCCACGGAATCCTGCTGCGCATCGCCAAGATAGCTGCCGTCGATGGTGTCATCGCCCGACGTGCCGGTGATCTCGTGCTCGGGGGCGACATAATCCGTCGCACTGAACGCGATGTCGCCCGCGGTGACGTCCGGATTGCTGTCGTACTCCAGCACCGTGTATTCGCGACCGGCGACCAGCGGGATCTCGGTGATGGTATAGTACCCGGAGGCGGCCCCGTCCTCGACCTCGAAGGTGGCCACCTGAAATTCCTCGCCGGTCACGGAATCCCGGACCGTCCAGACCTCTTCCGCGTCGACGTCCGACCCGTCCGAGGTGACGCCGCCGATGCTGATGTCGGCCGTCGCGCGTTCGCTGCCCGCGTTGTCGTCATCCAGCGTGGTGCCGCCGATGCCCGAGTCCGGGTCGGTGACGATGGCCTTGCCGACCGCATCCACCGGCCCCGACCACGTAAAGGTCTGGCCCGCGTCTTGCGGCAGGATGCCGAAGGGATCGGCATTGTAGAAACGGATGTTGTAGGTCGCCATGTCCATCCTCCCGAGGGGGATGGCGATGCTTCGGCGGGCGCCGGCCTGACTGGCCGGCCTCCGCCGCTGCTTCGTAAACCACCCCTGGTTCGGTAACCACGATTGATGGTTAACGGGGACCGCGTCGGGGCGAGATTCGGACGGTTTTTAGGTTAATGGGGCGCGAAATGCGGAAAGCCCCGCGTGAACGGGGCTTTCCGTGACGTAAATGTGGCAAGGCCCGCGTCGCGGACCACCGGCCCGCGTCAGTTGACGAACGGCACCGGATCGACGCTTTCGAACCCCTCGCGCACCTCGAAATGCAGGAACGAGGCCCCGGACCCGCGCACTTCGGCGATGGTCTGGCCACGGCTGACCTTGGCGCCCTTCTCGACGGGGATGTTCTGGATGTTGGCGTAGACCGTCAGCAGACCGTCGGCGTGCCGGATCACAAGGATCGGCACTTCCTCGGTATCGCGGGTGATCGCAGCGACCGTCCCCGCTTCGGCAGCCTTCACCGGAGTTCCGGCGGGGGCCGAGATGTCGATCCCGTCGTTCTTGCCCTTCTGATAGGGCCGCACGATCGAGCCGGATACCGGCAACAGCAGGCGCGATGCGCTGTCGGTTGTGCGTTCGGACGACAGGTTCGGCGACGGCGGCGGCGCGACCGAGGCGACGTCGACCTCTTCCGGCAGCGGCTGCGAGGCGCTGGGCGGCTCGGGCGTCAGGCTGCCCACGCCCGGGGCCTCGACCGCGACGGGAACCGCAGACGGCTGGCTGTCCGACGCGACGGGGATCAGCAGAACCTGACCTTCGCGCACGTTCATCTCGGGGCCCAGCCCGTTCCATTCCGACAGGGCGCGCACCGACACCTTGTAAAGGCGTGCAATGGAATAGGCGGTCTCGCCACGGGTGACCTTGTGGCGCACCGGCTCGGCGACAGGCGTCGAGGGCGCCGACGGCGCGGCGTCCAGCGTCGTGGTGGTGACGGTCGAGTTCCGGTTGCGGTTGCCCCCGTCCACCCGGTCCAGCGCGCCCGTGGCCAGCGACGCGATGTCGTCCGTGCCACCGGTGACGACGGTCCCATCGATGCGGCGGGGCAGGGCGATCACCTCGCCCTCGCGAAGCGGAACACCGGCGGCGATGCCGTTGTAGCGGGCAAGCTCGGCGGCGTTCAGGCCCAGCCGGTTCGCCATGCCGCTGATGGTGTCGCCACGCTCGGCCAGCGCCACTTGGAAATTCGGATAGGTGATGACCCCGCGGCTGTCCGGCTGGGGCCGGGGCTCTGTCGCAAGGCGCGTGGCCTCGGTGGTGTCCAGACCACCGCTCAGGTCGCGCATGTCAACGTCGAAGCCGTCGGCACAGGCCGCAAGCGCCAGAAGGCTTGCAGAAGCAAGGCAGACACGGGTTTTGGATCGGCGGATTCTTGCCATAGCTCGTTCCCTCGCGACCCCGTTGTTGCCCGGGGCCTTTCGCTCAGTCCTGTCCCAGCCCCTCGACGAGGGGCACAAATCGTACCGGCGCAAGCTCTTCATACTCCAGCCCGGACTCGGTTTTGGTAACCTTTATGAGGCTTTGAACCGTATCCGACTGACCCACCGGCACCACCATGATACCGCCTGTACGAAGTTGCGCCAAGAGGGGGCCGGGCGGGTCCTCTGCTGCGGCGGTCACCACGATGCGGTCGAATGGCGCTTGGTCCGGCAGTCCGAAGCTGCCGTCGCCGACGATGGTGGTCACGTTGGTCAGATCCAGCGCGTCGAAGACCTCGCGCGCTTCCATCACAAGGCGGCGGTGACGGTCGACGGTATAGACCCGGCGCGCCAGCTGGCTGAGGATCGCGGCCTGGTAACCGGACCCGGTGCCGACCTCCAGCACCTTGTCGCGCGGCTGAACCTCAAGCGCCTGCGTCATCAGTCCGACGATGCCGGGCTGGCTGATCGTCTGGCCGCAGGCAATCGGCAGCGGCAGGTCCTCATAAGCGCGCCCGGCAAAGTGGCCGCGCACGAAAAGCCCGCGGTCGACCTTCTCCATCGCTTCCAGCACGCGCTTGTCCGTGACCCCCTTGGACCGGAGGGCGAACAGGAACTGCATGGTACGTTCTGCGTCCATCATCGGCGGCGCCATCATGTTCATTCGACTGTCCCCCGCAGCTTATCCAGCAAATCATGCGCCGTCAGGTCGCATCGCATCGGGGTGACCGACACATAGCCCTCGCGGTTGACCTGGTTGTCGGTGCCGGGGGCGCTGTCGACATGCTGGTTGCCGCCCTTCAGCCACAGAAAGCGGCGGCCGGACGGGGAGATATGCGCCTCGGCGCTGAAATTGGTGCCCTTGCGCAGGCCCTGCGCCGCGACGCGGGTGCCTTTGACCGCCGACGCGGGGCAGGGCGGGAAATTGACGTTGTAGAAGGTGGAATAACCGTCGCCGCCCCATTCGCCGGCATCCAGCAGCTTGCGCACGATACCCGCGCCGGTGGCGGCTGCAGCCTCGAAGGGGTCGTCCAGCCCGGCATTGTCCGGGCCCCAGAACTGGCTGAGCGCGATCGCGGGCAGCCCCTGCAGCGCCGCCTCCATCGCGCCGCCGATGGTGCCGGAATACAGCGCGTTCTCGGCGGCATTGTTGCCCCGGTTCACACCCGACAGCACAAGGTCGGGGCGGCCGTCGGGCAGCACGTCGTACAGGCCCGCCAATACGCAGTCGGCGGGCGACCCTTCGGCGGCGAAGCGGCGCGGACCCAACTCGGCGATCATCATCGGATGGACGTAGTTGATGCAGTGGGCGACGCCCGACTGCTCGAACGCCGGCGCCACGGTCCAGACCTCGCCGCCCGATCCGGCGACGTCCTCGGCAATCCGCGTCAGAACCTCAAGTCCCGGCGCATTGATCCCGTCGTCGTTCGTGATGAGAATTCGCATGCCCGCCTCGTCTTTTATTTATTGGGCACACCATAGAACAGCCGCGCGCGAATTTGAATCGCGTTTCAACCCCACACGGTTCGCGAAGGGGACCGCGTTGCTTTTTGGCGTCGTCGCCGCTCAAACCGCGGCCGCGCCCCTTCTTCTCTTCTCAAATACCTCGGGGAGCGCGAGGGGCAGGCCCCTCGCTTCCACGCGTCCGGCCGGTCACAGACGCCCGAGATAGGTCCGGTATTCCGCCGGCGTAATCTCGGAGGTCAGCTTGGCGATCTCGTCGTATTTCAGCGTCGCGTAGATCTCGACGAACCGCTCGCCGAAGATGTCGGCGATGAACTCCGACCCCGCGAAGGCATCCACCGCCTTGCGCCAGTCATGCGCCAGCGGCGCGGGCTGCGGGGCGGTTGGATCGTCGATCGGCAGCGGCAGGTCCGGCTTGTTGTCCAGACCCCACAACACGCCGCCGAGGATCGCGGTGATCGCAAGGTACGGGTTACAATCGGCGCCTCCGATCCGGTGTTCCAGCCGCGCGCCCGGCCCCTCGGTGTCGGGCAGGCGCACCGCGGCGCCGCGATGGTCTAGCCCCCAGTCCGGCCGGTTGGGCGAGAAGCTGCCCGGCGCAAAGCGGCGGAACGAGTTCATGTGCGGCGCCAGCACCGCCTGCACCTCGGGCATCGTCTTCAGCACCCCGGCCACCGCGTGGCCCAGCACCTCGGACGGATCGTCCCCGGTGCCGGGGAAGATGTTGCCGTCCTCGCCCGACACGCTGACGTGGACGTGCATCCCGTTGCCCGGATAGTCGGCATAGGGCTTGGCCATGAACGTGGCCTCCATCCCGTGCCGCTGCACCACGCCGCGCACCAGCCGGCGGAACAGCACCGCCGTGTCCGCCGCTTCCAGCGCGTTGTCGCTGTGGTGGAAGTTGATCTCGTACTGGCCCGGTCCGTACTCGGCGATCAGGGAATCCGTCGCCAGCCCCTGGATCGCCGAGGCCTGCTGGATCTCGGTCAGGATCTCGTGCGTGCGGTCCAGCACGTTCATTTCGTAGTTCTGCGTCTCGGGCGCGTGCGGCGGCGGGCAGGGCGCATCCTCGGGCGCCTCGCGCGGGAGCAGCAGGTAGAACTCCAGCTCGGTCGCGATCACCGGCTTCAGCCCGCGGTCCGCAAAGCGTTGCAGCATCGCCGCCAGCTTGTCGCGGCTCGACAGCGGCGAGGTCACGTCGCCGTCGCCGGTCATCTCGCACTGGACCTGCGCGACGTGCCCCTCGGCCCACGGCACCGGCTTCAGCGTGCCCTCGACCGGCACCATGATGCCGTCCGGGTCGCCGATGGCGATGCCAAGGCCCGTTTCTGGGATGTCCTCGCCCATGATGTTGGGCGCATAGGTCGACAGCGGCAGGCGAACGCCGCCGTCCTGCAGCTTTTTCGCGTCGGTGCCGGGCAGCCATTTGCCGCGAAGAATCGCGTTGATGTCGGGCAGCAGCAGTTCGATGCGGTCGGGCGTGCCGTGCGCGGCGGTGTAGGCCGCGTACTCGTCAAGAAAGCTCGTCATGTGGCAGCCGCAGCCTGTTCGTCGCGCTGGCGCGCTGAAATGGCGCGTTTCGATACGATGGACGCAGTGACGACGCCCGCGGTGACGATTCCGATCAGGATCGTCGAGAGCGCGTTGATTTCCGGGCTGACACCGAGCCGGACGGAAGACCAGATTTTCATAGGCAATGTCGTGGCCGATGGGCCTGTAACGAAGGACGCGATGACGAGATCGTCAAGCGACAGGGTGAAGGCAAGCAGCCAGCCGGATATCACGGCAGGCGCGATGATGGGAAGCGTTACCAGCCGGAACGCTTCGAAAGGTGTGCAGCCAAGGTCAAGCGCGGCCTCTTCCAGCGATTTGTCGAAGGTCGCCAGCCGGGACGAGACCACGACCGAGACGTAGCACATCGAAAAGGTGGTGTGCGCCAGCACGATGGTCAGGATGCCCCGGTCAAGGCCGATGGCGATGAAAAGCAGCAGAAGCGACAGGCCGGTGATCACCTCGGGCATCACCAGCGGCGCGTAGATCATGCCCGAGAACGCGGTGCGTCCGGGGAAGCGCCCCGCGCGCACCAGCACCAGTGCGGCAAGCGTGCCCAGCACGGTCGCCAGCGTCGACGAGAACACCGCGACCTTCAGCGTGACCCATGCCGCGTTCAGGAACGCTTCGTTGCTCAGAAGTTCCCCGTACCAGCGGGTCGAGAACCCGGCCCAGACCGTCACCAGCTTCGAGGCGTTGAAGCTGTAGATCACAAGGATCACCATCGGCAGGTAGAGGAACGCGAAGCCAAGCGTCAGAGACGTGGCGTTGAACCATGAAAACCGTCTCATGCGGGCACCTCCGGCCGCGGCGGGGCGTCACGATCTTCTAGAAGATCGTGTCCCAAAGGGCCTTCCGATAGACCCCGATACGCAGAATTTTCCAGAAAATTCTGATCCCTCATCCCTCGGACTCCCGCTGTTTCTGCTCGTTGCGCTGGAACAGCACGATGGGGATCACAAGGATCAGCAGAAGGATGACGGCAACGGCAGAGGCCAGCGGCCAGTCGCGGTTCGAGAAGAACTCGTCCCACAGCACCTTGCCGATCATCAGCGTCTCGGAGCCGCCCAGAAGCGACGGGATCACGAACTCGCCGATGGTTGGGATGAACACCAGAAAACAGCCTGCCACGATGCCGGGGATCGACAGCGGGATCGTCACCAGCCAGAAGGCCGATGTGCGCGAGCAGCCAAGATCCTCGGCTGCTTCCAGCAGCGAATTGTCCAGCTTTTCCAGCGTGGCATAGATCGGCAGCACCATGAACGGCAGGTAGGTGTACACGATCCCGATATAGACCGCCGCGTTGGTGTTGAGGATGCGCAGCGGTTCCGAGATCAGCCCAAGCCCCAGCAGAAGCTGGTTCAGATACCCGTCCTGACTGAGAATCCCCATCCACGAATAGACGCGGATCAGGAAAGAGGTCCAGAACGGCAGGATCACCAGCATCAGCAGCATCGGCCGCCAGCTTTCCTCGGCCCGCGCCATGCCATAGGCGATGGGGAAGCCCACCAGCAGCGTCAGGATGGTCGCGATCACCGCGATCTTCAGCGAGGAAAGGTAGGCCTTCCAGTACAGGTCGTCCGTCGTCAGGAACAGGAAGTTGTCGAAGTCCAGCTGCGAGAAGAACCGCTTCACGCCCTCCCAGCCCGCCGACAGGTCCAGCAGCGGCGTGTAGGGCGGGATCGAGACCGCGTAGTCCGACAGCGAGATCTTCAGGACGATGATGAACGGCACCAGGAACAGCGCCAAAAGCCAGGCGTAGGGCAGGGCGATCAGGGCGAAACGGCGCATCTCAGGACTCCAGCAGGACGCCGCAGGCGGTGGTGAAGTTCACCCAGACCTCGTCTTCCCAAGTGAAGGTCTGGCGGGTCGACCGCTCGGTGTTAAAGTTCTGGGCGCGGATGATCTGACCGTTGGCCAGTTCGACGTGATAGGTCGACAGGTTCCCCAGATACCCGATGTCGATGATCTTGCCGCGCAGCACGTTGTCGTCCTCGGGCTTCTGCATATGGATCTCGACCTTCTCGGGGCGCACGGCGACATAGCCGCGGCTGCCGTCGGGCAGGTCCAGCGCGGACCGGATGCGGATCGGCGGCTGTCCCTCGGCCCAGTCCATCGCGTAGACCTCGCCGTCCTTGCGGACCGTGCCTTCGATGATGGTGACCTCGCCGATGAAGTCCGCCACGTAGACCGAGTTCGGGTTCTCGTAGATCTGCGGCGGGGTGGCGACCTGTTTCAGTTGCCCTGCGTCCATCACGGCGACACGGCTGGCGACGGTCATCGCCTCTTCCTGATCGTGGGTCACGATCACGAAGGTGGTGCCGGTCTTTTCCTGAATGTCCATCAGTTCGAACTGCGTTTCCTCGCGCAGTTTCTTGTCCAGCGCGCCCAGCGGTTCGTCCAGCAGCAGCAGCTTCGGCGCCTTCGCCAGCGACCGAGCCAGCGCCACGCGCTGTCTTTGGCCGCCGGAAATCTGGTGCGGCTTGCGGGTCGCGAATTTCTGAAGCTGCACAAGGCGCAGCATCTCTTCCACGCGGGCGTGGATCTCGTCCTTGGGCTTGCCCTCGCGCTTCAGCCCGAAGGCGATGTTGTCACGCACGGAAAGGTGCGGGAACAGCGCGTAGGACTGGAACATCATGTTGGTCGACCGCTTGTTCGGCGGCACCGGCGCCATGTCCTGACCGTCCAGAAGGATGGTGCCTTCGGTCGGCGTCTCGAATCCGGCGAGCATCCGCATCAGCGTGGTCTTGCCGCAGCCCGACGGGCCGAGAAGGGCAAAGAATTCACGGGTGTAGATGTCGAGGTCGATGTTGTCGACGGCCGTGAAGTCTCCGAACCGCTTGGTCACGCCCTGAAAGCGGATCAGCGGTTTCTGGGTCGGGTCTTTCCAAGGGGCGAAGACGGTCTGAGAGCTCATGCGCGGGTTTCCAGCAGCAACGGGGGCGTGGTGGGAAACGAAGCGGGTGCGCGCACTGTCCCGAGAGGGCTCGCGCCCTCTGATGGGAAGACGCGTCCCGTCTCGCAGGGTGCGGCGGTCCGTGTCCGGGCCGCCGCGTTCTGTGTCAGCTCGGGCAAGCTCAGGTGCCCGATTTCACCTTGGTCCACAGCCGGGTCACGGTGCGCTGCACCTGCGGCGGATAGGGCGTGAAGGTGTACAGGTTGTCCAGCGTCGCCTCGTCCGGATAGATCGCCGAGTCGCCGATCACGTCCTCGATCAGGAACTCCTGCGACGCCTCGTTGCCGTTGGCGTAGTAGACGTAGTTCGAGGCCGCAGCCATGTTCTGAGCATCCATGATGAAGTTCAGGAACGTGTGTGCGCCCTCGGGGTTCGGAGCGTCCACCGGGATCGCCATCTGGTCGAACCACATCAGCGCGCCTTCCTTCGGCGCGTTGTAGACGATCTCGACGCCGTTGTCGGCCTCGGCCGCGCGGTCGCGCGCCTGCAGAACGTCACCGGACCAGCCGAACGCAACGCAGATCTCGCCGTTGGCCAGTGCGTTGATGTATTCGGACGAGTGGAACTTCTGGATGTACGGCCGGACGCCCAGCAGCACTTCTTCCGCCTTCGCGATGACCTCGGGGTCCTTGCTGTCCGGGTCTTCGCCCAGGTATTTCAGCGCGGCCGGGATCACCTCGGTCGGGGCATCAAGGAAATGCACGCCGCATTCGGCCAGCTTTTCCATGTTCGCCGGGTCGAAGATCAGCGCGAGGCTGTCGACCGGGGCGTCCTCGCCCAGAACTTCGGTGACGGCGGTCATGTCGGCGCCGATACCGGTGGTGCCCCACATGTAGTTGATCGAGTATTCGTTGCCCGGATCGTACTTGTCGGTCCGTTCCTTGATGGTGCCCCACAGGTTCTCGGCGTTCGGCAGCTGTTCGAAGTCCAGCGGCTGGAACGCACCGGCTTGGATCTGGCGCTGCAGGAACGAACCGGTCGGAACCACGATGTCATAGCCCGAGCCACCGGCCAGCATCTTGGTTTCCAGAACCTCGTTCGAGTCGAACACGTCGTAGATCAGGTCGATTCCGGTTTCTTCCTCGAATTTCGTCAGCAGCTCTTCGTCGATGTAGTCGGACCAGTTATAGACCCGGACCTCGTCGGCGGTGGCGGCCGTGGCTGCCAGAGTGGCGGCGACCAGGGCGGCGATTTCCGTTTTCATAAGTGTACTCCCCAATTGTGGGAAAGAGTCGCAACTCCTTCGATTGGGCATTTGAACGGATAACCCGGTCCCCCGCAATGGGGATTGTCCAAGCGCGGGGGGCAATGTCAGGATCGCGAGAGGGCGTTCGCAATCAGGTCAAAAACCAAGCGCACCCTGCGGCTGGTGTTCAGTTCTCTGTGCGCTGTCAGCCAAAGAGGCACATCCAGCGGCGGCAGATCGACCGGAACGCGGCAAATTCCGGGATCGGTTGCGCCCAACGTTTCGGGGAACAGGCCGATGCCGGTTCCGGCGCGGACAAGGTGCCATTGAACCAGTTGGCTGGCGCATGTCACGGCGATGTTCGCGGGCGAAAGATCAAGGCCAAGCGCGTTCAGCGCCCGCAGAAGCGCGGGACCGGTGTCGAAGCCGACGAACTCGGCCTTCGACAGGTGTTCGGGGCGCGTGGGATTGCCGATCCGCTTTAGATACTCTGGCGTGGCGTACAGCCACGCGTGGTCGTCGCGCAGCCTGCGGGCGACAAGATCCGGCTGCTCGGGGCGGAAGTTGCGCAGCGCGATATCGGCCTCGCGCCGGCGCAGGTCCGCCGCCGCGTTGGACGCGACGATCTCGACCTCGATGCCGGGGGCCTGCTGCCGCAGTTGGGCGACGATCGGCGGAAGCAGGTGCGCGGCGTACAGTTCAGAGGCCGAGATGCAGATCGTGCCCTCGATCTCTTGCGAACGCCCGCCTGCGGCCAGCGACATGCGTCCTGCCGCCTCTCCCATCGCGCGGACGTGGTCCAGCAGTTCCAGACCTGACGGGGTCAGCACCAGCCCGTGCGCCGCACGTTCGAACAGGGCAAGGCCCAGCTCTGCCTCCAGCGCGCTGACCTGTCGGCCAAGGGTCGGCTGCGCCATCCCCAGCGCCCGCGCGGCGGCGGACAAAGAGCCTTCTTCGGCGGTGACCAAGAAGGCCCGCGCGCGGTTCCAGTCAAATTTTACAGACCGCCAGTCCATGCAGATACGCATATCAGAGAGGCGATATTGGTCAATTATGCATACGGCATTGCATAGGTATCTGTTGTGGCAGATACAAAGGAGACACACCATGCAAGCTGCAACTCACCGCCGCTACGGCCCCGCCGACGTTCTTTCCATCGAAACGCTGCCCCGCCCCGACGCCGGGCCCGGCCAGATCCTTGTTCAGGTCGCCGCCTCTGGCGTCACCTCGGCCGACTGGCGCATCCGCGCGGCGGATTTCCCGGCCTTCAAGCTGCCCGCCCGCCTGATGTTCGGGCTGTTCCGCCCGCGCCACCCCGTCGGCGGGCATGACTTCGCCGGGCGGGTTGTCGGGCTTGGCACCGGGGTCACCCGGTTCCGTCTGGGCGACGCCGTGTTCGGAACCGCCAAGGGCGGCGCCCATGCCGAATACCTTGTGGTGGACGCCGACGGCGCCGTCGCCGCGATGCCCGAGGGGCTTGGCTTTGACGAGGCCGCCGCCGTGCCGTTCGGCGCCTTGGCCGCGCTGGGCTACCTGCGGGACATCGCGCACGTACAGCGCGGCGACCGCGTGCTGATCGCCGGGGCGACCGGCGGGGTCGGTGCCTATGCCGTGCAGATCGCCACCGCGATGGGGGCCGAGGTGACTGCGCTGGCCCGGTCGGACCTGCACGGGCTTGTCCGCGATCTAGGCGCCGCCCGCGCCATAGACTACCGCGACACCGACGTGACCCGGGGCAGCGACCGGTTCGACATGGTGCTGGACACGGCTGGCGTTCTGACATGGCGCGGGGTGCGGAAAATCCTGTCGCCGAACGGCCGGTTCGCCCCGCTGGAGTTCGGTCTGCGGGACGTGCTGCGTGGCCTGTTCACCAAGCGCATCCGCGTCGGCGTCACGTCCGAGACGCGCGAGTCCATGGCGCAGCTTGCCGACATGCTGGCCGATGGCTCGGTGCGGGCCGTCATCGACAGCCGGTTCGCGTTGGAACAGGTCGCCGATGCGCACCGTCGGGTCGAGACGCGGCACAAGACCGGCGCCGTGGTCCTGACGCTGGACAGCCGGATGACGCGTCCGGCCGCTGCGTAACGGGCGGACCGGTCCAATGCCCAGCGTTTCGGAGATTGACCGCGCCGCGCAGGATAATATCGTGCGCGGCGTACTCTATCCCGAGGTTCCCGACATGACCACGATCCAGAATCACCTGCCGACGGCAGAGCTGCAGGCGCTTGACGCCGCGCACCACATGCACCCCTTCACGCACGGCGACGCGCTGGCGAAGAAGGGGGCCCGTGTCATCACCAGCGCGAAGGGCGTTTTCCTGAAGGACAGCGACGGCGTCGAGATCCTTGATGGCATGTCCGGTCTGTGGTGCGTGAACCTCGGCTATGGCCGGTCGGAACTGGCCGAAGTGGCCGCGCGCCAGATGCGCGAACTGCCGTACTACAACACCTTCTTCCAGACCACGACCGTGCCCGCGCTGTCGTTGGCCGCCCGCATCGCCGAGCTTGCGCCGGAAGGGCTGGACCACGTCTTCTTCTCGTCCTCCGGGTCCGAGGCGAACGACACCAACATCCGCCTTGTCCGCCACTACTGGCACGCGATGGGCAAACCGTCGAAGAAGATCATCATCTCGCGCAAGAACGGCTATCACGGGTCCACGATGGGTGGCGCCAGCCTTGGCGGGATGTCGGCGATGCACGCGCAGGGGGGCCTGCCGATCCCGGACATCACCCACATCGACCAGCCGCACTGGTGGGCCGAAGGCGGCGACACCAGCCCCGAGGAATTCGGCCTCGCCCGTGCGCGCCAGCTGGAAGACAAGATCGCCGAACTGGGCGAAGACAACGTCGCGGCCTTCATCGCGGAACCGATCCAAGGGGCAGGGGGCGTGATCATCCCGCCGGAAACCTACTGGCCCGAGATCCAGCGTATTTGCGACGCGCATGATATCCTGCTGATCGCGGACGAGGTGATCTGCGGCTTCGGGCGCACCGGCGAATGGTTCGGCTGCCAAGCGATGAACATCCGGCCCGACATCATGACCTTCGCCAAGGGCGTCACCTCGGGTTACCAGCCGGTCGGCGGCTCGATCGTCCACAAGGATGTGGCGGCCGTTGTGAACGCGGCGGGCGACTTTAACCACGGCTATACCTACTCGGGTCACCCCGTCGCCTGTGCCGTCGCGCTTGAGAACGTGCGCCTGCTGGACGAGGAAGGCGTGCTGCAGCATGTCCGTGACATCGCCGCCCCCGCGCTGGCCGAGAAGTTCGCCACGCTGGGCGAGCACCCGATGGTCGCCGATCCGCGCACCTTCGGGATGTTGGGCGGTCTGCAGCTGTCGCCCGACAAAGACGCCCGCGCCAAATTCGAGGCCCCGGTCGGCACCATAGGTCTGCGCGTGCGCGAACGCTGTTTCGCCAACGGCGTCATCATGCGCCACGTCGGCGACCGGATGATCGTGTGCCCGCCGCTGGTGATTACCCCCGAAGAGATCGACGCGATGGTCGAACGGGCGTTGAAATCCATCGACGAAGCCTACGAAGGCGCGAAGGCCGACGGCCTGTTCAAATCGGCCTGATCCGGCACGGTACCGGCCCGAGCTTGCCACGCTTTAACCAAAATTGCGCGGTTATGTTCGGGCCGGGGAAACCGTCCTGGAGGGCACTATGCGCTACCTGCTGCTTTTCGGAATACTTATTGCTGCCTCGGTGACGCTGCCGTTCGTCACCCTGTCCGAAGAACCTGCGACCGCGCAGCCGGTCGAACCCGTCGATGTGGTGACATTGCCACCGATGGACGACACCGTGACGCTTGCGTCGGCCGAGGTGCCGTCAGGGTCGGCCGCCGCGTCGACACCCGAGGCGCTGCTGCCGGTCGACACCAAAGCCGAGATCGTCGCAGACGCCGGGAACACCCCGCGCGGGGCGATGCCGGGCATGGTCACGGGCAATATGGCGCTTGGCATGGTCAGTGCCGTGCCGTTCGGTCTGCTGCCGCACCTCTTCGACGACCGAGGGGTCGGCGTCCGGATGACCGGCGATGCTGCAAAGCCTGCCGAAGACGACGGTCTTGATCGTTTCGCCGCGCTGGGCATCTTCCCGGCGATGCCCGATGCGTCCGGCGAAGGCCCAGACGCACAGCCAGAGGCCGCGGAAATGCCGGAAGGTCAGGGCGACAGCCCCGAGACGGTGGTTTCCGAGGCGCCTGCCGATCCCGCCCCCGAAGTTGAAGCGCCCGGCGAAAGTCTTGCCAGCGTCGAAGCGCCCGACGACGACCGCTCGATCCCGCTGGCACCGGCGACCGAGGAAGTCGGCAGCCTTGTGATGAACGCGAACAGCGACCCGATCGTGATCGCGACCATTTCCGGCTATGCCGCTCCCGACGCCGAGCCCCAGCCCGAGCCCGAGGCCGCGCCCGAAGTGACAGAGGTTGCAGAGCCCGCTGACCCTGCCGTCGACGCCGAGCTGTTCAAGGTCACCGCCAACGCGCTGAACATGCGGGCTGGCCCGTCCAGCAGTCACGCGGTCGTAACCGGTCTTGCCAAGGGCGCCCTTGCCGAACGGATTGGCGACACGCGCAACGGCTGGGTTCCGGTCCGCGTCAAGGATGGCGAGACGACCGGCTGGGTCTTCGCCCGCTATCTGGCACGCGCCGAAGGGGCCTGAGCCCCACACGCAACCAGCCCCCACAGCTTCACTGCAAGGACCGCCCCGCCATCGGGGCGGTTTTCATTTGTAGGGATCCCCATCCCCCAAAGCCCTGTCGGTCCGTCTAACGGTCCAGTCGGGAAAGTTCGTTCAGAAGGTCCAGCAGCGTGCTGACCTTTTCATAGCCCATTTCACGCTCTAGCGCGTCATAGACCTTGTTGGCCTCTTCGACATGAGCGTCGATCAAGGCCCGCCCGGCATCGGTGATCGATACCAGCTGCTTGCGCCCATCGCTGGGGTGGGGCTGGCGAGAGGTCAGCCCTTTTTCTTCCAGACCCTGTAGAATGCGGGTCAGGCTTGGCATGAGAAGGCAGGCTTCGCCCGCGATCTCTGTTGCGTCCGTCGGTCCGATCTCGTTCAGCACGCGAAGAACGCGCCACTGCGCCTCCGTCACTTCGGCCTTGGCAAGAATGGAGCGGATGGGCTGCATGACACGTTCTCGCGCCCTGAGCAGCGCGATCGGCAAGGATCGTGTCGTAGCGCGCATGGGTGGAACATCTTTTCTGGCTGAAGCTAGACTCATAACACTCGTTTACGTAAGGGCACTCGATGCTTCACAGTGAAAATTACCCATTGGATTCTGTCAAGGAAATCTGCTTCTATACGTGCATGCCATTAATTAACACGTTAATGGAAATGGGAGGGAGAGATGCCGCATATCATCGTGGAGTACTCCGCGAATTTGGAAGAGGACGTCGATCTGGCGGACCTCTGCGACGTGCTGCGCGCCAGCGCCGCAGCACAGGAGATCTTCCCCGAAACCGGTGTCCGCGTTCGCGCAATCCGTTGTGAAATCTACTCGATTGCCGATGGTGACCCCCGGAATGGGTTCATCGACATCTCTGTCCGGCTGCGCGAAGGCCGTCCGCTGGACAAGCGGAAGGCGGCGACGGCCGCGATCTTCGACGCTGCGAAGAATCACCTTGGCGATCTGGTCGATCGCCGCCCCGTCATGCTGTCGCTTGAGATGCGCGACATCGACGCAGAGCTCGCGCCGAAGCTGAACACAGTGCGCGATTTCATCGAAAGGAAGAAAAATGGCTGAGTTGCAGAACAACCTCGCGCGGCTGCAGGACTATCTTGCCCCGTACCGCGACGGGATGGTGACCAACCTGATCGACGGCAAGGCGGTCCCGGCGCAGTCCGGCGCCACGTTCCAAACCACGTCCCCGGTCGATGACAGCGTTATCGCCACCGTTGCCCGCAGCGGGGCAGAGGACGTGGACGCCGCCGCGAAGGCCGCGAAGGCCGCCTTTGCCGAATGGCGCGACGTGCCGCTGACCGAGCGCAAGAAAATCCTGCACCGCATCGCGGACGGCATCGTCGCGCGGGCCGAGGAAATCGCGTTCTGCGAATGCTGGGACACCGGGCAGGCGCTGCGCTTTATGTCGAAGGCGGCGCTGCGCGGGGCCGAGAACTTTCGCTTTTTCGCGGATCGTGCCCCCTCGGCGCGGGACGGGCAAAGCCTGCCGTCGCCCACGCTGATGAACGTCACCACCCGTGTGCCGATCGGCCCGGTGGGCGTGATCACCCCGTGGAACACCCCGTTCATGCTGTCGACGTGGAAGATCGCCCCGGCGCTCGCGGCGGGCTGCACCGTGGTTCACAAACCGGCCGAGTTCTCTCCGGTCACGGCGCGCATCCTAGCCGAGATCGCGCATGACGCCGGTCTGCCGCCGGGGGTCTGGAACGTCGTCAACGGGTTCGGCGAAGACGCGGGCCGTGCGCTGACCGAGCACCCGGACATCAAGGCCATCGCCTTCGTCGGGGAATCCAAGACCGGCAGCATGATCATGAAGCAGGGCGCCGACACGCTGAAGCGGGTGCATTTCGAACTGGGCGGCAAGAACCCCGTGGTGGTGTTCGACGATGCCGACCTCGACCGCGCGCTGGATGCGGCGATCTTCATGATCTACTCGCTGAACGGCGAACGTTGCACGTCGTCCTCGCGGCTGCTGGTGCAATCCTCGGTCGCGGCCGAGTTCAAGGAAAAGCTGATCGCGCGGGTGAACAACATCAAGGTCGGCCACCCGCTGGACCCGGCGACCGAGGTCGGGCCGCTGATCCACAAGGTGCATCTGGACAAGGTGACCTCGTATTTCGACATCGCGAAACAGGACGGCGCCACCATCGCCGCTGGGGGCGAAACGACGGGGGACGCGGGCTGTTACGTGAAGCCCACGCTGTTCACCGACGCCACGCCCACCATGCGGATCGCGCAAGAGGAAATCTTCGGCCCGGTGCTGACGATGATCGAATTCGATACCGAAGAGCAGGCGCTGGAGATCGCGAACGGCGTCGAATACGGCCTGACCGGCTATGTCTGGACCAACGATCTGACCCGCGCGCTGCGGTTCACCGACAAGCTTGAAGCCGGGATGATCTGGGTGAATTCAGAGAACGTGCGGCACCTGCCGACGCCCTTCGGCGGCGTCAAGGCCAGCGGCATCGGCCGCGACGGCGGGGACTGGTCGTTCGAATTCTACATGGAACAGAAGCACATCGGCTTTGCGCTGGGGGATCACAAGATCCAGCGGCTTGGCGCCTGAGCAGCCATTCGAAACAGGACCGGACGACCGGGAAACGCGCGAACGTTCCCTTTCAAGGAGGAGACCGATGGGGGAAATCGTACTTGCGGCCAAGATGACTCATGTTCCGACGATGATCATGTCGGAACAAGAGGGGCCGGTGCAGGGCAAGCGGCAGGCGGCGATCGACGGGCATGCCGAGATCGCGCGCCGGGCGAAAGCCCTTGGCGCGGAAACCGTGGTGATCTGCGACACCCACTGGGTGGTGAACGCCGGCTATCACATCAACGCCAACGACCACTTCGAGGGGCTGTTCACATCGAACGAGTTCCCGCAGTTCATCCAGAACCTGCCGTATCGCTATGAAGGCAACCCGGCGCTGGGCGACGCCATTGCGGCGAAGGCGCAAGCGAAGGACGTCTACACGCTGTCGCATCAGCTCGACTCGTTGGAACTGGAGTATGGAACGCTGGTGCCGATGCGCTTCATGAGCCGCGAACACGAGATGAAAGTCGTCTCGGTCGCGGCGTGGTGCACGGTGCACAGCTATGAAAGCTCTCGCAAGCTGGGTGAGGCGATCCGCGAGGCGGTGGAGGAAAGCGAGTCAAAGGTGCTTCTGGTCGCCTCCGGCTCGTTGTCGCACCGGATCTGGCCGAACGACGAATACGCCGCCAACAACGGCACCTTCACCATCTCGAAAGAGTTCAACCGACAGGTGGACCTGCACGTGCTGGAGCTTTGGAAGCGCGGCGAATGGGACACCTTCATCAAGATGGTGCCCGAATACGCCGACTTCTGCTGCGGCGAAGGCTCGATGCACGACACCGTCATGATGTTGGGGGCGCTCGGTTGGGACGCCTACACCGGCAAGGGCGAAGTGGTGACCGAGTATTTCCCGTCGTCCGGCACCGGCCAGACCAACGTAATCCTGCCTGTTCAATGAATTGCCCCGTCTCTGGGGCGAAGGAGGCCTGACATGCCCATTCCCGCACCGAACCTTTACCCGCCCTTCAACATCGTGCGCCTCAGCCACGTCGAACTGGTGGTCGCGGACCTTGCCAGGTCGCGCGCGTTCTATGTCGATACGCTGGGCCTGCAGGTGACCGACGAAACCGCCGACACGATCTGGCTGCGCGCGATGGAAGAGCGCGGCCACCACTGCATCGTGCTGAAGAAGGGCGACACCGCCAGCGCACGCGATCTGTCCTTCAAGGTGTTCGACGACGACTGCCTTGACCGGGCCGAAAAGTTCTTTTCGGACAAGGGGCTGCCGGTGGACTGGGTCGAGCGCCCGTACCAGTCACGCACCTTCCGCACCCGCGATCCGCATGGAATCCCGCTGGAATTCTACGCCCGCATGGACCGGCTGCCGCCGATTCACCAGAAGTACGAATTGTACAGGGGCGTTAAGCCTTTGCGGATCGACCATTTCAACTGCTTCTCGCCCAACGTCGACGAAAGCGTCGCCTTCTACAACGAGCTGGGCTTCCGCGTGACCGAGTACACCGAGGACGAGGACAGCGGCCACCTGTGGGCGGCTTGGTGCCACCGCAAGGGCGGCGTGCACGACATGGCCTTCACCAACGGCACCGGCCCGCGCTTGCACCACACCGCGTTCTGGGTGCCGACGCCGCTGAACATCATCGACCTTCTCGACCTGATGGCGACCACCGGCTGGGTGTCGAATATCGAACGCGGACCGGGCCGCCACGGCATCTCGAACGCGTTCTTCCTGTACATCCGCGACCCCGACGGACACCGGATCGAGATCTATTGTTCCGACTACCAGACGGTCGATCCCGATCTTGAGCCGATCAAGTGGGATCTGAAGGACCCGCAGCGCCAGACCCTTTGGGGGGCGCCGGCGCCGAAGTCGTGGTTCGAAGAGGGCAGCGTGTTCGAAGGGGCCGAGGTGCGCCCGTCGCTTTTGAAGGCGCAGCCGATCGTTGCGCCGTGAGGGCGGGACATTGACTTTCTTGCCTCCGGCGGAGGTATTTTCGAAGAGAAGAAGGAGGGGGCGGTAATGAAGTTCTCGACGGTACGCGCGGGCGGGGCGATCCTGTACGGCGCGGTGACGGAAACCGGATTTTCGGCGGTGAACGATCTGTTCCCGGACTGGCCGACATTGCGCGAGGTCGTAGAGGTGGGCGGGTTCGACGCGCTGGCCGCCGAAGCCGAAGCGCGCGGCGACACCCACGCATTGTCAGAGGTGAAGTTCCTGCCGCCGGTGCCGGCGCCAGAGAAGATCATCTGTGTCGGGGTGAACTTCCCGGACAGGAATGCCGAGTACAAGGACGGGCAAGAGGCGCCGCCCAACATGTCGTTGTTCCCGCGCTTTCCGCGGTCGTTCACCGGCCACGGGCAGCCGCTGGTCCGGCCTCCGGAGTCGCCGCAACTGGATTACGAGGGCGAGATCGCCATCGTGATCGGCAAGGGCGGACGGCGCATTCCCGAGGCTGAGGCTTATGACCACATCGCGGCGGTGACGCTGTGCAACGAGGGGACGATCCGCGACTGGGTGCGGCATGCGAAGTTCAACGTCACGCAGGGCAAGAACTGGGACGGGTCGGGTGCGATGGGGCCGTGGCTGGTGCCGTTCACCGACCGGGCGCAGCTTGCGGACGTCGAGATCGTGACGAAGGTGAACGGCGAGGTCCGCCAGCAGGATCGCACCGGCCGGATGCTGTTCCCGATCCCGCGGCAGATCGCCTATATCTCGACCTTCACGACGCTGGTGCCGGGCGACATCATCGTCACCGGTACGCCGACGGGGGCGGGGGCGCGGTTCGACCCGCCGCGTTTTCTGGTGCCCGGCGACGAAATCGAGGTGTCGGTCGAAGGGATCGGCACGCTGGTGAACGGGGTGGTGGACGAATGACACCGGATGAGATCGAAGCCGCCGGCGCGGCGCTGTTCGAGGCAGAGCAAACGGGTCGCCAGATCGGGCTGTTGACCGTGGCCCATCCCGACATCGACATGGATGACGCCTATGCCGTTCAGGCGGCGTTTTGCGAACGAAAGCGCGCGGCCGGGGCGATCGTGACGGGCTGGAAGATCGGCCTGACGTCGAAGGCGATGCAGCAGGCGTTGCAGATCGATACGCCCGACAGCGGCATCCTGTTCGACGACATGCATTTCGACACCGGCGCGACCGTTCCCGCCGGACGGTTCATCCAGCCCCGGATCGAAGCCGAGATCGCTTTCGTGATGAAATCCGATCTGTCGGGCGACATCTCGCGCGACGATGTGCTGGCGGCGACCGAGTATGTGGCGCCGAGCCTTGAGATCCTTGATACACGTATCCTGCGAAAAGACCCGGATTCGGGGGCGCCAAGGCGGATTTGCGATACCATTTCCGACAATGCGGCCAATGCGGGTCTTGTGCTGGGCCGGGAACGCCACCCGGTCGATGCGTTCGATTTGCGCTGGACCGGGGCCATCGTCGCCCGCGATGGCGAGGTCGAGGAAACCGGGCTGGGCGCCGGGGTGCTGAACGATCCGGCGATGGGAATCGTCTGGCTGGTGCGGCGGCTTGCGCAGTACGGGCAGGGGATCTCGGCTGGGCAGGTCGTGCTGTCGGGCAGTTTCATCCGGCCGATCGAGGCGCCGTCGGGCTGCCATGTCTTCGCGGATTTCGGGACCTTCGGATCGGTGGACATCTCGTTCGGCTGATCGGGTCGGCTGGTCTGACCGGATCGCGCGGGCCGTGGACAGGCCCGCGCGCAGGCCATAGAATTGCCTGACGCCGCGCGAAGGGAAGGGCCATGCCGAAGCTGCTGATCTATTATGCCCACCCCGGTCAGCGGTTCTCGCGTGCGAATGCCGCGATGTGGGCGCGGGCCAAGACGGTGGACGGCGCGATCTGCGTCGATCTTTACGCCGAATATCCGCGCTTTGACATCGACGTCGACCGCGAGCAGCGGCGCCTGCTGGAGCACGACGTCATCGTGTTCCAGTTCCCGGTGTTCTGGTATTCCACCCCGTCGCTTCTGAAAGAATGGCAAGACCTCGTGCTGGAGCATGGCTTCGCCTACGGCCACGAGGGCACGCGACTGGCGGGCAAGGCGGTGCAGCTGGCGGTGACCACGGCCGGGCCGGAAAGCGCCTATGCCGCCACGGGGCACAACCGCTATCCGATCCGCGATTATCTGCGCCCGCTGGAGCAGACGACGCGGCTGTGCAATATGACTTTTCTTGCACCGCTGGTGTTGTTTGGTGCGCTAAAGGCCGAAAACGCTACAGAAATCGAACAAAATGCCGAATGCTACGGGCAGCTTCTGGCGGGGCTTTCCACGGGGCGCGTGCCAGTGGAAGAGGCCGCATCAGATGCGGTGCTGACCTTCGAGACCGTTGGGGAAAAGGTCTGATATGGATTTCCTGACGCTTGCCTTCCTGTTCCTTGTCGCCGGGATGATCGCGGTACCGCTGGCGTCGAAGTTCGGCCTTGGGTCGGTGCTGGGCTATTTGATCGCGGGGATCGCGTTAAGCCCGATCCTGTCGGCGTTCCGGGTCGACGTTGTGTCGCTTCAGCACTTCGCCGAGTTCGGGGTGGTGATGATGCTGTTCCTCGTCGGGCTGGAACTGAAGCCGTCGATGCTGTGGGAGATGAAGGGGCGGCTTCTGGGTCTGGGCGGGCTGCAGGTCGGCGTCACGACAGCGGCGGTGACGGGGCTGGCGATGGCGGTGGGGCTGGAATGGTCGATTGCGCTGGGCCTTGGGCTGATCTTCGCGCTGAGTTCGACGGCCATCGTGTTGCAGACGCTGGGTGAGAAGGGGCTGATGCGGTCGGACGGGGGGCAGGCAAGCTTCTCGGTGCTGTTGTTTCAGGACATCGCGGTGATCCCGATGCTGGCCCTGATCCCGCTGCTGGCCGCGCCCGCGCTGATGGACAGCTATGCGGCGCCGGTCGAACCGGTGGAAACGCATGTGGAGGCCCCCGAGATCCCGATCGAGGACGGAGCCCACGCCGATGCCGCGGAAGGTGTCGATGACCATGCGGGCGAAGAGCACGGGCCCGCCGCGCCCGGCTGGATCGACACGATCCCGGGCTGGAAACGGGCGCTTTTGACGGTAGGGGCGATGGCGCTGGTGGTGGTCGGGGGCTCTTGGCTGACGCCGCGCCTGTTCCGATACATCGCGCTGGCGCGATTGCGCGAACTGTTCGTCGCGACGGCGCTGTGCATGGTGGTCGGCATCGCGCTTTTGATGAACCTTGTGGGGCTGTCGCCGGCGCTGGGGACCTTTCTGGCCGGGGTGGTGCTGGCCAACAGCGAATACCGGCACGAACTGGAATCCGACATCGACCCGTTCCGGGGCATGTTGCTGGGCCTGTTCTTCATGACGGTTGGGGCGGGCATCGACTTTGGCCTGTTGTGGGACCGATTGTTCACCATCGTCGGCCTGACGGTGGGGCTGATCGCGCTGAAGGCGGCGGTCCTGCTGGCGCTGTCCTATCCGTTCCGCGTGGGCGGCGCGAACCGCTGGCTGTTCGCGCTGGGGCTGGCGCAGGCAGGCGAGTTCGGCTTCGTTCTGCTGAGTTTCACCACGGCGGTGCAGGTCGTGCCGCCGTCCATCGCGGATGTGGCGCTGTTGGTGGTGGCGCTGTCGATGCTGCTGACGCCGGGCCTGTTCATCCTGTACGACCGGTTGATCGCGCCGCGGTTCTCGGTCGCGGGCGAGACCACGCCCGACGAGATCGACGAAGAAGCGCCGGTGATCATCGCGGGTCACGGGCGCTGGGGCGGCATCGTGAACCGGCTGCTGCTGGGCGCGGGTTATCGGACGGTGGTGCTGGACCACAGCTCGGCCCAGTTGGAGATGCTGCGCGCTTTCGGGATCAAGGTGTTCTTCGGCGACGCCTCGCGGCCTGACCTGCTGGTCGCGGCCGGTATCGAGAACGCGAAGATGCTGGTGGTCGCCATCGACGACCGGGCGCAGGCGACCGAGATCGTGCGACATGTTCGCAAGCACCATCCGCATGTCTACATCATCGCCCGCGCGCGTGACCGCAACCACGTCTACGAACTGTGGGGCGCGGGGTGCCGCGACATCATCCGCGAGACCTTCGACAGTGGTGTGCGGGCCGGACGGTCGGCGCTGGAGGCGCTGGGCGTCCACCCGTTCGACGCCGAGCGGATGGCGCGCGGGTTTGTCGACATCGACCGGCGCACGATGCGGGAACTGGCGGACCTGTACGACCCCGAGATCCCGATCCACCAGAACGGCCCTTACATCGAGCGCTCGCGGGCGCTGCGGGCCGAGACCGAGGCGGCGATGACCGGCGGCGGAACGGCCTATGATGCGCGGCTGGAACGCGGCTGGGCGCCGCCTGTGGGGCGCGATGATCTGGAGGACGACCCCGCCCGTGGGATCGAATAGGCTGCGGGCCGGGGACGGGGGCGCTGCCCCCGCCGCGCGGGACGCGCGGCTCCCCCGAGGTACTTGGCAAGAGAAGAAGATATCTGCGTTTGCCGGGTCGGGCGGCTTTGACTAGAAGGACCGTCATGCCGCAGCCTTTTCCCACGCTCGCCGATTTCTACGCTCATGGGTACGACACCGTGATCGACGTCCGCTCGCCCGCCGAGTTCGCCGAGGACCATGTCCCCGGCGCCATGTCGCTTCCGGCCATGTCGAACGAGGAGCGGGCCGTCGTGGGCACCATGTACCTGCAGGAAAGCCCGTTCCGCGCGCGCAAGATCGGTGCGGCGATCGTGGCGCGCAACGTGGCGTCGCATCTTGAAGGACCGCTGGCCGACAAGGACGGGGGCTGGCGACCGCTGGTTTATTGCTGGCGGGGCGGGCAACGGTCGGGCTCGGTCGCGTCGATCCTCAGCCAGATCGGTTGGCGCGCGCAGACGGTCGAGGGCGGCTATCGCAGCTATCGCAGGCTGGTGGCGGGGATGCTGCACGACACGCCGTTGCCGCATCGGCTGATCCTGCTGGATGGCAACACGGGGACGGCGAAGACCGCGCTGTTGCACCGGCTGGCCGCGCGCGGGGTGCAGGTGGTGGACTTGGAGGGGCTGGCGGCGCATCGCGGGTCGCTGTTCGGTGCGGTCGAGCGGCCGCAGCCGGCGCAGAAGGCGTTCGAGTCGCTGCTGGCGAAGGACTTCACACAGCTGGACCCGGCGCGTCCGGTGGTGGTGGAGGCGGAATCGTCGAAGATCGGCGACCTGCTGGTGCCGCCCTCGGTCTGGACGGCGATGCGCGCGGCACAGCGGATCCGGGTGGCGGCGCCATTGGACGCGCGGGCGCGGTATCTGGCCCGGGCCTATGCCGACCTGACCGCCGCGCCCGAGGCGCTGGCAGACACCATTCGCCAGTTGGTGCCCTATCAGGGCCGCGAGCAGGTGGACGCATGGTTGAAACTGGCGGCCGACGGGGCATTTGCGCCGCTGGCGGGTGACCTGATGCGGCAGCACTATGACCCGCGCTATGCCAAATGGCGCAGTCGACACGATCATGACGAGATGGCGGTGATCGAGGCGGAGGATCTGAAGGACGACGACCTTGATCGCGCGGCCGACCGGATCGCCGCAGTCGTCGAGCGGGGCTGACGCGTCAGGTCACGGTGACGAAGGGCGCGCCGGGGACCATGCGCCCGATCCGCGCTGCGGGATGGCCAGCGTCGCGAAGGCGGTGCAGCACATCGTCAGCCGTGTCGGCGGGGATGGCGGCCAGCAGCCCGCCCGCTGTCTGCGGGTCGAACAGCAATTCCCCCTTGGCCCCCCACGGCACCGAAATGCGGTCTGCCAGCGCCCGGTTGCCGGGGTAAAGGGTCGAACGGATGCCGGCCTCGGCCAGTTCCACCGCGCCGGGCAGCAGCGGGATCGCATCGAGGTCGAGCTCGGCCGCGTGGTTCGAGGCGTCGCAGATCGCCAGCAGGTGTCCGGCCAGCCCGAACCCGGTCACGTCGGTCATCGCGTGGGCGCCGGCCAGCACCGCCGCCGCGTCGGCCTGCGGTCTGGCCATCTGGTCCAGCGTCGCCATCACCCAGCGGCCCTGCGCCTTCATCTGCATCTCGCCGGCCAGAACGGTGCCCGAGCCGATGGGTTTGGTCAGCACCAGCGCGTCGCCCGCCCGCGCCCCGGCCAGCGTGATCGGTGCGCGGTCGCACAGGCCGGTGACGGTGAAGCCCACGGTCAGCTCGGTCCCCAGCGAGGTGTGGCCGCCCACGATCTCGGCCCCGGCTTCGGCAAAGACCGACCCGGCGGCGGCCATGACCTCGGCCAGCCAGTGATCCTGTAGCGCCGGGGCCATGCGGGGCAGGATGATCTGCGCCAGCGCCGCCTGTGGTTTCGCACCCATCGCCCACGCGTCGCCCAAAGCGTGGACGGCGGCGATCCGGGTTTGCAGGTACGGGTCCTCGGTGAAGGCGCGCAGGTGGTCGGTGGTGATCACCTGCCGGGTGCCGCCGATCGCCAAAACCGCCGCGTCGTCGCCCGGCTGCGTCTCGACATCCGGGCGTCCGGTGGTGGGAAGCTGCGCCAAAACCCTTGCCAGGGTGGTGCCGCTGACCTTGGCGCCGCAGCCGCCGCAAGCGGGCTTGTCGCCGAGCGCCTCTGCCATGCCCGCCGCGTGCTCTGCCGGAAGCGGAGGCGGCGGCATCGCGGGCAAGTCGTGGAACTTGCGCATGAACCGGCGGTCGATGCGGTCTTTCCAGCGCCAAAGCCAGCGGCCGGACAGGGACAGCCCGTGCTTGTCGAGCAGCGCCGCGCGGTCGCCCAGCGAGATTAGTTTCATATAGTCGCGCTGGGGGCGGTAGGTCTTGGGCGGGGGATGTCCGGCCAGCACCGCGCGAAGGTTGCGGTACAGGATCGGCGCCTCGCGCACCGCGAAGACCCCGGCCTTGGGGCGCGGCGCATGGGACAGGTGGGCGCAGTCGCCCGTGGCGAAAACGCCCGGGGTGTTCACCGATTGCAGGTCCGGCCCGACGGTGACGTAGCCGTCGGTCAGGTCAAGCCCGGTGTCGGCCAGCCACGCCTGCGGGCGTGCGCCTGCCGCACCGACGGTCAGGGCCGAGGGCAGGGCGTTGCCGTCCGACAGGGTCACCGTGTCGGCGGTGACGTTGCCCACGCTTGCGCCTTCGCGGCAGTCGACGCCAAGCTTGGACAGGCGCGCGCGAAGCGTGGCCCGCGCCCGGTCGCCGATGCCGGGCAGGATGTGGTCGCGTTCCAGCAGCGTAACGCGTTGCGTGTGGCCCGCCTGCGTCAGGGCGTGGGCCATCGCCATCGCAAGTTCCACACCGCCGACGCCGCCGCCGATCACCGTGACCGGGCCACCGCCGTCGGCAAGGAACGCGCGCCAGCGGTCGGCGTAGGGGCCCAGAGGCTTGGCGGGGACGCCATGCTCGGCGAAGCCGTCCAGCGTCAGCGGCGCCGAAGAGATGCCGATGTCGATCCCAAGCGCGTCATAGGGGACCGGCGGGCGCCCGGGGACGTGAACCAGACGGGCGTCGCGGTCGAGTGCGCTGGCCCCGCCAAGGATCAGGCGGGCGCCGGCAAAGCGGGCGAGCTTCACAAGGTCGATTTCCAGCGCGTCCAGCGCGTAGTGGCCCGCGATGTGCCCCGGCAGCATGCCGGTGTAGGGGGCCGAGGGGTTCGGGTCGATCACAGTGACGCGGACCCCCGGCAGCGGGTTCATGCCCCACATCCGCAGCACCAGCGCGTGGGCATGGCCGCCGCCGATCAGGACAAGCTCTTGGGTCAGGGGCAGGGGGGCAGGCTGCATCGCGGTCTCCTTCGGACCGTCAAGCTAGCGCAGGCTGCCGGGATTGGCGATGCGGCGGTTCAGTCCACCGGCAGGCCGCTGGGCACCGCGTCGGGCCGGCCCAGCGGGCGGTCTGCGGCCGTCCGCCCCGTGAGGCATTCAAGGAAGGCGACGAGTTCGGCGATTTCCGTATCGGTCAGCGTCGGCACGTCGACATCGACCCGCGCGAGCATCCGAGCGTCCTCCAGCCTGTCCTCGCGCATCACGAAATCCGCGTTCGACAGCCACGGCACATCCGGCAGGCCTGCCAGTTCGGGCGTCCACGCGGCAAGGCTGGCGGCGGGGTCGACGTGGTGCCGGATCATCGCTTCCAGTGTCGGCATCGACCCGTTGTGCCCATACGGCGCGGTCAGCGCTACGTTGCGCAGGGACGGGGTGCGGAAGCGGTAGGCGTCGGCAAGGTCGTCGGTCTTCAGCATCCGCCCGATATCGCGCGGCACAGGGTCCCACGGACGGGTCTTGCCGGGGCCGAAATGCGGCAGGGCAAGCGCATGGAACTGCTGGTCGGTGAACAGCGGGCCCGAGTGGCAAGAAGAACACTGCGCTTCGCCGAAGAACAGGTTCATCCCGCGCAGTTCGGGCGCTTCCAGCGCGTCGGGTTCTCCGGCGAGGTAGGCATCGAAATCGCTGTCGTGGCTGCGCCATTCCTGCGCCTCGAAGGCGGCGATGGCATTTGCGATCTCAACGATCGTGATGTCCTCGGCGCTGTCGACATGATCGTAAGCGGCGGTGAACATGCGGACATAGGCGGGGATTTCCCGGATCCGGGCAGCGATCACCGGCCAGCCGCCGTCCAGCCGGGGCACCACGGCATCGGCGATGTCGTTCTCGCCCGGGTTGCCTGCCATCTCGTCCTGGCTGGTGATCGGGAACAGCGCCTGCACCGCGAGGATCGAGGTCAGGCCCTCGGGCAGCCAGTCTTCCGCCGGTGAATCGAACCCGTTGCCCCAACGGTCGCCCAGTTGCAGCCGCCCATCGTGGAACACCGAAGAGATGCCCTTGTGCCCAAGGTTCCAGATCGGCGGGGCGCTGCGCGGGATTCGGGCGTGGATGCGCATGGTCTCGTAGCCCGGAGACCTGTCGCGTCCGATGCCTTCGCCGCCTTCGCCGATGCCCAGCGACAGGCCGTCGGCACCGCTCAGGTCGTGATGGTGGCAGGTGCCGCAGCTGATGTTGCGGTTGCCGGACAGCACCTTGTCGTAGAACAGCAGGCGGCCGATGGCGGCAAGTTCGGGGTCGGTCTGGATAAAGTCGGCGTCGTCGATCGGATCGGGCAGGTCGAAGGCAAGGGCGGGGGTGACGGCTGCGGTCAGCAACAGAACGGTGGGAATAAGTTTGCGGAACATGTTTTGCCCTTTCGGAGGACTTACAACAGGGGCGAAGTTGGGGGCACTGCGACGGGCACGGCGTCCCGTTGGCAGGGGGCGTGCGGTGTCTTTGGCTGCGGGCGGCTGAGATGTCGCATGCCGGGGCCTGATAAAATGGTTCTGCGGTTCGGATCGCTCCGGACCGGCAATCAACAATGGTTCTTCAATCGAAAGGCAGTTTGGCGGGCGCTGTTACGCTAAGTCAAGCGCAGGTCCGGGCGATGCTTGCACAGACGGAACATGGCAGCGAAAAAATTTGGGCTGCGGGCCGGGGTAAGCAGGTTCGGGGCAAGTGGGGCGGGGCCGCGACTGGGCCTGCAAACGAAAACGGCGGACCCGAAGGCCCGCCGTCTGAAATCTTGATGCCACCGCCGATCAGCGGTTTTCGACATCCACGTAGTCGCGGAACGTCGCGCCGGTGTACAGCTGACGCGGGCGGCCGATTTTGTGCGCCGGATCCGACAGCTGTTCTTTCCACTGCGAAATCCAGCCCACGGTCCGCGCCAGCGCGAAGATCGGGGTGAACATCGAGGTCGGGAAGCCCATCGCGTCAAGGATGATGCCCGAGTAGAAGTCGACGTTCGGGTACAGCTTCTTGTCCTTGAAGTACGGATCTTCCAGCGCGATGCGCTCCAGTTCCTTGGCGGTCTGCAGGGTCGGGTTGTTCTCGACACCCAGCAGGTCCAGCACTTCGTCGGCGGATTGCTTCATCACCTTCGCGCGCGGGTCGAAGTTCTTGTAGACCCGGTGGCCGAAGCCCATCAGGCGGAACGGATCGTTCTTGTCCTTCGCCTTTTCGATGTACTCGGGGATGCGGTCCGGCGTGCCGATTTCGCGCAGCATTTCCAGGCAGGCCTGGTTGGCGCCGCCGTGGGCAGGACCCCACAGGCAGGCGATACCGGCGGCGATGCAGGCGAACGGGTTGGCGCCCGAGGACGAGGCAAGACGCACCGTCGAGGTGGACGCGTTCTGCTCGTGGTCGGCGTGCAGGGTGAAGATCCGGTCCATCGCGCGGCTCAGGATCGGGTTCACCTCGTATTCCTCGGCCGGGACCGAGAAGCACATGCGCAGGAAGTTCGACGCATAGTCGAGATCGTTGCGCGGATACACGAAGGGCTGACCGATGTGGTACTTGTAGGCCCACGCCGCGATGGTCGGCATCTTGGCGATCAGGCGGATCGAGGCGACCTCGCGCTGCCACGGATCGCTGATGTCGGTCGAGTCGTGGTAGAAGGCCGACATCGCGCCCACAACGCCGACCATGATGGCCATCGGGTGCGCGTCGCGGCGGAAACCGCGATAGAAATAGGTCATCTGCTCGTGCAGCATCGTGTGGTTGGTCACACGGCTTTCGAAGTCTTCCAGCTGGTCGGCGGTCGGCAGTTCGCCGTACAGCAGCAGGTAGCAGACTTCGAGGAAGTGCGATTTTTCGGCCAGCTGGTCGATCGGATAGCCGCGGTGCAGCAGCTCGCCCTTCTCGCCGTCGATGAAGGTGATGGTCGACGCGCACGAGGCGGTCGAGGTGAAACCGGGGTCGAACGTGAACACGTCGCCCTGTGCGTAGAGCTTGCCGATGTCGATGACATCCGGACCGGCGGTGGGCGAGTGCATCGGCAACTCGAGTTCCTTGCCGTCGATTTTCAGCGTCGCCGTCTTGTTGCTGTCTGCCATCTCATCCCTCTCTGAAAGGTACACCCCGGACGGGGCTACTCTGTGCAGGCACGGTGATCACCGTGCCCGGATCAAGCGGTTACATCGCCCAGGCGCGCGAGCGTTTCGTCACGGCCAAGGACCAGCATCATATCAAAAACGCTGGGAGACACCGAACGCCCGGCCAAGGCTGCCCTTAATGGCTGCGCCACCTTGCCAAGCTTGGTGTCATTCGCCTCGGCCACGTGCGTCACGACCTCTTCCAGCGCGTCGCGGTTCCAGCTAGCATTTTGCAACTGCGGCGTCAATTGAGCCAGTATACCACGGGATACATCGTCCAGCGCCTTGGCCGATTTCTCGTCCATTTCAAGCGGCCGGTCGGCCAGGGCGAAATACGCCTTTTCAATAAGTTGCGGGAATGTCTTCGCGCGATCTTTCAGGCAGAACATCGCGCCGCGCAAGGCCTGTGCATCTGCATCCGACAGGGTCGGCTCTTTTGCAGCCGCAAGGTAAGCCTGGATCTCTGGAACCAGCGCGTCATCGTCCGCCGCAGCGATGTGCTGACCGGAAAGGTGTTCGAGTTTCTTCATGTCGAAGCGGGCCGCCGACTTGCCGATTCCATCAAGGTCGAACCACTCTTTTGCCTGCTCATCCGTGAAGAATTCGTCATCGCCGTGCGACCAGCCAAGCCGGGCCAGATAGTTGCGCATGGCGGCGGCGGGGAAGCCCATCGCCTGATATTCCTCGACCCCCAGCGCGCCGTGGCGCTTTGACAGTTTCTTGCCGTCGGGGCCATGGATCAGCGGGATGTGCGCCCAGACCGGAACGTCCCATCCCATCGCGTCGTAAACCAGCATCTGCCGTGCGGCGTTGTTCAGGTGGTCGTCGCCCCGGATCGCGTGGGTTACGCCCATGTCGTGATCGTCGACCACGACGGCCAGCATATAGGTCGGCGTGCCGTCCGACCGCAGCAGGATCATATCGTCCAGCTGGTCGTTCTTCACCTTGACGTCGCCCTGCACCTGATCGCGGATCACGGTGACGCCGTCCAGCGGCGCCTTGACCCGGATCACGAAGGGCAGGTCGGGGTGGGTCGACGGATCGGCATCGCGCCACGGCGAGCGGAACAGGGTCGACTTGCCCTCGGCCTTCGCGGCCTCGCGGAAGGCGGCGATTTCCTCTTGCGTCGAGAAACACTTGTAGGCCGTGCCCTCGGCCAGCATCTGGTTCGCCACCTCGGCATGGCGGTCGGCGCGTTCGAACTGGCTGACGGCATCGCCATCCCAGTCGAGCCCCAGCCATTTCATGCCGCGAAAGATCGCTTCGGTCGCCTCGGGGGTCGACCGGGCGCGGTCTGTGTCCTCGATCCGCAGCAGGAACTTGCCGCCCCGGCCCCGTGCATAGAGCCAGTTGAACAGCGCCGTCCGGGCGGTGCCGATGTGCATGTAGCCGGTGGGAGACGGCGCGATCCGGGTGACGACGGGGGCGTCGGTCATGGGCAACATTTACCTTTTGGAAAGGGTGCGGAACTAGGCTTGCCAGCGGTCTAGTCAATCGGGGTCAGGAGGACAAGAGTGGCACCCCTTCGCTGGATCGCCGACGTGATAGAGGCTCAGCGCGGGCACCTGTTTCCGTGGGCGCCGGTGGCGTTGGGCCTTGGGATCGCGGTGTATTTTGCGCTGACGGCGGAACCGGGGTCCGCCCTGCTGGCGGGCTGTGGCGCGGCGTGTTTGTCCGCCTGCGTCGCCGCGTGGTGGCTGGGCCCGCGCTGGTCGCCGTTTCTGCTGGTTTCGGCGTTGGTACTGGCGGGCCTGTGTCTTGGCGCGCTGCGGGCGCATGTCGTGGCGGGACCGGTGCTGGGCTTTCGCTATTACGGCGCGGTCGAGGGGCGGATCGTCAATATCGACCGGTCGGCATCCGACGCCGTACGACTGACGCTGGACCGGGTGGTTCTGGAACGCACCGCGCCGGACCGGACGCCGCATCGGGTGCGGGTATCGCTGCACGGCACCCAGGGTTGGATCGACCCGGTGCCGGGGCTGCGCGTGATGATGACGGCGCACCTGTCGCCACCCTCGGGCCCCACCGAACCGGGCGGTTTCGACTTTCGCCGCATGGCATGGTTCGACCGGCTGGGCGCGGTGGGCTACACCCGGACGCCGGTGCTGGCCGTCGCCCCCGCGCGTGAAGGCGCCGCCGGGCTGCGGGTGCACCGTCTGCGCATGGCGATGTCGACCGCGGTGCAGGCCGCCTTGCCCGGTGAGGCGGGTGCCTTCGCCGCCGCCCTGACCACGGGCGACCGATCCGGCATGAGCCGCGACACGCTGGAGGCATTGCGCGCGTCCAACCTTGCGCACCTGCTGGCGATTTCCGGGCTGCACATGGGGCTGCTGACGGGCTTTGTCTTCGCCGCCCTACGGCTGGCGATGGCACTGGCGCCCTATGTTGCGCTGCGCTGGCCGGTGAAGAAGCTCGCGGCGGCGGGCGCGCTGGCGGCGGGCGTGTTCTACTACCTTCTGTCCGGCGGCAACGTGGCGACAGAGCGGGCGCTGATCATGATCTCGGTCATGCTGGCGGCGGTGATGCTGGACCGGCGGGCGATCACCCTGCGTTCGGTCGCCATAGCGGCGCTGATCGTGTTGTGCCTGCGCCCTGAAACGCTGCTGGAACCGGGGTTCCAGATGTCCTTTGCCGCGACGACGGCGCTGGTCGCGGTATTCGGGGCGCTGCGCGAGATGCGCCGCTGGACGCCGCCCCGGTGGGCGAGACCGGCACTGGCGGTTTTCGTCTCGTCCGCGGTGGCGGGGCTGGCGACGGCGCCGGTGGCGGCGGCCCATTTCAACCGGCTGTCGGATTACGGTCTGATCGCGAACCTGCTGGCGGTGCCGGTGATGGGTACGCTGGTCATGCCCGTGGCGGTGCTGGCGGCGGTATGCTGGCCGCTGGGGCTGGCGCCGCTGGCGCTGCGGCTGATGCAGCCCGGGCTGGACTGGATTCTTGGCGTGGCGCATCGGGTGTCGGACTGGCCGGGGGCGACGACCCCGGTGGTGTCGCCCGGGCCGTGGGTGCTGCCGGTGCTGGCGCTTGGGGCGCTGTGGCTGATCCTGTGGCAGGGGCGGGCGCGGCTGGCGGGGCTGGTGCCGATGGCGGTGGCCTTCATCCTGTGGTCGCAGGCAGAGCGGCCGCCGCTGCTGATTTCGGACACCGGCGGGCTGGTCGGGGTGATGACGGACACCGGTCGCGCCTTATCCAAGCCAAGGGGCGAAGGTTTCGTCGCCCTTAGTTGGCTGGAAAACGACGGCGACGCGGCGGCGCAGGAAGACGCCTTTGCCCGCCCCGCGATGGAGGCCGGATTGTTCGATCTGGACGGCCGCACCGTGTTGCACGTCACCGGGCGCGATGCCGCCGCGCGCGCGGACGCTGGATGCCGGACGGCCTCGCTTGTGATCCTGTCGACCGAGGACGAGGTGGCGGGCCCCTGCATCCTGATCAACGAAAAAAGGCTCCGGGAAACCGGAGCCTTGGCCGTCTATCCCGACGGCGGCGTTCTAAGGCTGGTCGGCGCGCAGGACGGTGCGCGCCGCCTGTGGTCTCAGTAGGTGCGGATCAGTCCGACAAGGCGGCCCTGCACCTTCACCTGATCCTCGCGGAACACGCGGGTCTCATAGGCCGGGTTCGCGGCTTCCAGCGCGACGGCAGAGCCCTTGCGGCGGAACCGCTTCAGCGTGGCCTCGTGCCCTTCGACCAGCGCGACGACGATGTCGCCGTTGTCGGCGGCGTTGGTTTCGCGGATCACCACGATGTCGCCGTCGTTGATGCCGACGTCGATCATCGAATCCCCTTTGACCTCAAGCGCATAGTGGTGCGCTGGCCCGGTGACCATGCCGCCGGGGACGGACACGTTGTGTTCGACGTGGGAAATCGCCTCGATCGGGACACCGGCGGCGATGCGGCCCATCAGGGGCACATCCAGCGCGCCGCCGCTTTCGACCGGCATGGACGAGGCCGGTGGTTCCGACCGGCTGCCTTCGATGACGCGGGGGGTGAACCCGTTCTTTTCCAGCGCCTCGGGCAGCTTCACGATCTCGATCGCGCGGGCCCGGTGGGCAAGGCGGCGGATGAAGCCGCGTTCTTCCAGCGCGGTGATCAGGCGGTGGATGCCGGATTTCGAGCGCAGGTCCAGCGCATCCTTCATCTCGTCGAAGGACGGCGGCACGCCATCGCGCTGCATCCGGCGGTTAATGAACTCCAGTAGTTCCAGCTGCTTCTTGGTCAGCATTGTCTCACCCCATTCGAAATGCACGCGCCGAAGCGGTCTGCTGCGGGCCATGCGTTCATTAAATGTTCTATGCGCGTTCCCGCTATGTGTCAACGGTCATGCGAATCACTCGCACGGCGGGATCAGAGAGGGATGTAGTCGACCATTTCGCCCGCGCGGCGCGGGCCGTCATGCGGCGGGCGCACCAAAAGCGCGTCGGCAGCGGCCAGCACGGTCAGCAGCGAACTGTCCTGACGGTCATAGGGCGCGATGCCCCCGGCGCTGAGTTTCGCGCGCATGTAGTGTTCGCGCGGGCCATTCTGGCCGATGTCCGCATCCAGCGGCCGTTGCAGGCGCGGGGCGGGGCCGGTGCCAAGGCCCAGCATCGCGCGCAGGACCGGCAGCAGGAAGACCTGTCCGCAGACCATCGAAGACACCGGGTTGCCCGGCAGCCCGATCAGGGTGGACCCACCCATGTGCCCGGCCATCAACGGTTTACCCGGCCGCATCGCGACTTTGTAGAAGCTGCGGTCCAGCCCCATCTCTTCGGCCGCCGGGGCGACAAGGTCGTGGTCGCCGACCGACGCGCCACCGATGGTGACGATCAGGTCCGCGTCCGCCGCCAGCGTGAAGGCGGTGCGCAGCGACGGCAGGTTGTCGCGCGCGATGGGCAGCAGGCGGGCCTCTGCGCCCGCGGCGTCCAGCATGGCCTTCAGCCCGAACGAGTTGGACGCGATGATCTGGTCGCGCGACGGGGTTTCACCGGGCATCACCAGCTCGTCCCCGGTGGCGATCAACGCGACGACGGGACGTCGGCGGACGGGGACGTCGGCGATGTTCATCGCCGCAAGCAACGCCACATCCTGCGGACCAAGGCGGCGGGGCGCCTGAACGACCGAACCGGCGCGGAAGTCGCCGCCTGCGGGGCGCACGTAGACCTGCGGATCAAGATCGTCCCGCAACACGATGGTATCGCCGTCGCGCGCGGTATCTTCCTGAATCACCACGCGGTCGGCGCCCTCGGGCACCGGTGCGCCGGTAAAGATGCGGACAGCCTCGCCGGCCCCGACATTGCCGTCATAGCCATGCCCGGCAGCGGATTCTCCGACCACGCGGAACGTCGCGCCGGGGCGCACCTCGTCGGCCTTTACCGCATAGCCGTCCATCGCCGAGGCGGGAAACGGCGGCTGGTCGCGCAGGGCGGTGACGGCGGTCGCCAGCACCCGACCGGCGGCGCAGTCAAGTGGAACCGTCTCGGTCTTTGCGACAGTGACCAGCGCGAAGAGTTCGGCCAAAGCCTCGTCGACGGTGATCATGGGGCCTCGTAACGTCCCGATTTGCCGCCTTCTTTCAGCAGCAGGCGGATGTGCGAGATCACCATGTCCTTCTGCGCCGCCTTCACCATGTCGTACACGGTCAGGCAGGCGGTGCTGACGGCGGTCAGCGCCTCCATCTCGACGCCGGTCTGGCCGGTCGTCTTGACGGTGGCCTGCACGCGCAGTCCGGGCAGGCTGTCATCCGGGGTGACGTCGACCGACACCTTGGTGACGGGCAGGGGATGGCACAGCGGGATCAGGTCAGAGGTGCGCTTTGCCCCCATGATCCCGGCCAGCCGTGCGACGCCAGCGACGTCGCCCTTCTTGGCGCGCCCCTCGGTGATCAGGGCTAGCGTCTCGGGCGACATGATCACGCAACCTTCGGCCACGGCCGTGCGCGAGGTGACGGCCTTTTCGGACACGTCCACCATGTGCGCGTCGCCCTTGGCGTCGAAATGGGTCAGTTCGGCCATCAGGCGGGCACCGGATCGGCCAGCAACGCGCCGGTGGCGGCGGCCACGTCGTCCTGCCGCATCAGGCTTTCACCGATCAGGAACGCCCGCGCGCCGTACTGCGCCATGTCGGCAAGGTCAGCGGGGGTGAACAGGCCCGATTCCGAGATCAGGAACCGGTCGTCCGGCACTCGTTTCGACAGCTCGCGCGTGGTGTCGAGCGTCGTCTCGAAGGTCTTGAGGTTGCGGTTGTTGATGCCCAGCAGCGGCGACTTCAGCGCCAGCGCGCGGTCCAGTTCCTCGCCGTCGTGGACCTCGATCAGGACATCCATGCCCCAGCCGAAGGCCGCATCCTCAAGCTCGGCGGCTTGTGCGTCGGACACGCTGGCAAGGATGATCAGGATGCAGTCGGCGTGCAGCGCGCGGGCCTCGGCCACCTGATAGGTGTCGTACATGAAGTCCTTGCGCAGCGCCGGCAGCGACACCGCCGACCGCGCGGCGGTCAGAAAGTCGTCGGCGCCCTGAAAGCTGGGGCCGTCGGTCAGCACCGACAGGCAGGTCGCGCCGCCCGCCTCGTAGGCGCGGGCCAGCGCGGGCGGATCGAAATCGGGGCGGATCAAGCCCTTGGAGGGGCTCGCCTTCTTGATTTCGGCGATCAGGCCATAGCCCGTCGTCGCCGCGTCGCGCAGGCGGTCGGCAAAGCCGCGCACCGGCGGCGCGGCGCGGGCCGCGTCCTCGACATCCGCCAGCGGGCGGGCGGCTTTGCAGGCCGCGATATGGTCAAGCTTGTAGGCCTTGATCCGGTCCAGAACGTTGCCGCTCATGCTGCCTCCGTCGTGGCTTTCGCCAGTGCTTCCACTTTCGCGCGGGCGGCGCCGCTGTCGATGCTTTCCGCCGCCATGTCCGCGCCTTCCTTCAGGTCGCCCGCCTTCTCGGCCATCAGCAGGGCCGCGGCAGAGTTCAGCAACACCGCGTCGCGGTAGGCCGACGTCGTGCCGTTCAGCAAATCGCGGAACGCGGCTGCGTTCTCGGCGGGCGTGCCGCCGATAATGTCCTCGAAGGGATGCACGGGCAGGCCGGCATCCTCGGGCGAGACTTCGAATTCGGTGACGTCGCCGTCCTTCAGCGCGGCGACCCATGACACGCCCGCAATCGACAGCTCGTCAGTGCCGTCGGACCCGTGAACCAGCCACGCGGCATCGGAGCCAAGCGTCTTCAGCGTCTCGGCCATCGGGCGAATGATCTCGCGCGAGAATGCGCCGGTCAGCTGGCGCTTTACCCCGGCGGGGTTGGTCAGCGGCCCGAGGATGTTGAAGATCGTGCGCGTCCCCAGCTCGGCGCGGGTGGGGCCGACATGGGCCATCGCCGGGTGGTGCATCGGGGCCATCATGAAACCGATACCGGTTTCGGCCATCGCCTTTTCCACCGCCTCGGCTGGCAGCATGACCTGCACGCCCATCTGGCTTAGCGCATCGGCGGAGCCGGACTTGGACGATAGGTTGCGGTTACCGTGCTTGGCGACGGGAACCCCCGCGCCGGCCACCACGAAGGCGGTCGCGGTCGAGATGTTCAGCGTGCCCTTGCCGTCGCCGCCGGTGCCGACGATGTCGATGGCCCCTTCGGGCGCGGTCACCTTGTGGCACTTGGCGCGCATCACGGCGGCGGCGGCGGCGAATTCCTCGACCGTCTCGCCGCGCGTTCGCAGCGCCATCAGCAGGCCGCCGATCTGGCTGGGCGTCGCCTCGCCCGCGAACAGGATCTGGAAGGCTTTCTCGGCCTCGTCGCGGGTCAGCGGACGCTCGGCGGCGGCGCCGATCAGCGGTTTCAGGGCGTCGCTCATGCCGCCTCCGGCACGCGGTTCAGGAAGTTCTGCATCAGCTTGTGGCCATGCTCCGTAGCAATCGATTCCGGGTGGAACTGGACGCCCTCGATGGGCAGCTCGCGGTGGCGCAGGCCCATGATCACGCCGTCCTCCAGCCACGCCGTGATTTCCAGTTCAGGGGGCAGGCTGTCGCGTTCCACCACCAGCGAGTGATAGCGCGTCGCCTTGAAGGGCGAGGGGAGGCCTTCGAACACGCCGGTGTCGTTGTGCAGCACCGTGCCCATCTTGCCGTGCACGATCTCGTGGCAGCGTACCACCTTGCCGCCAAAGGCCTGACCGATGGTCTGGTGGCCAAGGCAGACGCCCATCAGCGGCGTCCGCGTCTCGGCGGCGGCGGCGGTCAGGGCAAGACAGATGCCCGCGTCGTCCGGCGTGGCGGGGCCGGGGGACAGCAGGATGCCGTCCGGCTTCATCGCCATCGCGTCCTGCACGTTCAGGGCGTCGTTTCGGCGCACGACCACGTCGGCGCCAAGTTCGCCCAGATAGTGCGCGAGATTGTAGGTGAAACTGTCGTAGTTATCGATCAGCAGGATCATGTGCGGCCCGGCCTGTTACGGCTTCCGTTAGGGGGTGCCCCCGGTTTTTCATCGCGCTATACATGCTCAGAGGCCGGGCCGAGGGTCAAGGTGCCCGGCGCAATAACAATGAGGCGCGAGGGGGCGTGGGCACGTGCGTAGATTTCTGACGGGCGCTGTCGTTGGGGCCGTGGTCTCGGGGGCAGGGCTTGCACCGGTATCCTATTTCGGCGGCGTGGTGACGCTGGACGATCCGGCGCCGTCGACCGGCGCGGTCGAAGGTCCGGGCGACATCGTGTCCGGTCCTGCGGTGCCCGATGCCGAGCCGCTGCCGCCGGAACCCTCCGACACGCCCGATGTCAGCGCGCCCGAGGTGAGCGAGGCCCCGGAACCAGACGCTTCGCCGGA
>NZVC01000058.1 GCA_002701395.1 Maritimibacter sp. | reverse complement strand
CTGTCTAACGTCAGCGCCTGTGGGACAGTTTTGAGGTTTTCGTAACGGAGGATTTTTGGTTCATCGCAGCCATCAAGGAGCGAAGATGAACCAGAAATCCGGAACATCGAAGGACGCGGCCGACAAGCTGGTCAAAGGGATCAAACGCAAGACCCGCAAGCAGTACTCGGCCGAAGAGAAGATCAGGATCGTTTTGGCTGGCCTGCGCGGTGAGGAGAGCATTGCCGCTCTGTGCCGCCGTGAAGGGATCAGCGAGAGTCTGTACTACACATGGTCGAAGGAATTTCTCGAGGCGGGCAAGCAGCGGCTGGCCGGGGATACGGCTCGTCAGGCGACCTCGCCGGAGGTCAAGGAACTGCGTTCGGAGGCGACAGCGCTGAAGGAAGTCGTTGCCGACCTGACCCTGGAAAACCGCCTGCTCAAAAAAAGCATGATCGGGGATGGGGAGTACGAGGCATGAGGTATTCCGCATCGGAAAAACTGGAGATCATCCGCACTGTCGAAGCCTCGCATTTGCCGGTCCGCCAGACGCTGACCGTGCTCGGCATCCCCAGCACGACCTTTTACCGCTGGTATGACCGGTGGTCGGATGGCGGGCTTGATGCGCTGGAAGATACTGCGCCACGCCCGCGCTCTGTCTGGAACCGGCTCCCGGATGAGGCCCGGGCCAACGTCATCGAGTTCGCCCTGGAGCATGAAGATCTGACGCCTCGCGAGCTGGCGGTGAAATACACCGACGAGAGGCAGTATTTCGTCTCTGAATCATCAGTTTACCGGATCCTGAAAGCCGAGGATTTGATCACGGCACCGGCGCATATCGTGATGAAGGCTGCAAACGAGTTCAAAGACAGGACCACGCGGCCCAACGAGCTGTGGCAGACAGACTTCACCTATCTCAAGGTCATGGGTCACGCCAGAGGCGTGCCTCCGGCACGACGGCTGGTTCTACCTTTCGACCATCCTCGACGATTACAGCCGGTACATCATCGCCTGGAAACTCTGCACGACGATGAAGGCCGAGGACGTGACCGCCACGCTCGACTTGGCGCTGAAAGCCTCAGGCTGTGACTGTGCAACCGTCGTCGCCAAGCCAAGGCTGCTCAGCGACAACGGATCGTCTTACATCGCCGGCGACCTGGCCGATTATCTCGAGGACAAGGGCATGGACCACGTTCGCGGTGCGCCATACCATCCGCAGACCCAGGGCAAGATCGAGCGCTGGCACCAGACCATGAAGAACCGCATCCTGCTCGAGCATTACTTCCTGCCCGGGGATCTTGAACGCCAGGTCGGCGCGTTCGTCGAATACTACAACACCCGCCGGTACCATGAGAGCCTCGGGAACCTGACGCCGGCCGACGTCTACTACGGCCGGGGTGACCAGATCCTGCAACAGCGAGAGGAGATCAAACGAAAAACCATGCTCGCCCGGCGCTTGCGTCACGAAACTGAAAACGCGTAACATCAATCAGCGGTGAGCCAGAGCCTCCAGTCTGCAAAGCGCTCAAGCGTCCCAAATCATCTGACGACGTACAATCCCCGCATGGTGTCTGACCACCCCGACTATCCGCCACCCGAGTTGCAGGACCTTGTCGCCCGTGCAGACGCCGACCGGGAACGCGGTTTTGTCATGGGAGAGTCTGCCTTCGACCCGGGGATCGAAAGCTATGCGACGCCGGTCAAGACGGGGTCGGGGCAGATCACCGCGGCCCTGAACGTGATCGGACCACAGCGGGTGCTGGACGACCTTGTCGGCAAGGATGCGCTGGACGAGATCGTCGGTTCCGAAGCGCGGCAGCTGTCGCGGGCGCTGGGCTGGGGCTGACCCGGACGCGTATTCAGTCTGAGCCTCGTGGCGGCGNCCGACCGCCGGGGTGTCATCCGGACGCGCGACCCGTCTCTGGGCGGTTGTCTCCTGTGCCATCTGTCGATGCCTCTGCCAGAAGCGCGTCTATGAAGCTGGCGCGCAGGGGCGAGTTGTCATCGCGGCGGTGCAGGACGTTCAGGCTTTGCGTGACGTTCAGCTCCTCTACCGGGGCAAAGGCGACGCCGTGCGGCGGGCGCCACGATTGCATGGCGTTCGCCAGCGCAAGGCCTGACCCCATGCTGACCAGCGCCAGCATGTCCGCTTCGTTCGTCGGTTCTGAGATGAAATTCCGGGTGAAGTCGATGTCCGCAAGTGCCGCGGTAAGGTCGTCGAACAGCTTCGGGCTGGCCGCGCGCTGAAAGCCGATCAGCGGATAGTCGGACAGGTCGCATACGCGGATCTGCGGCAGGGCAAGCAGGGGGCAATCCGCAGGCATCGCCAGCACGATCGGGATCGACGCAAGATGGGTCGACACAAGCCCGTCCGCCTCGGCGATGTTGTAGACGATGGCGGCGTCCGTTCGGCCCTCGGACACCCACGCGATCTGCTGCGCCGCTGGCATGGTGGAGAGCGAAACCTCTACGTCCGGAAAGCGGGCCCGATAGGCGCGCAGGGCGTTCGGGACCACACCGTGCCATGCGGCGCTGTCGATCAGGCTTAGCCTCAGGCGGCCGTGCCGCCCCTCGGCGGCGGACCGCGCGGCCGCGACGCCGCGCAGCAGCTGGGCCTCGACCTCTCGCATCTCGGCAAGCAGTACCCGGCCCGGATGCGTCAGCCGCACCCCGCGCGGCAGACGCTCGAACAAATCGAAGCCCAGTTCGTCCTCCAGCGTCCGGATCTGACGGCTGAGGGCGGGCTGCGCGATGCGAAGGCGGCGGGACGCGCGACCGAAATGTTCGTCTTCGGCGACCGCGATGAAATACCTGATGCGTCTTGGAAGCATAAGGACTGATAACAATTCGGCATCGAAACCGGCAAGCGTTTGAATTGGACGCGGGGCCGGGACGACCGCGATAGTTCCGGCAACAAGGCGGCTTCAGGCCGGGACACGCACAGCGACGAACGAAAGGACCAGACATGATCGATCCGCATTGCCACACCAGCAGCATCAAGGTGGACCGCCCCGCCGAACAGGTGTTCGAACTGATGTCCGACGGGCTGAAACAGGGCCACTGGGCTTGGGGCAGCGCCGAGCGCGAGGACGCGGGCGATGGCATCTTCGCGGGGACGTCGGTCTTCAACGGCGCGCGGACCTTCGTGCGGCTGGACGTGGACGCCCGCCGGATGCTGGTCGATTACGACGTCGGTGGTGCTGCGGACCAGCTGCGGTTCCGCAACAGCTCTCGGGTGCTGCCCGGCGCGGTTCTGGGGCACGAGGACGGCAGCTGCGTCGTGACCCTGATGACATGGCGCCTTGCCGATCAGGACGACGCGGCGTGGACCCAGATTTCGACCGTCCACGAGGCGGAAATGTACCTGATTCGCGGACTTGCGGAACGCGACCTTCCCTAAGGTGGCGCACGTCGGGCGGAGCCGCCGCCGGGAACCGGTCCGCGCCCCGCTTGACGATGTCAGACGCATGATCTAGACACCGACCCTGCTGAGCGGGCGTCGTATACTGGCTATTACCTCAGCCTTCCAAGCTGATGAAGCGGGTTCGATTCCCGCCGCCCGCTCCACTTCCCGACATGCTGGCCCGCCTGCGCCCGATTCCTGCGCCCGCACGCCGTGGCGTCAACTTGACGCGTCCGTCCTGCAAGCGTCCGCCGAACCGCGATGCCGGGCGGGGTGTGCTTGCCGATTGGCGCCGGGACGGCTATGCGGCCTGTGCAGACGGGGGGCAGCATGGCACGCAATCAGCCGCAGACCGAAAATCGCGAGAAATCCAAGCGCATCGGCGCGCTGCGGGGGCTTGCGCCGTTCCTGTTGCCCTATCGCGGGCTGATGATCGCGGCGATCTGCGCGCTGGTGATGACCGCGATGGTCTCGCTGGCGCTGCCCTTGGCGGTGCGCCGCGTCGTCGACGGGTTCGAGACCTCGGCCGAGCGGTTGCTGGACAGCTATTTCATCGCCGCCCTGATCATCGCGCTGCTGCTCGCAGTGGGGACCGGGCTTCGGTATTATCTGGTCACCCGGCTGGGCGAACGCGTGGTGGCGGACATCCGCAAGGCGGTGTTCGACCGGATGATCGGCATGTCGCCCGCTTTCTACGAAAAAATCATGACAGGCGAGGTTCTTAGCCGGATCACCACCGACACGACGCTGATCCTGTCGGTGATCGGATCATCGGTGTCGGTTGCGCTGCGAAACCTGCTGATCCTTGTGGGCGGGCTGTTCCTGCTGTTGCTGACCTCGGCCAAGCTGACCGGGCTTGTGCTGCTGATCGTGCCGGTCGTCATCGTGCCCATCGTTCTGCTTGGCCGTCGCCTTCGTAGCCTGAGCCGCGAGAACCAGGACTGGATCGCGGCGTCGTCCGGCAGCGCGTCCGAGGCGCTGTTGTCGGTTCAGGCGGTGCAGGCCTTTACCAACGAACCCGCCACGCGGCGCAGCTTTTCCGACGTGACCGAACGCAGCTTTACCGCCGCGCGCAAGCGGATCGCCACGCGGGCGGCGATGACGGTGATCGTGATCGCGCTGATCTTCTCGGGCGTCGTCGGCGTGCTGTGGATCGGCGCGCGGGACGTGCGGGCAGATGCGATGTCCGTGGGCGAACTGGTGCAGTTCGTGATCTACGCGGTNATGGTGGCCGGTGCGACCGGGGCGCTGTCCGAGATCTGGGGCGAATTGCAGCGCGCAGCCGGTGCGACCGAACGTCTGGTCGAACTGCTGAGCGCCGAGGACACGGTCCGCGACCCGGAGCACGCGATGCCGCTACCCGATCCATGCCGGGGCGCAATCGCGTTCGAGAACGTGACCTTCCACTATCCCACGCGGCCCGATGTCTCGGCGCTGGACAACGTCTCGCTCGCGGTCGAGCCGGGCGAGACGGTGGCGCTGGTCGGCCCGTCCGGGGCGGGTAAATCGACGATCATCCAGCTTCTGCTGCGGCATTACGATCCGCAGTCCGGCGTCGTCCGGATCGACGGCCAGCCGCTGACCGGCATGGCCCGCGCCGATTTCCGCCGCGCCATCGCGCTTGTGCCGCAGGACCCGGTGATCTTCGCCGACACCGCGCGCGAGAACATCCGCTTCGGCCGTCCGGGCGCGACCGATGAAGAGGTGGTCGAGGCGGCGCAGGCTGCGGCGGCGGACGACTTTTTGTCGAAGCTGCCGGACGGATACGGCAGCTATGTCGGCGAGCGGGGCGTGATGCTGTCGGGCGGACAGAAACAGCGCATCGCCATCGCCCGCGCCATCCTGCGGGACGCACCGATCCTGCTTCTGGACGAGGCGACCAGCGCGCTGGACGCGGAAAGCGAGCGGCTGGTGCAGACGGCGGTCGACCGGCTGTCGCACGACCGGACCACGCTGATCGTCGCGCACCGGCTCGCCACGGTGAAGAAGGCCGACCGCATCGTCGTGTTCGACGAGGGCCGCATCGTCGCGACCGGCACGCATGACGAGCTTGTGACGCAAGACGGGCTATATGCCCGTTTGGCGCGGTTGCAGTTCACCGAGGGCGTGGCGGCGGAATAACGCCTTTGCCCTGTCGTGACCCGGCGTCGCCCCGGCTTCGTCGTGGCGTCTGCCTTGCACGAACCGGTAAATGTCATCATTTTTCCCGGAAGCCGCGTCGCCGGGGAGGATCGGCGGCCAAGGGGAGGAATTGGCAATGGCGGACTATGCAACCCGCGTCGACCGTGATGCGATCACCAACGAGATGCCGTGGAGCGAGCGGAACGTGCCGCCGACGCTGTATGGGCTTCTAAGCCAGACCGCCGAAAAGTTCCCGGACCGCAACGCGGTGACGTTCCAGATGTTCTCGGACCCCGGCGCCCGGGCGGAAACGCTGACATGGCGGACGCTGAAGGCGCGGGTCACGCAGGCCGCGAACCTGTTTCGCGGGCTGGGCGTGGGCGAAAACGACACCGTCGCGATCCTGATGCCGAACTGCACCGAGTGCGTCGTGTCGCTGTACGGCGCGCAGGTCGCCGGGATCGCCAACCCGATCAACCCGCTGCTTGAACCGGAGCAGATCGCAAGCATCCTGCGCGAAACCGGCGCGAAGGTGCTGGTGACCCTGCGGGCGTTTCCGAAGACCGACATCGCGCAGAAGGCGGCCAAGGCTTTGCGGCTTGCCCCCGGCGTCGAGACCGTGATCGAGGTCGATTTGCTGCGCTATCTGGATTTCCCCAAAAGCTGGATCGTGCCGCTGATCCGGCCGAAGGTGCCGGTCCGCCATAACGCGCGCGTCCTAAGCTACGCCGACGCTGTGCCGAAGCAGTCCGAAACGCTCGACTTCGCCGACAGCGACGGCGACCGGGTGTCGGCCTATTTCCACACCGGCGGCACCACCGGGATGCCGAAAGTGGCGCAGCACAAGTATTCGGGGTTCATCTACAACGGTTGGCTGGCGGATCGGCTGCTGTTCACCGAAGAGGATACGCTGATCTGTCCGCTTCCGTTCTTCCACGTCTTTGCCGCCGTCGTGGTGGGCGGCGCCGTGATGAGCTCGGGCGCCCATGTCGTGTTGCCGACACCGGCGGGGTATCGCGGCGACGGCGTGTTCGACAACTTCTGGAAGCTGCTCGAACGCTGGAAGGTCAGCTTCGTCATCACCGTTCCGACGGCGATTGCCGCGTTGATGCAGCGGCCCGTGAACGCCGATCTCTCTGCGTTGAAAGTCACGTTCTCCGGATCGGCCCCGCTGCCGGTCGAGCTGTACAACCGCTTTCGCACCGCGACCGACGTCACCATCGTCGAAGGGTACGGCCTGACCGAAGCCACCTGCCTTGTCGCGGTGAACCCGCCCGAGGGCGAGAAGAAGGTCGGGTCTGTCGGGCTGCCGTTCCCGTATACCGAGATCCGAATCCTGCACTGCGACGACTCGGGTGAGGTTCAGCAAGAGATGGGCGTCGACGAGGTGGGCGAGATCTGCGTGTCGAACCCCGGCGTCTTTGCCGGACAGACCTATCTGGAGCCCGACAAGAACAAGGGCCTGTTCGCAGACGGTACGTGGCTGCGGACCGGCGACCTTGGTCGGATCGACGCGGATGGCTACCTTTGGATCACCGGGCGCGCGAAGGACCTGATCATCCGGGGCGGGCACAACATCGACCCGGCCGAGATCGAAGAGGCGCTGACCAGTCACGCCAGCGTGGCCGTCGCCGGAGCGATCGGCCAACCCGACGCGTTTTCTGGCGAATTGCCCTGCGCCTATGTCGAACTGGTCGACGGGGCACAGGTGACAGAGGCCGAACTGCTGGAACACGCGAACAGCCGTATTCACGAACGGGCCGCGCGGCCCAAGTATCTGGAAATCGTGCCCGAGCTTCCCAAGACCGCCGTCGGCAAGGTGTTCAAGCCGGACCTTCGCAAAAGCGCCATCGCGCGGGTGTACGACGCGGCGCTGGCCGACAAGGGGCTGGCCGCGCGGGTCGTTTCTGTCGTCGAGGACAAGAAACGCGGGCTGGTGGCAAAGCTGGAACGCACCGGCGAGGTGGACGCCGAGGCGGTGCGCCATTGCCTTGGCGAGTTCTCGCGCCCGTGGGACTGGGCGGACGGTGCGGGGCAGAGCGGCTCGAACGCCGGGTGACGTAGGTGCACGCGGGCAAGGGCTCGACATTCCCGCTTGCCCGGCGGGTGGGCGGGTATAGGCTGACGCCATGCCGCTGACCTCCCGCCTTGTTTCCGAGATCGACGCGCGGCGCGACGACCTGATCGCGCTGACGCAGGACCTGATCCGCATCCCGACGCTGAATCCGCCGGGCAACTGCTATCGCGACATCTGCGAGTATCTCGAAGCGCGCCTGACCGCGTCGGGCTTCGCCTGCGAGATGAAGCGCGCGGCGGGCACCCCCGGCGACAGCGAGAAATATCCGCGCTGGAACATCGTTGCCCGCCGCGAGGGGGCGACGCCGGGGGAATGCGTGCATTTCAACTCGCACACCGACGTCGTCGCCGTGGGCGAGGGGTGGACGGTCGATCCCTTCGGCGCCGAACTGAAGGACGGCCGGATCTATGGCCGTGGCGCCTGCGACATGAAGGGCGGGCTGGCCGCCTCGATCATCGCGGCCGAGGCGTTCCTCGCCGTTTGCCCCGACTTTGCCGGCGCGATCGAGATCAGCGGCACCGCCGACGAGGAAACCGGCGGCTACGGCGGCGTCGCTTGGCTGGCAGAACAGGGGCATTTTTCCCCGGAACGGGTGCAGCACGTCATCATCCCCGAACCTTTGCACAAGGACCGCATCTGCCTTGGGCATCGGGGCGTCTGGTGGGCCGAGATCGAGACGCACGGCCGCATCGCGCACGGCTCGATGCCGTTTCTTGGCGACAGCGCGATCCGGCACATGGGCGCGGTGCTGGATGAAATGGAACGCTGGCTGTACCCGCTGCTTGCGGGCAAGCGCACCGAGATGCCGGTGATCCCCGAGGGTGCGCGTCAGTCGACGATGAACATCAACTCGATCCACGGGGGCGAGCCCGAGCCGGAACCGGACTTTACCGGCTTCCCGGCGGCCTGCGTCGCCGACCGCTGCCGCATCGTCATCGACCGCCGATTCCTGATTGAGGAAGACCTGTCCGAGGTGAAGGCCGAGATCGCCACGCTGATGGAGCGGGTGAAGGCGGACCGACCCGGCTTTACATACGAGATCCGCGACCTGTGGCAGGTGACGCCCACGATGACCGAGCGCGACGCGCCGGTGGTGCAGTCCGTTGCCCGCGCCATCGGCAAGGTGCTGAACCGCGACGCGGGCTATGTGGTGTCGCCCGGCACCTACGACCAGAAGCACATCGACCGGATCGGGCGGCTGAAGAACTGCATCGCCTACGGTCCCGGCGTGCTGGACCTTGCGCATCAGCCGGACGAATGGATCGGCGTCGATGACATGGCCGACAGCGCCAAGGTCATGGCGCTGACACTGGCCGAGCTTCTGGCGGGCTGACGGACGCTTTCGCTTTCGTGATCGGTCGGATGCGGCCAAGGGCCGACTTCTCCGGAACGGACGTCCGGTCTGGTTCGTTGAACGGACAGACCGCAAGGACGGACGCCCGAAAGGAGCCCACAATGACACATACGCTGACCCTGAAGGCCATCGAGCCCGTGACCCACGACGTGAACCATCTTGTTTTCGACCGCCCCAAGGGCTTCGAGTTCACACCGGGGCAGGCGACCGACTTCGCGCTGGACAAGGACGGCTGGCGCGACGAACAGCGCCCTTTCACATTTACCGGCCTGCCGGACGCCGACCGGCTTGAGTTCGTGATCAAATCCTACCCGTCGCATGACGGCGTGACGGAACAGATTGCCGACCTGAAACCCGGCGACTCGGTGCTGATCGAGGATCCTTGGGGTGCCATCGAGGACAAGGGCCCCGGCACTTTCATTGCCGGCGGCGCAGGCATCACGCCCTTCATCGCCATTCTGCGTGCCCGCCATGCGCGTGAAGGGTCGCTGGCCGGCTGCCAGCTGATCTTCTCGAACGACGAGAAACGCGACATCATCCTGCGCGAGGAATGGGATGCCATGCCGGGCCTGAAAACGACCTACACTGTCACCGGCGAAGACGCCGAAGGCCTGCCGCATCACAAGATCGACGCCGAGTTTCTGGACAGCCACGTCGCCGACTGGTCCGGCGTGTTCTATGTCTGCGGCCCCGACAAGATGGTCGAGGACATCGAGGCGATCCTGAAGGACAAGGGCGTGCCGGAAGACCGCATCGTCGTCGAAGCAGCCTAAGCCGCGCCAAGCTCGCCAATGTGCGACTCGAAGCCCCGCCGACCTGAACGGCGGGGTTTCGCTGTCTTGAGGGATCGGTATGCGGCCCCGATGGGGCTTTGCGCTGGGGGCCCACGCTGCTAGCTTGGGTCGACCGGATCAACAGGGGGTCCCCGATAATGTTCGCACGACTGAAGTTCTCCGTGGCCGCGCTGGCGCTTACCGCAGGTGCCGCGATGGCGCAGCAGACCGACATCACCGTCGGTATGCAGCTTGAGCCGCCCAATCTGGACCCCACCGGCGGCGCCGCCGCTGCAATCGACGAGGTGGTCTATGCCAACCTGTTCGAGGGTCTGACACGCTACACCTCGGACGGGTCCATCGCGCCCGCACTGGCGGAAAGCTGGGACATTTCCGAGGACGGCACGGAATACACCTTCCACCTGCGCGATGGCGTGACATTCCACGACGGCAGCACGATGGACGCCGAGGACGTCAAGTTTTCGCTGGATCGTGCCCGCGCCGAGGACTCGACCAACGCGCAGAAGGCGCTGTTCGCGGGGATCTCCGAGGTCGAGGTCGTCGATCCGCTGACCGTGAAGGTCACGCTGTCCGGCCCGAACTCGGCCTTCCCGAACAATATGGCATGGGGCGACGCGGTGATCGTGGCGCCCGAAAGCATCGACAATGCCGCCACCGCTCCGGTCGGCACCGGGCCGTTCATGTTCTCGGACTGGGTGCAGGGCGACCGCGTGGAACTGGTGGCCTACGATGGCTATTGGGGCGAGAAACCCGCGCTGACCGCCGCGACCTTCAAGTTCATCTCGGACCCGACCGCCGCCTTCGCCGCCATGATGGCTGGCGACATCGACGTCTTCCCCGGCTATCCCGCGCCTGAAACGCTGGTGCAGTTCGAGGCCGACCCCCGCTTCAAGCTGCTGATCGGCTCGACCGAGGGTGAGACGATCCTTGGCATGAACAACAAGTCCGAGGCGCTGTCCGACCCGAAAGTGCGCGAGGCCATCGCCCACGCCATCAAACGTCAGGAAATCATCGACGGCGCGATGTTCGGCTACGGCACCCCTATCGGCACCCACTTCGCGCCGCACAACCCCGATTACGTCGACCTGACCGGCCTGTCCGACTATGACCCAGACGCGTCGAAGGCGCTGTTGGCCGAGGCGGGGCAGGAGGGTCTGACCCTGTCTCTGAAACTGCCGCCCCCGTCCTACGCCCGCCGCGGCGGCGAGATCATCGCGGCCCAGTTGCGCGCCGTCGGGATCGAGACGCAGATCGAGAACCTCGAATGGGCGCAGTGGCTGGAACAGGTGTTCACCGGCAAGGACTTCGACCTGACCATCGTCAGCCACACCGAACCGATGGACATCAACATCTACGCGCGGCCCGACTACTATTTCCAGTACGGCAAGCCCGAGTTCGTCGAGCTTATGGACGCGCTGAACCTTGCCACCGATCCGGCGGAACGGTCGTCGATCCTTGAGCAGGCGCAGACGATGATCGCCGAGGATTACGTCAACGGCTACCTGTTCCAGCTGGCCCGCACTGGCGTCGCCAACGCGAACATCGAGGGGCTGTGGGAGAATGCCCCGACACAGGCCAACGACCTGACTGGCGTCAGCTGGTCGCAATAACGCCACGCCGGCCGGGTTCGCGCCCGGCCGGTCGCCACCGCGGGAGGCCGTGCAAGCCCCTTTCGCTGCACCCGCATCCCGCCTAACGTCCCCCACATGCTCCGCTATCTTCTCTCGCGCCTGATCTCGCTGGTTCTCAGTCTGGCCGTCGCCAGTCTGGTGATCTTCGCGATGCTCGAGATCGTGCCGGGCGATCCGGCGGCGGTGATGTTGGGGATGAATGCCCAGCCCGAGGCGCTGGCCGCGCTGCGCGCAGAACTCGGCCTGGATCTGCCGCTGGCGCAACGCTACGTGGCTTGGGTCGGGGGGATGCTGCAGGGCGATTTCGGCACCTCCTACACCTACCGCGTCCCGGTGGCCGACCTGATCGCGGCTCGGCTGGGCGTGTCGCTGCCGCTGACGCTGTACGCGATCTTCCTGTCCACCGCGCTGGCGATCCCGCTGGGGGTCTGGGCCGCAACGCGACACGGGCGACCGGCGGACCTTGCGATCATGGGGGTGACCCAGCTTGGCATCGCGGTGCCGAACTTCTGGTTCGCGATGATCCTTGTACTGATCTTCGCGATACGTCTGGGCTGGTTCGCCTCTGGCGGCTTCCCAGGCTGGGACGCCGGGCTGTTCGCAGGGCTAAAGTCATTGACCCTTCCCGCGCTGGCGCTGGCACTGCTGCAGGCGTCGATCCTAGCCCGCGTGATGCGCTCGTCGCTGCTGGAGACACTGGACCGCGATTACATCCGCACCGCGCGGGCGAAGGGGCTTAGCCGGGGCCGCGCGGTGCTGCGACACGCCCTGCGCAACGCGCTGATCCCGGTGATGACGATCCTTGGCATGCAGGTCTCTGTACTGATCGCCGGTGCGATCGTGGTCGAGAACGTGTTCTTCCTGCCGGGGCTCGGGCGCCTGATCTTTCAGGCCGTGACACAGCGCGACCTGATCGTGGTCGAGGCGGTGGTGATGCTGCTGGTCTTCGCGGTGGTGCTGGTCAACTTCCTTGTCGACCTTGCCTACGCCGTCGTCGACCCAAGGCTGAGGCGCAGCGCATGAGGCTGCCCGCAGGCTTCGTGATCGGTGCGGCGCTTAGCGCCGTGTTCCTAGCGATGGCGCTGGTGTCGCTGGTGTGGGTGCCGCATGACGTGGCCGCGCTGGCGGTGGCCGAGCGGATGAAGGTGCCCGGCGACGGTTATGTCCTTGGCACGGACCACCTTGGGCGGGACATCCTGTCGATGCTGATGGTCGGCGCGCGCACCTCTATCGGGGTGGCACTCGTGGCGGCGGGCATCGGGCTTGCCGTCGGGGTGCCGCTAGGCCTGTTCGCCGCCGCGCGCAGGGGCGGCTGGGTGGACGAGATCATCATGCGCGGCAACGATCTTGTCTTCGCCTTCCCGCCGCTGGTCATGGCCATCCTGATCGCGGCGGTCTTCGGCCCCTCGGCGCTGAACGCGATGCTGGCAATCGGGGTGTTCAACATCCCGGTCTTCGCCCGCGTCGCCCGCGCCGGGGCGATCAGCCTGTGGACGCTGGATTTCATCATGGCCGCCCGCGTCGCCGGGAAGGGCGCGGCCCGCATCAGCGCCGAGCACATCCTGCCCAACATCGGCAACCTGCTGATCGTACAGGCCACGATCCAGTTCTCGGTCGGCATCGTGTCCGAAGCGGCGCTTAGCTATTTCGGCCTTGGCGCGCAGCCCCCGGTGCCCTCGTGGGGCCGGATGCTGGCGGACAGCCAGACGATGATCGGCCTTGCCCCCCACATGGCGCTGATCCCGGGCCTTGCGATCGTGCTGATGGTGCTGGGCCTGAACCTGATGGGGGACGGGCTGCGCGACATGCTCGACCCCCGAATGCGGCGCGCGGCATGACGGAACCTTCAATGCCTCCGGCGGGGATATTTCCAGACCCAAGAGGGCCGCGCCCATGTTGACGGTCGATGGCCTGTCGATGCGGATCGGGAACGCGCAGATCCTGCGCGACGTCTCGTTCAATGTGGCGCCAGGCGAGGTCTTTGGCGTCGTGGGCGAAAGCGGCTCTGGCAAGTCGATGACGGCGCTGTCGGTGCTGCGGCTGGAACCCCGCGGCGCGCGCCTGTCCGGGCGGATCGCGTTCGAGGGGCGCGACCTGCTGACCGAACCCGAGCGCCGCCTGAACGCGTTGCGCGGGCGCGACATCGGCATGATCTTCCAAGAGCCGATGACGGCGCTGAACCCGCTGAAGACCATCGGCGATCAGGTGGCGGAAACGCTGCTGGTGCATGGCGCCGCCGACCGGTCCGGCGCGCGCGCGATGGCACAGGAACGGCTGGCCCGCGTCGGGCTCGATCCCGACCGCGTGCCGCTGTCGCGCTATCCGCACGAGCTGTCCGGCGGCCAGCGCCAACGTGTCTGCATCGCCGCGGCGGTGGCGCTGCGGCCCAAACTGCTGATCGCGGACGAACCGACGACGGCGCTGGATGTCACGACGCAGGCGCAGATCCTCGAACTGCTGAAGGACCTCGTGGCGGACGAGGGCATGGCGCTGATGCTGATCACCCACGGTCTTGCGGTCGTCCACGGACTGGCGGATCGCGTCGCGGTCATGCGCGGCGGCGAGGTGGTGGATCAGGGCCCGACCGGGCAGTTGTTCCGCGCCCGCGCCCATCCCTATACCGCGCGTCTATTCGAAGACAGCCGACACGTCCCCAAGCGCGCCGCGCGCCCCAAGGGACAGCCCGTGCTGGACGTGCGCGACGCGGTGCGCGTCTATCCGGGCCGCCAGCGCGGACTGTTCGGCGGGGCGGACCCGGTTCGCGCGGTGGACGGCGTGTCGCTGACGGTGGCGGCTGGCGAAAGCGTCGGGCTGGTGGGCGAGTCGGGCTGCGGCAAGTCCACCCTGACCCGCGCCATTCTCGGGCTCGAGCCGTTGCAGGGCGGCGCGGTACAGCTTGACGGTCAGCCCGTGGTGGCGGGCCGGGTGCCGTCCGACCTGCGCCGCCGGATGCAGGTGGTGTTTCAGGATCCCTACGGCTCGTTCGACCCGCGCCAGAAGGTGTCGCGACTGGTGGCGGAACCCTTCCACCTGCACCCCGTCCCGTCGGACGAACGCCGCACGCGCGTCGCCGAGGCGTTGAAGGCCGTGGGCCTTACCCCCAAGGATGGCAGCCGCTTCATCCACGAGTTCTCGGGCGGCCAGCGACAGCGCATCGCCATCGCCCGCGCCATCGTCATCCGTCCCGGCCTTGTCATCCTCGACGAGGCGGTTTCCGCGCTGGACGTGTCGATCCGGGCGCAGATCCTCGACCTGCTGGCCGACCTGCAGCAGCGCTTCGGCCTGAGCTATCTGTTCATCAGCCATGACCTGTCGGTGGTCCGCGCGATCACCGACCGGGTGCTGGTGATGAAGTCCGGCAAGATCGTGGAACAAGGCGAGACGGCGCAGGTGCTTCACGCGCCGGACAACGCATACACCCGCGCCCTCGTCGCGGCGGCCCCGGTGCTGCCGGACGCAGAGACCGTCTGATCCTCGCCCCCGGCCCGCGCCAGCCCACGTTGCACCGCCACGCGCACTGCGCGATAAGGCGCGGCGCCCTGGCTCACTCACCGGCGCCGGAAATGCAGGACCCATGACCAGCCCAAGCCACTCACTGGCAAGCGTCAGAGCACGGACAGCGGTGTATGTCGTGCTGCGCGTCGTCGTGTCCCTGCTGTTCTTCCCGGCCATCGTGCTTTTGGCCGCACCACGATCATGGTGCTGGCCGGTGGTCCGCGCCTATGTCGCGATACAGCTTTGGCTTCTGCGGGTCGTCTGCGGCCAAAGGGTACGGCTGACCGGGACAGAGAACCTGCCGGACGGCCCCTGCCTTGTGGCGGCCCGACACGAAGCGATGTGGGAGACGCTGTTCCTGCCGGTGCGGCTGGGCAACCCGGCGGTGATGCTGAAGCAGGAAATCCTGACCTATCCGATTGCCGGGTCCATCGCGCGCAAGCTGGGCTACATCGGCATCGATCGCAGCGGCGATCTTGACGCGGCGCGGCGATCGTTCGCGGCGGCAAAGGCGTCCGCAAAGGCGGGCCGAAGCGTGCTGATCTTCCCGTCCGGCACGCGCCACCCCGAGCGGCGCGACCGGCTGCAGTCTGGCGTCGCGGTGCTTTACCGGCAGATGGGCGTGCCCTGCGTCCCGGTGACGTTGAACTCGGGCGATCTCTGGCCCTACGGATCGTGGCTGAGATACCCCGGAACCATCGAGGTCCGGATCTGCCCGCAGATCCCCGCCGGCTTGAAGACGCAGGGCGTCATGGCGCGGCTGGCCGAAGACCTGGGGCCGGACGCGCGGCCCTGACCGGCAGCGGGGGCGCTGCCCCCGTCGCACCCAAGGTGCGACTCCCCGGAGGTATTTTGAAAGAGAAGAAGGGACCAGACCGTCCTGTTTCTTCTCTTTTCAAATACCTCGGGGAGCGCGAGGGGCTGGCCCCTCGCTTCCGTCATCGGTCAGATGTCGCGACATTCCGGCACAGGCGTGCGTGCCTTGCCGGTTTCGAGCATGGCGATGAGGTTGTCGACCACGAGGTCGCCCATCGCGGCGCGGGTCTCGACGGTGGCGCTGCCGACGTGGGGCAGCAGTACGACGTTGTCCATCGCCTTCAGCGCATCGGGGATCTTGGGCTCGTGTTCGAACACATCCAGCGCGGCCGCGCCGAGCGTGCCCGAGGACAGCGCCGCGACGAGGGCGGCTTCGTCCACCACGCTGCCACGGCCCACGTTGACCAGCAGACCGTCGGGTCCCAGCGCCTTAAGCACCTCGGCATTCACGATGTGATGCGTCGACGCGCCGCCGGGGGCGACCGAGATCAGGATGTCCGCGTCGCGGGCCATCTCGACAAGATCGCCATAGTACGTGTAAGGCACCGGCTTTTCAGAGCGGTTGTGGTAGACAACCGTCACCCCGAAGGCGCCGAGCTTTTCGGCCAGCGCCTCGCCGATGCGGCCCAGGCCGAGGATGCCGACGGTCGCGCCCTTCACCGAGCGGGAGAGCGGCGCGGCGCCTTGCTTTTCCCACGTTCCGGACCGGGCCCAGTCTTCGTCATGGCGGAAGTTGCGCGCGGAGGCGAGCATCAGAAGGATCGCGGTGTTCGCGACCTCGTCGTTCAGGACGTCGGGCGTGTGCGACACGACCACGCCCTTCGACGCCGCGTGCGCCGCGTCGACGTTGTCGTAGCCGACGCCGAAGTTCGAGATGATCTTCAGCTCGGGCATGGCGTCGATCAGGTCGGCCCGGACGGACGCGCCGCCCTGACCGCAGCAAATGTAGGAGGCGCCGAGAAGCGCCTCCGGGACACTGTCCGTGCCGACAGCATGGACAGTGAATTTCTCGTCGAGCCGGGCGCGCATCCGATCGGTCACGGTGCCCAGAACGATGGCGTCCGGCCCGCCGCTCATGCGTCGGCCTTCACGGTCTGGCGCTGTTTGCCGAGACCGGCGATTTCCAGCTCCATCACGTCGCCTTCCTTCAGGTAGACCGGCTCGGGCTTGATGCCCATGCCGACACCCGGAGGCGTGCCGGTCGAGATCACGTCGCCCGGTTCCAGCGTGAACAACTGGCTGAGGTGGCTGATGATCTGCGCCACGGTGAAGATCATCGTGTTGGTGTTCCCGGTCTGCATCCGCTTGCCGTTCACATCGAGCCACATGTCGAGGTTCTGAACATCCTCGATCTCGTCGCGGGTCACCAGCCACGGGCCGGTCGGGCCGAAGGTGTCACAGGACTTGCCCTTGGTCCACTGGCCCGAGATCTTCGCCTGGAAGTGGCGTTCGGACACGTCGTTGATCGTGCAATAGCCCGCGACGTAGTCCAAGGCGTCTTCCTCGGACACGTATTTGCAGCGCTTGCCGATCACGACGCCCAGTTCGACTTCCCAGTCGGTGTGGGTCGAGCCGCGCGGCATCACCACGTCGTCGTTCGGGCCCACGATGGCCGAGATGGCCTTCATGAACAGGATCGGGTTCTCGGGGATGTCGGCGCCGGTTTCGGCGGCGTGGTCGGAATAGTTCAGGCCGATGCACATGAACTTGCGGGTGCCGCCGACGCAGGGGCCGAAGCGCGGCGTGGTCTGCACGATCGACAGCGAGTTCACGTCGATCCCGCGCAGGCGGGCCAGCCCTTCGTCGGACAGCGCGTTGCCCGCGATGTCGGGCACGTGGGGCGAAAGGTCGCGCAGGTTGCCGTCGGCGTCGATCAGGCCGGGCTTTTCTTCGCCGGGGGCTCCGTAGCGGCACAGTTTCATGGTCAGTCTCCTCTCATTTCGCCGGTGGTCGGCGAATCTTCATCGAAAATTCAGGTGTGTTTCAGATCAGTGGTTGTCGCGGGGCGTGTACTTGCGGGCGATGTCCTTGTAGGCGTCGGCCCCCTTCAGGGTCATGCCTTTCGAGAACGGCTCGACCTTCTCGCGGAAGATCTCCTGCCACGGCGACTGGCTGTCGGGCGCGTAGGGGTGCGTTCCCAACCCAGCGGCGCGGCTCGCCAGTTCATCCGCCGGCACGTCCATGTCCGCGGTGCACTTGTTCAGGTCGATCCGCACACGGTCGCCGGTCTGCACCAGTCCAAGGCCGCCGCCATCCGCCGCCTCGGGCGAGGCGTTCAGGATCGAGGGCGACCCGGAGGTGCCGGACTGACGCCCGTCGCCGACACAGGGCAGCGCCTTGATGCCCTTTTTCAGCAGGTAGGCGGGGGGACGCATGTTCACGACCTCGGCGCCGCCGGGATACCCGATGGGGCCTGCGCCGCGCATGATCAGGATGCAGTTTTCGTCGATGTCCAGCGCGGGGTCGTCGATCCGCTTGTGATAGTCCTCGATCGAATCGAACACGATCGCGCGGCCCTCGAAGGCCATCGGATCGTCCGGGTTCTCAAGATAGCGGCTGCGGAACTCTTGCGAGATCACGCTGGTTTTCATGATCGCGCTGTCGAACAGGTTGCCCTTGAGGTTCAGGAAGCCCGCGTCCTTCAGCATCGGCGCGTCGACGGTCTTGATCACGTCGGTGTTGATCGACCGCTTGCCTTCGCAGTTCTCGCGCATCGACTTGCCGTTCGCGGTCAGCGCGTCCGGGTGCGGCAGCAGCCCGGCTTCCAGCAGTTCGGCGATCACGGCCGGAACACCGCCTGCGCGGTGATAATCCTCGCCCAGATACTCACCGGCGGGCTGCAGGTTCACCAGCAGCGGCACCTTGTAGCCCAGCCGCTGCCAATCGTCGTTGTCCAGTTCGACACCAAGGTGCCGCGCGACGCCGTTCAGGTGGATCGGCGCGTTGGTCGAGCCGCCGATGGCCGAGTTCACCACGATCGCGTTCTCGAACGCCTCGCGGGTCATGATCTTCTTCGGCGTCAGGTCTTCCTCGACCATTTCGACGATGCGCTTGCCGGTCTGATAGGCGATCTGGCCGCGCTCGCGGTAGGGCGCGGGAATCGCGGCAGAGCCGGGAAGCTGCATGCCAAGCGCCTCGGCGAGGCTGTTCATCGTGGTCGCGGTGCCCATCGTGTTGCAATAGCCGGTCGAGGGCGCGGACGAGGCCACCAGTTCCATGAACTGGTCGTCGTCGATCTCGCCCGCGGCGTGCAGTTCGCGCGCCTTCCAGACGATGGTGCCGGACCCGGTCCGCTCGCCGCGGAACCAGCCGTTCAGCATCGGGCCGACCGACAAGGCGATGGCGGGAATGCCCACGGTGGCGCAGGCCATCAGCAGGGCAGGGGTGGTCTTGTCGCAGCCGATGTTCAGCACGACGCCGTCGATCGGGTAGCCGAACAGCGACTCGACGAGGCTTAGATAGGCAAGGTTGCGGTCGAGCGACGCGGTCGGACGCTTGCCGGTTTCCTGAATCGGGTGAACCGGGATCTCCATCGTGGTGCCGCCGGCCGCCGTGATGCCGTCACGTACCCGCTTGGACAGCTCGATGTGGTGCCGGTTGCAGGGCGACAGGTCGCTGCCGGTCTGGGCGATGCCGATGATCGGCTTGTCGGACTGCAGCTCTTCGCGGGTCAGGCCGTAGTTCAGGTACCGTTCAAGGTACAGGGCGGTCATCTCGCGGTCGTCCGGGTTGTTGAACCACTGGCGAGAACGCAGTTTCGGTTTGTCGGTCATGTTCTTTCGTCCCCGTCAGATCGACCAGCCGCCGTCGATGACGTGCGCCTGACCTGTTGTGTAGCTGGACTCGTCGGATGCAAGGTAGACGACCAGTGCGGCGATCTCCTCGGCCCGGGCGATGCGGCCCATCGGCTGGCGTGCGTTGAAGGCGGCCAGTGCCGCTTCGTAGTCGCCCGTCGCCTTCAGGCGTTCGTGCAACGAAGGGCTGTCGACGGTGCCGGGGCAGATGCAGTTGCAGCGAATGCCCTTGGTTACATAGTCCATCGCGACGGACTTGGTGATGCCGACCACGGCCGCCTTGGACGCGGTGTAAATGAACCGGTTGGGCGGCGCGGTGACCGACGAGGCCACCGAGGACATGTTGATGATCGAACCGCCGCCGCGTTCCAGCATTCCGGGCAGCGCCGCGCGAATGGTGTGGAACTGCGCCTTGGCGTTCAGGTCGAACGCGAAATCCCAATCGTCGTCCGTCGCCTCGAGGATCGTTCCGTTGTGCACGTAGCCCGCGCAGTTGAAAAGGACATCCGGCTGCGCCTTCTCGATCCCGGCTTTCACGCTTGCGTCGTCAAGCACGTTCAGCGCGAAGGTCTCGATGTTCGGATGGTCGATTTCGGCCAGCGCGCCCTCGTTCACGTCGGTCGCGAACACCGTCGCGCCCGCCTCGGCCATCGCCAGCACCGAGGCCAGCCCGATCCCTTGGCCCGCTGCGGTCACAAGCGCGCGCTTGCCCTCAAGGCGTTGTTTCGTCATGCATTTCCTCCCAATGGAACGCTAGTCGGATCGGGCGCATCCGGTCCGGTTTCCGTTAGCGCACATCAGGCCTATTCCAAAGCTTTGCAAAAAGCTAGGGTCGCCGGCGAATGACACGGCACGCGGAGGAGAGTGGCAATGCGCAGGGTTCTGATCATCGGTGGCGGCGGCATGGTCGGCCAGAAACTGGCCCACCGGCTGAGCGTGGAGGGGCTGGACGGGGACACCGACATCGAGGTGACGCTGTTCGACATGGCCTATCCCGAGGGCGGCGCCCCGGCGGCGGAACGGATCGTCGGCCAGCTTGGCAATTTCGCCGACATCGATGCGCTGGTGGCGGCGCGCTACGACGTGATCTTCCATCTTGCGGCGATCGTGTCGGGCGAGTCGGAGTCGGATTTCCAGAAGGGCTGGCTGATCAACGGTGCGGCTTTCCTGCACTTCGGCATGAAGCTGGAAGAAGAGCACCGCGTGTCCGGCGGCGCCTATGTGCCTCGGGTGGTGTTCACATCGTCCATCGCGGTGTTCGGACCGCCGTTCCCGGATCAGATTCCGGACGATCAGCCGCTGACGCCGCAAACGTCCTACGGCGCCCAGAAGGCCTGCGCCGAGCTGATGATGAACGACCTTGGCCGCCGCGGCATCGTCGAGGCTGTGTCGATCCGGCTGCCCACCATCGTCGTGCGTCCCGGCAAGCCGAACCTCGCCGCGTCGTCCTTCTTCTCGGGCATCATCCGCGAACCGCTGAACGGGCAGGAGGCGATCCTGCCGGTGGACGAGTCGGTCCGCCACTGGCACGCCTCGCCCCGTGCCGCCGTCGGCTTCCTGATCCACGCCGCGGGGCTGGACACCGCGCTGCTGGGCGACAACCGCGCGCTGTCGATGCCGGGGGTCAGCTGCACCGTGGCCGAGCAGATCGAGTCCCTGCGGGCGGCGGCGGGCGACAAGGCGGTGGCCCTGATCCGGCACGAACCGAACGAGACGATCCAGCGGATCGTCGGCGGCTGGGCCCGTGACTTCGACCCCGCGCGGGCGCTGGCGCTGGGATTCCGTGCGGACGCCGATTTCGACGCCATCGTGCGCGCCTATATCGAGGATTACCTGACCGACTGAGGGCGTGCGCCTCGGGCCGGGCGATGGGGGCGCTGCCCCCGTCGCGCGGTTCGCGCGACTCCCCCGAGGTATTTCCGAAGAGAAGAAGCAGGGCGGTCCGCCCCGTCTTTGGTCGGGAAATATCCCGGGGTGCGCGAGGGGCTGGCCCCTCGCACCCGGCCTTCATAAGGCGCGCCCTTAGCCTGCCTCTGACACGCGGGGGGCGGTGTCCGGCGTCGGCAGCAGGTTCCGGCAAAGATGGCTGTGGATCGCGTCCAGGCTGGCGGCCACGTCGCGGTCGAGCGCGGCTTCGAGGATGCGCTGGTGTTCGACGATGTTGCCGTCGCGGTGCGCGTAGCTGCGGTCGGGGGACACGATCTGCTGGCGGAACCGGGCATAGATGGTGCGGAAATTCTGCCGCAGAACCGGCATCTCGGCGGCGCCCATAAGCGACAGATGAAAGTCGAGTTCGGCGTCGCTCCAGTGCTTGAGGACGCCGACCACGTCGCCGGTGCGGCGAATGCGGTTTTCGATATGCGACAGCTTGTGATGCGCCGCGGTCATCTGGGCTTCCCACTCGATGCCGCCGCGGGCAATCGACCGCTCGACGCCCGTTTTTTCCAGAACGATGCGAAACTCGGTGATGTCGTGCAGCAGGCGGTCCGACGAGGACACCACGCGGAACCCGCGCTGATCCTCGTAGTCGAGCAACCCTTCCGTCGACAGCCGGACCATGATCTCGCGGATCGTGTTGGCCGACACGCCGAAGTCGCCGGCGATCTCGGACGGGCGCAGTTTCTGGCCCAGCCGGTAATGCGCCATGATCAGACGGTCGCGCATCTGGTTCAGGATGTCGGGTGTCTGGTGCTTCAATTGGCGGTCTTCGCGGTGGTTTGCATGGTTTCTCAGCGAGATTGAAACAGAAAATTCAACGATGCAATGAAATTTCAAAATTTCGGGGAATGGCGATTTTTTGTTTGCGTGGGCTAACGGGCTTGTTACAACTCCGGTGTTGGCGGCAACCGGGGGGGAGCCCGGAGCGCGCCGGAAACTGGGAGGAGACCTATGAACACGTTTTGCAAGGCGGCGCTTGCCGCCGGGACCATTGCGCTTGCCGGTTCGACCGCACTGGCGCAGAGCACCACGCTTCGTATCCAGACGCACTATGCCCCCGAGACCGTTTCGGGCAAGCTGGCGGCGGAATACATCGACAACGTCCAGACCATGTCGAACGGCGAGATCGAGATCGAGATGTTCTACTCGTCCTCGGTCGTGGCCACCGTCGAGACCTTCGACGCGGCGTCGAACGGCATCATCGACTGCGACATGACCGGCGGCGGCTACCAGACCGGCAAGAACCCCGCGTTCCAGTTCGTCGGCGACATCATGGGCGGCTACTCGACCCCGTACCAGCAGCTGAGCTGGCTGTACTACGGCGGCGGTCTCGACGCGGCGCAGGACCTGTACAACCAGTACGGCATGCAGCTGGTCGGTTGGTGGGTCTATGGCCAGGAATCGCTGGCCTCGTCCAAGCCGATCCGCAACGCCGAAGACTTCAAGGACTGGAAATTTCGGTCGCCCCCGGGCATGGAAACCAAGATCTTCGAAAAGCTGGGCGCATCGCCCATCGTGATGGACTTCACCGAGATCTTCACCGCGCTTGAAACCGGCATCATCGACGGCGCCGACGCGTCGGGCATCGCCAACAACATGGGCATGGGCCTGTACGACATCGTGAAGCACGCCAACTTCCCGGGCTTCCACTCGATGCCGTCCGACCACCTGACCTGCAACAAGGCCGTCTGGGACGGGATGCCCGAGCATCACCGCCGCATCATGTCGGTCGCGATGGAATCGCTGGCCCTGCGCACCGCGCTGACCTTCGAGAAGGCCAACGCCGAGGCCGTCGCACAGCTGAAGGAACAGGGTGTCACCATCCACGCCTGGTCCGACGAAGACCTGCAGGCCTTCCGTGACGCGGCGCAGGCCACCTGGCCCGAGTTCGCCACCTCGCCGGAAGCCGAGGCGCTGGTCGCAAGCCACATGGACTATCTGCGTCAGCTGGGTCTCGTCTCCGAGACGAACTAAGCCGCGATGCGTCGCGACTGACCACGACACTTCGGCGAGCCCCGGGAACGGGCTCGCCGTTTTCGACAGGGCGCGGCGACAGCGCCCGTTGAACGGGAAGGGCGCGGAACCGCGCCGTGGTGGAGGTTTTCATGGAACAACAGAGCGTCTGGCTCGGTTCGCTGCGCGGCCCGGTCAGGATGGCGGCCATCGGGATGACGGCGCTGGCCTGCCTGATCGCGGCCTATCTGATCCTCGGGCAGATCTTCGGCTATAGCGATGTCGGGATGTACGAGATGCTGCGCCCCGCCGGGCGGCCGGTGGTGGCGGCGATGCTGATCGCGCTTGCGCTGTCGCTGGTCTTGGCCTCGGTCTATCTCAGCGACACACGCGGCTCGATCGAGACGGAACCCGCGGGGTTCTTCGACATCGTCTCGCTGATCTGCGGGCGGCTGGCGATGCTGTCGGTCGTGTTCATCGTCGTGGTCATGTTCTACGAGGTCTGCGCCCGCTACCTGTTCGAGAAACCCACGCTGTGGGCGAACGAGATGTCGCTGTGGATTGCAGGCTTTCTGTTCCTGCTGGCGGGGCTTTACGCCATGCAGCAGCGCAGCCACATCCGGATCTACATCATCTACGACATCATGCCCCGCTGGGCGCAGAAGACGGCGGACTGTATCTCGGTCCTGCTGATCTGGATCTTCGCCGTCTCGCTGGTCTGGGGCGGCTATAACGAGGCGCGCGACAAGATCCTTCGTATGGAGGCCTTCGGCACAGCCTGGGATCCGCCCATCCCCGCAACGATCAAGCTGGGCATCCTCGTCATCATCACGCTGGTCGCGATCCAGGCTTTGTCGAACCTGATCGCGGACTGGAACAAGGCGCCCGAACACCACTCGCCCGCCGACGAGATCGACGAGACCGAGATCGAGAACATCAAGGCCACCCTGAGAGAGGATACCAGGAATGGTTGATATCGGGACCCTATCGCTGATCCTGCTGCTGGCGATGTTCGCGCTGCTGGCGATCGGCATGCCGCTGGGCTTTGCCTCGGCCTTCCTGGCCGTGGTGACGCTTGTGCTGAAATTCGGACCGGACCTTCTGTTCGGCGACTTCGGGCGCGGACCGCTCGCCGTACTGACCCAGTCGGTCTATCGGCAGATGACGAACTACTCGCTGATATCGGTGCCGTTGTTCATATTCATGGCGTCATTGCTGGAACGGTCCGGCATCGCGCGTGACATGTATTCGTCGCTGAACGTCTGGCTCAGCCGGGCGCGCGGCGGCATCGCGATCGTGACCTCGATCATGGCGGTGATCATGGCGGCGATGTCCGGCATCATCGGCGGCGAGGTCGTGTTGCTGGGCCTGATCGCGCTGCCGCAGATGCTGCGGCTGGGCTACAACCAGAACCTCGCCATCGGCACCATCTGCGCCAGCGGCTCGCTGGGCACGATGATCCCGCCGTCGATCGTGTTGATCTTCTACGGGCTTGTTACGGAAACATCGATCAAGGCGCTGTTCACGGCGTCGTTCCTGCCGGGCTTCATGCTGGCGTCGTTCTACATCGTCTACATCATCCTGCGCACGCAGCTGCACCCGGAACAGGCGCCGTTGCCCGAGCCGAAGGAAGGCGAGCCGGCGGGCGGGCAGAAGTTCCAGATGTTCCTTGGCTTCCTGTCCTGCCTTGTGGTGCTGGCCAGCGCCGTGCTGACCCTGCGCGCACTGTTCTTCCTGCTGACCGGCGCGACCGTGCTGGTCGAGGGCGAGGATCCCATTCCGCTTGGCATGCCCTCGGACCTGCCGTGGCTGATCGGCGCGGGTGTGCTGGGGCTGGCGCTGATCTTCGTGGTCTTCGGCGTCGAGCGCACCAAGGCCGGCTGGCATATGGGCAAGGGCCTTGTTGCGCCGATCGTGGTGATCGGGGTGGTGCTTGGGTCGATCTACGGCGGCATCACCGGCATCACCGAGGCCGCCGGCATGGGCGTGATCGCGGTCTTCGTGATCGGGCTGATCCGGCGCGAGATGACCTTCGACATCGTGTGGGATTCGGTCATGCGCACGCTGAAGTCGACCGGCACGATCATCTGGGTGACCATCGGCGCCGCCTCGCTTGCGGCGGCCTACACCCTTGCGGGCGGGCCGCGCTATGTGGCGAACCTGATCGTGGGGGCCGACATGCCGACGATGACCATCATCCTCGTGATGATGCTGATCTTCCTGATCATGGGCATGTTCATGGACTGGGTCGGCATCGTGCTGCTGGTGATGCCGGTGTTCCTGCCCATCGTGCTGCGCCTGCCTGTCGAAGAACTCGGCTGGCTGGGCACGCTGGACCCGAAGAACGTGGGCATCTGGTTCGGGGTGGTGTTCTGTATGAACATGCAGGTCAGTTTCCTGTCACCTCCATTCGGCCCAGCGGCCTTCTACCTGAAGTCGGTGGCACCCGCGCACATCTCGCTGACCGACATCTTCAAGGGCTTTCTGCCGTTCATCGCGATCCAGATGCTGGCCCTGTCGGTGCTGCTGATCTGGCCGCCGATCGTCGAGGTCCTGCTGGACTGATGAGACCCAAGGCCGGGGGGACGCTGTCCCCCCGGACCCCCCTGAGGTATTTCGAAAGAGAAGAAGGTCCGGTCGAATCTGGCTTCTTCTCTTTCCAAATACCTCGGGGAGCGCGAGGGGCTGGCCCCTCGCTTCGGCGGTTGCAAGCGGTTCCCGGTTCGAAGTGGGTGTTGTGGTTGCCGCCCGCATTGTGCAGAAACTCCGACAAGAGGGGCCGCCATCGCCCGCAGGGCGCGGCGGTCGCCGTTCGCCGACATCCGTCAGGACCGCCGGCGCGCCGGAGGAGGCGCGTGCGCGGCCAAGCCAAGGAGCCCAAACATGGAACCTTTCGTGCGTCTCGACCCCAGCGACAACGTGGTTACCGCCACCCGTGCGCTGGAAGCGGGGACCGAGATCGAAGGGGTCAAGACCACCGGTCTGATCCCCTCGGGCCACAAGATCGCCACCCGCGCCATCGCCAAGGGCGAGGCCGTCCGCAAGTATGCGCAGCTGATCGGGCTGGCGCATGAGGACATCGCGCCGGGCGATCACGTCCATACGCAGAACCTCGATTTCATCGGCACCGATGTCGAGTACGAGTTCGGCACCGACCAGCGCCCGGTCGAGATGATCGCCGAAGATGCGCGCGATACCTTCATGGGCTATCGCCGCGCGAACGGGGGCGTCGGCACCCGGAACTACATCGCCATCGTCACCTCGGTGAACTGTTCGGCCACCGCCGCCCGGCGCATCGCGGATCACTTCACGCCCGAGGTGCTGGCCGATTACCCCAATGTCGACGGCGTCTGCGCTTTCGTGCACGGCACCGGTTGCGGTATGGCCGGCGACGGAGAGGGGTTCGAGGCGCTGCAGCGGGTGATGTGGGGCTATGCCCGCCATCCGAACCATGCGGGCGTGCTGATGGTCGGTCTTGGCTGCGAGATGAACCAGATCGACTGGCTGCTGGAGGCTTACGGGCTGAAGCAGTCCGACACCTTCCAGGTGATGAACATCCAGGGCGTCGCGGGTCTGCGCAAGACGATCGAGATGGGCATCAAGAAGGTCGAGGCGATGCTGCCCATCGCCAACGAGGCCAAGCGCGAGCCGTGCCCGGTGAGCGAGTTGAAGGTGGCGCTGCAATGCGGCGGTTCGGACGCGTGGTCGGGCATCACCGCGAACCCGGCTCTGGGCTATGCCTGCGATCTGCTGGCCGGGCAGGGCGGCACCGGGGTGCTGGCGGAGACGCCCGAGATCTACGGCGCCGAGCACCTGCTGACCCGGCGCGCCGTCACGCCCGCCGTGGGCGAGAAGCTGGTGGGACTTGTGAAATGGTGGGAGGATTACACCGCCCGCAACAAGGGCTCGATGGACAACAACCCCAGCCCCGGCAACAAGAAGGGCGGCCTGACCACCATTCTTGAAAAGTCGCTGGGCGCGGCGGCGAAGGGCGGCACCTCGCCGCTTGCGGGCGTCTACAAGTACGCCGAGCCGGTGACGGCGCGCGGCTTCACCTTCATGGACAGCCCCGGCTACGATCCGGCCTCGGTCACCGGCCAGATCGCGGGCGGCTGCAACGTCGTGGTGTTCACCACCGGGCGCGGGTCGGCCTTTGGCTCGAAGCCTGCGCCGACGATCAAGGTCGCGACCAACACCGAGATGTACGGTCGTATGATCGAGGACATGGACATCAACGCGGGCGCCATGCTGACCGAGGGCCAGTCGCTGGAGCAGAAGGGGCGCGAGATCTACGAGAAGATCATCGCCGTCGCGTCGGGCGAGGTGACCAAGTCGGAAGGCCAGGGCCTTGGCGATTACGAGTTCGTGCCGTGGCAGATCGGGGCGGTGATGTAGTCGTATGCCCGGGGCGCCGTCCCCCAACCGTATCGCGCGGGCGGCCTGACCAGGATGGCCGCCCCGCTTCCCCGCGAGGACCGGACCGCCGCCGGCCTGTTGCTGATGGCGCTTGCGATGGTCCTGTTCACGGGCATCGATACTTCGGCGAAGACGCTGATGCTGGCCGGGCTGGCACCGCTGCAGGTGGTGTTCGTCCGCTATGCCGGGCATTTCGCGATGTGCCTGCTGGTTTATCTGCCGCAAGAGGGCATGTCGGCCTTTCGGTCCGCCGCGCCGCGCCGACAGCTGTTGCGGGCGGTGCTGTTGCTGGGCAGCACGGCGCTGAACTTCACCGCGCTGAAATACCTGCCGATCACCCTGACCACCACGATCATGTTCGCGGCGCCCATCGTGATCACGCTGCTGGCGATCCCGATCCTGGGCGAAAAGGTCGGGCCGCATCGGATCGTCGCGGTTTGCGTCGGCTTCGTCGGTGTGCTGGTCACGATCCGGCCGTGGGACGTGTCCTTTGAGCCAGAGGTTTTCTTTACACTCGGGGCGCTTTTGTGCTCGGCGGGATATTTTATCATGACGCGGATGCTGGCGGGGATCGACAGCAATGCCACCGCGCAGCTGTGGGGCGCCGGGCTTGCGACGCTGGTGCTGGCGCCGTTCGGGATCGCCGCGTGGGTTGCGCCGGACAGCGGGCTGACCGTGGCGGTGATGCTGGTGATCGGGGTGCTCGGCGCACTGGGTCATATCGCGGCGACGATGGCGCACCGGCTGGCCGATGCGTCGGTGTTGGCGCCGATGGTTTACACGCAGATCCTGACGGCGGCGGTGGCCGGGGTGCTTGTGTTCGACACATGGCCCACGGTCTGGACGCTGGGTGGCGGGGCGATCATCGTGGCGTCGGGCCTGTATATCTGGCACCGCGAGCGGCAGCGCAGCGGCCTGAAACTGCGCGCGATGCGGGCCAGCCCCTATGGCCCGAGACGGCAGACGGAACAGGATCAAGGAAGGAAAGACGGATGACGACACCAGAGATCGGATTCATCGGGCTGGGCCTGATGGGCGCGGCGATGGTCGGCCGCCTGCAGGACCGCGGGTACGCGCTGACGGTGCTGGGGCACCGCAACCGCGCCGGGGTCGAGGCGGCTGTCGGGCGTGGCGCGACCGAGGCGGCAACCGCCCGCGATCTGGCGGCGGCGTCGGACATCGTGATGCTGTGCATGGGCACGTCGGATCAGGTCGAGAGCCGGATGCGCGGTCCCGACGGCGTGATCGCGGGGCTGCGGCCCGGCGCGGTGGTGATCGACTTCGGCACCTCGCTTCCCGCGTCGACCCGCGCGCTGGGCGAAGAGGTCGCCGCCGCCGGGGGCACGTATCTTGACGCGCCGCTGGGCCGCACGCCCAGCCATGCGAAGGACGGAAAGCTGAACATCATGGCGGCGGGCGACACGGCGGCCTACGAGCGGGTCCGCCCGGTGCTAGACGATCTGGGCGAGAACGTCTTCCACCTTGGGCCCCTTGGATCCGGGCACACGATCAAGCTGATCAACAACTTCATGGCGATGACGATGGCCAACGGCATGGCCGAGGCGTTCGCGATGGCGGATGTCATGGGCGTTCCGCGGCAGGGGCTGTACGACGTGATGTCGGCGGGGCCGCTACATTCGGGGATGATGGATTTCGTGAAGGCCTATGCGATTGACGGCGACCCCACCGGGCTGGCCTTCGCGGTGAAGAACGGGCTGAAGGACGTCGGCTATTACGCGCGGATGGCGGAAGAGGCGGGCGTGGACAGCATGATGTCGGGCGCCGCGCTGGGCGCCATGACGGCGTCGGACGCGGCAGGGCGCGGCGAGACGATGGTGCCGGAGCAGGTCGATTTCTTTGCGGAAAGGTTCAAGGGCTGATGCGCGTCGCCTGTGTCGGAGAAGCGATGGTCGAACTGTCGCTGGACGCCGCGCCGTCCACCGCGGCCCGGCTTGGGTTCGCGGGGGATGTGCTGAACACGGCGATCTATCTCAAGCGGAGCGCGCCGGAATTGCAGGTGGACTTCGTCACCCGCGTGGGGCGCGACGCCTTTTCGGACCGGATGGTCGGGTTCATCGCGGCCGAAGAAGTCGGGACCGGTGCCATCGGACGCAGGGACGACCGCAACGTGGGCCTGTACGCGATCACGACGGATGCGCAGGGCGAACGGTCCTTCACCTACTGGCGCGACAGTTCTGCGGCGCGGACCCTGTTTCAGGCGCCGGACGGGCCGGATTTCTCGGTGCTGGAAGGCTATGACGTGGTCTATTTGTCCGCCATTACGCTTGCGATCCTGTCGCCCGACGTGCGCGGCGCACTCATGACGTGGCTGGATGAATTTCGTGCGCATGGCGGACGGGTGGCGTTCGATTCCAACTATCGCCCGCGCCTTTGGCCGGACGAGGCCACCGCGCGGGCGGCGATCGAGCGGGCATGGCGCAGCTGCGATATCGCGCTGCCCTCTGTCGATGACGAGATGGCGGTCTTCGGCGATCCGGATGCCCCGGCCGTGCTGGAGCGGCTGACGGGGTGGGGCGTGCGCGACGGCGCGCTGAAACGCGGCGCGGATGGGCCGGTATCGCTGGGCGAGGCCGTCGAGGCGCAGTACGCGCCTGCCGCGCAGGTGGTCGACACGACAGCCGCCGGCGACAGTTTCAACGGCGGCTACCTTGCCGCGGCGCTGACCGGCCGGGGGCAAAGGGACGCGCTGCGGGCCGGTCATGACCTCGCGTCGATGGTGGTCGGTGTGAAGGGCGCGATCGCGCCGCGCTGATGGCGCGTGGGCGAGGCATGCAGACTGAAAGGCGGAAGGGGGCGCTGCCCCCGTCGCTGCGCGACACCCCCGAGGTATTTTGCAAGAGAAGAAGCGGGATGGCGTCATCCGCCGGTGTGTGGGCGCGCGGAGCACGTCTTACAGGCGTGCGCCCAGCCGGGTGAGCATGTCGAGGCACAGGCCCAACTGCGCGCGCGAGATGAATTCGTCCGCCATATGCGCTTGCTGGATCGAGCCGGGGCCGCAGACCACGGCGTCGATGCCGAGCGACTGGAACAGCCCCGCCTCGGTGCCGAAGGGGACGATGTGGGTGCCGTTCGCGCCGGTCAGCGTGCAGCACAGGTCGCGGGCGGCGTTGGTGTCCATCGGTTCCAAGCCCGGCACCTCGGCCACCGTACGGGTGACGATGCCGGCCTCTGGGTCCACCGCGCGCATCGCCGGAAGCAGCACGTCGGCCACGTAAGCCTCGAGGTCGGCCTTCACGAAATCCGCGTCGCCGGTGACGACGGGGCGCATTTCCCACGCGATCTCGGCGCGGGCGGGGATCACGTTGTGAGCATGGCCGCCGGTCAGGGCGCCGACGTTGATCGTGGTCCACGGCGGATCGAACCGGCTGCCCGGGGGCGTGCGCGCCTTTAGCTGGTCCTTCAGGTCCAAGAGCCGGGCGACATAGCGGCTGGCGAATTCCACCGCGTTCACGCCGCGGTCGGGGGCCGAGCCGTGGCCTTCGAGCCCGGTGAACTCGGTGTAGTATTCGTAGCAGCCCTTGTGGCCTTCGATCACCCGCATCTCGGTCGGTTCTCCGATGATCGCGAGCGCGGGCCGCATCTTGCGCTTTTTCAGCAGCGCCACGAGGGCCTGCGCGCCAAGGCAGCCGACTTCCTCGTCATGGGTGAAGACGAAATGCAGGGGGCGGTTCTTCACCTGTTCGGCCAGCATCGGCGCCGCTTCGACGCAGGCGGCGATGAAGCCTTTCATGTCGCAGGTGCCGCGGCCGTACAGCAGGCCGTCGCGTTCGATCATCTCGAACGGATCGTGGGTCCAGGGCTGGTCCGCGACCGGCACCACGTCGGTATGGCCGCACAGCATCAGCCCGCCGTCGCCCTCGGGGCCGAAGGTGGCGACGAGGTTGGCCTTGGTGCCGCTTTCATCGTGCATCACCTCGATCCGCGCGCCCATGTCTTCCATGCGGCGGGCGAGGTAGCCGATGACGTGGATGTTCGAGTCCGACGACACGCTGGAAAACGAGATCAGGTCGCCGAGCGTCGCGACGGTTTGGTCCAGAAGGGTCATGGCCATGCTCTGCAATCTGGGGCGGCGAGTTGCAACCCGGCGGATGCCACGGGAGGGCGCCGGGTCGCGCGTGGGTCAGTGTTTCACGAACAGCTCTCGGGGCAGGTCGCAGAAGGTCTCGGCCGGGCCGTCCTCGGTGATCAGGATCGACTCGGTGATTTCCAGTCCCCAGGTCTCCATCCAGAGGCCGGGCATGAAGTGGAAGGTCATGCCCGGTTCCAGCACCGTTTCGTCCTCGGGGCGCAGCGAGATGGTGCGCTCGCCCCAGTCCGGCGGATAGCTTAGCCCGATGGGGTAGCCGCAGCGCGCGCCGCGCTGGATGCCTGCGCGGTCCATCGCGGCCCCCAGCGCATTGGCGATGTCGCAGGCCCGGTTGCCCGCGCGGGCGGCGTCAAGCCCGGCTTCCAGCCCCTCGACCAGCGCCTCTTCGCCGCGTTTGATGTGATCGGGCATGTCGCGGCCCAGAAACACCGAGCGGCACAGCGGCGCGTGATACCGGCGATAGCAGCCCGACAGTTCGAAGAAGGTACATTCGCCTTCCTGCATCGGTTCGCCGTCCCACGTCAGATGCGGCGCGGCGGCGGAGGGGCCCGAGGGCATCAGCGGCACGATGGCGGGGTAGTCGCCCCACGCCTCGTCGGTGCCCTCGATCCCCGCGCCCATCAGGCGGGCGGCGATGTGGTTCTTGGCGACGCCGGGCGCGGCCAGTTCGATGGCCAGCCGGTTGATCTTTTCCGAGATCTTGGCCGCCTTGCGCATGAAGGCGATCTCTTCCGCCGACTTCACCGCGCGCTGCCAGTTCACCAGCGCGGTGGCATCCACCAGCGTGGCGTCGGGCAATTCCTCGACCAGCGTGGTGTAGGCCTTGGCGGAGAAATAATAGTTCTCCATCTCCAGACCGATCTTGCCGGTGCCCAGCCCCTGACCGCGCAGAAGCGAGGCAAGGTGCTGCATCGGGTGCAGTTCGGTCGACTGGACGAAGTGGTCCGGGTAGCTGTCGATGCCGGTGCGTTCGGTGTCGACGGTGCGCAGCGCGCCGTTCGCGTCCTGCCGTCGACCCCACCAGTAGGGGCGGTCGTTCAGCGGCAGGATCACCGCCTGGTGCACGTAGAAGGACCAGCCGTCGTACCCCGTCAGCCACGCCTGGTTCGACGGGTCGGTCACGATCATCACGTCGAGGCCGCGCGCCTCCATCTCGGCGCGGGTCTTCGCAAGACGGCGGTCATATTCGGTGGCGGAGAAGGGGGGGGTGGTGTCGGTCATGCGGGAAGCTTTCCTGCGGAAGGTCCGGATGTCGAGAGGGCGAAACGAATTTTCCGAAGGGCTGCCTTAGTCTTGCCCAACTTTTGTGGAAAAGATGACACGAAATCGAGCAAGGCGCGAAGAACAGCGCCCGAAACATAAGAATACCAAGGGGTTCGCATGATACAGGCAGCTCTTATCAAGGTCGTCCTTGTGTCCGGCATAGGCTTGGCGCTGGCGGGGTGCAAGGGCGTCGATGTGTCCACCAGCCGCGCGGGGTTCAAGGCGAACTATCTTGTCGCACGGGTCGCGCTGGAAGGCGGGCAGTATGACAAGGCGCTGCGCCAGTACGCGTCGCTTCTGCGCACCGCCGGACCGCTGGAACCTCGCCTGCGGCTGGAATACGCCCACGCCCTGCTGCGGGCCGGCAAATACGGCAAGGCCGCCGATGAAGCACGCCGCGTGTCGATGGAACTGTCGGGCACCGGCCGGTCCGCCGCGCTTGCGGTGCTGGGCACCGCCGAGCACGAAACGGCCCGTGCGGCGATCCTGAAGGGCAAGACCGGGCTTGAAACGGCGAACCGGATGAAGGCCGCGAAAGCCGCCCTGACCGAGATGCTGGCGAACAACCCCGAGCTTGATCCCACGGGCGGCATGGCGACGCGGCTGCAACAGATCGAGACAGAGCTGTTCACGGTCCTCTGAGCCGCCCCGCTTGTCGGGATGACCGAAGGCGCGCTAGACGCCGTGGCATGTGCCTGCCGTTTCCCGCATTCAACCTATGACAGGTGATTGGCCCGTCGCCCTGTTCGTGCTGCTGGCCGGACCGGCGGTGGGATCATTCCTTGGCGTTGTCGTCGACCGGGTCGCGGACGGACGAAGCCTGTGGTCCCGCTCGGCCTGCGAAGCCTGCGGTGCCCGGCTTGGGCCGCTCGACCTTGTGCCGATCCTGTCTTCGTTGCGCGGGCGCTGCCGCCACTGCGGTGCCGAAATACCCGGCCACCTGCTGCGGCTTGAGATCGCGGCGCTTGCCGTCAGCGCGATTGCCGTGGCGCTGGCCACCGGCCCGGCCACGATGCTGGAGCTTGCCGCTTTCCTGTGGTGCCTTGTCGGGCTTTTCTATGCCGACCTGCTGCACTTTCGCCTGCCGAATGTTCTGACCGCCGCGCTGTTTGTCGCGGGGCTTGCGCTGGCCGCCGTGACGCCCGGGCGGAGTGTGCCAGAGGCGCTGGCCACGGCGGCGGCGGGTGTGCTGGTGTTCTGGCTGCTGCGCATCGGCTACCGGCGCTTGCGCGGGCGGGAGGGGCTGGGGCTGGGCGACGTGAAGATGATGGCCGGTCTCGGCGCCGGGCTTGGCCCCGAGGCGCTTCCGCTTGCGGTGCTGGCTGCCGCCGTCCTTGCCCTGCTGGTGGCGGTGGTCGAGGGGTGGCGGCGCGGCGCTGGGCTGAACCCGCAGGCCAGGGTGCCGTTCGGGGCGTGGCTTTCGGGTGGCGCGGTGCTGGCGCTGTTGCTGTAAGCCGCCGCCGCCCCTTGCACCGTGAGGTTGTTTTTGGTCCTGTGAAGGCCCGATCCGCGCCTTGCCCCTTCGAAGGATAGCCCCCGATGTCCCTGCCGTTCCCCCCGTTCCATGTCCGCAGCGGACTGGGCGCCGCCGTTCTTGCGCTGTCGCTGGCAGGGGCCGCGTTCGGGCAAGACGCTGCGCCGATGACGATGGAGCAGGTCGAACAGGCCTACCTGTCCGGCGACATGGCCGCCGCGCGCGAGGGTATCCTGCCCATTGCCGAGGCCGGGGACGTGACGGCGCAGTACCGGCTGGGGTTCATGCTGGGCGCCGGAGAGGGCGGGCCGGTCGACAGGGCGGGCGCGATCGAGTGGCTGGAAAAGGCGGTGGTGCAGGGGCATGGCCCCGCCGTGCTGCTGCTGGCGCGCGCCTATCTGTCGGGTTCGCCGGAAGCGCCGGACTATCTTCGTGCCGCCGAGTTGCTGCAGATGATTGCGGGGCCTGACCAACCCGAGGCGGCCTATCTGCTGGCGCAGCTTGCCCGGTCCGGCCGTGCGGGCGCGGCGGACCCCGAGCGCGGGTTCGAGCTGATGCGCATCGCGGCGGAGGCGGGGCACCATGGTGCGCAGTTTCAGCTGGCGCGGCTTTATGCCAACGGGCTTGGGGTCGCGCAGGACGAAGCGCAGGCGATGCGCTGGCTGTTCCAGTCCGCCGATGCGGGCTGGGCCCCGGCGCAGATGGCCTTGTACGAAGGATACAACACCGGCGAGGGCTTTCCGCAGGATCGCGACAAGGCGCTGGAGTGGCTGAGCAAGGCGGCTGACGCGGGCTATGGCGAGGCCGAGCATGTGCTCGGTTCCAACTACCTGTTGGGCGAGGGCGGTCTGGAAGAGGATGCGCTGCGCGGTGTCGCCTATCTTGTGCGGGCGGCCGAGAAGGGGATCGCCGGGGCGCAGTCGAACCTTGGGTTTGCCTACTATACCGGCAAGGGGGTGGCGCAGGACGACGCCAAGGCGTTGGACTGGTTCCGCAAGGCCGCCGATCAGGGTCTGGCGCGCGCGGCAGCGGCGGCGGCCCAGATGTTCGAGGCCGGGCGCGGCGCCCCGGCGGATGTCGAGCGGGCCGTCTGGTACTATCGCATCGCCGACCAAGGTGGCAGCCCCTATGCCGGGGCCCGTCTGGGACGCATGATCGTCGCGGGCGACTACACGGCGGATGACCAGCCCGAGCTTGGGCCCAGCTGGGTCGCGCAGGCGGCGGACGCCGGGGTCGAGGGCGCGGTGGAGTGGCTGCAGGCCCGCGCGACGGATGGGGACTCGCTGTCGCATTATATGCTCGCGGCGCTGTTCCATGAAAGCGACACGGTGGGCCGCGATGCCGATGCGGCGGCGCGCCACATGCGTCTTGCGGCAGAGGCGGGCGTTGTCCCCGCGCAGCTGTCGCTGGGCCAGTTCTACGCCGAGGGCTTCGGCGTCGAGCAGGATCTCGTGCAGGCGCATGTCTGGACCAACATCGCCGCCTCGAACGGCAGCGACGAAGGCGCCGACCGTCGCGATGACTTCGCGGCGCTGATGACCCCGGACGAGATTGCCCGGGCGCAGGACCTTGCGCGCGACTGGCCGGGCCGCGACAGGTGATCCGCGCGCTTCTTGTCCTTCTGCTGCTGACGGCGGCACCGCTGGCGGCACAGGCGCAGCAGGACCTTGCGGCCTTGCAGGTGGCGGCAGAGGCGGGCGATCCGCAGGCGCAATACCGTCTGGCCGAGGTTTACCGCAGGGGCGAGGGTGTGCCGCAGAATTTTGTCCGCGCGGCCGAGTGGTACGCGGCCGCCGCGGATCAGGGTCTGCCCGCCGCGATGAACGCGCTGGCGGGCCTGTATGCGGGCGGGCTTGGCGTGCCGAACGACCCGGCCCGCGCCTTTGATCTTGTCACCACGGCGGCGGAGTCCGGAGAGGCCGAGTACCTGCACAACCTTGCGGCGGTGACCGAGGCTGGCATCGGCACTCCGGCGGACCCGGCCCGTGCGGCGGACCTGTACGCACAGGCGGCGGCGCTTGGCTGGGCCGACAGCGCGGTGGCGCTGGCCCTGCTGTATCAGGACGGACGAGGCGTGCCGCAGGACATTCCGCGCGCGGTCGAGCTGTACACTGCCCCGGCCAACGCCGGTCACCCGCGTGCGCAGAACAACCTTGGGCTTATCCTGTCGCGGGGCGAGGGCGGCGTGGAACAGGATTACGCCGCCGCCGCCGAGTGGTTCCGCCGCGCCGCCGAGACCGGCCTGCCAGAGGCGATCCGCAACCTTGGCGTGATGTACGAAAACGGCTTTGGGGTGCCGCTGGACGAAATCGAAGCCCGGCGTCTGTATCGGCTTGCCGCGCTGGCGCCGGGCCAGTCGGCGGACGCAGAGGGCGATGCCACGGGCCTTGCGCTTCTGTACGACGACCGCCTGTTGCCGCCCGACGCCGGACGGCTGGAGGACTACGCCGCCGCCGCCAGCGCCGGGGACCCGACGGCGGAATTCCTGCTGGGCTACATCCGGGCCAGCGCAGCGACGTCGGGCGCCGACTATCTTGAAGCAGTCCGGTTGTTCGAAAGCGCCGCCGCCAAGGGATCGGCCGCGGCGATGGCCAATCTCGGCATCCTGATGTTCGAAGGGCGCGGCGCCCTGCAGGATTACGTCGCGGGGTACATGTGGTTGTCGCTGGCTGCATCGTCGGGCTTCCCCGGCGCGGCCGCGACCCGCGACGAACTTGCGCGCCGCATGACCCCGGACCAGATCAACGCCGCCAACGCCGCCGCGGAACAGGCATGGGCCGACCGTCAGCAGGACTGACACCCACCCCGTCTTTGGTCCGCAAATATCCCGGGGAGCGCGAGGGGCAGCGCCCCTCGTTCCCGCGCGCCGGGTGTGTGCGCCGTTGATCGGGATGGCTTGCGGGGGTATCGTGGCCCCGCAACCGCAAAGGAGCCTTCGCATGCGATCCCCCATTTCCGCCGCTGCCCGTCTCGCGCCCCTTGTGCTGGCCGTGTCGCTGTCCAGCGCCGCCTTCGCGGCCCCGGATATCGAGGCGCGTGTGCAATCGACCTCGATCTCTTTCGCGGGCGGGCAGAACTTCAGCAACGCAGTGCTGACCGTGACCGGTCCCGACGGCTACACGAGAGAGGAAAGCGCGACGCGCGGTATGCCGATCTTCCGCTTGCAGACCGCCGGGCGGCTGGTCGACGGGTATTACCAGTTCGCGCTGACCGCCGCGACGGACGAAGTCATCCCGCTGCGCAACAAGATGAACAATGGCCGCGGCCCCGAAGCGCGGACGACCGAGTACCGCGCCTTCAACATGTCCGGCGCGTTCCGGGTCCAGCAGGGCCTGATCGTCCCGATCGACGAAACTGCGGGCGAAGGCGCGGACACCGACGCCACCGAATGACCCGCGCAACCCCCGACGCTGTCGGGGGGAATGCAACGGGAAATTGCATGTCTCGCCGCGCGGTGTACTGTATGGCGCGAAGCGACCCGTGACGTCCCGCGTCCCGTGGTCGTGACGATCGCGGACCGGGGCCAAGGCAACGATGGGCCCCATTTCGGTCCGCTGCCACGCGGAGAAAGACTATGAACCAGCTGGTCGCCAAATCCAATGAGAAGCGGCTGCTGTTCGCCGTCCTGCTGTGCGTCATTCTGGCCTTCGTGTTCTGGACCCAGTCCCGCTATCCCGCGCTGAACGAGAAGGCGATGATGTCGGGCGCGATCCAGCTGGAGGATCCGCTGGGCTTCGAGGCGAAGTTCCCGCTGGATCCGTCGATGGGCACGGTCGAGCGGATCTTTCTGTCGACCCTCAACTGGATCAACACGAACAAGAAGGGCATGACCTTCGGGATCCTGTTCGCCTCGGCGTTTCTGACGCTGTTCGGCTACCTGCGCAGGCGCAGCTTTCGTGGCGGTTTTGCGAATTCGTTCTTGGGGCTGGTGATCGGCGCGCCCCTTGGGGTCTGCGCCAACTGCGCCGCTCCGATCGGCAAGGGGATGTATGCGGGCGGCGTGCGGGCGGAAACCGCGCTGTCGGCGATGGTCGCGTCGCCCACCTTGAACATCATCGTGCTGACGATGGCGTTCTCGCTGCTGCCCTTCTACATGGCCGCGGCGAAGATCGGCCTGTCGCTTCTGGTCATCCTTGTCGCGGTGCCGCTGATCTGCCGCGCGCTGCCCACCGAACAGCTGCAACGCGTCGCCGCGCCTGACGTGCCCGGACAGGTCGAGGGCCATGCCGCCGAGTACCGCGAAGGCTTCGCAGCCGCCTTCTTCGAATTCGTCAAAAGCTTCGCCGCGAATTTCTGGTTCATCGTCAAGACCACTGTGCCGCTGATGCTGATGGCGGGCTTCCTTGGCGCCATCGCGGGAACCTTGCTGCCGCAGGACATGGTTATGGGCACGTCGTTTTCGGTCGGCATCCTCGTGCTGCTGGCCATCGTCGGGACCTTCCTGCCGGTGCCGATTTCATTCGACGTGGTCGTCGCCGGGGCGCTGCTGAGCGCGGGACTGTCGCAGGGCTATGTCTTCGCGCTGATGTTCACGTTGGGCGCGGCGTCGATTTATTCGTGGCTGATCATCTCGTCCACCATCTCGATGCGCGCGGCGAACCTGCTGCTGGCGGCGATCTGCGCGCTGGGCATTCTCGGCGGCGCGGCCTCGCAGTGGTATCACAACTGGCAGTCCGACCGCGCGCTAGAGATGCTGTTGTCCGTCGAACGCCTGCTTCTGCCGGCAGCCGAGGCGCAGGAGGCCGCGCCGGTCGTCGAAAGCGACAGCGAGGTTCGGGTGTCCTCGACCCCCTTCGCCCCGCCGTCGCCTGCGGCAGAGACCCCGTTCACGCGGGTCGAGGCGGACACGGTCGGGATCGACCGTCCGCTTGAATTCTCGATGAAGGATATGTGGCCGCCGTTCTGGGAAGGCCGCAGCCTGTCCACCGGCGACATCGACCGGGACGGCGACCTTGACCTTGTCAGCGCCTCGACCGAGGCGGGACTGTACATCTACCTGAACGACGGCGCGGGCGGCTTCACCCGGTCGGACGACGACGTGTCGCCGCTGGCGGATCTCGACGTGTTCAACGCGGCGTTGGTCGACATCGACAACGATGGCTGGCTGGACCTGTTCCTTGCCACCTACCTTGATGGCAACTTCTGGGTCCGCAACGACAACGGCCGGTTCCTGACCGACGCGGCGCACCCCGTCGCCAACACGCCCGATGCGCCGCTGTCTCTGTCGATGACCTTCGGCGACGTGGATCTGGACGGCGATCTTGATGCGGTGATGGGGAATTGGACCGCGGGCTGGTATCGCCGCATCCCGGGCGAGGAATCCCGCAACCGGGTGATCCTGAACGACGGCGGCGTGATGGACGGGTCGCTGTACACCGATCTTCCCGGCCTGCCGGGCGAGACGCTGACGATCCTGCTGTCCGACGTGAACCTAGACGGCGCGCCGGACCTGCTGGTCGGCAACGATTTCGAACTGCCCGACTACCTGTACTATGGCGACGGGGCGGGCGGCTTCACCCCGGTGACCAAGGCCGACGGCGTCCTGCCGCACACCACCAACACCACGATGGCGATCCGCACCGCCGACCTGCACAACGACGGCGTGCCCGAGTTGTACTTTGCACAGATCGCGGGCCGGTCGTCCGGCGTGTCCTCGACGCTGAAGATGCAGGACCTCGACCTGTATTGCGACACCATTGCGAATGCCGACGCCCGGGCGCTGTGCGACCGGAACATGGAGATCAAGACGTGGTACAAGTCGGGCAACCGCTTCGACCCGACCTATGCCGCGAACTGTCAGGCGCTTGACGGCGATCTACAGGCCGAGTGCAAGGCGATGCTGGTCAAGGACCTTGCGATCCAGCGCCGCGACCCTTCGCTGTGCGCGTTGATCCCGGCCGAGCGGCGGCAGGAAAAGGCGTATTGCGACCTGCATTTCAAGCCCGCTGAGCTGCCGCTTCAGTCGGTGTTCGACACCACGGTCCCGCAGATCATGCGCGCGAACGTGTTGCTGACACTGGGCGAGGGCGGCGTCTACGAGAACACCGCCGGCCCCGAGGGGCTGGAGGTGGGCGGCTGGTCGTGGGACGTGAAGGTCGGCGACTTCGACAACGACGGCTTTCAGGACGTCTATATCGTCAACGGCACGTGGGTGCCGAACGAGGTGTCTCCCTCGAACCTGTTTTTCCGCAACAACGGCGACGGCACCTTTACCGAGGCATCCGGTCCGTTCGGTCTTGAAGACTACCTGATGACCGCCGCCGCCGTGTCGTTCGACATGGATGGCGACGGCGATCTCGATATCGTTTCTCAGCCGGTCAACGGCCCGGTCGTGATGTTCCGCAACAACGCGCAGGAAACGAAAGCGGTCACCGTGTCGCTGGTGGACGGGCAGGGGAACAGCCACGGCATCGGGACGCGGCTGACCGCCGAGCTGGAAGACGGCACGCGAATGACACGAGAGATCACCGTGGGCGGCGGGTTTATGTCCTTCGACGCGCCGGTCGCGCATTTCGGTCTGGGCGAGGCCGAGGCTTTGGCCACGCTGTCGGTGCGCTGGCCCGACGGCGAAGTCTCGACCATCCGGGGACCGCTGCCTGCGGGTGCCGCCTATGTCGTCGAGCGTCTGGGCCAGCCTGTCCAGTAGGACGGTGGCGTGGGTCAGTCCGCGCCGAACGGATCTTCAGGATAGCCGACGCCGGTCAGGTACAGCCCGTCCGGCGGTGCAACGGGGCCGCAGGCCGCGCGATCAACGGCCTTTAGCGCGGCTTTTACGTCCTCCGGCGCCCAGGACCCGGCGCCGACCCGTTCCAGCGTGCCGACGAAGCTGCGCACCTGGTTGTGCAGGAAGGATCGCGCACGGACGCGGATACGGACCTCGTCGCCGTCCGCGGTCACAGTCACCTCGTCCACCGTCTTCACCGGGCTTTTCGCCTGACATTCCGAGGCGCGGAAGGTGGTGAAGTCGTGCAGTCCGACAAGATAGTTCGCCCCCGCCTGCATCGCCGCTGCGTCCATCGCGTTCGGGACCTTCCACGCCAGCCCCCGGTCGTGGGTCAAAGGCGCGCGGCGGCAGATCATGCGGTACAGGTACCGGCGTTCGACAGCCGAGAACCGCGCGTGCCAGTCGTCCGACACCCGCGCGGCGGCGACCACGGCGACAAGCGCGGGCTTCAGATGATAGTTGATCGCCTCGGACAGGCGGAACGGATCCCAGTCCCGCGCCATGTCGCAATGCGCGACCTGTCCGGTCGCATGGACGCCGGTATCGGTCCGGCCTGCGGCACCGATGCCGGGCGCATCCGGTTCAAGGCGGCGGATCGCCTCTTCCACGGCCTGCTGGACGGAAGGATGCTCCTTCTGCCGCTGCCAGCCGGAAAAGGCGCCGCCATGATACTCGATCTTCAGGGCGTAACGGGGCATGGCCGTTCGCTTATCGCGACCTGTCCGTCCGTGCAATCTGCCGCGCTTGGCAACGGGGGCAGGCGGGCACGAAAAAGCCCCGGGGCCGGGGGCCCGGGGCTGATTTGGTTCGGCGACGACGGCGCATCGCGGCGCCGCCCTCGTCGTGCAAGACCTTAGTAGGTGGTCTTGATGCCCTGCGACGACAGGTGCGAGCCGATGGTCTGGCCGTAGTCGTCGGTGGCGCCACCAACGGTGGTCAGAACGGCGATGCCGAGGCCGACGATGGCAGCGGTCAGCACGACCCAGTCGACGGTCACGGCGCCATCTTCGTCGGAACGGAAGCGGTTGATCAGGTTGAACAGTTTCATGGTCTCTCTCTCCATCAATCCTGCCCGCAAGCAGCAGCAGGTGTTTGTATTGCCCTTTGCTCGCGGGACTTTCTTCCCACTCGCTGGGGCTGGTTTTGATGCCGGAATCGGGCAGGAATTCGTTCAGAGCGGTACGAATTCATAGCATTCTGGCCGTCTGTTTCCGGTCCTGCGCCTATCACCGTCCAAAGGGGTGGATTGCCCCTGCGTCACTTGCATGAAAAAGGGCCGCGTCCAGTTGGAGCGCGGCCCTGTCGTTATTGAAAACGCTTAGATTAGTAAGTCGTCTTGATGCCCTGCGAGGACAGGTGCGAGCCGATGGTCTGGCCGTAGTCGTCGGTCGCGCCACCAACGGTGGTCAGGACGGCGATGCCGAGGCCGACGATGGCAGCGGTCAGAACGACCCAGTCGACGGTCACGGCGCCGTCTTCGTCGGCGCGAAAGCGGTTGATCAGGTTGATCAGTTTCATGGTTCTCTCTCTCACAAAAGAATTCGGAAGTCTCAGTCCGGGTTTATCGCGACCTCTCGGGGGGCCTTCAGTCGCGACATGGCTATGGTTAACGATGCAACAGGGCGGGATTGCGGCGCATGGCGGATGATTTCGGGGTAACTGCGGGGCGATCCCGGTTATCTGCACGATCGGAAAAAAGTCGTGTTCTGCGTTCTTTACCTGGACCGAAAGGCCCGATTAATGTGGTTTCCAAAATGCCAGCATCGGAGGGTGGCTTGACCTATTTGAAGCAGTTCATTGTCGCAGGAACATTGATTGTCGTCGGAGACCAAGCGCATGCCGCGCTGCGGTTCTGTAATGAGACCGAGCATGTCCAGAGCGTCGCGATTGGGTACAGCGGCGACCGTGACTGGATGTCCGAGGGCTGGTGGAACATCGATCCGGGCGAATGCTCGACCGTGGTCGGCGGCAACCTCACCAAGCGCTACTATTATTACCGCGCCGAAGTGAACGCGGGCGACTTTGCGGGCGGGACCTTCAATTTCTGCACCACGCCCGAGGAATTCGAGATCATCGGGGACACCAACTGCGAACAGCGCGGTTACGACACCGAGGGCTTCCGCGAGATCGACACGGGCGAGACCGCGACCGATTTCACCTTCACCCTGACCGGCGACGGCACCGCGCCCCGCTCGGAGGACGGCCCGGCGACCGACACACCGGAACTGGGGCTGAGCATCTGTAACTCGACGTCCGAGGTTCAGTCGGTCTCGATCGGCTATGAGACCGATAGCGGTTTCCTGTCCGAAGGCTGGTGGAACGTCGAACCGGACGACTGTGCGCTGGTGCTCGCGGGGGAACTTCAGCAGCGGTACTATTACTACCGCGCCGAGGTGAACGGCGGTCCGTTCGACGGCGAGGGCTACATGTTCTGCACCACGCCCGAGGTCTACGAGATCGAAGGCGACACGAACTGCGAAGCGCGGGGCTACGACTCTGAAAGCTTCACCGAGATCGACACCGGCCCGACCGCGGTCGGCCATGTCGAATACATCACCGCGAACGGCGAGGCGCCGCCGCAGACCACCCCGGACGCGGGACCCGTCGGGGATGCCGGGCTAGAGATCTGCAACGACACCGCGGACGTCCAGTCGGTCACCATCGGCTACGAGGGCGCGGAAGACTGGACCTCGGAAGGGTGGTGGAACATCGACCCGGGCGACTGCATGGTTCCCGCGCTGGACGGCGTGAACCGGCGGTACATCTACTATCGCGCCGAGATCGACGGCGGCGACTTCTACGGCGAAAGCTATTTCTTCTGCACCACGCCAGAGGCTTTCGTGATCGTCGGCGACACCGAGTGCGAGGCGCGTGGCTATGACCGCGAGGACTTCGCCGAGGTCGACACCGGCGGCACCACCGGAACCTTCACCCTGACGCTGGTCTCGCCCAACGAGGTCGACGGCGGGCCAGTGGGTGACGACCGCGTCGGTTTCCCGGACGAACCGAAGGTTCCCGGCGATCCGACCGATACCGATGCCGACACTGACGTGGCCCCGGACGAGGACACGGCCGAGACCGACACGCCGGAACAGCCCAGCTTCGACTTTGGCGTCCCCGGCGAGGACGACGAGGCCGCCGAGCCGGAAACCGACACCGACACGGCGCCGGACTTCGACTTCGACTCGCCCGATACGCCCGAGACGGATACGCCCGAAACGCCCGAGACGGACATGCCCGACACGCCGGAAGCGGACACCCCGGATTCGGACTCGAGCGTTCCGGAAGACGACGCCGAGCCGACACCGACGCGGCGCGGCGGAACGCGCGGGGGCTGACGCAATGCGTCCCACGTGTATCCTGCCACATGTGATCGCGGGCGGCCTTTGGGCCGCCCTTGCGACCGGCGCGCACGCTGCGCTGGAGATCTGCAACGATACGAACACGCTGCAGACGGTCGCGATCGGTTACAAGGGCGACCGCGACTGGGTGTCCGAGGGCTGGTGGAACATAGAAGCCGGCGATTGCGCGGTCGTATTGGCGGGCGGGCTGACCCGGCGCTATTACTATTATTACGCGGAATCCTCGAATGAGGATTTCGAGGGGCAGGATTACCGCTTCTGTGCCTCGGACGAGATCTTCACCATCGAGGGCGACACGGGCTGCGAGGAACGCGGCTATGAGACGTTGTCGATGCGCGAGATCGACACCGGCGAACGGGCGCGCGACTTTACGCTGACGCTGGTCAACTCGGGCGGCAACCCGACCGGGACCGACAAGATCGCGCCGAAGATCGAGGACGAAAGCGCACCGCCCACGGCCGAGGTGAACGAAGGCGTCAACGACAGCTCTTCGGGGCCCGGCGGTCCCGGCGGCGGAGCGCCTGTGACAGAGACGGTGCAGGACACGACCATCGTCCCCGAAGAGATCCCGATGACCGTCTCGGCCGAGGATCTTATGACCGACATTCCCGCAGGTAACCACGGCAGGGCGTTCGAGACCACGGCGCTGTTCCAAGGCTGCGAATTGGACGGCGGGCGCGAGATGTGCTCGTTCCACGCGGGCGACTGGAAAATGCGCGTGTTCTATCGCGGCCCGACGCCCGAAGCGTTGATGTACGCGCTAGAGGAACTGGCGGTGAACATGCCGGTGTACCTGAAGGCCGACATGGTCGAAACGCACGGCAACACCGCCGCCATCGTCGTGCGCGCCGTCGAACCGCGACCGGGCGACGACGTGGATTCGCGTTTGCGCGCCACGCTGCAGGGCGACTGGGTCGATACCTCGGATCAGCGGTGGGAGATGACGGTCAGCGGGTCCGAGATCCATTTCCGGCAAAACGGCGACTATTCGGGCAGCCGCTTCATGCGGATCGCACGGCAATGCGACGGCGCGACAGGGGAAGGGCCGTTCCTTGTTCAGATCAACGCCGAGAACAACCGTCGCACCTGCTACAGCATCGACCGCGCGGAACCGGGTCGGCTGGAACTGACGGACGTGCGGCGCGGACGGACCACCAGCTATCGCAAGATGCGCTGACCGTCGAAATCCGCCGGTTCGGCCACAGTGGTGTTCCGCTGCCCGATAGCTGGTCGGGCCGGCTTAAATAGGTCTGGTTTCAGGGCATAGCAGCACGCCTTGCGCCGCATTAACGAATTAACTTCTTTCCGGGCGTTTGTTTTTCTTGACGTTAAGCAGGATTAACGGGATTTCTCGAAGAGGCGCAAAAAAATGCCCTCGACGCTGCGTGCCGGGGGAAAAGTCATAGGCACAGGAGGCCCCAATTGCCACTTTATGATTTTCAGACGACCGCTGCGGGAACGTTCTCCACGGTTTTCACTTCCGGATCTGACTTCACCTATGTTGCGGATGGCGTGAAATTCACCGTGTCTTTCACGAACGCCGCCAATCAGGGCACGATTTTCGTCGACATGGGTGGCCCAACCGGAGGCGGACCGGGCCCATTCTATGTCTACGACAGCATCACCGACGACGCTGCGCCGTCCACCATCCCCGATATCATTCGGCTTACACTCGAAAGTACTGCTGATCCTAACAACAACGTATTCACCGGGACCGCTCTGAACCCGGTCGCGCTGCAGTTGACCGGCAATTATGCTGGCGGATCGTTTGAGATTGCCTTCACGAACTCGATCAACAACACCGGCACAGTTGCCTATACCAACTACACCTACAACGAGTTGCTGACCGCAGTGGGTTCGTTCACAGCTATTCGCTTTACGTCGAGCCTCACATCCGGTCAGGACAATAACCAGATGATGAACTCGCTGTTCGTGAACAGCCTTGAATGCTTCTGCGAAGACACCCTGATCGCCACTCCGTCCGGCCAACGCGCGGTGCAGGATCTGGCCGAAGGTGACGAGGTTCTGACCGCCGATGGTCGCACCGTCGCCATCCGCTGGCTGGGCCGCACGATGGTCGATCCCGCAGTCAGCGACGCCGCCCGCGTGTCGCCGGTCCGGATCTCGAAAGGGGCGCTGGGCAATGGTCTGCCGGAACGGGACCTGCTGGTGTCGGCGGAACATGCGGTTGCGCTGGACGGCAAGCTGGTCAATGCCGGCGCGCTGCTGAACGGCACTACAATCCGCCGCGACAAACGCACCGAGCCCTTCGCGTATTATCACGTCGAAACCGACGCCCACGAGCTGATCCTGGCCGAGGGCGTGGCGGCCGAAACCTATCTGGAACAGCGGTCCGACGTCGCCTTCGACAATGCCGACACCCGCATGTCGCGCGTCGTTCCCGAGATGGACCTGCCGCGCGTGGCGTCCAGCCGTCTGCTTCAGGCCACCGCCGCCTGACGTCAGACCCAAGGCGTATCGCTTTTCACACCGCCCTGCCGGGACACCGGCGGGGCGGTTTTCGTTTGTCACGAATGCGACGGATTTATCCGCGCGGATCCAACAGTTTGGCAAGGACCGAGTCGCGGGTGATCTGGCCCGCAAGCTGGCCATCGGGGCCTGTGACGCCAACCGGATGACCGCTGGCCGCGACGCGGGTCATGACCTCGCGGATGTCGGTGTCGGGCGGCACGCGGTCTTCGATATCCTCGTGCGTCGGCACCATCACGTCGCGCGCGCACAGCACACCCAGCGGGTTCATGTGCGCCACGAAATCCGCCACGTAGTCGTTCGCGGGATTGGTGAAGATCTCTTGCGGGGTGCCGCACTGCACGATCCGCCCACCCTCCATGATCGCGATCCGGTTGCCGATCTTGAACGCCTCGTCCAGATCGTGGCTGACGAAGATGATGGTGCGCTTCAGGCGGGCCTGAAGTTCCAGCAGTTCGTCCTGCAACCGGGTGCGGATCAGCGGATCAAGCGCCGAGAAGGGTTCGTCCATCAACAGCACCGGCGCTTCTGTCGCAAAAGCGCGGGCAAGGCCGACGCGCTGCTGCATCCCGCCCGACAGTTCGCCCACCTTGCGGTCGGCCCAGTCGGACAGGCCGACAAGGTCCAACTGACGTTCGACCCGCCCGTCCCGTTCGGCACGGGGCATCCCGCCCAGCTCCAGCCCAAGGCCGACGTTCTCGCGCACCGTGCGCCACGGCAGCAGGCCGAACGCCTGAAACACCATCGAGATCTGTTTCAATCGCAACTCGCGCAGCAGCCGGGCATTGGCGCGGGTCACGCTGACCTCTCGGTCGCCATAGGCGACGCGGACCTCGCCGCGCGCCACCGGGTTCAACCCGTTGACCGCGCGCAGAAGTGTGGACTTGCCCGAGCCCGACAGCCCCATCAGGACAAGGATCTCTCCCTCTGCGACCTCTAGCGAACAATCGTGCACGCCAAGCACCTGACCCGTCGCGTCCTGAATCTCGGCGCGGCTTTGGCCTGCGTCCATCAGGGGCAGGGCGTCCTTGGGATCGTCTCCGAAGACGATCGAGACGTTGTCGAAGATGACGGCGCTCATTTGCGGTCCACCCGCAGCATCCGGTCCAGCATGATCGCGACGACGACGATTATGAACCCGCTTTCGAAGCCCAGCGACGTGTTGACCTGGTTCAGTGCCCGGACCACCGGCACGCCAAGGCCGTCCGCCCCGACCAGCGCGGCGATGACGACCATCGACAGCGACAGCATGATCGTCTGGTTCAGGCCCGCCATGATCTGCGGAAAGGCATAGGGCAGTTCCACCTTCCACAACACCTGCCGCCCGGTGGCGCCAAAGGCGCGCGCCGCTTCCAGCAGGTGGGTCGGTGTCGACGACACGCCAAGATGCGTCAGCCGGATTGGCGCGGGCAGCACGAAGATCACGGTGGCGAACAGGCCGGGCACCATGCCGATGCCGAACAGGACGATGGCGGGGATCAGGTAGACGAAGGTCGGCAGGGTCTGCATCAGGTCCAGCACCGGACGCATCGCGGCATACAGCCTTGGCCGATGCGCGGCGGCGATCCCGATGGGCACGCCGACGGCCATGCAGGCGGCGCAGGCGAACACCACCAGCGTCAGGCTTTCGGTCGTTTCCTCCCAGTAGCCTTGGTTCAGAATGAACAGGAAACCGGCCGCGACGAACAAGCAGACCTTCCAGTTCCTCTGCAGCGCCCACGTCAGGGCGACGAACAGCGCGACGATCAGCAGTGGGGGCGGGGTCTGCAAAAGGTACAGCACCCATTCGATGGCGACGTCCTCCATCCAGATGGCGATGGCGTCGAACACGCCGCCGCCGACGTCCTGCAACCAGTCGAACAAGGCCTCGGCCCAGTCTCCGACGGGTATCTTGTATTCGGTCAGCCAGTTCATGTCGGTTCCCCCGGTTCCGTTCACCATGCCGTGAGGCTGGCGTGTTGGAAAGAGACAGGCCCGGTGCATGCCCTACGTGTCTCTGACCGACAACAGGGAGTTGGAAACCATGACGACACGACGGACCTTCCTTATGAGTGCTGCCGGCGCCGCCGCCGGCGCTGGCGTGATCACCATCCTGCCGTTCGACGCACGGGCCAATACCGCGGGCGGCAACACCTTTCCGACCGATGGCGGCGAGGTCGTGGTGCACCCGGTCGAGCACGCATCGCTGATCCTCGAGACGCCCGCTGGCGTGATCTATGTCGATACGGTCGGCGATCCGGCGATGTATGCCGACATGCCGGCTCCGGACATGGTGCTGATCACCCACGAACACGGCGACCACTATAACGCCGAGACGCTTGCCGCGATCTCGGGCGAGGCGCCGATCCTGACGAACCCGGCTGTCTTCGACATGCTGCCCGAAGATCTGAAAGCCCGCGCCTCGTCGATCGCCAACGGCGAGACGACCGAGATGATGGGCGTCGGGATCGAGGTGATCCCGGCCTACAACACCACCGAAGAGCGGTCGAACTTCCACCCCGAGGGGCGCGACAACGGCTATGTGCTGACTGTCGACGGGCTGACGATCTACATCTCGGGCGACACCGAGGGCACGCCGGAAATGGCAGCGCTGTCGGGCATCGACGTGGCGTTCGTCTGCATGAACCTGCCGTACACGATGGACGCCGAGGCGGCAGCCGCAGCCGTGGCCGAATTCGCGCCGACCTATGTTTATCCCTACCACTACCGTGGGCAGGACGGCGGCACGCAGGACCCCGAGACCTTCGCCCAGATGGTCGCGGACGCCGGTGCCGAGACCGAGGTCAAACTGCACGACTGGTACAACGGCTCTTTGAGCTAACCAAAGCTACGGGCGCCCGGCGCGCCCGCAGTTGTTTCTGATGCGTAACAAATTCACCTATAAGGAGAGTATGGTATCCCACCATAACCCTTATGGGTGAATTCTGCTATTCCTGATCTGCTTGCTTTTTAGGCTCGGCCGTTTCGTGGCCGTAACCCATTCAAAGAGAAAGTTTAGATCATGATAGAGTATGAAGTTGCCTCTGCCGGCGCGAAGCGCGAGATCCGTCCTGCCGCGCCCCGCGAACCCGCTCTTGGCCCGTTGGAACTGTTGCCCGGCACTTGGGCCAACGTGCGTCCGGAACACCGCCTGATCAACGACGACGGCACCGAGAACCTGTTTCAGGGCGAGGGCACGCTAACCGCCGAAGGTGCCAGCCCGCTGGACGGTCGCGGCTGGAACATCATCGCGCTGCCCTTTGCCACCCCGGACCAACAGCCGAATTATCGTGTGCTGATGAACCAGTACAACGAGGTGCTGCAGTTCAAGAAGGTGGACGAGAATATCCCGAACCGGGGCATCACTCAGGTTTCGCCGCCGCAAAAGGCCGACCAGCTTGTTGCGGCGCTTGATTACGAGCAGATGATCGCCCAGATTCGGGCCGCCGATTTCCCGGTCAGCGGGGATGCGGGGGACGACCTTCTGCCGATCCACCACGAGCCGGGCTTCTTCCTGCGGATGCGCGACCAGACCATCGAGGGCACCAACATCGCGCGTCTGTCTACAATCCCGCACGGCGACTCGCTGGTGGCGCTGGGGGCCTTCACCGAAAGGCTGCACGAACTGACCGAAGCCCCGCAGATCCCCGATCTTTCGGCTCTTCCCGAAGGCGTCGGCGGCGGGCTGGAGGCCTTCGTCAACGGGATCGACCTTGATGCGCCGAACGGCCCGCGAGAGACCTACTTGCTGCCCTATGCGCATTTCGCGCAGAAGCCGTTCAAGGGCGTAATCCCGTTCCCGGACGGGCAGGGCTTCAGCCCGATCAACGCGAATGCGCTGTTGCAGGCGAGCGTTCAGGAGTTCGCGGACAGGATCACGAAGACGACCGTGCTTCAGATGGACACCGATGCGTTCGAGGCCGGGATCGTCAACATCCCGTTCATCGTGCGGCAGGCGAACGCCAAGGTGATGAACGTGACGTTCTGGATCATGGAACTGAACGAAATGGACGAGGACGGCGATCCCAAACTGCTTCTGGCCTATTCGCAGTTCATCATGCTGGACTTTTTCGGTCGCGCTGACGGCAAGGCGGGACAGATCCGCTGGCCGCACGTGTCGATCAATATCATGGAAAAGGTCGCCAAGCCGCCCCGGCCCGAGGACGCGGGATACCCCGCGATGATGACCGCGCGCGCGCAGTCCTGATCCGGTTCGGCGGCCCGCCCGATGCGGCGGGCCGCCGTATGCGTTACAGGTCCAGTGCGGCCTTGACCGCTTCCATCGCGTCGCCGCCGTCTTGCGTGGTCACGCCGTCAAGCCATGCGTCAAGCGGTTCGGGGTTGGCCTTCAGCCACGCCGCCGCCGCGTCGTTCGCATCCTCGCCGTCGTTCAGGATGGCGCCCATGATCTCGTTTTCCATCGCCAGCGAGAATTCGAGGTTTTGCAGAAGCTTACCGATGTTCGGGCATTCCTCGACGAACCCGGCGGAGGTGTTGGTGTAAACCGTGGCCCCGCCAAGGTTCGGACCGAACCAGTCATCGCCGCCGGTCAGATAGGACATCTCGAAATTGGCGTTCATCGGATGCGGTTCCCATCCCAGGAACACGATGGGCTCTTCGCGGCGGGTGGCGCGTTCGACCTGCGCCAGCATCCCCTGTTCCGAGCTTTCCGCGACCTCGAATTCGTCAAGGCCGAAGGCGTTCTCGTCGATCATCGACTGGATCAGGCGGTTGCCGTCATTGCCCGGTTCGATGCCGTAGATCTTGCCGTCCAGTTCGTCGGCGAAGTTGGCGATCTCGGCGAAGTCGGTGATGCCAAGGTCCGCGGCGGCCTTGTTGACGGCCAGCGTGTACTTGGCCCCTTCAAGGTTTGCGCGGACGGTGTCGACGGTGCCTTCGTCGCGGTAGGGGGCGATGTCGGCCTCCATCGTGGGCATCCAGTTGCCCAGGAAAACGTCCACGTCGCCCTCGGCCATCGAGGTATAGGTGACCGGAACCGACAGCACCTTCACGTCGGTCTCATACCCAAGCGCATCCAGGATCACCGTGGTCGCGGCAGTGGTCGCGGTGATGTCGGTCCAGCCGACATCCGAGAAGGTGACGCTTTCGCAGTTGGCGAAGGCGGGCCCGGCGGCGGCGGCAAGGGCCAGTGCCGATAGGGTGGTTTTGATGGTCATTGCTGAGCTCCCCGTTTTTCATTGATTGACGAGTCAATAATCTTCCTTCAGCTTCGCTCGGCAAGACCTTTTTCAGGAGGTGCCGGGATGCCGAAACTTGGAATGGAGCCTATCAGGCGAGCTGCGCTGGTCAAAGCGACGATCGACGAGATCGGAACGGCCGGCACTTTGGACGTGACCGTGGGACAGATCGCGCGTCGTGCGGGCGTGAGTTCTGCGCTGGCGCACCACTATTTCGGCGGCAAGGACGACCTGTTCCTGGCGGCGATGCGGCATATCCTGACGCAGTACGGCGCGGCCGTGCAGGCCCGGTTGTCCAAGGCGAACGGCCCGCGCGAACGGCTGGACGCCGTGGTGCGCGCCAGTTTCGAGCAGGAGCAATTCTCGGGCCACGTCGTCAGCGCATGGCTGAACTTCTACGTGGCGGCGCAATCCTCGCCCCGGGCGCAGCGGTTGCTGAAGGTTTACCAGCGTCGGCTGCGGTCGAACCTGGTGCACGACCTGCGCCCCCTTGTCGGTGCGCGGGCTCCGGTCGCGGCCGAGACCGTCGCCGCGCTGATCGACGGGCTGTACATCCGCGCGGCGCTTGCCCCGGGTCAGTCGGCCCCCGAGGACGCCGCCGGACGGGTCTTGCGATTGTTGGACATGGTGATCGCGGAGGTAACATGAGCGGCCCGAATATCCTTATTCTTATGGTGGACCAGCTGAACGGGACGCTGTTCCCCGACGGCCCCGTCCCGTGGCTGCATGCGCCGAACCTGCGCAAGCTGGCCGACCGGTCGGTCCGGTTCGCCAACAGCTACACCGGGTCCCCGCTGTGCGCGCCGGGCCGCGCGTCCTTCATGTCGGGGCAACTGCCCAGCCGCACCGGTGTCTACGACAACGCGGCCGAGTTCCGGTCCGACATCCCGACCTATGCCCACCACCTGCGGCGCGCGGGCTACCGCACCTGTCTTTCGGGCAAGATGCACTTCGTCGGGCCGGATCAGCTTCACGGGTTCGAGGAACGCCTGACCACCGACATTTACCCGGCCGATTTCGGCTGGACCCCGGACTATCGCAAGACGGGCGAGCGGATCGACTGGTGGTATCACAACATGGGCTCGGTCACCGGGGCGGGCGTGGCCGAGATCACCAATCAGATGGAATACGATGACGACGTTGCCTATCAGGCGATGTCGTGGCTGTACGATGCCTCGCGCGGCGGGGACGAGCGGCCGTGGTGCCTGACCGCCAGCTTCACCCACCCGCACGACCCCTACGTCGCGCGGCGCAAGTACTGGGACCTGTACGAAGACTGCGACCACCTGCAACCCGAGGTGCCCGCGATCCCCTACGAGGATCAGGACAAGCACTCGAAGCGGATTTTCGACGCGAACGACTGGCGCAGCTTCGACATTACCGAAACGGACATCGAACGCTCGCGCCGGGCGTATTTCGCGAACATCTCGTATCTGGACGACAAGATCGGCCAGATTCTGCAGGTGCTTGAAGACACCCGGCAAGAGGCCATCGTCCTGTTCGTCTCGGACCACGGCGACATGCTGGGAGAGCGCGGCCTGTGGTTCAAGATGAGCTTCTACGACGGGTCTGCCCGCGTCCCGATGATGATCTCGGCGCCGGGGCTGGAGCCGGGGCTGGTCGACACGCCGGTATCCACGATGGACGTCTGCCCGACGCTTTGCGACCTCGCCGGTGTGGCGATGGACGAGGTGATGCCTTGGACCGACGGCGAAAGCCTGCTGCCGCTTGCTCGGGGCGAGACTCGGGACGCGCCGGTGAAGATCGAGTATGCGGCGGAAGGCACCGAGGCGCCGATGGTCTGCCTGCGCAAGGGGCGGTGGAAGCTGAACCTGTGCACGCTGGACCCGGACCAGCTGTTCGATCTGGAGACAGATCCGAACGAGCTTCGGAATCTGGCCGAGTCCGCAGAACATCAAGAAACCTTGGCAGCCCTTCGCGCCGAGGCGCTGAGAATGTGGGATCTGGACAAGTTCGACGCAGATGTCCGCGCCAGTCAGGCGCGCCGCTGGGTCGTTTACGAAGCGTTGCGGCAGGGCGGGTACTACCCGTGGGATTACCAGCCGCTGCGCGACGCGTCCGAGCGGTACATGCGCAACCACATGGACCTGAACGTGCTGGAAGACTCGAAGCGTTTTCCGCGCGGGGAGTAGGACGGATGAGAAACGCACAACCCAAGGCGAGCCATTACATCGGCGGCGCCTATGTCGAGGATGCGGCGGGCGACGCCATCGACGTGACCTACGCCGCGACCGGCGAACAGGTGGCGACGCTTCACGCGGCGACGCCCGCGGTGGTAGACCGGGCGCTGGCCGCCGCAGAGGCCGCGCGCCGGGACTGGGCCGCGCTGCCCGGGGTCGAGCGGGGCCGCGTCCTGCGCCGCGCCGCCGACCTGCTGCGCGAACGCAATCGCGAGCTGTCCGAGATCGAGACCATCGACACCGGCAAGCCGCTGCAAGAGACGCTGGTCGCCGACGCGGCGTCCGCCGCCGATGCGCTGGAATGGTTCGGCGGCATCGCCGCCACGGTGCGGGGCGAGCATCTTCAGCTAGGGGCCGACTGGGCCTATACGATCCGCGAGCCGCTGGGTGTCTGCGTCGGTATCGGCGCGTGGAACTACCCCACCCAGATCGCCGCATGGAAAGCCGCGCCCGCGCTGGCCTGCGGCAACACGATGGTCTTTAAGCCGTCCGAGGAAACGCCGCTGTGCGCGCTGAAACTGGCCGAGATCCTGACCGAGGCGGGCGCGCCTCCGGGCGTGTTCAACGTGGTGCAGGGCAGGGGGGACGTCGGCGCCGCGCTGGTCACCGACCCGCGCGTTGCGAAGGTATCCCTGACCGGGTCCGTCCCCACGGGCCGCAAGGTCTATGCCGCCGCGGCGGAAGGGATGCGCCATGTCACGATGGAACTGGGCGGCAAATCCCCGATGCTGGTGTTCGACGACGCCGACATCGACGCGGCCGTGGGCGGCGCGATCCTTGGTAACTTCTACAGCTCGGGGCAGATCTGTTCCAACGGCACCCGCGTCTTCGTACAGTCCGGCATCCGCGACGCGTTCCTTGACCGGCTGTCCGAGCGGTTGAAAGGCGTCGTCATGGGCGACCCGCTGGACGAGGCGGTGAACTTCGGCCCGCTGGTCAGCGAGGCGCAGCTGACCAAGGTGCTGGGCCACATCCGGGACGGCGTGGCCGAGGGCGCGACGCTGGTGACCGGCGGCAACCGGGTGGACCGCGACGGCTGGTACGTCGAACCCACCGTGTTCGCCGACGTCACCGACGACATGTCCATCGCCCGGCAAGAGATCTTCGGCCCGGTCGCCAGCATCCTGACGTTCGAGGACGAGGCAGAGGCGATCGCCCGCGCCAACGCCACTTCTTTCGGGCTGGCGGCGGGGGTGTTCACCGCAGACCTTGCGCGGGCCCACCGGGTCGCCGCGGCGTTCGAAGCGGGGACCTGCTGGATCAACACCTATAACCTGACCCCGGTCGAGATCGGGTTCGGTGGCGCCAAGCAATCCGGCATCGGGCGCGAGAATGGGCTGGGCGCGATTGAACATTTCTCGCAACTGAAGACCGTCTACGTCGGCATGGGGGGCGTGGATGCACCTTATTAAAACAATCGGGGGCGCGTGATGGAGGCTGATTTCGTCATCGTCGGCGCCGGGTCCGCCGGCTGTGCCATGGCCTATCGCCTGACCGAGGCGGGGCATTCCGTGCTGATCGTCGAACTGGGCGGCACCGACGCCGGGCCCTTCATCCGGATGCCCGGCGCGCTGAGCTATCCGATGAACATGAAGCGGTACGATTGGGGCTATTCCAGCGAACCCGAGCCGCATCTGGGTAACCGCCGCATGGCGACGCCGCGCGGCAAGGTGATCGGTGGGTCCTCGTCGATCAACGGCATGGTCTATGTGCGTGGCCATGCCCGCGACTTCGATACATGGGCCGAGATGGGGGCGGACGGCTGGGGCTTTGCCAGCGTCCTGCCATATTACAAGCGGATGGAAAACTGGCACGGGCCAGAGCCGTCCGAATGGCGGGGCACCGAGGGCCCGCTGCACGTCTCGCGCGGGCCGCGTGACAACCCGCTGGTGCAGGCCTTCGTCGAAGCGGGGCGGCAGGCCGGATACCCGGTCACCTCGGACTACAACGGCGCCCAGCAGGAAGGCTTCGGCGCGATGGAGGCGACGATCTGGCGCGGTCGCCGCTGGTCGGCTGCGGATGCCTACCTGAAGCCCGCGTTGCAGCGGCAGATCTGCCATCTTGTGCAGGGGCTTGCGCAGAAGGTGGTGATCGAAGACGGCCGCGCCACCGGGGTCGAAGTGAAGCAGGGCGGGCGCACCGTCACGCTGCGCGCCCGGCGCGAAGTCATCCTGTCTGCATCCTCGATCAACACACCCAAGCTGTTGATGCTGTCGGGCGTCGGCCCGGGGGCGGAACTGGCCCGCCACGGCATCCCGGTCGTCGCGGATCGCGCAGGCGTCGGGCAGAACCTGATGGACCACCTCGAGATGTACATCCAGATGCGGGCGACCCAGCCGGTCAGCCTGTATTCGTGGTGGAACCCGTTCGGCAAGGCGCTGGCCGGGGCGCAGTGGCTGTTCGCCCGCCGCGGACCCGGCGCGTCGAACCAATTTGAAAGCTGCGGCTTTATCCGGTCGCGGGCCGGGGTGGAATACCCGGACATCCAGTATCACTTCCTGCCGCTGGCCGTTCGCTATGACGGGCAGGCCGATGCCGGGGGGCACGGGTTCCAGGCCCATGTCGGCCCGATGCGGTCGGCATCGCGCGGCGCGGTCACGCTGCGGTCGGCCGATCCGGCGGACGCGCCGATGATCCGGTTCAACTACATGAGCCACGAAGACGACTGGCGCGATTTCCGAACCTGCATCCGGCTGACGCGCGAGATCTTCGCGCAGGATGCCTTCGCCCCCTATGCGGGCGACGAGCTTTTGCCGGGGGCCGATGTCCAGTCCGATGCGGATCTGGACGACGCGATCCGCGAGCATGTCGAAAGCGCCTATCATCCCTGCGGCACCGCGCGGATGGGCCGCCGCGACGATCCGAACGCGGTGGTCGACCCGGAATGCCGGGTGATCGGCGTCGACGGGCTGCGGGTGGCGGACAGCTCGGTCTTTCCCAGCATCCCGAACGGCAACACCAACGGCCCCTCGATCCTGGTGGGCGAAAAGGCCGCGGACCACGTCCTTGGCCGCACGCCGTTGCCGCCCGAGAACCTTCAACCGTGGATCAACCCGGCGTGGGAGCAGTCGCAGAAATAGATGTATCCGATCCTCTCTGTTTGATCCGCGTCAAAGAGCGCCCCGCTTGCGGGCGCTAAAGTCGGGGCAGACAACAGAGAGGAGACGGGCATGTCCCACGTCCCGCACGAACTGACCGCTGAATTCCCGGAATTCGCCGACCGCATCCGCCAGCTGAAGCAGGATAACGCCCATTTCGCGCGCCTGCTGGAAGAGTATGGCGAGGTGAACAACACGGTGCACAACGCCGAGACGAACGTCGCGCCGATGGAGGAGCTGGCCGAGATGGAGCTGCGCAAGCGGCGGATGGCGCTGAAGGACGAGCTGTATCGCATCCTCGTCGCGCCGGCAGAGATCGGTTAACCAATCCGATAGGGCAGGACCCCGCGCGTGTCGGGGTCCACGCTAAGGGGCCGTTCCAAAGGTGGGACGGCTCTTTGGTGACAGTCGCGCCGTTCGCAGATCCGGCAGGAAATGCCGATCGGTTCGAAGGCGGTGCGCCGCCCGATGTCCATCCCGTCGGCATAGACCAGCGACTCGGCGTGGCGAATTTCGCATCCAAGCTGGATCGCGTACCGCTGCACCGGCGCGTGAAAGCTGCCGCCGGGTTTCGACACCGCGCGCGACAGGCACAGGTAACGGACGCCGTCGGGTGTTTCCGCAAGCTGGCGCAGGAACCGTTCGGGCTGTTCGAAGGCCTGGTGCACGTTCCATAACGGGCAGGCCCCGCCGAACCGCGCGAACTGAAGCCGCGTGGCAGAGTGCCGCTTGGTGATCGTACCCGCCTGATCCACCCGGACGAAGAAGAACGGCACCCCCTTGGCGCCGGGGCGCTGCATCGTGGACAGGCGGTGCGCCACCTGTTCCATTGATGCCCCGAACACGTCGGCCAGAATTTCCAGGTCATGCCGGTGGTCCTGCGCCGCCGCAAGAAACCGGGCATAGGGCATCAGCGCGGCACCGGCGAAATAGTTGGCCAAGCCGATCTTGGCGATGGCGCGGGCCTCGTCGGTCTGGAACCGGGCAAGGTCCAGCGTCGCCTCGAGCAGTTCGTTATGTGAAAGCAGCGCGACTTGGTGCAGAAGTTGGAAACGTTGGGTTTCCGCCGGGCTGCGATCTGACAGCGTCAGGGTCCGGCTGTCTGGGTCGAATGAACGGACCGAGCCAGACTTCTGAAACCATACCGAAATCCCAAGTTTGGACAATTGCGACACGGCCGTTTCGCGCATGTCGACATCGGGCGGGCCGGAATTTGCGAACCGTTCGGCGGCGCGGTCGATCGCATCCAAATAGTTGTCGCAATAGTGGAAGAAGTCGCGAACCTCTTCCCACGGGGACGGCTGCACCGTGCTGCCCTCGCGGCCCAGCGCCTCGTCCAGCGAGGCCAGCCGTTCGTGGGTCTGCCGGTAGGCTTGGTGCAGGCTGAGGAAGGCGCGGGCAAGGGCGGGCGCGTTCGACGCGACAAGCCGCAGATCGGCCAGCGGCGGCGCGCTCTCCGCAAAGACCGGATCGGCCAGCGCCTCGCGCATGTCGACGACGATCCGCTCGGCGTCGCCGGTCGACAGCTCTGTCACGTCCAGCCCGAACTCTTGCGCCAGCGACAACACCACCGCCGCCGAGATCGGGCGGTTGTTGTTTTCCATCTGGTTCAGGTAGGGCAGCGAAACGCCCAGCTTCTCGGCAAAGCTTTTCTGCGTCAGCTCCAGCCGGCCGCGCAGTTCGCGCAGCTTGGCGCCCGCGTACAGTTTCCGCTTCGGCATGGCTCCCCCCGCTTTGCAGATTTGCAAACGAGGTTTAGCAGCCGCTAATCGCCCCGGGCAATCCCCAGGCGCTTTTCACGGCGAATGACCATGAGGATGGCAAGCACGCCAAGGACCGAGGTGATGATCTGAATCCAAAGCACCGGGTAGGGGCCCGTTTCGACGCTTAGCATTTCACCGGCCATCTGGGCCAGCACCGCGCCGCCGCCGATCATAAGCGACCCGCCCAGTCCGCTGGCGGTGCCCGCAAGGTGGGGGCGCACCGACAAGGTGCCGGCAATCGCGTTCGGCAGGACCATGCCGTTGCCGAAGCCGACGAAGCACATGAACCCGAAGAAGGTGAAGGCCGAGCCGTAGCCCGCAAGGAACACCAGCAACGAGATCGCAACGCCGATCGCGCAGATCAGCGAGCCCGTGATGATCATCCGGTTGATGCCCATCCGCACCGAGTAGCGCGCGGTCAGGTAGTTGCCGAAGACATACCCAAGCGCCGGCGCGCCGAACAGAATGCCCAGCGTCGAGGGGTCGAGGCCGAAGATCTCGGACCCGACAAGCGGGGCGCTGCCCATGTAAGAGAAGAACGCACCAGACGAAAACCCGGCGGCCAGCGCGTAGCCCCAGAAGCGGGGCGAGGCCAAAAGCTCGGGGTAGTCGCGAAGCTGGTCCCGGAACCGGGCGCCCGCGTTCGGGTTGGTTTCGCCTTGGTCGGCCCAGATCAGCGCGAAGGTGCAGATCCCGAACAGCAGAAAGGCATAGAAATTGGCTTGCCAGCCGAACCATTCGTCCAGCACCCCGCCCAGCGCGGGCGAGATCATCGGAACCACCGCCATGCCCATCGTGACATAGCCGATCATGGATGCCGCGTCGGCCTGATCGTGGGTGTCGCGGACCACGGCGCGGCTTAGAACCATGCCGACCACGATGAAGGCCTGCATCATTCGAAACGTCAGGAAAACCGCCGCCGTCGGGGCCAGCAGGCAGCCGATCGTGGCGATGATGAAGATGGCCAGACCGCCCAGCATCACGGGCCGCCGACCGAACCTGTCCGCGACCGGACCGATGAACAGTTGCAGCACCGCGTTCCCGACAAGAAACAACGTCACCGACCGGGCCATCACGCTGTAATCCGTACCAAAATGCTCTGTCATCTTGGGCAGCGACGGCAGGTACATGTTCATGGTCAGCGCCGAGGTGCTGGCCATGACGATCAGGGTAAAGATGTGCGGCGGAGTTTGCCGGTCCAGAAAGCGGACGCTGGTATTACGTGTCATTGGCATCTATTAGTCCCGCTTTTGTGACTTGTCCATCCGAGCCGATGTTCGCGCGAGGGGGCTGGACGGCGAATTTGCCAATTTGCAATATGCAGTCGTACGCTTGCCAAGTATTTGCAAATTTACCTTAAATCTCTTCCCGCAGGCGTTCCCCTCGCGTAGGTTGAAGCCGAACGGGGAATGGAGGCGAGCGCATGAAGGACATCCTGCACGAACTGGAAAGCCGGCGCGAACAAGCCCGCCTTGGCGGCGGCGAAAAGCGCATCGACAGCCAGCACGCGAAGGGCAAGCTGACCGCGCGCGAACGGATCGAACTTTTGCTGGACGAAGGGTCGTTCGAAGAGTTCGACATGTTCGTTGCGCACCGGTGCACCGACTTCGGCATGGAGGCGCAGCGCCCCTATGGCGACGGCGTTGTCACGGGCTGGGGCACGATCAACGGCCGGATGGTCTATGTCTTCAGTCAGGACTTCACGGTGTTCGGCGGTTCGCTTTCAGAGACCCACGCCCAGAAGATCTGCAAGATCATGGACATGGCGGTGCAGAACGGTGCCCCGGTGATCGGTCTGAACGATTCCGGCGGCGCGCGAATTCAGGAAGGCGTGGCCTCGCTTGCAGGCTATGCCGACGTGTTCCAGCGCAACATCATGGCGTCCGGCGTGGTGCCGCAGATTTCCGTCATCATGGGCCCCTGTGCGGGCGGCGCGGTCTACAGCCCCGCGATGACCGACTTCATCTTCATGGTGCGTGATACGTCCTACATGTTCGTCACCGGGCCCGACGTTGTGAAGACCGTCACGAACGAAGTGGTCACCGCCGAGGAACTGGGCGGTGCGTCGACCCACACGAAGAAGTCCTCGGTCGCTGATGGCGCATTCGAGAACGACGTCGAGGCGTTGGCCGAGGTTCGCCGTCTGGTCGATTTCCTGCCGCTGAACAACCGCGAGAAGCCCCCGGTGCGTCCGTTCTTCGACGACCCGCACCGGCAAGAGGCATCACTGGACACGCTGATCCCTGACAACCCGAACACGCCCTACGATATGAAGGAGTTGATCCTGAAGATCGCGGACGAGGGCGATTTCTACGAGATTCAGGAAGACCACGCGAAGAACATCATCACCGGCTTCGTCCGGCTGGAAGGGCAGACCGTGGGCATCGTCGCGAACCAGCCGATGGTGCTGGCCGGGTGCCTGGACATCGACAGTTCGAAAAAGGCCGCGCGGTTCGTGCGGTTCTGCGACTGTTTCGAGATCCCGATCCTGACGCTGGTTGACGTGCCCGGTTTCCTTCCGGGGACGGGGCAAGAGTACGGCGGCGTCATCAAGCACGGTGCCAAGCTGCTGTTCGCCTATGGCGAAGCGACTGTGCCGAAGGTCACGGTGATTACGCGCAAGGCCTATGGCGGGGCATACGACGTTATGGCGTCCAAGCACCTGCGAGGGGATTTCAACTATGCGTGGCCCACCGCCGAAATCGCGGTGATGGGTGCGAAGGGCGCGGTCGAGATCCTGCATCGCGGGGATCTTGGCGACCCCGAGAAGATCGCGCGTCACACCGCCGATTACGAGGACCGCTTCGCCAATCCGTTCGTTGCCGCCGAGAAAGGGTTCATCGACGAGGTGATCATGCCGCGCTCGACGCGCCGCCGGGTCAGCCGCGCTTTCGCCAGCCTTCGCAACAAGAAGCTGACGAACCCTTGGAAAAAGCACGACAACATTCCTCTGTGAGCCGCGTGTGAGCCGCAACGACTGGCATATGATCGAGGGCGAAACGCTGACCCTGTGCCGCCGGCTGCCGCCGCGGTTCGACGTGGTGGCCGAAACGGCCTTTCCCACCGTCTCGCGTCGCAGACTGGCCCGGCAGGTGCGTCAGGATGTCTGGCGTGCGCTGCAGTCGGTGCGGGGCTTTTCCCCGGTGGTCGAGGTTTCGGCCACCGACAGCGGTTTGCGGTTGCGGGCAGGCGGGCGGATCGACGGCGGCCCGGTGGCGCGCGCCGCGTTGGAAGCCCGGCTTGCATCGCTTTTGGCACAGCCAGAGCGGCGAGCGCGTTGGGCGCGCTATGCCGGAGAGGTGGCGCGCTGATGCCGAGGCTTGATGCGAAGCCCCTGTGCCGTCTCGAACGCATGCCGATGGGCCTGCGGCGGCCGGCCATTCCCGGTGGCGCGGGCCGCCGAATCACGTCCGACATTCAGATGTGCGGCGACCGGTGCGCCGACAGGGCCGTCAGGTCGTCGATCCGCCGCGCCGCAGCAAAGGGCCGATTGATCATGAGGGGCCGTCCGGCGGAAAGCCTTGCCGCGCTGTCCGGTGTCGAAGGCCGTCGCCTGTTGCCGTCAAAAACACGCGCGCGTCGAGGTCAGCGGAAGACATGGGGCAAATCATGAGACTGCCCGCAATCGCCTTTGCGGCTATGGCGGTCCCAGCCGGGGCAGAGCCGGTCGAGGTGCCGTCAGGCCAGCCCGTCGACTTCGCCGAGGTGGTCCGCGACACGGCTGGACCAAAGGGCTTGACGTGGCGTTTCCGATTCGTCGCACCGGACATCGGACACGCGGAAGGCAAGATCACATTTGCGCAAGCAGCATCCGACATGGAATTTCTTTGCCGGTCCTATGCGCTTCCGCGGCTGCCGAACATCGGTCCGCGACCTGCGCAAGTGATCATTTCGCTGGCGGATCAACCTTCCGAATTCGGGGAGCCAAACCCGGAAATTACCCAGTTTTTCGAGGCTTATAGCATCGAAGGCGATCACTGTATCTGGGAGGCATTCTGATGCAGACACAATATCTAGCGGCATTCGCCGGTCGCCGGGGGGCACTTGATGCAACGGTGCCACAAACCCGCCTACTCGCTCGGGTGGAATTTCCTTTTAGTCACGAATGTTCTATCGTCTCGGGAGGTTACCGGACAGTGACCTGTACCCTGAATGGGAGGTCTCGCGCTGCAGAGTCAGTGTTCGGCCTCCATCTTTACGACAGGAGACTAGGATGTCGAAAAGCGTCAAACTGGTTCTCGCCTTTGGCCTCGTGGCCTTCGCTGCGGCTTGTGCCCAGCAAGAGGAAGAACCCGTATACATCGATCCCGAGCCGATTACGATCGAACCGGTCTACACCGGCAAGTACAAGTAATCTTCGGACGGGACGGGCGCTCGCGCCCGTCCTGGACTCCCTGATCGTCCCGCACCGGGAGGGACGAGGATGCTGAAGCATCGAGGGTTTCCCGGACGTCTTCCAGGCACCGACTTTCAATTCGTGATCCGCAGGGCGAATCCGCGCGGGGTGACACCGATCACCCGTCGCGAGCGTTTCCCCGACCGGCGTCCTGCCGACAAAAGGGCCGATGCGGGCTTTCTGCAGGCGCTTTGGGATCACTTCGGCGAAGAACCTTTCGAACGCGGCAATCTTGATGCCGGGCGGCTGTCGTGGCTGTTCGGTCGCGAAGTCGTGGCCGTCGATGACCCGTTTGAACCGGCAAGCTACGACTCGCTGTTGCGTATCGACGTGGATGCCGCCCGCGCGTCCTTTCCAGAGCTGGATCTCGACTGATGGTCGGCGTTTTTCCGCATGGGGCAAAACGATTTCGGCGGGAAACGGCGCACCTGCGTGCCGTGTTCACAGCCCCCTATGCAGACCGCGCGACCAAGGTCAGTGTCGAACCTGAGCCGCGACCTAAGGCACCGTTTTATGTCAGGGCGCGTCTCGACCGTTACCCTTCCCCTTATCGACGGTCTGGCCATCCCCAGGTCAGACCGTCACCCCCCGTATCTGGTTTTCCCGGTGGGGTGCCTGCGTCTACACGCGGATTTGAGCGGCAAACTGCCCAAAATCTGCGTTTACCCGCCCTGAGGTTTGGATTTCTGCCGCGTCCGGCGCTAGATCGACGCAGAGCAGAACATAACAAGGGCACATCCCAATGCGCATCAAGCTTTCCGCCGCGCTTCTGGTCGCGGCTTTGGGCCTTTCGGCCTGTGGTGACACTCCGCTGGAACAAGGCGTTTTCGGCATGGGCGCCGGCACCGGTGCCGCACTTCTTACCGGCGCAGATCCGGTCACGGGTGCAATTGTCGGCGCGGCCGGCAACGTCGCCTATTGCCAGTACGTCAATCAGGCCAACTGCCGCTGATCCCAGCCGCAGTCTAAGCCTTGGGCGGCCCCGTGCCGCCGTGAATGAAGCCGTCCGGACCCTGTGTCCGGGCGGCTTTTCGCGTTGCGGTCAGGCCAAAGTCTGAACGCCAAGAGGGAGAGGGACGGAGATGTTCAAGAAGATACTCATCGCCAACCGCGGAGAGATCGCCTGCCGGGTGATCAAGACGGCGCGGAAGATGGGAATTGCCACGGTCGCGGTCTATTCCGACGCCGACCGCCACGCGCTGCACGTCCAGATGGCGGACGAGGCGATCCATATCGGCCCGCCACCGGCCAACCAGTCCTATATCGTGATCGACAAGATCATGCAGGCGATCAAGGACAGCGGCGCCGAGGCGGTGCACCCGGGATATGGCTTCCTGTCCGAGAACCCCAAGTTCGCCGAGGCGCTGGACAAGGCCGGCGTCGCCTTCATCGGCCCGCCCGTGAAGGCGATCGAGGCGATGGGCGACAAGATCACCTCCAAGAAGATCGCGCAGGAGGCCGGGGTCAGCACCGTTCCCGGCTATATGGGGCTGATCGAGGATGCCGACGAGGCGGTGAAGATCTCGGCCGAGATCGGGTATCCGGTCATGATCAAGGCCAGCGCCGGCGGCGGCGGCAAGGGGATGCGCATCGCGTGGAACGACCAAGAGGCGCGCGAGGGCTTCCAGTCGTCCAAGAACGAGGCGGCCAGTTCCTTCGGCGACGACCGCATTTTCATCGAGAAGTTCGTCACCCAGCCGCGGCACATCGAAATTCAGGTTCTGGCCGATGGCCACGGCAACGCGATTTACCTGAACGAGCGTGAATGCTCGATCCAGCGGCGGAACCAGAAGGTCGTGGAAGAGGCGCCGTCGCCCTTCCTCGACGAAGAGACCCGCAAGGCGATGGGCGAACAGTCCTGCGCGCTTGCCGCCGCCGTGGGATATGCCAGCGCCGGGACGGTGGAATTCATCGTCGACGGCGACCGGAACTTCTATTTCCTCGAAATGAACACCCGCCTTCAGGTGGAACACCCGGTGACCGAGCTGATCACAGGCGTCGACCTTGTAGAGCAGATGATCCGCGTCGCGGCGGGCGAGACGTTGTCGATGACGCAGGCCGACGTCGGCATCAACGGCTGGGCGATCGAGAACCGTCTGTATGCCGAGGACCCGTATCGCAACTTCCTGCCGTCCATCGGGCGGCTGACCCGCTATCGCCCCCCGGCGGAACAGGCGGCCGGCCCGCTGCTGGACACGGGCAAGTGGCAGGGCGACGCGCCTGCGGCCGAGGTTGCCGTGCGCAACGATACCGGCGTCTACGAGGGTGGCGAGATCTCGATGTACTACGATCCGATGATCGCCAAGCTGTGCACATGGGGCCGCACCCGCGACGAGGCGGTCGAGGCGATGCGCATCGCGCTGGACAGCTTCGAGGTCGAGGGGATCGGGCACAACCTGCCGTTCCTGTCGGCGGTCATGGATCACCCGCGCTTCACGTCGGGCAACATCACCACCGCCTTCATCGCCGAGGAATATCCCGAAGGCTTCGATGGCGTGACCTTGGGCGAGACGGCGCTGCGCCGCGTCGCCGCCGCCTGTGCCGCGATGAACCTTGTGTCCGAGATCCGGCGCACCCGCATCTCGGGCCGGATGGACAACCATGAACGCAAGGTCGGCCAGAACTGGGTGGTCAGCGCGCAGGGGCACGATTTCGCGGTCGCGATCGCGCCGGACACGGGCGGATCGACCGTCACCTTCGATGACGGGACAAGCCACCGTATCGAAGGCGACTGGACCCCGGGCAATCCTCTGGCCGAACTGACCGTGGACGGCGCGCCGCTGGTGATGAAGGTCGGCAAGATCAGCCACGGCTTCCGCGTGCGCAGCCGGGGCGCCGACCTGAAGGTGCACGTCCGCACCCCAAGGCAGGCGGAACTGGCCCGGTTGATGCCGGAGAAACTGCCGCCGGATACCTCTAAGATGTTGCTGTGTCCGATGCCGGGCCTTGTCGTGAAGATCGAGGTCGAAGAGGGGCAAGAGGTGCAGGAAGGGCAGGCCCTGTGCACCATCGAGGCGATGAAGATGGAGAACATCCTGCGCGCCGAACGCAAAGGCGTCGTGTCGCGGGTCAACGCGGCGGCGGGCGACAGCCTTGCCGTGGACGAAGTGATCATGGAGTTCGAATGACTCGATCCGCCGCGACCGACGCCGGGACCGGCACCCCGTGGCTCCTGCCGCTTCTGGCGGTGGCGGCGGCGGTGCTGGCGCATCTCGTGCTTCAGGTCGCGGCATGGTCGACCGCGGGCGGTGTCTTCGACTATCCGCTGGATGATCCGTACATCCACCTTGCGATCGCCGAACAGATCGCGGGCGGCGGTTATGGCGTGAACGACGGAGAGATCGCCGCCGCCGCGTCGTCCCCCGTCTATCCGCTGCTGCTGACGCCGTTCTCGGAAAGCCCGCTGCAACGCTACCTGCCGCTGTTCTGGAACGTCGTGGGTTTAATGGCCGCCGCCGCGCTGTGGGGCCGGATCCTGTGGCAGGCGGGATACCGTGGCGTGTTCGGCATTGCGCTGGCCGTCGCGGGGCCTGTCGCGCTGAACATGGCCGGGCTGGCCTTCACCGGGATGGAGCATATGCTGCACACGGCAGCCAGCCTTGCGATCATCCTTGGCCTGCTAATCCTTGCGGATCAAAACCGCATCACACCGTTCCTGATTGCGGGCATCCTGTTCGCGCCGCTGCTGCGGTTCGAGGGGCTGGCGCTTGCGGTGGCCGCCGCCTTCGCGGTGCTTCTGGCGGGCCGGGTCCGGGCGGGGATCGGGCTTGGCCTGATCGCGGTGCTGCCGGTCGCGGGCTTCTGCGCGCTGCTGTGGTCGATGGGGCTGGACCCCCTGCCAAGCTCGGTCCGGTTCAAGATGACGGCGGGCGAGGTCGTGGGCGGTGGGCCGCTGGCCTATTTCCGGTTCAAGCTGCACACGGCGCTGACGTCACCACCGGGGCAGATCCTGCTGCTGTCGATGCTGCTGGCCTTCGTGCTGGCGCTTTGGCCGGGTGTCCGAACCTCGCGCCGCCGCCTCATCCTGCCGGTCGTCATCCTTGCCGGGATGGGCCACGTGTTGCTGGGCAAGTTCGGCTGGCTGGATCGGTACGAGATCTACATCCTTGCCACGCTGGTCGCGGGCCTGTTGGCTGCCGCCGCTTCGGCGCAGGGGCGGCTGGCCGGGGCGGTCGCCGCCGTGCCAATCGCCTTGGCCGCCATCTATTATCTGCCGACGGCAGTGCGCGAGTATCCCTATGCGCCGCGGGCGATCCACGTTCAGCAGGGCCAGATGGCGCGGTTCGCGAAGGACGTGCTGAACGAACCCGTCGCGGTCAACGACATCGGCTATGTCGCGTGGCAGAACCCAAATTACGTGCTGGACCTGTGGGGTCTCGCCAACGCCGAGATCATGCGGATTCTCGAAGCGCGCGAGAACCGGCCCGGCTGGGCCGGGGCGCAGGCGGAACAGGCGGGCGTACACTTCGCCATGCTGTATTCCGGCGTCTGGTTCTCGGACGAGGAAATGGGGGACGGCTGGCGCCGCGTCGGGGTGCTGACCACGGATGTGCACGCCTTCTATCTTGGCGCCACAGAGGTGGTGTTCTGGCTGAACGAGGCGGCGGTGCCCGATCCCGACGCCTATCTGGCCATGCTGCGCGACTGGGCCGGGGGGCTTCCGGACGGTGCGCGGTTCAGCTTCGCGGACGCCCCGGAAGAGGAGCCCGCCGCATGACCTATTCCGTCCCGCGCCCTTCGCGGATCTCTTCTTGCCGCAGCGGCCACTTGTCGATGGCGCGCGTCACCTCGCGCACGTCCCACGGAAGCGGTTTGCGCAGGTTCACGCGGCCGTCCTTCTCGATCAGCGTCAGTTGGAAGCCGCGCGGCCTGAGCGCGCGGCGCACGTCGGTTTCTGCGGACGGGTCAGAGTCGGTGATGACGATCACGTCGCGGGCGATCAGGGCCTCGGGCCGGGCGCTAAGCAATTCCAGCTGTTCGATGTATCGCGGATCCGCTGGCGTGTCGGCGAAAACCACGACCACACGCTTGGTCCAGACGAACTCGTCCAGCGTGACATCGGAGGCCTCGAAGAACAGGGGCACTTCCTCTGCCATCTCCCGCTCGGCCTCTGCCGTGCCGGTATCGTTGACCACCTCTGCATCCTGCGCCCACGCGGCCGCGCTGACGCAGACAATGAATATTGAAGTCAAGACCTTGGCCATTCGTCCTCCTGCTTATTCGCATATAAGCCCGGGGGTCGGGAAAACGAAGGGCCAAGGCGCCCGCGCCGGAAACTGTGACCAGCGCGCATCCGTAGGAGAGGAGCCCGATCAATGAGCGACATCGATGCCTGGAAGGCCCGCGCCGAGAAGGAACTGCGGGGCAAGCCGCTGGAAGATCTGACGTGGCATACGCTGGAGGGGATCGACGTACGGCCCCTTTATACGGCCGAGGACACGGCCGACCTGCCGCATATGGGGACGCTGCCGGGGTTCGAGCCGTTCACCCGCGGGGTGAAGGCAACGATGTATGCCGGACGACCGTGGACGATCCGCCAGTACGCCGGGTTCTCGACCGCCGAGGAATCGAACGCCTTTTACCGCAAGGCGCTGGCCGCCGGCCAGCAGGGCGTTTCGGTGGCCTTCGACCTTGCCACGCACCGTGGATACGACAGCGATCATGAACGGGTCGTGGGCGACGTGGGCAAGGCGGGCGTGGCCATCGACAGCGTCGAGGACATGAAGATCCTGTTCGACGGCATCCCGCTGGATCAGGTGTCCGTGTCGATGACCATGAACGGCGCGGTGATCCCGATCCTTGCCAGTTTCATCGTCACCGGCGAAGAGCAGGGGCATGACCGGGCCGTTCTGTCCGGGACCATCCAGAACGACATTCTGAAAGAGTTCATGGTGCGGAACACCTATATCTATCCGCCCGAACCCTCGATGCGGATCATCTCGGACATCATCGAATACACGTCGAACGAGATGCCGCGCTTCAACTCGATCTCGATTTCCGGCTACCACATGCAGGAAGCGGGCGCGAACCTTGTGCAGGAACTGGCCTTCACGCTGGCGGACGGGCGCGAGTACGTGCGCGCCGCCATCGAGGCCGGCATGGACGTCGACAAGTTTGCCGGACGGTTGTCGTTCTTCTTCGCCATTGGCATGAATTTCTTCATGGAGGCCGCCAAGCTGCGCGCCGCACGCCTGTTGTGGCACCGCATCATGGAAGAGTTCGGTGCAAAGCAAGAGCGGTCCAAGATGTTGCGGACCCACTGCCAGACCTCGGGCGTGTCTTTGCAAGAACAGGACCCCTATAACAACGTCATCCGCACCGCGTACGAGGCGATGTCCGCCGCGCTGGGCGGCACCCAGTCGCTACACACCAATGCGCTGGACGAGGCGATCGCGCTGCCGACCGAGTTCTCGGCCCGCATCGCCCGGAACACGCAGCTGATCCTTCAGGAAGAGACCGGCGTGACCAGCGTCGTCGATCCTTTGGCCGGATCTTACTATGTGGAAAGCCTGACCGCCGAGCTGGCCGACAAGGCATGGGCGCTGGTCGGCGAGATCGAAGAAATGGGCGGCATGACCAAGGCCGTCGCGTCGGGGATGCCGAAGCTGCGGATCGAGGAATCGGCAGCACGTCGGCAGGCGATGATCGACCGCGGCGAAGAGGTGATCGTCGGGGTCAACAAGTACCGCCGCGAGACAGAGGACGAGATCGACATTCTCGACGTGGACAACGTCAAGGTGCGCGACAGCCAGATCGCCCGGCTAGAGCGCATCCGGGGCAGCCGCGATCAGGCCGCCTGCGACGCGGCGCTGGCGGAACTGGAACGGCGGGCGTCCGAGGGCGGCAACCTGCTGGAAGCCGCGGTCGAGGCCGCGCGGGCGCGCGCATCGGTAGGAGAGATCAGCATGGCGATGGAGAAGGTGTTCGGCCGGCATCGGGCCGAGGTGAAGACGCTGGCGGGTGTCTACGGCGCGGCCTACGAGGGCGACGAGGGCTTCGCCCAGATCCAGAAGGACGTCGAGGCCTTCGCCGAAGAGGAAGGCCGCCGGCCCCGCATGCTGGTGGTCAAGATGGGGCAGGACGGTCACGACCGCGGCGCCAAGGTGATCGCGACGGCTTTTGCCGACATCGGCTTTGACGTCGACGTCGGCCCCTTGTTCCAGACCCCGGAAGAGGCTGCGCAGGATGCGGTGGACAACGACGTGCACGTCGTCGGCATTTCAAGCCAGGCGGCAGGGCACAAGACGCTGGCGCCCAAGCTGATCGCCGCGCTGAAAGAGCAGGGCGCAGAGGACATCATCGTGATCTGCGGCGGGGTGATCCCGCATCAGGATTACGAGTTCCTCAAGAAGGCCGGCGTGAAGGCGATCTTCGGGCCGGGAACCAACATCCCCGAAGCGGCGAAGGACATCCTGCAGCTGATCTCGGCCGCCCGGACGGACGCCGCATAGGGCAGGCTTTCGCGCATCCCCGTCGTTGCACGGCTGGGAAAAGCCTGTAGAAACGGCGGGGTGCAGCGGAAACCGGAGAGACGACGACATGGGCAAGCAAGGCAAGATCGCCATCGGCGCGGGACTGGGCGCCGTCTGGTCGGTGGCGCTGATCTGGATCGCGGTCACGTATGTGCAGATCCCGGTCTTCTCGCGCGTTGTCGTGGAACAGTTCTTCCTGATCGGCCCCGGCATTTCGCTGCTTCTGGTGATCGGCGCCATCGCGATGCGCCGCTTCTTCTCGCCCACGCTGATCGACGGCACGCCACCCCCCTTGGGCAGCGCCGCCGAGATCGACCAGCGCGTGCTGCGCAACACCGTCGAACAGTCGGTACTGGCCGCCTGTCTGTGGCCGGTGATTTCCTACCTGCTTCTGACCGACGGGCTGGGCGTGGTGCTGTGCCTGTCGATCGGGTTCGTTATCGCCCGGCTGGCCTTTTGGATCGGCTACCACGTCTCGCCGCCCTTGCGCGCCTTCGGGTTCGCGGCAACGATGTACCCGACCGTGCTGGCCCTGGTCTGGGCGCTGATCCTGCGCGTGATCTGAACCACGGCACTGCCCTAAATCACGGAGCCCCCGCATGACCTTCATGGCCGAGCTTGATCATTTCGCCCTGTCCGCCTCTACGCTGGACGAGGGCGTCGCAGCGGTCGAGGCCGCGCTGGGCGTGCCGCTGGCGGGCGGTGGGCGGCACGAGAAGATGGGCACCCACAACCGCCTGCTGGGGCTGGGCCCGGTCTATCTGGAAGTCATCGCCATCGACCCGGACGGCATAGATCCGGGGCGTCCGCGCCCCTTCGACCTTGATAACTTCTCGGGCGCGCCAAGGCTGACCAACTGGATCGCCCGCACCGATGATCTGGACGCGGCGCTGGCAGCGGCCCCGGCGGCCGCCGGACCCGCGACCGAAATGTCGCGCGGCTCGCTCGTGTGGCACATGGGCGTTCCGGTGGACGGTAAACTGCCGTTCTCGGGCGCCTTTCCGGCAATCATCCGGTGGCCCGAGGGCGTCCACCCGTCGCAAACGCTGCCCGACGCGGGCTGTCGCCTGAAGACGTTGAAGATCAGCCACCCCGACGCGGACGCATTGCGCGCCGCGCTGTCGAAGGTCTTCACGACGATGCCGGTCGTCCTGCACGAGGGACCGTTGGCGATGCGGGCCGAGATCGAGACGCCCGGCGGCCTGCGCGTTCTGGAATGACGGTCCGCCCCGCGACCGAGGCCGACGCCGCCCGGATCGCGGCGTTGTGGAACCCGGTCATCCGCGTCACGGACATCACCTTCAATCCCGTCGAGAAATCCGAGTCCGATGTCCGCGAGATCCTCGCGCAGCGGGCGGCGGACGGGCATGGCTTCTTCGTGGCGGAAGACGGTGGCGCGGTCGAAGGTTTCGCGACCTATTTCCAGTTCCGCGGCGGACGCGGCTATGCCCGGACGATGGAGCATACCGTGATCCTTGACCCGGCGGTGCGTGGCCGTGGCCTTGGCCGGGCCCTGATGGAAGCGGTCGAGGATCACGCGCGGCAGGGCGGGGCGCATTCGATCTTCGCCGGTGTCAGTTCCGGCAATCCGGCGGGCATCGCCTTTCATGCGGCGCTGGGCTACCGCGAGGTCGCGGTGCTGCCAGAGGTCGGGTGGAAGTTCGGGCGGTTGCTGGGCCTGCACCTGATGCAAAAGATCCTGACCGAGTGAAGCCGCCGCCGGATCCCGGCGGGATCGGCGGCGGAAGTGGGTGACAGGAGGGTCATCCGGGCGGTTCAGGCCGCCCTTGGTTTGTTGGGGGAGGTATCCGGGTCGCGGTCTTGGGCCCAAGCCGTCAGCAAGCTGAGCGGCCAGTTGTCCCAGACCGATGCAGGGTGATCGCCACGCTGCCAGTGCCGTGTCATCAGGTGCATGTCCGGCGCGACGAACCGTTTCAGGTCGCGGATCGGCGTGCGGTCGATGTCGAATTCCAGCAACCGCCCGGGCTGGGGGGCGAAGTAGCTGCGGACCATGTCGTGATGCCGGTGAAAGTCATCGGCCCACATGTTCAGCACACCCTTGTCGCTCATGCCTGTGCGTTCCTTGGCAAGGCGCAGGTACAGCCCGTCGCGGGCCAGCGCGCGGTCGCGCAGCCAGTCCTGCTTGTCACGGGTGTTCAGAAGGAACTTCGCGTCCGGGTAATCCTCGGCCAGCAGGGCAAAGTGGCGGAAGTTCTCGATCGAACCGCCATTCACGACGAATTCCATATCGAAGAAGGCGTCGAACTCTTCCAGCCCGTCCAGCGCATGGCGCCCGGCGCGGATGTTGCGGTCGATGCGGATCTGCGCGTTACGCCGGTCCAGCGTTGGCGCGGTCTCTTGCCAGTCGATTCCCGATCCGCGCAGCGATGTGACGCCGCTGGCGGTGAAAAGCTCGTGAAGTGCCAAGTCGGCACAGTTGTTCAGGCCAATTTGAAAGAGGCGCATTTTATGCCTCGCGTCTGCTCGATTGTATTTTTTGTTAGGGTAAAGGCCTAAAAATGGATTCGGGCTTAATTAAGGCATTACGGCAACACTAGGACCGCTTGGCGGCAAATTGCCGTGATCCGCGTGTCAGAACCACTGGCCCGGTTCCATCAATCCAAGGTCCAGAAGCTGCTTTGACTGCCATGTGAAGGGCGTCGAGTTGTGCCAAACGAAGTTCGGAATGTCGAACGTGGAACCCGCGTTCGTTTTCAAAGCCTTGGCCGTCCGGAAAGAGCAGATCGCAGCGGTGATGTTGTGGTGCCACGGGCAGGAATACGTGTTGTACTCTTCGTCTGAGAACGTGTGGTTCGGCCTCAGTGTCAGCCCCTTCGCCGCGCGGAATAGCGCGATGCGGTCGATCCGGCGGCTGGCGGTGGGAATGTGTTCCTCGAACCGCCAGCGCAGCCCGCCGTAGAAATCAAGCTGGCGCTCGCGCGGATGCCCGACCTCGTCGTTCCGGGCCAGCGCGTAATAGCCGGATTTGTCCAGATACGCCTGGCTCAGGCTGACCGCGTCGGGATGGATGTCCAGATCCCCCGCGTACAGGTCGATGACATAGGTCAGGATCGCGTCGCGCCGTTCCTCGGTGTGGAAGGCCAGCATTTCCGTCACCGACCGCGTCTCGCAGAAGGGGTAGAACAGGTATTCAGCGTTATAGCAGTAGTACATCCACAGATCCGGTGCCGCGTCGATCAGCTGATTGACCGCGTCCACCGCCGCCCCGCGCGTCTGCATCGGATGGTCGATCCGGTGGACAGCGGTCGCAAGATCCTGCGACAGCGTCATTTCCTCCGGTCCGAAGACCAGCAGGGTCGGGAAGCCCAGCTGCAGATGGTGGCGGATGGTGCTGTCGACCTCGACCAGATCCTCGACGAAGATCATGCCGACAGGCCCCTTCGCCAAGGCCGGGCGCCCGTCGTTGAGAAAATCCACCAGGCTGGTGTAGCGCATCGTCTGCCCGTTCTGTTCGTTTTGCGTTAACATCCGACGAACGTGGCCGGGTTTGCAAGAGCGCGGGCAAGGGTGTATGGCCCGCGTCTGAACTTCAGCGGAAGCCCTTCAGCGGACGGAACCGGACATGGCGGACCCCAGGAAGCTTTTCATCAAGACCTACGGCTGTCAGATGAACGTCTACGACAGCGAGCGCATGGCAGAGGCCATGGGCGGCGCCGGGTATGTCGAAACCTCGACCCCCGAGGATGCCGACATGATCCTGCTGAACACCTGTCACATCCGCGAGAAGGCCGCCGAGAAGGTCTATTCCGAACTGGGCCGCTTGAAAGAGTTGAAGGCCGCGAAACCCGATCTGCGGATCGGTGTCGCCGGTTGCGTCGCGCAGGCCGAGGGCGAAGAGATCATGCGCCGTCAGCCGTTGGTCGATCTGGTCGTGGGGCCGCAAAGCTATCACCGCTTGCCCGAGATGGAGGCGCGGACCTCGAACGGGGCCAAGGTGGTCGACACCGATTTTCCCGAAGAAGACAAGTTCGAGAAGCTGAAGAAGCGCCCGCAGGCCAAGCGTGGCCCGACCGCGTTCCTGACGGTGCAGGAAGGCTGCGACAAGTTCTGCGCCTTCTGCGTTGTGCCCTATACCCGGGGCGCCGAGGTTTCGCGCCCGGTGTCGCAGGTGCTGACCGAAGCGCGCGATCTGGTCGAACGCGGCGTGCGCGAGATCACGCTGCTCGGTCAGAACGTCAACGCCTACCACGGGGCGCATGAGGGCGGCGACTGGACGCTGGCCACGCTGATCCGCGAATTGGCGAAGGTCGACGGGCTGGATCGCATCCGGTTCACCACCTCGCACCCGAACGATATGGACGACGACCTGATCGCGGCGCATGGCGAGGTCGACAAGCTGATGCCGTATCTTCACCTGCCGGTACAGTCGGGCAGCGACCGCGTGCTGAAGTCGATGAACCGCAAGCACACTGCGGAAAGCTACCTGCGCCTGATCGAACGCATCCGCGCCGCGCGGCCGGACATCCTGCTGTCGGGCGACTTCATCGTCGGTTTCCCCGGCGAGACCGAAGAGGACTTCGCCGACACGATGTCGCTGGTCGAGGCGGTGCGGTACGGCCAGTGCTATTCGTTCAAGTACTCGTCCCGTCCGGGAACCCCGGCGGCGGAACGCCCGCTGGTCGATGCCGACGCGGCAAGCGACCGGCTGGCTCGGCTTCAGGCGCTGCTGACCCGCCAGCAGCGCGAGATTCAGGACGAGATGGTCGGTCGCGAGGTCGGCGTGCTGTTCGAACGGAAGGGCCGGATCGAGGGGCAGATGACCGGCAAGTCGGATTACCTGCACGCGGTGCACGTCACCGGGGATGTCGCCGTCGGCGACCTGCGCCGGGTCCGTATCACGGAAAGCGGGCCGAATTCTTTGGGCGGTGTTCTGGTCTGATTTCGGGTCCCCACGGGGCGTTATCTCGGGGGCTGAGTCGCGTCGATTCGCGGAAAATGTGTCTTAAAATTTCGTAAATCACGGCAAGATTGTGGCGGATTTCCTCCTACCATCAACAATCTATTAATATTTCCCGCTTTACTCTCCAATCGCGCTACGTTCTTTGGCGTCGGATGGGTATTCCATCCGCGCGACGAGGTCGTTGAAGCTGCTTGACCTCGCCGTGTCGCATCTCTGTTCTTGAGGGGTACAGACATGAAATTCGTTGCTTTGGCTGCCGCTGCCGCGATGACACTGGCCAGCGCCGCCACCACTGCCAGCGCCCAGGAAGGGCGCTATTACTCGTACGGTCCGAAAATCAAGGTGAGCTGTTTCCGCGGTCCGTGGAAAGAGGTCATCTGGGATCGCCCGAACCCGGAGTTCATCGATAGCCTTGTCGCTGCCGGCTACGACTATCCGACTGCGCACGCGATGGCTGAACGCGTCTGCCGTGATCGCGCTGGCGTCGGCAACTCGGCGGCCCTGCGCGAAACCGCGCGCTCGGTGCTGCGCGGCTACTAAGGCCTAGGGCATTCGCCCCCCGGCCGCTGACGGCCGGGGCGGCCCAACCGCACGGTGTCCGGTCCTCTTGCGAGAGGCGACTCGGCCGCTCGCGCCGGATTCCACTTATCCCCATCCTGAAATCACGCTGTGGACATCCTTCCGCGACCTGACGGCGGCACGGATGACTATTTTTTAATCGCCTGCTGCAGGTGCGTTTTGCCGGGTGTCGCGCCCGGATTCACCGCGATTTGTGCAGGATCCGCCGCTGATTTCACGCGCCTGCAACATGAAGCGGATCAAAGTTGAACGGCGCGCGTTCAACTTTTCAGATTGCGGCTTGCGCGATGTCGCGTGTCTTGTCACGCTTGGACACAACATTTGGGAACGGAGAGCTCTTTGGCAATTGGCACGCTGACCCCGCCCGCCTCGCAGGATGACATCCACGAGACACTGTTGGAATTCCCCGACAACCGGCTTCTGATTGACCTATGCGGTGAATTCGACCGCAACCTCGCTCAGGTGGAACATGGCCTTGGCGTCCAGATCTTCCGAAAGGGCAACCACCTTGCGGTGATCGGCGAGGGCGAAGCACGCGGCCAAGCGGCGGCGGTGCTTCAGCAACTGTACACCCGGCTTGAAGCTGGCCGGTCCGTGGACGCGGGCGACATCGACGGCCTGCTGCGGCTGGGCGCGTCGCCTGACGAGACGGGCAGCCGCTCGGGCGACCAGATGGAAATGTTCAACGCTGGCGCGCTTGAGATCAAGACGCGCAAGAAGACGGTCGAACCCAGAACCGAGGCGCAAAAGGCCTATGTCCGCGCCCTGTTCGAGCACGAGCTGGCGTTCGGCATCGGACCGGCAGGGACGGGCAAGACCTATCTTGCCGTGGCGGTGGGCGTCAGCATGTTCATCGGCGGCCACGTCGACCGCATCATCCTGTCGCGCCCGGCTGTCGAAGCCGGCGAACGCCTTGGGTTCCTGCCCGGCGACATGAAGGACAAGGTCGATCCGTACATGCAGCCGCTGTACGACGCGCTGAACGATTTCCTGCCCGCCAAGCAGCTGGCCAAGCTGATCGAGGAAAAGAAGATCGAGATCGCGCCGCTGGCCTTCATGCGGGGGCGGACCCTGTCGAACGCCTTCGTCGTGCTGGACGAGGCGCAGAACGCCACCACCATGCAGATGAAGATGTTCCTGACCCGCCTTGGCGAAGGCAGCCGCATGGTGATCACCGGCGACCGCAGTCAGGTCGACCTGCCGCGCGGCGTACAGTCGGGCCTGCAGGACGCGGAACGGCTGTTGGGCGCGATCAGCGACATCTCGTTCAGTTACTTCACCGCCAAGGACGTCGTCCGTCACCCGCTGGTGGCGAAGATCATTCAGGCCTACGACGCCGACGCCACCTCCTGAGCCATTCCAGCCTAAGAGGATTTGACATGGACTGGTTGCCGAAGGACCCGCGCATCGCGGAAGAGCTGTTGCGCCTGCACGATGCCGACGCGCGCTCTACCGCCGAACGCCGGGCCCGCGGCGGCTTCAAGCCCGAGGAAAACACCGACGACATCGTGCGCTTGGGGTCCGAATACCTTGCGCTGTCGCCCGAAGAGGGGCGTTTCGTTTACATGATGGCGATGGGCGCAAAGGCCCGGACGGTGGTCGAGTTCGGTGCGTCCTTCGGGATCAGCACGCTGTATTTTGCCGCCGCGCTGAAGGAAACCGGCGGTCGGCTGATCACGACAGAGGTGCATCCCGACAAGTGCGCCGCCCTGCGCGACACCTTCGCGCGGGCCGGGGTCGAGTACATCGTGACGCTGTTGGAAGGCGACGCGCGCGAAACGCTTCGTCAGGTGAAGGGGCCTGTGGACGTGCTGTTCCTTGATGGTTGGAAGTCGATGTACCTGCCGGTGCTGGACCTGCTGACCCCGGCGTTGCGCCCCGGTGCGATGGTCATCGGCGACAATCTCGATCACGGTTCGGCACAGCCCTATGCCGACCATGTGTCCGACCCGGCGAACGGGTTCCTGACACAGATTCTCGGGCGGACCGGGCTGAGCGTGAAGCTGGCCTGACCACGCGAAGGCTTGCATGTGGGGCATGTCCGGCTAAGTCTGACCCCGGATTGCGGAGGCGCCGGCATGGGTCATCACCACCACCATCACCATCACGTCGATCCCGACGCGGGCGACCGTCGCATGTACGGCGCGATTGGCGTGAACTTCGCGCTGACGATTGCGCAGATCGTCGGCGGCATCCTGTCTGGGTCGCTGGCGTTGATCGCGGATGCGCTGCACAACCTCAGCGACGCGGTTTCGCTGGTTATCGCGTTCGCAGCCCGCAAGATCGCCCGACGTCCTGCGGATGCGCAGATGACGTTCGGCTATGGGCGGGCAGAGGTCGTCGCGGCGCTGATCAACTATACCACGCTGATCCTGCTGGCGTTCTACCTTGTCTACGAAGCCGTCGAGCGGTTTTTCGATCCGTCTCAGGCGAACGGTTGGATGATCGTGATCATCGCCGGGATCGCCCTTGTAGTGGATCTTGTGACCGCGGCGCTGACCTATGCGATGTCGAAGTCCAGCGTGAACATCCGGGCCGCCTTCCTGCACAACCTTGCAGATGCGCTGGGCTCGGTCGCCGTCATCGTGGCGGGGGGGGCCATTCTGGTGTTCGGCTGGTGGTGGGTCGACCCGCTGGTGACGCTGATGATCGCGGGCTACATCCTGTGGATGGGGTTCGCTGAAATCGGCGAGGTGATCCGCATCCTCATGCAGGCCAGCCCGCCGGGTCTGGACAGCGAAGAGATCGTCGAAAGCCTGCAAGGGGTCGACGGGGTCGCAAGCGTGCATCACGCGCATCTGTGGCAGATGGAGGAACATCACCCCGCGATGGAGGCGCATGTCGTCGTGGTCGAGGGCAGGTGGGCCGAAGCGGACGCCATCAAGGCGCGTATCAAGGTGATGCTGTCAGAGAAGTTCGGCGTCGGACATTCGACGCTGGAACTGGAATGCGCGCGCCACGCGTGCCGCGACCCGAAAGTGATCGGCCACGCCTAAGCCAGCGTTTCTGCTTCGTGGGCTTAGCCGGCGATCAGCCGCAGCAGCGGCGCCGGGCGCACGGACCTGCGAACAGCCCGCGCGGGCCGCAGGTACATCTGCAGGCATGTGTTGCGATACAGGACGGTCACGTACATTGCGGGTTTGTCTCCTGTAGGCTCCTGTAGGGCCGGGCGGGATTGCCCGAGCCTTCCGCATTCAACGTCTCCTTCACGGTGCGGATAGTCAAAATCCGCCGCGTGTTATCCGGTAGCAGCTTAACAATCCCTGTCCTAAGGTCCGTTTAATAACGCTGGCTTTAATGATTTTCCGCGGGATCGTGGCGCGGATGCCGCGGCGGGCTTTACTTTCGGGGCGGCTTGGCATCACTGGCGGAATGACCGTGGATGTTGTGATCGAAGCCCCCGACTGGGAGACGCTGAAGCTGGAACAGTTGGCCGCGCGTGCGGAAACGGCGACCCTGCGTCACCTTGGGCTTGATCCCGATGACTTCGAAACGGCGGTTCTGGGCTGCGACGACGCCCGCATCGCCGTGTTGAATGCGGACTTCCGCGACAAGCCCACGCCGACCAACGTCCTGTCATGGCCGTCCGAGGAACGCGCGTCGGAATTCGCAGGCGAACGTCCCGATCCGCCAGAGGCCGGGGAACTGGGCGACATCGCCATTGCGGTGGAAACCTGTCGGCGCGAAGCTGCCGAGGCGGGGCGCCCCGTCGAGGACCATGTGACCCATCTGGTGGTGCACGGAGTCCTGCATCTGTTGGGCTTCGACCACATCGACGACGCGGATGCGGAATTGATGGAAAGTCTTGAGGTCGAGATACTTGCAACCTTGGGGCTTCCAGACCCATATTAGCGGCGCGGGCCGCAGCGGCTCGCGTTTCTTGGAAAGGACAGATGGGCGACGCGGATAGCGGGTCCTCTAGCGCAGCGCAAAGCGCGCAGGATCAGATAGAGAACGGGCAGGGCGGGTTATTTACCTGGTTCAAGAAAGCCCTGAACGGCCCGACGGATGTCGAGCTGGAAGATTCAGATGAAACCGACGGGACCCCGAACGGGTCGGCTCAGGCCGGCGCGGCTCTTGGTATGCTCAACCTGCGCAGGATGCGGGTCGAGGACGTCGCGATCCCGAAATCCGAGATCGTGTCGGTCCCCATCGAAATCTCGATGGAGGAACTGGTGGCCGTGTTCCGCGAAAGCGGGCTGACGCGTCTTCCGGTGTTCGAAGGCACGCTCGACACGCCGCTGGGCATGGTCCACCTGAAGGACTTTGCCCTGACCCACGGGTTCAACGGCGACGGCATTCCCTTCAACCTTCGCAAGATGCTGCGGCCGCTGCTGTTCGCGCCGCCGTCGATGCCGATCGGCGTGCTGCTGCAGAAGATGCAGACGCAGCGGATGCACCTTGCGCTGGTGATCGACGAATACGGTGGGGTCGACGGCCTTGTGACCATCGAGGACCTGATCGAACAGGTCATCGGCGAGATCGAGGACGAACACGACACCGAGGAAGATCAGCTTTGGACGAAGGAGAAACCCGGCGTCTACCTTGCACAGGCCACGGCGCCGCTGGAAGAGTTCGAGCACGAGATCGGCCTGTCCCTTGCGGATGACGAGGAACAGGAAGAGATCGACACGCTTGGCGGGTTGGTTTTCATGCTCTCCGGCCGCGTGCCGGCGCGTGGCGAGATGATCCCGCACCCTGCAGGGGTCGAGTTCGTCGTCGTCGACGCCGACCCGCGCCGGATCAAGCGTCTGCGTGTCAGGCTGCCGCAGGTCGCGGGTGAGTGAAACCGCAGTAGCGTCGCGGAAGGGTCTTTTCGCGCGCCGGTCCATGCCGGCGGCGATCCTTCTGGGCGCGCTGGCTGCGCTGGGGCAGGCGCCCGTGGGCCTGCCTTGGGCGACGCTTGCGGCGCTGGCCTTGGTGTTCCGCTTCTTTGTACTCACATCGACGGTGCGGGGCGCTGCGTGGGTCGGCTGGAGCTTTGGCGCGGGCTACTTCGCGGCGTCGCTGTTCTGGATCGTCGAGCCGTTCTTCGTCGACATCGCCCGCCACGGCTGGATGGCGCCCTTCGCGTTGGTCTTCATGGCGGGTGGGTTCGCCCTGTTCTGGGGCGCGGCCTTTGCGCTGGCGCACTGGATCGGGCGGGGGGCTGGCCGCTGGGGGCAGGCGGTGGCCTTCGCCCTTGCGCTGGCCTCCGTCGAACTGACGCGGTCTTACATTCTGACCGGCTTTCCGTGGGCGATGATCGGTCATGTGTGGGTCGGTTGGGGTCCGATGCAGCTGGTGGCGTGGGTCGGGCCGGTCGGGCTCACGTTTCTGACGGTTCTTGCGGCAGCCCTTGTGTCGGCGGCATGGCCCAGCTGGCGCCGGGCGGGTCTGGCGCTCTTGCCCTTCGCGGTGCTGTACGGGCTTGGCTTGTGGCAGGCGGCACAGCCGGTCCCGGCGGTTGAATCGCCGCAGGTGGTCCGCTTGGTGCAGCCCAACGCGGCGCAGCACCTGAAATGGGACCCGGACCACGCGACGACTTTCTTCCGCCGACAGCTGGAATACACGGCTGCGGGCGCCGACGGGCGGCCCGACCTTGTGATCTGGCCGGAAACCGCGATCCCCACGGTTCTGAATAACGCCGAACCGCTTCTTATGCGGGTCGCGCAGGCCGCAGGCGGGGTGCCGGTGGTGCTGGGCATTCAGCGGTGGGAGGGGGCGGACGCCTTCAACAGTCTGATCGTGCTGGATGGCGAGGGCGTCGTCGCCGATCTGTACGACAAGTATCACCTTGTCCCGTTCGGGGAATATCTGCCGCTGTCGTCGATGTTCGACACGGTCGGCATGACGCTGTTCGGATCCAGCATGGGCTTTGGCTATAGTTCCGGGCCGGGGCCGCAGCTTCTGGATCTGGGGCCGCTGGGCAGCGCGCTGCCGCTGATCTGCTACGAGGCGATCTTCCCGCAGGACGTCAACGCGGCGCCCGCGCGGCCCGGCTGGCTTTTGCAGATCACCAACGACGCATGGTTCGGCAAGGTCTCGGGGCCGTATCAGCATCTGGCGCAAGCGCGGCTGCGCGCGGTCGAGCAGGGCCTGCCGATGGTGCGGGCCGCGAATACCGGCGTCTCGGCGGTGATTGATGCGCGTGGCGAAATTGTGGCGTCGATCCCGCTGAACGAGGCCGGTTGGCTTGATTCACCCCTTCCCAGTCCACTTCCGCCGACAATCTACGCGAATACCGGGGATTGGCCCGTGTTCTTTGTTTTGTTGGCGGGGCTTTCGGGGCTAATCGTGCTGCGCCGCCGCAACGCCATTGACGCGAGTTCGCCACAAAGATAACCCAATTGGAATGTGCCGCCACAACGGCTTCCTGGCGTGGTCGGCCTACATTCCAATGGAGCACTCATGTCCCGAAACAGCTATATCTTCACCTCTGAATCCGTTTCAGAGGGCCACCCGGACAAGGTCTGCGACCGCATCTCCGACGCGGTCCTTGATGCATTCCTTTCAGAAGATCCGTACTCCCGCGTCGCATGCGAGACGTTCGCCACCACCGATCGCGTTGTGATCGGCGGCGAGGTTCGCGGCCCCGGCGAGGTCATCCGCAACGTCGAACAGATCGCACGCGACTGCGTGAAGGACATCGGCTATGAGCAGGAAGGCTTCCACTGGGCCAACATGAAGGTCGACAGCTATCTTCATGCCCAGTCCGCCGACATCGCCCAGGGCGTTGACGCCGCCGACAACAAGGACGAAGGCGCAGGCGACCAGGGGATCATGTTCGGTTATGCGACCGACGAGACCCCGGAACTGATGCCGGCGCCGATCCTCTACAGCCACGCGATCCTCAAGAAGCTGGCCGAGGTCCGCAAGAACGGCACCGAGCCCAAGCTGGGACCGGACGCCAAGTCGCAGCTGACCGTGCGCTACGAAAACGGTCAGCCCGTTGGCGTGACGTCGATCGTCCTGTCGACCCAGCACCTTGATCCGACGCTAAGCTCGGCCGACGTGCGTGCCATCGTCGAACCCTACATCCTGGGCGAGCTGCCCGACGGCTGGGTCAACGGCGAGACCGAGTGGCACGTGAACCCGACCGGCAAGTTCGTGATCGGCGGACCCGACGGCGACGCCGGCCTGACCGGCCGCAAGATCATCGTCGACACCTATGGCGGGGCTGCTCCGCACGGTGGCGGCGCGTTCTCGGGCAAGGATCCGACCAAGGTTGACCGTTCGGCTGCCTACGCCGCGCGCTACGTCGCCAAGAACGTCGTTGCCGCTGGTCTGGCCCACAAGTGCACGCTGCAGCTGTCCTACGCCATCGGCGTCGCCAAGCCGCTGTCGATCTATGTCGACACCCACGGCACCGGCGAAGTGGACGAGGCGAAGATCGAGGCGGCCATCGCGCAGGTCATGGACCTGACCCCGCGTGGCATCCGCGAGAAGCTTCAGCTGAACAAGCCGATCTTCCAGCGCACCGCGGCTTACGGCCACTTCGGCCGCGCCCCGGAAGCCGACGGCGGCTTCTCTTGGGAACAGACGGACCTGGCCGAGGCGCTGAAGTCCGCCATCTGATCCACTGAAACGGGAGGGCCCGGTACATGGCGAAAACCGACGTATCGGGCCTTTCACAACTTGGCGCTCACACCGCGCTTCCCGCGTCGCCGTCCGAGGCGGTGCTGGAACGGGTGCCCTTCGGTTCCAAGGGGCAGGGCGCCGCGGTGCGGTTCACCGCGCCCGAGTTTACCTCGCTGTGCCCGATGACGGGGCAGCCCGACTTTGCCCACATCGTGATCGACTACATCCCCGGCGACTGGCTGGTGGAATCCAAGTCGCTCAAGCTGTTTTTGCATTCCTTCCGCAATCACGGCGCCTTCCACGAAGATTGCACGATGGAGATCGCCAGCCGGCTGGTCGAACTGCTGTCGCCCGAATGGCTGCGCATCGGCGCCTATTGGTATCCGCGCGGCGGGATCCCGATCGACGTCTTCTGGCAGACCGGCCCGGCCCCCGAAGGCGCTTGGATACCCGATCAGGGTGTGCCGACCTATCGCGGCCGTGGCTAGACCGGCCTAGGTCAGCCCCGCGAGCAGCGACAGTCCCCACGCCACCAACGCCGCGCCCGCGATGCGCGAGATCAGGCGTCCGTGCGGTGTCAGCTTTTCCAGTGCGACCAACGCTGCAAGCCCCACGATCCAGTACAGGTTCATGATGCCGCCGACGAACAGCAGGGCCATCAGCCCCCAACAGCAGCCAAGGCAGTAGGTCCCGTGTTCAAGCCCCATCACCAGCGCGCCCCGCAGGCCGGGGCGATGACGCTCTGACAGGAATTTCGCGGGGGATCGGCACTGTGACAGGCAGCTGTCTTTCAAAGGTGTGAACTGGAACGCCCCCGCCGCGATCAGCACGACCGCGCCCAGCCGCGTGTCGAGCAGCGTCATCATCGAAGCCGAGACGACCCCGGCGTATTCCAGCGCCCACTGACAGAGCGCAGCACCTAGGCTAAAGCCCAACCATGCCAGCAAATAGCCGGCAAGGAAGCTTGCACCAAGGTTCCGCGCGCGGTCCGGGGTGGAAGATCGCCGGATCAGCGCAGCATATAGCAGGATCACTGGCGCGACGGACGGTAGCATCATCGCCACCATCATCACCCACCACATCAGGACGATCAGCACCGTGAAGCCCGCTGACCATGCGCCCGGCGTCCGCAATGATGGCATGTCGGTCATGCCCGCCATCCGGGTCATGTCCAGCGCCGACATCGACATGCCGACACCGAAGATCGTGTAAAGGCCCGCCAGCAGGAACAGGACGCCCATCGCGCCGACCAGCAGCGCGCGGTCGCGCCGAAGCGCGACCTCTACCCATCCGCCGCGCATGGCGTCAGGCGGCTTCAAGCACGCCGGTGCCCGAAATGTGCAGTTCCGCCATCTGGGCGTAGGTGCCGTCGATCCCGTCGATCTTGATGTCGGCCGTCACATTGGCGGTGCCGGACCCGATCTCGGCGATGCGGTACTCGAACCCATTCGGCAGATCGATCCGGACGCGGTGCGTGTCGCCTGTGACCGGGTTGCGGATCGGCTCGGCACTCAGCGAGAACGCATCACCGACGCGACCTTTGCCAGTCCGTTCTTCGATGTCGACATCCAGCGAAATCGCGGCGCGTTCCGTCGGAAGCCGGTTGGGCGCCATCGCATGGAAGATCCACCACATGGTCGCGAAATCCTCGGTGTCTTCGCCGCTGGCGATCGCTTCTAGCGCGGTCGCCTGTTCGTCGGTCGCGCGGTCGTCGACGAAGATCTGCATTGTGCCATCGCCCTCGTGCACGGCGCCCGGCCACTTGTACAGAATGCCCAGCCGCAAACCGTCCAGCTTTGTGTCGCCGTGGTGGCCCTTGTCGATCTCGTAAAGAACCGCCGCCTCGCAGTGGCCCTTGTCGGGCAACGCGTTGAACTGGCATGGGCAAGCGTACACGCAATTGCAGGTCACGAGCTCGTGCCCGTGGATTTCCCAGTTGGACATGGTGTTTTCCCCTATTGGTTGGCCGGAATGGAACCGCTGAACTCGTGACGCCACGCGATGAGGTTGACGTTACGTTAACATAATTTAATCACGAGAACGAGAGTGTCGTTCGCGTGGAGCAAACAGTGCAGCCTGACCGTCTGGTGCTTGACCCCGGGGCGGTGGCTGCGCCATAGGCGCGGCCATGAGCGACACGAAGAACGATCAAAAGCATCCGCAAGCGCCTTGGCGCAATTTCTATGGCCGTCGGCATGGCAAAACGCTGCGCCCCAGGCAACAGGAATACCTTGAAGAGGACCTGTCCGACCTCAGCCCCGGCGCTGTCGGCTGGGACGTCAACCCGGATCGCGCGCCGCTGGATCTTCAGGCCCTGTTCGGCGGCCGCGATCTGTGGCTGGAGATCGGCTTTGGCGGCGGCGAGCACATGGTGCATCAGGCCGCGTCCAACCCCGATGTCGGCATCATCGGGTGCGAGCCGTTCATCAACGGTGTCGCGATGCTGCTGGGCAAGATGCGCGACGCCGGGGTCGAGAACATCCGCATCCATCCGGGCGACGTCCGCGATCTGTTCGACGTGCTGCCCGAAGCTTCGGTCGCAAAGGCGTTCCTGCTGTACCCCGACCCGTGGCCCAAGAAGAAACACCACCGTCGCCGCTTCGTGACGCCCGAGCATCTGGAACCGCTGGCGCGCGCGTTGAAACCGGGTGCCGAGTTTCGCGTCGCCACCGATATCCCGGACTACGTGCGTCAGACGCTGGAACAGGTGCCGCGCCACGGGTTCGAATGGCAGGCCGAGCGCGCCGCCGACTGGCGGACGCCGTGGGACGATTGGTACTCGACCCGCTACGAACAGAAAGCGCTGCGCGAGGGGCGGACGCCGCATTACCTGACCTTCCGCAAGGCCGGGTAGGGGGCGTCCCAAGAGACAAGGGCAGCAGAGACCCGCGGGGTGGCGCGATAGCGCCGCCCCATGGGGGCGGGTCGGCGCTGCCCGGCGTTCCGCCGGGCGGGACATGCGATCAGCGAAGCGCGACTGCACGACGTCGCACAGCGGTCCTGGCGGTGACAGAACTCGCAACAGGTTGATTGCCTGTGGATTGTCCTTCGGGGTTTCGCTATCCGGGGAACGGTTCAACGAGAGGTCCCCGATGTCGTCCCACGGCCCCGCCACCCCTATGACCGCCCGCAAGTCCGGGCCGCTGAAAGGCACCGCCGACGTGCCGGGCGACAAGTCGATCAGCCACCGGTCGCTGATCCTTGGCGCGCTGACGGTGGGCGAGACGATGATCTCTGGCCTTCTGGAAGGGCAGGACGTGCTGGACACCGCCAAGGCGATGCGCGCCTTCGGGGCCGAGGTGATCGAACATGGCGGCGGCGACTGGACCGTGCACGGCGTCGGCGTCGGCGGCTTCTCGGAGCCAGAGGATGTGATCGACTGCGGCAACTCGGGCACCGGGGTGCGGCTGATCATGGGAACGATGGCGACCACGCCGATCACCGCGACCTTCACCGGCGACGCCAGCCTGCGCAAGCGCCCGATGGGCCGCATCACCGACCCGCTGTCGCTGTTCGGCTGCCAAGCCGTAGGCCGCGAGGGCGGGCGCCTGCCGATGACGCTGGTCGGCGCCGCCGATCCGGTTCCGGTGACTTACACGCTGCCGATGGCCTCGGCGCAGGTGAAGTCCGCCGTGCTGCTGGCAGGGTTGAACGCGCCGGGCCAGACCGTGGTGATCGAAAAGGAACCGACCCGCGACCATACCGAGCGTATGCTGGCCGGCTTCGGGGCCGAGATTACCGTCGAGGACACCGACGAGGGCCGCGTCGTCACCCTGACCGGCCGCCCCGAGTTGAAACCCCAGACCATCGCCGTGCCGCGCGATCCGTCTTCGGCCGCGTTCCCGGTCTGCGCCGCGTTGATCGTCGAGGGGTCGGACGTGCTGGTGCCGAACATCGGCCTGAACCCGACCCGTGCCGGTTTGTACACCACGCTGAAGGAAATGGGCGCCGACCTGACGTTCGAGAACGAGCGCACCGAGGGCGGCGAACCCGTCGCGGACCTGCGCGCCCGCTTCTCGCCGGACATGAAGGGCATCGAGGTGCCGCCGGAACGGGCGCCGTCGATGATCGACGAATACCCGATCCTGTCGGTCGTCGCGTCCTTCGCCTCTGGCAAGACCGTGATGAAGGGCGTGAAGGAACTGCGCGTGAAGGAAAGCGACCGGATCGACGCGATGGCGCGCGGGCTGGAGGCCTGTGGCGTCACCATCGAAGAGGATGAAGACACCCTCATCGTCCACGGCATGGGACCGGGCGGCGTTCCCGGCGGCGCGACCGCCGAGGCGCGGCTGGATCACCGGATCGCGATGTCCTTCCTGTGCTGCGGCATGGCGTCGGAGAAACCCATCGGCGTGGACGACAGCGGCCCGATCGCGACCTCTTTCCCGATCTTCGAGCCGCTGATGGGCACGCTCGGGGCACAGCTGGTGCGGTCCAATCGCTAAGCCCATGACCAACCGCCCGTTCACCGTGGCCATCGACGGCCCCGCCGCCGCCGGCAAGGGCACGATCTCGAAGCAGGTGGCGGCCCATTTCGGGTTCGCGCATCTCGACACCGGCCTGCTGTACCGCGCGGTGGGCGCCCGGACGCTGGACGGCGAGGATGCGCTGACCGCCGCCGAGGCGCTGGTGCCTGCCGATCTGGACCGCGAGGGGTTGCGCACGCCGCAGGTGGCCGAGGCCGCCAGCCGCGTGGCGGCGATGCCCGCCGTGCGCAAGGCGCTGGTGGCGTTTCAGAAAGGGTTCGCCCGCCGCCCCGGCGGCGCGGTGCTGGACGGGCGCGACATCGGCACGGTCATCTGCCCGGATGCCGACGCGAAACTGTTCGTCACGGCCTCTGCCGAGGTGCGAGCGGCGCGGCGGCATCTTGAGCTGACCGGCAAGGGGCTGGCGGTGACTTATGACGAGGTTCTGGCCGACCAACTGGCCCGCGACGCGCGGGATACCGGACGGGCCGACGCGCCGTTGACACAGGCGCCGGATGCGATGCTGATCGACACCAGCGACATGACGATTGAACAGGCAGTGGCCCGCGCCATTGCCGAGATCGAAAGCAGGATGAGGGGAGACGGATGATGCAGAAACGCAAACTGGGAACGACCGAGGTTTCGCCGCTGGGGATCGGCGCGATGTCCTTCGGGCCGTTCTATGGACCGACCACGCAGGACGAAAGCTTTGGCGTGCTGGACGCGGCGGTCGAACTGGGCGTCACCCACATCGACACCTCGAACGTCTACGCAGGCGGCAAGTCGGAAGAGACCATCGGCGCGTATCTGGCCGCCAACCCTTGGGCGAAGGATCATTTCGTCATCGCCACCAAGGGCGGGATCACCAAGGACGCGGACGGCAACCGCTGTTACCGCAACGATCTGGACCACCTCGAGGCCGAACTGAACGGCAGCCTCAAGCGTCTGGGCGTCGACTGCGTCGAGGTTTATTACGTCCACCGCCGTCAGGCCGACATGCCCATCGAAGACGCCGCAGAGGCGCTGCAGGCGTTGGTGGCCAAGGGCAAGTGCAAGTCGATCGGCTTTTCCGAGATCGCGCCGTCCAGCCTGCGCCGCGCCGCCGCCGCCACGCCGATCGCGGCGGTGCAGTCCGAGTACTCGCTGTCGACCCGCGCGCCCGAACTGGGCTTGCTGCAGGCGACGAAAGAGCTTGGCGCGGCGCTTGTCGCCTTCTCGCCGGTGGGCCGGGGCCTGCTGACGGACACGCCCCCGTCCTTGGAAAAGGTCGAAGGCATCGGATTCCTCAAGGGGAACCCGCGCTTCCAGCCCGATACCCTGCCGCCGAACCTTGAATACACCGACGCGCTGCGCCAGTTCGCATCCGAGATGGGCGAACCCACCGCCGCCATCGCCATTGCATGGACGCTGGCGCAGGGGGACAACATCATCCCGATCCCCGGCACCCGCACCGCCGACCACTTCCGCGAACTGGTGCGCGGCACCGAGATCACGCTGGGCGACAGCGAACTGGCCGAGATCGAAAGAATCCTGCCGGTCGGCTGGTGCCACGGCGACCGTTACAACGCCGGGCAGTGGAACGGACCCGAGCGGTATTGCTGACCTCCACGCTGCCAGACCTGCGCCTTGCGCCCGCCGCGCCCGAAGACGGGGAGCGACTGGCCGCGATCCGGGTGGAAGCCATGCGACCCAGCCTAGAGGCGCTGGGCCGGTTCGACCCGGCCCAGCGCCCGTGAGCGGTTTCTTGGTGCATTCGATCCGGACGACACGCGCCTGATCCTGGATGGGGACGCGCTTGCGGGGTTCGTCGTGGTCCGGCGACGCGCGGATCACCTGTACCTCGACCACCTGTACCTAAGCCCCGACCGGCAGGGCGAGGGGCGGGGCAGGGCCGTCGTCGCGGCGGTCCAGTCCGAGGCGCGCGAGGCCGGTCTGCCCCTGCGGCTGATGGCGCTGCGCGGCAGTCGGGCGAACGCGTTCTACGAAAGCCTCGGCTTCGTGGTGACGGGCAGCGACAGCTGGGACATCCACTATGAATGGCAGGCGCCAGCGGGTGCCGCCGGGCCGGGGCAGGGCGGCACCTGACCCTGCGGCAGACGGCAGGCCGCCGGAACGCCCGACCCGGGCCCCCGGGGCTTGTCTTTTCGCGGTCGCTTGGCTATACGCCTCCCGTCGACAAGACGGGATTAACCGCGAGACATCGAGACGAGCAGGGTCGGGACCACCGGCCCTCTTTGTTTTGTGGACCCGTTGACCAATGAAACCCCAAGACCGGCGGAGACAACCGCACGGCCCGCAAAACGCCTATGAAGGAAAATAGACGCCACATGGCTCAGAACGCATCCATGGAGGAATTCGAGGCCCTCCTTAATGAAAGCCTCGAAATCGACACCCCGAACGAAGGTTCGGTTGTCAAAGGCAAGGTCATCGCTATCGAAGCCGGCCAAGCCATCATCGACGTCGGCTACAAGATGGAAGGCCGTGTCGAACTCAAAGAATTCGCGAACCCCGGTGAAGCGCCCGACATCGCTGTCGGTGACGAGGTCGAAGTGTTCCTCGACCGCGTCGAGAACGCGCGTGGCGAAGCGGTCATCAGCCGTGACAAAGCCCGCCGCGAAGAAGCCTGGGATCGTCTCGAAAAAGCCTATGCCGACGATCAGCGCGTCGAAGGCGCGATCTTCGGCCGCGTCAAGGGCGGCTTCACCGTCGACCTCGGCGGCGCCGTGGCGTTCCTGCCCGGTTCGCAGGTCGATGTGCGCCCCGTGCGCGATGCCGGCCCGCTGATGGGTCTCAAGCAGCCGTTCCAGATCCTCAAGATGGACCGTCGTCGTGGCAACATCGTTGTGTCGCGCCGTGCCATCCTTGAAGAGTCCCGCGCCGAGCAGCGCGCCGAAGTCATCGGCAAGCTCAGCGAAGGCGATGCCGTGGACGGCGTGGTCAAGAACATCACCGAGTACGGCGCGTTCGTCGACCTTGGCGGTGTGGACGGCCTGCTGCACGTCACCGACATGGCCTGGCGCCGCGTCAACCACCCGTCCGAGATCCTGTCGATCGGCGAGACCGTCAAGGTCCAGGTCATCAAGATCAACAAGGAAACTCACCGTATCAGCTTGGGCATGAAGCAGCTGCAGGACGATCCGTGGGATTCCGTCGAAGCCAAGTTCCCGATCGAGTCGGTTCACACCGGCCGCGTCACGAACATCACCGACTACGGTGCGTTCGTGGAACTGGAACCCGGCGTCGAGGGTCTGGTGCACGTTTCGGAAATGTCGTGGACCAAGAAGAACGTCCACCCGGGCAAGATCGTTTCGACCTCTCAGGAAGTCGAAGTCATGGTTCTGGAAATCGACACCGCGAAGCGCCGCGTTTCGCTGGGTCTCAAGCAGACCATGCGCAACCCGTGGGAAGTCTTCGAGGAATCCCATCCGATGGGCACCGAGGTCGAAGGCGAGGTCAAGAACATCACCGAATTCGGTCTGTTCATCGGTCTCGACAACGACATCGACGGCATGGTTCACCTGTCCGACCTGTCGTGGGACCAGCGTGGCGAAGAAGCCATCCAGAACTACCGCAAGGGCGACATGGTGAAAGCCGTCGTCACCGAGGTGGACACCGACAAAGAGCGTATCTCGCTGTCGATCAAGGCTCTGGAAGGCGACCCGTTCGCGGAGGCCATGGACGGCGTCAAGCGCGGTTCGATCATCACCGTGGAAGTCACGGCGATCGAAGATGGCGGCATCGAAGTGGAATACGACGGCCTCAAGTCGTTCATCCGCCGCTCCGACCTGTCGCGTGACCGTGCCGAGCAGCGCCCCGAGCGGTTCCAGGTTGGCGACAAGGTCGACGTCCGCGTCACCAACGTCGACGCCAAGACCCGCCGTCTGGGCCTGTCGATCAAGGCACGCGAGATCGCCGAAGAGAAAGAGGCCGTTCAGCAGTACGGTTCCTCCGACTCGGGTGCGTCGCTGGGCGACATCCTCGGCGCTGCTCTGAAGGGCGACGAGTAAGACATTTCCCGGCCTCTGCCGGTGAAGCGAACCCCGCGCCGAAAGGCGCGGGGTTTTTTCGTTCCCGGTCGGACAAAATCGCCCGGGCAACGCCTCGGCGCCTTTTTTACTTGTTAATGAACATGCTCCGACTCCGGCCGGACGATTCCGGCAGCGGCGGCGAATTACGTCCGACAGATTCGCCCGCTTTGCGAATCAGCAGTGCCCTCTGCTTGCTCGGAACGCCCGGAATTCAGCGAAATCATTGGGTTTTTCCCGCTGCGCCGCCGCATCGACGCGCGATTCCATGCCGAAATCACCTTTTCTGGCGTGAAACCCGTGGCGCAGTCGTTTTGTCGCTTCTAGATTGGGCCTATAGTCATACGATATCTAGAGCCGTGAAAACGCGGCCGTTTTTCTGAATGCGATGGGGGAATGCTGCCAATGATCCGCTCGGAATTGATCCAGAAGATCGCTGACGAAAATCCGCACCTGTTCCAGCGCGATGTCGAACGGATCGTAAACACGATCTTCGAAGAAGTGATCGAAGCGATGGCGCGTGGCGACCGCGTCGAATTGCGCGGCTTCGGGGCCTTTTCCGTAAAGAAGCGGGATGCCAGACTGGGACGGAACCCGCGCACCGGCGAATCCGTTGAGGTGGACGAGAAACATGTCCCCTTCTTCAAGACCGGCAAGCTGCTGCGCGACCGGCTGAACGGAAACGCCTGAGACTTATATGCGCTATATTCGCTACCTGATCCTGGCCGTCATCGCGGTCTGCTTGATTACCGTTGCCCTTGCCAACCGCGAGATGGTGACGCTGAACGTCCTGCCCGAGCAGACCAGTCTGCTGCTGGGCTTCAACTCTTCGGTGACGCTGCCGCTGTTCCTTGTCATCCTTGGCGGGGTCGTGATCGGCCTTCTGCTGGGCTTCGTCTGGGAATGGCTGCGCGAGCACAAGCACCGCGCCGAAGCCGCCCACCAGCGCCGCGAGAAGGAAAAGCTCGCGCGCGAGGTGACGCGGATCAAGCACGAGAAGCCGGGGACGTCGGACGACGTGCTGGCTTTGCTTGAGGACGACCGCAAGGCAAGCTAGACCCGCGGCTGCCATGACTTCGACACGTATCAAGTTCTGCGGCCTGTCCCGGCCCGAAGACGTCGCCGCCGCCGCCAAGGCGGGCGCGGCCTACGTCGGATTGGTCTTCTTCCCGAAGTCGCCCCGGAACGTGTCCATCGAAACGGCCGCCGCGTTGGCGGCCGAGGTGCCCGTGGGCATCTGCAAGGTCGCCCTGACGGTGAACGCCGACAACGAACTGCTGGACCGGATCACCGACACCGTGCCGTTGGACATGCTTCAGCTGCACGGCAAGGAAACCCCGGAACGGGTGGCCGAGGTGAAGGCGCGGTACGGCCTTCCGGTGATGAAAGCGGTCGGGATTGCCACGGCCGACGACCTTCCGACGCTAGAGACCTACGTCTCGGTCGCCGACCAGATCCTGCTCGACGCCAAGCCGTCTCCGGACGACGACCGGCCCGGCGGCAACGGGGTGGCCTTCGACTGGACGCTGATCGCCAACCGTCGCTGGCCTGTGCCGTGGATGCTGGCCGGTGGGCTGACCCCGGATAACGTCGCCGAGGCGGTTCGCCTGACCGGCGCGCGGCAAGTCGACCTGTCGTCCGGCATCGAAAGCGCCCCCGGCGTCAAAGACCCCGCGAAGATCGCGGCCTTGGCAAAGGCGCTGGCATGATCTGGCGCGAGGCCCGGCGCGAGGATGTGCCGGCCGTCGTGGCGCTTTTGGTGAACGATTTTCTGGGGCAGGGGCGAGAGCAGTCCGATATGGACGGCTATTTTGCGGCGTTCGACGCGATGGCGGACGAGGGTGCGAACCATCTGATCGTCGGGGAAGAGGACGGGGTTGTCGTCGCTACCTACCAGATCACGTTCATCTCGGGCCTGTCGATCAGCGCGGCCCGCCGCGCGCAGGTCGAGGGCGTGCGCGTGTCCGACACCATGCGGGGCCGCGGGCTGGGCCGGGCGATGTTCGACGATGCCGAAGCACGGGCCCGCGCCGCCGGCTGCCGTCTGATGCAGTTGACGATGAACGCGCAGCGGACCGAATCCCGCAAGTTCTACGAGGCGCTGGGATATGACCCCAGCCACGTCGGTTTCAAGAAAACGCTGGTCTAAGCGCGCCGCCCCCGCCGAACGGGGGCGGGCGAAATGGCCTATTCGCAGCTGAAGCTGGCGGCGGACATCGGGTCGTTCCCCGTGAACTGTGCGTGCCGGGGCCACGGGCACAGCGGGCGCGTGGCGCCAAGGTTGCCGGTGTCGGCCTCTTCGTTGCCTTGCCGGATCCTCGCGGTCAGCGGGCCGGGGGCTGCGCCGTCCTCGACCCATGCGATCAGGGCGCCCAGCATGTCCACCTCGTCCGGGGCATTGCCGCCTTGGCCGTGCGGCATGCCCGGGATTGCGTAAAGCCGAACGAAGTCGCTGGCCGCCGCATTGTTTTCCATCAGGCGGGCATACCAGTTCGCAGTGTCCTTGAACGAGAACACGGGATCGGACACACCGTGGAACACGATCAGCTTGCTGCCTGCCGCTTCCATGCCGTCCAGCGTCGGATCGGCAGCCGAGGGCGGCGTCATGACCTCCATCGGGCTTTCGGGGAACGCGTCGGACGTGGCCCAGATCCCGTCAGCGTCGGTGTCGAAATCGAAGGCCATCAGGTAGGCTTCAAGCGACTCCGGGTCGCCCGCGACTTGCGTCGGCGGGGTGGTGAAGATCTGCGCCAGCGAACCCGACCCCATGATCGCGATCAGGGGTTTCTTGCCCCACGGCGGGATCGGGCTTTCCAGCTTCCAGAAGCGCCAGTTCGCGGTGGCGATGCCGGTATCCCAGACCCAGTCGCTGTACAGCGGCGCGCCGGAACTGTCGGTCGGGCCCGCGTGAATTCGGTCCAGCGCGGCGACCTTGTCCTCGGGCAGGCAGGCGCTGTCCTGGCCTGCACTGCATGCCATCGTGGCGGGGGCGAACGCGTCCTGACAGCCTTCGACGTCGAAGATCATGCCATCCTCAAGCCCGTCGAGCCCATCGCAGGCTTCGGCCACGCGGGTGGCGACGGCGGCCAACTCGTCGGCCGAGAAGGCGGTGGCAAGGCTGTTGCCCACACTGCGGAAAGACTGCACATCCCACGCGTGCTGAAGCGCGGCCTTCGGCAGGTTGAAGCCGGGGTAACCTGCCAGCAGGCCGTCGAAGGCATCCGGCATCCGCTCCGCGGCGACCATCGCGTGCCGTCCGCCGTTGGACCGGCCAAAGCCGTAAACGTAGTCCGGCGCACGGCCATAGTAGGTTTCGACCAGTTCAAGGGCGATGGGGTGCAGCTTGGCGACGGCACCATAACCATAGTCGCGCCGCGCCTCGAAATCGAAGCCGAACATGTTCGACCCGGCCAGCCCGGCTTCGGGGTTCGCCTCGCCGTCGTGACCGGCATCGGATGACACCACGGCCATGCCCCGTGCCAGCGCGGGATTACCCATCGCGACGCCGGTGCCCTCGCCAAGTGCGGGGACGACTGCGCCGTCATTGCCGCCGTTGAACTGATGCATGAACCGCCCCTGCCAGTCGTCCGGCATCCGCAGTTCAAAGCGGATGGCATAGGGTTTGCCATCCATCCCGGTGCGTTCGTCCATCACGCCGCGCAGCAGGCAGTGGGCGACGTTAAGCTCTTCCGACGCTTCGGTCTGCACCGCCTCGGTGATCGTGACTCCTTCCGGTGCGGCGTCCGTCATCGCCGCGCAGTCGGCGGCCCATGCAGCAGGCGCAAGCGCAAACAGCGCCGTGCCCGCGCACAGCAGGGTTTTGGTGTTCATGGTCGTCCTCCCGGGGTCCTCTTCCCGCGTTCAGAGTGCCTCCAACTGGCCGCGCAGGTCAATTACCATCGCAAGCAACCGAAGGTGTCCGATCGGGCCGTCCGACGGCGCACGCGGCTTTACCGCGTGGGGCTTTCGGATTAAACGCGGAGAAACCAGTTCAAGGGGGCGCACCATGGCCGAAGATCTTCCCAACTCGTATAAAACCGGCCCTGACGAGAACGGCCGCTTCGGCCTGTACGGCGGGCGGTTCGTGTCGGAAACGCTGATGCCGCTGATCCTCGATCTCGAGGCGGAATACGAACGTGCGAAGACCGACCAGAGCTTCTGGGACGAGATGGACTTCCTGTGGAAGCACTATGTCGGTCGCCCCTCGCCGCTGTACCATGCCGAACGCCTGTCCGAGCGGCTGGGCGGCGCCAAGGTCTATTTCAAACGCGACGAGCTGAACCACACCGGCGCGCACAAGATCAACAACGTGCTGGGCCAGATCATCCTTGCCCGCCGCATGGGCAAGACCCGCATCATCGCCGAGACCGGCGCGGGCCAGCATGGTGTGGCCACGGCGACGGTTTGCGCCAAGTTCGGCCTGAAATGCGTGGTCTACATGGGCGCCCACGATGTTGAACGGCAAAAACCCAACGTGTTCCGCATGAAGCTGCTGGGCGCCGAGGTGGTGCCGGTGACGTCTGGTCGCGGCACCCTGAAGGACGCGATGAACGATGCGCTGCGTGACTGGGTGACCAACGTGCGCGACACGTTCTACTGCATCGGCACGGTGGCGGGTCCGCACCCGTACCCAGCGATGGTCCGCGATTTCCAGTCGATCATCGGCAAGGAAACCAAGGAACAGATGATGGAGGCCGAGGGCCGTCTGCCCGACACGATAATTGCCGCCATCGGCGGCGGGTCCAACGCGATGGGCCTGTTCTTCCCGTTCCTCGATGACAAGGACGTCCGCATCATCGGCGTCGAGGCCGGCGGTAAGGGCGTGAACGAAAAGATGGAGCATTGCGCCTCGCTGACGGGCGGGCGCCCCGGCGTGCTGCACGGCAACCGGACCTACCTGCTGCAGGACGACGACGGGCAGATCCTTGAAGGCTTCTCGATCTCGGCGGGGCTCGACTATCCCGGTATCGGGCCGGAACATTCGTGGCTGCACGACACCGGCCGGGCCGAGTACGTGTCGATCACCGACAAGGAGGCGCTGGAGGCGTTCCAGCTGTCCTGCGAGACCGAGGGCATCATCCCCGCGCTGGAACCCAGCCACGCGCTGGCCCATGTCATGAAGATCGCGCCGGACCTTCCCGCCGACCACATCATCTGCATGAACATGTGCGGTCGGGGCGACAAGGACATCTTCGCCGTCGCCCAGCACCTTGGGCAGGATCTGGGCTGACATCGCCCTTTACCGACAACTGCGCACGGTTCCGCCCGCATCGGGGCCGTGCAATCGGCCGGACCTGCCTGCGATGACGCGGTCGCGGTCCGCACCCATCCGGCGCGCGACTGCGGTTCGGGCCGAACAGGGCACAGCGCCTATCCTGCGGAGACCTCTTGTTTTATTGGCCCTTAAACCTGGGTTTATGCGGTCTGGCCGAAGGTTTATGGCGCATCTCCGGCGCGGCTGGCATGTGGGTGGCATATCGTGTGTGCCACCACTCATCCCGCTGCCTCTGGCAGTTCCCGGCATAACAGCTCACGGTGCGGATCCGACCAATCATGCACCCGTGGGCGACCTCCTACGTGTCTCCAAACATCAGGAGGGGCCGGGACGGCGGGCAAACGCGAACCAAAGGAACGACGCCGGTATCCCGAAGCCGAAGTTCGTTCCAGTAGTATGCGGCGGTTCCTGTCCCCAGCAGGAACCGCCGCATCGACAGCTTTCGCTGACACCGGAGGATACAGATGATTGCTAAACTTCTTACAGCCGCATTCATCGTCGCGTCGGGCGCCGCAACGGCGCACGCGGCGTCTCTGGAGGAGCGGGTCGCAGATCAACTGCGCCGCTACGGCTATGATGAGATCGACGTCAGCCATACCTTGCTGGGCCGCCTGCGGGTCGTGGGTCATGACGGGTCGCGTCAAAGAGAGATCATCGTCAATCCCCGCACCGGAGAGATCCTGCGCGACTATACCAGTGGCGACGATACCTTCGTCGATGGACCACGGTTGATGCCGGATCTCGGCCCGGCAGAGGTTCCCGACCGCCCTGAACGCCCCGACCGGCCCGATCGTCCTGACAGGCCCGATCTTCCTGACAGGCCCGATCTTCCTGACAGGCCGGACCGCCCGGACCAGACAGACAGGCCAGATCGCCCGGATCGTCCGGACAGACCGGACCGGCCCGACGGATCACCCGGCGGCGGCAACGGCTGACGCAACGGGTCCGTGCCGTCACGATGGAGCGCCAAGCGTTTTCCGTATAAACACGGGTTGTCCGTTGGAAGGGCGCGGACACCAGAGCAGGAAACGGAACAGGCGGCCCCGTGAAGCGTCGGACACTTCTGATCAGCATTCTGCTCGTGCAGGCAATCTGCGCGATCTTCTTCGTGTCGGACATCGCGCTGACCGTGATCGGCATCCGTTTGCAGCCGATCAGCTGGCAGACTCGCGAGTTTCTGGAAATCGGCGCGTCCTTGGGGCTGATCCTTGGGCTGGTGCTGGGGGCGATGGCCCTGCGCCAGTCTCACCGGCGGGCCGACGCGCTGGAGGATCGCCTGCGCATCGCCTCTGGCGCGTTCCACGAATTGATCGAGGACCGATTCACGTCATGGCAGCTGACAGCCGCCGAGCACGACGTCGCGATGTTCTTGCTGAAAGGTCTGTCGATCCAAGAGATCGCCGGGCTTCGCGCGACGTCTGAAGGGACGGTAAAGGCGCAGTCGAACGCGATTTACCGCAAAGCCGGGGTGTCCGGCCGCCCGCAGTTATTGAGCCTGTTCATCGACGACCTGATGGGGGATGAACTGACGCCCGTGGCCGAGAAACCGGCGGAACGGGCAGGGCGGGCGGCCTGACGGGTCTTACGATTCGTGCAGAACCGTCTCGAAGCCTTCGAACTGCGGCGGTCCGGCCATCACGTCCTTGGTGCCGCTGTTGCCGGCATTCTTGTGCGCGTCGCGGAACTGTTCCGACTTGGTCCACGCTTCGAAATCTTCGCGGCTGTCCCAGACGACGTGGCTGGAATACAGCGTGTGGCCTTCGCCCTCGGGGCCTTTCAGCAGCCGGAATTCCCGGAAGCCTTTCAGCTCTTTCAGCCGGCTTTCCCGGCTTTTCCAAATGGTCTCGAAGGTTTCTTCCTTGCCCGGCAGAATCCGGAAGCGGTTCATCGCGATAAAGCTCATGGCCTGTCTCATGCTGGTTCGGGGATAGGCTGGCTGCGCCTCGGCGGTCGCTGGCTTGGCCCCGAGGTCGCATGACCGGCGGACAAGGTCAATCCGCGCCGATGGCCCGCGCCTGAAGCACCGCAAGCGGCACGACTTCCAGCGCGCGCATGTGGGTGGCCGACAGGTCCACCTCGGGAGAGCACCCTTCGTCATGGGCCTGCAGGAACCGCGCCGCGCACACGCACCAGCGGTCGCCCGGCTTCAACCCGGCAAAGCCAAGCTCGGGGCGCGGGGTCGACAGGTCGTTTCCGACGTATTTCGAGAACGCCAGAAACTCTGCCGTCATGACCGCGCACACGGTGTGGCTGCCGGTATCCTCGTCGCAGGTGTCGCAGGACCCGTTGCGGTAATAGCCCGTAAGCGGGTCGTCCGAGCAGGATTCCAGCGGCTCTCCGAGCACGTTGACAGAAGGGTCCATTGTCATGGCGGGTCTCCGGGGTTGGTCCGTGTCGATGTTAGCTTCGGTGTCGCGGCGTTCAACCGCGTGGCGTCCACCGCAGCCAGCGGCCGTGAAAATCCACCCGGCCCAGCGTGACTGTTCTGTCTTCCGGCCACAGACGCAGTGTCATCCCCGCGCCGGGCGAGTCGCTGTCGGCCTCCATGCCCAGCCATGCGACGGGCGCCGCCTTGGTGGCGCGCTGGCCTGCGGCCTCGATGGCGGCGCGGGCGCGTGCCTTGACCGGTTCGGGAAAATACTGCCACGCGATGGTGTGATAGATCAGGTGCAGATGACCGGGCCGGGGGTCGGCCAGTCGCTGATCCAGCCAGTCCGCGGCATCGGCGGCATCGACGACGGGGCTTGCCGCGGCAAGGGCGGCCTGCGTGCGCGACAGGCGGTCCGACTGGTCGGGCCAGATATAGGCGCACAGGCGCTGCCGGTCGTCGGGCGATGTGGGGTCCAAAGGGGTCAGGTCCGTGCCGCGCCGTTCGGCAACCCGTGGGGACGCGTTCGGGGGCAGGGGGCCGTCCCAGTCGGGCGAAAGGGTCAGCACCGCATCGGTGGGCCCAAGCCGACGGCCGGGAAGGTTAAGGGCGTAGCGATCCCAGAACAGGTTCAGCCCCGCACTTGCGCCAAGTTCCGACAGGACGAAAGGCAGGTCGTAATGGTCCGCCAGCCAATGCCCCGCCGCGATCAGAACCGCGCTTCGGGCGGTCTCGTTCGTCTGCGGCGGGCGGTCGAGCCACTGCCCCAGCCGTTCGGTGTGATCTTCCATCGCGGATTTTACCGCAGACCACAGCGCGTCATCGCTGACGTCATGCGGGGGGTAACAGGCCGCCAACTCCGGCGCTTCGCCTTCGATCACCAGCCCATGCAGGCTTCCGGCCAGCCGCAGGGGAACCGAATGTCCGCGGGACGAGATGTCGCCCGGCCATTCCAGCAGACGGTTGGCAATCACACCGCCCGGTTCCAGCCGGTCCGCGATCAGCCGCAGAAGGCGCGCGTTGAACGGCGACCCCAAATGTTCGCAGGACGTGGCCTGATCGCGCAGCGCCGCGCGCAGGGTCATTTGAACTTGTCCACCAGTTTCTGGATCGCGCTGCGCGAATCGGGCTCGGGTTCGGGCTCGGGTTTGGCGTCCGGTTTCGGAGCCGTTTCCGTGTCCGGCTTGCCAGCGGTTTTCGAGGATCGCGGCGGTGCCGTGCACAGGGCGACGGCGTTCATGAACTTGCCGGTGTGCCCTTCGGCCAGCGGTTTCGCCCCGTCAGAGATCCCTCGCAGCAGGTCGTCCAACCAGTCCTGATCGGCCTTCGGAAAGTCGTGCAGAACGTAATGCGACACCGCATCCTTGTGGCCCGGGTGGCCGATGCCCATCCGCACGCGGTGGTATTTGTCGCTGAACTGCGCGTGGATCGAGCGCAGCCCGTTGTGCCCCGCGTGGCCGCCGCCAGTCTTGAAGCGGCACTTGCCCGGGGCAAGGTCCAGTTCGTCGTGGAAGACGATGACGTCCTCGGGGCCGATCTTGTAGAACTGCGCCGCCGCCGACACGGAATTGCCCGACAGGTTCATGTAGGTCTCGGGCTTCAGCAGCAGCACCTTTTCCAGCCCCAGCCGTCCCTCGGACACCTGTCCCTGAAACTTGGCGCGCCACGGTCCAAAGCCGTGATCCTCGGCGATGCGGTCGAGGGCCATGAAGCCGATGTTGTGACGATTGTGGGCGTACTTGGCCCCCGGATTGCCGAGACCGACGAACAGACGCATGGGGCGGGGCTCCTTGCTGCGGTTGCGAAAGATCTATCCGCGCGGCGCGCCGCGTGCAATGGCGGCGGGTGGACGTCCCGCTGGGCAGCCCTTTGGTCCGCCTCGCCTGATATTCAGAAATCGAACAATTTGCGGCAGCTTTTGCGAGGGTTATCGCGAAGGCTGTCCCAAAACGAACAACGGAGCCCGAAGGCTCCGTTGCAATCAGATCCGCGAGGGGACGGGGATTACTCCTCGGTCTCGGCCTCTGCTTCTTCGGCGCCTTCATCCTCGGCGTCGTCGCTGGCGCGCAGGCCGGACGGGGCGGTGATGTTGGCGATCACGAAGTCCCGATCGATCGTCGGCTTGGCGCCGGCGGGCAGATCGATGGACGAGATCGTCGCGGTGTCGCCGATGTTCATCTTCGACACGTCGAGGGTCAGGTGGTCGGGGATGTCGCCAGCGGTGACGACCAGCTCGACCTCGGGGCGGACAGCAGTCAGCACGCCGCCCTTCTTCAGGCCCGGGCTCTCTTCTTCGCCGACGAACTCGACGGGGATGAAGAGGTTGATCTTCGTGGTGCGGCGCAGGCGGATGAAGTCGACATGCGTGGGCAGGTCTTTCACCACGTCGCGCTGCACGGCACGGCAGATCACGCGCACATCATCGTGCCCTTCGACCTTCATGTTGAACAGCGTCGACAGGAAGCGGCCAGCTTTCAGGCGCTTCAGCAGTTCGTTGAAGGGAAGGTTGATCGGCAGCGGATCGACACCGCCCCCGTACACGATACCAGGTACCAGATTCTCACGGCGTGCTTGACGGGCGGCCCCCTTGCCTGTCCCCGTACGCTCCGTGGCTACAAGATCAGGAATCTCGCCAGCCATAATTCTTCTCCTAACTGAGTGTTATGGGCATCCTCCAAGGGTGTATGCCCGATGAAGCGCCGCCTATAAGGCAGATCCCGACCCAAGGGAAGGGTCTAATTCCGCCGGGCCGTCCCTTGGCAGGCCGACCGGGCAGGGATAGCGTCCGCCCCGCAAGCGAAGGATTCCCGGAATGTCCCTGATCAAAGCGTTGCGCGTGTCGCGCGCGCCGTCCGCCAGCCTGATGGCCGTGGGTGCCCTGTGGGGCAGTTTCGCCGCGCTGCTGCCCGACATCAAGGACCGTGTCGGCGCCGGCGACGGCGAGATGGGCGGCGCCCTGCTGATGTCGGCGCTTGGCGGGCTGCTTGGCATGTGGGCCGCGCCGAAGGTGACGGGCCGCCTTGGCCGCTATGCGATGCCGGTGTTCGGCCTTCTGGTCTGCGTCGTGGTGATGCTGCCGATGCTGCCCACCAGCGTGGTCACGCTGGGCGCTGTGCTGCTGGTGATGGGGCTGTCGGTGGCGTTCCTCGACATCTCGGCCAACGTGCACATCAGCGGGCTAGAGGCGCGGCACGGCATGCACCTTATGAACGTGAACCACGCGATGTATTCGCTGTCCTTCGCCGCCGTCGCCTGGATCTGCGGTCTGGGCCGTCAGGCGGGGATGTCTCCGGCGCAGATCCTGCCCGGGATGGCGGTCCTGATCCTGCTGTGCGTTGCGCTGATGCGCGTCCCCCGAACGGCAGCCCCGGTCGAGGAAGACGCCCCCGGCAACCCGGCGCGCATCCCGTGGGGCGCTATCGTTCTGACCGGCGTCATCCTGTTCGCCAGCTTCATCGGCGAAAACTCGACCGAAGCGTGGTCGGCCCTGCATATCGAGCGCACGCTGGGCGGCGAGCACGGCTCGGGCAGTTTCGGCCCGGCGATGCTGGGCCTGATGATGGGAATCGGGCGGCTGTCGGGGCAGGTGTTGAGCGCGCGGTATGGCGACGCCAAGCTGATCTTCGGCTCGGCCATTATCGGGTCTGTTGGCGCGCTGGTGATCGCGGCGGCGCCCAGCGTGCCGGTGGTGCTGGCGGGTGTCGCGCTGACGGGCATTGGCATGTCGGTGATCGTGCCCTCGGCCACGTCCCTGCTGGGCGCGCGCGTGGGCGACAAACAGCGCAGCTATGTGCTGTCGCGGGCGTGGATGTTCGGGATCGTGGGCTTCTTCATCGGACCGTCGCTGATGGGCGGGCTGGCCGAGATGTTCGGCCTGCGCTGGTCCTTCGTCGCGGTTGCAGGTCTGGTGGCCTTCACGCTTCCGGCGATCTGGGCCCTGGCATGGCGCAAGCCGCGGGTTGCCGTCGGGCTTTGACGGGCGGCGGCCCCGAAACGGGGCCGCGCCGGGTGCTCAGTCGGCCAAGCCGGACCGGATCGCCGCGATCTCTTGATCGACCGTCCCGTCGAACGGCGCACGGCCCGCGCGCCGATACCAATACCCGGCGTTCCAGTCGTCGCCTTCGATCCGGTGCACCAGCGCGTGAATCCACGCACTGGTGGTATCGCCTTCGTGTTCGACGATGTCATGCGCGGCCTGCCACTGGCCCGTCGACAGCAGGTCCAGTGCTTTGGCGTGGTCGGGTGTCATGCGCAGGGTCTCCGGCTTAGACGGCGGGGGACGACGTATCGGCCCATTTGCCCGCGAAATCCTCGGGGATCAGCATGATGTCGCGATCAAGTTCCGAGATGTTTCGCTTGCCGCACAGCGCCATCGACACGTCGAGTTCCTTGTGGATGACCTCTAGCGCGCGGGTGACGCCCTGCTGGCCCATCGCGCCCAGCCCGTAGATCGCGGCGCGGCCGATGAAGGTGCCCTTGGCGCCCATCGCGATGGCCTTCAGCACGTCCTGCCCGGACCGAATGCCGCTGTCGAGATGCACCTCGATCTTGTCGCCCACGGCGTCAAGGATCGACGGCAGCGCGCGGATCGACGACAGTGCGCCGTCCAACTGACGCCCGCCGTGGTTCGACACGACGATCGCGTCGGCACCGACGTCCAGCGCCATGCGGGCGTCCTCGGCATCCAGGATCCCTTTCAGGATCAGCGGGCCACCCCAAAGCTTCTTGATCTCTTTGACCTTTTCCCAGTCCAGCCGGGGGTCGAAGCTTTCCGCCGTCCATGCCGACAGCGACGACAGGTCGGTGACGCCGTCGGCGTGGCCGACGATGTTGCCGAAGGTGCGGCGCGGCGTCTTCATCATCGCGCGGCCCCATGCCCACTTGGTCGACAAATCGAAGATGTTCGACAGGGTCGGGCGCAGCGGCACCGACAGGCCGTTCTTCAGGTCCTTGTGACGCTGGCCGAGGATCTGCAGGTCAAGCGTCAGCACCAGTGCGGAACACTTGGCTTCCTTGGCACGCTCGATCATGCGCACGACGAATTTCCAGTCGCGCATCACGTAAAGCTGGAACCAGAACGGCTTGTCGACATGAGAGGCGACATCCTCGATCGAGCAGACGGACATCGTCGACAGGGTGAACTGGGTGCCAAAGGCGTGCGCGGCGCGGCAGGCAAGGATTTCCCCGTCCGGCCACTGCATCCCGGTCGATCCGACGGGCGCAAGCGCGACCGGCATCGACACGTCCTGACCGATCATCTGCGACTTGGTCGACCGGCCTTCCATGTTCATCGCCACCCGCTGGCGCAGATAGAGCTTGTCGAAGTCCGAAGAGTTCTCGCGGAAGGTCTGTTCTGTCCAGCTGCCCGACTCGCAGTAGTCGAAGAACATCTTCGGCACCCGATTGCGATAGATGCGTTTGAGGTCCTCGATCTCGGTGATGACGGGCATGGATGCTTCCTCCGGGGCATTGTGTGCGGCGTCTTTGGTTAGCAGTCGCACGCGCCGCTGACAATTGGCTGTGCCGGGGCACCGGTGCGGGCCGCCTTAGCGGAAGGTGACGTCCAGTCCCGGCAGGTCGCAGCCGCGCAGTTCCGTCTGCCAACGGTCGCCGGGGGCAACCGGCATCGCGTCGGTCAGCGTCCCTGTGGTCACGATGTCGCCGGCCTTCAGCGGCGTCTCGCCCGGTGTCTTGTCCAGACCGTCCAGCAGGAAACGCAAAGCCTGAAGCGGGCCGCCAAGCACGTCCGTGCCGCGCCCTTCTGCACGCACCTCGCCGCCGGTCAGGGTCAGTTCCAGCGCGGCAAGCGTTTCTGCCGGGGCATCGCCCATCCGGGCCAGCGGCTGACGCGGTCCGACAAGCAGTGCGCCATGCAGCCCGAAGGCGGCCTGACAGTCGGCGGCGGCGAAGGTCCAACCCGGATAGACCGAGGTCACGATCTCGAACCCGTGCGCGACCCATTCGATGCAGTCCAAAAGCTCTGCATCCGACATGCCGCTGGCCGGGGTCGCGCCAAAGCCGAATACGATCTCGGGCTCGATGCGGGGTTCCGGCACACGGGGCAGATCGACCGTCGCCTGTGCCGCGTCCAGTTGGATGACCGAGCGGTCGAACATGTCGCCCCAGATCGGACCGTTGACGCTGTAGCGCGGCCAGAGGGTGCGGTTCGTGAAGCCGATCTTGCGACCCACCGGCGTTTCGCCGCTGGCGATGCGCAGCGTGCGGATCCGCGCGGCGATGGCATGGGCGTCGTCCCAGCCGAACGCATCCTCGGTGTCGGACAGCGGAGGCCGCTGACGGCCGCTGTCGCGGGCGCTCAGAAGGTCTTCGGCAAGGGCGGCGATGCGGTCAGGGGGCAAGGTCATGTCGTACCCATGCACGTCGCGGGGGCCGCGGGCAAGCGGTCAGGCGCGATGGGCGCCGTCGGCAAGCGTCTTGACGTAGGCTTGCACCGACTCCACCGGGTCGCCGTTCGCGATCTTTGCGACGATGGCAGACCCCACGACGGCGCCGTCCGCGATACCGGCGATCGACTCGGCGGTTTCGGGGGTGCGGATACCGAAGCCCACGATAACCGGCAGGTCGGTTTTCGCCTTGATGCGCGAAACCTCGGGGCCGACATCGGCGGCCTGCGCCTCGGCCGAGCCGGTGATGCCGGTGATCGACACATAATAGACGAAGCCGGACGTGTTCTGCAGAACCGTCGGCAGCCGTTTGTCGTCGGTGGTCGGCGTGGCAAGGCGGATGAAGTTCAGGCCTGCCTTTTGCGCCGGGATGCACAGTTCGTCGTCTTCTTCCGGCGGCAGATCGACGATGATCAGCCCGTCGATCCCGGCGGCCTTCGCGTCGGCAAGGAAGGTGTCGACGCCACGATTATAGATGGGGTTGTAGTAGCCCATCAGCACGATCGGGGTCGTGTCGTCCTCTTTGCGGAACTCGGTCGCCAGATCCAGCGTCTTCTGCAACGTCATCCCGCCTTCCAACGCGCGTTGACCGGCAAGCTGGATGGTCGGGCCGTCTGCCATCGGATCGGTGAAGGGCAGGCCAAGCTCGATCACGTCGACACCGGCGGCGGGCAGCGATTTCACGATCTCAAGCGACGTTTCATAGTCGGGGTCGCCGGCCATTACGTAAGCTACGAAAGCCTTTTTCCCGCTCGCTTTCAGCTCTGCGAACTTGGCGTCGATCCTGGTCATGTCCGGTCCCCCAATTCAGGTCCGTATCCGTTTGGCGAATGGACCGGCGGAAATCAATCGGATTTCGCCGCCCTGACGGCGGCGGTCGCGTGAATTGCGGTGGCTGTGTCTGAAAAGAAAAACGGCGATGCGCAGGGAGGAGGAAGCGCATCGCCGTCATTTCAACGTGCGTCCCAGGGAGGAGGAGAGGAACGCCCGTATCTGGGGAAAGCACCGGCGACACCCAGGGAGGAGGAGAGGGTGCCGCCGACTTTCCAACGGACCTTCCAGGGAGGAGGAGAGGAAAGCCCGTATCTCTGTTTTGGAATCGGCGGCGCGCAGGGAGGAGGTAGCGCGCCGCCGACTTTCCAACGTACGCCCCAGGGAGGAGGAGAGGGACGTCCGTATTCCGGTGGAAGGAACCGACGGCACCCAGGGAGGAGGAGAGGGTGCCGCCGACTTTCCAACGAACGCCAAAGGGAGGAGGAGGCGTCCGTATTCGTATTCTTTGCGAAGTCCCGGCGATGCCCAGGGAGGAGGAGAAGGCACCGCCGGTCTTCGATCACCTAGGCCCCAGGGAGGAGGAGAGGGGCTTCGGCGTATTAGGATGCGGCGACATCAGGGAGGAGGAAGACGTCGCCGCGAGTCATCAGACAACCTAGGGAGGAGGAGAAGGTGTCTGAAACTCTATCTCTGTTCAGCGGGCTTCGGCGGTTCCGGTCTTGCCGCGCTTGCCTGCGACCCGGCGGGCCAGCGAAAGCTCTTCGCGCATGTGACGGACCAGTCCGGCTTCGAAGCCTGCGATTTCCTGTGTGAAAGCCATGTTGCTTTCCTTCGTTTCTCTGCGGGTGCATCGGGCACCCTGTCTTGTCTCGGGTCGGCTGCGGGGGTTTGGTGTCCGCCGCCGGGTGTGTCTGTGTCGATGGCTGCTTGTGCCGTCGTGTTGAGGATCAAAATAAACATATGCTGCAGATGCACAATCCGTCCAAGCTTCATTCCGGCTATGCAGAAGGCGCATAAGTAACCCTAAGTCACGCGGCGTGTCTTATGCCGAAATTTTCAGCAGGCTCTTTCATAGCGCCTTCGGAAAAGGCTTAAAATTCACCACCCCGCGCGGAGATCGCAAAGATGGCCCCAAACGCTGAGAAAATCCGTCAAGTCCTAATGGGTGTTGAGCTTCCCGATGGTGGCGACCCTGTCACGGCGGGGCTTGTTAAAGCGCTTTGGGTCGAGGCGGGAATCGTCCGCTTTGTGCTTGAAGCGGACAGCCCCGAGTCGGCGCGGACCTTGGAGCCGGTTCGCGCCGAATGCGTCCGCGCCGTGCGCGCCATGCCGGGCGTGCATGACGTGTCCGTTGTCGTCACTGCCCACGCCAATGCTGCGCCGCAGCAAGGCGCTTCGCGGGCGCAGCGGGACGGGGGTGAGGCGCCAAGCCTGAAGATCGGTCGGCACCCCACGCAACAGGACGGTCCGCAGCAGGTCAGCGGCGTCGATCGCATCATCGCTGTCGCCTCTGGGAAGGGGGGTGTCGGCAAATCGACGGTCGCGACAAACCTTGCGGTTGCGCTGGCGCGGCAGGGGCGGCGCGTCGGGCTTCTCGACGCCGATATATACGGTCCCAGCGTGCCGCGCATGATGGGTCTGTCGGGCAAGCCGGATTCGAAGGATGGCAAGACGATCGAGCCGCCACGCGCGCATGGGGTTACGGTCATGTCCATCGGTCTGCTGGTAGAGGACGATCAGGCTGTCGTCTGGCGGGGGCCGATGTTGATGGGGGCGATGCAGCAGATGCTGGGTCAGGTGAACTGGGGTCAGCTTGACGTTCTTATCGTCGACCTGCCGCCCGGCACCGGCGACGTGCAGCTGTCGCTTGCACAACGGACGCGCCTGAGCGGCGCCTTGGTCGTTTCGACGCCGCAGGACGTGGCGCTTCTGGATGCGCGTAAGGCTATAGACATGTTCCGTCGGCTGGGGACGCCCGTGCTGGGTCTTATAGAGAACATGTCGTCTTTCTTCTGTCCGCACTGCGGGGGCGAGTCTCATATCTTCGGCCACGGCGGCGTGCGTGCCGATGCAGAGCGGCTGGACCTGCCCTTCCTTGGAGAGTTGCCGCTGACGCTGGATGTCCGCCTTGCCGGGGACGCCGGCGTGCCGATCGCCGCCGGCGAGGGGCCCGAGGCCGAGGCCTATGCCCGGCTGGCCAGCGGGCTTGTCGCGGGCGGGGTCGCCTGAAAGGATTGTGGATTTATCCACAGAACCCTGTTAATATCTCTTCGAACAACGTTCCGACCGATGCCTCGCTGTCCAGCGGGGCATCGTCGACTCCGGGGGTATGGAACGGTTGGGAATTCAGGGGACCCGCAGGGTTCCAGATGGTCCCAATCCCAAACCAAGCCCAAAATCGGACGATTCACCGCTCGCACCCCGTGATTCCGGGCTGCAAGAAAGGGGATCGGGTGGGAATGGCCGGATCTTGTGGGAATTTAGGGAACTAGCCTGCAAAAAAGTTTCGACCATATATAGACGGCAATTTATAGCCTTGATCTATATGTTGGAAAACGAAGCAGGCGCGCTGTCGAGGCTGTTGTTTTTCGGTCTCTGTCAACGCCAGAAAAGGGGGGGTCTGAAAATATACCCCGTTGCTTCCCCTGAATTCCCATGGCATTCCTTTAACCACGATGAAGGCGGGTTCAAAAAACGGACAACAAGATCCGAGGTAACCAAAAAGCAGGTTTCATACAGGCTCCCAACTTCATCAGACCAAGAGATCCGGCGCGCGGGCGAGCAGACATCCCCCCAGGTGGCGCGCGCAGCTGGACAACCCGCTAAGCGGGACGAGGGCGGCGGATCGAGCAGTGGCAGCAGCTCGATCCGCCGTTTCCGTTCTAGGGGTTGAAAATCAGAACAATTCGCGGGGGACGGGACAAGGACACGCGGGACAGTGGCGCGTAGGTTCAGAGGGGAATACACCCAGAAGGTGGACGGCAAGGGCCGTGTTTCCATCCCCTCGCGCTATCGCCGCGTGATCGAGTCCGGTGACCCCGACTGGGTCGAGGGCAAGCCCGCCGAGTTCGTCATCGTCTACGGCGACGAAAGCCAGCAATATCTTGAATGCTACACGATCGACTCGATGGACGAGCTCGAGGACAAGATCGCAAAGCTCCCGAATGGCCCCGACCGCACCTACATGATCGACCGCTATCAGGCGTTCTCGCTTGAGATGTCCGTGGACGAAACCGGCCGGATCGTCCTTAGCAAGAAGCTGCGCGACAAGCTGGATATCGACGAGGAAGCCTATTTCATTGCCCAAGGCGCCTGTTTCCAGGTGTGGAAACCGGAAGCCTACGACAGGATCAAGAAGGCTAAAATCGAAGCCTACCTTGCTGAGAAACCAGAGGATTTCGATCCTCTGACGCTGTTGAACGACGTCCGGAGCGAATAGGTCATGGCCGCGACCGCATCTGCCAGCGCGTCCGCCCCCCACATCCCGGTCCTGCTGCGCCCGCTTCTGAGAGAGGTCGCACCGGTCTCCGGGCGGTGGCTTGATGGCACCTTCGGGGCAGGGGGCTATGCGCGCGGGCTGCTCGAGGCCGGCGCGGACCACGTCATCGGTGTCGATCGCGATCCAATGGTCTTCGAGATGGCGAAGGACTGGGCTGGCGAATACGGCGACCGTCTGTCGCTGGTCGAGGGCCCCTTTAGCCGTCTGGACGAGTATGCAGACGAACTTGACGGCGTGGTGCTGGATCTCGGCGTCTCGTCGATGCAGCTCGACATGGCCGAACGCGGCTTTTCGTTTCAGAAAGACGGCCCGCTGGACATGCGGATGAGCGACACGGGCCCCTCCGCCGCCGATCTGGTGGCCGAAACGTCCGAAGCGGAGCTGGCCGACATCCTTTATCTTTACGGAGAAGAGCGCGCCTCGCGCCGGATCGCCCGTGCGATTGTCAGGGCGCGGGCCGAAACGCCGATCGAAACCACGCTGCAGCTGGCGAAGATCGTCGAGTCCCAGCTGCCGCGTCCGAAGCCGGGGCAGGCGCATCCCGCCACCCGCACCTTTCAGGCCATCCGCATCGCGGTGAACGACGAGTTCGGCGAACTGGCCGCCGGGATGGAGGCGGCGGAACGCGCGCTGAAGCCGGGCGGGCAGCTGGCGGTGGTGACTTTCCATTCAATCGAGGACCGCATGGTCAAGCGGTTCTTCCAGATCCGGGGCGGCAAGCAGGGGCAGGGCAGTCGCCATGCCCCGCCGACCGAGGCGGAAACGCCCCGCTGGGAGATCATCACCCGCAAGGCGGTGGGACCCGATGACGACGAACTGGCCGAAAACCCGCGTGCTCGGTCGGCACGGCTGCGGGTCGCGCGTCGCACCGACGCGCCGGCGGGCGCGGCGGACCGCGCAAAACTGGGGATGCCGATGCTAAACAAGGGGGCAAGACGTTGAAGTCATTCGCTTTCGTACTGTCGATCCTGGCTGTCATGGGGCTGGCGTTCTGGGCCTATGGAGAAAACTACAAGACACAGCGCGCGCTAAGCGAAGTGGAATCGCTGCAGGGTCAGATCGGCCAACTGCGCGAGACCCGCGCGGTGCTGCGCGCCGAATGGGCCTATCTGAACCGTCCCGACCGGCTGGCTGATCTTGTCGGCATGAACTTCGCCTCGCTGGGTCTTGTGCCGCTGGCCGCCGTCCAGTTCGGCCGGGTCGAGCAGATCTCGTATCCGCGCCCCGATGCGCTGCCGTCCGAACTGCAACTTGGCCCGATCACCGGCGCCGTGACCGTTTCCGCCCCGGCCAATGCTCCGGTGCCTGCCGAGGATATGCTGATCCCATGACCCGCGTCCCTCTTCGTCCGCTTGCCCGCATTCTCGAAGCCCGCCGCAAGGGCGAGAACCCCGACGCAATCGAGCGCGAGAACATCCGCCTGCGTCATGAACAGATGCGCGACAAGGCCCGCCAGCGCGCCGAGGGGCGTCTACTGGTGCTGGGCCTGTTCTTCTTCTGCGCCTTCACCGTGGTCGGCGCCCGCATGGGGCTGATGGCGGCGTCTGTGCCCGAAGAGCCGCGCGCCTCGGCCTCGACCAGCGAGATCGTGAACCAGCGGGCCGACATCGTCGACCGCAACGGCCGCATCCTTGCGACCAACCTGCAGACGCACAGCCTGTACGCCCAGCCGCCGATGATGGTCGACAAGGCCCGCGCCGCCAGCGAACTGGCGCGGATCTTCCCGGATCTCGATGCCGAGGACCTGTTCAAGCAGTTCACCGGCAAGCGGAAATTCATCTGGATCAAGAAGGTGCTAAGCCCCGAGCAACAGCAGCAGGTCCACGATATCGGCGAACCCGGCCTGCTGTTCGGCCCGCGCGAGATGCGGCTGTACCCGAACGGCCCGCTCGCGGCGCATGTCCTTGGCGGCTACAAGTTCGGCGTCGAAGGCGTTTATGCGGCCGAGGTGATCGGCACCGCCGGTGTCGAGAAGGCGTTCGACGAATTCCTGCGCGATCCGGCCAACAACGGTCGCCCGCTGGAACTGTCGCTGGATCTCACGATCCAGTCCGCGATCGAGGAAATCCTGTACGGCGGCATGAAGCTGCTGAACGCCAAGGGCGCCGCCGCAGTCCTGATGGACGCCTACACCGGCGAGATCGTGTCGATGGCCAGCCTGCCGGACTTCGACCCCAACAACCGGCCCGTCCCGCTGTTGGAAGGTGACCCGTCCGACAGCCCGCTGTTCAACCGCGCGGTGCAGGGCCTGTACGAGCTTGGGTCCACCTTCAAGATCTTCGCCGCCGCGCAGGCGCTGGAGATCGGTCTGGCCAATCCTTCGACTCTGATCGACGCAGATGCACCGATGCGGTGGGGCAAGTACACGATCAAAGAGTTCGAGGGCCACAACTATGGCCCGCTGATCTCGTTGACGGACGTGATCGTGAAGTCTTCGAACGTGGGCACGGCGCATGTCGCACTTCAGATCGGCGAAAAGCGGCAGCAGGAATTCCTGAAGGCGCTGGGCTTTTTCGAGCCGACCAAGGTCGAACTGTTCGAAGCGCCCTATGCCAAGCCGCTGACCCCGAAGAACTGGTCCGACATCCACACGATCACCATTTCCTACGGCCACGGCCTGTCGGCCAGCCCGCTGCACCTTGCGGCGGCCTATGCCTCGCTGACCAATGGCGGCACCAAGGTGACGCCGACGCTGGTCAAGCAGGCCTACCGCATTCCCGGCCCGCGCATCGTGTCGGAAGAGACGTCGGCCGCGGCGCGCGCAATGCTGCGGGCGGTCGTCACGCGCGGCACGGCAAGCTTCGCGGACGTGCCGGGGTACGGTGTCGCGGGCAAGACCGGTACCGCCGACAAGCCCCGGCCCAACGGCGGTTATTACGACGACAAGGTGATCACCACCTTCGCAAGCGTTTTCCCGGTGGACGATCCGAAGTACGTTCTGGTCGTGACGCTGGACGAACCGGTCGAGACCTCGGGCACAAAGCCGCGCCGCTCTGCGGGGTGGACGGCCGTTCCGGTGGCGACCGAGGTGATCCGTCGCGTCGCGCCGCTGCTTGGGCTGCGGCCAGTGATTGAACCCGACAGCGCCGATGGAGTAACAAAGGGCTGACCACGGAAAGCGGGCAGATGAGCGGACAGGAAAAAACACTTGCTGATCTGGGCCTTACGGCTCAGGGCGGGCGCGAGACGCGGATCGCCGGACTGTCCGTCGACAGCCGCTCGGTCGAGCAGGGGCACCTGTTCGCGGCGTTGCCCGGCAGTCGAATCCACGGCGGAGAGTTCATCCAGTACGCCCTGCGCATGGGCGCGGGCGCGATCCTGACCGACCGGCAGGGTGCGAAGATCGCCGCCGCCGAGCTGGCCGAGTCCGACGCCGCGATTGTCATAGCCGAAGACCCGCGTCAGGCGCTGGCCTATGCCGCCGCGCTGTGGTTCGGGCTTCAGCCTGACACCACCGTCGCGGTGACCGGAACCAACGGAAAGACATCGGTCGCGACCTTTACCCGGCAGCTGTGGGCCGAGCTTGGCCTGAAATCGGCCAATGTCGGCACCACCGGGGTCGAGGGCGCGTATCAGGCGCCGCTTCAGCACACCACGCCCGAACCGATCACCCTGCACCGTGTCCTGTCCGAGATCGCGGCCGCCGGGGTCGATCATGTCGCGATGGAAGCGTCCTCGCACGGGCTGTCCCAGCGGCGGTTGGACGGGGTCAACCTGTCGGCGGCGGCGTTCACGAACTTCACGCAGGACCATCTGGATTACCACGCCAGTTTCGAAGAGTATTTCGAGGCGAAGGCGGGGCTGTTCACCCGCGTCCTGCCGGACGACGGCTCGGCAGTCATCAACATTGACGATCCGCGCGGCGCGCAACTGGCTGAGATGGCGATGGAGCGCGGGCAGGACATCCTGACCGTGGGCCGGTCCGCCGACGCGAACCTGCGCATCCGTGGTCAGCGGTACGACGCAACCGGGCAGGACCTGCGGTTCGATTGGAACGGTCGCCCGCGCCAGACCCGGCTTGACCTGATCGGCGGATTTCAGGCCGAAAATGTGCTGCTGGCGGCGGGGCTTGTCATCGCCACGGGCTGTGACCCGACCCGCACCTTCGACATGCTTCCGCACCTTGGTGGGGTACGCGGCCGGATGCAGCTTGTCGCCGCGCGCGAGAATGGCGCGACGGTTTTCGTCGACTACGCCCACACGCCCGACGCCCTGAAAACGGCGCTGAAGGCCCTACGCCCGCATGTGCTGGGCCGTCTGATCGTGGTGTTCGGCGCTGGTGGCGACCGCGACACCACCAAGCGCCCGCTGATGGGGCAGGCCGCCGCCGAGAATGCCGACGTGGCCTTCGTCACTGACGACAACCCGCGGTCCGAGGATCCGGCGGCGATCCGCGCGATGATCATGGCGGGCGCGCCCGACGCGACCGAGGTCGGCGACCGGGCCGAAGCCATCCTGCGCGGCGTCGATGCCCTGCAACCCGGCGACGCGCTGCTGATTGCGGGCAAGGGGCACGAGACGGGGCAGGTGATCGGCGACGACGTCTATCCCTTCGACGACGCGGAACAGGCCAGCGTGGCGGTCGCCGCGCTGGACGGGCGGCTGGTATGACCCTGTGGACCGCGGCCGCGGCCGCGGCGGCCACCGGCGGCCGCGCGACGACCGACTGGTCCGCCTCGGGCGTGTCCATCGACACCCGTTCCATCACGCCCGGCGAGCTGTTCGTCGCCCTGACGGATGTGCGCGATGGCCACGACTTCGTGGCGCAGGCGCTTGAGAAGGGCGCAGCCGCCGCACTTGTGTCCCGCGTGCCGGACGGGGTGCCCGAGGGCGCGCCGCTGCTGATCGTAGATGAGGTCCTGCCGGCGCTGGAACGTCTTGGCGTCGCCGCACGGGGCCGCTGCCGCGCGCAGGTCGTGGCGGTGACCGGGTCGGTCGGCAAGACCTCGACCAAGGACATGTTGCGTGCCGTTCTTTCGGCGCAAGGTACTGTTCATGCGGCGGAAAAGAGCTTCAACAACCAATGGGGCGTGCCGCTGACGCTGGCCCGGATGCCGGCTGACGTCGACTATGCCGTGATCGAGATCGGTATGAACCACCCCGGCGAGATCGCGCCGCTGACCCGCATGGCGCGCCCGCATGTGGCGGTGATCACGACGGTCGCCCCGGCCCACCTTGAAGCCTTCGACAGCATCGAAGCCATCGCGCGAGAAAAGGCGTCGATCTTCGAGGGGTTGGAACCCGGCGGCACGGCGATCACCAACGGCGACATCCCGACCGCCCCGATCCTTGAAGCCGCCGCGCGCGAGAAGGGCGCCACGCTGCGCACCTTCGGCGAGGCGGCGCGGAACTTCCACCGGGTGACCGACGTGCGGCTTAGCCGCGAGACCACCGTGGCGCAGGGGCGCCTGTGGCGGCAGTCGGTTATCTACAAGGTGCAGTCCCCCGGCCGTCACTTCGCGATCAACGCGATGGCCGCCTTCGCGGCGGTCAAGGCGGTGAAGGGCGACGTCGCGCTTGCCATCGCCGCGCTGGCCAAGTGGCAGCCGCCGGAAGGGCGGGGCAACATCGAGCGGCTGTATCTCGACCCGCTTGAACAGAAACAAAGCTTCGACCTGATCGACGACGCGTTCAACGCGAACCCGGTTTCGATGACCGCGTCGCTTGAGATCCTCGCCGCCACCCATCCGCGCGACGGGCTGGGCCGCATCGCCTCGGGGCGCCGCATCGCGGTGCTGGGCGACATGCTGGAACTGGGCCCCGAGGCCGCCGAGCTTCACGCGGCCATCGCGCGGGATCCAAGCCTGTCCGAGGTCGACGTGGTCCATTGCGTCGGCCCGCTGATGCGCAACCTTTACGACGCGCTGCCACCCGAAAAGCAAGGCCAGTGGGCGCCAAGCGCCAAGAAGGTGGCAAGCGCCGCGCACGGGCTGGTCGACGCCGGCGACGTACTGCTGGTGAAGGGATCGAAGGGGATCAAGGTCAGTCTCGTCGTTGACGCCGTGCGGAAATTGGGCCATCCGCTGCTGGCGGATTCCGAGGAGATCGCCTGATGCTGTACTGGCTCACCCAATTTTCCGACGGCGGCGATTTCTTCAACCTGTTTCGCTACATCACCTTCCGGGCCGGCGCGGCCTTCTTCACCGCGCTGATCTTCGGTTTCATCTTCGGTCGTCCCCTGATCGATCAGCTGCGCAAGCGGCAGGGCCGGGGGCAGCCGATCCGCGACGACGGTCCGGAAAGCCACCTGCTGACCAAGCAGGGAACGCCGACGATGGGCGGCGTGCTGATCCTTGGGGCGCTGGTCGTCTCCAGCCTGCTTTGGGCCCGGTTGGACAACCCCTATGTCTGGATGGTGCTGTTCGTCACCGTGGGCTTCGGCGCTGTCGGCTTCGCGGACGACTATGCGAAGGTCTCCAAGTCCAACACCAAGGGCGTCTCGGGCCGCATCCGGCTGTTGATCGGCTTCACGATCGCCGGGCTTGCCGCCGTCTGGGCGTCTTGGTTCCACCCGGAAGAGCTGAGCTTTCGGCTGGCATTTCCGGTGTTCAAGGACGTGCTGCTGAACCTGTGGTGGTTCTTCGTGCCGTTCGCGATGATCGTGATCGTCGGCGCCGCAAACGCGGTGAACCTGACCGACGGGCTGGACGGCTTGGCCATCATGCCGGTGATGATCGCCGCCGGAACGCTGGGCGTGATCGCCTACGCGGTCGGGCGGGTCGACTTCACCGAATACCTCGATGTTCACTACGTGCCCGGCACCGGCGAGATCCTTGTCTTCGTCGCGGCGCTGATCGGGGGCGGGCTGGGGTTCCTTTGGTACAACGCGCCCCCTGCGGCGGTGTTCATGGGCGACACCGGCTCGCTGGCGCTGGGCGGCGCGCTTGGCGCCATCGCGGTGGCAATCAAGCACGAGATCGTGCTGGCCATCGTCGGCGGCCTGTTCGTGGTCGAAGCCTTGTCGGTGATCATTCAGGTCCTGTACTTCAAGCGCACGGGCAAGCGCGTGTTCCTGATGGCGCCGATCCACCACCACTTCGAAAAGCGTGGCTGGGCGGAACCGCAGATCGTCATCCGTTTCTGGATCATCGCGGTGATCCTAGCCCTGATCGGACTTGCGACGCTGAAGCTGCGTTAAGCGGCGATTGTCGGATTTCTGCTGGAAACGCGGCTTGTTCGGCGTCCTGACCAGCGGCGATTGTCGTACCCGTTCAAACGCCGTCTGCGATGCGGACCGTGCGCGGGGGCGTTCTTTGGCCGCGCACTGGCCCCGGACCGCAAACCGCGCTAACCCTTGCGGAACAGATTCAGGAGCCATCAGATGATCCCCGTCCGCGGCTACGCCGGCCACAAGGTCGCCATCCTCGGTCTTGGCCGTTCGGGCCTTGCCGCCGCCCGTGCGTTGCTGGTCGGGGGTGCGACGCCGATCTGCTGGGACGACGGGGCAGAGGGCCGCGCCCGGGCCGAGGCGGAAGGTTTTGAACTGGTCGACCTGACCCGCCCCGGCGCTTACGAAGGCGTGGCCGCCCTGATCGTGTCACCCGGTATTCCGCACCTGTACCCGCAGCCCAACCGCGCCATCGCCGCGGCGTGGGACGCGGGCATTCCCGTCGACAACGACATCGGCCTGTTCTTCGCCAGCCTTGGCACCTCTGACTGGATGAGCTTCGACCAGCCGCCGCGGGTGATCGCCGTGACCGGATCGAACGGCAAGTCGACGACCTCGGCGCTGATCCATCATATTCTGCGCCACGCTGGCCGCCCGGCGCAGCTGGCCGGCAATATCGGGCGCGGGGTTCTGGACATCGACCCGCCGGAAAACGGCGAGGTCATCGTGCTGGAGCTGTCCAGCTACCAGACCGACCTTGCGCGGGCGCTGACGCCGGACATTTCGGTCTTTACCAACCTGACGCCCGACCACCTTGACCGTCATGGCGGGCTGGGGGGCTATTTCGCGGCCAAGCGCCGCCTGTTCGCCGAGGGCGCGCCCGACCGCGCCGTGATCGGTGTGGACGAGGCCGAGGGACGGTTCCTTGCCAACCAGATGTCGCAGGGGCCGGGGGACGACCGGGTGATCCGCATCTCGTCAGGGCAAAAGCTGGGCGGGCCGGGCTGGTCGGTCTTCGCGCGGAAGGGCTTCCTGTCGGAATACCGCAAGGCCCGCCAGATGGCGTCGATCGACCTGCGCGACATCCGCGGGCTTCCCGGCGCGCACAATCACCAGAACGCTTGCGCGGCCTATGCCGCGACCCGCGCGCTGGGCCTGTCTCCGAAAACCATCGAGGCCGCGTTCCATGACTTCGCCGGTCTTCCGCACCGTAGCCAGCTGATCGCCGAGGCGAACGGCGTCGCCTATGTCAATGACTCGAAGGCGACCAACGCCGACAGCGCCGCGCAGGCCCTGCGGGCGTTCGGCCGCATTCGCTGGATCGCGGGCGGGCTGGGCAAGGACGGTGGCATCGCCAGTCTTGCCGATGCGCTGGGGAACGTGACCAAGGCCTATCTTATCGGCCATTCCGCCCGCGAGTTCGCGCTGCAGCTGGGCGACACGCCGCACCAGATCAGCGAGACGATGGAACAGGCGGTCGCCGATGCGATGGCCGAGGCAGAGCCGGGCGACACCGTGTTGCTGGCCCCGGCAGCGGCCAGTTTCGACCAGTACCCGGACTTCGAGAAACGCGGCGAGCATTTCACCGCAGAGGTCCAGGCAAGGTTGGGTTCGTGATATTAAGCCGCCGCATTTGCCCTAGCGCATAAGGCTGAATCTCGTTATTGTACCAGCTAGACCCGGATAACCGGGCGAGCAGCACATCTTTGGCAGGCGGTACTCCATGACGGAAATGGTGTTCGGTGCGGTCCCGGTCCGGGAAGGCGAGCCGATTCTTCCCAGGTGGTGGCGGACCATCGACAAGTGGTCGATGGCGTGCGTTCTTCTGCTGTTCGGCGTGGGGATGCTGCTGGGTCTTGCGGCGTCGCCTCCGCTGGCGTCGCGCAACGGTCTGGATCCTTTCCACTACGTCCAGCGGCAGGCGCTGTTCGGCTGCCTTGCGCTGACGGTGATGTTCCTTGTGTCGATGATGTCGCCGCTGGTGATCCGCCGGATCGGCGTGATCGGCGCCGTTCTTGCGCTGGCATCGCTGATGCTGCTGCCGTTCTTCGGAACCGATTTCGGCAAAGGCGCGGTGCGCTGGTTCTCGCTTGGGTTCGCATCCGTCCAGCCTTCGGAATTTCTGAAACCCGGTCTGATCGTCATCTCGGCGTGGCTTATGGCGGCCAGCCAAGAGATCCACGGACCGCCGGGCAAAAGCCTGTCTTTCGGTCTGGTTCTTGCGGTGGTAGGCCTGCTGGCGCTGCAACCCGATTTCGGGCAGGCATGCCTTGTGCTGTTCGGCTGGGGCGTGATGTATTTCGTCGCCGGTGCGCCCTTCACCCTTCTGACCGGGATGGCCGGCCTTGTGGTCGCGGCGGGGACCGTGGCTTACAATTCCTCGCAGCACTTCGCCCGCCGGATCGACGGCTTTCTGTCGCCGGACATCGACCCGCGCACGCAGCTTGGCTATGCCACCGGCGCGATCCGCGAGGGCGGGTTCTTCGGTGTCGGCGTGGGCGAGGGGCAGGTGAAATGGTCGCTGCCCGATGCGCACACCGATTTCATCATCGCCGTCGCCGCCGAGGAGTACGGTCTGATCCTCGTGCTGTTCATCATCCTTCTGTACATGACGATTACTGTCCGGTCGCTGATGCGACTGATACGGGAGCGGGATCCGTTCATCCGACTGGCGGGAACGGGTCTCGCGTGTACCTTCGGGGTGCAGGCCATCATCAACATGGGCGTCGCGGTGCGGCTCTTGCCGGCGAAGGGCATGACGCTACCCTTCGTCAGCTACGGCGGCTCGTCGCTGATCGCCGGGGGCATCCTTGTCGGGATGCTGCTGGCGCTGACCCGGACCCGTCCGCAGGGCGAGATCGGGGATATCCTGCTGAGAAGTCGGCGGTGATGGTTGTTGCAAAAGTAAAAGATCAGGCGCCAATCAGCGCAAAAAGTACCGTGAATAAGCACAATACTGAAAACGTGGAAGCGGCGGCATGACTGCGCCGCTTCTTGTCATTGCTGCCGGAGGCACCGGCGGTCACATGTTCCCGGCGCAGGCGCTGGCGGAACACATGCTGGCGCGCGGCTGGCGCGTGATGCTGTCGACCGACGCGCGCGGCGCGCGGTACACCGGCGGTTTCCCGTCAGAGGTCGTGATCGAACAGGTCGCCTCTGCTACCTTCGCCCGCGGCGGTGCCGCCGCGAAGCTGGTCGTGCCATTTCGCATAGCGGGCGGCGTGATGAAGGCGGTCATGGACTTCCGTCGACTGAAGCCCGCCGTGGTGGTCGGTTTTGGCGGCTATCCGTCGATCCCGGCGCTGGCGGCGGCGACGCTGCTGAAGCTGCCCCGCATGATTCACGAACAGAACGGCGTGCTTGGCCGCGTGAACCAGCTGTTCGCAAAGCGCGTCGATGCCGTTGCGTGCGGAACGTGGCCGACGCAGCTGCCTGAAGGGATCGAAGGCTATCACACCGGCAACCCGGTGCGCGGCGCGATCGCAGAGCGGCACGCGGCGCCGTACATCGCCCCGGGCGATTATCCGATGCAGGTTCTGGTGCTGGGCGGCAGCCAAGGCGCGCGCATCCTGTCGGACGTGGTGCCAGAGGCCGTCGCGAAGCTGCCCGACGAGATCCGCCGATACGTTCGCGTGTCGCATCAGGCCCGCGCCGAGGATGAAGATCGCGTGAACGCCTTCTACGCCGAACACGGCATCAAGGCGGACGTGCAAACCTTTTTCACCGACGTCCCGAACCGCATGTCCGAGGCGCAGCTTGTCGTCGCCCGCTCCGGCGCATCGACCGTGGCGGACCTGTCGATCATCGGCCGTCCCTCGATCCTTGTGCCGCTGGCGGCGGCGATCCGGGACGAGCAGACCGCCAATGCGCGCGGGCTCGTTTCCGCCGACGCTGCGGTGATGATCCCCGAATCGAAGCTGGACGCCGATACGCTTTCAGAGCATATGGCCGCAGTCCTGACGAACCCCCGCGCCGCGTCCGAGATGGCGAACGCGGCACTGACCGTCGGCCGACCGGACGCGACAGACAGTCTGGCGGCTCTGGTGGAACACTTGGCAGAGAGGCGATAGACGGGCATGACTTTCGAGCGCTGGGAAAGATTTCGCATGGCTGGCACGAACGCGGCGACCAAGCTGCCGACAGAGATGGGTCCAATCCACTTCGTGGGGATCGGCGGCATCGGCATGTCCGGGATTGCCGAGGTTCTGCTGAACCACGGTTATCTGGTGCAGGGGTCCGACCTGAAGGCGTCGAAGATCACCGACCGTCTTGCCGGGATGGGCGCGAAGATCTTCGTGGGCCAGACTGCCGAGAACCTTGAAGAGGCCGAGGTCGTCGTGATCTCGTCCGCGATCAAGCCGGGCAACCCCGAACTTGACGCCGCCCGTGCGCGCGGGATGCCGGTGGTGCGCCGCGCCGAGATGCTGGCCGAGCTGATGCGCCTGAAGTCCAACGTCGCGGTCGCCGGAACGCACGGCAAAACCACGACCACCACGCTGGTCGCGACGCTGCTGGATCAGGGCGGCATCGACCCCACCGTGATCAACGGCGGCATCATCCACGCTTATGGATCGAACGCCCGTGTCGGCACCGGCGACTGGATGGTGGTCGAGGCCGACGAAAGTGACGGCACCTTCAACCGTCTGCCTGCGACGATCGCCATCGTGACGAACATCGACCCCGAGCATATGGAGCACTGGGGCACCGAAGAGGCGCTGCACCAAGGCTTCCTCGACTTCGTCGAGAATATTCCGTTCTACGGGCTGGCCGTCTGCTGCACCGACGATGCGGACGTGCAGACGCTGGTCAGCAAGGTGACCGACCGCCGCGTCGTGACCTTCGGGTTCAACGCGCAGGCCGACGTGCGCGCCGACAATCTTCGGTACGAGGGCGGGGTGGCGCATTTCGACATCCGGCTGGCCGCCGAGGACAAGACGATCGAGGGCTGTACCCTGCCGATGCCTGGAAACCACAACGTTTCCAACGCGCTGGCCGCTGTTGCAGTGTCCCGCCATCTTGGCATCCCGCGTGAGAAAATCCGCGAGGCGCTGGCCGGGTTCAAGGGCGTCAACCGCCGGTTCACCAAGGTTGGCGAAGTTGGCGGCGTGACGATCATCGACGACTATGGCCACCACCCGACCGAGATTGCCGCCGTGCTGAAGGCCGCGCGGCAGGCGTCGTCGGGTAAGGTGATCGCGGTGCACCAGCCGCACCGCTACACGCGCCTGTCGAGCCTGTTCAAGGAATTCTGCGCCTGCTTCAATGATGCGGACGTCGTCGGCATCGCCGAGGTCTATGCCGCTGGCGAAGATCCCATTCCCGGCGCCAGCCGCGAGGATCTTGTCGCAGGTCTTGTGCGGGCAGGGCACCGCAATGCGAATGCCATCTCGACCGAGGACGACCTAGAGGCGCTGGTCCGCGCCAATGCCGGGCCGGGCGACATCGTCGTCTGCCTTGGCGCCGGCACCATCAGCGCATGGGCCAACGGGCTTCCGGCCCGGCTGGCGGGCTGAAGGGGCGTGCGATGAGTCTGCCACTGCTTCTAGCGTGTCTTTGGGTCGTGGCGGCCTCTCTTACCGCGCTTCTGCCGATGCGGCTGCAAATGGCGCCGGGGCTGGCGCTGCTGCTGTCGGCGCCGCCGCTGCTGTACTGGATCGGCATCACCCACGGGTTGCTGCCGACCCTGTTCGGCGTCTTCGCCGTCCTGTCGCTGTTCCGCCGCCCGCTGATCCATCTGGCCCGCAAGCTGGGGGGCGCGTCATGACGATCCCCTTCGTGCTGGCCTGCCTGTGGTGCATCGCGGCGAATTTCGCGGCCATGGTCCCGTCGCGCCGCAGCCATTGGCCCGCGGCTTTCGTGCTGCTCGCGTCGGGCATTCCGATCCTGATCTGGCTGTATTTCGCGAACGGGCCGTGGTTCGCGTTGATCTTCCTTGCAGCCGGAGTGTCGATGCTGCGCTGGCCGGTGCTGTATCTTGTCCGGTGGCTGAAACGAATTGGCGGACAATCTGACTGACATGACCGAACTGCCCGAAGTGCGGGGGACCCTGACCCCCGATCGTGACCTGTCTTCCCTGACGTGGCTGCGCGTCGGCGGTCCGGCAGACTGGCTGTTCCAGCCGGCGGATACGGAAGACCTGCAGTCGTTCCTCAAGGCGCTGGATCCTTCGATCCCGGTGTTTCCGATGGGCGTCGGGTCCAACCTGATCGTGCGCGACGGCGGCATCCGGGCCGTGGTGGTACGGCTTGGGCGGGGCTTCAACGGGATAGAGATCGACGGCGACCGGGTCACGGCCGGTGCTGCGGCGTTGGATGCGCATGTGGCACGAAAGGCGGCGGCGGCGGGGCTGGACCTGACCTTCTTGCGCACCATTCCCGGATCGGTCGGCGGCGCGGTGCGGATGAACGCCGGCTGCTATGGCGCCTACACGGCGGACGTGTTCGAACACGCCACGGCCGTCACGCGGGCAGGGGAGGCGGTCACGCTGACGGCGGCGGACCTGAACTTTGCCTATCGCCAAACGGATCTGCCGGACGGGATGGTCGTGACATCCGCCACCTTCCGAGCGCCGAAGGGCGATCCGGCAGAGCTTGAGGCGACGATGGCGGAACAGCTGGCGCGCCGCGACGCAAGCCAGCCGTCGAAGGACCGCACGGCGGGGTCGACGTTCCGCAACCCGGCGGGGTTCAGCTCGACCGGGCGGGCCGATGACACGCACGAGTTGAAGTCGTGGAAAATCATCGAAGACGCCGGTTTTCGGGGCTTCCGCCACGGTGGTGCGCAGATGTCCGAGAAGCATCCGAATTTCCTGACCAACGCTGACGGTGCGACGGCGGCCGAGCTGGAAGAACTCGGTGAAATGGTTCGAGAAAAGGTATTCCAAACGCGCGGGATTTCGTTAGTATGGGAAGTCATACGGGTCGGAGAACCCGTTCCCAGATAATGAGCGGTTGCACGGGTCACCAATAATAAGGCCCGGCACGAAACACAGAGGCAGAGGCGTTGGGTATGTCGGGCAGGGCATCCCCCAAGGTTGCGGTATTGATGGGCGGACTCTCGGCCGAGCGCGAGGTGTCATTGTCATCCGGGCGTGAATGCGCCGCAGCGCTTAGGGGGGAAGGGTTCGAGGTTGTCGAGATCGACGCCGGGCCGGACCTTGCCGTGCGCCTTGCCGAAGTGAAGCCCGACGTCGCCTTCAACGCGCTGCATGGCCGGTACGGTGAAGATGGCTGCGTTCAGGGCATCCTTGAGTGGCTGCAAATTCCCTACACTCATTCCGGCGTTCTGGCGTCGGCGCTTGCGATGGACAAGGACAGGACCAAGGCTGCCTATCGCGCCGCCGGTCTGCCTGTCGTCGACAGCGTGCTGGCCACGCGGGACGAGGTCCGCGCCCGTCACGTGATGGAGCCGCCCTATGTGGTGAAGCCCTATAACGAGGGGTCCAGCGTCGGCGTCTATCTTGTGAACGAGGGGTCGAACGGCCCACCGCAGCTGGACGACGCCATGCCGGACACGGTGATGGTCGAGACCTACGTGCCCGGACGCGAACTGACGACGATGGTGATGGGCGACCGCGCCATAACGGTCACCGACATCCTGACCGACGGCTGGTACGACTACGACGCCAAGTACAAGGACGGCGGTTCGCGCCACGAGGTGCCCGCCAACATCCCGCAGGACGTGTTCGACGCCTGCATGGCCCACGCGCTGACCGCGCACCGCATTCTTGGATGTCGTGGCATCAGCCGCACCGATTTCCGCTGGGACGACAGCAGGGGGCTCGACGGGCTGGTCCTGCTGGAAACCAACACGCAGCCCGGCATGACGCCGACGTCGCTGGCACCCGAGCAGGCCGCCGTCTGCGGGATGCCGTTCGGCCCGTTCTGCCGCTGGATCGTCGAGGACGCCTCATGCAACAGGTAGATCATCGCACCCCCCGCCGGGACCCGGCGCCGTCCCGCTGGGCCTATCGGATGCACCGGCTGTGGCTGACGCCCTATGTCCCGCGCCTGCTGCGCGTGGGGCTGCCGCTGGCGGTGTCCGCGCTGGCGCTGCTGTACGTGTTCATGCAGCCGGAAAACCGCACCGCCCTGACCGACATGATCGCCGAGATCCGTCGCACCGTGGCCGAGCGTCCCGAGTTCATGGTCACCGAGATGACCATCGAAAACGCGTCCGAGGAACTGACCGCCGACATCAAGGAAATCCTGCCGATGGATTTCCCGATCAGCTCTTTCGACATCGACCTTGTCGCGATGCAGAAGGTCGTCGAACAGCTGGATGCCGTCGCGCACGCCAACCTTCGGGTGAAGCCCGGCGGTGTGCTGGAACTCGCTGTCACCGAACGCCTTCCCTCTGTCGTCTGGCGCGCGCCGGGACTGCTGGAGCTTCTGGACGGGCAGGGGCGCCGCGTGGCCGCGCTTGAAGAGCGTGGACGCCGCAGCGACCTGCCGCTGATCGCCGGGATCGGCGCGGATACCGAGGTTCCCGAGGCTCTGAAACTGCACGCGGCCGCCGCGCCGATCGCAGACCGCCTGCGCGGCATCGTCCGTGTCGGCGAGCGCCGGTGGGACCTCGTTCTGGACCGTGGGCAGAAGATCATGCTGCCCGAGGATGAGCCCGTCATCGCGCTGGAACGCGTCATGGCGCTGCACGAGGCGCAGGACCTGCTGGAACGCGACCTGTCGGTCGTGGACATGCGCAACCCGAACCGGGCGACGCTGCGGATGCGGCCCGACGCGGTGGCGAACCTTCATATGATCAAGGGCATCGAACTGGGAGACATACTGCAATGACGGACTTCTACGAATCCCAGCGCGCGATGCGGGCCATGCGCAAGGCCGCGTTGCAACGGGGGGTGATCGCGATCCTGGACATCGGGACGTCCAAGATCGCCTGCCTCGTGCTGCGGTTCGACGGACCCGAGCAGTACCGCGAAAGCGATGGCGTCGGCTCGCTGGCGGGGCAAAGCGCCTTCCGCGTGATCGGCGCGGCAACGACCCGGTCGCGCGGCGTTCGCTTCGGCGAGGTCTCGGCGATGAACGAGACCGAGCGTGCGATCCGCACCGCCGTACAGGCGGCGCAGAAGATGGCCGGCGTCCGCGTCGACCATGTCATCGCCTGTTTGTCCGGCGCCAACCCGCGCAGCTATGGCCTTGCCGGGTTCATCGAACTGCACGAAAGCAGCGTGACGGAACAAGACGTCGCCCGCGTCCTCGCGTCCTGCGACGTGCCCGACTACGGCGAGGGGCGGCACGTCCTGCACGCCCAGCCGGTGAACTTCGCGCTGGACCATCGGTCCGGTCTTGGCGATCCGCGCGGCCAGATCGGCAACCGTCTGGCCTGCGACATGCACATGATGACCATCGACGGCGACGCGGTGCAGAACCTGCTGTACTGCATCAAGCGGTGCGACATGGAACTCGCCGGGATCGCCAACTCGGCCTACACCTCGGGTATCTCGTCGCTGGTCGAGGACGAACAGGAGCTGGGCGCCGCCTGTGTCGATATGGGCGGCGGATCAACCGGCATCTCGATCTTCATGAAGAAGCACATGATCTATGCCGACAGCGTCCGTCTGGGCGGCGAGCATGTGACTTCGGACATCTCGAAGGGACTGCAAGTCTCGCTGGCCACGGCCGAGCGGATCAAAACCGTGTTCGGCGGGGTGGTGGCCACCGGCATGGACGACCGCGAGCGGATCGAGATCGGCGGCGACACCGGCGACTGGGAACACGACCGCCGCACGGTCAGCCGTGCCGAGCTGATCGGCATCATGCGCCCCCGCGTCGAGGAGATTCTGGAAGAAGTCCGCGAACGGCTGGATGCAGCAGGATTCGAACATCTACCCAGTCAACAGATCGTGTTGACTGGCGGAGCCTCGCAGATTCCCGGCCTTGACGGCCTTGCGCCCAAGATCCTCGGCAATCAAGTGCGCATCGGACAGCCGCTGCGAGTTCAGGGTTTACCTCAGGCCGCAACCGGTGCAGCTTTCGCGTCGTGTGTGGGGCTGGCGCTTTTCGCCGCGCACCCGCAGGACGAATGGTGGGACTTCGAAATGCCGGCTGAACGGTACCCCGCCAGATCGCTGCGGCGTGCGGTGAAATGGTTCAAGGACAATTGGTAAACACAAGATGTCGTTGCGCTGACCATATCCCGCCGCTGGCCATGAAATGACTTCGATATTTTGTGGCGAATTTTGTTTTTCTCGTGACCTTCCTTCGCTGAGTCGGTATGGTCAATGTCAACCGAGGCGGACCTGGGCCATACCCGGGCGGACATAGAGCAGGCGGAAAGAGGATGACTTTGAATTTGCAGATGCCCGAACGTGAAGACCTGAAGCCGCGCATTACGGTCTTCGGTGTCGGCGGCGCCGGTGGGAACGCCGTCAACAACATGATCGAGAAAGAGCTTGAGGGCGTCGAATTCGTTGTTGCGAATACCGACGCTCAAGCGCTTTCCCAAAGCCGCGCTGCCTCGCGGGTCCAGATCGGCGTGAAAGTGACCGAGGGTCTGGGCGCCGGTGCGCGTCCGTCCGTTGGCGCCGCCGCCGCGGAAGAGACCATCGAGGAGATCGTCGATCACCTCGCCGGGGCGCACATGTGCTTCATCACCGCCGGCATGGGCGGCGGCACCGGGACGGGTGCTGCGCCGATCATCGCACAGGCGGCACGCGAGCTTGGCGTTCTGACCGTCGGCGTCGTGACCAAGCCCTTCCAGTTCGAAGGTGCGAAGCGGATGCGCCAGGCCGAGGACGGCGTGGAAAATCTGCAGAAGATGGTCGACACGCTGATCATCATCCCGAACCAGAACCTGTTCCGCCTTGCCAACGAGAAGACGACCTTCACCGAAGCGTTCTCGATGGCGGACGACGTCCTGTACCAAGGCGTCAAAGGCGTCACCGACCTGATGGTCCGTCCGGGCCTCATCAACCTCGACTTTGCCGACGTTCGTGCCGTGATGGACGAAATGGGCAAGGCGATGATGGGCACCGGCGAAGCGGAAGGCGAGGATCGTGCGATCCAAGCCGCCGAGAAGGCCATCGCGAACCCGCTGCTGGACGAGATCTCGCTGCGCGGTGCGCGTGGTGTGCTGATCAACATCACCGGCGGTCACGACCTGACCCTGTTCGAACTCGACGAGGCCGCGAACCGCATCCGCGAGGAAGTGGACGCCGAGGCCAACATCATCGTCGGCTCGACGCTGGAAGACCAGATGGAAGGCCGTATGCGCGTGTCCGTCGTGGCCACCGGTATCGATGCGTCCGAAAATGTCGCCGACATCCCGGTTCCGCGCCGCCGCCTGTCCGAGCCGCTCGCTACGCCAGAGGAGGTCGACGAAAAGTTCGAGGCCGGGTTTCCTCAGGCCCAGAAGATAGCGGCTGCGGACCAGCACGTCCCGGCCGCCGCGTCCGAGCCGAAGGTCGCATCGTTCGAGCCCGAGCAGCCGTCCTTCAAGGGGATGGAGACGAAGGCCGTCAAGAACGACACCGCGAGCCTGTTCGACGACGGTGACGATCTTCCGCCGCCGGCGTATCAGCCGGAACCCGTCGCTGCCGCTCCGGCCGCTGTCGAGGACGAACAGTACTTCGACGATCCGCAGCCCGAGACCTTCGTCGCACCCAAATCCAGTGCGCCGTCACCCGAGATGCTGACCCGTCTGCAGAACGCTGTGAAGAACAGCCCGCGGGCGCGCCCGCAAGCAGTCGTCGCGCAGCAACCGGCCGCTGCAGAGCAGCCGACGGAGAAGCCGCGCTTTGGCATCAACTCGCTGATCGGTCGCATGACCGGCCATTCGGGCGAGGCCGCAACGGCCGCGAAACCGCAGCCGTCGGTGCGCCGGCAGCCGCCGGTGACAGCCCCGGAAGAAGAGATGGAGCTTGATCCGGAACAGGAACGGATCGAGATTCCGGCCTTCCTGCGGCGCCAAGCCAACTGATAGCGGTCACATAAACGACCCCGAAAAGACCGGCATCGCCCGGTCTTTTCTTATTTTAAATCAATAATTTGACGGCTTGAATTTGCACATTGCGCATATTTTCGCTTACGTGCGAATCGCATGTTTCAGAGCGTTGCAAAGAGTGAATTGTAGTGAAGTTTTACGTTCCTTAACTGATGCTTGCCGGGAACCTTCTTCTCGGATTGGTGTGAGGCATACAGTGCAAACGACAATCAAGAACGCCGTGACCTTCACAGGCGTCGGTCTTCATGGCGGCGCTCCCGCCCGCGTGACGATCCTGCCGGCCTCTGCCGAGACGGGGATCTGGTTCCGCCGGGTGGACGTGACCGACAAGGACGCGCTGGTCCCCGCCCGCTGGGATGCGGTCGAGGCCGTGCCGCTGTGCACCCGTTTGTTCAATCATGAAGGCGTCTCTGTCTCGACGGTAGAGCACCTGATGGCCGCCTTGGCCGGTTGTGGCGTGCACAACGCCATGATCGAAATCGACGGCCCCGAGGTTCCGATCCTCGACGGCAGCTCTGCCCCGTTTGTGCAGGGCATCCTGTCCAAGGGCATCCGCCGCCTGCGCGCGCCGCTGCGTGCGATCCGGGTGCTGAAGCCGGTCGAGGTTCGCAACGGCGAAGCCACCGCGCGCCTTGAACCCGCGGATTCGCTGGAGATCGAATTCAGCATTGATTTCGTGGATGCCGCCATCGGTCATCAGGAAAAGCGCCTGCACATGGCGAATGGCGCATTTCTGCATGAACTTTGCGACAGCCGCACCTTCTGCCGCCGTGCAGATGTTGAAACTATGCAAGCCAACGGTCTGGCCCTTGGCGGCGTGCCGGGTGAAAACGCGGTTGTTTTCGACGGTGACCACGTTCTGTCGCCGGGCGGTCTGCGGCATTCGGACGAACCGGTCCGCCACAAGATGCTGGACGCCCTTGGCGACCTTGCACTGGCCAGCTGCCCGATCCTTGGCCGCTATACCGGCATTCGGGCCGGCCATGCGCTGACGAACCAGCTGCTGCGGGCGCTGTTCGCGGACCCGATGGCCTATCGCGTCGTCCTGTGCGACGCCGACACGGTCGCGCGCCTTCCCGGCGCGGGCGTGACGCGCGGCGATCTTGCCGCGCTGGCCCACGCGGCCTGAGACACGGTCGGAAACGGGCGGTTCATCGCCGCCCGTCCGGGTCTGTCCCGCGCAGCCGAAAGGGCTGTTGGCTCCCGGCATTTCTGTGCTAGACCAACGCGCAACAGGGCCGTCCGGCCGCGGCGGGCCGAATAAGAGCGGATAGGGTAAGGCAACTCCATGAAGCCTCGGGCGACGCGAAAGGGTGCAATCGTTTCGATCCTGGCACTGGCCTTGGTGGCTTCGTGCGGGGGTGGTCGTGATCGTACCCCGATCGAGGATCAAAGCGCCGAACAGATCTATCAGAATGCCGAGTACCAGCTTGAAGTGAATCGCGCCGACGACGCGGCGCAGCTGTTCTCGGAGATCGAGCGCCTGTACCCGTATTCCGCGCTCGCGAAGCGGGCCTTGATCATGCAGGCCTACGCTTGGCATCAGGACAAGAAATACGAGGAAACCCGCGCCGCCGCGCAGCGGTACCTTGAGTTCTACCCGGCGGACGAGGACGCGGCCTATGCCCAGTACCTGCTGGCGCTGAGCTATTACGATCAGATCGACGAGGTCGGCCGCGACCAAGGTCTGACGTTCCAGGCGTTGCAGGCGCTTCGCGTGGTGATCGAGACGTATCCCGACAGCCAGTACGCGGACTCTGCGATTCTGAAGTTCGACCTTGCCTTCAACCATCTCGCCGCAAAAGAGATGGAGATCGGCCGCTACTATCACCGCCGCAAGCATTATACCGCGTCGATCAGCCGGTTCCGCGCGGTGGTCGAGCAGTTCCAGACCACGACCCACGCCCCCGAGGCGCTGTATCGCCTTGTCGAGGCTTACGTGGCGCTTGGCCTGTACAGCGAGGCGCAGACGGCCGGTGCGATCCTTGGCTACAACTACCAGTCGACCGAATGGTACGACGACGCCTACACGCTGCTGACCGGCAAGGGCCTGCGGCTTGAACTGGCGGGCGACAACTGGCTGGCGCAGATCTATCGGCAGATGGTGCGGGGCGAATGGCTCTGACACGCTGCGTTGCCGTCGGGCTGACCTGTCGCGTCGTGGCCTCCTGCGGGGGGCTTCGATAGCGCCATGCTGCGCAGTCTCGACATCCGGGACATCCTGATCATCGACCGGCTGGAACTGGACTTCCAGCCCGGCCTCAACGTGCTGACCGGTGAAACCGGGGCGGGCAAGTCGATCCTGCTGGACAGCCTTGGCTTCGTGCTGGGGTGGCGGGGCAGGGCGGAACTGGTCCGCACCGGCGCCGAGCAGGGCGAGGTCACCGCCGTCTTCGACCTGCGCGAAGGGCACCCGGCCCATGCGGTTCTGGCCGAGGCGGGCTTTCCCGAGACCGAGGAACTCATCCTGCGCCGGGTCAACACCGCCGACGGGCGCAAGACCGCGTTCGTGAACGACCGCCGCACGTCGGGCGACATCCTGCGTCGTCTGTCGGACACCTTGGTGGAACTGCACGGCCAACAGGACGATCGCGGGCTGCTGAACACGCGCGGCCATCGGCTGTTGCTGGACGACTATGCCGGGGCAGGGGCCCTGCTGTCGTCAACCCGCGCGGCGTGGCGCGCCGTGGGCGCGGCCCGCAAGGCGCTGGAGCAGGCCGAGGCGGGGCTGGCGGCGATCCGCGAGGAAGAGGACTTCCTGCGCCATGCCACCACGGAACTGGACGCGCTTGATCCGCAGCCGGGGGAAGAGGCCCAGCTGGATGACCGCCGTCGCCTGATGCAGGCCGCGGGCCGCATCCGCGAGGACGTGTCGCGCGCCCATGCCGCGCTTGGATACGATGGCGCCGAGGGCATGATCTCGGACGCGATCCGGTGGCTGGACGGCGCAGCCGATCAGGCCGAGGGTCGGCTGGACGCGCCGCTGACCGCGCTTGCCCGTGCGCTGACCGAACTCGGAGAGGCCGAACAGGCCGTGGCCGGCGCGCTGGAATCGATGGAGGTCGACCCGGGCGAGCTGGAACGCGTGGAAGAACGCCTGTTCGCGATCCGCGGGCTTGCCCGCAAGCACGGTGTCGCGCCGGACGAGCTTGGCGACTTCGCGGAACGGCTGCGGACCCAGCTTGCGGCGCTGGACAGCGGTGCGGCGGATCTCAAGTCGTTGCAGGCCGCACTTGCCACGGCGGAAGCCGCCTATGACACCGAAGCCGCGAAGCTGTCCGACCTGCGCCGCAAGGCGGCGGGAAAACTGGACCGCGCGATGGCGAAGGAACTGGCCCCGCTAAAGATGGAACGCGCCGTCTTCGCGACCGAAATCGACGACGCCGATCCGGGCCCCGAAGGGCGTGACGCCGTGGCCTTCACCGTGGCCACCAACCCGGGCGCGCCGTCGGGACCGCTGAACAAGATCGCCTCGGGCGGCGAACTCAGCCGCTTCCTGCTGGCGCTCAAGGTCTGCCTGACCGGCACCGACAGCGGTATGACGCTGATCTTCGACGAGATCGACCGTGGCGTCGGCGGTGCGACTGCGGACGCCGTCGGGCGGCGGCTGGAAAGCCTTGCGCACAAGGGGCAGGTGCTGGTGGTGACCCACTCGCCACAAGTCGCGGCGCGCGGGGCGCATCACTGGCAGGTGGCCAAGCGTGTGTCGAAGGGCGCCACCCTGTCGCAGGTCACGCCGCTGGAAGGCACTGGCCGCGTGGACGAGATCGCACGGATGCTGGCCGGCGATACGATCACCGAAGAGGCGCGTGGCGCGGCCCGCGCCCTGCTGGAAGGCTAGGCGGGCCTAGCCCCACAGCCGCATCGCACCGGCCCAGACCAGACGCAGCGACAGCAGGACAAGGATCGCGTTCAGGACCTTCTTGAACAGCGCCTCGTTGATGCGGGCCAGCATGTGCTTGCCGATCCACGTCCCCACGAACCCCGCCAGCACCAGCGCAAGAATGAACAGTGCCCATTCCGAAAAGGCGAAGCCAAGGAAGCCGAACATCAGTACCTTCAGCCCGTGCTGCACGGTCATCAGCGTGGCGTGGGTTCCGACATAGGCGTGCCGGTCATAGCCTTGCGCCCGGACATAGGCGGCGACGAAGGGGCCGGTGCCGCCGATGAACATCGACAGAAAGCTAGAGAACGCCCCCGACACCGCGCCCCATTTACGCAGGAAGGCAGGCGGTTTGCCGACCACCGTCCACAGGATGAAGACCCCCACCGCGATCTGAAGCCAACCGGGATGCAGCTGCACGACGGTCATGCCGCCGATCAGCACGCCGATGATGGACCCGATCACGAAGGGCCAGAAGACCTGCCACTGGGTGTAGCGCACGAACAGGGCCGCGCGGCCTGTATTCGAACCCAGCTGCACCACGCCGTGCACCGGGATAATCGCCGCGGGGGGCAGAAGGGACGCCAGCACCGCCAGCATCACTCCACCGCCACCGATGCCGAATGACGCGGTGATGAAGGACGAGAAGGCGCTGACAATCAGCAGAAGCGCCGCGACCAGCGGATCCAGTCCGCCCGTGAACAAGTCGATCATGCCGTCACTGCCCCTCACACCCTATGTATACCGGCGTATACTGTTCTGCGGGGGATGGGAAGATCAGACGAGATCGGTCTCGTCCGCCAGCACCATCGCAGAGATGCCGCCATCCACGGGAATCGCCTGTCCGCGCATCCAGCCGCTGTCCGGCCCGGCAAGGAAGGCGATAACGGCGGCGATCTCGTCCGCCGTGCCGGCGCGCCCCACGCGGGCAAGCGACCCTGCGGCGCGTTCTCCAAGGGCGGCTTTGAAGTCCGACAGGATCGGCGTGTCCACCGCCGAGGGGCAGACGCAGTTCGCGCGCAAGCCCTTCGCCAGCAGCCGCTCGGTCTGGCGGATGGTCCAGACGATGACCGCCTCTTTCGACAGGCAATAGGCGCGCAGCGGGTCAATGTGGTTCGCGGCGACGAAGTCCGGCAGGCTGTCGGGGCCGGGCAGCCCCATCAGCGCCTTCACCTGCGGCAGGTTCTCGCGCCAGTGTTCGCCCGCCCGCGACGCGGTGGCGACGATGGACGCGCCGGGTGCCAGTTTCGGTTCCAGCGCGGTGGCGGTGGCCATTAGGCCGAACACGTTCACCGCCAGCAACTGCGCGGCGTTTCCGTCGCGCGGGGGCAGGCCAGCGTTCAGGATCAGCGCGTCGAACGGACCCTCTGCCGCATCGGCGGCCTGCGCCACGGCGGCCGTGTCGGCCATGTTCACCGGAAGCCAGCGGTCGACGCCCTCGGGCTTTGCGATGTCGAAAGCGGTGATTCGGTGTCCGGCGGCTTTCAGGCGCCGCACAAGGGCCGCCCCGATCCCCGAGGCCGCGCCGGTCAGGGCGATATGCATGGGTTGTTCTCCGTTTGCTTAACACTGGCCGCCTTCGGCACCCTTGGCCAGTGCCAGATGACAGCGGTGTTACAGCATTTCACTTGACGCAACGGCGTTTCAGGGCCGACCATAAGCCATGACGTGCCGCATCCGCCTGTTGGGCCCCGTCCTCGCCATGCTGGCGCTATTCCCGGTCGCTGTCCCGGCGCAGCAAGGCGGGGACGAGGGTTACGAGGCGCTTCTGGCCGCGCTGGCAAACGCCGGCACGCCCGCCGAAGCGCAAGCAATCGTGCCGCGGATCTGGGATGTCTGGCTGACCGCCCCCGACGACGCCGCGCGGGAAGTGCTGGAAGAGGCGCTGTCTCGGCGGTCGGCTTATGACTATGCCGGGGCTCTTAAGCATCTGAACATACTGGTGGAATCCTATCCCAACTATGCCGAGGGCTGGAACCAGCGGGCCACCGTCCGGTTCCTTGTTGGCGACTACGAAGGCGCGCTGGCCGACGTAGAGGAAGTGCTGAAGCACGAGCCGCGGCATTTTGGCGCCCTTGCGGGGCGGGGGATGATCTATTTCCAGCAGGGTCGCCTGCCGCTGGCGCAGCTGTCCGTGCGCAACGCGCTGCGGGTTCATCCCTTCTTGGCCGAACGCGCCATTCTGGACATTCCTGCCGGTCAAGAACTTTGAATGTCTCGACTTTTGTTCGCGGAGCGGTGGATTTTTCCTCACCGCGAGCCAGCTATATGCACCAAAGGCCGCAAATCCCGTCGAAAAGACGGATATGCGCCACGGTAGGTCGCACGTCATGCGGCGATCCGGTTGCGCATCATTTAGACATTTGTTTGGATGCTGAGCGAAACGAGGGCGATCAACGCCACGATGCAAAGCGAAAACGGGGCGATCAACGCACCGGGAACAACAGGGAGAACTGGCTTGGACGGAAGCGCCGCCAACGACGCCTTTGTCGAATTCGACCGGGTGCAGAAAAGCTACGATGGCGAAACGCTCGTCGTGAAGGATCTCAACCTCTCGATCGGGAGGGGCGAATTTCTGACGATGCTTGGACCGTCCGGGTCCGGTAAGACCACCTGCCTGATGATGCTGGCTGGGTTCGAGACCGCCACCCACGGCGAAATTCGCCTTGGCGGGCAAGAGATCAACAACATCCCGCCGCACAAGCGCGGCATCGGCATGGTGTTCCAGAACTACGCCCTGTTCCCGCACATGACGGTGGCAGAGAACCTCGCCTTCCCGCTGGAAGTCCGCAAGATGGGCAAGTCGGAGCGCGAGCAGAAGGTCAAGCGCGCGCTGGACATGGTCCAGATGGGCGACTTCGGCGGCCGCCGCCCGGCGCAGCTTTCGGGTGGTCAGCAGCAGCGGATCGCACTGGCCCGCGCGCTGGTGTTCGAAGCCGAGCTTGTGCTGATGGACGAACCGCTGGGCGCGCTCGACAAGCAGCTGCGCGAACACATGCAGTTCGAGATCAAGCACATCGCCGACAACCTCGGGATCACCGTGGTCTACGTGACCCACGACCAGACCGAGGCGCTGACCATGTCGGACCGCGTCGCGGTGTTTCAGGACGGCCGCATCCAGCAGTTGGATCCGCCGGACGTCCTGTACGAAGAACCGCAGAACAGCTTCGTCGCGCAGTTCATCGGCGAGAACAACACGCTGCACGGCACCGTCAAAAGCATCACCGCCGACAAGGCCGTGGTCGAACTGGACAACGGCGAGATGATCGACACCGTGCCGGTAAACGTGAACGCCGTGGGCGACCGGACGCTGGTTTCGATCCGCCCCGAACGTGTCGAGTTCAACAAGGACCGCCTTGCTGCCGATGCGCATACGCTGAAGGCCGAGGTGCTGGAATTCATCTACATGGGCGACATCTATCGCACCAAACTGCGGGTTGCGGGTAATGACGACTTCATCGTCAAGACCCGGAACGCGCCCGACCAGCGCCGGCTGAAGCCCGGCGAGATACTGGAAATCGGGTGGCGTCCGCAGGACTGCAGGGCGCTAGACGCCTGATCGAGTTTCCCCCCGATGCACGGCCTGCCCGGGGCCAAGGGGATGGAAAAGGGAGATACGGGAAAACGACAACAGGAGAGATTTCGTATGAAACTCAAGTCACTGATGCTTATGACCGGCGCCGCCGTCGCGGCAGCGCCGATGGCGTTTGCACAGGAAATGTCCGACAGCATGACGCTTGTCAGCTGGGGCGGTGCTTACCAGAACAGCCAAGTTCAGGCCTACGCCAACCCCTACATGGAAGCGAACCCGGAAGTCGAAATCGTTTGGGATGAAAGCTCGAACGAGGCCGTGGCTCAGCTGCGCGCAATGGACGAAGCGGGCAACATCACCTGGGACCTCGTCGACGTCGTGGCGGCTGACGCCATCCGTCTGTGCGACGAAGGTCTGGCGATGGAAGTCGACCACGACGAAATCCTTGCCCCGGCGCCTGACGGCACCTCGGCCGAGGATGACTTTGGCGACATGATCGTCAGCGATTGCTTCATCCCGCAGATCGCTTACTCGACCACCTTCGGCTACCGCACCGACATGGTGCCGGAAGGCGTCGATGCGCCGTCGGAAATCTGCGACGTGTTTGACCTGGAAACCTATCCGGGCCAGCGCGCGCTGGAACGCCGTCCGATCAACAACATGGAATGGGCGCTTCTCTGCGATGGCGTCGCCAAGGACGAGATCTACGACGTGCTCGCCACGCCGGAAGGTCAGGATCAGGCGCTTGCCAAGCTCGACACCATCAAGGACAGCGTTGTCTGGTGGTCCGCCGGCGCCGACACGCCCCAGCTTCTGGCTGACGGCGAAGTCTTCATCGGTTCGACCTACAACGGTCGTCTGTTCTCGGTCATCGAAGAGCAGGACCAGCCGGTTGCGATGATGTGGGACGCTCAGGTCTATGACCTTGACGGCTGGATCATCCCCGAAGGTCTGCCGGAAGATCGTCTCGCTCGCGTGATGGACTTCCTGTACTTCGCCACCGACACCCAGCGTCTGGCCGATCAGGCTGCGTACATCTCCTACGGCCCGGCCCGCGTTTCGTCCGGCCCGCTTGTCGGCGAGCACGCCGAACTGGGGATCGACATGGCGCCGCACATGCCGACGGCTGAAGCCAACGCTGGCAACACCTTCGTCTACAACTACGAGTTCTGGGCCGACTATCGCGACGACATCGACGCGAAGTTCCAAGCCTGGCTCGCTCAGTAAGACGGACGGACCGGCGCGTTCCTTTCGGGGCGCGCCACCCTGTCACAAGATAACGGAGCGGCCCGGCCCGGCGTTGGGCCGCTTCCCAAAAACCAAAGTCAAAAATCAAAAAACGACAACGGGGAACACACGATCATGCCCAAGGGCTATATCATTGCGCATATCAAGGTGACCGATCCGGAACTGTACCCGGAGTACGTGCGCCTCGACACGCCGATCCTGCAGAAGATGGGGGCCAACTTCATCGTCCGCGGCGGTCGCAACGAAGTGGTCGAAGGCACCTGCGGCGACCGACATGTCGTCATGGAATTCCCCAGTTACGAAGAGGCGCTCGCGGCGTACAACGATTCCGACTACCAAGAAGTCGCCGAGATCCGCCGCAAGTCCGCCGATAGTCTGATCCTAGTCGTCGAAGGGACCTGAGCATGACCGATGCCACCTCGGGGCCCGACGTCAAGACTGGCCCGACACCCGACAACGCCCTGCGCGAAGCCGACGCGGCAGACAAGAAGGGCCCGGTGCTGGCCGCGGACGGCACACCGCTGAAGCGGTCGCTGATGCGCGCGCTTCGCCGCGAAAAGCTGCGGGCGCTGATGCTGATCGCGCCGCTGCTGATCTTCGTGCTTGTCACCTTCATCGCGCCGATCCTCGACATGCTGTTCCGGTCGGTCGAGAACCAGATCGTCGAGAACACGATCCCGGAAACGGTGTCGGTCCTGCAGGACTGGGACGCCGTGTCCGACGATCAGCCGCCGGAAGCGGTGTACGAAGCCCTTTACTACGATCTGTTCCTTGCCGCCGAAGCCCGCCGCCACACGCGTCTGGGCACGCGCCTGAACTATGAACAGGTCGGCCTGTCGTCGCTGTTCCGCTCCTCGGGGCGCGGTCTGGACGATTTCGGCGAGGTTTATCAGGACCCGCTGGAAGATCTGGACGAACGCTGGGAAGACGCCGGGTTCTGGTTCGAGATGATGGGCACGACCGGCGACGCGCCGGGTAATGTCGATCTGATCGAAGCACAGCGCAGCCGCCTGTCGGCGCTGTTGCAGGACCCGATGGGCGGCGACATCGGTTTCGTTCCCGACGCCGCGATCAGCGAGGTCCTGCCGCGCACGGCCGAAGCCTATGCCGCCTTCGCAGCCTTCACCGCCCTTGTCGACGAAGACGTCGTCGCGGAAGAGGAACCGTGGGAAGCCGTCTTCGCCGCGCTGGGTAAGGACCTGACGCGCGACGGCGCCGCCGAGGCGGTTGCCGGCTATGACGGGTTCGGGGCCGACGCGCTTGCGACGGCGATGGAAGAGGTCGTTCCCGACTTCCCCGACCAGCAATACGCCCCGTTCTTCGCCGAACTGGACCCGGACTGGGCCAGCCCGGAAGTCTGGGCCACGATCAAGACGTTCTCGCCGCAGTATACCTCAGGCTACTTCCTGTCCTCGGTTGATCTGAAGCTGACGCCGGAAGGGGTGCAGCAGCAGCCCGACGACCAGCAGATCTATATGCTGCTGTTCAAGCGCACGATGATCATGTCGATGACGATCATGCTGTCGTGCATCCTGCTGGGCTATCCGGTGGCGTACCTGCTGTCGAACCTGCCGATGCGGGTATCGTCGCTGCTGATGATCCTTGTGCTGCTGCCGTTCTGGACCTCGCTTCTGGTGCGGACGTCGGCATGGAAGGTCCTGCTGCAGCAACAGGGGGTGATCAACGACATCCTTGTCTGGGTCGGCCTTGTCGCGGACGACAACCGATTGGTGATGATCAACAACCAGTTCGGCACCATCGTCGCGATGACGCACATCCTGCTGCCGTTCATGATCCTGCCGCTGTACTCGGTGATGAAGACGGTTCCGCCGTCCTATGTCCGCGCGGCCAAGTCGCTGGGTGCGACGCCGTGGACGGCCTTCTGGAGGGTGTATTTCCCGCAATCGGTGCCCGGCATCGGCGCGGGCTCGATCCTCGTGTTCATCCTTGCGATCGGCTACTACATCACGCCGGAACTGGTGGGTGGCACCACGGGTACCTTCATCAGTAACCGGATCGCCTATCACATCTCGTCGTCGCTGAACTGGGGCCTTGCGGCCGCGCTGGGGACCATCCTGCTGGTGGTCGTGCTGGTGCTGTACTGGGTCTACGACAAGATCGTCGGCATCGATAACGTGAGCCTGGGGTAATCGACATGGCACTTATGCAACCTATCAAGACCCCGCCGCTTACCACCTTCACGGTGCCCTTCGTCGCGGCGCTGGCGGCCTTCTTCGGACTGTTCGTCGGCATCGCCAACGGCTCTGGCATCCTTGGCCTTCTGGTCGGCGCGGTGATCGGCGCGGCGCTGGCCTACGGGCTGTGCACCTTCGTCCCGGATAAGCGCACGGGCACCCTGATCTCGGTCGCGATCTTCGCGGTCGTGGGGCTGCTTCTGGCGGGGCTGTCCGGCCTTCTTGGGGGCGCGATCATCGGCTTCGTGCTGGGCTGGTTCGCCTACTGGCTGCACACCGGCAAGTACCGGAACGGGGTGCCGATCTATTCCACCCCGCGCGAAACGCTGTGGCACAACACCTACAAGTTCATCTGCGGCCTGATCTTCTTCTTCCTGATCGCGCCGATCCTCACGGTGATGCCGCTGTCTTTCAACGCCGAGAACTTCTTCACCTTCACGCCGGGAATGCTGGCACTGGATCCGGAAGCCTATTCGCTGAAGCACTACCGTGACTTCTTCAGCAACCCGGACTGGCAGCAGGCGCTGCGGAACTCGGTCCAGATCGCACCTGCGGCCACGCTGCTGTCGGTGTCGCTGGGCACGCTGGCGGCCATCGGCCTGAGCCAGCCGCACGTTCCGTTCCGCCGGGCGATCATGGCGATCCTGATCTCGCCGATGATCGTGCCGCTTATCATCTCGGCGGCGGGGATGTACTTCTTCTACTCGCGGATCGGTCTGCAGGGCACCTACGTGGGCGTCGTGCTGGCGCACGCGGCGCTGGGGATCCCCTTCGTGATCATCACCGTGACGGCGACGCTTGTCGGCTTCGACGACAGCCTGACGCGGGCGGCGGCGAACATGGGGGCCAACCCGGTGACGACCTTCTTCAAGGTACAGATGCCGCTGATCCTGCCGGGCGTGATCTCGGGCGGGCTGTTCGCCTTCATCACCTCGTTCGACGAGGTCGTGGTGGTGCTGTTCGTAGGCTCGGCCGGGCAGAAGACGCTGCCGTGGCAGATGTTCACCGGCCTGCGGGAACAGATCTCGCCGACGATCCTTGCGGTCGCGACGATCCTTGTGGGGATCTCGATCCTGCTGCTGACCACGGTAGAACTGCTGCGCCGCCGGTCCGAGCGGATGCGGGGCATGTCGCCCGGCTGATCCGTGCGCGGCGCGCTATCGTCAGAATAAGGAAAGGCCCCGGACCGCGATGTCCGGGGCCTTTTGCTATGGCAGGATCGCCAGCCAGATCCAGATCGTCACGATCGACAGTGCCGTCGCCATCAACAGCGCCGAGGCCGCGACGCGGCGGGCGACGCCGTACATGTTGGCGAAGATATAGGTGTTCACGCCCGGCGCCATCGACGCGGTCAGCACGGCGGACCGGAGCTGTCCGGTGGTCAGCCCGGTCAGTTTGCCCAGCGTGTAAGTAACCAGCGGATGCAGGACCAGCGAGATCAGGCAGACCATCGTGATGGTGGCCATGTCGCCCTCGGGGCGATAGCGGTACAGGATGCCGCCAAGCGCGAACAAAGCGGCGGGCAGGGCGGCCCGGCTGACCAGATCAAGCGCGCCGCCGACAACCTCGGGCACCGGCAGGTTGGTGAGGTTCGCGACGAACCCCAGCGCGATGCCAAGGATCAGCCCGTTGCGGAACACCGCCGTCAGGATCGCCTTCGCCTTCGCAAGCGGCCCGGCGCCTTGGGCGCGGGTCAGTTCCATGATGGTCAGGCCAACGCCGTAAAGGATCGGCGCGTGGACCGAGATGATCGCGAAGTTGGATTGCAGCGCATCTGCGCCATAGGCGCGTTCGGTGATCGGCACGCCCAGCAGAAGCGAGTTCGAGAACATGCCGCAGAAGCCGATGGCGATGCTGTCCTGCCACGGCCGCCGGAAGATCAGCCGCGCCCCCAGAAGACCCGCCGCGAAGCCCGCGAAAGCGCCGGTGTAGAAGCTGGCGAACAGCGAGACCGACAAGGCCTCGTCAAGGTTCAGCTGCGAGATGGCGCGGAACAGCAGGCACGGGAAAGCGAAGTTCTGGGCAAAGCCCATCAGCCCGTCCACCGCCGCGTCGGAGAACATCTTGCGCCACACGACGAGGTAACCCGCGCCGATGACAAGGAACACGGGCAGGATGACGTCTACGAGGGCTTGCATGACTGTTGGGCCTTGAAAAGAGCGGGGGAGGGGCGTGCGCCCTTGAGAGCGGTGATCGGGGCGCCTGCGACCGGAAGACCGCGGCGCCTAAAGCGCATAGCGGATCACCATCCCGTCATAGGCCGGTGTCACGTCGTCGGGCGTCTCGGCCTTTACCGTCTCGTAGTCGAGGTCGAGGTGCATGTTCGTCAGCACCGCCCGTTTCGGCGCGGCGCGCTCAATCCATTCCAGCGATTGCGCCAGATGCGAATGGGTCGGATGCGGATCGCGGCGCAACGCGTCGAGAACCCAGCAGTCGAGATCGGTGACCGCTTCCCATGCCTCGTCCGACATGTGCGCCACGTCCGGCAGATAGGCGAGGTCGCCGATCCGGAACCCCAGCGCGTCGATCGAACCGTGGTTGACCTCGAACGGGGTCAGGATGATCGCGCCGCCAGCGCCGGTCACGGTGATCGGTCCCTCGATGGTGTTCATCTCAAGGATCGGCGGGTAGGGCGAGGTCTTCGGCTGGATGAAGGCGTAGGCGAAGCGCGAATACAGGTCGTCCTGCGTCGCGCCGTCGGCCCAGACCTGCAGTCGCTGGCGGGTGTTGAACACCACCTGCCGCAGGTCGTCCAGCCCGTGGGTATGGTCCGCGTGGCTGTGCGTGAACACCACCGCATCCAGCGCGCCGACACCGGCGTCCAGAAGCTGCGCCCGCATGTCGGGCGTGGTGTCGATCAGCACGCGCGTCACGCCCTCGGGCGTTTCGCGTTCCACCAGCATCGAACAGCGGCGGCGCGTGTTCTTCGGATTGTCGGGATCGCACAAGCCCCAGTGCCCGCCAAGACGCGGCACGCCGCCGGACGAGCCGCACCCGAGGATCGTGAACCGCAGCTCGGCGCTCACGCGGCGGCCTCGTAGGCGGCCACGCGCGAGAACAGGCGCTCGAAGTTCGCCTGCGTGCGGGCGGCGAAGTCGGCATAGTCCAGCCCGTACACGTCGGCCCCCACGCGGGCGGTGTGGGCCGAGAAGGCGGGTTCGTTGCGTTTGCCGCGATGGGGCGGCGGCGCAAGATAGGGGCTATCGGTCTCGACCAGCACGCGGTCGACGGGCACGTCGGCGAAGATCTCGCGCAGTTCGGTCGACCGGGGGAAAGCGGCAATGCCGGACATCGACAGGTAGAACCCAAGCCCCAGCGCGGCCTCGGCCAGCGCCCGTCCAGACGAGAAGCAGTGCATGACGCAGGAATAGGCCCCGGCCGCGTGTTCCTCGGACAGGATGCGCGCCATGTCCTCGTCCGCGTCCCGGGCATGGATGATCAGGGGCAGGCCGGTTTGGCGGCAAGCCTCGATATGGATGCGCAGCGACTCTTGCTGAATGTCTTTCGAGTCCGCCGTGTAGTGGTAATCGAGACCGGTTTCGCCGATGCCCACGAACTTCGGGTGATCGGCCAGCGCCAACAGTTCGTCGACGGTCGCCAGCGGTTCTTCCGCCGCGCTCATCGGGTGGGTGCCGGCGGCGTAGAATACCGGCGCATGGGCTTCGGCCAGCGCGCGGACCTGCGGTTCCTGCCGCAGACGGGTGCAGATGGTGACCATGCGGGTCACGCCCGCCTCGGCGGCCCGCGCCAGCAGGGCGTCGTGTTCGCCCTCGAACTGCGGAAAGTCGAGGTGGCAATGGCTGTCGGTAATCTGCGGGATGTCAGCGGGCATGGAAAAGCGGTCTTCGGTCGAAGTGTGAACGTGCAAGGCGGATGGGAGTCAGGCGGGCAGCTTGGCCGCCGTTTCGTGAACCTTGAGAACCATATCAAGGATGAGCGCAGCAGGGTCAAGGTTGACCGCCCGGCCATGCCGCGCCCGCGCGCCCAGCGACTGCGCAAGGTCGGCCCACTGGCGTGCCGCGTGGGGGTGTGGCGACAACCGCGCCATCAACCTGGCTTCGCCCTCGGCAGCCTCGGGCAGGGGCGGGCCAGAGATTCCGGCGCGGGCAAGCCGTGCGAGGAACAGATCGAACAGGTCCAGCAGCAGCGCGAAACGGTCGGCGTTGGTGCGGCCCGTCGCGCCGTCGGCCAGCGCCAAGGCGCGGGGGCGGGCGTTGGGGTCGCCCAGCACCTGCACGAGTTCCCCGTACAGCTTCAGCCCATCCATCGTCAGCAGGCGCAACGCGGTGCCGACCGACCCTTCCGCCAACGCCGCAAGCGCGTCTGCGTCCTCGCCGGGCTCGACACCGGCTTGGGACAGCGCCTGCGCGATCTCGGGGGCATCCAGCGTGCGGCACCGCAGGCGGCGGCAGCGCGACAGGATGGTGGGCAAAAGGCGCGACGGCTGGTGCGCGATCAACAGAAGCGTGGTGTTGGCGGGCGGTTCCTCCAGCACCTTCAGCAGGGCGTTGGCGGCGTTGACGTTCATCTCGTCCGCCGCATCCACGATCACCACACGGCGCCCGCCATCGGCGGCGGACAGCTCGAAGAACCGCTTCAGACGGCGGATCTCTTCGACGGTGATTTCCTGCCGCAAGCGTTCGGTCTTCGGGTCCCACGGGCGGCGCACCAGCGACAGGCCGGGCTCGGACAGGGCGGCAAGGCGGTGGGAGACCGGGTGGTCTTCAGAGATATCCAGCGTCTCGGGCGGGGGAGGGGCGCCGAACAGGCCGTCCTCCTGCTGTAGCGGCGTCGCCAGCAGGAACCGCGCGATCCGCCATGCCAGCGTCGCCTTGCCCACGCCGCGCGGGCCGGTGATCAGCCAGGCGTGATGCATCCGCCCGGTGGTGAACGCGTCGAGGAACGCGGCCTCGGCCTCGTCCTGTCCGATCAGCCGCTCGGTGTGGCGCGGGTGCGGGGCGCCGGGGGCGCGGTCGGCTTCGGGCGCCGCGTCGGTCATGCCAGCGCCTTCATTACAACGGCTTCGACCTCCGCCGCGACGGCCTCGGGCGGGCGGTCGCCGTCGATCACCCGGAAACGCGGGGCGAATTCCTGCGCCAGCGCAAGGAACCCCGCGCGCATCTTGGCCTGAAGATCCAGACCGAAGTCCTCGAACCGCTCTTCGGTTCCGTTGCGGCCCTTGGCGCGGGCAAGGCCGGTGGCGGGGTCCATGTCGATCAGGATCGTCAGGTCCGGCTCGCGCCCGATCATCAGGTCGTGCAGGGCGTCGACCTTGGCCCGCAGATCGCCCCGCGACAGGCCCTGATACATCCGCGTGGAATCCGCGAAGCGGTCGCAGACCACCACCTTGCCAGCGGCCAGAGACGGTTCGATCAGCCGTTCCAGATGATCGCGGCGGGCGGCGGTGAACAGCAAAAGCTCGGTCTCGGCGGACCAGCGGTCCGGGTCGCCTTCCAGAACCAGCCGCCGGATCTCGTCCGCGCCGGGGGACCCGCCGGGTTCGCGGGTCAGCACCGCGTCGTGCCCCTTGGCGCGCAGCGCGTCGGCCAGCAGGCGGGCTTGTGTCGACTTGCCCGAACCGTCGATGCCTTCGAAGGTGATGAAACGTCCTGTCATGAAAGCGGCGTAGCCGTCCACCCGCACGGGGTCAACGGCCTGACGCAGGCTTACAGCAGGTCGGCGGCCTGACCCGCGAAACGGGTCAGGAGAATGCGCGCGGCGGTGCGGATGCGAGGCATGAAGCCGCCCCGCTCGACGGTACGGTCCGCCACCAGCGGCACGCGGGTTTCCGGCATGTCCGGCAGCGAGATGATCAGCTCGCCCAGTTCCTGACCCTGCTCGATCGGGGCCTGCACCGGGCCGCGATAGCGGATCTCGCCCTCGATGTTGCCCTGAACCAGCGCCGGGATCAGCAGGTCCACGTCCTGCGGCACCGCAAGACCGACCTGATCGATGTTGCCCAGCCACACCGGGGCCGAGGCCAGCACCTTGCCTTCTTCCACCACGGTCTTGTGCACGAACTGGCGGAAGGCCCAGTTCACGATACGCTCGGATTCCTCGGCGCGCTCGTCTTCCGTGTTCAGACCCGCGATCACGAAGACGATGCGCCGGTTGCCCTGCATGGCGGACCCGACAAGGCCGTAGCCGGCTTCCTCGGTGTGGCCCGTCTTCAGGCCGTCCGCGCCGATGCCGAGGGCCAGAAGCGGGTTGCGGTTGAACCTGTTCTGCGGGGCGCGGCCGTCGAACGGAAACTCGGTCATGCCGAAATAGCCGTAGTACTCGGGGAACTCCGAGATCAGGCGCGCGGCCAGCGTGCCAAGGTCATGCATCGACATGCGCTGGTTCGGCGCGGGCCAGCCGCTGGCGTTGGCGAAGGTCGAGTTCGACATGCCAAGCGCGCGGGCGCGGTCGTTCATCATGCGCGCAAAGGCTTCCTCGGTCCCGGCAAGGCCCTCGGCCACCACGACGCAGGCGTCGTTGCCGGACAGGACGATGATGCCCTTGATCAGCTCTTCCACGGTGGGACGGTCGGTTTCGTTCAGGAACATGGTCGAGCCGCCCATGTTCTTCGCCTTGGTCGAGACGCGGAACTGCGTGTCCAGCGTCACGCGACCGTCGCGCAGCGCCTCGAACAGCATGTTCAGCGTCATCAGCTTGGACATCGAGGCCGGCGGATAGGGCAGGTCGGCCTCTTTCGACATCAGCACCGTCTCGGTGGTCATGTCATAGACCCAGGCCGCCCGTGCCCGCGTTTCGAACGCGTGGACGGGCAGGGCGGTCATCAGGATCAGGGCGAGCGTCGCGAGCAGAGGGGCAAAACGCATGGGCCTTGAGGGTCCTTTCTTTGGGCGTGCTAGTTCTTCACGAAGTATGCGTCCGCATATCCGAGCTTCTTGACCTTAGCCAGCAGAGCGTCGCGTTCCGAGCCGTTCGTTGCCGGTCCGGCGAGAACGCGCCAATAGGTCTTGCCGCTGCTGGTCTCTTGTTTGACCGTCGAGGCGATGCCCGCGGTGCGCAGCGCGGTGTCGTTGCGGTTGGCGTTGTCCTGAACGCTGAACAGGCCGATCTGGATGTACGGCTTGGACAGGGTCGAGGTCGCCGCCGGCGGCGCCGCGTTGACCGGGGCCGAGGTCGGTTCGACGTTGGTCAGCACGCCGGGAACCGGGCGCGGCGTCGGCGCGGTATCGACCGCCGAGCTTGCCACCATCTCGGGCGTGACCGACGGCGCGGCGGGCGTATCCAGCGCGGTCAGCGCCGCATCTGCAAGCTCGGTCGGGTCGTCCAGCGTGGTCGTCTCGATCCCTTCGGGGGTCTCGAGGTTGGCGACCTGAACCGTTTCCGGCGCCACGGCCGGCCCGGCTTCGGGAATTTCTTCGCGGCGCAGCGCGGTGACGTTCAGCGCACCGGGCGAACCGGCCAGCATCCCAAGCGCAGCGGCTGCGTCCGACGACACCTGGAAGGTCGGGCCGGGGTTCTCGCGCTCGCGTTTGAACAGGGCGCCGATCACGAATTTGCCGTTCTCGCCGTTGCGGATGATCACGCGCTCGGGTTCGGTCACGTCGGGGTGTGCCACCCAGACGCCGCCCAGCGACGGGCGTCCGTCCCAAAGGCCATTGTCCGAAACCTGGAACACCTCGGGAACCTCGATGTCGCGTTCCACCAGCTTCGTCGTTCCGGGCGTGTCGACACCCGATGTCACCGCGGCTTCGTCGCCGAGGGTCGTTTTCTTGAATAGGTCGCTGTTTTCGCTGCAGCCCGCCAAAGCCGCCGCGCTACACAGCATCAGAGCGATACGCCCCGTCCGCGTCCTTGCCATACCTTGCCCCTTTTCCCGCGAACTTTGCCGCGTTTGTTCTGCTCTCCCCAAGTGCGGGCACGCAACAAGGGTGGCAACAGACTAGCCGCGACGGCGCCTTTTGGGAAGTGGCAAGGTTGTGACGGGCCCAATCCGGCCCCAGCGTGTTGCGTTGCGGTCGGTCTTGCCTTCCCCGCCCGCGGCGGGATAGTCCTGTCGCCCACGGAGAAGTGGCAGAGCGGTCGAATGCGGCGGTCTTGAAAACCGTTGAGGTGCAAGCCTCCGGGGGTTCGAATCCCTCCTTCTCCGCCACCTACGCCTTGCCCCCCGATTTCCCGAGACGACACCGGACGGTCGGATGTCCGATGTCGGCGGTATTTCCCGTATATCGGTTTCATCGGATGTGCTGCGGTTCGGTCAGACTGCTTACGTGGCGCCGCCCGGTTGACCGTCATCGCAGGCGAAACCGAAACGGGAACGTCACTCGCCCCGATACAGCCTGAACGGTGCAAATGGGTTGCTTTCGTTGGCAGCCGCTGGGATGGTCCTGCAGGCGGTTCCCGGGCGGGGCCTGTGGCGGTTTGGTACGTCAGTAGGCTGGCAACGCTTGGAAAGTTATATGGAGCGAAAAGGTATGGTTGATACCGAACGGTTGAAGCGGGAAACAGAGGCGGCGCGGAGCGTCTGGAACGAGCACGAGGACGAGCTGCACCGTGCCGACAATTCCCACTATCGCGGTGTCGGCCGTTGGGCGGATGATGCCAAGTGGCAGTCGATCGGCAAGCGCACCCGCGCTGACCTAGAGCGGATGCTTCAGTTCTATAACTACCCCGGCGATTTCTGGGCGACGCCTCGGACGATCCTGGAATGGGGCCCGGGCGGCGGCGCGAACGCCTTTGCCTTCCGCGACGTGGCCAAACAATTCTATGGCGTCGATATTTCCGAGAAGAACCTGGAGGAATGCGGCCGGATGCTGCGCGAGGAGGGCTCGGATATGCTGCGCCCGGTCCTGATCCAAGAGGGGCTGGACGAGGTCGCCGCAGCCATCGAGACCCCGGTTGACGTGTTCTTCTCGATTGCGGTGTTCCAGCATTTCCCGTCGAAAGCGTACGGAGAGGATGTGCTGCGGCTTATGTACGACAAGATGGCGGCATTCTCGCTGGGCATGGTTCAGATCCGCTATGACAACGGCAATCCCCGGTTCAAGCCGATCCAGTCGGTCGAGGAGTACCGCAAGCGCCACATCACGGCGACGAGCTACGCGCTAGACGAGTTTCACGCGATCCTACAGAAAATCGGCTTCGAGGACGTCTTCATCACCGAGATCCGGCCGCGGTCGAACTACGCCTTCTTCCATTTCCGCAAAGGCACGCCCGGCGCGGCGGGCTGAGGTTCGCGTCTCCGGTCGCGCGGGGCGACGATTATCTGGGCGCTTTGCGACTGCCCGTCGCAGGGCGCCACCTGACCGGGGCAGGGCGGTCTGCCTGCTCGGGGGCGTAGGCCCCCGGAAGGTGGTCCGCCCACTGAGATCGGAGTGTCCCGTTTTCAAGAGGACCGGAGGTTAGCTTTTCCTCATTCACCTGCGTCTTGGCAGTCGCGCGGACCCTACATCAGATTTAGGGATCGCGGGGCAGGGGGCAGGTCGTCCTTCACTGGCCAAAAATCGCACCAAGACATTAATCAATGTTAGACTGCCTTCAGGGACAAGGCGGGTACCTACGATTCCATGTTGACCTATGAAGCAAAGCTTTGGGACGAAATTGCAAATCGTCGCGACGTCTCCAGATCGATGCTGTTCAGCGCGCCCGACCACTTCAACATGTCGCCCGGCGGCAAACGACATCTAAGGGTCGCTTCGGCCACCTTTCCGGGAATCGAAACCAGCCTGCTTCGCGTGTCCTCATCGGGCCACGAGATCGACTTGGCCGATGACAACTTTCTGACGATCATGCTGCCGACGCACGGCGTGACCGTGGTTCGAATGGACCGCCACGAACGCGTCATCGGGGAAGGCGCGGCGCTGGCGCTGGGGCCGTCGGAGCGGTGGACCAAGGTCGATCGCGGCGGCCATCGCACCTTTCGGGCCAACGTCGCAAAGATTGCATTGAAAGGGGCCGGACAAGCGATGACGGCCGCAAACCTTTCGGCTGATCCCGTTGTACCGATAGCGCCTGCCGCGCTTGAGGGGTTTCGCGGGCTGATGCAGTACCTTTTTGCCGATCTGGCGTCGCCGTTTCCGACGCTTTTGCACCAGCCGGCGTCCGACCTTTTTGCGGCGCTGGTCTCGGAGCATCTGCGGCACCTGTTTGAAGTCGACGTTCAGGATCCGGCAGTCGATGGCTCGAACGGCGGCATCGTTCGGCGCGCGCTGGACTACATGACCGCGTATTCCGCCGACCCCATGACCGTGCCGGCCATCGCCGAGGCAGCCGGCGTGTCCACGCGGCGGCTTCAGGATGCTTTCCGGCTAACGACGGGGCGGACCCCGTGGGAGCATCTGATGAACATCCGCTTGGACGCGGCGCGCGCAATGCTTCTGTCCGGCGCGGGGCCATCCGTTACGGCCATCGCTTTCGATTGCGGGTTCTCGCACCTTGGCCGGTTCTCGTCGACCTACCGTGCCGCGTATGGCGAAACACCATCCCAGACGCTTCGGCGTGCAAGGAAGGGCGCATCTGATGCGCATCCCGCAATTCGGACAGTGCCCGCGCAGATCGGATAGTCCGTCTGGATTGGACGGACTAGCTTCTGCCCCAAGTCGGCGCACACTGCGGCAATCGGCACGGGCCGCGCTGTGGAGCAGTTTGAAAGGAAGTCTGACCCATGCCCGCGCACATGCAGCCGAACGACACGGCCTCGTTCTTCTTTTTCGAACGGACCGAGTGTGACTTGCCTTACTACCGCCCCCCGCCCGAGGGTTTCACGCTGACCGGCTGGCTGATCGTGCTGCTTGCTACGGCGCTTTCGTTCGTCGTTCTGGGCCTTGCACAGCAGCAGTTCCACAGTGGGTTCGCAGGCTTCATCCCGCCTTTGCTTTTCGTCATCATCCCGCTCGTCGCTGTCGCCGCCGTTGCTGGGGCGAAGGCACCTTTTGCGCTGTTCCGGTCGGTTGGCCTGCGCGAGGTCGGTCTGATGGTGCTGTTCTTTGTCCTGAACTACATCGTCACGATCGTCGTCGGCAGCATCCTCGTCAGCGCGTTTCACCCAGCGTCGAACCCCGCGGGGGATATGGTGGCCACGGCGTCCGGGTTGGACAGGATCCTGTTCTTCTGCTGGTCCGCCGTTCAGTTGCTGGGCGAAGAGATCTTCACCATCCTGATATTCCTCGGCGTTATGGCAGGGCTGAACCGGGTGATGCCGCGCAAGCTGGCGCTGTGCCTTGCCGTGCTGGTGGCCGCGATCATTTTCGGGCTGGTCCACCTGCCGACCTATCAGGGAAACCTGATCCAGGGTGTTACGCTGGTCCCGATCCGGATCGTTCTGCTTATCCCCTACATCATCACCCGCAACATCTGGACCTCGACCGGAGCCCACGTCCTCAACGACTGGACGACGTTCGGAATGGCCGCTTTCGCCGGAATGCAGGCGGGCTGACGCACGCGCTAGAAAGGAAACCCGATGACACCGAGATCCCTCTTGCTGCTCGCTGGCCTAATGCTGCTGCCTGTTGCGGTGCAGGCGCAGGACGGTCCGTCGTTCGACTGCGCCAAGGCCGAAAGCTCTGCCGAGAAACTGGTTTGCGACGACGCCGATCTTGCCGCGCTTGACCGCCGTCTGACCGACCGCTTCGCAGCCGCCGTCGAGGTGGCTGAAGGGCTGGATGTTGACGCGGAAGAGTTGACGAAGACGCTGCGCGCCATGCAGCGCGGCTGGATCTCGGGGCGCGACGACTGCTGGAAGGAACCGGACCTGAGGGCCTGCGTCGAAACCGCGTACCTGCGCCGCGAGGCAGAACTGGTCGCCGGCTTCATGCTTGAGCAGCCGTCGGAGGTGGTCGAACTGATCTGCGGGCCCCGTGCGCTGACGGTGGAGACCTTCCCGACTGCGCTGGCCGGGGTTCGGGTCGAGGAGGGCGACAGCGTCTACATCGGTGCTCAATTCGGGGCCGACACGCCGGGCACTTACTACCTGCGGCAGGCCGGCGGGCTGGTTATGGGCGACGGGGCGCCGCGCCTCAGCGACGTTCATGGCGAAGAGACCGAGTGCGAGGTCCGGTAAGCGGTCTTGCCGCCGGGGCCGGGATGACTCTGAGCAGGGCCGCAAAGCGACGGCCGGTTCGAAACCTATCGGAGAAGAGAGACATGAAACGATACATGATCGCATTGCCGCTTCTGGCGCTGCTTCCGGGCTGCCTTGAGGGCACCGAAAGCGCGACGACCTACAACAGTTCGGGGGGAACCTCGACGGGGACCGTCATCCCGCGCAGCGACGGAGGCTATGCGCTGACGTTTTCGGCGCAGGGAAACAGCTGTTCGGCGGTCTTTCGGGACGTGCAACCGGGCGGCACCGAGCTTGCGCCAGTGACCCGCACCGGCAGCGGCAGCGGCAACGCCACGATGGTCTACGCCGCTGACGGCAGCCCGGACCGCGTGACGTTCGGCGGTCTCGGTATAGGCAGCGGAACGCTGGTGTTCTGAATTCGCGAAGATACGGGCAGTCAAATGCCCAGCAAAGAAAGGCTTTCTCAATGAGACAAGTAATCCATGCAATTCTCTGCGCGTTGACCGTTACGGTTTTGGCGGGTGCGGCTCAGGCCCAGATGGGCCCCGATTACTGGCAGGTGACCGGTGTCGCATCCAACGACAACCTCAATATCCGCAGCGGCCCCGGCACTTCGAACCGGGTGATCGCCCTTGCGCCGAATGGCGCGGTGTTCCGCAACCTGGGCTGCCGGGGCGAGGGCAGCAGCCGCTGGTGCCATGTCGAAACGCCCGATGGCAGCACCTCTGGCTGGGTGTCCGGCCGCTTCCTGCAGGAATCCGGCGCCCCGACGCATGGGAACGTTTCCGGTCAGTCGGACGTGCCCGAGCTTTACGAACGAAACACCGGAGAGATCGAAGTTCGCTTCGCAAGCGGCTGCACCGTGCTTTACAATCCGGCGGGGCGCGTGATCACGGCGGGCAGTTCCTGCTCGGGGACGCAAAGGAACCGGGCACATGACGCGGTCGAGGCGCACATGCGGGAACAGGGCAACCATGCGGATCATTCGGGCGGCGGCACGGTCAGCGCGGACGTGAACGTCTCTGGCTCTGGAACGATCTACGGCGGCGCTGCGCTGAACGGGCAGATCTTCGGCCACAAGGAAGGCGCCTATGCGCTGACCGTAAGCGGCGACGGTCTGACGTGCACGGGCCTGTTTCGGCATGCTCCGGGCACCGTGCGCAGTGAAACCGCGACGGTTCATTGCACCGACGGGGCCAGCGGCACGGCGGTCCTTGTGCAGAACAAAAGCGGGAACGGCTATACGCTGACGATGACACTTACCAACGGGACCGGAGGATATGTTATCTTCTGAACGCGATGCGGGACCTGCGACCTAAAGCGGTTCCGATCATCGCGGCTTGACCGATGCACATAAGGTCCGGCGTCATCAGGCAGATGGCGCCGGGTTCGTTGGCCCTAAGGTTGCCGCCATAGAAGGATGCTTTTGATGTCGCCAGACCAGATCATTGCAACCGTCATCGCCCTGCTGAGTTCTGCGACGGACCCGGCGCTTGATGCCTTGAAGGATGGCGGACACGATGACCGCTATCCAGTGACGATCGAAGCCTGCCCACGCCCCTTGGGGCCGCTGGAGGTCGAGGGTAAAACCGTCATCTGCGGCCGGGTCGAGGTGCCGGAAGATCACGAGGCTGCGGATGGCCCTTCGATCGCGTTGGCGTTCGCCGTGTTGAAGTCCCGCTCGACGGCGCCTGCACCGGATCCGGTAATCTACCTTCACGGCGGCCCAGGTGGCTACACTGTGCAGAAAATCCCGATGAACGCGGGTCTGTTCGACTTTCTGCGTGACCGGCGGGACATCATCCTGTTCGACCAGCGCGGCTCGGGCATCTCTGACCAGACGATTGCCTGTTACAACGAGTTTGCTGAGGACTTCATGCAGTTCGCCAAGCCGGACGAGGACAAGATGTTCGGCCCGGACGAACCGCTGGCGAAGTGCCTGACCGAGACTGTGGCCACCGGCATCGACCTTTCACTTTACAACACGTCGCAAAGTGCGCGGGACGTGCGCGCGATCATGGATGCGTTGGGGTATCCGACCTACAACGCCTTCGGCATCTCCTATGGCACGAAACTGGGACAAGAACTGCTGCGCACCGCGCCGGAGGGTCTGCGCAGTTTGGTGATCGACAGCATCAGCCGGGTCGACAATCCCGCTTACGATACCAACGGCGTCCCCGTCGATCAGGCGCTTGGCTGGGTGGTTGATTACTGCATGCAAGACGCGGCCTGCGCGGCAGGCTATCCCGATCTTGAAGAGACAATTCACGCCGCCGGGCGCAGGCTGTCCGAGGACCCGAAGCTGACGCTGTCCGGGCAAGAGGTCGATGGCGCGCTGATGTCTGACCTGATGGATGCCAGCAATACCCGGAACATGGTTTTTACGGCCTACCTTCCGCAGGTCTTTACCGAAATAGCGGCAGGTCAGATGACCACGCTTGAGACGCTGAACGCCGGTGGCTTTAACCCCCAAGAGACGCCAGAGGCGATCCTTGCGACCTATGATCCGGGGCTCGGCACGCTGGACCGCACCATCGCCGAGATCGCGCTGATGGAAGCCGGGCGGATGCGCAGTGCCGAGGCGGCCGTCGCCAAGCTGCTGTCGACCCTGTCGGACGATCTTGCCGCCTCGGGCGCGCTGAATACAGAGGCATTGCTGGACAAAGCCTTGTCGGACGTCGCAACGATCATGGATGCCGACGCGTTGCTGGCCTTCCTGAGAGACTACACCATGCTGATCGGGCAGGCGCCCGACCGCACCGCGATTGAAACCCTGCTCGCCACTCATGTCCCGGACCTCGAGAAGCCGCGGCTTCTTGGGCTGGTCGGCGCGATGTCGGACGAAGACGTGGCCGCGTTCTACCGACGGGCTCGCGCGGATTCGGCCAACCTGACCTCGAAGTCGCGCATGATCTTCACGCTTGGGATCATCGCGTGCCAAGAGGATTTCCCGTTCAACACGCGCGAGGGGTACGACACGGTTGCCAGCACCTATCGTTTCCCGTCGATTGATGTCGGGGTGCGCAAGTCGACCGTGCCGCTGTACGGGTTCTGCGACCTGTTCGAAAAGCATCCGCGCGACGGCTTCCACGATCCTGTCGTCAGCGACATTCCCGTCCTTGCCATGTCGGGCACCAAGGACACGCAGACCAACCCGGACGCCGCCGAGATGGTCGTGCGCACCCTGTCCAACGGGCAGGCCGTCCTGTTCCCCGAGGCCGGGCATGCCGTGATCCAATTCTCGCAATGCGCCAAGGATGTGGCCGAGGGGTTTCTGGAAAACCCGTCCGCCCCCGTGAACGCGGCCTGCACGGCCGCGCTCAAACCGACTTTCTATATTCCGCCAAAAGCAAAGTAATCCGACCGTCAGGAGCGTCCCATGTCGCCAGAGCAGATCTTCGCACTTATTGCCGCGCTGACCGCAGAGCCCGACCCCAACGCCTTCGCCACGCTCAAGGCAGGTGGGGTCGACCCGGCCTATCCGGTGACGATTGCCCCCTTGTGCGCGCCCCGTCGCACCGACCGAGATCGACGGCAAGACCGTCATTTGCGGAACCGTCGAGGTGCCGATGGACCATCGCGCGGCGGATGGGCCAACGATCAACATCGCCTTCAACCTTTACAAAGCGCACTCGCTGTCGCCCGAGCCCGACCCGGTGATCTATCTGCACGGTGGTCCCGGCAGCGGCACGGTCGACCACGTGGCCAAGACCGTCAGCTATTTCGAGCATCTGCGGGGGCGGCGTGACATCACTGCCATCGATGAACGCGGCGTGGATGCCAGCGCCCCCGAGATGGATTGCTACTCGACCCTCGGAGAGCAACTTGGCCCCGTGGTCGAGGCGATCGGCAATTCCACCCTTCCGTCTCTCTCGCTGGATTTCATCAAGGGGTGCCTCGAGGAGCTGGACGCCAAGGGCATCGACTATTCCCTGATCAACACCGAGCAGAACGCGATGGACGTGCCCGCGGTGATGTCGGCATTGGGCTACGATACCTACAACATCTACGGCGTGTCCTATGGCACCAAGCTGACGATGGAGATCCTGCGGCAGGACCCGCCCGGCATCCGCGCGGCGGTCATCGACGGCAACGCCCCGCCTTGGCTGCCGCTTTATTCGATGTTCTGGCAGTCGCATTCCACGCCGATCCGAAAGACGCTGGAACCCTGCGAACGCGACCCGCTCTGCAACGCGGCCTATCCCGACATCATCTCGCGCACTTTCGCGCTGTTCGAGAAGCTCGACAGCGAGCCGGTAGAGGGGCCGAACGGCAAGGTCGGTCTGGAGGAGGTGTTCTTCACCTTCGACGACCGCGTCGACATGACGGGAAAGTACAAGGCCCTGTCCCCCTACATGCCTTTGATGATCGACCAGCTCGAAAAGGGCGACACCACGATCTACGACCAGATCGCCGCCGGTGAGCTGCCCCCTAAACCAGCCGACGCGGATGCTGAAACTGTCCGCGCCGCCGCGCGGGCAAAAGGTCTGAACGCCTCTGACATGGCGCTGGTCGATGCGATGCTGGCTGCCGCAGAGCACATGCGGGTCGCGGACGGCACCGTGGAAAGCGCCGCGCAGGCGTTGGAAGCCGGCCTCGATTCCGAGACCCGCAACATGGACCTCGCCGAAATCTTCGACGACCAGCTGGCGCAGGCCATCCAGTCGCTGGAGGATGCCGATGCGCGCGTGGCGGCAGGCCGCGACTATCTGGAACTGCGGTTTGAAGACCCTTCGGTCGATGCGCTGGTGACGTTGGCCAACAGCCATTTCGAGGAAGAAACCGCCAGCGCCATCGTCGCGCTTGCCCGGCAGTTGAGCCCCGACGAGGTGGCGCGGGTCTTTGAACTGATACGGATCGACAACCAGGCCACGGTCAAGGACGTCGAGGGCGATCTCCAGCTCATGCTCTACGCGTGTCAGGAGGATTTCGCGAACGGATGGAACTCGCCCGAGAAGTTCCGCGAGCTGATGGTGGAGGACGGGTCCTGGGGGCCGGTCATGCAGGACATACTGGTCGGCTGGCTGGCTGCCTACTTCGTCGAACCCTGCGCCCTGTTCGAGAAGCACCCGCGCGAGAACTGGACGACGGTCGGTTCTACGGACCGGCCCGTGCTGGCGATGAACGGGGAACTCGACACCCAGACCGCCGGGATCTGGGGCGAACTCGCGGTGCAGAATTTCACCAACGCGAGAAACTACCTGGTGCCGGAATCCGGACACGGTACGATCCAATTCAGCCAATGCGCCAGGGATATCACCGCAGCGTTCATCGAGGACCCGGAAGCGGAACTGGACACGTCCTGCATCGCGGACCTGCGTCTGCCGGTGATGTTGCCGGACGGCACGATGCATCCGCTGCCGTACTGACGGCTGAACTCCGCGCCCTTTGCCGGGGCACTGGCTTTGAGAGGCGTCTGTTTGGATGTGGGTTGCCCGAAGCGGTGGGCTGAGTTGGCCGAACCGAACTGCTTTGCCATGCGGGTCAGCGGGATTTCTGTGGCGTTTGGGGCGCTGGGCGCAGTGCCATCTGTAGAACCGTATCCAGCCGCGGGGCAGGGCCGGGGGCAGACGCCCGGCGCATTTGCCGGGCGCCTGTCTGTTTGCGCGTGGATCAGTGCTTGAACCGCTTGATCTCGCCAGACTTCAGCCGTCCGACATAGTGGGCCAGTTCGGCTTTCACGATCGGCATCAGCAGGTACAGTGCGATGATGTTCACGATCGCCATCGAGAACAGCATGGCATCGGAGAAGTCGATCACCGGCCCAAGACTGGCGGCCGCGCCGATCACGATGAACACGCAGAAGAGCACCTTGAAGGTAATCTCGCTGCCCTTGCTTTCGCCGAAGAGATAGGTCCAAGCCTTGAGGCCGTAGTAGCTCCACGAGATCATCGTCGAGAACGCGAAAAGCACCACGGCGATCGCCAGCGTTACCGGGAACCACGAGAAGACCGACGCGAAGGCCGAAGAGGTCAGCGCCACACCAGAGACATCGCCCTCGGTCATGATGCGGCCCGCTTCGCTGTCCCACATGTACAGGCCGGTTTCCGGGTCGACCTGCATCACGCCGGTGATCACGATCACAAGGGCGGTCATGGTGCAGATCACCACCGTGTCGATGAACGGCTCCAGCAGGGCGACATAGCCCTCGGTGATCGGCTCTTTGGTCTTCACGGCCGAGTGCGCGATGGCGGCAGAGCCGATCCCCGCTTCGTTCGAGAAGGCGGCACGCCGGAAGCCTTGGATCAACGCCCCGGTAAAGCCGCCAGCGACGCCGAGGCCGGTGAAGGCACCCGCGAAGATCTGGCCGAACGCCCAAAGGATCATGTCGTAGTTCATCAGCAGGATGATCAACGAAACGCCGACATAAAAGACCCCCATGAAGGGCACGACCTTCTCGGTCACCTGCGCGATGGACTTGATGCCGCCGACGATGACGACGAACGTGATGATCGCCAGCACAAGGCCGGTGATCCAGCCCGGATAATCGCCGAACACGTTGGCCAGCTGCGCGTGGGCTTGGTTGGCCTGGAACATGTTGCCGCCGCCAAGGGCGCCGAGGATGGTGAAGATACAGAACAGCACCGCAAGGATCTTGCCGCCCGGCAAGCCGCGTTCCTTGAAGCCCTTGGTGATGTAATACATCGGGCCGCCCGAAACGTGGCCGTCCGCGTATTCATTCCGGTACTTCACGCCCAAGGTACACTCGGTGAACTTGGTCGCCATGCCGAATAGGCCTGCGACGATCATCCAGAACGTCGCGCCGGGCCCGCCGATCCCGACCGCCACGGCCACCCCGGCGATGTTGCCAAGGCCCACGGTGCCTGAAAGCGCGGTGGCGAGCGCCTGGAAGTGGCTGACCTCGCCCGCATCCTCGGGGTCGGAATAGTCGCCCTTCACCAGCCGGATGGAATGGCCGAAGCCCTTCAACTGGATAAACGAGAAGTAGAAGGTGAAGATCAGCGCCGCCACCACCAGCCAAAGGGCGATCCAGCTGAAGCTGGTGCCGGGCACCGGGGCGAAGATGAATCCGACATACCAGCCGGTGTATCTAGAGAAGGCGTCGTTGATGGTGGCATCAATGCCCTGCGCCAAGGCTGGCGCGGTCATAATGGTCAGGGCCGTCGTGGAGGCGGCCAGTTTGGAAATGATTTTCATGGTGCTGCCTTTCACTCAGGGGACGATGACCGTGGGGACCTTGGCGATCTGCGCAAGGCCCAGCGGAACCGACCCGAAGACGCGGGCGGCGACGGAATTGGAACCGGAGCGGCCGACGATGATCATGTCGGCGTTCAGTTTGGTGGCTGTCTCCGAGATGATCTCGACCACCTGACCGAAGCGGATTTCGCCGTTGGCCTCGACACCCGCCGCACGGGCCTTGGCCAAGGCCGGGTCGATGATGGCCTCTTGGGCGCGCGTCATCTCTTGTTTCCGGCGAGTCGTCCTTTCCTCGATCTCCTGCGGAGTCAGGAAGGTGTAGGGGGACCATTCAAGCACATGCACCAAATGTAAAAGCGCCCCGTCCTTTTGCGCACGTGCGATGGCATAGGCCAAGACACTGGATGAATCCTCCTCGCACTCATATGCGACGACGAATGTTTCCGTAGTCATTTGCTTCTCCCGTTCCGTGCCCCGCAATTTTCTCCGAACCAAAGTTCGGGTGCGGCGCTGTTGTGCGGCTTTATGCCGCTGCCGCCAGTCTTGGCCGCATAGGGCCGCGAGTCATGGAGAATCTTGGGGAACTTGGGAAATTGCCGCGAAACGTCGGAAAAATAATACTCAGACCGCCGCAATAACGCCCGTAGCGACCTGCGCCGTGCACGAACGGTGCAGGCAAGGATCGGAGAAGCGCAGGGTCGGGCAGGGTCCGGCGGCGTCGCAGGAGGGGACGGGAGCGCATCGCCCCGTCCGGCGAAGACAGCGCGCGCATCAGATGGGTGAGAGCTGTCCTGCGGGGCTTGCCCCCGCAGGGTGCTCCGGTCAGATCAGGGGCGCTTTCGCCAGCCCTTTGCCCAGTATCGGGCCGGTGGGAAGGTTCGTGGGCGATCCGCCCTCGGGTTCGACGGTGATCTCGTAAAGCTGGCGTGCGTTGGGGGCGGGCAGGCCCTCGATCGTCAGAGTTTCCGACAGCCCACGCGCAAGAAGACCCAGCGACACCGGCGGACCGTCGTCTTCGGGTTTGGTCCAGACCTGCATCACGCGGTCGCTTGGGACATTAGCCGGTTCCAACAGGGTGACGCGGGTGGTGTTGTCCGGGCTGCTTTCGACCAGTGCAATGGCCTCTCCGCTTTCGTTCAACAGCACGGCGACCACCGTAGGATCGCTGGCGGACATCATCGACCAGGCCAAGGAAACGGCAAGAAGAAGGGCCGCGGCCAGACCGCCAACGGCAGCCCCCTTCCAGCGCGCCATCGTACGGCGGATGGCGGCCAGATCGACGATCTCGGCGGCTGGCGCGTCTGTGTCGGTGGCGGGCGCGTCGGGACCTTCGGCTTGGTCGATGGCAGCATCGATGCGCGACCACAGATCGTCCGGCAAAGGCGCTTCGTCGACGGTTTCGTCCAAGGGCGCAAACCGACGGCGCGCTCGGTCCAGCCGCGCCGCGATATCGGGATCGCGGTCGGCCAGCGCCTCTATGCGGGTCACCTCGGCGGGGTCCGCAAGGCCAAGCACGACCTCGTCGATCAGGATGTCCAGAGACCGTTCCGTCATGACAGACACTCCCTCAGTTTCATCAATCCGCGCCGGACCCATGATTTCACCGAACCCAGGGGCGCCTCCATCCGCCCCGCGATTTCCCCGTGGCTGTGCCCGAGGATATATGACGACAGGATCGCCCGCCGCGTCTGTAGATCGAGACCCTCTAGGCAGCGCCTTAGATCGGATCTTCCGGCCAGCCTGTCGAACGCCTCGTCGACGACTTCCGCGTCCTGCAAGGCGTCCATCCGCTCGGGCGAGGTGCTGACGTCGCGATCTTCGGACCGCAGCAGTGTCAGGCACCGGTTTCGCAGGATCGTATAGATCCAGCCCTTCGCGCTGCCGCGCCCGCTGTCGTACTGGTGGGCCCTGCGCCAGATCAGGACCAGTGCCTCTTGCACCGCATCCTGAGCCAGATCGTCGCGCTTTAGCATTCGACGCGCGACTCCCAGCATCCGGCCGCCTTCGGCCTCTAGCAACTGCTTCAAGGCCGTTCTGTCACCGTCCGCACAAGAGCGAAGCAACATGTCGTGGTTGATCAAGGACAGCTCCGATCCCTCGTGGCGGCGGCATTTGATGCTCGCTTTTGCCACGGAGCCTAGCGCTGTTTTCTGCGCAGTCCAACCTGTCCTGGCACCACATTCCACCGGGCCGCAGGAACCTTGGCCAAGGACCGGCGCGGGCATACCCGCGCCGGTCGATTGCGATCGGACGATCACATCGCGGTCATGAAGGTAATGTCGCGCAGGACCGCGTCACCCGCTTCCATGATCTCCCAGCTTTCCTGAACCGAGCCGTCTTCCAGCGACACGGTGTGAAGCATCCCGCCAGCGGCGAGCCACGCGGTGTTGTTGCCGTCGGCATCGGTGGCGATGTCGAACGCATAGGCGTCCGCCGCGTCGATCCCCAGCTTGCCGATGGCAGCCAGCGTGCCGTCATTGGGCGACGTCTGCTGGATCACCGCAACGATCGTCGAGTCGATGTCGAACATCGCCGTGCTTTCCGGCTTGCCGTAGGAATTGATGTAGGCGGCAGCTGCGATGGCCGGAGCCTCGCCCGCGTGCATGTCGGCTTCTTCGAAGGCCAGCGAACCGTCGACGGTCACTGCGCCGCTTTCGATGTCGACGCGGTGGTTGGTGGTGCCCGACATGAACCGCAGCTTGTCGGCCATCGGGTTGAAGTCGACGATCACCGGCGCGCCGTCCATGACCGGCAGCTCGGTGTCCATCGTGGAAAGGACGGTCGCCATGCCGGTTGCGGGGTCGATCTCGACAATCTCGAAGGTGTCGGTGACGCCGATCAACTGGCCGGTCGCCGGGCGCAGGTCGATGCCAAGCAGGTTGTCCACGCCCTCGACGTCCATCGACGCGGTCACGGTCGCGGTGGACGTATCGATCATGTGCAGCGTCTTGTCGCCGGACAGGCCGATGGCCATCAGGCTGTCTTGAGCAAAGGCACCCGTCGCGGTCGTCATAAGGGCGGCGGCGGCGGTAAGAGTCGAAAACTTGTTGAGCATCTAACTGGTCCTTTTCACGTATCTGGCTGCCGATGATCGGCGGCCTTGATACCCCTAGGACTCGGGCCGCACCGCGTTTGGATGCAGCCGCGACGAATTTTTTTGAAATTTCTTCGCGCGCCCCGCGATTACAGTCCCGCCAATAGCAGCAAAACAAGGGGAATGGTCGCCAGCGCGGCGAGGGTCTGCGATGTCACGATCCCGGCCATCAACGCGCCGTCGCCGCCCATCTGGCGGGTCAGAACATAGGACGTCGGCGCTGTCGGCACGGCCGAGAAGATCACCAGCACCGCGATCTCGATCCCGGCCAGCCCGAAGGTGTGGCCGGTGGCCGCCGCCAGCGCGGGCATCGCCAGCAGCCGCGCGCCGCCCACAAGGGACAGGGGCGCCATGTCCTGACGCAGTGCCGCGGGGTTCAGCGCGGCCCCGACGCACAGCAGGCCCAGCGGCAGGCTGGCCTGACCCAGAAGCCGCAAAAGGTCGCCGCTGCCCAAGGGAAGGCCGATGCCGCCAAGCGCCAGCGCAAACCCGGCCAGACAGGCAAGGATCAGGGGATTGGCAAGCACCGTGCGGACCAGCCGCATCGGGCTGCGCGACGCGCCGCCGCCGCTGAGGGCAAGGATCGACAGCACGTTCACCAGCGGAACGCAGATGGCAAGGTAGACGGCGGCGCGCTCCACCCCGGCGTCGCCGGTCAGGATCGCGATCAGCGCCAGCGACAGGTATGTGTTGAACCGGACCACGCCCTGCAGCATCGGGCCGAACCGGGCGGGCGTGACCGGGCGGACCCGGCGGGCGACCGTCAGAAGCACCGCTGCCACAAAGATCGTCACTGCCGCCGCGCCGCCGAACCGAAGCAGGTCGGGGTCCCGCACCGGCGCATTGGCAAGGCTCGACACCAGCAAGGCGGGGAACAGCACGAAATAGTTCAGACGCTCTGCTGCCGGCCAGAACGGTCCCGACGGGAAGTCCCGCCGCGACAGGACGAAGCCAAGGCAGATCAGGGCAAAGATCGGCCAGATGGTGATCAGCAGCATTCGGTCCCGTTCCCGCCGGCGCGGCCATGTTCACGCAGTTGGCACAGGTCTAGCCCGCGACGAGGGCAGGGGCCAGCACCGCGCCGGTTCGTCCGGCCCGAACGAAAAAGGGGAAGCCGAAGCTTCCCCTTGTGGGTCTTTTCAAACCTGTCGGTCCGCGTCAGCCGCCGAAGTCGTCCAGCATGATGTCGTCACGGTCGACGCCAAGGTCCAGCAGCATGTTGATGACCGAGCTGTTCATGATGGGCGGGCCACACATGTAGTATTCGCAGTCTTCCGGTGCCGGGTGGTTCTTGAGGTATTCCTCGTACAGGACGTTGTGGATGAACCCGGTGTAGCCGGTCCAGTCGTCCTCGGGCAGGGCGTCGGACAGGGCGACGTGCCATTCGAAGTTCGGGAACTCTGCCGCCAGCTCGTCGAAATCCTCGACAAAGAACATCTCGCGCTTGGACCGCGCGCCGTACCAGAAGGTGATCTTCCGGTCCTTGTTCTTCAGCCGCTTCAGCTGGTCGAAGATGTGCGACCGCATCGGCGCCATGCCGGCGCCGCCACCGATGAACACCATCTCCTTGTCGGTGTCGCGGGCGAAGAACTCGCCGAACGGACCCGAGATGGTGACCTTGTCGCCCGGTTTCAGGTTGAAGATGTAAGACGACATCAGCCCGGGCGGGATGCCGGTAGACCCCGGCGGGGGCGAGGCGACGCGGACGTTGAGCATGATGATGCCCTTCTCGTCCGGGTAGTTCGCCATCGAGTAGGCGCGTTCGACCGGCTCGTCGGCGGTCGATTCGTACTGCCACAGATTGAACTTGTCCCAATCCGGCCGGTATTCCTCGGCGATGTCGAACTCTTTGTAGGACAGCTTGTGCGCGGGCGCCTCGATCTGGATGTAACCACCGGCGCGGAAGTTCACGTCCTCGCCCTCGGGCAGTTCCAGCACGAGGTTCTTGATGAAGGTCGCGACGTTGTCGTTAGAGCGCACGGTGCACTCCCACTTCTTCACGCCGAACACTTCCTCGGGCACCTCGATGTCCATGTCCTGCTTCACGGCCACCTGACACGACAGGCGGTCGCCGTGGGCGGCCTCGCGCTTGGTGATGTGCGATTCCTCGGTCGGCAGGATCGACCCGCCGCCGGAATGGATGCGCACCCGGCATTGGGCACAGGTGCCGCCGCCGCCGCAGGCTGAGGGGACGAACATCTTCTCGCCCGCCAGCGTCTGCAGCAGCTTGCCGCCGGAAGGGACCGAGATGGTCTTTTCGCCGTTGATGGTGATGTTGACGTTGCCCGAGCTGACCAGCTTCGAGCGGGCCGCCAGAATGAACGTCACCAGAACCAGAACGATCAGGGTGAACAGCAGGACGCCAAGTCCGAACGTCGTCATGGCTTGTCCTCCTTACAGTTTGACGCCGCTGAAGGACATGAAGGCCATCGCCATCAGTCCAGCGGTGATGAAGGTGATGCCCAGACCCTGCAGGCCGTCGGGGATGTCCGAGTACTTCAGCTTTTCGCGCACGCCCGCCATCGCGGTGATCGCCAGCGCCCAGCCAAAGCCGGAGGACACGCCGTAGGTCGCAGCCTCGGCGAAGTTGTAGCTGCGTTCGACCATGAACAGCGAGCCGCCGAGGATGGCGCAGTTCACGGTGATCAGCGGCAGATACACACCCAGCGCGTTGTAAAGCGGCGGAAAGTACTTATCGAGCACCATCTCGAGGATCTGCACCAGCGCGGCGATGACACCGATGTACGAGATCAGGCCAAGGAAGGTCAGATCCACGTTCGCGAAGCCCGCCCAAGACAGGGCGCCCGGCGCCAGCAGGTAGTTGAGGATCAGGTTGTTGGCGGGCACGGTGATGGCCTGCACCACCATGACCGAAACGCCAAGGCCGATGGCCGTCGCGACCTTCTTCGACACGGCAAGAAAGGTGCACATGCCAAGGAAGAACGACAGGGCGAGGTTCTCGACGAAGATCGCCTTGACGGCGAGAGAGACAAGACCTTCCATCAGTGTGCCTCCACCGTCTGGATCTTGTATTCACGCTCTTCGACCTGCCCGGGTTTCCATGTGCGGACGGCCCAGATCAGCAGCCCGATCACGAAGAAGGCCGACGGCGGCAGAAGCAGCATGCCGTTCGGGACGTACCAGCCGCCGTTGTTGACGGTCGGCATGATGGTGATGCCGAACAGCGAGCCCGAACCGAACAGTTCGCGGAACACCGACACGACCATCAGCAGCAGGCCATAGCCCAGTCCGTTGCCGACGCCGTCGATGAAGCTGGCCACCGGCGGGTTCTTCATCGCGAAAGCCTCGGCGCGGCCCATCACGATGCAGTTGGTGATGATCAGGCCGACGAAGACCGACAGCGTCTTGGAGATCTCGTAGGCGTAGGCCTTCAGCACCTGGTCCACCAGGATCACCAAAGACGCGATCACGACCATCTGCACGATGATCCGGATCGAGTTGGGGATCTGGTTGCGCAGCATCGAGATGAACATCGAACTGAAGCCGGTCACCAGCGTCACCGCGATGGACATCACCAGCGCCACCTGCATCGACGAGGTCACGGCCAGCGCCGAGCAGATGCCCAGCACCTGCAGGGTGATCGGGTTGTTGTCGATCAGCGGATCGACGAGTTGCGAACGATAGGTCTGTGCCATCAGTCGATGTCTCCTGCCTGAAGGCGGTCGAGGAAGGTGCCGTAACCGGCCTCGCTCATCCAGAAACGTACCAGGTTATCCACCCCGCGCGAGGTCAGGGTCGCCCCCGCCAGCGCGTCAACGTAATACTCTCGCCCTTGCGGGGGCGGCGCCTTGGCGACGGTGATCGCCAGCGTGCCGTCCTCGGTGAACAGCTTCTTGCCGTTCCACAGGGCTTTCCAGCGCGGGTTGTCGATTTCCGCGCCAAGGCCCGGAGTCTCGCCGTGCTGATAGAACTGCAGGCCGAAAATGTCGTTGCCGTTCGCTTCCAGCGCGATGAAGCCGAACAGCGTGGACCACAGGCCATAGCCTTCGATGGGCAGCACGACCTTGTCGATCTCGCCTGCGTCGTCGCGCAGGATATAGATCATGCGGAAGGCGTCCATCTGGCCGCCAAGCCCCGCAGGGTCCTCGTCCAGCGCACGCACGATCGCCGGGTCGCCGCTGGCGGCAAGCTGGTCGAAGGTGTCGATCTCGAACTGGTCGGTGTATTCGCCGGTCTCCAGCTCCAGCACATGCGGTTCGAACGCGGCGAAGGCTTCGTTCACCGGCACGTCCGGGTTGTAGACCCCGGCGACCTGCAGCACGTTCACCCGCTTGTCGTTCAGCTGGTTGGCTTCCTGCACCGGGCGCAGGGCCACGGCGGCGGCGGACACGACCATCGATGCCACAAGGCACAGGCCGACGGCCACGACCACGGTCTTCGCGACAGAGTCGGGCGGAAGATCCAGAAAACGGCGGATCGGGCCTTTCTGCTCCTGAGCGTCAGGCATTGCGCTTTGCCCTCCGTTTGATGTTGGCCTGCACGACGAAGTAGTCGATCAGCGGCGCGAAGACATTGCCGAACAGGATGGCCAGCATCATGCCTTCCGGGAAGGCCGGGTTGATCACGCGGATCATCACGACCATGAAGCCGATCAGAGCGCCATAGATGTAGCGGCCGACGTTGGTGTGAGACGCGGACACGGGTTCCGTCACCATGAACACCAGACCGAAGGCGTAGCCGCCGACGACAAGGTGCCAGTACCACGGCATGGCGAACATCGGGTTGGTGTCAGAGCCAATGACGTTCAGCAGGCTGGAAAACGCGATCATCCCGCCAAGACAGCCGACGACCAGCCGCCAGTTGGCGATGCGGGTGGCCAGCAGGAACACAAGCCCCAGCAGGCAGGCGATGGTCGAGGTCTCGCCGAGGGAGCCCTGGATCGTGCCGATGAAGGCATCCATCCACGTGATGCCGTACTCGGGCAGGGCGGCGTGACCGTCGGACGCGCCGATGGCCAGCGCGGTCGCGCCGGAAAAGCCGTCGACCGGGGTCCAGACGGTGTCGCCGGACATATAGGCAGGATAGGCGAAGTACAGGAACGCCCGGCCCACCAGCGCGGGGTTGAGGAAGTTCTTGCCGGTGCCGCCGAACACTTCCTTGCCGATCACGACGCCGAAGATGATCCCCAGCGCCACCTGCCACAGGGGCGTCGAGGCGGGCATGATCAGCGTGTACAGCATCGAGGTGACAAGGAAGCCCTCGTTGACCTCGTGCCGGCGGATGACGGCGAAGATGACTTCGAAGATGCCGCCCGCGACCAGCGTCACGATATAGATCGGCAGGAAATACATCAGCCCGTGCAGCATGTTGGCAATCGGGTTGGCCGGATTGAACCCGATCCCGAGAGCGTCGATGATCGCGGCGCGCCAGCCCGAGGGGCCGTATTCCGCAATCGCCATGTTGGTCTGAAGCCCGGTGTTGTACAGGCCGAACAGGATGCAAGGCACCGTGGCAAGCACCACGTATGTCATGATCCGTTTCATATCGATGTAGGACCGGGCGTGCGGTGCGACCGTGGTCACCGTCTTGGGCGTGTAGATGAAGCTTTCGATCATCTCGTAGACGGGGAAGTACTTCTCGTACTTGCCGCCCTTGGTGAACTGAGGCTCGATCCGGTCGAAGAATGCGCGGAGACCCATCGGCCTTACCCCTCCTTCTCGATCTTGGTGAGGCTGTCGCGCAGGGCGATGCCGTATTCGTATTTGGCGGGGCAGGCGAAGCCGCACAGGGCCACGTCTTCCTCATCCAGCTCAAGCGCGCCAAGCGCCTGCGCGGAATCGGTGTCCATCACCAGCAGCGACCGAAGAAGCTGCGTGGGAAGGAAATCCTGTGGCATGAGCCGTTCGAAGGTCCCGATCGGCACCATCGCGCGGCGGCCGCCGTTCAGGTTGGACGTCAGCGCGTACAGCTTGTTGCTAAGGGCCGAGCCCAGAACCGGCTGAACCGCGTATTTCGACGGCATCGGGCGAATCCAGCCCATCGGGATCTGCTTGTGATCCTCTTCGATCAGCGTGACCTGCCGGGCGTAGCGCCCGAGATAGGCGGCGACGCCCTCTGCGCCCCGCCCGCTGAGGATCGAGCCCGAGATCATCCGCACCGGGGTGTCGGTCGCAAGATCCTCGGCGCACAGGTCGGTCAGCGACGCGCCGGCCACGGTCCGCACAAGGCGCGGGCGCTGGCACAGGGGGCCGGTCAGGGCGACGATGCGGCTGCTGTCCAGCCGTCCGGTGCGCAGCAGACGCCCGATGGCGATGACGTCGTGATAGCCCACGGTCCAAACCGTTTTCTTGGCCGATGGCGGTTCGAGAAAGTGCATATGCGTTCCGGCCAGACCGGCGGGATGCGGGCCAGAGAACGCGGCGGCGACGACGCCCTCGACGTCCGATCCCGGCACGTCGGCGCCGATCTCGTGGCACAGGTAGGTCGTGCCGTCGGTCAGGCGGGCAACGGCCGCAAGGCCGGCCGAGAACGCTTCGGGGTCCTCGTCGATGATCACGGCGGCGTTGGCGGACAGCGGTTCGCTGTCCATCGCGGTCACGTAGATCGCGGCGGGGACGGTGCCCGGAACGGGAAGCTTGGAATAGGGGCGGGTCCGGAACGAGGTCCACAGGCCCGATGCACACAGACGCGCCGTGAGACCCTCGCGCGTGGTCGCGTCACCGGTGTCGCTGAAATCGACCGGCTCGGCAGCAGAGTCGTCGACCTCGATCTCGACACTGACCAGTGCCCGGCGCGCGCCACGGTTGATCGCCTTGACCCGGCCCGAGGCGGGCGAGGTGACCAGCACCTCGGGGATGTCCTTGTGCGCGAGAATCGGCGCGCCAGCGGCGATGACGTCGCCTTCCTGCACCGACAACCGCGGCTTCAGCCCGATGTAGTCCGCCCCCAGGATCGCGACGGTCCTTATACTGGCGCCGTCTTCGATAAAGTCGCCCGGCGCGCCCAGCACCGGCACATCCAGACCTTTTCTCAACCTGTGTTGCTGCACGTCTTCTGTCCTGTCGATTTTCCGGCTGCCTTATGCGACACAAGACCGGAGTTTGGAAGGCGCTTGGACGCACTTCTTGAAATCCATGTTGATCCTCGCGCCGTTCTGCCGCAGAAGCGGGCGGAACCCTATAGAACATACGCACCGTAGCGGAGTAGGCCCGTGTCGAACCAGTTTAACCTTTCCCGCCGCAGCTTCATCGTGATGCCGCTTGCACTGGCTGCCTGCCGGAAGGGCTGGAACGTGCTCGAACTCAGCGGCCTGACGATGGGAACGGGGTATAACATCGTCGCGATCGATCATAGCCGTGACGTGCAGCAGGATGCGCTTCAGGCGGCGGTCGACGGCGCGCTGGCGCAGGTCAACGCGCAGATGTCGAACTGGGACGACGGGTCCGAGATTTCGCGGTTCAACGCCGCCCGGGCTGGCGACAGCATCGCCGTCTCGCCCGAATTGGCACAGGTCATGCAAGCCGCGGCCGAGGTGCACGACGCAAGCGAGGGTGGCTTCGACGTCACCGTCGGCGCGCTGATCGACCTGTGGGGTTTCGGCGCAGGCCGGACCCGGTCCGATATGCCGACCGAGGCCGAGATTGCGCAGGCGATGGCCTGCTGCGGCCAGTCGCAGTCGGTCGCGCTGGGCGGCGGTGCGCTGACCAAGCTGAACTCGGACGCCGGGATCTACCTGTCGTCGATCGGCAAGGGCTTTGGCGTGGATCACGTCGCCCGCGTGCTGAACGACTTCGGCATCACCGACTACATGGTGGAAATCGGTGGCGACCTTTACACCGCTGGCAACAATCCCGACGGCCGTCCGTGGCAGATCGGGATCGAAACGCCGCAGGTCCACGACCGCGGCGTGATGCAGGTGGTGGGCGTGTCCGGTATGGGCATGGCAACCTCGGGCGACTATCGCAACTATTTCGACGTCGACGGCACGCGCTTTTCGCACATCATAGACGCGACCACGGGTCGCCCGGTGACGCACGACACCGCATCCGTCACCGTGATGACCGACAACGCGATGCTGGCCGATGCGTGGGCCACCGCGCTGCTGGTGCTTGGTCGCGAACGCGGGCTGAAGATCGCAAATGATCGTGACATGGCCGTGCTGTTCATTGACCGCGACGGGGCAGGCGGCAAGTCTGGGTTCAAGACCACGGCGTCGGACCTGTTCGCGGAACTGACCGCCTGAGCCGGACCTGACACAAGACACGGGGTATCCCGATGGCGACCTTCCTTTTTGCATTCGGACTGCTGTTGATCGTGATGCTGGGCATGGCGCTGGGCGTCATCCTGAACGGGCGCACCATCAAGGGCAGCTGCGGCGGACTGAACGCCGTCGCGGGCGCGGACAAGTGCCTTGTCTGCAAGAAGGATATCGACCCCGACAGCCCGCTGCGTGAACGCCTAGAATGCCAACGTGCCCGCAAGATGCTGGAGCGGGTAGAGCAGGGGGCGGGCTGACCCCTAGCCGCCCGTCACGGGCAGGAAGCCCAAGGTCAAAAGCGACACCGCCGCGATAAGCCCGAACAGCCATAACTGGCTGCGCGGGCCTTCGGCTTTCCACACGCTGCGATAGCGATATCCGGCAAGGCAGGCGATCACGAACAGCACGGTTGCGACCGCCGGTGTGAGCGAAAGATCGGTCAAGGTCGGCCCTTCTCGTCGTGAACCATTTACGAACCCGCGTTTTGCAATACCCTGTACCTACCCAAGGGAGAGAACGCCATGCCTGCCTCGTACACGCCGAAGACCCGAGACCTGGACAGCCAGGACCGCACCAGCAGCCAGTCGATCCAGACGAACCTGTCCGCCGCGCAGGCGACGGTGGCGCATGTGCTGGAGGCCAAGGGAGAGGGCCTGTTCTGGGTCGCCCCCGAAGACACGGTCGCCACCGCGGTTGGCAAGCTGCGCGATCACCGGATCGGCGCGCTGCCGGTCAAAAGCCCGCAGGGGGAACTGGTCGGCATCCTGTCCGAGCGCGACATCGTCCGCCGGCTGGCGGATGCGCCTGACAGCACCATGTCGATGCCGGTCGCCGAGTTGATGTCGACCGATGTGCAGACGGCCAGCCCCGAGGACACGCTTGTGCAGGTTCTGCGCAAGATGACCGACGGTCGATTCCGCCACCTGCCCGTGGTCGAGGCGGGGCAAATGATCGCGATGCTGTCGATCGGTGACGTGGTGAACTATCGCCTGACCACCCTGGAATACGAAGCGTTGCAGCTAAAGCAGCTGATCGTCGGCTAGTCCCGCGCGACGCTATGGTCCGGGTCCTCGTGGCCAAGGTTCTCGCGGATCAGGATTTCGATACGGATTTCCTCTTGTGACGCGATGGGCTTGCGCCCGTCGCAACGCGCCCGCAGGACCCGGATGGCGCTGCGCACCAGATGGCCCGGGTTCTGCGCGATCACCGCGTCCAGTTCGCCGCTGCGAAGACCGGCGATGTTGAACGCGGTCCGCTCGTGCGCGATCACCTGCGTCCGGCGCAAATCGGTTACGGCGGACACCGCCTCTAGCGCGACGCGCGTCTCCGAGCTTAGGACGTAAACACCTGCGATATCGCGGAAATTCTCGAACAGGTTGGCAACGATCCGGCGTGTGCGGGCGGGGTCGCCATGCGTTTCCAGTGACGGGAGCGCGGATAGGTCCGGGTAGTCCGTCGTCAGGATTCGGTCGAAGCCCTGCCGCCGCTCGACATTGTCGCGCGCGTTCATCGTGTCGGCGATCACCAGCACGCGGCCGGGGCGGCCGCCGCAGAACTTGCCCATCAGTCGCCCGGCGGTGGCCCCGGCGGCGTTGTTGTCGACGCCGACGAAGTCGACCTCGGGTCCGCCAAGCTGGCCCGCCACGAACTGCACCACCTTCACGCCCCGTTCGTACAGGCGGTGCGTCGCGTCCCGGACCTGCGGTGCCTCGGGAGCCATGATCGCGATCCCGTCCACCTCGTCCGGACCAAGACGGGCCAGTTCTGCCGCGATCTGGTGCGGGTCGTCGCTAAGCACCCGGCGGAACCGGACCTCGGTGTGCTCGGCGGCGAAGGCAATGCGTGCTTCTTCGATGCGGGAGGCGAGGGTTTCGAGGAACTGATCGCCCGCCGTCGGAAGCAGGAATTCGAACCTGTAGCGGCGGCTTCGGGCAAGGTTCGCGGCAGATATGTTGCGCTCGAATCCGATCTCTTCGATTGCCGCCGTCACCGCGTCGACGGTTTCCTTACGCACGCCCGGGCGGCGGTTCAAGACCCGGTCGACCGTGGCAAGGCTGACGCCTGCGGCTTTGGCCAAGTCTTTGGTAGTAGGGCGCATTTTCTCTCCATGCTGGGCGTGAAGCCAGCGGTCTCTTCCGTCTTAATCCGAATTTTCCGGCCAGAATGCAAATCCTTTGAGGCACGTACCTCAGAAAATAATTGCTCTGAGGCACGTACCTCAGTTAGCTTTGTTTCACCAAGCGAGTCGCTGCAGGGAGGCAGTGACCGAACATGGGGAGGAGATTCAGATGAAGACGCGCATTGCATTGATGTCCGCGGCGGCCGGGGCGCTTTTCGCCGGGGCCCATGCGGCCAGCGCCGACGACCTGACGCTGTGCTGGGCGGCGTGGGACCCGGCCAACGCCCTTATTGAACTGTCCAAGGATTTCGAGGCCCAGTCCGGCCACACCATGTCGTTCGAATTCGTGCCCTGGCCCAACTTCGCGGACCGGATGCTGAACGAACTGAACTCGGGCGGCCAGCTGTGCGACCTGATGATCGGCGACAGCCAGTGGATCGGCGGATCTGCCGAAAGCGGCCATTACATCAAGCTGAACGATTTCTTCGAAGCCGAAGGGATCACGATGGACGATTTCATCCCCGCCACGGTGACGGGCTATTCCGAATGGCCCAAGGGCACCCCGAACTACTGGGCGCTGCCGGCCTTCGGCGATGTGGTCGGCTGGACCTATCGCAAGGACTGGTTCGAGATGCCCGAGCTTCAGGCCGAGTTCAGCGAGACATACGGCCGCGATCTTGGCCTGCCCGAAACGCTGGCTGAACTGAAAGACATTGCGGAGTTCTTCCAGGGCCGCGAGATCGACGGCAAGACCGTCTACGGTGCTGCAATCTACACCGAGCGTGGGTCGGAAGGCATCACGATGGGTGTCACCAACGCGCTGTACAACTACGGCCTGACCTATGGCACCGACGACGAGCCCTACAAGCTGGACGGCGTCGTCAACGCGCCCGAAGTGGCCGAGGGGCTGGAGTTCTACAAAGAGCTATACGACTGCTGCACCCCGCCGGGGTCGTCGGACTGGTACATGTCCGAGAACATCGACGCCTACAAATCCGGGCAGGTCGCGTTGCAGATGAACTTCGCCTTCATCTGGCCGGGGGTCGAGGCCGACCCGAACGTCGGTGGCGGCAAGTCGGGCTATTTCCCGAACCCCGCAGGCCCGGGCGGTCACTTCGCGCAGCTGGGCGGGCAGGGGATCTCTGTCGTGTCCTACTCCGACAGCCAGGATGCGGCGCTGGAATACATCAAGTGGTTCGCGCAGCCCGAGATTCAGGCCAAGTGGTGGGAACTGGGCGGCTATTCCGCGCTGAAGGCCGTGGTCGAAGACCCGGACTTCGCCACCAGCCAGCCCTATGCACAGACCTTCCTCGACTCGATGGCCATCGTGAAAGACTTCTGGGCCGAGCCTTCCTATGCCTCGCTTCTTCTGTCGATGCAGGACCGGGTGCATGACTTCGTCATCGCCGGCAACGGCACCGCGCAAGAGGCGCTGGACGGGCTGGTCGAGGACTGGACCGAGGTCTTCGAGGACGACGGCAAGCTTTGACGGCGGCTGCGCCGGATCCGTCCGGCGCAGGCCCCGACGCTCGTGCGGAGCGGTCGATCTCCCTGCCGCTCCGCACCCACCAAAAACGTACGTGCGAGGCACCATGTCCAACAGTGCAATCGAGCGGGCCGCCGCGGCCACGCCGCCGAAACTTGCCCGCAGGGTACGGGGGTTGTCGGACCGGGCCATCGCATGGATCTTCGTTGCGCCGACGATCTTCCTGCTGCTGGCGGTCAACATCTTCCCGCTGATCTGGACGATCCGGCTGAGTTTCACCAACTACCGCGTCAACCGTCCGAACGCCGAAGTCGAATGGGTCGGCCTGCGCAACTATCAGCGCATCCTGACGGACGAGGATATCTGGCAGACGATGCAGGCGACGGCGCATTTCCTGTTCTGGACCATCGCCTTGCAAGTACTGATCGGCTTTGCGCTGGCGTGGCTGATCAATAAGAAATTCCGCGGCGACAATTTCTGGACCACGATCATCGTGCTTCCGATGATGCTGTCGCCGGCGGTGGTGGGGAACTTCTGGACATTCCTGTACCAGCCGCAAATCGGGCTGTTCAATTACGTGGTTGGCTTCGTCTCGGGCACCGATCCGTCAAGCTTTTCGATGATCGGAGAGGTCTCGCTTGCGCCTTGGGCCATTGTCATCGTCGACACGTGGATGTGGATGCCCTTTGTCATGCTGATCTGTCTTGCCGGTCTGAGGTCGATCCCGACATCGATCTACGAAGCCGCGGAATGCGACCGGGCGTCGCCGTGGCGGCAATTCTGGACGATCACCGTGCCGATGGTGCTGCCGTTTCTGATGCTGGCGGTGCTGTTCCGGGGGATCGAGAACTTCAAGATGTTCGACCTTGTGGTGCAACTGACCGGGGGCGGGCCGGGATCGACCACGGAACTGACGTCCATCAACCTCAAGCGTGAAGCGTTCGAGAAATGGCGCACGGGCTATGCGTCCGCCTACGCGATCATCCTGTTCGTCACGGTGTTCGGGCTGGCCTCGATCTACGTGAAGGCGCTGAACAAGGTCAAAGAGAGATGAGCGACTTTTCCGTCATCGCAGCGTCCCGCACGCAGAAGTGGGTCGCCGGAACGCTGGTTGTGGCCTACGCCGTCATCACGCTTCTGCCGCTTCTGTGGATCATCGCCACCGGCTTCAAATCGCCGTCGGACGCCATCGCCTATCCGCCCAAGGTGATCTTCGAGCCGACGCTGGAAGGTTACGTCAACCTGTTCACCACGCGCACCCGGCAGACGGCCGAGTTCCTTGCCGCCAACCCGCCGCAGACGTGGTACGAGGAAATCGTGCGCAAGTACGACATGGTGATCGCGGGGCCGTCGCGGTTTGGCGCGCGTTTCATGAACTCGGTCATCATTGGCTTCGTGTCGACCTTCCTGTCGGTCTTCCTTGGCACGCTGGCGGCCTATGCCTTCTCGCGCTTCCGGGTTCCGCTGAAGGACGATCTGATGTTCTTCATCCTGTCGACCCGGATGATGCCGCCCATCGCGGTGGCGATCCCGATCTTCCTGATGTTCCGGGCGCTGGGCCTCAGCGACACCCACGCGGGCATGATCATGCTGTACACGGCGGTGAACCTGTCGCTGGCGGTGTGGCTGCTGAAGGGCTTCATCGACGAGATCCCGCGCGAATACGAAGAAGCCGCGCTGATCGACGGCTACACGCGGTTTCAGGCGTTCTACAAGGTGGTGCTGCCGCAGGCGGCCACCGGGATCGCGTCGACCGCGATCTTCTGCCTGATCTTCGCGTGGAACGAATACGCCTTCGCCGTGCTGCTGACCTCTGGCACAGCCCAGACCGCGCCGCCCTTCATCCCGACGATCATTGGCGTGGGCGGGCAGGACTGGCCCGCGGTCGCCGCCGGCGCCACGATTTTCCTGCTGCCGGTCGTCGTCTTCACCATCCTGCTGCGCAAGCACCTGCTGCGGGGCATCACCTTCGGAGCGGTCCGCAAATGAGCACCCCTGACCAAGATCGTACCACCCCCCGCCTGTTTCGGCGCGGCCCGTGGGAGATGGCGGCCTCGATCCTCATCGGGCTGGGCGTCGTGATGATGATGCAGCCCTTCTTGATGGTCGCCTTCACCTATTCCTTCATCGTCACGCTGGCCGGGACCGTCATGTTCCTGATCGTCAGCCACTTCCCGGAGTAAGCATGGCCCAGATCCGGATCGACAACCTGCGCAAGGACTTCGGCGAGTTCACCGCCGTGCAGTCCTCGACCTTTACCATCGAGGATGGCGAGTTCTTCATGCTGCTGGGGCCGTCGGGCTGCGGCAAGACGACGACGCTGCGGATGATGGCGGGGCTGGAACTGCCGACCAGTGGCGAGATCTACATCGACGGGCAAGAGGTCGGTGGCCGCCGCGCCAGCCAGCGCGACATCGCCTTCGTGTTCCAGATGTTCGCCTTGTATCCGCACATGAACGTCCGCGCCAACATCGGCTATCCGCTGCGCAGCCAAGGCGTGTCGCGCGCGAAGACCCGCGAAAAGGTCGAAGACATCGCCCGCCTGCTGGGGATCACCGACCTTCTCGACAAGCCGGTCGGCGGGCTGTCCGGCGGTGACCGGCAGCGGGTCGCGCTGGGCCGCGCGATCGTGCGCGAACCGAAGGCGTTCTTCATGGACGAACCGCTGGGCGCCTTGGACGCCGAGTTCCGCGAACATATGGCGGAAGAGTTGCGTGCGCTGCACGACCGGATGGGGGCGACGACCGTTTACGTGACCCACGACCAGCTGGAAGCGATGCAGATGGGGGACAAGATCGTCGTGATGAACCACGGCGTGGTCGAGCAGTTCGGCGTGCCGCAGGACCTGTACGACTGGCCCGCGACGCTGTTCGTAGCGGGGTTCCTTGGCTCTCCGCCGATGAACAAGCTGGAATTCGACGGCACGGTCGAACAGGGCACCGGCGCGCAGGTTCTTGGCGGCACGGCCTTCGAGGTGCCCGTGATGCGAGAGGGGGCGCAGGGCCGTATCGTGCTGGGCGTCCGGCCCGAGCACATCCATCTAGAGGCCGACGCGCCGCTGCGCGCCAAGGTGGTGGCGACGGAATATCTGGGCACCACCCAGATCGTCACGCTTCTGACGGATCACGGCGAGGTCAAGGCGCGCGTCCCGTCGCATCAGCGGGTGACCGAGGGGGAAACGACCGGCCTTCGGTTCGACGCCCGCATGATCAGCCTGTTCGACGCGGACACCTCGCGCGCGCTTCGGTCCGCCGGAAACGAAGGAGTGCTGTTCCATGGCTGAAGTCACCCTGCGCAACATCACGCGGCGCTTTGGCGAGACGCTGGCGCTGGACGGTGTGTCGATGACGGTGCCGGACGGCGCGTTCGTCGTGCTTCTTGGCCCGACCGGCGCCGGCAAGACCACGACGCTGCGGCTGATCTCGGGGCTTGATGCGCCGGACGGTGGCGAAATCTCGATCGGCGGGCGCGACGTGACCAACCTTACGCCCGCTCAGCGCAACGTGGCGATGGTGTTCCAGCAATACTCGCTGTACCCGCACATGACCGTCCGCGAGAACCTTGCCTTCCCGCTGAAATCGCCCCTTCTCAGCACCCCCGCCGACGAGATTGCGCGCAAGGTGGGGCGCGTCGCCGAGATGCTTCAGATCTCGCACAAGCTGGACAACAAGGCGACCGCGCTGTCGGGCGGCGAGATGCAGCGCGTGTCCATCGGGCGGGCGCTGGTGCGCGACCCGGCAGCGTATCTGATGGACGAACCGCTCAGTTCGCTGGATGCCAAGCTGCGCGCCGACCTGCGGGTCGAACTGAAAGCGATCCAGTCCGAGGCGAGGGCGACCTTTCTGTACGTGACCCACGACCAGATCGAGGCGATGACAATGGCCACCCATGTCGGCGTGCTGGAACAAGGCCGGTTGGTTCAGTTCGGCACCCCGCGCGAGGTCTATGAGGCCCCGGTCAGCATCTATGCCGCCAGCCGGCTGGGTCTGCCGCGCATCAACATCCTGCCCGCCGACCTGTTCGGCACCGCGCCGCCGGGCGCCCGCTGGATCGGCCTGCGACCGGAACAGATCCGCCAAGGTGAAGGACAGGACAGCGAGGTCGTGCGCGTCGAGCGGCTGGGCGATCAGACCCGTCTGCATCTGAGGTTCCGCAACCAGGATCTGGTGACGGTGACCGACCCGCACACCGAACTGCAGGCGGGCCAGACTTTGAAGATCAGCCCCCGGAACCCCTATTACTTCGACGCCGACGGCGCCCGTGCCCTTTGAAGGAGACGACGATGACCCTATTCATGAACAGCAAGGAAGACATCGTTAACGAAGCCGTGGACGGTCTGATCGCGTGTTCCGGTGGACGGCTGGCCCGGCTGGACGGTTACCCCCACATCCGCGCCGTGGTGCGCACCGACTGGGACCGCTCGAAGGTCGCGCTGGTGTCGGGCGGCGGGTCCGGTCACGAACCGTCCCACGCGGGGTTCCTTGGGCAGGGGATGCTGACCGCCGCGATCTGCGGCGACGTCTTCGCCTCGCCGTCGGTCGATGCGGTGCTGGCGGGCATCCTCGCCGTGACGGGACCGGCGGGCTGCCTGCTGATCGTCAAGAATTATACCGGCGACCGGCTGAACTTTGGCCTTGCGGCGGAACGTGCGCGGGCCTTCGGGCTGAACGTCAGCATGGTGATCGTGGACGACGACGTGGCGTTGCCCGACCTGCCGCAGGCGCGGGGCGTGGCGGGCACGCTGCTGGTCCACAAGATCGCGGGCGCGCTGGCCGAGGGGGGCGCCGACCTTGCCACGGTGGCGGCAGCCGCCGAGAACGTGATCCGCCGGGTTCGGTCCATTGGCATGTCGCTGGACACCTGCATGGTGCCCGGCGTCCCGAAAGAGGACCGCATCCCGCCCGGAAAAGCCGAACTGGGGCTGGGCATCCACGGCGAGGCCGGGGTCGAGCAGGTCGACTATATCGATGCCCGCACCGCCGTCGGCATGGTGGCGGACAAGCTGTCGGGACACATGCCCGACGGCGTCCCGCATGTCGCGCTGCTGAACAACCTCGGCGGCGCCTCGGTGCTGGAGATGCAGGTACTGGCCTATGAACTTGCCAACTCGGCCATCGCCGACCGGCTGAAATTCGTGATCGGCCCGGCGGCGATGATGACCTCGCTGGAAATGCGCGGCTTTTCGGTTTCGGTCTTCCCCGCTGACGCGGAAGAGCTGGCGGCCTTGCAGGCCGAGACGCCGGTGACCGCTTGGCCGGGCGTACGCGCCCTGACGCCGGTCGAGATCCGCGACCTGCCGGACGGCCTGCGCCCGATCAAGCCGCTGCCGTCGGACCACCCCGCGACCCGCGCCTTCCTGACCCGCTGCTGCGAGATCCTGATCGCCTGCGAAGCCGACCTGAACGCGCTGGACGCGCGCACCGGCGACGGCGACACCGGCACCACGCTGGCCACCGCCGCGCGCGCGCTGGTGCACGCGATGGACGATCTGCCGCTGGCCGACCACACGCAGCTTTATCGGGCCATCGGGCAAGAGCTTAGCCAAACGATGGGCGGGTCGTCCGGTGTGCTGTTGGCGATCTTCTTCGCCGCCGCCGGCGATGCCGCGTCGAGCGGTATGCCGATCCGCGAGGCGCTGAAGGCCGGGCTGGAGCGTATGCAACAGGTCGGCGGCGCGGAGCTGGGCGATCGCACGATGGTCGATGCGCTGCACCCCGCGTTGCAGCATTTGGCAGACGGTGACATTGCCGCCGCCGCCGTGGCCGCCCGAGAGGGGGCCGACCGCACGGCAGAGATGCTGAGGGCAAAGGCGGGGCGCGCGGCTTACGTCAATCCGGATCAGCTGCGCGGATACGTGGACCCGGGGGCGGAAGCGGTCGCGCGCCTGTTCGAAAAGCTGTCCGCCGCCGGGGCCGACGCCTAAGCCGCACGGCATCACGGATCGGCGCAGTCGAGGTAGGGGACCGCAGGGGATGATCCGCCCCTGCGCCGGTCTTCCTTCTCGCGGATGTGGCGCATGATCAGTTCCGAATAGAACCCAAGGTCGGCGACCGCTTCGCCGATCCGCGACGAAAGCGCCGTCATCTTGTGCCCGTCGTCGCCCCAAAGCGTGGGGCTTAGCGCGGCGACGTTCAGACAGGGCAGCACCACGTCGAACAGGGCCCGCACCGCCACGTAGTCGGAAAAATCCTCGATCGTGCGGGGCCGGTTCTCTGGCTGCAGCAGCGAATACCACGACGAGAAGATCCGTTCGACATGCACGGCCGCGCGAACCTCGCCGTCGGGGGACTGCCGCGTGAACACCCGCAGGCCCCGCGCGACAAGATCGTCCGACACGATCTCTAGATCCGGGAACGACACCAATTGACCCGGCCGCTCGCCCATGTGGGTCAGGACCGCATGCACGATCTCGGGGTTAACCGCATTGGCGAAGGATCGGGTCTTCAGTTTCGACAGGGTCAGGGTCATCTCGGACGAGGTCACGTTGATGCTGTCGACCACGAACCGCCGGTCCTCGGGCCCCTCGGACCGCGTCAGGTGGATGATCGCTTTGGCAGCGGGTGACGGAACCACATCCTTCATCAGCGATCTCTCCACGGTCTCTCGAATGTTATGTGGAAGAGGTAAAACTGCGGGGGTTTACAAATGGTAAACGCCAGTGCGATCCGGTGAGGCAGGGCGGCTTGGTGGGGCGATCCTGCCGATATTGCGGACGGTTTAAGCTGTGACGGCGCGGTGCCGCCATCCTGGGTTGAAGGCGCAGTGGCTTCTACACCAGAGCGTCGGGGTAGGGGCATTCGCGCGGGCACGTCGCGTGCGATCGGTCAGGCCGGGCGGGGTCGCATCTGCCCGTCGATGACGCGGCTGACGTTCTCCAGGTCGAACTGGTCCTTGGTCCAGATCTCTCGCACATTGGGCGCGTTTGCCTTCGCGTACATGAAGGGCGACGGCCAGTCGCTGACAAGGATCACCGGGATGTCGCGATGGGCGGGCGTGTTGCTAAGTTCAAGCGCAAGGCTCGATCCGTGTCCGTCCGGCAGCGTGTTGTCCATGAAGATCATCCGCACGCGGTACTTCGAAACGGCCTCTCGCGCGCGGGACACGGTTTCGACGAAGTAAACGTCGCGACACTTGGGATGAAGCGCCAGCACGCGGCGCATCATCTCGCGGTCCAGCGCCGAATCCTCGACCACCAGGATGTCCGGCGTGCGGGTGATCGGGGCTGCGGCGGCCATCCCGGTCACGCCACGTTGCTGTTCGGGGCGGGGGCTGCGGCGGGCGTGCCGGTCGCAGACATGCTGGCTAGGTGCGCGCCGGGACCACCGGGATCGGCGGCGATCGGAACCTGAACCTGTCCCAGCAGGACGTGGAACTGGCTGCCGCCGTCCGGCTCGGGAGCGCACCAGATGTGCCCGTCATGGCGCTGTGCGATCTTGCGGCACGTCGCAAGGCCAAGCCCGGTGCCTGCGGGCCGATTTGTGCCGTCGATCCGGCGGAACGGCTCGAAGATGCGCTTGCGATAGCCTTCCTCGATGCCGGGGCCGTTGTCCGCCACCACCAGATGGGTCGCACCGTTTTCGGCGGTGGCTGAAACGGTGATCCGCGGAGGTGCACCGCCGGCGTATTTGATCGCGTTGCCGATCAGATTTTGCAGAAGCTGTACGATCTGGGCGCGAATACAGCACAGGGTGACGTCGCCGCCGTCGACCCGGACCTCTGCGCCGCTTTCCGCGATCTCGCCGGTCAGGGCGATGGTCGCTTCCGTGACCAGCGTCGATACGCTGACCTCTTCGGTTGTGTTGGCGCGGTCGTTTCGGATGTGATCGGCAAGGCAGTCGATCAGGGTTCGCATCTGCCGGTTCGCCCGCTGGACGAAATCGACGGCCTCGCGCGCGGCGTCGATGTCGCCGTTGCGAAGATCCTCTTCGGCTTGATCGCCGAAGAAGGCGACGGCCCGGATCGGGGCCTTCAGGTCGTGCACCAGCGTGTCCGAAAAAAGTTCCAGCTCGGCGCGCTGTTCTTCCAGTTGCCAGCGCAGCCGCGCGGCCTGCACGCTGTTCTCAAGAATCCGGGTCACCGCGTTCGCGTTCAGCGACCGTTTCGGAATGTAGTCCGTCGCGCCCTGCAGGATCGCGGACTTTGCAAGATCCTCGTCCCCCTGGCCGGTGACAAGGATCACGGCGCTGCGTGGCCACTGCTGTAGCGCCGGCACCACCAGATCCAGCCCGTCCGCGTCGGGCAGGCGGTAATCCATGAAAATCGCGTCAACGACAGGCGCGGCCTGATCCAGCATCTCTGCCCGGCAGCTGGCTTCGTGGACCGTCACGTCCAGCTTGCTGGCGGCGATCAGGCGTCGGATCATCGCGCGGTCGGCATCGTCGTCATCGACGACCAGTACGTTCAGTCGTGTCATCTCAGTCTCCTGCAGCGCCGCCCATGTCAGGCAGTTCGACAAGCCGCCAGAATTGGTCGATCGTGGTGACAAGGCTGCCGAAGTCCCGGCCCGCCTTGTGTTTCAGGATATAGCCGGCCACCTGATAGGCGTAGGCGGCGGTGACGTCGCGGTCGTCGGCGCTGGTGCTCATGACGAAGGCGACCGCGCGGTGCAGGTCAGGATCGTCGCGGATCTTCCGCAACAGTTCGATCCCGCCCATCCGCGGCAGGTTCAGATCGGCGATCAGGACATAGTTCCGCGGCGCGCGCCCGCTTTCGCCCCGCAAAAGGGCCAGTGCCTCGATCCCGTCGCGCACGCGGAGGATCGAGCATTGCCCGTCAAGCCGCGAGAAGGCGCGGGTCACGGCCTTCGCGTCGCCGTCGTCATCCTCGACAAGGATGATGCTCAGGGGGCTGTCGATCACGTCATCCGTGCGCGTCATGCGGCCATCTCCCCGACGAGAGGCACGCGCGGCCAGAACAGGCGGAAACACGTACCGCGCGTTCCGTCCGATTCCACGGTGATGCGGCCGCCGACCACGTCAGCCTGTTTGCGCACCATCGCCAGCCCCATACCGCTGCCTTCGACCGCGTCGCGGGGGCGCAGGGTCTGGAACAGCTCGAACACCTTCTCGTGGTACTCGGGGGCGATGCCGGGGCCATCGTCCGTTACCGTGAACTCGTACCCCTCGGGGGTTTCCGCGACATCCAGCCGAACCTCTCCGGTGTCGCGGTCGTGGTGCTTGATCGCGTTGCCGACAAGGTTCAGAAGGACCATCTCGAGCGGCATGCGCGGCACCGAAATCCCGGCAAGGTCTGCGCCGGTCTCGAACCGGAACCCCGGCGGCAGGTCGATCAGGCCGCGCAGCGCCTGTTCCAGCTCTGTGCCAGAGATCATCTGCGAGGCAGTCGGAACCCGGCCGATGCGCGAATGGGCCAGCAGATCGTCCAGCAACCGTTCCATCCGGACCACGCGGTTGCGCAGGATCGTCATGCTTTCGCGCGTGTCGTCCGTCATGTGCTCTTCAAGGTCCTCTTCCAGCCACCGCGACGCGTTGTCGATCACGCGCAACGGCGCCTTCAGATCGTGCGAGGCGACGTAGGCGAACCTGTCCAACTCCTCGTTCGAGCGCGACAGCGCCTCGATCAACACCTGCATCCGGCGGCTTTCGACCCGTTCCGAGATGTCGTGCACCACGCCGATGAAGTGGGCCGCGCCATCGTACACGGCGCGGCTGATCGTGATTTCCAGCGGCACCCGGGTTCCGTCCTTCCGGACACCGTGGATTGTGCGGTTGAATCCCATCTTTCGGCGGCTTGGCACCACGGCTTCGCGGACAAGCCCGCGATGGGCGTCGCGGAATTCCAGAGGCACCAATATCGACAGGTCGTTCCCGATGAGTTCATCACGGGAATAGCCGAACAGGGCCAAGGCGACCGGGTTCGCCTCTTCGATCCGGCCCTTCGAGTCGACGGAAAAGATGGCGTCGGCGACGCCGTGAACCATCGCCTTCGACCGGGCGCTTTCGCGGATCAGTTCGTTGGCCATGTGCCGGAAGGCCCGGGTAAGGGCGCCGACCTCATCGCGCCCAGCGGGAAGGTCGGGCAGCGGCCTGCCGGACGCCCGGTAGGCGCGGATCGCATCGGACAATCTGTGCAGCGGCTGGGTCAATTGGCGGCCAAGGACAAAGGACAACAGGGCGGCCAGTGCGGTGACGACGGCGCCTGCCGCGATCTCCAGCCTGAACACCCGATGCGCAGGGGCTTCCAGCACGCTGAGCGGAAGCGCGGTCTGGATGAACAGCGAAAACGGTCGATCGGGACGCTCTTCGAAGACCGGCACGGTGACGACCGCCGCACTGTCCGTGCTGACCAACCGCCCATCGGCGGCGGGCAGCAGGGTGGCGTGCAGGGGCGGTATCCACCCGGGGTCGGTGTGGAACCGAAGATCCGACACGCCGTCGCCGGTCCACGTCATGTAGTCAAGCGCGCTTGTGACGGCGGTGACAGTGAAGTCCGACCCAAGCTTCGGTGTCGCCGTCAGAAGCAGTTTCTCGTAATCCGCGTTGATGACCAGAGCACCGAACAGGCTGCCGCCGGCATCATGCACCGGTACGACGTAGCGTATGGTCGGAGGCCCCTCGGCCCGGCCGTGTTCACGGTTCAGCGTCACGTCTGAGAAATAGGGCCCGGTGTCGGTGCCGGATCGGAGCGGGGCAAGGTAGGGTTCGTTGCCCTTCGCCTGAAGGTCCGCGTCGGCGACCACCTGCACGTCGTCGCCGTTGCGGTCGGCGCGCACAAGTTCGGTCCAGTTGCCGTCCATGCCGATATAGCGGATCTGGGTGAAATGGGGCGTGTTGTGCAGAACCGCGCTGAAGATCTGCGCCAGACGTTCCCGCCACAGCTCGGCAGAGGTGCCGTCCAGCGGATCAAGCCCGTCGGGCGCGCGCATCGCGCGGATCAGCCCCGGCACCGGTGGCGTGCCGGACAGGCTGCGACCGTCCCGCTGCATCCGGCTGAAGGCATCCTCGATCCGTTCGGCATACAGGGCGGCGCGGGCGTTGAGATAGCGCCGCGCCTCTGCGTTGCCCTGAACCCGGACAAAGTGTGCCGACATCAGCGCGAAGAGCACCGAAACGAACACGGATGACACGACACCCGCCAGTGTGATTTTCGAACGCAGTCGCATGCGGGCTAACCCTGACCGTGCCGTCCGGCCGGTCCCTCGATGGGGTGGGTGCCGTCAGCGATCGCTTTCAGTTCGTCCAGGAACCGTGCGAGTTCGCCGCAGGACCGGGTGACCACCAGCGTGTCCTTGCGCATCTCTGGGTCGCTTCCGGCGCTGTTCCGGATACGCCAGACGCCGTGCATCATCTCCGTCAGGATGGATTGCAGTTCCGGCGCACTGGAGGTCAGGAAACTTTGCAGCGCGGTGCCAAGGTCGCCGACCTGCTGGTTCCCGGCAAGCGCCGCAAGCAGGATGCGCCGTTCGAACGCGCCGGTGATCGCCTTGCGCAGCATCTCGGGCCCGAGTTCTTCCTTGATGATGTAATCGGAACAGCCAGACCGCATCGCTTCGATGATGACGTCGTGCTGGCCGACGCTTGTCACCATGATCAGGATCGCATCGCCCTGAAGCTCGTGCGCCTTGGCGATCTGCAGGGCGTCCAGCCCGGTATCCATTCCCAGGTGGTAGTCGAGGAAAATCACCTGATAAGGGCGAACGTCGAGCGCCGCGCGAAACTCTTCCAGTGTGGCGGCCTCTGAATAATCGGGCTGCAGACCAGCCTTGCCGCAGACCCGCCGCAGACGCAGCCGGTCGATTTCCTGATCGTCTAGGATCAGCACCGCTGGAGGGGCCTCGCCCGCGCCGTTGAATTCATGCAGCGCCATCGCCGCCGTGCTGTCGTGCCGCATCCCAGAACCTCCGATATTCCCCCGCGTCGGACGCTACGCCATCGCCGGTTAAGTATCGGTGAACTCCAGACGGCTCCTTTGCGCGGATACCGGCCCGAATGACGTGGGCGGGCAGGTGCGAAGTGGCCGATGCAAACATGGACTGTGCGTCACTGCGGGTTGCATCGCGCCGTCGAAAACTAACTGTCTGAAAAGACGGCCGCGGCCCCGTTGGGTCCGGCCGCCCCGAAAAACCACAGGAGACAGATCATGGAAAAAAGACCTTTGGGAAGCACCGGCTTCCAGATCGGGCCCATCGTGTTCGGCGGCAACGTGCTGGGCTGGACGACGGACGAGGCCGAAAGCTTCCGTGTTCTCGATGCCTTCGTCGATCACGGTTTCGATGCCATCGACACGGCCGATGTCTATTCCGCGTGGGCCGAAGGGCATTCGGGCGGCGAGTCCGAAGAGATGCTGGGCAAGTGGTTCCGGGCACGCCCCGGCATGCGCGACCGGGTGAAGCTGTTCACCAAGGTCGGCAGCGACATGGGCGGCGCGGGGCAAAAGGGCCTGTCAGAGGCGTGGATTCTTCAGGCGGCAGACAAGTCGCTGGCCCGCCTTGGCGTCGATGACGTCGACCTGTACTTCTCGCACTGGCCCGACCTAGAGGTCACGCATTCCGAGACGCTGGGCGCCTATGACAAGCTGCTGAAAGCCGGGAAGATCAAGGCGATCGGCGCGTCGAACTATGACGCTGCGCTGCTGACATCGGCGCTGGAAACCTCGCGCGCTGAAGGGTTGCCGAGCTATCAGGTGATCCAGCCCGAATACAACCTGTACGACCGTGACGCCGTCGATGGCGGCCTGCGCGACCTGTGCATGGCGAACGACATCGGCATCGTCACCTATTTCAGCCTCGCCGCCGGGTTCCTGTCGGGCAAGTACCGTTCAAAGGACGATCTGGAAGGCCGCAAGCGGGGCGGTATGGTCGAGAAGTACTTGAACCCGCGCGGTATTCGCATTCTCGACGTGCTGGAAGACGTCGCCGGTGCACATGGGGCCAAGCCCGCCGAGGTGGCGCTGGCGTGGGTCATCGCGCGCGACGGTGTGACCGCGCCAATCGCCTCGGCCACGAGTGTCGCGCAGGTTGAAAGCTTTGCGAAGGCCGCCGAACTGAAGCTGTCGTCCGAGGATCTTTCGCGACTGACCGACGCCGGCGCCTGACGCCATCCCGTGCGGCGCGGGCGACTTGACACCCGGCGCCGCACGGCATTTCTGACACCCCGCGACGGAATTTCCCGTCGCGGCCGTATGACCCCCTACCGGCAAGCAATGCCGAGCCCCGACCGGGCCCGACGCCAGCCTCCAGTAACATCTGTGAAAGGCACCCCAATGCCCATTACCACTCGCCGAGTCCGGCACGAGATCCGTTTTCGCCGCACGACCGTCGTGTCCAACACGCGTCTGACCCCGGGCATGGCCCGCATCGTCGTGGAATCGCCGGACCTGAAGGGCTTCGTGTCGCTTGGATTTGACGACCATGTGAAACTGTTCTTCCCCCGCCCGGGGCAGGACCTGCCGATCCCTACGTCGGGCGAACGCGGGCTGGAATGGCCGGGCGAAAAGCCCGAGATGCGGGACTTTACACCGCGCGCCTTCGACGCCGAGGCGGGCCGCCTGACGCTGGACTTCGTGCTGCACGACGAGGGCACCGCCGGGCCGTGGGCGTCCCAAGCCAAGCCCGGAGACCTGCTGGGCGTCGGCGGGCCGCGCGGGTCGTTCCTTGTCGAGGGCGAGGCCGACTGGCACCTTCTGATCGGCGATGCGACCGCGCTGCCGGCCATCGCGCGCCGGATCGAAGAGGCGAGCATCGGCATTTCTGGACGGGCGACGAATATCTCTGACGGGCTTGGGCTTGCGCTGAAGCGGATGGAGCAGTCGGACGCTGCAACCAAGGTGGTGATCCTACTGTCCGACGGGATCAGCAACGCTGGTTCCACAAACCCGCGCGCGGTGGCCC
>NZVC01000057.1 GCA_002701395.1 Maritimibacter sp. | reverse complement strand
ACATGACACCGTGGGGTATGACCTGGTCGCTCACTGCGCCGACGACATCCTCGCCCAGGGCGCCCTGCCGCTGTTCTTTCTCGACTATTTGGCGCTCGGCGAGATGGAGGCTCGAGTGGGGGAGCAGGTGGTCGGCGGCGTGGCGCGGGCCTTCGGCCTGTCCCGCGCGGTGATGCGCAACATCCACCAGAACCTTGCGTGGGCCTTCGGCTATAACGTGGCGCTTATCCCCGTGGCGGCGGGCGTACTGTACCCCGCCTTCGGTCTGCAACTGTCGCCGATGCTGGCGGCGGGCGCGATGGCGCTGTCCAGCGTGTTCGTCCTGTCCAACGCCCTGCGCCTGCGCCGGGCCAACCCGGGAGAAACCGCATGAACATCTCGGACGCCGCCGACCGCAGTGGCCTGCCCGCGAAGACCATCCGTTATTACGAGGACATCGGGCTGGTGCGCCCGGACCGCAGCGACAATGGCTATCGCGATTTCGCCGACCGCGACCTGCACAAGCTGATCTTCCTTGGCCGCGCGCGGGCGCTGGGCTTTACGATCGAAGACTGCCGCGCCCTGCTGGCGCTGTACGAGGACGACGCCCGCGCCAGCGGCGACGTCAAGCGGATCGCCGAAGGCCACCTTGACCAGATCGGGCAGAAGATCGCGGATCTCGAGGCGATGCGCGCGACGCTGTCGCACCTTGTGGCCTGCTGCCACGGCGACGACCGGCCCGACTGCCCGATCCTCGAAGGGCTGGGCGGCCCGGCGCAGACTTGATCTTGGCCCCGTTCCGGGGTGTGTTTCCCGGCAGGGAACGCCCCTTTCGGGCGGGGAGGAGACATCATGAAGATCGGAACCGCGCTGTTCGACCTGACCGGCCAGCGCGCGCTTGTTACGGGATCAAGTCAAGGCATCGGCTTTGCGCTGGCCCGCGGGCTGGCCGAGGCGGGCGCCGAGGTCGTGCTGAACGGCCGCGACCCGAACAAGCTGGGCGATGCCGCCGAAACGCTGCGGAACGAGGGCCACGCCCCGCATGAACTGCCCTTCGACGTCACCGACCACGACGCGGTCCGCCGCGCCATCGACGGCTTCGAATCCAACACCGGCCCCATCGACGTCCTTGTGAACAATGCCGGAATGCAGCACCGCGGTCCGCTTGAAGAGTTCCCTTCCGACAGGTTCGAGGCCCTGCTGCAGACCAACGTCGCCAGCGTCTTTCATGCCGGTCAGGCCGCCGCGCGCCACATGATCGCCCGCGGACGCGGCCGCATCATCAACATCGCCAGCGTCCAGTCGGCGCTGGCCCGCCCCGGTATCGCACCCTACACGGCGACCAAGGGCGCGGTCGCCAACCTGACCAAGGGCATGGCCACCGACTGGGCCCGGCACGGCCTGACCTGCAACGCCATCGCACCGGGCTACTTCGACACACCGCTGAACGCCGCGCTGGTGGCCGACCCCGACTTCAGCGCGTGGTTGGAGAAACGCACGCCCGCCGGGCGATGGGGCCGGGTCGAGGAATTGACCGGCGCCTGCATCTTCCTTGCCTCGGACGCGGCCAGCTTCGTCAACGGTCACGTCCTGTATGTCGACGGCGGGATCACGGCATCGTTGTAGGGGGGCTCTGCCCCCGTCACGCCATGCGTGACTCCCCCGGGATATTTCCGGACCAAAGAAGTCGGGAGCGCCATCTGCTTCTTTGGTCCGAAAATATCCCGGGGAGCGCGAGGGGCTGGCCCCTCGCCGCGCGGCGGCAGCGATGTGCGACACGTTTACAGCCCGCTCGGAAAGGCCTATTCGCCTTGCGAAACGCCAGCGACACGCGCGGAGCCATTGATGACGAACCACCTGTATCAGAACGACCTGCCCGACGGGCTGGACCTTGGCCCCGTCGTGGCCATCGATTGCGAGACGATGGGTCTGAACCCGCATCGGGACCGGCTGTGCGTGGTCCAGATGTCGAGCGGCGACGGGGACGCGCATCTGGTGCAGGTCGAGAAGGGCCAGACCAGCGCGCCGAACCTTGCGCGGATGCTGGAAGATCCGAACGTCCTGAAGCTGTTCCACTTCGGCCGTTTCGACATCGCCGCGATGTACAACGCATTCGGGGCGCTGGCGGCGCCGGTCTATTGCACCAAGATCGCCAGCAAGCTGATCCGCACCTACACCGACCGCCACGGGCTGAAGAACCTGCTGCAGGAATTGCTGGACGTCGACATCTCGAAGCACCAGCAGATGAGCGACTGGGGCGCGGCCGAGCTGACCAAGGCGCAGCTGGACTATGCCGCGTCGGACGTGCTGTACCTGCATGCCCTGCGCGAGAAGCTGAATGGCCGGCTGGAGCGCGAGGGGCGGATGGACATGGCGCAGGCCTGTTTCGACTTTCTGCCCACCCGCGCGTGGCTGGATCTTGCCGGGTGGCCTGAAATCGACATCTTCGCGCACTAGATAGGGCGGATGCCGCACCGCATGGACAAGACCACCTTCCTGAGCACCGGACGCCGGGTGATCGGCCGCGAAGCCGACGCGCTTCGGTTGCTGTCCGATGCGCTGGACGACGGGTTTGCCGACGCGGTCGAGACGATCCTGACCGCGCCGGGACGGGTGATCGTGTCCGGCATGGGCAAGTCCGGCCACGTCGCCCGCAAGATCGCCGCGACCTTCGCGTCGACCGGCACCCCGGCGCAGTTCGTGCACCCGGCCGAGGCCAGCCACGGCGACCTTGGCATGATCGCGCGGGGCGACGTCGTGCTGGTGCTGTCGAACTCGGGCGAAACGCCGGAACTGGCCGATCTGATCGCCTACACCCGCCGGTTCGGGATCGCGCTGATCGGCGTGGCCAGCCGCGCCGACAGCACGCTGATGCGGCAGTGCGACGTGCAACTGGTGTTGCCGCCCGCCGAGGAAGCCTGCGAGACCGGCGTGGTTCCCACGACCTCTACCACCATGACGCTTGCGCTGGGCGATGCGCTGGCCATCGCGCTGATGCAGCACCGGCGCTTCACGCCCGAGAACTTTCGCGAGTTCCACCCCGGCGGCAAGCTGGGCGCGCGACTGACGAAGGTCCGCGACCTGATGCACGCGGACATGCCGCTTGTCGCGGGCGACACCGCTATGGGTGAGGCGCTGATCGAGATGAGCCGCAAGGGCTTNGGCGTCATCGGTGTGACCGACGCGGACGGCGCGCTGGCCGGGATCATCACCGACGGCGACCTTCGCCGCCACATGGCCGGGCTGCTGGACCACGTCGCGTCGGACGTGATGACGGTGAGTCCCCGCACCATCGCGCCGGATGCGCTGGCCGAAACGGCTGTGGCCGAGATGAACGGCGCGCGCATCACCTCGTTGTTCGTGGTCGAGCCCGAAGGCAGCCCGAACGCGGTCGGGCTGCTGCACCTGCACGACTGCCTGCGTGCGGGCGTGGGCTAAGCCATGCGCGCCTACGACAACGCCTATTCCCGTATTGTATCGTGGCTGAAGGTGCTGCTGCCGCTTCTGGCGCTGGCGATCCTGTCGACCCTGTTCCTTGTCGCACGCACCATCGATCCGGCGCAGGACATCCCGTTTTCCGACATCGACATCGACGAGTTGATGAACGAGCCGCGCATCGGCGGGCCGACCTTTTCCGGCATGACCGAAGGCGGCGCCGCGTTCAGCCTGTCGGCCGACCGGGCGGTGCCGGACCCCCAGAACACCGGGCGGCTGTCGGGCAGCGACGTGCGCGCCGCCATCGATCTGCCGGAAGGCATCCGCGTCGACGTCGTTTCGGACACGGCAGAGATCGACAACGACGCCCGGACCGCCGGGATGACCGGGGACGTGAAGATCGAATCCTCGAACGGGCTGACGCTGGAATCCGGCGACCTGACCATCGACTTCGACGCCTTGCGCTTGTGGACCGACAGCGCCGTGACTCTGACCGCGCCGGACATGACGCTGGACGCCGGTCATGCCGAACTGGTGAGCGAAGGTGACGGATCGGGCCCTTACGTGCTGGTTTTCAAGGGTGGCGTGAAGCTGCTATACGATCCGAAACAATGAGGCCCAGATGATTTCGGCACAGCGACTTATTGCAGCCCTCTGGGCGGTCACCCTTCTTGCGGCCGCGCCCGCGTTCGGTCAGGCCACAGTGCGCCTTGGGGTCGAAAACCACGACAGCGCGCAGCCGGTCGAGATCACCTCGGAAGAGCTTTCGCTGAACCAGCAGGGCGGCACGGCCACCTTCACCGGCGGTGTCATCGTCGGGCAGGGCGACGTCGTGATGACCTGCGAGCGGATGGTCGTGGAATACGGGTCCGGTGACGAGGGCGGGAACGAGATCCGCGTGATCCGTATGTTCGGCGGCGTGACCTTCGCGGGCCCGACCGAAGCCGCCGAAGCGGAAGAGGCCGTCTATACGCTGTCGGAAGACACCATCGTGCTGACGGGGAACGTGCTGGTCACACAAGGGGCCACGGCGCTGTCGTCGGACCGCCTGACCTATAATCTGGCGTCGGGCGCCGGGCAGATGGAAGGCCGGGTGAAGACGATCCTGAACCCGGGCAACAACTGATGGATTCGGTGTCCCCGTTCAGCGTGACGGAAGGTGCGCCCGGTCTGCGGGTGGTGAACCTTCGCAAAAGCTATCGCAAGAAGACAGTGATCCGCGACGTCAGTCTGGAGCTTGGACGGGGCGAGGTTGTCGCGCTGCTTGGGCCGAACGGGTCGGGCAAGACCACCAGCTTCTACGCCATCGCAGGTCTGATCAGCCCCGAGGGAGGGCAAGTTCTGATCGACGGGCGCGACGTCACCTATCTGCCGATGTACCGCCGCGCCAAGCTGGGCATCGGCTATCTTCCGCAGGAAGTTTCGATCTTCCGCGGCCTGACGGTCGAAGACAACATTCTGGCGATTCTCGAGATTTCGATACCCAACCGGAAACGCAGACAGGACCGGCTGGAAGAGCTTCTCTCCGAATTCTCGATCACACATATCCGCCGTGCCAGCGCCCTTTCTCTATCAGGAGGCGAGCGGCGGCGGGTCGAGATCGCGCGCTGTTTGGCCGCCGATCCGAAGTATCTGCTGTTGGACGAGCCCTTCGCAGGGGTCGATCCGATCGCCGTGGGCGAGATTCGCGGGCTGGTGGCCGACCTGAAAACGCGCGGCATCGGCGTGCTGATCACCGACCACAACGTGCGGGAAACGCTAGAGATCGTGGACCGCGCCTATATCCTGCACGACGGCAAGGTCCTGATGAGCGGCACCACCGACGAGGTCGTGCGGGACGAAAACGTGCGCCGCGTCTACCTTGGCCAATCCTTCCGCATCACCTGACCGAATGCGTCGAAATGTCCGTTCATTTCGCGCATTTCCCGCGCTCGGCGCATTCTGGCCTGTTGACTTGAAGGCCGATGCGGGCGCCAATAGATGTAATGCGTGACTCAGGATTTCCCCTTCTTGCAGGGGCTTACGCGCCCCGCACGGAAGACGCCCGGCTTCGCCGGAAGCGACGGACGATGCAATTCGCACATCATCCCTGCCATCTGGAACCGCACGCGACTGGCGCGTGCGGTCTGATGGCCATTTAGTCGAGGAGGTACCATGCGTTACCAGATCACCGGAAAACAGATCGACATCGGCGAGGCGCTGCAGACACACGTGCAGAACGAGCTGGGCACGATCGTCGACAAGTATTCGCAGCGACCGACCGACGCGCAGGTGATTTTCTCGAAAAGCGGGCACGAATACGTCTGCGAAACCGTGGTGCATCTTTCGACCGGCCTGACCGCTCAGGCCAGCGACCGGGCGAACGAGATTTACGCTGCGTTCGAGGGGTGCGCTGAAAAGATGGACAAGCAGCTGCGCCGTTACAAGCGCCGGTTGAAAGACCATCACAAGGACCGCGCACAGCCTGTTGAACTATTTGAGGCAAGTTCGTATATCCTCGCCGCAACGGAAGACGAGCACAGCGAAGAGCCCGAAAGCCTGCAACCGATCATCGTCGCCGAGATGCAGACGAAGATCCCCTCGCTCTCTGTCGGGGAAGCGGTAATGCAGATGGAACTGGCAGGCGCACCGGTGCTGGTGTTCAAGAACGAAGGGAACTCCGGGGTCAACGTAGTTTACCGCCGGGATGATGGGAACATAGGCTGGATCGATCCCGCCAACGCAAAGTAAGCGACGGATCGGCGCGACGGCCTGCAACAGGCAATCTAGAGGTTCATGGAACTTTCGAGCATTCTGCAGCCGGAAGCGGTTCGGGTTTTGAACAGCCTGACCAGCAAAAAGCGCCTGTTCCATGAACTGGGCGAGATTGCTGCGTCGGTCTATCACCTGCCGCAATCCGGGACCGTCGAAAGCCTGATGGAGCGCGAGTCGCTTGGACCTACCGGCGTGGGGCACGGCATTGCCTTGCCCCACGCCCGCCTTGAGGGTCTGGATCAGGTGCGGGGCGTGTTCCTGCGGATCGAGAAGCCGTTGGATTTCGATTCCGTCGACCGTCAGCCGGTCGACTTGGTGTTCGCACTGCTGGCGCCGTCCGCATCGGGCGTCGACCACCTGCGCGCGCTGGCTTTGGTGTCGCGCACCCTGCGTGACCCGGACATCTGCGCCAAGCTGCGCGCGAACGAGGACCCCGCGACCCTGCACGCGGTCCTGACCGAGCTTCCGACCAGCGAAGCCGCCTGACGCCCTACGGGGCTGTTCGGCCCCGCTGCCAGGCGCGGAAGCCGTACATCATGTAATCCCGCTGATAGGCCGCGCGCACTGCGGCCTCGATCTCGTCGTCGTAATAGGCGGCAAGGGGCACCGGCGCGCCGTCGAAGAAGGGCGGGGGCGCGGGGGCGTCGAGGCCCACCTGTGCCGCAAGCTGGGCCAAACCCTCGGGCAGGGTGTCTTCGCGCAGGATCATGTCGGGCAGCTGCACCTCTGCCATGCCGCGCAGGATCTCGAACTGCGAGGCCCACGCCTCGTCCACCCGAATGCTGGTCTGACCGCCAAGGTTGCCCGCGATGAACCGGGCGAAGCCAAGGAAGGCAGCGTGCTGCGCCTTCGCGTCGTAATCCCGGCCCGGGCCGTCCTTTGGCAACGGGACGCCGTAGTGGGTGCGCAGCGTCTCGCGGATCTCGTGGAAGACACGAGGGCCCTCCACCGGCAGCATGTGGCGCGCGAAGGCGGCGTGCAGGCGCAGCACCGGGTGGCGCAGCACGGTGAACACGCGATGGCCCTTGTGCTGCCGTTTCCACTGCCGCAGCGATTTCTGGAAGAAGCCGGTCAACAGCTGCTCGGGCTCTGCCCCGTCCAGCGCGGCCAGCCACGGCAGCACCTGCGCCTCGGGGCCGCTGGGGATCGGCTGGTACATCAGCGGCGCCTTCACGGCGGCGACGTAAGACGGCACCGCGCGGCTGCGGCGCGGCTCGAAGTTGGGCGTGCGGTTCAGGTCGAACCTGTCCAGCCGCGCAAGCGCCGCCTGCATGTCGTCGAAGTTGGCGACCTTGTCCTGCAGGGGCTGCGGGTTTTGCACCTTGGTCGCCTTCGACGTCCGCCGTTTCTGATGATCGACGCCAAGGAACCGCGCGAGACCGTCCAGCACGTCAAGATCCTGAAGATCCTCGTAGGCGATATAGAACGCCGTCTGCCCACTGGTCTGAAGCCCGTGCAGCAGGGTCTGCTGGAACGCCTGCAACCGCTCGACATGGGCGACGAAATCCTCGGTGTCGAACTGGGCCTGCGCGGTCTTGGCCTTCTTCATGTCGCCCAGCCGCCATTGACCGGTGGCCTGCGCGATCTTGTAGGACACGTAGCTGTCGACCGGGTTGCGGGTCAGGATCACCTTGGCGCAGCGCGGGTCGGCCAGCGCGTGGGACAGTATGCGCGGGTCGTGGTCGTGGAAGAAACGGAACCCGGCCAGACCCTCTGTCCGCTCGCGGATGCGGGTCAGCAGGCGCAGCGGGTCCTCTTCGCGCTCGGCCATGGACACGTCCATGTACGAGAACCGGTCCGCCTTGCCGATGAAGTGCGGATTGAACAGCTCTCCGTGGCAGGTCAGGCCGGGATAGTCGTTGATGTTCTCTTCAAGAAAGTTCGAGCCGGTCCGCATTTCGGCGAACACGATGAAATAGTCGAACTGCGCCATCGGATCACTTCTTCACAAGGTAGGGTTTGCGCGGACTGGCCTGTGCCTGCCCCTGCCGGTCGCTGGCGGGGAAGTCGCCCATCAGGTGCGGCTGCATCCCTTGGTTCTTCAGGTTCTGCAGGAAGTGGCCGAAGCCCTGCAGATCGACCATGCGCGGCGCTTCGGTCAGGCGGCGCGGGTGTCGCACGCCGATTTCGTCGATGATGGTCTGCAGCGGCTCCATCGGGCTTTCGACGAAATCCGCCATCGACCAGATCCGCACACGCGCCTTGGTGTGAGGCGACCGCAGGACATGCAGGTGCTCTGCCTCGATCTTCTGAAGGCGCGCGGCCTCGCGCCGGATGTCCTTGAAGTTCAGGTTCGAGTGGAACAACGGCACCGCCCACGCCCCGGTGATCACCGAGATCTGCGCGTTGCTGTCCGTCGCCATGAACCACGCGGGTTCCTGATTGTCGCGGGGGCCGAACTGGAAGCACTGCCGCTCGCCGCGCGTGTTCCAGATCAGGTTGGTCAGGAAGGCCACCGGGTTGTAATCCCGCAATGCGGCACTGTCGGATAGCGCGCCCGCATAGATCCGCTGCCGCGAGGAAAAATGCACTCGCCCCGGCGCGAACAACGGCCCGTGGACCCGGGCGCCGACCATCTTGCCCAGCCACCCCTCGAAATCGTCGAAAAGGTCGGCAAAGCCTTCGAACACGGAATAGGGTGCGCAGGTCTTGCCGTTCTCCCAGTCCGGGTTGGGAAAGCGCGACTGCATGTAAAGCCCGGCGCGTCCCCGCGTCCGGCGTTCCACAGCCTTGGCGAAGATGCGGTCGATCTTGCCGGGGTTGGGTTCGGCCAGCGATGGCGCGTCATCCCCGGTGGCAAGAAACGCATCGTACAGCCGGTTCGCCCGGGGCCAGATCTTGCGCGCGACAAAGCAGTTGGACCGCCGCAAAAGCTGCAGATGGTCGTCGTAGAAGATGTGCGGCTTGCCCTGGAAATCGAACTTGGACAGCGTGAGCGACCGGCTTTCCACCATGTTCGAATACAGGCGGACAAGCGTCTGGTAATAGCTTTCGTCCGGTATCCATACGCGCTTGAAGTATCGCTCGTACACGGCGCGGTCCGGGTCTTCCAGAATTGCGGACAACGTCTGACGGGTCAGGCACCACCACTGGCTGCCAAGGTGCGGTTCCAGCCCCTGCGGCACGCGGCGGCGATAGCCGAACCGGCGCTGTAGCCGGACGTAGCTGTCGAACAGCTTGCGCTGCTTCTTCCACGAAAACGGGAACCGAAGGGTAAACCGTTCAAGGCTGAGACCGCCGACCGTCCAAGGCACGTCCTCTGTCGTGACGGACTCGATGAAGTTGGTGTGCGGGCGATCCGCAAGGTATCGCTGCAATTCCTTGATCGGGCGCAGCGGCAGGCAAGACCCGGAGGCAAGATAGACATGCGTCACGTCCGCAAATTCCGCCAGCATCTGTTCCGATGCGGTCTGTGACGCGGCCACCAAGGACCACGTCCCCCACTCGCACCGGTGACGTTTCGAGAACCGGACGTTGTCCAGCTTCGACAGCGCCTTCACGAACGCTTGGTAGGCTGGCTGCGGCACCTTGCGATCGACGTGGATCACCACCGGACAGCCGCCCGCGGACCAATGCCGCGCGACCTGTTCGGCGCGGTCGAACGCGTTGTGGACCAACATGACGACGCCGACCGTCATGCCCAGTTCCCCTTGGACATCAGTCCCAGAATCTCAAGCTGGCGCCAGTTGATGTAGCGTTCGGACCACTTGCACCAAAGGTCCGGGTTGTCCTGCAGCCTGTCGTGATAGGCGCGGTATTCGTGGCTGTTGGCATAGTGCTGGCGGCGTTTCAGCTCCTCGGCCGACTTCTGGCTGAAGGTGTCCAGAAACTTGGCGTGCAGCAGGATGCCTGACGCCTTTTCTCCGCCCCACTCGTCATAGACGGCATTCAGCCCGCGCGGCAGCAGCATGTGGGTCGAGCTGACGTAGGCATAGTGCCGGTGCCACTTGACCAGCGGGATCTTGTTCAGCGCGGGTGCCCGTTCGGGTTTATCGGGGAAGAACGCCCGCGCGCGCGGGCCGCCCTGTATCCAGAGGTTGCCGAACCTGTGGTTCCGCATCGTCGTGTAGTTGCCGCTGTCGAACCAGTTCGCGATCTCGAACGGGTCCTGCCCCGAGTTGTAGGGGAAGGCATCGATCGGGCCCTTGGGGTACATGTCCAGCAGCATGGCCGAGAACGACCGGATCGACGACGCGTCCAGCCAGTCGGTCAGCGCGCGGATCGGGCGGGTGTCGCAGAACGGATAGACAAGGAATTCGTCCGGATCGACCGTCAGACACCAGTGGCCGTGCCCGTACTGCCATTGCAGCCAGTTCAGCCAGTCGACCCCGAAACGCGACCGCTTATAGCTGGCGCCGGTGCTCCACAACGACACGTCGGGCTGGTCGGCAAGGTATTCGCGGCTGCCGTCGTCGGACCCGTTGTCGACCATCACGAAGTGATCTACGCCAAGCCGGCGGTAATACTTCAGGAAGTATTCCAGCCGTACCTTTTCATTGCGAAGCGTGGTGAAGGCGACGATGTCGTCGGGCCGGATGTCGGACGTGCGCTTTGCCACCTCTGACAGCTCGCGCCGTTTGCGGAACGCGCGGATCCGCCAGCGTTTGCGCTGCAGCCGCAGTCGATATGACATCCAGGCGCCCACTCAAATCCCTCCGACAGGATCTTGGCCCGATCATATCCCCGGTATCACGAGACGTTTAATATTCGATTGAAATGCGCGTCCCATGCGGGAAGCTTCAATGCCGCGTCTGCCTTGTCGTGATCCGCCCGACCGTGCCCTGCCAGTTCTATTACTGTTTTTTTCCACAGATACACATCGTCGGGTGGCAGGTAAACGACCTTATCCCCAAGCAGCTCGCGGATCACGGGCAGGTCACTACAGACGACCGGCACGCCCAGTGCCGCGGCTTCCAGTGGCGGAAGGCCGTAACCCTCTGCCATGCTTGGGAAAAGCAGGCCATTGGACTGCCTTAGCAGCGCAGCGACCGCGGCGTCTTCAAGGTCCGGCCGTTCTATGACACGACCATTCACCGCGGCAATCTTGTCCAGCCGACTGAACACTTGTTCACTCCGCCAGCCACGGCGTCCCGCGATTAGAAGATAGGGCGCATCCGGGCCAAGCGCGTCCCAGACGTCCAGCAGCAGGGCGTGGTTCTTGCGCGGCTCGATCGTGCCCAGCGCGACGAAGAACGGCTTGGTTAGGGACAGGTCCGCCGGGATATGCGCCGGGTCGGGCCGGGCGGCGTCGATCCCCAAGGGCGCGACCAGCGTTCGCGGCGCACCGCCCAGAGCCGCCATCCAACGGGAGACATCGGCCTTCGTCGCCTCTGCCGTGCAGATTACCACGTCAGCATGGGCGGCGGTGCGGGCCAGCTTTTCGCGGAAGCTGAAGACAGTGCCGGGACGCTGGAACTGCGGATGGTCCAGCGGGATCGTGTCATGGATCAGCACGGCAATCCGCGCATCGGGCAGCGCCCGCCATGCCGCCAGCGTGTCGTCGGCAAGATTGGAATGCCCGGTGTTGAAATAGACCGTGCCCGGCGGCAACTCTGCCAGCAGCGCCCGCCCCAACGCGCCGTGCCGACAGCGGGCAACGGCCCGGCGGCGCAGGTCGGCCTCGGCCCGACGCTTCATCGGGTGGGCCCGCAGCGACAGTCGGCCCAGCAGATCAGCCTTGCCCCATTGCGCGCGCCCCTCGAACCGGTCCAGCGCGGCCCGCGCGCCGTCTTCATCCAGCAGCAGAAATCCGAACCGGGTTCGGACCAACGCATACAGCGGCTGTGGCGCGCGCAGCAGGTGGCGCAGATAGGCCAGCTCGACCCGGTCGATGCCGGTCAGCGGGCCGCGCCCCTGTCGGGAGACAAGTCTGGTCAGGTCAAGACAGCGGGCGGGCGGCGGCATGGCGGCTACTTCGGATGGCGATGCGAAAGCCTAGCGCAGCGGCACCGATCCGGGAATGCCGCGCAGGCTACTTGTCGTAATGGCCGTTCTGGTGCCAACGCCACGCATCGGTGATCATGGTTTTCAGCGTCGAACGGTGCGGCGTCCAGCCCAGTTCGGCCTTGGCGCGGGTGCTGCCCGACACCAGCTTTACGCAGTCGCCGGGGCGCCGGTCGCCGGTTTCATAGGGCACGTCCCGGTTGGTCACGTCGCGGCTGTGGTCGATCACCTCGAGAACGGAAAACCCCGAGCCGGTGCCAAGGTTGAACACGCGCGATCCCTTGCCTTCTTCCAGCCATTTCAGACCCGAAACATGGGCATCGACCAAATCCATGACGTGCACATAGTCTCTGACACAGGTTCCGTCGGGCGTGTCATAATCGGTGCCGAACACGGTCAGCGCGGGACGCTTGCCGTCGATGGCATCCAGCATCAGCGGGATCAGGTGGGTTTCGGGCTGGTGGAACTCGCCCACCTCGCCGTCGGGGTCGGCACCCGCGACGTTGAAGTAACGGAAGATCACCGACCGCAAACCGTGGCTTTCGCCGAAGTTGGCAAGGATATCCTCGACCGCGCGCTTCGAGGCGCCATAGGCGTTGATCGGGTGCTGCGGCGTCGTCTCGTCCAGCATCACGCCGTCCTGATCGCCATAGGTGGCGCAAGTGGACGAGAACACGAAATCAAGACACCCGGCGGCGACGGCGGCCTCGACCAGCGTCAGCGAGCCAAGGACGTTGTTGCGCCAGTACATCCCCGGTTCGCGCATGGACTCGCCGACCTGGCTGAGGGCGGCGAAGTGCATGACGGCGATGGGTTGATATTGGGCGAAGACGCGGTCCAGCGCGGCGCGGTCGGTCAGGTCGCCCTGTTCCAGCGGGCCGAACTTCACGGCGTCCGACCAGCCGGTACAGAGATTGTCGAACGTGACGGGCACATAGCCTGCGGCGGCCAGCGCCTTGCAGGCATGAGAGCCGATATAGCCGGCACCGCCCGTGACAAGAACATGCTTCATCGGGCGGTGTCCGTCTTTGGTTTACTGAGCTGCCTTGGGCAGGGCGACCATGTGCTTCAGGTACTCGCCGAATTCGTCCTTCAGCTCGTCCCGGGCAAGGCCGAAGGCGACGGTGGCCTGCAGGAAACCGGCCTTGGACCCGCAGTCGAACCGCTGGCCGCGGAAGCGATAGCCGTAGACGCCCGGATCGGAATCGATCTGCGCCGCGATGGCATCGGTCAGTTGGATCTCGCCGCCAGCACCCTTTTGCTTCATCGACAGGTTGTTCAGAACCTTGTTGTTCAGGATGTAGCGGCCGATCACGGCAAGGTTCGACGGCGCTTTGCCGTCTTCGGGCTTTTCGACCATGCCCTTCACCTTGACCATCGAGCCCATGTCTTCCTGAACATCCAGCACGCCGTAGGCTTTCGCCTTCTCGGGCGGAACCTCCATCGCGGCGACCATGCAGCCGCCGGTTTCCTCGTAGGCTTCGGTCATCTGCTGAAGACAGGGCTTCTCGGCGGCGATGACGTCGTCGGGCAGCAGCACCGCGAAGGGTTCGTCGGGCGCGATCAGGCGGTTGGCGCACCACACGGCATGGCCAAGGCCCAGCGCCTTGTGCTGCCGGACATAGGCGATGGCGCCGGAATCCATATTGGTCGTTTCCAGCACGTCCAGAAGGTCGTTTTTGCCCTTCTTCTTCAGCGAGGACTCGAGCTCGGGCGCGTGGTCGAAGTAATCCTCAAGCGCGCTCTTGCCGCGCGAGGTTACGAAGATGAACTCTTTGATGCCGGCGGCCCGAGCCTCGTCGATCGCATATTGGATCAGCGGGCGGTCCACCAACGTCATGATTTCCTTGGGAATCGATTTCGTCGCGGGGAGAAAGCGCGTCCCCATGCCTGCGACCGGAAATACGGCCTTGGTTACTTTGCGAGACATAACCTCACCTCGAATTGTTGTAGTGGTTGCCTAGCACGGGTGTGCCGGGATGTCTTGGCACATGATGGCGCGGCAACGCCGGATTTCGAGCGCCAAAGCCGAAAATGACGCGCGTCTGCAAAAAAATGCCAGCATCAGGCCACAATCCGAACATCAGCGGTTCGATCGCGCTCTCTCTGCAGGCGATTCGTGAAATTTATTGGTCGAAAGTTGGGATCGGACCGTTTCGATTTACCGAACAATCCACCGGACTGTTCCCAAAATCCCTCATCGCGGAAACGCACATGGTGACGTAGAGTCGTGAACCCGAACAGGTACAGAGTCGTTCGCGCGCCGTTGCGGACCGATTCCATCGCGGCACGGCGACGGGCGGCGGCGGACCACGTTCGGCCCGACAGCGTTCTGGTCTCGGTAAAGCGTGTTCGCGGCACGAACGCGGTGAAAGCGCGCGTGGGGTGCGGAAGCGGCGAAAGCACAGGCAGCGACCGGGCGCGACCCTCGGCAAAGCCCGCTTCAAGCGTCTTCAGCAGCCGGGCCACGTCGCGCGGCTCGCAGGTTCCGGCCACCATGTGCCGCAACAGCCGGGCGCGCTGGTCGCGGCGCATCTCGTCCAGCACCGGATCATGGGCAATGTCCGCCGCGTGGCGGCGCAGGAACACCGTCTGGCTGGCGCCGATTTCGGTCAGGTTGCGCGGCATCCGGTCGGCCCGGCGATAGACCGAGGGCGCGACGCCGTGGTGAACCTGTGCCAGCGGAACGATCGCGGTGCGATGACCCAGCGCGGCAAGACGCAGGTTCACGTCGGTCTCGTCGAGATAGAATCGGTAGGACGGATCGAAACCTCCGATCCGGCGCAGCACCTCGGCGCGGAAGGCGCAGTTGGTGCCTTCCGTCTTGATCCCCTGCCCCGGCGATCCGGCAAAAACCTGTGGCGCGGTTCCAGCCAGCGGCAGCGGCGCGTGCGCGCCGGTCCGGTCCACCCGGCGCCCAAGGTGCTGTAAGGTGATGCCGTTGCGGCCGATGACGTACCCGCCAGCGGCCATGACGGTGGGGTCCGAAAACGGCGCGGTCAGATGATCCAGCCACGTCGGTTCCGGCACCGCGTCATCGTCGATGAAGGCAACAAGGTCCCCGGCGGCAAGGCCAAGCCCGACGTTGCGCGCGGCAGAGATATTTGGCGTGTCGAACTCTGCGATGACGACGCGCTGGCCGAATCCGGCGTCGCGAAGGGCGGACAGCCCGGCGGGATCGGCGACTACAATGACCTCAAACGCGGGATGAGACAGCTGTTCGATGCCGGTCAGGCAGCGAGTCAGGAAATCGGGACGGTTGCGGCTGACGACGATGACGCTCGCCGTCGCCGTCATTCCACGCCCATCGCCTTTAGCATGGCCTCGATCCGCGCGACGTCGCTGGGGTTGTTCAACTCCCAGAACTTGTGACCCCGCGCCTCGACCTGAACGCACAGCATCGGGTGTTCGTGTTCAAGGAACCGAAGCTGTTCCAGCCCTTCAAGCTGTTCCAGCGGACCCATCTTCAGCAACGGATAGGACGCCAGCGCGGATGGCTTGTAGGCATAGACGCCAACGTGGTGGAACACCGGGGTCGGATCGTCGTCGCCGTAGTCTTCGGACGTGTAGGGGATGACCTCTTTCGAGAAGTACAGCGCCCGGCGGTCGCGTGTGAACACGGCGGTGGTGCCACCGACGCGGCCTTCCTTCCGGTCGGACAGGAAATCCTTCAGCGCGCGACCGTCACACCGCAGAACCGGGGTCGCGACCTCGGCCGTGGGATGCGTGTCGAGCTGGCTGACCAGTTCTTCGATGAACCACGGCGGCGTCAGCGGCGCGTCGCCCTGCAGGTTCACGANGATGTCGTAGCCGCCGCCCAGCACCGACAGCGCCTCGGAACAGCGTTCGGTGCCATTGCGCGCCTTGTCGGACGTCAGCACCACCTCGGCGCCGAAACCCTCGGCGGCTTCGCGCACGCGGTCGTCGTCGGTGGCCACGACCACGCGGTCCGCGCTTTTGACCGCCATGCCGGCTTCCCACGTCCGCTGGATCAGGCTGCGGGACTGACCCGTGGCGCCGCGCAGGCCGACCAGCGGTTTGCCGGGGTAGCGCGTCGAGGGATAGCGCGCGGGGATGACGATCAGGACTTTCATTCAGCCGCCTTCAAATCGACGCCGGGGGCGTAAGCAATGAAGAACGGGTTGGCGAAGCCGTCTTTGCCGTAGGTGAACACGCTGTGGTCGTCGAAGCGCACGACCTTGCCGCCCGCGCCGCGTAGAACGGCGTCGCCAGCGGCGGTGTCCCATTCCATCGTGCGGCCCAGACGCGGGTACAGGTCGGCCTCGCCGGTGGCGACAAGACAGAACTTCAGCGACGACCCCGCCGAGGTCATGTCCTTCACGCCGTACTTGCCGATGTAATCGTCGGTCGCCTGATCGCGGTGCGACTTCGAGGCGACGACCATCAGGGCCGAATTGTCCGGGTTAGAGACGTTCAGCGGCGTCACCGGACCCGGCGTTTCCTTGTCGAACGCGCCGGTTTCCTCGACCGTCGTGCCGTCGGCGAGGGTGTAGAACAGCCGCTCTTTCGCGGGGGCATAGACGACGCCCCGCACCGGCACACCGTCTTCGACGTAGGCGATATTGACGGTGAAATCGCCCCGGCGCTGGACGAATTCTTTGGTGCCGTCCAGCGGGTCGACGATCAGGAAGGTCGAAACGTTCTGTCCGTGCGACGCGGCCTGCTCTTCCGTCACCAGCGCCACGTCAGGAAACGCCGCGCGCAGCCCGGCCGAGATCAGCGCGTCGGCTTTCTCGTCCGCTTCGGTGACCGGGCTTTCGTCGGATTTCGACCGCACCTCGAAGTCGTCGGAATGGTAGATCTCGAGGATGGCATCCCCGGCCTCAAGCGCCAGGCGCCGGATCAGGGGTACGAGCTTGTCGAAGTCCAAGGGCCTCTCCTTCGCTGCACTGCCGGCAGCTTGCGATTGATAAACAACTCGGCGCCTCTTATGCTTCTCCAACAACGGAACGGCAACAATTCCCTGCAAAAATGACCGGGAAAGCGCCGTCAGGCAGGCAGCGGAAGGCCGGGATGTTCCAGCAGCGACCAAGGCAGACGACGCTTCAGTCGGCGATCGCCATTGTCGAGCTGATCTATCACGCCACCGTCCGCAACATCCGCAAAAGCCACGGCAACGCGGTGGTCGGCCTGCTGATGTCCATCATGCAAACGGTGATCCTTGTCGCGGTGTTCTGGGTGATGTTCGCCATCCTCGGCCTGCGTGGCAACGCGATCCGGGGCGATTTCCTGCTGTATATCATGTCGGGGATCTTCCTGTTCCTTACCCACAACAAGGCGGTCAGCGCCGTTCTGGGGTCCGAAGGGCCGACATCCCCGATGATGCAGCATGGGCCGATGAATACGACCATCGCCATCGCGTCGGCGGCGATCGGGACGCTGTACATCCAGACGCTTGCGCTGGTGGTGGTGCTGTTCGTCTACCACGTCGCCTTTACCCGCATCGACATCCTGCATCCCGTCGCCGCTTACGGCATGGTGCTGTTGTCGTGGTTTTCGGGCTGCGCCGTTGGTCTGGTGTTTCTGGCGATGAAGCCGTGGGCGCCGAACTTCGTGAACATCGGGTCGCAGATCTATACCCGCGCCAACATGGTGGCGTCGGGCAAGATGTTCGTCGCCAACACGATGCCAACGTACATGCTGGCGATGTTCGACTGGAACCCTCTGTTTCACTGCATCGATCAGGCGCGGGGGTTCGTGTTCCTGAACTACAACCCGCACTACAGCAGCGTGAGCTATCCGATCATCCTGTCGCTGGTCCTGATCATGATCGGCATGATGGGCGAGTTCTATACACGCAAACACGCGTCCCGAAGCTGGGGCGCCGGCAAGTAACCGCGCGCCTTTTCCTGCATCCAAGCTACACGTTTACGGGCGCGCTGGGCGGGGAATACAGTCTCTGTTATTCGGGTTGGCCCTCGGGAGATGGGCGATGTTCACGGAATACCGTATCGACCGGAGTTCCCGCATCACCTGGGTCTGCCGGAACTGGGATGAAAGCACGACGCGCAACGGCGCGACGCGGCTGACCTCGGCCAGCGTGATCGGGCGGCGCCTGTGGGACTTCGTGTCCGGGCGGGACACGCGCGAGTATCTCGAGGCGCTTTTCCACTGGTCTCGTGGGCACGATGTGCCGCTGCACATCGCTTACCGGTGCGACATGCCCGACGAAGAACGGTACTATCGCATGTCGGTCTGCAGCACCGGGCCGGACGAGGTCGGGGTATCGCACCGGCTGCTGCAACGGATCGCCGCGCCGCACCCGCCGCAGTTCAGCCCTCATGACGGACAGGAAAGTTCGGCCCGCTGCTCTGTCTGCTGCCGCTACAAGATCGGCGATACATGGGTCGATCCGTATCGCACCGGCCAGCACATGCGCATGTCCGGGCCCTTCACCGTGTGTGGCGAGTGTCGAAACACCGCGCTGGAAACGATCCGTCTTAGCCTGTCCGCCGACATATCGAAGCGGCAAGGACCGCACAGTCCCTGACCGCGTGCAAATCGGGCGTTGGGTTCAGTCGACGACGCGAAGTGTCAGGTTCAGCCGCCCTTCCGCGTCCAGCAGAGTAGAGGTCCCCGGCCGGATGCGATCGACGCCGTGATAGGTCAGCCGCGCCGCGTCCCCCATCACCACGACATCGCCGGACCCAAGCCAGATGGATTCCGTCTTGCCGCCACGGCTGTCGTTCCCGATCCGGAACAGCCCGTCATCGCCCAGCGAGATCGACACGACGGGGAACGAAAAGTCGGCCTCGTCCTTGTCCTGATGCATCCCCATGCGCGCGCCGGGCGGGTAGAAATTGACCAAGCAGCAGTCCGGCTGGCGATCCAGCCCCGTCACTTGGCGCCACAGGTCCAGCACGCTTTCGGGGATCGCGGGCCATGCCACGCCGGACGGATGCTGCGGCACGTAACGGTATCCTTTCCGGTCCGAGAACCAGCCGTATTTGCCGGCAGAGGTCATGCGGACCGACATCGGTTTTCCATAGGGCGTCATGGGCGAGAAGAGCGGTGCCGCAGCCACCACGCGGCGGATGTCCGTCGCCATGCCGGATTGCGCGGGGCCGTCGAGAAACCCCTTGAAAATCCTGAATCCCCGAACTGTCAGCGGTGTATCGGTCACTTCATCACGTAACTGTCAAAAACCGTCATTTTAAAGCGGCGGACTCGCTTGCAGCGTATTTCCCCCCTCCCTATATACGCCGAGAAGCCGCAACGGGTAGGCCAAACACCCTTTGCAATTCATGGGATAGGGGCCCGGTGCCTCATAGGGCCGAGCCCCGCAACATCGCCGAAAGAGAGGATCTTGAGCATGGCTAAAGTCATCGGTATCGACCTCGGGACGACCAACAGCTGCGTCGCCATCATGGACGGTTCGCAACCCCGAGTGATCGAAAACGCCGAAGGCGCACGGACGACGCCGTCCATCGTCGGTTTCACCGACGACGAGCGCCTTGTCGGTCAGTCCGCCAAACGGCAGGCTGTCACGAACCCCACCAACACCGTCTTCGCGGTCAAGCGCCTTGTGGGCCGCCGCGTAAGCGACGCCGAAGTCGAGAAAGACAAAAATCTCGTACCGTACAACATCGTTGACGGCGGCAACGGCGACGCGTGGGTCCAGGTGAAGGGCGAGAACTACTCGCCGTCGCAGATCTCTGCGTTCATCCTTGGGAAAATGAAAGAAACCGCCGAGAACTATCTTGGCGAGGAAGTGACGCAGGCGGTCATCACCGTTCCCGCGTACTTCAACGACCAACAGCGTCAGGCCACGAAAGACGCCGGCAAGATCGCCGGTCTCGAAGTGCTGCGCATCATCAACGAGCCGACCGCGGCCGCGCTGGCCTATGGCCTCGACAAGAAAGAGTCGAAGACGATCGCCGTCTACGACCTTGGCGGCGGTACGTTCGACATCACCATTCTGGAAATCGACGACGGCCTGTTCGAGGTGAAGTCCACGAACGGCGACACGTTCCTGGGCGGTGAAGACTTCGACATGCGCATCGTGAACTACCTTGCCGAGGAGTTCAAAAAAGAGAACGGCGTCGACCTGACCAAGGACAAGATGGCCCTGCAGCGTCTGAAGGAAGCTGCCGAGAAGGCCAAGATCGAACTGTCCTCGGCCAGCCAGACCGAGATCAACCAGCCGTTCATCTCGATGGGCTCGGACGGTGCGCCGCTGCACATGGTCATGAAGCTGACCCGCGCCAAGCTGGAAAGCCTTGTCAACGACCTGATCAAGAACTCGATCAAGCCGTGCCAGGCCGCGCTGAAAGATGCCGGTCTGACCACATCGGACATCGACGAGGTCGTGCTGGTCGGCGGGCAGACCCGGATGCCGAAAGTCATCGAGGAAGTGACCAAGTTCTTCGGGAAAGAGCCCCACAAGGGCGTGAACCCGGACGAGGTCGTCGCGATGGGTGCCGCCATTCAGGCCGGCGTGCTGCAGGGTGACGTGAAAGACGTTGTGCTGCTGGACGTGACCCCGCTGTCGCTGGGCATCGAGACGCTGGGTGGCGTGTTCACCCGTCTGATCGACCGCAACACCACGATCCCGACCAAGAAGTCGCAGATCTTCTCGACCGCCGAGGACAACCAGAACGCGGTGACCATCCGCGTGTTCCAAGGCGAACGGGAAATGGCGGCGGACAACAAGCTTCTGGGTCAGTTCAACCTTGAAGACATCCCGCCCGCTCCGCGTGGCCTGCCCCAGATCGAGGTGACCTTCGACATCGATGCCAACGGCATCGTCCACGTCGGCGCCAAGGACAAAGGCACCAACAAAGAGCAGAAGATCACGATCCAGGCGTCGGGCGGTCTGTCGGACGACGAGATCGAGAACATGGTCCGCGACGCCGAGGCGAATGCCGAGGCGGACAAAGGTCGCCGCGAGCTGGTCGAAGCCAAGAACCAGGCCGAAAGCCTTATCCACTCGACCGAAAAGTCGATGGAAGAGCATTCGGACAAGGTGGATCCGACCACGATCGAAGCCATCGAACTGGCCATCGCCAACCTCAAGGAACAGCTTGAGACGGAAGATGCCGGCAAGATCAAAGGCGGCATCCAGAACGTCACTGAGGCCGCGATGAAGCTGGGCGAGGCCATCTACAAGGCCGAGCAGGCGAAGGCCGAAGGCGGTGACGCCGGTTCCGAAGAGGGCGAAGAGCCGCGCGGCGTCGACGACGACATCGTCGATGCGGACTTCGAGGACCTCGACGACAACAAGCGCGCTTCGTAAGCGTCGCCAGATGCGCTTGGGCCGGCCTCGACAAAACCGGGGCCGGTCTTTGCGTTAGGAGAGAACATCTAAATGGCAAAACGTGACTTTTACGATGTTCTCGGCGTCCAGAAGGGTGCGACGGCTGAAGAGCTGAAGAAAGCCTATCGCAAGAAGGCCAAGGAACTTCACCCCGACCGTAACCACGACAATCCGGATGCCGAGTCCCAGTTCAAAGAAGTGAACGAGGCGTACGACGCCCTGAAGGATCCGCAGAAGAAGGCAGCCTATGACCGCTTCGGTCACGCGGCTTTCGATGGCGGCATGGGTGGCGGGCCTCGTCCCGGCGGCGGCGCCGGGCAGGGCGACTTCGCCAGCGCCTTCTCGGATGTGTTCGACGATCTGTTCGGCGACTTCATGGGCGGCCGCGGCGGCGGTGCGGGCGGACGTCAGCGCGCCACGCGCGGCTCTGACCTGCGGTACAACCTGCGCGTCACGCTCGAAGAGGCGCATCAGGGCCTGCAAAAGACCATCAAGGTCCCGACCTCTGTGCAGTGTTCGACCTGCACCGGCACCGGGGCCGAGGGCGGCGCGGAACCCACAGCTTGTCCGACCTGTTCGGGCATGGGCAAGGTCCGCGCGCAGCAGGGCTTCTTCACCGTGGAACGGACCTGTCCGACCTGCGGCGGTATCGGCCAGATCATCAAGACCCCCTGCCGTGCCTGCGGCGGGTCCGGCCGGGTCGAGAAAGACCGTTCGCTGTCGGTCAACATCCCGGCGGGGGTCGAAACCGGCACCCGCATCCGTCTTGCCGGCGAAGGCGAGGCGGGTCTGCGCGGCGGGCCGACGGGCGATCTGTACATCTTCATCGAGGTGGAAGAGCACGCGCTGTTCCAACGCGACGGACAAAGCCTGTTCTGCCTTGTTCCGGTGTCGATGACCGCAGCCGCGCTGGGCGGTGACATCGAGGTTCCGACAATCGACGGCGGCCGCAGCCGGGTGAAAATCCCGGCGGGGTCGCAATCGGGTCGCCAGATGCGCCTGCGCGGCAAGGGTATGCCCGCGCTGCGCGGCGGTGGTGTCGGCGATATGTTCATCGAACTGGCCGTCGAGACGCCGGTGAACCTGACCTCGCGCCAGAAAGAGCTTTTGAAAGAGTTCGAAAAACTGGGCGAGGACAACAACCCCGAGTCCTCGAGCTTCTTCACCAAGGTGAAAAGCTTCTGGGACAGCATGAAAAGCTGACCTTGCGTCGAACGGAACAACGAAACGTCGCCCCGGGTTGATCCCCGGGGCGATTTTGTTTTCGGGAGAAACACTTGTTCGATTGGATCACCGGCATAATCGACGCGATGGGCGGCTTTGGCGTGGGGCTTTTGATGTTCCTCGAGAACGTGTTCCCGCCGATCCCCTCTGAACTGATCATGCCGCTGGCCGGGTTCAACGCGGCGCGGGGCGACATGTCGTTGCCCATCGTGATCTTCTGGGGCACGGTCGGCACCCTTGCGGGCGCATGGATGTGGTACTGGATCGGTCGGACCTATGGCAAAAGCCGCCTGCGCCGCCTGACCGAACGCCACGGCCGCTGGCTTTCGATCGCGCCCGAGGAACTTGACCGCGCCGGCGACTGGTTCAGCCGCCACGAAGGCCGCGCCGTGATCATCGGGCGGCTGATCCCCGCGATCCGAACGCTGATATCCGTGCCTGCGGGGATCGAACGGATGTCGCAGGGCCGGTTTTTGTTGCTTAGCGCCATCGGCAGCTTCCTGTGGACCACCCTGCTGGCGATGCTGGGGTACTGGCTGGAAAGCGGCTACGACCTTGTCGCGGCGTGGCTCGACCCGATCTCGACCGGCGTCGTGATCGGGCTGATCACGGTCTACGTCTGGCGGGTCGCCACCTTCGACCGGCGGCAGGCGAAGCGGGACCGATGAAAGACCCCGCGCCTTAACCCGCCATTAACCGAAGCGAGGCAACGCTGCGGTCATGAGCAACGACATGGCCGAAGCCCCCCTGCCCTTGTTCGCCGCTGCCGAGGACGAGGCACCGGAAACGCCCGTGCGGCCCGGGCGGCTGCCGTCATACATCAAGGACCACCGCAAACGCCTGCGCGCCCGGTTCATGGAGGGCGGCGCAGCGGCGATGCCGGATTATGAACTGCTGGAACTGATCCTGTTCCGCGCCATCGAACGGCAGGACGTCAAACCGCTGGCGCGGCAACTGATCGACACCTTCGGCGACTTCAACCGCGTGCTGTCCGCCGATCCAGCCCGGCTGACCGCCGTCAGCGGCGTTGGCGACGCGGTGGTGCGGGAACTGAAACTGGTCGAGGCGGCGGCGCACCGGCTGGCGCGGTCGAAGGTGCTGCAGCGGCCCGTCATTTCCAGTTGGGACGCGGTTCTGGACTATTGCCACACGACGATGGCGCACCGCGAAACGGAACAGTTCCGCGTGCTGTACCTTGACCGCAAGAACGTGCTGATCGCGGACGAGGCGCAGGCGCAGGGCACCGTCGACCACGTCCCCGTCTACCCGCGCGAGGTGGTGAAGCGCGCTTTGGAGCTGAATGCCAGCGCGCTGATCCTTGTGCACAACCACCCGTCCGGCGATCCCAGCCCGTCACAGCAGGACATCGAGATGACCCGCCAGATCGAGGCTGCCGCGCAGGCGCTGGGGCTGACCTTGCACGACCACCTGATCGTCGGCAAATCGGCCGAGCTTAGCTTTCGCGCCGAAGGCTATCTTTGAGCCGTCCAGACCTCGACCCGGCGGTTGACCTGCCGGCCCCATTCCTCGTCGTCGCATGCCATCGGCATCGCCTCTCCGAAGCCCTCGACCGAGATCGTAAGCCGGTCACGGTCGGCGGTCGGCGCGGCCTTGAGCACGGCGTCGCGCACCCCTTCCGCGCGCCGTGTGGCAAGACGCACGTTGCCGTCGGCCGGTCCTTCGCTGTCAGAGAAGCCGACGAAGATCAGCGGGCGGTCGTCGAACGCCCCGGATTCGATCTGCTGGGCAAGGATCTCGACGTTCGACCGCGACTGCGGGTCAAGCTGCGCGCCGCCCGGCTCGAACCGGAACCCAAGCGTCAGCCGTTCGGTCCCGTCCATCGCCATCACCAACCGCTGCAATTCCTCCAGCGGCACTTCGTCCCCGGCCTCGGCTATGGCGTTCACCAGCCGCAGCCCCTGCTCGGCCACCGGCACGTTGTACAGACGCAGATCGACGAAGCCCGAGCGCGCGACGACAAGCTGCGCGGCGGGGGAACGGACGAAGGCGAGGAACTCTCGCGTCAAAAGCGGCATCCGGCGCACCGGGGTGTACAGGAACAGGGGCAGCGTCAGGGGATAATCCTCGGTCTTGACCGTCAGGTCGTCGAGGACAGAGACCATGCCGCACTTGCCATACAGTTCCAGAACCTGCGCGTTGCCGGTCTGGGAATACGGCGCGACCCCAATGGCCAGCGGATCACCAGCGACGGCATCGGCCAGCGCGGCGTTGTCGGTGTGGCGGATCGTGGCCACCGCGGGCGACAGGTCGCGCGGGGCCAGCAGCCGGTCGGCAAACGCCTGCGACAGGCCCGAGCGTTCGCCGCGCATGTGGACGAAGATCGGCGCGTCGGGTCCGCCCAGCGCCGACCAGTTGGTCAGCTCTCCGGCGAAGATGCGGGCGATCTGGTCCAGCGTCAGACCCTTCATCGGGTTGTCCGCCGACACGATCACCGCCATCGCATCCAGCGCAAGGATGCGGCTGCGACGCGGGTCCGACAGGTCGCCCAACCCGGCCTCTTGCGCCAGCGTGATCTCTGTCTCGTTCGCGGGGCGGGTGGACAGGACAAGGTCCGTTTCGTTCGCCAGAAGGTCGGCAAAGCCTTCTTCTGTCGAGGTCACGCGAAACCCGATCTCGGCGGCCAAGGCGCCGGTGCCAAGGTCGGTCAGGACATAATCGAAATGGGTGTCGTCCACGATGCGCCGTTCGACGCCATAGCCCGAGCGCGCGGCGAAGGCTTCGACCAGCGAGGGCATCAGAACCTCGCCCATCGTACGAGCGCCCGAGAATGTGAACCGCGCGACGAAAGCCGTCAGGTCGGGACAGCCCGGACCTTCGCACACCACGCCGCTGCCATCGAGCGTCAGGACGCCGTAAACAGTGTCTACGCGGTAGAATTCGCCGTCATACCCCAGCAGGTCGCCGGTCACCTCGACGCTGCCATCGCGGGACGTCAGGGTAACGTCATCGGCGCGTGCGGCACCGCCGAGACTCCATAGAAACAGTGCGGCAAGGACTGCCGCACGTCGATAGCTCATGTCCGATTACCGCGACTGCCTCAGTACGCGGCGATCTTCAGGTCTCGAAGGAGGTTTTTCAACACCAGAAACTCTCCGGTGGCGTCGCAGTTCGGCATCGATAGCGTCAGGGACACAGGGCGCATTCCACCGGCAGCGGTGCGCTGGATCGTCTGGCCCGCGATGTCGTGGTCGCAGTTGGTGGCGGTCACTTCGGCCTCGACGCTCAGGCGGACAACGCCGTCCTGCCCGCGCGCATCCTCGGGCAGCGAGTAGACCTCTGCCAGGAACGCATCGGGCTGCGACCGGTCGCCCAGCAACGTCAGGAACCCGCCGCCGGTCCGCGTCGCGACCTCGACCGAGCCGGGGTTGCCCGACCAGATGTGGCCCGCATCGCCATAGTCGGCACCGAATTCCAGCGCGTGGATCTGAAGCCCGTTGTCGCCATTGTACTGCAGCACGACACGTTCGTTGCGCAGGGCGGCGGGCACATCAACTGCCGTTTCCGCGACCGCGCCGCTGGCCAGCGTGACCGAGAAGGTCGCATCCATGTCCAGCGCGGGCACATCGACCGCGTAGGTGCCCAGCGCGTCGGTCTGGTCCGAGAAGATCAGCCCCTCGTGGCGGACGGTCAGCCGTTCTTCTGCGGCGCAGGGCGCGACCAGCATCAGGTGCACCATCCCGGCGGGACGGGCGGACGCCGACAGGATCACGTCGCAGGCAAGGCCGTACTCGTTATGACCGGCCGGGCTGATCGGGTCGGCGGGCAGATCCTCGGGCGCGGCTTCCTGAACCGGGGGCATCCGGTCCAAGGGCGTGGGCTGTTTCAGTTCCAGCGGTTCGGGGATCGCGCTGTCTGATGGCATTTCCGGGATCTCGACCACCACGGCTTCGGGCGTATCGCCGTCCGGCAGCGTGTCGAGGCTTGCAAGGTCAACAACGTTCGGGGGGGTGATGTCGGCGTCTGCGGGGCCTTCGGCGTCAAGCTCGGCGAGAATCTCCAGCTTGGACGGCGCTTCCGCCGGTTCCGGTTCTGCCGTTTCGGCCACGGGCAGGACACTGTCCGGGGTATCGTCCGCATCGGCCACGATCACAGCCGGCTCGGGTGTTGGTTCCGGTGCTGACTCGGGCGTTGGCGCGGGCAGGACGCCTGCGACCATCGGCTCGGCTGTGGTGTCGACCGTGATATCGGCGGCAATGTCAGGGTCAGGCATGCTGTCGCGGGCGTTGGCGTCGCCGTTCCGCTGCATCAGGTGCGCGGTGACCAAGACGGCGGCGACGGTCGCGCCGTTTGTCAGGTACTTCCGGTACTTCTGTAAGAATGCCAACTGCATGGTGCCGCCCCTGCCCAATCAATTTTGTGGACAAGTGGCACAGAAATGAGGAAACAGTAAGGCGAAGAGCCTAAATTGTGTTGTAATTCGGAAACAAAAACAGGTTGCCGTGGCCGGAGCCCGACCTCGGCAACCTGTGGATAACCAAGCGTCCGTTCGCCCGGCGCGTCAGATCACAGCGCGCCGTGGCAGTGCTTGAACTTCTTCCCGGACCCACAGGGGCACAGGGCATTGCGCCCCGGATTGCCCCAGGTCGAGGGGTCGTTCTCGTCGAACCCTTCAAGCTGCGCGACAGGTTCCGCGCCCGCCGGGGCTGCCGGAGTCTCGGTCGGGGCGGCGGCAGTATCACCAGCGCCGACAGGCTCTGGCTGCTTGGCTGTCGCGGACTCGGCTGCCTTCTGCAGCGACTGCTGCTGCGCCATGATGTCCTTCATCATCTGCTCGCGCTCTTCCTCGCTCAGCGGGCGGATCTGCGACAGCTTCTGAGTTACCTCGGTGCGCAGCGAGTCCAGCATCCCGTGGAACAGTTCGAAGGATTCCGTTTTGTATTCGTTCAGCGGATCGCGCTGCGCATAGCCCCGGAAGCCGACAACCGACCGCAGGTGTTCCAGCGTCAGCAGGTGCTCGCGCCACTTGCCGTCGATGGTCTGCAGCAGGATCTGCTTTTCGATCGAGCGCATGTTCTCCGGGCCGAACTGGGCGGCTTTCGACGCCATCAACTCGTCCGAGGCGGCGGCAAGGCGTTCCTTGAACACCTCGGAATCCACGCCTTCCTCTTCACCCCAAGCGATGACCTTTTCGTTCACGCCCAGTTTTTCCAGCGCGGCGGCATACAGCCCCTCGGTGTCCCACTGGTCCGCGTAGGTCTTCGGCGGGATGTATTCGTCGACCAGATCGTCGACCACCTGATGCCGCATGTCCTGCACGATCTCGTGCAGATCCTCGGCTTCCATGATCTCGCGGCGCTGGCCGAAGATGGCCTTCCGCTGGTCGTTCATCACGTCGTCGAACTTCAACAGCTGCTTGCGGATGTCGAAGTTGCGGCCTTCGACCTTCGCCTGCGCCCGTTCAAGCGACTTGTTGACCCAAGGGTGAACGATGGCCTCGCCTTCCTTCATCCCCAGCTTTTTCAGCATGTTGTCCAGACGCTCGGACCCGAAGATGCGCATCAGGTCGTCTTCCAGCGACAGGAAGAACGCCGACCGGCCCGGGTCGCCCTGACGGCCGGACCGACCGCGCAGCTGGTTGTCGATGCGGCGGCTTTCGTGACGCTCGGTGGCAAGAACGAAGAGACCGCCCGCCTTCTTCACCGCCTCTTCGGCGGCGGCGTGGCTGGTCTCTAGCTCTTGCCGGATCTCTTCGGGGTCGCGGTCCGGGCTGGCGGCGATGGCCTCCATCACCTGGAATTCGAAGTTGCCGCCCAGTTTGATGTCGGTGCCGCGACCGGCCATGTTCGTCGCGATGGTCACCGCGCCCAGCTTGCCGGCGTCGGCGACGATCTGCGCCTCTTGCTCGTGCTGGCGGGCGTTCAGGACGTTGTGCGGGATCTTCGCGGACGTCAGAAGCTGCGACAGGAATTCCGACTTTTCGATCGAGGTGGTGCCGACAAGGACGGGTTGCCCGGCCTCGTGCGCGGCTTTGATTTCCTCGACGATGGCTTCGAATTTTTCCTTCGCGGTGCGGTAGACGGCGTCGTGTTCGTCCTTCCGCGCGATGGGCAGGTTGGTCGGAACCTCGACCACGCCCAGCTTGTAGATCTCGGCGAATTCCTCGGCCTCGGTCGACGCGGTGCCGGTCATGCCGGACAGCTTGTCGTAAAGGCGGAAATAGTTCTGGAAGGTGACCGACGCCAAGGTGACGTTCTCGGGCTGGATCTTGCAGCCTTCCTTCGCCTCGATCGCCTGATGCAGACCGTCCGACAGGCGGCGCCCGGACATCATGCGGCCGGTGAACTCGTCGATCAGCACGATCTCGCCGTTGCGGACGATGTAATCCTTGTCCTTCGTGAACAGCTTGTGGGCCCGCAGACCCTGGTTCACGTGGTGGACGATCGTGGTCGATTCCGGGTCATACAGCGTGTGCTCCTCGGGCAGGATGCCCGCGGCGTGCAGACGCTGTTCGAGGAATTCGTTGCCTTCCTCGGTGTAGGTCACGTTCCGCGACTTTTCATCGATGTTGTAGTGTTCCTCGGTCAGTTCCGGGATCACCTTGTCGATGGTCATGTACAGCTCGGACCGGTCCTGCGACGGGCCGGAGATGATCAGCGGCGTCCGCGCTTCGTCGATCAGGATCGAGTCGACCTCATCCACGATGGCGAAGTAGTGGTCGCGCTGGTTCATCTCCGACAGCTCGGATTTCATGTTGTCGCGCAGGTAGTCGAAGCCAAGCTCGTTGTTGGTGGCATAGGTGATGTCGCAGGCGTATGCCTCTTTCTTTTCACCTTCGGGCTGTTGCGGGTAAACGACGCCGCAGGTCATGCCCAGCGCGTTGTAAACCTTGCTCATCCATTCAGAGTCGCGCTTGGCGAGATAGTCGTTCACCGTGACGACGTGCACGCCGCGCTTCGTCAGCGCGTTCAGATAGGCCGGGAAGGTGGCGACCAGCGTCTTGCCTTCGCCCGTCTTCATTTCGGCGATGTTGCCCTGATGCAGGAAGATCCCGCCCATCAGCTGCACGTCGAAGGCCCGAAGCCCAAGTGCGCGCTTGGCGGCTTCGCGACAGTTCGCGAAGGCTTCCGGCAGGATCTTTTCCAGGCTTTCGCCACCCGCGACCCGTTCGACAAGCTCTGCCGTCTTTTCGATAAGGCCGTCGTCGGACAGCGCCTCGAACTCGGGTTCCAGAGCGTTGATCTTTTCGACGATCGGTCGGGTCGCCTTTACTTTGCGGTCATTTGGCGTGCCAAAGACCTTCTTGGCGATTGTTCCGATACCCAGCATGTCTACTCCGCCTGGAAGCCTGTTTTCAAACCAACGTGTAAGAGGAGTGCTTGCCCGCCCTCTCCCGAACCCATAGGAAATGCGGTGAGAAAGCGGTCCTGCGCGCCTTTTGGCGATGTAAGGGCCGGTTGGTATGGTGTCAACGTCGCGAGCTTTCGCGGCCAAGTTCAAAAAGGATCACCTTATGGCTTATTCGAAGACCCTCCTGGCCTCGGCAGCGATTGCGCTGAGCCTTGCGGCCCCCGTTGTCGCACAGGATGCCGAGACGCCGGCGGAGGTCACCGCTGACACCGTTGTCGCCACCGTCGGCGGCACCGATATCACGATCGGCCACATGATCATCATGCGCGAAGCCCTGTCCGACCAGAACAAATCGCTGCCCGACGACGTCATTTTCGAAGGCCTGCTTGAACGTCTGATCCAGCAACGCGCCGTGGGCGGATCGGTGACCGAGCCGAACCGCGCCGCCGAACTGGCGATCGAAAACGAGGAAAGCGCGATCCTGGCCAGCACGAAGGTCACGGAAATCGCCGAAGCGATCGAGATCAGCGACGAGGATCTTGAGGCTGCCTATGCGTCGAAATACGCCGACTTCGAGCCGGTGAAGGAATTCAACGCCAGCCACATCCTTGTCGCGACGGAGGAAGAAGCAGCCGCACTGGTCGAGGAACTGAACGGCGGCGCCGACTTCGCCGAACTGGCGAAAGAGAACTCGACCGGCCCGACCGGCCCGAACGGCGGCAACCTTGGCTGGTTCGGCGCTGGCATGATGGTGCCTGAATTCGAAGAGGCCGTGATGGCGCTGGAAGTCGGCGACGTGTCCGAGCCGGTTCAGACGCAGTTCGGCTGGCATGTCATCACGCTGAACGAGACCCGTCTGCCGGAAGCCCCGGCGCTGGACGAGGTGCGCGACACCATCCAGGCCGAGCTGTGGGAAACCCGCCTGCGCGAAGAGATCGAAGGGCTTGTCGAAGCCGCCGAGATCGAGCGCCCGGACCTGTCGGGGATCGACCCCGCCGTGCTTAAAGACACCACTCTCGTCACTGAATAAAAAGGTCCTGGGGCAATGGCCGGGAAGAAGAAAAAGATCCGCAAGCTCAAGCAGAAGCTAAAAGAGCTTCGGGCGCATCTAGAGACCTCGGGCGCAACGCCCGAGGCCGAACCGCGGACGAAGAAGCCGCTTCCCGTCTCGCCTCTTGCCCCGGTTGGCGGGTTTCCGAACCTGCCGGAGATCGCCGGCGTGCGCTTTGCCACTGTCGCGGCAGGGGTACGCTATGCGGGCCGGACCGACGTGATGCTGGCAGAACTGGCGCCGGGGTCCGAGATCGCCGGCGTGTTCACGCGCTCGGCCACCCGATCGGCGCCTGTACTGGACTGTCAGGATAAAATCGGGGGCAGCGCCGACGGCGGTGCCGCCATCGTGGTGAACTCGGGCAACGCCAACGCCTTTACCGGCAGCCACGGCATGGCGTCGGTGCGGGAACTGGTGTCCGGCGTGTCGCGCATCGTGGGCGTGCCGGAACACCGCGTGTTCACCTCGTCTACCGGCGTGATCGGCGAACCGTTGCCGCATGACCGGATCATCGCCAAGATCGAAGACCTGAAAGCCGGCCTGTCCGCCGATGGCATCGCCGCCGCGGCGCGGGCGATCATGACCACCGACACCTATCCCAAGGGCGCCTCGGCGACGGTCAAGATCGACGGCAAGCCGGTCAAGATCGCTGGCATCGCCAAGGGGTCGGGCATGATCGCGCCCGACATGGCGACCATGCTGGTCTATATCTTCACCGACGCGAAGATCGCGCAGGCGGACCTGCAGGGAATGCTGTCGCAACTGACGGATCGCAGCTTCAACTGCATCACCGTGGACAGCGACACCTCGACCTCGGACACGCTGCTGCTGGCCGCGACAGGCGCTTCTGGCGTCGAGATCACGGGCGACGGCATCGCCCCGTTCCGCGAGGCGCTGTCGGGCGTCATGCTGGATCTTGCGCATCAGGTCGTCCGCGACGGCGAAGGCGCGACGAAGTTCGTCGAGATCCGGGTTGCCGGCGCCGCCGACGATGCCGATGCCAAGACGGCGGGCATGGCGATCGCGAACTCGCCGCTGGTCAAGACCGCGCTTGCCGGCGAAGACCCGAACTGGGGCCGCATCGTCATGGCGATCGGCAAGTCCGGCGCGCAGGCCGACCGCGACAAGCTTGCGATCCGGTTCGGCGACATTCAGGTCGCCCGCGACGGCTGGGTCGACCCGGACTACAAGGAAGAGGCGGGCGCGACGTATATGAAGCAGTCCGACCTGATCATCGGCGTCGACATGGGGCTGGGCGATGGCGCCGCCACCGTGTGGACCTGCGACCTGACCCACGCCTACATCTCGATCAACGCCGACTATCGTTCATGAGCGACAGCAAGATCGTACTGGTGTCGGCCGTCGCGCTGATTGATGCGGACGGCCGCGTGCTTTTGGCCCAGCGCCCCGAGGGCAAGTCGATGGCCGGGCTTTGGGAATTTCCCGGCGGCAAGGTGGAACCGGGAGAATCCCCGGAAACCGCCCTGATTCGCGAGCTTCAGGAAGAACTTGGCATCGATACGTGGGAAAGCTGCCTTGCGCCTCTGACCTTCGCCAGCCACGCGTACGAGACGTTTCACTTGCTAATGCCTTTGTTTGCTTGCCGAAAATGGCAGGGCATTCCGCAATCGCGCGAGGGTCAGGCCCTGAAATGGGTCACGGCGCACAACTTGCGCGAGTATCCGATGCCCCCAGCGGACGTTCCGCTGATTCCGATTCTGCGTGATTGGCTTTAGACAACTTCACCCTATTGTTGACAAATTCCAGCCCAGAAACCGCCGATTTCTGCTTTATCTGCGCAATTTGAGCGCAAAAGTCTGATTTTTTTGCTCACTTTGTTAGTGATTTGAAAACAGGGATCACTTAATGTGTCGGTAGGATGACACAGGGGATGGTGAGCATGCTTCGGACAATCGTAATCGGAAGTTGCGTATCGGTTCAGGGCTTCTTTGTCGGCGTACTGCCGAACGGACAGATTTCCGTTCGGGTCGGCGACAAGATCTTTTCGGGAAGCCCGGTCGACGCACTGGCGGCGTGATCCGCTAAACGGACTTCACTCGCGGAAAGCAAAAGGGGAAGGCTTTGCCTTCCCCTTTTGCTTTCCGGGCATCCATGCTGGCCCGCAGGTCTTTACGATGTAACGAACGCGTTCATCAAAAACGCGCCGTGCAACCCCAGATCAGTATTGCATCACGAAAGCACAACGAAGGTCCGGCACTTAGTGAACGCCATAAAGGACTTAGCGTAACCATTGACAACCTCAGGATGCTGCCACAACTTGTCGTTGAGACGGCAAGCACGGTCTCTCGCTGTTAACCAAAGGCGGGTCGGTTCGTGTGCCATCAGGAAGAGTGCGGCGCGGTCCGCCACTGGTAACGCTTGCTACGGCAGCGGTGCGACCGAGGAACGTGTCACATGTTCGAAGACAACCCCTTCGAAATCATCCCGGACTACGAGGCGTGTGACAAGGAACTCTCTGCCATTGCACCCTCGGGCTATTGCCTTGTCCTTCACGCACACGTCTGGAAGACCAAGTTCGTCTACAGCACCTACCCCGAAGCTTGGCGCGACCATTACGACACCAACAACCTTGTCGTTCTGGATCCCGTGGTTCTTTGGGGCATGGTGAATACCGGCACGACACGCTGGAGCGGACTGGACACGGTACAGCGCGTCACCGCCGACTATGTCATGCGGCGCGCGAAAGACTTCGGCTTGGCCTATGGCGCAGTCGCCGTGACACGCAGCAAGCATCTTCGTAACAAGAAGTGCCTTCTTGCCGTGTCGCGCCCCGATCGCGAGCTGACGGACGAAGAGATCGCGCGGGTTGCCGAGATCCTGGACCATATCGTCGCGGTCCATGACGGGCGGCTGGGCCTGACGGACGTGGATATCGCGACGATCCAGACCCTTGCGCTTGGATATTCTCAGGACGAGATCGCCAAGCAGATGCACACGACTCGAGACACCGTGAAGAAACGGATCGAGCGCATTCGCAGGAAGATTGGGGCGCGAAACGCCACACATGTGGTGTCGATCGCGCTTTCTCATAGCCTAGTTTAGGCAGTTTGAGGCTTCTTCAAGGCACCGGTCCCCTATTGGGTAAAACGATCAAAATATCAGTAGCTGGGCAGGATTCCGCCGGGTAACGATCAAGTGTCTCCGGTCAGAGACGCTGGGAAACACTTTAATATCTACATTAGAAACGGCGGCTGTCCGTCCGGATCAATACCTTCCCGGTTACACGAGGAACTACAGAGTCTTGAATGCTGTGTTTCCTGAATGAAGAAGGATTGCTGTCCAATGCAGCTTGCCGATCTGACACTCTCTCGCCATTCGGACCTTGATTCCGCGACTGGGGAAGGCATCCTTCACATCGGCCCCCTGCACCGGCACGCTGCCCGGTCGCTGTCCACGATCCTTGGTGACCTTGGTCTGACGACAGGCGCCGACGACGCGCTGCGGTTCACCGCGCATGGGACCGACATGGTGACACTGACCGTCACCGGCTTCGACGTCACCGGCTATCTGCTGGAAGACTTCGGGATCGAGGCCGAAACCGAAACGCTGGACGCGTTCGTGCTGCGGGCCTGCCCTGCCGGAACGCCGATCACGTTGCGCGGCCACTATCACCCGGACGCTCAGACGCGCATCACGTCGTTCATGACCGCGCTTCACGACGGTCGCCGCGTGACGTGGACCAGCATGCGTCTTCGGATGCGTGACGGCGAGACGTTGCGCCTGTCCGGCACCGTTGGCGGTTTCCCGATGCTTCAGGGCTTTGCCGCACCCGCGTCCGACACCCCTGCCGAACGCGCCTTTGCCTGACGCGGGCGTTCAGCCCGCGACTGGCGCTTCTCCTTCCAGAGCATAGCCTTTGCCGGTGTAGGTCCGGATCATGCTGGCGCCGTCACCGGAATGCGCCTCGATCTTCTTGCGAAGCTTGCAGATGTGGACGTCCAGCGCCTTCATATACGGCTGATAGTCCGCCAACGCGTACAGCGCATCGAACAGCGCGTCGCGGCGAACGACCTTCCCAGAGTTCAGCGCAAGAATCCGCAGGATCGTGTTTTCGCTCGACGACAGCCGGATCGGCTGGCCGTCGAATTCGGGGTGCCGTCCGTCAAGGTAGACCGTCAGCGCACCGGACCGGACCTCTTGCGATCGCAATCCGTGATGGCGGCGCGTCACCGACCGCAGCCGCGCCGCGATCTCGACCGCCGCGAAGGGTGCGCCGACAACGTCGTCCGCACCGGCATCCAGAATTCGCGCAACCTCGTCGGGGTCCAGATCGTCCTGTAGCACCAACAGGGGATTCGCCACTCCGGCGGCGCGCATCCGGCGCACCTGTCCGGCGGCGTCGCGTTCGGGCATCAGCCCCAGAAGCACCGGAAGCAGAACGGCGGCGCCTTCGTCCAGCCCGGCCATCCCTGATTCGATTGCCGCCTTGGGCAGATCTTCGACCGTAAGTCCTTGGCGCGGCAGGGCAGAAAACAGCCCTTCCGCGCGGGCGTGGTCGTAATCATGCAAAATTACCCGCATGGGTGCTCCCGAGAAACTTGCGAAAAACTAAAAGTAGGGTACATTGCGGTCGACAGCCGGTTCAACGAAAAACCTTCCGTTCGGATAAGGAATTTCACGAAGCGGCGCAGGAACAGGCCACGGCCACCGTTTGGTGGATATGCGAATAACGTAAATTCCCGCCCGAGCGGGTTTCAGATTGGATGCCTTGCGATGCTTAAACGCGTTCTTCTTGCCCTGACGCTTGCCGTCGTCCTGCCGGCGGCCGCCGCGCAGGCGCAGGTTCGTCTCAAGGACATCGTGAACTTCGAAGGCGTGCGGTCGAACCAACTGATCGGTTACGGCCTTGTCGTCGGCCTTGATGGCACCGGCGACAGCATGAGGAACTCTCCGTTCACGCGCAAATCCATCGAGGGCATGCTGTCGCGGCTGGGCGTCGGCAACCTGACGGGCGAAGGGCTGAACACCAAGAACACCGCCGCGGTGATGGTCACGGCGAAACTACCGCCCTACGCGCGGCGTGGCAGCGAGATCGATATCGAGGTGTCGTCGCTGGGCGATGCCACCTCTCTGCGGGGCGGGACGCTTCTGGTGACGCCATTGTCGGGCGCCGACGGGCAGATCTATGCCGTCGGACAGGGACCCGTCGCCGTGGGCGGCTTCAGTTTCGAAGGCGCCGCCGCCGACCTGACGCGCGGCGTGCCCACCGTGGCGCGGATCGAGGACGGCGCGACCGTCGAACAAGAGATCGACTTCGACCTGCGGCGGATGACCAGCATTCGGCTGGCTTTGCGAAATCCCGACTTCACCACTGCCTCGCGCATTGCCGAGGCGATCAACGCCCATGTCGGCATCGCCCGCGCCGAGCCGCTTGATCCCGGCACGGTCGAGGTGCGCGTGATCGAGAAGGGCGACGTGATGGAGGCGCTTTCGACAATCGAGAACCTGCAAGTCGAACCCGATACCCCTGCAAAGGTGGTGATCGACGCAAAGTCCGGCACCATCGTGATCGGGGCCGACGTGCGGATCGACGAGGTCGCGATCAGCCAGGGCGGTCTGACCGTCAGCATCAGCGAAAGCGCCCAGGTCAGCCAGCCGGAACCGTTCAGCATCGGCGAGACGGTGATCGTCCCGCAGACCGACATCGAAGTCTACGAGCGCGACTCTGGCTTCGCTGTCGTCGGCGGGCAGGTCAGCCTGCGCGAGCTGGTGGACGGGCTGAACGCCATCGGCATCGGAGCACAGGAAATCATTTCGATCCTGCAGGCCATCAAGGCCGCGGGTGCCCTTCACGCAGATCTGGAGATCATCTGATGGATATCGAGTCCAAGCCCCTTCTGCATCCGCTGTCCGGCCCGCACCCCGCGAACCAGCCGATAAGCATCGAAGAGGCCGCGATGGATTTCGAGGCCTCGTTCCTTGAGATCGCCTTTTCCACGATGATGGCAGACGCGATCCCCGCGCCCGCCGGCGGCTTCGGCGAAGAGATGTTCCGCAGCCAGTTGACCAAAGCCTTCGCGCGCGAAGTCGCGGAAGCCGGCGGCGTCGGTATCGCCCGCTCTGTCGCGGCGCAGTTGAAGGAATACATGGAATGATCGGCGTTCCGAAGACGTCCGCCCTGTCGCGGCTTGGTATGCGACTGGGCGAACGCAAGGCCCGTGACGGCGAAGAGGGCGCCGGGCTGACCGACGAGGACGAAGGCAACATCGCCGAGTTCGAAAAGATCCTGTCGTCGACGCTGGATTTCCTGCGCAAAGAGAACGGCGCGCTGGAAGATCGCGACGTCGATCGGGTGGCGTCGTATTTCGATGAGAAGGCACGGCTTCTGGAAACGCTGGAACGGCGGCAGCCTGCGGTCGAACCCTTCCTGTCCGTCGACGTCCCTGCCGTGGGCCAGTTGCGAAAACTGATTCGGGACCTGGCCGACCAGCTGGAAACCAACGAACGGCTGCTGCGCGGCATGGCGGACGCCTCGCGCACGATTCTGGCCGAAGTCGAACACCTTCGCACGCGTCAAAGCCTGAAAGGCGTCTACGACAAGACCGGTCAGCTGCGCGGCGACGTGGCGCCGAAACCGGTCAAAAAGGGCTTCGAGAAAGATTTTTAGAAATTTGCGAAAACGGAAACCTTCCGGAAACCTTCCTGCCGCTTTCCCTTGATGTCGGGCGAAGACCCGACCGTCCCACCAGAAGGAGGGACGTGCAGCAAGAAAGCAAAAGGAACTAGCCCCCATGACTTCCATCATCACCAACACCTCCGCGATGAACGCCCTTCAGGCCCTGCGGTCGGTGAACAACAACCTCGCCACCACTCAGGACCGCATTTCGACCGGCCTGAAAGTTGGCTCGGCCAAGGACAACGCGGCCTACTTCCAGATCTCCGAGACGATGAAAGGCGATAGCTCGTCCTATGCGTCGATCAACGAAGGTCTGACCCTGACCAAGAACTCGGTCGCCACGGCCCGCCTCGGCTCCGAGACGATCCAAGACCTGGCTCAGCAGTTCATCGATAAGGTCGCATTCGCTCAGGGCGCCACCGGCGGCCAAGGCGAAATCGAAAACGACCTGAATGAACTGGTCAAACAGATGGAAACGACCCTCAGCCAGTCGACCTTCAACGGCGACGACATGCTGGGTGCCGGTTCTTACGGCGGCGCGGACATCACTGCCGGTACTGTTGCCGGCGCAACCGGTGTCCTGACCGCTTCGACGAACGCCGACGCAACCGTTGGTGTTGACCGCAACGTCGTTACGGGCATCACCCGTGCCGGCGGTACTTTCGCCACGACGGATATCGTGGTGAAGACGCACGACATGGCCTCGCTGGTCACCGACTTCAAAGCGATCGCCACTGGCTTTGCGGCCAACGCTGAAACCGTCGCCACGGGCGAAGCCTTCCTTGCTGGTGCCCTGGCATCGGTCGAGGGTGTGCTGACCAACGTGACCGACATCGCGACCCAACTGGGTCAGTCGGAAAAGTCGATCGAAGGCCAGCAGGAGTTCCTGAACCAGATGGTCGACAACATCGACAGCGGCGTGTCCTCGATGATCGACGCGGACATGGAAGAAGAAGCTGCCCGTCTTCAGGCGCTTCAGACCCAGCAGCAGCTGGCCACTCAGTCGCTCGCGATCGCGAACCGCGGTCCGTCCAGCGTTATGAGCCTGTTCCAGTAATGCTTGCCAGTGTTCACGTAATGATTGTCAGCAGTCGCTGAAGCGTATCGCCCGGCCTCGGATGACCGAGGTCGGGCTTCGTTTTTCAAGCCCCCGGGCCCGCACCAGAAGGTGACATCAGATGAGCCTCGACGCCTATAAGAAATCCCTCAAGACCACCGAGACACCGCGCGCGATGGAGCGCCGGGTCCTGACCCAGATCACGTCGCGCCTTGACGCGCACCAAGCCGAGTATGACGCCGCCGCCGAAGGCCCGTCCCGTCTTGGCATCCTTGCCGGTCCGCTGCGGTCGGCCGTCCACGACAATGTCCGCCTGTGGCTTGGCTTCAAAGCCGACCTGCTGACGCCGGGCAACGCGCTTCCCGCCGAAACCCGCGCCGGACTTCTGTCGCTGGCCGGTTTCGTCGAACGCCAAAGCGGCCAGATCATGAATGGCCGCGGCACCATCGAATCCCTGATCGCCGTCAACAAGCCGATCATCGCGGCCCTTCAGGGCCACACCGTCGAGGCCGCGTGATGGGCCTGATACTCAAAGTCAAAACCGGAGACCGCATCGTCATCAACGGCGCCGTGCTGCGCAACGCGGGCAAGGGCCAGATGTTCGTCGAGGTCGAGAACCGGTCCGACGTACTGCGCGGCGAAGAGATCCTTGCCGAGGACAAGGCCCAGACACCCGTGCGCCGGTTGTGCCAGCTGATCCAGGTCGCGATGGTCAGCCGTGAATCGCGAGGCGAGATCCTGCCGCGCATTCACGACGGGATCACCGAGCTGATGCAGGTCATGCAGAAAAGCCACGGCAAGGTTCTGGACCGCGTCCGCAGCCACGTCGAGCAGGACAACCTGTACGGCGCGTACCGCGTCCTTGGCCCCGTTATCCGTTACGAGGACAAGCTTCTGGCGATCTCAGCCGGGCTTGCCGATACCCCGAAGGAATCGCACGCATGATCTCGACCGCCGGTCTGTCCCCCTTCGTCGGCATCACGCTGGTCCGCGAGAACCGCGAGATGTTCGAAGCCGACGTGCAGCGCGACCCGATGGCCAAGCGCGAGATCGACGCGTTTCGGGAGCGGATCGGCGGCATGGAAACCGTCGAGGACCTTGTGAACGACTACGAGGTCTTCAGCTTTGTCATGAAATCCTTCGGCATGGAGAAAGAGATCTATGCCAAGGCCATGATGAAAGAGATCTTCACTGCCGATCCCGACGATGACAAGTCGCTGATCAACCGCCTGACCGACGACAAGTACACGCTGGCCAACGAAGAACTGGGCTTCAACGCCGACGGCACCGCCGGCGCCAATTTCACCGACCCCGACTGGGTCGAGGAGATGGTGGAACGCTATACCGAGCAGCGGCTGATCGACACGCAGTCCGACGTGAACGAAAGCGTCGGCACGGCGCTTGCGTTCGAGCAGAAGGTGTCCGGCCTGACCAGCTGGTACAAGGTGTTGGCGGACACCGAGATGAAAGAGTTCATCATGACGGCGTTCGGGATGCCCGAAAGCTCTGCCAACGCCAGCGTCGATTCCCTGAAGAAGATGCTGGAAAAGCGGATGGACATCGAGGATCTGCAAGACCCCGAGGTTCAGGAAAAGCTGATCCGCCAGTTTTCCGCCTTCGCCGCCGTGACGCAAAGCCAAACCACCGAGAACGCTGCCGTCACCCTGCTGTCGCAGGGCAATTCCTACAACATGGTGACGATCGACATCGACTCGATCCAAGGGTTCTCGGGCTACGGCACCCGCTGAATAACAGATACTAAAAAGCCGCGGCGCGATTATTCGGGCCGCGGCTTTTTTGCGTTCTGCGGTCTGCCTCAGACCATCTCGTCTTCGGTGCTGGGCAGACGGATGATGTCCTGCCGGACAAGGTCGTTGGTGATGTCGATCAGCGTCGCCTGCGCCTCGCGGCTTTCGCGCGCGCGGACCGGGCCCATTTCCTTCATCTCCATTTCCAGCATCTCGCGCATCCGCTGGGTCAGGGCCGACATGAAGGCACTGCGGATCTCGGACTTTGCGCCGCGCAGGGCCAGCGCCAGCGTGTTGCCCTCTGCCATCCGCATGATCCGCTGGAGCGATGCGCTTTCCAGCTTCACCATGTCGTCGAAGGTGAACATCTTCTTGCGGATCTGGTCCAGTTCCTGCGGTACGCGGTCTTCCAGATCGCTGGACAGGCTTTCGAACACACTGCCGTCCATCTTGTTGAACATGTCCGCCATCCGCTGCTGCGGATCGACAGTCGACTTGCGGGTCGCCGCGCTGAGGAAATCGCTGACGATCACCTGTTCGAGGTTGTCGATGACATGCCGCGACAGGGTGCCAAGGCCGATCATCCGCGTCGCGATCTCGGCCATGCGCTCGGCCCCGAACAACGGCAGGACGCGTGCCGATACGGTGGGTTTCATCCGCGACAGGATCGCCGCGACGGTCTGGTCGTGTTCGCCCATCAGCCAGTTGGCGATGGTCTGTTCGTTCACCGCGGCGAAGGCGTCCCAGACGTTCTGGCCGTGGGTCGGCGCGCGCAGGTCGCCCATGATGTCGGAAATCGCGTCGTCGGACATGAAGCCCGACAGCATCCGCTCGGCGATCTGCACCGACCCTTCGACACCGGCACCGCCGGACACGGTCCGCGAGAATTCGCGGATCACGTTCTCGACCGTGCTGGCCGGGATCGTGCCCAGCCGAGACATCGCCTGGATCACGGCCTGTATCTCGGACCGCGCCATCTTTTTCATCATCACCGATCCGCGTTCCTCGCCGATGCACAGGAACAGGACGGCCGCCTTTTCGACCCCGGTCAGCGGGATCTCTTCCGCGGCAAGCTGCAGCGGGAAACTGGTGGCGTGGGGATTGAGTGCGTTCACGAGACTATCCTCCGGCGTAGGATTGGATCAGGGACCCCGCGAGACGGTACCAGCCGTCGATCGCGACGAAGAAAATGACCTTGAAAGGCAGCGAAATCATGACCGGCGACAGCATCATCATGCCGGCCCCCATCAGGATCGCGGACACGATCAGGTCGATGGCAAGGAAGGGGACGAAGATCAGAAACCCGATGGTGAAGGCGCGCTGAAGTTCGGAAATCATGAAGGCGGGCACCAGCACCGACCACGCGATCTGGGTGCGGTCCTCGGGAAGCGCGTCAACGCCGTCTTCGGTCACGCCCTCGACGGTCTCGTCGGGCACGACGGCGTCGGCCTGCGCGGCGAACCCCTGAAACAGGGCCAGATCCTTGTCGCGGGTGTTGTTCGCCATGAAAGCATGAAACGGCTCGGCGATGCGTTCGACGGCCTGTTCCTCGGTGATGGCGCCGTCGATCAGCGGCGCAAGGCCGTTGTCCCAGCTGTCCTGAAGCACGGGCTGCATGACGTAGAACGTCAGGAACAGCGCCAGCGAGGTGATCACCATGTTCGGCGGCGACTGGTTCAGGCCCAGCGCCATGCGCATGATCGACAGGACGACGACGAACCGGGTGAACGAGGTCATCACGATCAGCAGGCCCGGCGCGATAGACAGCAGGGTCAGCAGGCCGAACATCTGTATAAGGCGGCCGGACAGCTCTCCGCTGCCCTCGCCTTCGGGGTCGAGCACCTCTGACAGTCCGCCGATCAGTTCCCCCAGCCCCGATTGCTGGGCCCATGCCGTCGCGGCGCCAGCCACAAGGATGAGACCCGCAAGCAGGGTGGCAAGGGCGAACCGGCCCGGACCGCGCAGAAGGGTGCCCGTGGGCATCAGTGCGCGCCCATCACGTAGTCTTTGACGATCTCGGTCAGGGTGATGCCCAGACCGTCTTCGCCGACCTTCACAAGGTCGCCGCGCGCGACCAGCCGGTCGTTGATCATCACGTCGAGCGGCTGTCCGATGCGGCGGTCCAGCTCGACCACGGACCCGCGCGACAGCGACAGAAGCTGCGACACCGGCATCCGGGCCTCGCCCAGAACGACCTGCACCGACAGCGACACGTTCAGCATGGCATTGACGCCCTGCCCGTTGCTTTGCACGTCGGCCTTCTTGATTTCCTCTGCGGCGATGTCCTTGAGGAGGCTATTGGAATCGTCCGTCATGTCACATTTCCCGGCTGTCTGTTGAACGAGAGATTGGGGGCCCTGAACAGCGAAAGGATGTCCCCGCACAGGGCGTCGAAGTCATAGGCGGAACGGCCGTTCTGCCAGTTTGCGCTGACCGCGCAGGCCAGAAGATCGGAATCTTCGGTCACCCGAAGCTCTGTGCCCTCGCCTTCGGGGCGGGCCAGTTCACGGGCAAGCGCGCCGTAGCCTTCGGGCACCTTCACCTCCAGCCACGGGCTGCCCAGCGCGCGCCGCGCGATCTGGCGCAGTTCGGTGGCCAACTGCTCGCGGCCGTATTCCCCGACCATTTCGGGGAACAGTTTTTCGCAAAAATCCCGCATGAAAGCGATCATCTCCAGCTCTAGCCCGTCGCAGTACACCTGCTGACCGGCCAAAAGCTCGTCGATGCGCGGCAGCAGCGTTTCCAGCGTCGCCGCCTGTTTCTGCGCGATGCTGTCGCGCATCGCGGTCTCGCCGGCGGTGTAGCCTTCGGCATAGGCCTCGGCCCGCGCGGCTTCGACGGCGCTGGCAATGGCCGCGTCCATCTCGGCCCGGGTGAAGCTGGTGGCCCTCACCTGCGCGCGCTCTGCCTCGACGCGGTCTTCCACGTCGAAATCCGGGGGGCTGAGGATGCTCTTGCTCGCCATCTATCAGCTCTTCTGGTTGATCCAGCTGCGGATGATCCGCAGCGAGCCTTCGGGCTCGACCTCGATCAGCTTGGTCAGTTCGTCGATGTGCCGACGCATGACATTGCCCGAGACAGAGGCGAGCGAGACGAATTCTTCCTCTTCCTCGACGATAACAGGCTCTGCCATCGGCTTGGGCCGCGGCTGTTCGCCGGGGGCGCCGGGCGTGCCTGCGGCAGCGGGCGTTTCGGCGTCGGGGGTCTCGATGGCCACGGCATCGGCGGTCGCATCGCCGTCCGCGGCGGCTTCGGTCGAGGCCGCGAACGACCGCATCAGCGGGCGCACCCCGAAGAACAGCAGCAGCGCAACGACGACCACGGCGGCAAGCGCACGGACGATGGCGCCGAAGTTCATCGCGACCACGTCCATGAAACCGCTGCGCTCGCGGGCTGTCGCGGTGGGATCACCGGCGACAAAGCTCAGGTTCTCGACGGTGACGACGTCGCCGCGTTCCTCGTCGATCCCGGCGGCCGAGTGCACCAGCGCCGTCAGCCGTTCCAGATCTTCGGGGGTACGGGGGGTATAGGCGCCGTTCGCGTCCCATGTGCCGTTCACGACGACCGCAACGGACAGCCGGGTGATGGCGCCGGGCTCGCGGATCAGCTCGGACCGGGTGTTGCCGATCTCGAACACCGATTCGTCCCGGCTGGACGTGTTCGTCTCGGACCGGCCAACGCCGCCGCCGCCGTTGTCGATGCCGGGCAGGTTGTTGGCCACGTCGACGGTGCTGCTGGAACTGTCGGCGCTGTCGTTCTGCTCGGTCACCGAAACGATGGACCGCGGCACCTGCTGGTCGGGGTCGAAGCTTTCCTGAACGACAACCTCGCGCGAGGTGTCGAGATCGGCGGTCACGCGCACCCGGACGTTGCCGGTGCCGACGTGGGCGGCAAGGATGCTTTCAACGTTCTGGCGCAGCCGTTCTTCGATCTCGGCGCGGGCCGAGTTCAGGCCGTTCCCTTCGGACAGATCCTCTTCGCTGAGGATCGCCTGCCCGGCGCCGTCAAGGATGGTGATCCGGTCCGGCGACAGGCGCGGAACGGCGGCCGCGACAAGGCTGCGGATGGCCAGCGCCTGACTGCGTTCCAGCGGTGCGGTGCGTCGGGTGTGGATGACGACCGAGGCAGAAGGTTCCGGCCGTTCCTGCGAGAACGTCTCGCGATCGGGCAGCACAAGGTGGACCCGCGCGGTGTCGACGTTGTCGATGGTCTCGATCGACCGGGCCAGTTCGCCCTCAAGCGCGCGCAGGCGATTGATCTGTTGCAGAAAGCTGTTCATCCCCAGACCAGAGTTCTGGTCGAACAGTTCCCAGCCCGCGTTGCCCTCGGCGGGCAGTCCGGCCTCGGCCAGTGCCATGCGGGCGCGGGCGACCTCGTCTTCCGGCAGGCTAAGCATGGTGCCATCGGCCGAGATGCGCGGCGAGAAACCCGCCTGCTCTAGCTCGGTCATCATGCGCGATGCGTCAGAGGCAGGAATGTCCATCGCAAGCGGCCGGTACTTCGGCGACATCGCGACCGACAGCCCGACGACAAGCGCAAGGACCAGGCCGACCGCTGTCAGCCCCATCAGCATAAGACGCCGGCGGCCCAGCCCCTTCAGGTTCTCGATGAGTTCGTTCACTTGCTTGCCGACTTACCGGGTATGGAAATTTGCGAATTTAAGAAGACCGTAGATGCTTGCCTCGCGACTCACAAGAAAATTTTTCGCAAACTTCCGGCGACTGTGTTCTTCCCTTTGAATGGAAGGTCGGCTAGCATGAATGCGAAAAATTGACGTCTGAGGATTCATTCATGGCTGACGAGGCTCCGGCCCCCAAGAAAAGCGGCCCAAAGATCAAACTTCTGGTGATTCTGGTTTTGGTGTCGTTCCTGGGCGGCGCCGGTGCGGGCGTTCTGGCATGGACGAACATGGGCCTGAATGCGGCTTCGGAGGTCGATGATGCGAAAAATCATACGCCGGAAGTTGCAGAATCGCATCACGTTCAGATCGACGTCGGCCGCATCACGCTGGTCCTGCAAACCGGCGAGACGACGGACACCCGCCATCTGCTGGTGAATCCGGTCGTGGTTCTGGACCTTGGATCGGAAGACTCGGGGTCGCACGATGCCCCGACCAGCAACTCGGACACGGTCGCGGTCCTGCGCGACGTCTTCATCGAATACCTGTCGCAGCTTTCGGTACGCGACGTGACCGGCAGCGCGGGCATGAGCCTTGTCCGCGGCGAACTGAAACGCCGCGCCACCGCAAGCCTGTCTGACCAAACCGTTTCCGAGGTCCTGTTTCAGGACTTCGTGGTCCAGTAATCCGGGGACACCGACATGGAAGCCACCACATCCCAATCGCCCCAATCGGCCCAACCGCATGGCATGACCCGCACGGTCGAGGAAGAGCTGATCTCGCAGGCGTCCGCCGGCATCACGCAGCTGCCGATGCTGGACATCATCTTTTCGCGCATGGCGGTGTCGCTGGTATCGACCTTCAAGACCAAGGCCGCGTTCCTGTGCGACATCGGCTTTTCGTCGGTCGAGTACATGGCGTGGGAAGACGTCGTGGCGGACGTGGACAAGTTCGGGATCTGCGCCGCGGTCGAAGCCCGGTCGTGGGGCGGCACGATGGCCGTGGTTCTGGACAGCGAGATGATCTTCTCGGCGCTTGAAACCCAACTTGGCGGGCGCCCCCGCCCCGGCACCGCCCCAAAGCGGGCCGCTTCGGTTATCGAACGCCAGATCTCGCGCGATCTGATCGACCTGATCCTTGCCGAACTGTCCGACAACGTGTCGCGCCTGACAGAAGCGACCTTCATCGTCGACACGATGGAAGTCCCGCAGCAGATGCCCGCGCTTCAGGGCGGTAAGACCCCCTGCGCCGTCGCCCGGATGTCGGTGACCATCGGCGACTGCAACGGCGCCATCATGGTCATCATTCCGATGGCCACGCTGGAACCGGCGCAGGACAAGCTGTCGAAGATGTTCCTTGGCGAGAAGCTGGGCGGCGACCTGTCGTGGCGCGAGCATATCCTGAGCAACATCAACGGCTCGTCGGTCAAGGTGACCGCCCGCGTGCACCAGCTTGAGGTGCCGCTGCTGGACATCCTTGCGTGGGAGCCGGGGACGACGATCGACCTTGGCATCGCCGACGACAAGGAAATCTCGCTGATGTGCGAAGGCATCCCGGTGTTCTTCGGCTATGCCGGCCAGCGCAAGGGCGGCCGCTTCGGGTTCCGCGTCGAGCGCGAGGTGAATGCCGAGGACCTGGCAGAGGAAGACGCAGAGGCCGGGGAAGACCCTGAGTCGGCCGAGACCGACAAGACCACGCAGGAGGCATCGGAATGATCGCAGAGATCCTGAATACCGGCCTGCTGGACACCGGCGCCATCGTCGACGTGGCCATCGTTGTGCTGCTGGTCGCGGTCGGCGTTTACATCGTGCGGCTGAACCGCCGGATCGACCGTCTGCGCGCGGCGCTGGTCGAGGCTGGCCCCATGTTCGAGACTTATGAGAACGCGATCCGCGCGCATCGTGACAGCATGGCGACCTTCAACGCGCAGATGGAAACGAAGCGCGCCGAACCCGTCGTGGCCCCCGCGTCCGAACCGGTCGCCGACCCCGTGATCGAGTTCCGCCGCGAACGGGTGGCCGAAACCACGCCCGAACCCGCTGCGGATGCCGTGCCCGAACCGGCAGAGGAAGACCTGTCGGCGGTGTTCTACCGCAAGTTCGTGAAGGAGGCCGTCTGATGGCCCGGATCATGACCGTCGCCGTCCTTGGCCTTGCCGGGCTGGCTGCCGTCAAAGGCGCATCGGTCGTCGCGCCGGTTGCCTCGATACTGGCCCCGCCGGCCTTCGCGGCGTCCGATCCCACGCCCCCCTGCGAGGATGGCGCAGAGGACTGCGCCGCCGAAGCCCCCGAGACCGCGTCCGAAGAGACTGAAACCGAAACGGTGGATGTCCTGCCCGAGCTGCTGGTCGCCCTTCAGGCAGAGCGCGACGCGCTGGAGGACTGGCGCGAAAAGCTGGAACAGAAAGAAGCAGAGATCCTGTTCGCCGAAAGCGCGCTGGACGCGAAGCACGCCGAACTGGCCGCGCTGAAGGCAGAGTTGGAACACCTTCTGGAACGCGCCGATCGCGAGAACACCTCCGACGTCGGCCGCCTTGTCGAGATCTACAAGGCCATGAAGCCGGTGCAGGCCGCCGCGATCATGAACGAGGCCGACATCGAGGTTTCGGTTCTGGTGCTGGCGGCGATGCAGCCGCGCAATTCGGGCCCGATCCTTGCGCTGATGCAACCCGTTCGCGCGCGCGCGATCTCGAAGATAATACTGGAACGCTCGCGACTGCCGGGCGACCAGAACCTCGTGAACATAAGGCTCGACTAGCGGGTCACGCACCGAGGGACAGGGAAAGCCGGACCATCCACGATGGCCCGGCTTTTTCCTTTGCCGCATCGCGTCCCTCGGCGGGCCGCTATTCCTCGTCCTCCTGCCGCCGCAGGCTGGCGCCCGTCGGAAGCTGGCGGCGGATCTTGTTGCGCAGGTCGAAGACGAAGGCGACCAGCTCGGCCACCTCGGCCCAGTGCGCCTTGGGGATCGGGTGGTCGATTTCACAAGTGGCGTGCAACGCGCGGGCCAGCGCCCGGCTTTCGATCACGGGGATCTCGTTCTCGTGCGCAAGGTGGCGGATGCGACCGGCGATCTGGTCGGTGCCTTTCGCGACGCAGACCGGCGCGGCATCGCGGCCCCTGTCGTATCGCAGCGCAACGGCAAAATGCGTGGGGTTAGTGACGACCAGCGTCGCCGTGGGCACCGCCTGCTGCATCCGCTGCCGCGCCCGCGCGCGACGCAGCTGATCCCGCTTGCCCTTGATCTGCGGGTCGCCTTCGGAATCCTTGTGCTCGTCGCGCAGTTCTTTCAGCGTCATGCGCTGTTTCTTGTGATGGCTGTAGCGCTTCCACGCGATATCGGCGCCGGTGATCGGGATCATCAACAGCACGATCCACGCCAGCAGCTGCACCGCGTTCTGCCCGATCAACCCCGGCAGGAATTCCGGAAGCATGATCGTACCCGGAAGCAGCGTTCGGATCGCCGACCATGACACCCACGACGCCAGCGCGCCGAACAGCATCAGCTTCACGAAGCTCTTGGCGAATTCGACAAGGTTATTGGCCGACGCGATCCGCTTGATGCCCTTGGCCGGAGAAATCTTTTCAAGTTTGGGCGTGATCCGTTCCTTCGACACGACGAACGGCCCCTGCAACGCGCCCGAGACGATCGCGGCCACCAGCAGGATGCCCAGCGACCCGGCGACGATGCTGCCGACCTGAAACACCTGCGGCGCAAGGATGCCGCGCAGGTCGTCCAGCCCGGCCTGCCCCGTGCCGATGTCCACGGCGCCCGCAATGTCGAACAAGGCCCCCAGCGAACTGGCACCGGTCGCGATCTTCAACGGCAGGTACAATCCCACGAAAGCCAGCAGCCCACCGTAGATGAACAGATGGCCCACCTCTTTCGAGGTCGCGACATCCCCCTTGTCGCGGGCTTTTCGAAGCTTTCGCTCCGTCGGCTCTTCGGTCTTCGAGCTGTCGTCGGTATCGGTCTGCGACATCGTCTAGCGCACCAAGGTCTCGAACCAGTTCGCCAGTTCGGCGTTGTGGTAGGTCAGGATCGCGGGCACCGCGAAGGCCAGCAACAGCAGCCCCGCGACGATCAGGCCGGGCGCGGCGACGAAGAACACCTGCATCGCGGGCATCACCCGGTTCGCCAGACCCATGCCAAGGTTCAGCAGCAGGCTGAGAACATAGAACGGCGCCCCGACCGCAGCGGCGATGTAGAAGGCCGCGCCGCCCAGCCGCGCAATCTGCTGTGCCAGGTCGCCCGGCATGATCTGGCCCGGCGGCAGGATCGCGTAGGACCGCATCAGCCCCATCAGGATGACGTGGTGCGTGTTGCTGAGGAAGATCGCAGCAATCGCGCCCATCGTCAGCAGGCTTGCAATGGCCGAAGCGCTTTCGGCGTTCGCCTGGTTCGGGGTCAGCGAGTTGCTAAGCCCCGAGGCAAAGCCGACCTGCGCGCCAAGGATGTGCAGCGCCGCCATCAACGCCCGCGCGCCCAGCCCGATGAAGGCGCCGATCGTCGCCTCGATCCCGATCATCAGGAACAACAGGCTGGTGTTGTCGGGCACCTGCGGTTCCGGCAGCGCGGGCATCAAACCGATGGCCAGCGCCAGACCGCAGGTGATCTTGGCGCGCGGCGGCACGCTTTGATCGCCGAACCCCGGCAGCAGGATCGTCGCCGTGCCGATCCGCGCGAAGATCAGCGCGACGGCATAGATCCACTGCTCGGCCAGCTGCGCAAGGATGCCGCCACCCATCCGTCAGTCTCCGATCGTGGCGACGGTCTTCATCTTGGTCTTCCAGTGGATTTCCGAGAACGACAGGATCGGCGTCATCGGCGCGACGCGTTCCAGCATCGACCGGATCACCGGCCGGTACTCGGGGCTGACCACCAGCGCGGGCCATTCGTCCTTGGCAGCATAGCCCTGAAGCACCGCGCGGGCGGCGCGGCCGAATTCCTGCACCTTGGCCGGGGGCATGGTGCACAGGGTATCGTCGCCCTGCACCTTCACCGCGCTGGCGAATTCCTGTTCCCACGTCCCGCCCAGCGTCACCGACTGGATGAAGCCGTCGTCGCCTTCCAGCGACTTGCAGATCTGCGCCGACAACGCCTTGCGCACATGCTCGGCCACCAACGAGGCGTTGGTCGAGATCACCGACGCCTCGGCGATGGATTCCGCAATCAGCGACATGTTCCGGATCGAGATCCGTTCCGCCAGCAGCTTGCGCAGCACGTTGCGCAGCAGGATCACCGGCGACGGGCAGTTCAGATCCTGAATCAGCTTGCGATAGGCCGGATCCAGCGTGTTCATCTGCGCCCGCGCCGCGCCATAGGTCATCATCTCGGGCAGGTTTTCCTTCAGCGCCTCGGTCATGTGGGTGACGATCACGCTTTCGGGGTCGACCACGGTGAAGCCTGCCGCCTCGGCTGCGGCGGCGGCGCCGTTCTCGATCCAGACCGCGTTCAGCCCGAAGGTCGGCTCTTTCACGCGTTCGCCCACCAGCATCGTCGCCTCGCCCGCCGGGTCGATCACAAGCCGTCCGCTGGGGCGAAGCTCGCCCGTCGCGACTTCGACGCCCTGCACAAGCACGCGATACGCCTTGGCGTTGTCGAAGTCGCCGTCCTTGATCCGCACCGGCGGCAGGGCGAACCCGTATTCCGTCTGGAACATGTCGCGCAGGCTTTTGATCTTGCCCGGCAGCGCGGCATCGTCCTTGTTCAGCATCACGATCAGGCTGCGGCCCATTTCCAGCAGAACAGTGTCTACACCGCCGGTATCGGCCGGTTCTTCGGTTTTCTTCTTCTCGGCCTGCACCTGTTCCTCGACCGCTTTGCGTTCCTCGGCCTTCTGCGCATCGCGCGAATAGACACCGACCCCGGCCAGAACGGCGGCGACGGCGGTGAACAGCAGGAACGGAAAGCCCGGCAGCAGGCCCATCACGAACACCAGACCGGCCGCCACGAAGATCGCCTTGGGGCTGGCCGACAGCTGAGACGTCACAGCCTCGTTCGCGGCGCCCTCGTTCGAGCCCTTGGTGACGATGATGCCCGCCGCGATCGACACGATCAGTGCGGGGATCTGCGTGACAAGCCCGTCGCCGATGGTCAGGACGGTGAAGTTGTGCATCGCGTCCGCCACGCCCATCCCGTGCCGGGCGATGCCGATCAGGATGCCGCCGACCACGTTGATCAGCGTGATGATGATGCCCGCGACGGCATCGCCGCGCACGAACTTGGCGGCACCGTCCATCGCGCCGAAGAAGCTGCTTTCATCCTCGACGGTCTTGCGGCGGCGGCGCGCCTCGTGCTCGTCGATCATGCCCGCGCCAAGGTCGGCGTCGATGGCCATCTGCTTGCCCGGCATCGCGTCCAGCGAGAACCGCGCCGACACCTCGGCGATGCGGGTCGAGCCCTTGGTGATGACGATGAAGTTGATCGCGACAAGGATGATGAACATCACGGTGCCGATCACATAGTCGCCGCCGATCACGAAATCCGCGATGCCTTGGATGACATTGCCCGCCGCGTCGGTGCCGGTCTGGCCATCCGACAGGATCAGCCGTGACGAGGCGACGTTCAGCGACAGCCGCATCATGGTGACGACCAGCAGAAGCGTCGGGAAGCTGCTGAACTCCAGCGGCTGCCGGACCCACAGCGCGACCATCAGCACAAGAACGGACACCGCCATCGACAGGGCAAGGCCGATGTCCAACAGCACAGCCGGCAACGGCACGAACAAGATCGCAAGCACAGCGCAGATCGCCAGCGCGAAGACCACGTCGCGGTTGCGGGTCATAAGATCCAGCCGCTGAGAAAGCGGGGTGACGGCTGTCGGCTTCTGCCGAGCGGCTTGTGCCATGTGTCAGGGCTCCTGCAGCAAACCGCTGCGGTCTGGATTGAGGGTGTAGCCGGGGATCAGCGGCTCGGGTTTGCCAAGCGCAAAGGGATTGGCCGACATCACCGGGGCAGGCGGCGCCTCGGCGGTCTCTACCGGGGTGTCGGCGGGAATGGGCGTCGGTGCGGGTGTTGGTGCGGGCGTCGGGCGGGTGAAGGTACGGGTGAACGGTCGCCCTGCCCCGTTGATCCGGACCGGCGCGTGCAGCGGGTGGAACACCCGCGTTGTCTGGGGCGGGGCCGACGCGGTGTCCGGGCCGGTGACATAGCCCGGCGGCACGGCCGCGCTGGGCGGCGCCACGCTGGCGGGGGGGGTGCCGACGGTGGCCCCGCAGGCATCTCGGCATTGCCGTCCATCCGGGCAAGCTCTTCGAGGCTGGGCAGTTGATAGCCATAGGGACCGTCCAGCGCCGGAATCTCTGTCAGGTGCGGCTGCACCGGTTCCGCCTGTACGGGCGCCGAAACGGACGGTGTTTCGGACGCCGCGGCGTCGGGAAAACTGTAGAGCCCGCCGAACCCCTGCGCGCCCGCCGTGGAAGGCAAACCGAGGAGCAGGGATGAAAGAATCATTTTTCGCATATCCATCACCTGCCGTTGCTGATGATAAGGTCGAAAGACTGGTCGGACAGCGCGGTCAGCGCGGTGTACATAAGCGGCAGCGACAGGGCGATGGCGACGAAGATCGCGGCCACCTTCGGCACGAAGGTCAGCGTGATCTCCTGCACCGAGGTCAACGCCTGAAACAGCGCGATGGCCAGCCCGACAATCATCGCAACGGCCAGCGCGGGCCCCGAGGCTATGAGGATCGTCCAGATCGTATCGGTAATGATCTGGTGGATGTCCTCTGCGCCCATGTCAGACGGCCATCCTCAGAACTTCCTGATAGGCCGAGACGACCTTGTCTCTAACCGCCACCGCAGTGTCGATTGCGGCTTCCATCGCCATCGTCGCCTCGACTACCTGCTGGGTCGAAATCTCGCCTTTCAGACCGGCGATCGCGGCGCGGTCGCCGTCGCGGACCGTTGCGATGGTGTCGCGGGCGGTGCGTTCCAGCACGTCGGAAAAGCTGGGCCCGTCGGTCGAGAACTCGCCCGCGGTTTCACCGATTGCCGCGGATTGCGCGGCCTTGTAGGCGCGCAGCGCGCCGGCGGAAGTCAGGGAATCCATCGTGTCAGCCTTTCGGTCAGCCGAGAATGTCGATCATCATCCGGCGCATGTCGCGACCGGCTGACAGCATGTTCAGGTTCGCCTCGTAGCTGCGCGCGGCCTCGCGCATGTTCACCATCTCGACCAGCGGCTCGACGTTCGACCGCGCGACGAAGCCTTCTTCGTTCGCCGACGGGTGCGAGGGGTCATAGTGCAGCCGCATCGGCGCCGGATCTTCCGACACGGACGACACCCGAACCATGTGCGCGCCGCTGTCGCGGTCCAGCATCTCGGAAAAGGTGACGACCTTGCGGCGATACGGATCGGTGCCCGGCAGGCCGGTCGAATCGGCGTTCGCCATGTTCTCGGAAATGATCCGCAGGCGTTCGGACTGGGCTTGAAGGGCCGAGCCGGCGGTGCGGGAAACTGCGCTGAGGTTGTCCATCTTGGGATCCTTACTTGCCGTTGACCGTGGCGATCATCTGGTGCGCCTTGCCGTACAGGCGCGACGCAAGGCGGTATTGGCCAGAGGTCTCGGCCGCGAGGATCGACTGTTCCTCCAGCACGACCCCGTTGCCGTCGAACGAGGTGCCCCATTCGCTTTTCGCATTTCGGATCTCGACCGAACGCCCGGCGGGGCGGGTCAGAAAGTCTCCGAAGTCCTCTACATCCCGCGCGGTATAGCTGGGGGTGTCGGCATTCGCGATGTTTTCCGAGATGACCTTCTGCCGCTCGGCAAGCCAGCTCATCTTCTGGCTGGCGGTCCGCAGCCAGGAAGTCGAAGCATTATCCATGATTCACCTTGCGAAAAACTCAATCTTACGTTGTTATACTACGGAAGTTTCGCGGAATTGGAAGCCCGAGCATGGACCGACCACAAAAATTTTCGCAACTGCGCAGCGCAATGCGCAAGCTTCCGGGCCCAATCGTGTCCGGAAAGGTCACAACTGTGGGCGGTCTGGGGCTTGTGGCGTCCGGTTTGGGCGAAAGTGCGAAAATCGGAGATCGCGCCTGCGTCGCCGGCCGAATCCCCGCCGAGGTCGTTGCCACCAGTCCGGAAGGCGTGCGCCTGCTGCCGTTCGGCACATGGGACGGGATCGGGCGCGGCGACAACGTCGACCTGCGCGCGGGCGCCGCCGATATCTTTCCGGGTCCTGAATGGGTCGGTCGCGTCGTGGATGCGTTCGGCGATCCGCTGGATGGCATCGAATTGCCCGACGGCCCCTGCGCCTATCCGCTGCGCAGCGCGCCGCCCGATGCGTTCGATCGCCGCGTGATGGGCGAGAAGCTGGAAACCGGCATCCGCTCTATCGACCTGTTCACCCCGATCTGCCGCGGGCAGCGGCTTGGGATCTTCGCGGGGTCCGGCGTCGGCAAATCGACCCTGATGGCGATGCTGGCGCGGCAGACCAACGCCGACGTCATCGTAATGGGTCTTGTCGGGGAACGCGGGCGCGAGGTGCAGGATTTCATCACCCGCGACCTTGGCCCCGAAGGCATGGCCCGGTCCGCCGTCGTCGTCGCGACCTCGGACCAGCCGCCGCTGGTCCGCCGTCAGGCCGCCTATACCGCGACCGCGATTGCAGAATACTACCGCGATCAGGGCAAGCAGGTGCTGCTGATGATCGACAGCGTCACACGTTTCGCCACCGCCCAGCGCGAGATCGGCCTTGCTGCCGGCGAGCCACCCGCCACGCGGGGCTATACGCCCACGGTGTTCACCGAGCTTCCGCGCCTGCTGGAACGCTCTGGTCCCGGCTCGGCCAATTCGAAAAGCGGGGATATCACCGCGCTGTACACGGTGCTGGTCGACGGCGACAACATGTCGGAACCGATCGCCGACACGGTGCGCGGTATTCTGGACGGGCATATCGTGCTGGACCGCAAGATCGCGGAATCGGGACGTTTTCCGGCGATCGACATCGGCCGTTCGGTGTCGCGGGCGCTGCCCGACTGCCACATCCAGCTGGAACAGGCGATCATGAACGCGGCCCGCCGTGCGCTGGCCCGGCACTCGGATATCGAGGACCTTGCCCGCATCGGCGCGTACCGCCACGGCACCGACCGGGACACCGACGCGGCGATCCGCTTCGCCAAGCTGGCCTACGGCTTCCTCAGCCAAGGCAAGCGGGACCCGCACACCAGCGAGGAAGCCTTCGCCACGATGTATGGTTTGCTGGCGGAGGCGGGCGTCGACGTCGACCTGCCGCAGCAGGTGCCGCAGCCCGCCTAAAGCGCGGGCGGCTAGCCGTTGCCCGCGATCCGGCGCAAAAGCACCATCTCATCGGCCTCGGCCTGCGCGGCTTCTTGCGCCGTGAACCGGGCGACGGTGCGCGCCTCTTCACCCAGAAGCTCGGCGGACCGTGCGTCGCGGTAGCACTCCAGCACCTTGTCACGCTGCGCCTCGATCCGTTTCTCGATATCGTTCAACTGATTCGAAATTCGCAGATTCTCGCGGCGCACTGTCGTCAGGAACTGGCCGCGATAGGGCATTGCCTCGATCATCGTGACCGAAGCCCCGGCGCGGCGGCTTTCCTCTAGCGCGGCGCGTTCGGCCTCTAGCTGCGCGGCAGTGCCCTGCAGTGACACCAGTTGGCCTGCCTGAGCCTCCATCTGCTGGTTATGCAGACGGGCAAGCAGCGCGTAGGTCTTGTCGCGCCGCGTCATGCTGCGGCCCGCGAGATGTTGCGCTGCTGTTCATCGATCTGGTCGAAGCTGGGGCGCAGACGTTCGGGAATGTTCCCGCGACCGATCTCGACGCAGATGTTGGGCGGGTGCTGTTGGGTCATCGCGACCAACGTGTCGCGGATCACCTTGGAAAAGCTGTAATCCAGTTCTTCGATCGACCGGGCCCGTTCCGCGATGGGCTGGACCACGCAATAGGCAAGGAACACGCCAAGGAAGGTGCCGACCAGCGCGCCGCCGATCATCACGCCAAGGATTTCGGGCGGCTGATCAACCGACGACATCGTCTTGATCACGCCCAGAACGGCCGCGACGATGCCGATGGCAGGCAGGCCGTCGGCCATGACGGTCAGCGAATGGCCTGCAATCATGCGTTCTTCCAACGTCGTCTCGATTCGTTTTTCGATCACGTCTTCCATCTGATGCGGGTTGTCGAAGTTCAGCATGACCATGCGAAAGCTGTCGGCGATCAGGTTGACCGTCGACTTGTCCTTCATGATTCGCGGGTACTTCGTGAAGATGTCGGAATCTTCCGGGCTTTCGATGTGCTGTTCCATCTCGACCGGGGTCGAGTTTCGCTGAAGCCGCGTCAGTTCGTACAGCAGCAGCAGAAGGTCGCTGTAGTCCGCCGCCTTCCAACGCGGCCCGGCCATCGCACGTTTCAGCCCGCCAAGCGTCAGCTTCAGGCGGGACATATCGCTTGCGATGATCAGCGCGCCGATGGACGCACCGGCGATCATCATGCCTTCGAACGGAAGGGCGTGAAGCAGCACGTCGAACTTGCCGCCCGACAGGGTGAAGCCGCCGAACACCAGCCCCATTACGACAAGCAGCCCCAAGGGGATCATCATGGTGAACTCTCCGAAATCTCCATTTCTCGATCACCCTACATCAATACATTTTTTCGCAAAAGTGGGAGTTGCGATTCTTCGCGAATTTTTATACTTTTTCGCATAGCTGCTCTATGGCTCGGAGGCCTGGGATGACACAACGCCTGACTGGATCGTTCGTAAGACTGTTCGAACGGTCCGAATTCATAGCGAATTCCGACTGGCCGGACGATATCGGGCTGGCGTTCGTCGTCGCCGACGGGGTCCCGCAACAGATCCATCCGTTCCACGAAAACGAATCGTCCACCGCCGTGCTGGACCGGATCGAGCAGCAGACCGGCGATCTGACGGATTACGGAATCCATTCGGTGAACGCCGAAGACCGCTATGGCCGTCACGCGTTCTCTTTTGACCGCGACCTGCTGCGGCTTCTCGAGGACCGGATCGCCGAGGACGAACAGCTGCTGGAAGACGCAGAGACGCTGGCGATCAACGTGCGCTTCGCGCAGGACATGGGGATGGACTATACCCCGGCCCCGGTCGCCGCGCGCCCGATGCAACCCCCCGTGCAACCTGTCGCCGCAGAGCCCGCCGATCTTCCGGATCCCGCGCAGCCCGCCGAGGCCGAGCTTGCGCCGGAACAGCCGCCGCAAGAGTCGACCCAGACCTATGCCTTCCTTGGATATCACTATTACTCGCCGTCGGACCCGACTCTGCCGCTTTTGGAAACGGCAACGCTAGAGACGAAAGCCTCGGGCGAGGTGGTGTTGAGGTTCGATACCGACGGCCCGCGGATCGCCTGCAATCCCGATGAACTTCTGGTGCGCTGGGATCGCACCGGATTCGCGCTGCCCGCCTATTCCTGCGTCGTGGACAACAAGCTTGCGTCCTGCGTGGAACTGCCCGCCGGGCTTGTTCCCGCCCCGATCGCGCGGCGCCGCAGCAGCACGCGGCCCATCGTGTCGATGGTCGATGACATGCTTCAGGTCTCGTACACCGCGACCCCGTCAAAGGCCCCCCGTCCGCGCAGCCGACTGGCCGCCGCGCTGGGTATCACCGCCTTCGTCGCGGCATCGCTGGCCGTGACCGCGCTGTTCGTCATGGAGCGGTTCGAATCCGTGGCCCATGCGACCACCCCGGTCGAGGCGCTGCGGTCCGAGATGTTCCGATAGCGCCCGCTTCAAGTTTCTCTCTCTCTCTCTAAAACAAGAAAACGCCCCGCAAACCGCGGGGCGTTTTCACATCCTGTCGACGCTTGTCAGAGGTAGTCGAGCAGGGTCATTCCGGAAATGCGGGCGGTGATCTGATAGCTGACTTCCAGCTGGTTCATCACCTGATTCAGCCGAAGCGCGGTTTCCTCGGGTTCGGCGGTTTCGATGTCCGACACGGCCGCGTTGTAGATGCCCAGTTTCGAATACTGGTCGTCGATCTTCTGATCCAGCACCGCCTGGTTGTTGCCAAGCCGCGCGTTCAGCGATGTCAGCTTGGTCAGGCCGTCGTTCATCAGCGTGGTCACCGTGTCGCGCATCGCTTCGAAGCCGGCATCGTCCAGCGCCGCAAGGTTGGTGGTCAACACGATCTCAAGCGCGTCGAACACGTCCTGAAACGCCGGATCGTCGGCGCGGATGCCGTAGTTCATCTGGGTCGTGTCGTCGATCTTCATCGACAGGTTGCCGGTCACGTCGCCAAGGTAGTTGACCGCGTTCCCGGTGCCGTCGATCTCGACCGGGGCGGTGTCGGTGGCAAGGCCCGAGAACAGGAACTCGCCGCCGTAGGTGGTGTTCAGCATCGACACCATGCCCTGCAACGTGATCTCGGCCTGCTGGCGGTATTCGTCCCGGTTCTGCGAGGTCAGGCCACCAGCCAGCGACATGTCCTGAAACTCCCGCGCGGCGCGGCCGATCTCGGACAGCGAGTCGGACATGTTTTCCAGCTTGCCGGCCAGCAGCTCGTTCGACGTCTTGTAGGATTCCGTGGCCGACATGCGGGTGCGGATCTGCATCGCCTTGGTCGCGGCGCCAGGGTTGTCGGCATAGACGTCCTGTTTGACGCCCGACGCGGCCTCTTGCGCCAGCTTCGCCTTCTCGGCGTTGTTGCGGGCGATGACCAGCCGCATGTCCAGCGACTGCTGCGAGGTCGAAATGGTAGAGATGGTAGGCATTCTGACTGTCCCTCTTATCCGAACGCCCGCATGAGCGTGTCGAGCATTTCATTCACCGACGTCATGACGCGGGCGTTGGCGGCATAGCTTTGTTCGATCACCAGAAGCTTCTGCATCTCGTCGTCGATGCTGACGCCCTCGTAATTCTCGCGCGAGGCAGAGATCGTCTCGCCCGCGGTCTGGGTCGCCAGCGTGTCCGCCTCTGCGCCTGCGCGCGCGGATTGCTGGTAGGTGACCATCGTCGGCGCGAAGTCGATCAGCGTCAGGCCCGCACCAAGCCCGGCGGTGCCGACCGTGACGGGCTGGGTGAAGGCGGTCAGCATTCCGTCGATGAAGGATGAATCACCCGCCGGCGTCGTGGCGATGCCGCCGCTTTGCAGCAGGGCCGGGTCGCCGCCAACGGTGTTGTCGGCCTCGGCGTTCACACGGATACGCCCGGCAAGCCCGTCGATCGCCGCCGGGTCGAACACCGCGCCCGCATCGGTGAACAGGCCGGTGCCTGTGGTGCCGAAGGGGTTCGCCGCCTCCATGCTGGAAACGAGGCTGCCCGCCAGCGCATCCAGCTGTGCGCCGATTTCCGGCAAGCGGTTCAGTTTCAGGTCGAACAGCCCGCTCAGGCTGCCTTGGGAAATGCCACGGGCCGGTCCGCCCGGTGTGATCTCGATGCCACCTGCGGCCAGCGTGCCCGCCACCGCGTCATACGTGACGGCCTTGGTCCGGGTGCCGACGACCAGCTCGGTCCCGCCGCCGGTGTACAGGTTGATCGTCCCGTCCTCGGTGTTGACGATCTGGATGTCCATATAGCCGGACACCTCGTCCAGCAGGCGGTCCATATGGTCCATGTATTCCGCCTGCACCGCCGAACCGGTCTCTGCCTGCAGGATCTTCTGGTTGTAGGACGCGACGCTTTGAAGCGCCTCGTTCACGGCCACGACATCGTAGCGGATGTTGCGTTCAACCTCTTGCCGGATGTCCGTCAGGTTCGCCGACAGGTCGTTGAGGTTCTCCGCAACCTGCTTGGCGACCGTCACGACCTGAATCTGCGCGGCTTCCTCGCTGGGCATCCCGGCCAGCGTCACCACCGCATCGTGCAGTCCGGCAATCTTGGCGGCGGGCGAAACCTCGTCGCTGGGCTGGCCCAGAAAATCGGTGAAGGCCCGCAGACCGTCCGAGATGGTGGACTGCCGGGTCAGCTTCGACTCGTTCTCGCGGTCCAGCCGTTGCAGCATCGTGCTGACGCTGCGGTCCACCGAAGACGCCGAAACGCTGCCGTACTTCGACGTGACCAGATCCGCCGACTTGCGCGCGAACCCTTCGGTGGTCGAGTTCGCGATATTGCGCGACACAAGGTCGGTCTGCAGCGCGGTCACGGTCAGGCCGGACCGCGCGACGTTCAGGGCTTGGGTAAGCGACATTGCAGGTCAGCCTCAGCGTTTCAGGTTGTTGATTTCCTGCAGCATCTCGTCCGAGGTGCTGATGATCTTCGCGTTCGACGAATACGCGCGCTGGACCTGGATCAGGTCGGTCATTTCCTGCGCGATGTCGACGTTGGACGCCTCGGTCGCGCCGGATTGGATCGACCCGGCGCCGGACCCCGCCACGTTCATCACCGTGCTGCCCGAAGCCAGCGTCAGCGAATAGGCGTTGCCGGTCTCTGCCTCCAGCCCGGCGGGCGCGTCCACCGTGGCAACCGGGATCTGGTACAGCGACAGCCGCTTGCCGTTCTCGAACACGCCGACAAGGTTGCCCTGCTCGTCGATCTCGGTCTTTTCCAGCGCCGCGGTCGACGTGCCATCGACAGTGATCCGCTGCGGTTCATAGTCGCCGTCGAACTGGGTGATGCCGTCATAGGTTCCGACCCCGCCCAGCGCGATGTCCAGCACCTGCGGGACGGCGGCGTTGTCGATCGTCAGGGTCATGTTGCCGTCGGCGTCCACCGCGAAGGCGGCAGGCGCGACAAGGCCAGCGTCGGGCGTGCCGACATAGGTCAGCGGCGACCCCGCGGTCGGACCCGAGTCGGCGAAGGTGACGTCGACGGTTCCATAGACCGTGCCGTCATCGCCGGTGACTTCCATGCTCCACAGGTTGTCCACCGTGTCCGACGGCGTCCAGCTGAAGGTCAGACCCTCCTGCGCGCCCAGCGCGTTGTAGTAGGTCATGCTGGAAATGAACGGGTCCTGTGGGACGCCGGTGCCGGTCAGGCTGGACGGCAGGTTGCCCGCAATCGTGCTTTCGGTCGACGGCTCGGCGGTCAGCGACGCGATCTTGGTGTTCACCGCGTCCAGCGACCCGAACCCGTTGCGGTCGACCCCGGCGATGCTACCATCGTCGTCGTAACCGTAACCGGCAAGGTAGTACCCGGCCGAGTTCACCATGTACCCGTCCTTGTCGACCTCGAAAGACCCGGCACGGGTAAGAAAGAAGTTGGATTCGTCGGTGTTCAGCGGATCCTTCATCACCACGAAGAACCCGTCGCCGTCGATAGCAAGATCGGTGGCGGAGCTGGTGCCGATGATGGCGCCGCCGCGCTCGATGTCCGTCCGGTCGACGCCGCGCACCGAGGCCGAGTCGCCCACAACCTGCGTCACCATCTGGGTGAAGCTGCGTTTGTACCCGATGGTGCCCGAGTTCGCGATGTTCTCCGAGATCCGGCCAACCGCCTGGGAGTTCGTCCTGAGACCCGCGACGCCGGCCTGCATTGCATTCTGAATGGCCATTTCTGTCTTTCCCTTTCGGCTCGTTCTGGCGGACCTCGGTCTGCCGGTTTCTTACTGTCCCGTGTCTTCAGCGTTCATCAGGTCGGTGACCGCGCTCAGCGTGTCGCCCGCCTGTTCCAGCGTGTTCTGTGCCGACTCGACCGACAGCGGCGAGACGACGGGCGCTTTCGCCACGCGCGCCGCGGCAAGCCGCAGCAGCAATTCGCGGCGTTCCTCTGGAAGCACCCGCAGAAAAGCTGCGGAGTCGGCATCGCCCTGTTCGGCGGCCAGCCGCGCGGCGTTGATCCCGTCCACCAGCGGCAGGATCCCCGCGCGCTGGAACTCGGTCAAAGCAAGCGTGTCCATGTCGCGGGCAAGCGCCTCGCGCGCGACTTCAAGCGACACGCCCGGCGCCGTGGCGGTGATCCGTTCAAGACTGCCGGTCACAACCATTTCAATTTTCGCAAATTCGGGGTCAAGAGACGCATCCATCTGCACCGGACGCTGCGCAATGATCGACACTGCGGCGGCCGGATTGCTTTCGCGCATCAGGCGTTTCGACTGTTCCAGAACCAGCCGGTCCAGCAGCGCAGGCGGCAGCGCGCGGCGGTCGGGCCCCAGCAGGCTGTCCCAGATATCGGCATACTCTGCCTGTGCGGCCAGCGTCAGGCCTTTGCGGTCGAACTGCGCGGCCAGCGCCCCGCGCACCACGGCGCGTTCGACGTGGCGGCTCATGTAGGGTTCGATGTGGCGCACGATGGGCAGCGTGCGGCCCAGCGGCAGCGCATCGCTTCCGATCGCGTCGGACAGGTGCGTCAGGATCACCGCGATCCGTTCGGCGGCCAGATCCGCCTCGCGCGTGCCGGGGTGGTCCTCTTCGATGAAGGACATCGTGATGATCGCGGTTTCAAGGTCGCCCAATTCCTCGGCCACCAGGGCAAGCCGGGTCAGCAGCGCCAGCGCAAGATCGTCGCCGCGCCATTGGCGGATGCCGTCGACCAGCAGATCGCGCACGTGTTCCCGGATCGACTGGCCGGGGTCTTCCAGCGCAAGGTCGGCCAGCGCCAGCCGCGCTTCGGCGGCGGCCCGGTCACGGGATTCGGCAGCCCAGGCGTACAGGTCGAAGGCGGTCTGCCGATCACCTTCGGCCTGCGCAAGGCGGCCCCGCATCAACAACATGCGCGGGCTGCCGGGCAAATCGGTGCGCACCCGCGCCACGTCCAGCACGTCGCGCGCCAGTCGATAATCGCCGACGCTCAGCGCGGCATCGAACAGGATCGGCACGATCCGCGCCACCACCGGACCGCTGTGGCGCTCGTGCGCGACAAGCGCCTGAAGGATGCGGCTTGCGTCGACGTCCGCGCCGTTATGGATCTCGGCCACGATCGGCCAGACAAGGTCGTTCTGCCAGCTGTCCGGGAACGCCACCGTCTCTGGCTGCATCCCGGGCTGCGACAACAGCGCCAGCATCGCGCGATAGGCCTGAATACGGTCGGCCAACTCTCCTCTCGCCTCCAAAGCATTGGCGGCGAAATCGACATAGGATTGCGCCTCGGGCAACATCATCCACGAGATGAGGAACTGCGCGTGATCCAAGGCGGCGCGGGCGCGGGCCCCGGGAAGCGCATCGACAAAGGCCTGTTCGGACGCCGCGCGCGCAGCAGAGAAGTCGGTCCCGCCGGATCGTGTGACGGCGGGCCCCACGAAAAGCGGCATGGGCGAATCGGTCGATTCCGCGTGTGCCGGTCCGCAGACCAGTGTTGCCGACATCAGGGCCACACCGCCGAAAAGGCAGCGTGCGCGCAGTGAAACAAGGGATAGGCCGATCTTCGTCACGGTATTCCATGCCTTCGCAGGTCGATGTTCAGTTTTTCGCATTTCAGGGCTATGCGAAAAATCAAGATCATGTATAGTCCACGTCATCGGCTTTGATCAACACAAATCAACCAGCCGTTGCAAAGGACCGGATGGGACAGCCGGCAGGACGGGACAGATATGGACAATATCGGATACCTCGCGATTTCACGGGCGGCGATGCTGCAGCGCGCCACCGACGTGACCGCGAACAACATTGCGAACGCAAATACCTATGGCTTCCGTGCCTCGAACTCGGTTTTCGAAAGCATGGTCTACCAGACCGACTCGAAGACCGACATGCGGGACATGGCCTATGCCATCGACCGGGGCACCTATGCCGACCTGTCGGAAGGCGCGCTTTTGCAGACCTCGAATCCACTGGACGTTGCACTGGTCGGGGATGGCTGGTTCGGGTTCATGACCGCCAATGGCCAGACCGCGCTGGGCCGTGGCGGCAGTTTCACCCTGTCTCCGCAGGGGGATCTGGTTACCGTCGCGGGTGATTTCGTGCTGGACGAGGGCGGCGCGCCGATCAACATCCCGCCCGGATCCGGCAATATCGAGATCGGCCGCGATGGCACGATCACCGATGAAGCCGGCGAACGGATCGCCCGGATCGGTGTGTTCGCGGCGAACGACGTCGGCAACTGGCACCAGCTTGGCGGCTCTATGATGGCCCCGCGCGACGGCGCCGTCGACCTGATGCCGGTGCTGGACCCCAACATGGCGCAGGGCTTCGTCGAACAGTCGAACGTGAACCCGATCCGCGAGATGACGCGGCTAATCGAATTTCAGCGCCAGTACGAAAGCGCCATGAACCTTGCGTCCGCCACCGACGAGCTTCGCAAGACGACGCTTGGACGGCTGGCACCCGAATGATGCTTTTCGCTTCATGATTTGCGAAAAAGTATAAAGGAGAGATTGATGAAGACCCTTGGTATCGCCGCCACCGGAATGCAGGCCCAACAGGTCAACGTGGACGTCATCGCCAACAACATCGCCAACGCGAACACGACCGGCTTCAAGGTCGGGCGCGCGGTGTTTCAGGACCTGATCTACCAGACCATGCAGCGCGAAGGCGCCGCGAACCCCGACGGCACGGTGCGCCCTGTCGGCGTGGACATCGGGCTTGGCGTGCAGGCCGCTGGCGTCGTGCGGCTGAACACGCAAGGCGGGATGCTGCAAACCGACAACCAGCTGGACCTTGCGATCGAAGGCGACGGCTATCTGATCGTCACCCGTCCCGACGGGACCGAAGCCTACACCCGCGCCGGCAGCCTGATGCTGTCCCCCGAGGGCGAGATCGTCACGCTGGACGGCAACCTGATCGAACCCGCGATGGTGGTCCCCGAGAACACCACCGACGTCGAGATCACGCCCGACGGTCTTGTGCTGGCCTACACGCCGGACGCCATCGAGCCGGAAGAGATCGGGCAGCTGACGCTTGCGACCTTCATCAACGACGCCGGCCTGAAGCCCATCGGGAACAACCTGCTGCTGGAAACCGTGGCCTCTGGCGAACCTTTCATCGGCAACCCGGGCGAGGAAGCGGTCGGCATCGTGCGGCAGGGCTTTCTCGAAGGGTCGAACGTCGACCCGATCAAGCAGATGACCGATCTGATCACCGCCCAGCGCACCTATGAAATGGGCGCCAAGGCCCTGAAGGCCGCGGACGAGATGATGCAGACCGCCAACCAGATCCGCTGATCATGATGGCGCTGCGTCTTCGAACCGCCCTTGCCGCGCTGACCCTGCTCGCCGCCAGTCCCGCGTTGGCCGTCACCGACATCGTCGAGGGCGCGCCCGTTTCGGTTCTTGTGGAAGAGGAACTGCTGTCCTCGGACGAACGCGAGATTCCCGCTGACGGAAAGATCGAACTGCGTCTGCCCGAAGGCTTGCCGGAAACCGCGCTGCGGCTGGAGGATTTCAGCTTCGATCCACGGTCCGGCCTGTTCGCCGCCCGCGTCATCGGCGTCGACGGCCTGACCCTGACCTTCCGGGGACAGGCGATGGTGACGGTGCCGACCTACGTGCCGCGCCGTCGTATCCCGGCCGGCACCAAGCTGACCGAACAGGACTTCCGCCTTGTCCACATGAACGCCGTCGCGATGCCCGCCGGTGCGGTGCGGCATCCCGAGGACATCCTCGGGATGGAATCGCGCCGCGTGCTGTTGCAGGACCGACCGATCCTGGCCGGGTCGATTTCAGAGCCGCGCGTCGTCACGCGAGGCGAGAAGGTGACCATCATCCTGTCGAACGGCGGTCTGGACCTAAGCGCGCCCGGCAAGGCGCTGGAAGACGGCGCACGCGGCGACGACGTGCGCGTTGTGAACCTTGGGTCGCATGTCACGCTGTCCGCCACCGTCATCGGCGAAGGCGTCGTGCAGGTGGCCGTTCAATGAAAATAGTACCGAAACCGGGGTCCCGCCCTTCAACTGCGTCCGCAAGTACTGCGAAAAATTGAGAGAATCTCATGCGTATGAAATCCCCCAAACCCGCCATGACCCTGACGCTGGCCGCGTTCACGCTGAGCGCCTGTGCCGCCTACAAGGAACACCGCGACCCCGAGCTGACCTCGATCACGCTGGACGAGACCACGATGCCCGAGGTGAACACGGTCTACGTGCCGCAGCCGGAACCGGAACCCGTGCGGATGCCGTCCCGGGCCGAGGCGACCTCGCTGTGGCGCACCGGCTCGACCGGGTTCTTCGGCGACCATCGCGCGTCGCGGGTCGGTGACATCCTGACGGTGACCATCGACATCGACGACGAGGCCGAGCTTGAAAACGAATCCCGCCGGTCGCGGTCGTCCGGCAACGAGATCGACGGGTCGACCTTCCTTGGCTACGAAAGCAAGCTGGACGCGATCCTGCCGGGCATCAACGCAGACGACCTACCGTCGGGCTCGTTGATCGACCTGTCCGGGCAAAGCAATTCGCGCGGCGCGGGCAGCATCGCCCGGAACGAGAAGATCAAGCTGAAGGTCGCCGTGATGATCATCCGGCGTCTGGACAACGGCAACCTCGTGATTGCCGGCCGGCAAGAGGTGAAGGTGAACAGCGAACTGCGGGAACTGCGGGTCGCGGGCATCATCCGCCCGGTCGACGTCGACATGACCAACGCCATTCCCTATGAGAAGATCGCCGAAGCGCGGATCAGCTATGGCGGCAAGGGCCAGTTGACCCGGGTCCAGACCCCCCGCTATGGCGAGGATATGCTGGACGTGGTGCTGCCGTACTGATCCAAGATGAGCCGTCCAGACGATAAGACATCCGGGCTTCTGCGACGCCCGACCAAGCGCACCGCGATCGTCGGTGTGCTGTTGCTGGCCTGTGCCGGGGGCGGCTTTGCCCTTGGCCAGTCCGCGGGCCGGACCTTGTTCCCCACCCCCGCGCCGGATCGAGAGGTTCCGACCACCTCGATCCTGCTGGAAGCGATCACGGTGAACATTCCCGGTCGCGGCACGATGACCTTCAACGCACGCGTCGCGGTCCGGAACGACGGGTCCGACGTCGACGGCAAGGCGCTGCGCGACGCTGCGCTGACGTTGGCGACGACCGCGGGCGCGATGCCGCTGGTGCGGCAAAGCCCCAAGGTCATCCCAGCGATGGCCAGCGCGGTCAGCACAATCGCCCCCGGCCACGGGTTCGAGACCATCGAACTGGAAGACGCCGCCCTGTTCGCGACCGGCATCTGACCGGATCGCACAGGCGGCGCGCCCACCTCTATATACATTGACGCCAAGATTTACCCGGGCCGCACAATGCTGGCCCGGGCAACGCGTGACTGGTGCGCGGGGCGTATCAGTCCCGTCGGTTGGCTCGTTGGATCAGTTCGATGGGTCAGTTCGATGGATTAGTTGGATTCCGGGATCTCGGCATTGCCGGGCACGCGCAGTGCGATGGTGACCCGGCGGTTGCGGGCGTCCGTGGGATCGTCGACCACCAGCGGGTCCATCGCCGCCATGCCGGAAACGCTTTTGATCCGCCCGACCGCCACGCCCTCTTCCAACAGCAGGCGCCGCGTCGCGTTGGCGCGGTCGGCGGACAGTTCCCAGTTGCCATATTCGGTGCCATCGCGGAACGGATGCGCGTCCGTGTGGCCCGTAATGGTGATATCCAGCGGAAGGTCCACGATCGCGGGCACGACCTCGGCCAGGATCAGGCGCAGTTCCTCGCTGGGATCGGCGCTGCCGGTGGGGAACATCGGATGCTCGCCAAGGTCGACAATCTCGACGGTCATGCCATCATCAAGCACCGTCACCTGAAGGTTCTGCGCAAGTTCCGCCAGTTCCATTTTTTCCGCGAAGGTTTCCTGGATCTGGTCCAGCGCGTCTGCCAACTGATCCGACAGCATCGTCGTCGGCTCGGGCACGCGGGGCTCTTCGGTCGATCCGTTGTCCAGCTCCAGCCACGGGTTCACCGCCCCGGTGCGCGTCTCGGACACGTCGGCCTTCTGCTGACCTTCCTCGTCCGGCCCTTTCGGCATGGATTCGGCATCAGGCGCAGGCTCGCTTTCCGGGGCCTTCATCGCGTCGATCACAACGCCCAGACCGCTGATCTCGACCAGCGGGACCTCGGACGGCGTGAAATACTCGGCAAGGCCGCGCAGCTGTTCCTCGTCCGATCCGGACAGAATCCAAAGCAACAGGAAGAACGCCATCAGGGCCGTCATGAAATCGGCATAGGCAACCTTCCAGTTGCCGCCGTGATGGCCCTTGGTCACCTTCTTGGGGCGCTTGATGACGACGTGCGGTTCATTCTTCAGGTACATGTTACTCAGACTTTCCGGGTTCGGACCGACGCGGCCGGACTCAATCGTGACGACTTCCTCGACCTTAGCACGACGAACTTGCGAAAAAAGCAAAACTTGGCAATTATTAACTCATGAGCCGCGGAATCAGGAAAATAACGGTGATCTTGGTGGCAAATGCCAAAAGCCTGCTCAGCCAAAGACTCGGGCACATGGGCAAGCGCCACCCGGAACCTTGGACCATCCTGCCCGTTGGCGCCGATTGTTTCGGGGATGCAGATGCTTGACAGCTCTACGATCCAGAACTCGACCGGGGCGGATGCGCCGGCTTGGGCCGGGCTGGCCGACGACGGGTTGCGGCAGGTGGTCGATGACAACCTTCCGGTCATCCGGGCGATGGCGCGGCGCCGCACCCGCGACGTGCAGGACCAGAACGATCTGGTGTCCGCCGGGGTCGAGGCGATGATCCGCTGTGTGCCCAACTACATCCCGCAACCGGGTATTCCCTTCTTTGCCTATGCCGCACGCTATGTCCGGTCCGCCATGACGCGCGAAGCTGCGTTCCTTGCGCGGTCTGTCAGTATCCCGGATCGCAAGGCCCGCGACGCCCGCTGTGGCCGTCTGGTGGAACACGAAGCCGCGCTGGTTCGCGCCTCTATGCGGTCGGCGGACATCGCGGACGTGCAGGACGAACTGGTCTCGCCCCTTGCCGCCGCCGAAACCGGGCTGGTTCAGCGCGAGACAGACGGCGCGATGCACGACCTGCTTGAACTGGCGCTGGCGTCGCTGACCGAGGCAGAAGCGCAGGTGATCCGTGACAGGCTGTCTGCCAATCAGGATGCGGCAACAGGCCACGGCGCGCTTGACAGCTCGGTCGGCAGAATGCGAAAAACTGAAAAGCGTGCACTGATGCGGATGCGGACCTTCCTGCTTCGCCGCGGTGTCTCCGCCGACTTCATGAATTCGGGGACCTGATGGACATTTCCCTTTCGACCCTTTCCCCCAGTGCGCCGCCGAAGGGCGCCGTTGGCGGCCGTTCGGGCGACAGCGCGGACGCGGACGGGTTCGGCAAACTGCTTGGTGCGGAACCGGCGGCCGAGAAACCGACGGCGAAATCCGCCAAGGCGGCGGACGGCACGGAACAGCCCAGCGACGAACCACAGGTCGACACAGACGAGAACGGCACGCAGGCCTCTGCAGAAGACGGATCGGTAGAGGACGGCGAAGCCACCGAGGTCCGGAGCGAAGACGGACTTGAGGCGAGCAGCCCGGTCGGGGCCGACGAAGATTTGTCCGGTGAATTCCGGTCCCGACCGGGGCAGGCGCAGGAGGACACCGCCAGCGCGGAAAAGGACATGGCGCGCGACCCGGCGCCAGAGGTTCTGCCGCAACCGACCGACACCCCCGCCCCGATGCAGACCGCAGCCGCGCCCGCCCCGGTGAATTCCGAAACCCCGACGCTTGCCGTCGGACAGGCCGCGCCGGAAACGGGCGACGCCGAGCTTCCCGTGGCAGAGCCGGATCTGCCGGACGCCGCGCCCCTGCGCGCCACGGCCGATAAGCCCGCCGCGCCCGCGACCACCACGCGCGCGCCGGATACGACGCAGGTGCTTCAGATCACCACCACCGCCGCCGAGCCCGCGCAAAGCAAAGCCTCGGCGGCACGGGCGGAAACGACCTTTGCCGATCTCGTCACCAACGCGGGCCGGGATGGCGGCGAAACCGCCGAAACCCCTGCCCCGCGCACCAGCGCGCCCACGGCGCAGCTTCAGACGACATCGCAGGCCGCCGATCAGACGCAGCCCATGTCCGCCGCGCAGCTTCGCGCCGCCGTGGCGCAGGCGCTGCCGCAGCCCGCCGCCGAACAATCGCAGCCCGCGCCGCAGCCGAAATCGCCGATCGTGCAGAAGGTCGTCGACCAGGTTGCGCAACTGCCCACCGAACCGGGCACCACGACGATCCGCCTGAAGCCGCACGGCATGGGGATCGTCGAGATCTCGGTCGAGCGCACGAAGGACGGTCGGTTGGACGTGGACATGCGGGTGCAGAACCCGCTGGTTCTGGACGCGATGCGGAACGAACGCGGCGCGCTGTCCCACCTGTTTCAGGGCACCGGCGCGCAGGGATCGCTGTCGATGGACCTGTTCCAGCCCGGTGCGGGCCAGAACGGGCAGGACGCACCCGGCGATACTGCGGACGGCCCGACCGAACACCTTGCCGAAGACACCGGCGACGACCTCGGCGAACCCGACACCCCCGCCGCGCCGAAACAGGTGTCCGGCGGGCTCGACATCCTGACATGAGGACACCCAAATGAGCATCAGCTCCGTCACTGCCGCGAACGTCACCGCGACGTCGGAAACCTCGCTGTCCCAGCTTGGACAGGATTACGAAACCTTCCTTGGCCTGCTGGTCGCCCAGATCCAGAACCAGGACCCGTTGGAACCGATGGACGCCACGCAGTTCGTGTCGCAGATCGCAACGCTGACGCAGGTCGAGCAGTCGGTGAACATGAACGCCCAGCTTGAACAGTTGCGGTCGAGCCTTGCGCTGACCGCCTCGATGTCCGAGGCCTCGCTGATCGGCCGGACGGTTTCGGTTCCGGCGGATACGATCAACCTGCACGCGGTCGGGATGCCGTTTGCCTTCGGCTACGAACTGGAAGGCACGGCCAGCACCGTTGGTGCGGTGATCACCGATGCCAGCGGCAACGTGGTCCGCACAATCGAACAGCTGCCGACCACGACCGGGGTCATCAACGAGGTGGTCTGGGATGGGCTGGATGCCTATGGACAGCCCGCCCCCGCCGGGACCTATCGCGTGTCGCTGACCGCCGAGGATGCCACAGGCGGGTACAACACCTTTGTCCGCGACACCGTCGACTCGGTCTCTTACGTCGGCGGCCAGCAGTTCCTGAACCTTGCCGGCGGTACGATGGCCCGCAGTGGCGATATCGTGAGGATCGAGTAAGCGAGGACTTTCGCGCACTTAAGGATGCGAAAAATGAACGTTACACGGCGTAGCTTCATCGGAAAGGTTGCCGCAACCGCGGCTTGCGGGCTTTTGCCCGGCATCCCGGCCTTCGCCGCCGGGCTGGATATTCCGCCGCCCGTGCGCACCGACAGTCGGCTGGACAAGCTGGTGCCGTTCATCGAGCCTTATCTGGATCTCTACAATCCCAATACCGACGAACGCCAACGCGTCCTGTTCTTCGGCACCGCCGGGTATGACCTGAAGGGCCTGCAAACCATAAACTATCTGCTGCGGGACTGGCGTCAGAAGCAGGTCGTGCAGATGGACGTGCGGCTATACTGGGCGCTTGCCGCCATGCGCACGGCGGCGCGGCGGGATGGGCTGAGCGGAGAGATTCAGGTGAACTCTGGCTATCGCAGCCGGAAAACGAACGATCTGCTGCGCGCCGAAGGGTACGGTGCGGCGGTCAATTCGTTCCACACGCGGGCGCGCGCGATCGACTTCGTGGTGAAAGGCGGCGACGTGGCGAATGTGGCCGAGTACGCGCAGTGGCTACAGATCGGCGGTACCGGACACTATCGCGGGCGGTTCGTGCACATCGACTCTGGCGATCAAAGGGTTTGGTTCGGGTAAAGCCTGCGTTAGCTGGCGGCCCGTACCGACCCGAGCACCATGATATCAGCGACGTTACGTTTCATTCTCGCATAAGCGCGCTGCATGTCGTCCTGGCTTGCGAAGTTCGCATAGCCCGGCGCCGTGCCCCGCCATATGTCCAGAAGTACGCTGGTCTTGCGGACCGACAGCGTGGATTCCGACCGGTACTCCGAGATCAGGCTGCGTTGCGCCTTGGCGACGCGAACGCCATCCGCGGCATCGGCGCGGTTCAGGTCAAGGATCCGGCCATCGCCGCTTTCCAGCCAAACGCCCCGGCGGTACAGCGCCCCGGTGCCCTCGGCGACGGTGACGCGTCCAGAAACGGGCTTCCACCCGGGGCCGTCGCGCCGCGCGTCCGCTTCGGCCAGCGCATCAAGGGCAAGGAAAGTCAGGTCGATCGCCGGAAGCGGGACCTGCCCGACCGGAAGCCCGCGGTTCAGGAAGTTGGACAAGGGCTGGCAGAATTCCCGAATGTGAATTCCCACCTTCATAAGCCGAGCAGCACCGAGATCCTCGGGCTGAAGTTTTGCGATCGAAGGTGCTTGTCCCCAGTTAATCGCAAAAATGCGTGCGGTGCGGAGTTCTTCCGTCTGTGTGTGTTTCACTGTCATCTCGGTCTTTGAGGAACCCGGTATCTGCTTCGCGTGGCTTTGTCCGGATTCGCTTTTAAAGTGTGTCTCCACGTTTGACACTCGCATGGCATGCTTAATCCGGAAACGAGTATCGGAAGGCGGTCTTCGAATTTTATCCCCAACTTGGCGTATTGATCACAGTTTCGTGGATAAAATCCATATACGTCAGGTGATTGTGTCTCGAATGTGGTCCCACGGACCAATTGATCGAATGATTTGCAGGCGGATCTGAATTCATGTCGTTTCCCGTTCAGGATGATCCGGCCTGAAACCCCGGGTTGTATCCGGATTGGCGAAAAACCGCCGACTCATTAATTCGTGCAGGAAATTCTCATGTTTAGGAGTCATTCTTTATTCAACAGCTGCCCCATGTGACATAGGCGGAAGTTCGCGAAAATCTCAATTGAGGCAAAAATCGGGCTTGCGACAATGCGATTTGCGAAGTACACATTGAATGTAGGCGGCACGTTGCTGCATCATATGCGAATATCTTGGTATGAGTTTTCAATGGTACTGAACGCGATGATCCGGAATACCCACATCCCAAAGCGGCGCCCGTCGCACCAGACCGCTACGGTCCGGCCCGGCGCGCCCGAAGGGCTTCATTCCACGCAGCCGCACGCGGCTGGCAAGATCGAAAGGGCAACGGCATGAAAATGGTAAAAGGCACCGCCGGCGCCGACCACCGCGCCGCCGCCCCGACGACGAAAGAAGCCGCACGCCTGACCTTCGACGTCGAAGAGATCACGCCCGAGCGCGCCTCGCTCCTGCTTGAATCGGCTGTGAACCCCGCCGAAGACAAAAAGGCCATCTCGACCTACGCCCAGGCAATGACCAACGGCGCGTGGATCCTGAACGGCCAGCCGATCATCCTGGACGAGGCCGGTCGCGTCATCGACGGCATCCAGCGCCTGAATGCCTGCATCAAGGCCGGCGTCCCGTTCCAAACCATCGTCGCCCGGAACGTCCGGGCCGACACGCTGCACACCATCGACCAGCATCGCCGCCGGTCGTACCAAGGCGTGCTGGAAAGCCGCGGCGTCCGCAACGCGGGCAAGGTTGTCCGTACCATGTCCAAGCTGATCCGGATCGAGAACGGCAGCCTTGGCCGCGAGAACCTGCCGATCAGCTGGTCGCGTTATGACCGCGTGCTGTCCGCCAACCCCGAGCTGGAAGACGCCTGCGACATCGCCGAAACCACCCGCGGCAGCCGCCTGCATTCCACCGCACGCCCTGTGCTGGCCTATATGGCCATCCGCGCCGGGCTGCGCGCCGAATTGCTGACCTTCCTGCGCGAGATCGGCCCTGACCGTACGTCCGGGCTGGATACGCCCGCTGGCATGTTCTGCATGCAGGTCAGCGTGCTGGAACAGAACGGCCTGCCCCTTCCCGTCGACAACGCGCTGGCGCTGTCAATCCTTGCGTTCAACGATCACGTCAGCGGCCGCAAGATCACGCAGCACTACGCGTGGAAGGAAGATTACGGCTCGACTCCGCTGGACGAGAATGGCCAGCCCGTGTCGCGTGCCGCGCTGCGCGAACAGGCGCCCGCCAACCTTGGCCTGCCGCTGGTCGACGGGTACCCCGGCCTGCGCGAGGGCCGGTTCGACACGTCGCAGGCCACCGACGCGTTCGGCGGCCAGACCGATGAAGAGATCCTGAAAGGCGCCCAAGCCGACGAAGGCCGCGAGCGGGTGCGCATGATGACCGTGACGCCCGAACTGGCGCGCGAGTGGATGCAGTTCAACTCTGGCAACCGGAAGGTCCAGAAGAACCATATCGACGTGATCAAGCGTGACATCCTCAACGGCAACTGGATGCTGAACGCGCAGCCGATCTGCTTTACCGGCGATCCGATGGCAGCCGCCAACGACGACACGCCGCGCCTGTTGAACGGCCAGCACCGTCTGCACGCCATCATCGCGGCGGACGCGCCGATCGAGGTTCCGATTGCCACCGGCATCCCGGAAGAGGCATTCGCCACCTTCGACACCCACGCCAAGCGCACCGTGCGCCGGGCCGGCAACCGCGTCGATGACCGGGTTCTGGCCGCCGCCGCCAAGCTGCAGTGGAAAGAGGACAACAACCTGCCCCTGACCGGCAGCGGCAACAGCCCCTCGGCGACCGAGATCCTTGCGACGCTGGAACGGCACCCGGATATCTCGAAAGGATTCGCCCGCTCGCGCCGTCGCGGCATGACCGAAATCGGATCATCCGGCGTGATGACCTATTTCATCTATCGGGTAATGCGCGAACATGCCGCGATGGGCGAAGAGTTCCTTGACGGGATCGAGTACGGCGCGAACCTCGACAAGGACAATCCGATCCTGTCGCTTCGCAACATCGCCAAGGGCCGTCGTGGCGGCCTGTCGCGCGGCGAAACGCTGACCATGCTGATCGACCACTGGGACGCTTTCCGCGAATGGAAGGCTGAACAGGGCAACGCGCCGAAGAAGAAGCAGCTTAAGCTGGTCTGATCCCGGCAACCACGGTCATACAGTCACAAGGGGCGGTTCATCCGCCCCTTTTTCTTTGCCGGCGACTCCGCAAACGCAAAACGGGCCAAGGTTTCCCTCGGCCCGTTTTGTAATCCCAGACGCGGTTGTCTTACGACAGCGAGCGTTCGACTTCCTCGCGCTCGAAGATCTCGATGACATCGCCCGGGCGAATGTCTTCGTAGTTCTCGAACGCCATGCCGCATTCCTGACCCGACTGAACCTCGGCGACTTCGTCCTTGAAGCGCTTCAGCGTTTTCAGCGTGCCCTCGTGGATCACCACGTCGTCGCGCAGCAGGCGGACACCGGCAGAGCGGCGCGCCACACCTTCGGTGACCAGACAGCCAGCGACGTTGCCGACCTTCGAGACCTTGAAGACCTCTTTGATCTGCGCGTAGCCAATGAAGTTCTCGCGGATCTCGGCGCCCAGCAGGCCAGAGGCCGCTTTCTTCACGTCGTCCACAAGGTCGTAGATCACGCTGTAGTACCGGATCTCGACGCCCTTCTGGTTCGCGGCGTTCCGCGCCGGTGCGTTCGCACGGACGTTGAAGCCGATAACCGGCGAACCGGATGCTTCGGCAAGACCCACGTCGGTTTCCGTGATGGCGCCCACACCATAGTGCAGAACCCGGACACGGACCTCGTCGTTGCCGATCTTCTCCATCGCCTGAACGATGGCCTCGGCAGAGCCCTGCACGTCGGCCTTCACCAGGATCGGAAGCTCGGACACGTTCTGATCTTCCTTGGCTTTCGCCAGAAGCTGATCGAGCGTGGTCGCGGCACCGGCAGCGGCGCGTTTTTCCTTCGCGGCGTCCTCGCGGTATTCGGCGATCTCGCGGGCCTGCGCCTCGGTCTCGACGACGTTCAGAACGTCGCCCGCCTCGGGCGTGCCGTTAAGGCCAAGCACCTCGACCGGAACCGACGGACCGGCTTCCTTGACGCGTTCGCCCTTGTCGTTGATCAGCGCGCGCACCTTGCCCCACTGTTCGCCGACGACGAAGATGTCGCCCTGCTTCAGCGTGCCGTTCTGAACCAGAACGGTGGCGACGGGACCACGGCCCACGTCAAGCTGCGCCTCGATCACGGCACCTTGGGCGGCGCGGTCGGGGTTGGCGTTGATCTCAAGGATCTCGGCCTGAAGCGCGATGGCTTCCAGCAGTTCGTCCAGACCCTTGCCGGTGTGCGCGGACACTTCGACGTCCTGCACGTCACCCGACATCTGTTCGACCACCACTTCGTGCTGAAGCAGATCGGTCCGAACCTTGGTCGGGTTCGCGGCGGGCAGGTCGGTCTTGTTGATCGCGACGATCATCGGGACACCAGCCGCTTTCGCGTGGTTGATGGCCTCGATCGTCTGCGGCATGACCGCGTCATCGGCCGCCACGACCAGCACCACGATGTCCGTGACGTCCGCACCGCGGGCCCGCATCGAGGTAAAGGCAGCGTGGCCCGGCGTGTCGAGGAAGGTCAGAACAGTGCCGGCCTTCGTCTTCACCTGATAGGCGCCGATGTGCTGCGTGATGCCGCCGGCTTCGCCACCGGTCACGTTGGTTTCGCGGATCGCGTCCAGCAGCGAGGTTTTGCCGTGGTCGACGTGGCCCATGATCGTGATGACCGGCGGGCGCGCCTTGAGATCTTCGGCCTTGTCCTCGACGGTGTCGATCACCTGTTCCACGTCGGCATCCGACACGCGGACGACCTTGTGGCCAAATTCCTCGACGATCAGTTCCGCCGTGTCGGCGTCGATCGACTGGTTCTGGGTGACCATCATGCCGTTCTGCATCAGGGCCTTCACCACGTCGGCGACGCGTTCAGCCATACGGTTGGCCAGTTCCGACACCACGATGGTCTCGGGAACCTGCACGTCACGCACGACCTTTTCGCGGCTGTCGCCACCGCCCATCGCCTTTTGACGCGCACGCTCTTGCTTGCGCTTCATCGCGGCGAGCGATTTCTGCCGGCCGCCTTCGCCACCGGACAGCGCCTGATTCAGGGTCAGCTTGCCGGACCGGCGGTTGCCGTCGTCGCGGCCACGCTTCGCCGGGCGATCGCGGTTTTCGGTCCGCTCGCGGTCGGGTTTGCGGGGGCCGCTGGGGCCCTTCGCGGCACGCGCTTCCTCGCCCGCGGGATCGGGGGCGGGTGCGGCGGCCTTTTCGGTCTTGGCAGGCTTCGCACGGTCAGCCGCGGCTTTCGCCTTGGCTTCCTCAGCTTCACGCTGGCGGCGTTCGTCTTCTTCGGCCTTGCGCTTTGCGGCTTCCTCGCGCTCGCGCTCTTCGCGCTCTTTGGCCTCGATTTCGGCACGGCGGCGCTCGCGCTCTTCAGCGCGCTGCCGCTCGTCTTCTTCACGCTGCTTCGCCTCGTCGGCCTCGCGGGCCTTCGCGGCGGCAAGCGCCTTCATGCGGCGTTCAAGTTCCGCATCCGAAATACCGGCGGGACGGCGCGAGGGATCGCCCCCGTCCTTGCCGCCACCCGACGATTTGCCTGCGGCACCGGGCTTCGGCACGACAACGCGCTTGCGTTTCGTTTCCACCACCACGTTCTTGGTCCGTCCGTGGCTGAAGCTCTGCTTCACGTTGCCGGAACGAGGGCCACTACGCAGACCAAGAGGTTTCTTGCCGTCAGTATCGCTCATCGCGTCTTCAAATCCTTTCCGGAGGCATCGTTACCCCCGTTCGTCCTGCGCAGGCCAGAGAGCCGCGCGGCTTCCTCTACTACACGTCTCGTGAGTCCGCCAGTCGCAAGCGCGCCATGTATCACATGTTCCCGCCCGAATGCCAAACCCAATTCCTGCGCCGAAAGCTCGCCCACAAAGGAGTCTTCGCCATCCGGCGCCTTCAACTTGCTCTTGCCGCGTTCCGATCCGTCGGTCGCCTGGATCAGCACTTGGGCCTCTCCGGTGTCGAGCCAGCTTTTGACCTTCTCATAGCCCGCTACGGCCCGACCGGCTTTGCGCGCCATCGCGATCAGGTCGATCACCCGCTGGGTGATCTGGCGTTCGACCTCGTCGGCCAGCGAATCCGGAACGGTAACTGCCTGTCTGGCGGCCCGGGCAAACAGCCGTTTTTTCACGGCTTGGTCCAGGGCGGACCTGTCAGACCTTACCCAGATACCTCTTCCGGGCAGTTTTTCAAGGACATCGGGGACAATTTGTCCGTCGGGTCCCACGACAAAACGGATCAGCCCTTGTTTGGGCTGACCCTCTCCGGTCACGATGCAGCGCCGTTCGGGCCCTGCATCCCGGTCTTTCGGTTGGCCACCGCGAGCCATCCGCGCCACCCGAGGCCTGAGATCAGGCCCCGGCCTCCTGTGCGGTTTCTTCGCCTTCGTTCTCGCCGTCTTCCTCGGCATCGACGTCCAGCTCTTCCTCGTCGGCTTCCAGTTCGGCGGGATCGACCCAGCCCAGTTGAATACGCGCGGTCATCACCATGTCCTGCGCTTCCTCAAGCGAAACCTCGAATTTTTCGAGAATCCCGTCGTCTTTCTTGCGTTCGCCGTTCTCGGTGGTCCAGCCACCGGCCAGTTCCCAGTCGGCGCAGGTCGCGAAATCTTCCAGCGTCTTGACGTCGTCCATCGCCAGCGCCTCGACCATCTGCGGGGTCAGGCCCTCGAAGTTCACAAGGCTGTCCTCAACGCCCAGCTCGCGGGCGTGTTCCAGCGCCTTGCGGTTCTGTTCGTCGATGAAGTCGCGGGCACGGGCCTGAAGCTCGTTCGCCGTGTCGTCGTCGACGCCGTCGATGACGGTCAGTTCGTCCAGCTCGACATAGGCGACCTCTTCGAGGTTGGTGAAGCCTTCCGAAACCAGCAGCTGGGCGAAGAACTCGTCCAGATCCAGCGTATCGACGAACAGCTTGGTGCGTTCCTCGAACTCGGCCTGACGACGGGCGGATTCCTCGGCCTCGGTCATGATGTCGATATCAAGGTTGGTCAGCTGCGACGCAAGCCGCACGTTCTGGCCGCGACGGCCAATGGCCAGCGACAGCTGTTCCTCGGGCACGACAACCTCGATGCGCTCGGCTTCCTCGTCCAGGACGACCTTGGTCACCTCGGCGGGTTGCAGCGCGTTCACCAGGAAGGTCGGCTGGTCTTCGTTCCACGGGATGATGTCGATCTTCTCGCCCTGCAGTTCGTTCACCACGGCCTGCACGCGCGAGCCGCGCATACCGACACAGGCGCCGACGGGGTCGATCGAGTTGTCATAGCTGATCACGGCGATCTTCGCGCGCGACCCCGGGTCACGGGCCACGGCCTTGATCTCGATGATGCCGTCGTAGATCTCGGGCACTTCCATCTTGAACAGCTCGGCCATGAATTCCGGCGCGGTGCGCGACAGGAAGATCTGCGGCCCGCGCGGTTCGCGGCGGACATCCTTGATGTAGCAGCGGATGCGGTCGTTCGGGCGATAGCTTTCGCGGCCGATCTTCTCGTTCCGGCGCAGGATGGCTTCGCCGCGGCCCACGTCGACGATGACGTTGCCGTATTCCTCGCGCTTGACGATGCCGTTGATGATGGTGCCGGCGCGGTCCTTGAACTCGTCGTACTGGCGGTCACGCTCGGCTTCGCGAACCTTCTGCAGGATGACCTGCTTGGCCGACTGCGCGGCGATCCGGCCCATTTCCACCGGCGGAACCTCGTCGGTCAGCATGTCGCCGACCTGCGGGTTTTCCATGTACTGCTTCGCCTGTTCGACGGTCAGCTCGGCCTGGTAGTTTTCCAGTTCCTCGTCTTCGACGACGGTACGGACGCGGGTGAAGGTCGCCTTGCCGGTCTTCCGGTCAATCGACACGCGGATGTCCATCTCCGAGCCGTAGCGCGACTTGGCGGCACGGGCGAGAGACTCTTCCATCGCCTCGACCACAAGGCCGGGGTCGATCATCTTCTCGCGCGCGACGGCCTCTGCGGTCTGCAGCAGCTCAAGCTGGTTGGCGGAAGTAATGGCCATGTCTTCTTACTCCTCTTCGGACCCGCTATCGGTCTCGATCTCGTCGAATTTGCTTTCGTCCACGATGCCGGCTTCTTTGCGCTGCTTCAGCATCTCGCGGATCAGGTCGTCTGTCAGAACCAGCTTCGCATCGCTCAGCCAGTCGAATTTCAGCCCGATGGTGACGTCTTCACCGTGTTGTTCGATGGTGATCAGAACCTCGTCGCCTTCGGTGCCCGCAAGGTTGCCCTTAAAGCGGCGGCGGCCGTCGATCAGTTCGGTGGTCTCGATCCGGGCCTCGTACCCTTCCCACTGATCGAAATCCTTAAGCCGGGTCAGCGGCCGGTCGATACCGGGGCTGGACACTTCCAGCGTATAGTTGTCGTCGATCGGGTCCTCGACATCCAGAACCGCGCTGATCGCGTTCGAGATGTCGGCGCATTCATCCACGTCGATGGCGCCGTCGGGCCGCTGGGCCATGACCTGCACGGTCTTGGTCTGGCCGCCCATCAGGCGCACGCGCACCAGTTCGAACCCCATCCCCTCGATGATGGGGGTCAGGATCTCGGCCAGGCGGCGGTCGATAGGGGCTTTTGCAACTAGGTCAGACATTCAGGGTCCAGATACGAAAAAACGGGCGCGCGGCCCGTTCACACTTGTCCGGTGGAGCTTCGGGGGTGGAGGCCGAAACGCCGCTGTTGATGGGCATATACGCAAGGAGGCCCGAGTCTGCAAGGGGGAACGCCGTCCCGCGTCACAGCGGGGGCAGCGGAACCCTGCCATCCTCGGTCAGGATCCAGACGTCGCCGACCTCGAACACCGCCGCCGTCAGCTTGCGGCCATACCCCGCACCGGTATCCAGATTGACGCGGTTGCGGTGGTTTTCGGGCTCTTGCACGGCGGTGTGGCCGTGGACGACGGGTTTCGGATGGTCGCGTTCGTCCCACAGGAAATCGTCGCGAATCCAGATCAGGTCTTCCTTTTCCTGCTTCTCCAGCGGGATGCCGGGGCGGATGCCTGCGTGGACACACAGAAAATGATCCATTTCCGCATACAGCGGAAGCCGATCAAGAAAGCTCACATGTGCCTCTGGCACCGCGACGCGGGCACGGGCCTGCACGTCGAAGAAATCGTAATCCTCGGGGACATCGACGCCATAGGACGCAAGGGTCTGCGGGCCGCCAAGGTTCGGCTGCAGCCACCAGTCTGCCCGGCCAAAACGCGGATCGTCGGCGTCGGGGACGGACAGGAAATCAAGAAACATCTGGTCGTGGTTGCCACGGATCGACTGCCACGGCTGCCCCGCCGCCATACCGGCGATCAGGTCGTCGATCACCCCGCGCGAATCCGGCCCGCGGTCGGTGTGGTCGCCAAGGTGGATCAGCGGCGCATCGGTTGGACACACGGTCGGCCCGGACAAGGGAATGGGCAACGCGAAGTTTCTCGCGCTGCCCGTGAATGTCACCGATGGCGTAGAACCGCATCAGGCCACGTCGAACTGAAGCGGACGGACCTGCAGGAACAGGCCGGTGTCCTTCAGCTTTTGCAGCACGTCGGCGGGCGGCTGATCGTCAAGGTACAGAAGCGCGATGGCGTCCTTGCCCTGATGCGACCGGCCAAGGGTAAAGTTCGCGATGTTCACCCCGTTGGACCCCAGCGTGCCGCCCAGCGTCCCGATGATGCCCGGAACGTCCTTGTTGGTGGTGTACAGCATGTGCTCGCCCACCTCGGCGTCGATGTTGATGCCCTTGATCTGGATGAAACGCGGCTTGCCGTCGCTGAAAACTGTGCCCGCGATCGAGCGTTCCCGCGTCGGCGTCACCACCGTCAGCTTCATGTAGCCGTCGAAGATGCCCGACTTGGTCTGCGTCGTGGTGGCGATGTCGATGCCGCGTTCCTTGGCCACGACCGGGGCCGACACCATGTTCGCGTCCGGGTTCGTTTGCTTCATGATGCCCGCCAGAACGGCGGCGGTCAGCGCGGCGACGTTCAGTTCAGCGGCGTTGCCGTCGAACAGGATGTTGATCGCCTCGATCGGCTCGTCGGTCAGTTGCCCGGCGAACCCGCCAAGATGGCTGGCCAGCTTGATCCACGGACCCATGACCTTGGCTTCCTCGGCGGTCACCGACGGCATGTTCAGCGCGTTCTCGACGGCGCCGGTCAGCAGATAGTTCGACATCTGCTCGGCCACCTGCAGCGCCACGTTCTCTTGCGCTTCGGTGGTCGACGCGCCGAGGTGCGGGGTACAGACCACGTTGGGCAGGTTGAACAGCACGTTCTCGGTCGCGGGCTCTTCCGCGAAGACGTCGAAGGCCGCGCCGGCGACGTGGCCGGATTTCAGCAGCTCGGCAAGGGCTTCCTCGTCGACCAGTCCGCCACGGGCACAGTTGATGATGCGCACGCCTTTCTTGGTCTTCTCAAGGTTTTCCTTCGACAGGATGTTGCGGGTCTGGTCGGTCAGCGGAACGTGCAGCGTGATGAAGTCGGACCGCTTCAGCAGCTCTTCCAGCTCGACCTTCTCGACGCCCATCTTGTCGGCCTTCTCCTGGCCGAGGAAGGGATCGTAGGCGATGACCTTCATCTTCAGCCCACGGGCGCGGTCGCAGACGATGCCGCCGATGTTGCCGGCGCCGATGACGCCCAGCGTCTTGCCGGTCAGCTCGACGCCCATGAATTTCGACTTCTCCCACTTGCCGGCGTGGGTCGAGGCGCTGGCCTCGGGGATCTGCCGCGCAACCGCAAACATCATCGCGATGGCATGCTCGGCGGTGGTGATCATGTTGCCGAACGGCGTGTTCATGACGATCACGCCCTTGCGGGACGCGGCGTCCTTGTCGACGTTGTCGGTGCCGATGCCGGCGCGGCCCACGACCTTCAGGTTGTCGGCGTGTTCCAGCAGCTTTTCGGTGACCTTGGTGGCCGACCGGATGGCAAGACCGTCATACTGGCCGATGACTTCTGCCAGCTTGTCCTTGTCCTTGCCGAGGTCCGGCATGAAGTCGACGTCGATGCCGCGATCGCGGAAGATCTGAACGGCGGTTTCCGAAAGCTTGTCGGAGACGAGTACCTTGGGAGCCATTTCAAGTGGTCCTTTGATGAGATGAGGTAACGCGCCCCGGATCGAACCCGGGGCTGCTTAATCTTGGAGGTCAAAGCGCGGCCCCAGCCCGAAGCCGGGACATGTAGGATGGGGTTGCACCCCATCCCGCAGATCAGTCCTGAGCTTCGATGCAGGCTTCGAAGGCCCACTTCAGCCACAGCGTCAGCTTCTCGATATCCGCCGACTCGATCGTGGCGCCGCACCAGATCCGAAGACCGGCGGGGGCGTCGCGATAGGCGCCGATGTCATAGGCCGCGTTGTAGTCTTCCAGCTTCTTGGCGACCGCCTTGGCGAAAACCGCGCCGTCCTTGATGCGGTCGTCGGTGAACTTCAGACAAACGCTGGTGTTCGAACGGGTCGCCGGATCCTCAGCCAGGTTGGCCAGCCAGTCGTGACGGTCGCAGAAGTCCCAAAGAACCTTCGCGTTGGTGTCCGCACGTTCCATCAGCTTGGGCAGGCCGCCGATCTTCTTCGCCCACTCCAACGCGACAAGGTAATCCTCGACCGCCAGCATCGACGGCGTGTTGATCGTCTCGCCAACGAAGATGCCGTCGATCAGCTTGCCGCCTTTGGTCAGGCGGAAGATTTTCGGAAGCGGCCACGCGGGCGTGTAGGTTTCCAGACGCTCGACGGCACGCGGCGACAGGATCAGCATCCCGTGCGCGGCTTCGCCGCCCATGACCTTCTGCCAAGAGAACGTGGTCACATCCAGCTTGTCCCACGGCAGGTCCTGCGCGAAGGCGGCGCTGGTGGCGTCGCAGATTGTCAGGCCCTCGCGGTCGGCGGGGATCGCGTCGCCGTTCGGGACGCGCACGCCCGAGGTGGTGCCGTTCCAGGTAAAGACGACGTCGGTGTCAAAGTCGATCTCGGCGAAGTCGACGATCTGGCCGTAGTCGGCGGTTTTCACCTCGGCGTCGATCTTCAGCTGCTTGACCACGTCGGTCACCCAGCCGGCGCCGAAGCTTTCCCATGCGACCATCGTCGCCTTGCGGGCGCCCAGCATGGACCACATCGCCATCTCGACGGCGCCGGTGTCGGACGCGGGGACGATGCCGATCTTGTAGTCAGCGGGAATGCCGAGGATCTCGCGCGTGGTCTCGATCGCGGCCTTCAGCTTTTCCTTGCCGACCTTGGCGCGATGCGAACGGCCAAGCGCGGCGTCCGACAGCATATTCAATTCAAAGTGGGGGATCTTGGCACAGGGGCCAGAAGAAAAACGCGGGTTGGCCGGCCGCGTTGCCGGGTGTTTCGTATCCATCAATGGATATCCTTCCAGATATACGCCCCTCGTTGGGGAGGGGTGTCCCACTGCCGCACTTACATCGGCGACCACGTGCCGACAAGCCCGCATGTGTTTCACAATTGCGAAACTTGCGTTAGGTAAACGTGCCGACACTGCGCAAGGGGCGCGGGAAGAATGCGCGACGCGCATGTTGGATTGAACGTGATCGAGCTACAAACCAAGACCATCGACCTTCGCCGGGCCCCGGTCCGTCACGTGCCCTACAGCGATGACTGGCCCGCGCTGTTCCGGACCGAACACGACATGCTGCGCGACACGTTCGCCGCGCATCGGCTTGAGATCGAACATATCGGAAGCACCGCGGTGCCGGGCCTGATGGCACGCCCGGTCATCGACATCGCCGTATCCGTGCCCGAGGGCGACCAAGAGGATGCCGCGCAGGCGGTCGTTTCGTTAGGCTATGTTGATTACGGGTACGCCTCGGGGCGGCGGTTTGCCCGCACGCGCGACGGCGGCGTGTGCTCCCATACGCTTCTTCTGTATCGGCCGGACGACCCTGAAATGCATGATCAGGTCGCGTTCCGTGACGTCCTGCGCCGCGACCGACGTCTGGCCGACGCCTACGCTGCCCTGAAACACGGGCTGGCCCGGCGCAGCAACTCTTACGCCGCCGAGAAAACGCAATTCATCCGCCGGGTGCTTCTGGAGGCCAACCTTCACTAAGGGGCTTGGTTGTCGTCCCGCCCCGTGATTAATGGCGCGCGTTCCCGAACCGGAGGCGTCGCCATGCAGACCGTTACCCTTATTTCCGCGCCCGGCAAGCTGGACGGCGCCGCCGTCAGCGCGCTTCGCAACGCATGGGGCGGCGGAGAGATCCGCGTCCTGTCGTCGTCAGAGGCCGCCTGCTTCGACATGCCCGAGGTTCCCGCGAATCGGTGGGACGTTTGGGACAGCTTCCAGCAGCAGGGTGTCGATCTGTTGGTCCAACCCGCAGGGAACCTGCGCCGGAAGATGCTGTTGGCGGACATGGATTCGACCCTGATCCAGCAGGAATGCATCGACGAACTCGCGGCCGAGGCCGGTGTGGGCGCGCAGGTGGCCGACATCACCGCCCGCGCGATGAACGGTGAACTGGAATTCGAAGGCGCGCTGAAGGAACGGGTCGCCCTGCTGAAGGGCCTGCCGGTTTCGATCATCGACAAGGTCCTGTCCGAACGGATCACCTATATGCCCGGGGGCCGCACGCTGGTGGCGACGATGAAAGCGAACGGCGCCTTCGCGATGCTGGTCTCGGGCGGGTTCACCGCCTTCGCCGCACAGGTTGCCGACGCGTTGGGGATGGACGCACACCGCGCCAACACCCTGCATGTCGATGGCGACGTGCTGGCCGGGACGGTGGCGGAACCGATCCTTGGCCGGGATGCCAAGGTCGAGTCGCTGAAAGACCGCGCCGCGCAGCTTGGAATTTCCGAAGCCGATGTGCTGGCGGTCGGCGACGGCGCCAACGACCTTGGGATGCTGTCGCTTGCCGGAACCGGCGTCGCGCTGCACGCGAAACCGGCGGTTCAGGCGCAGTGCGACCTTCGCATCAACCACGGCGATCTGACCGCGTTGCTGTTCCTTCAGGGATACGCGCGCGACGCCTTCGTGACCGACTGACCTCAGGCCAGTGCGACGGCTGGCCGGATCTCTCCGGTGGTCATGCCGCGGCGGTTGGGGATCGGCGGGTTCATCCGCTTGATCGCGGCGGGATGGGTCGGGTCAAGCACCCCAAGCCGGACGAGAATCGCGGCAAGCGCACACTCGCTTGCCCGCGTCGCACCATCGGCGATCTTCAGCGCAAGCCCCAGTCCCTGCTGTGGCAAGATACCGACGAAAACGCCTTCTGCCCCCGTTTTCAAGGCACCCCGTCCGCCCAACGCCTGCATCAGTTCTGTACAGGCCCGGCCTTCGCCCGCCACAAGGCTGGGGTGGGCGATCATCGCATCCCGCAGCCGCGCCATCGACGCGTCGCGCACGCCGCCACCCCGCCCCGCCGCCGCGAACCGCGCCATCGCGCGGGCCAGCCCGTGAACGGACGTCGCGAAGTTCGGCGCCGCGCAGCCGTCAATCCCGTAGCAGGGCGACGTCATTCCGGTTACATCCTCGAACGCTTCCAGCGCGGCCTGCTGCACCGGGTGGTCGATCTCGACATACTCGGGACCGGCACGCAGATGGCGGGTCAGCGTCAGAAAGCCGGAATGCTTGCCGGAACAGTTGTTGTGCCACTGGCAGGGCTGTCCGTGCGCGCGGATCATCGCGTGGCCGGTTTCCTCGTCGCGGGGAAACTCGGGGCCGCAGCGCAGGTCGGCATCGGTCATGCCCATGTCCGACAGCCAGCGTTCGACCCGCTCTGTATGTTCCGGCGCGCCTTGGTGCGACGCGCAGGCCAGCGCCAGATGTTCGGTCCCCAGGCCCGCCGCATCGGCCGCGCCGCTGTCCATCAACGGCAGACCCTGGATCATCTTGGCCGAAGACCGGGGATAGATGATCTTGTCCGGATCGCCCCACGCCTCAACGATCGCGCCGGTGGAATCACAGACCACCGCGTGCCCGGCATGCACCGATTCCAGCAAGTCGCCGCGCCAGACTTCGACCAGGGCTTCTGCGTGTTTCATCATTTTTCCTTCAAGCCTGCGCGATTTTCCGCTGCCAGCCCTTTCGCTGATCAGCAGTTTTCCGTTATCGTCCTGCCAGTTGATTGATTATCGCATGCCCGCCAACGAAGGTCACGCGAGACGGACTGCCGGCGGCAGCGAGAGGCAGCAAGAAACGGCTGGAGGCTGTGAGACGAATGCAATCATGTCTTGGTCTCGGCGCGCTGTGCGCCGCGATTTTGATGACGCCGCTGAGTGTCGATGCACAGGAATCCCGTAACCGTGTGGCAGCCCACACGGACTGGAGCGTGTTCGAAGCTCAGGATCCGGCGCAGTGCTGGAGCGTATCCAGCCCCAAGGAAACCGTGAACACCCGGGACGGTCGCGTGGTCGCAGTGCGGCGCGGCGACATCCTGCTGTTCGTGTCGTATATCCCGAACTCGAACGTGGCGGGTCAGGTGTCCTTCACCGGCGGCTATCCCTTCGCGGAGGGCTCGACCGTCACGCTTCAGATCGGCGACGACAGCTTCGAGCTGTTCACGCGCGGCGAGATGGCTTGGGCGAAAGACCCGGCCGAGGACGGTCGCATCGTCGAGGCGATGAAGGGCGGTGCCGAAGCTGTGCTGACCGCGCGGTCGTCGCGTGGCACGCAGACCGAGGACACGTTCTCGCTGTTCGGGTTCACGGCGGCAGTCGACGAGGCGGCGCAACGCTGCAGCAACTGACGCTGACGCGCTTGCGGCGGCCGTCCGGCTTGGCCACAGTGGCGGCATGACGGCCTTCGAGCAGACGCTGACCTTTCCATCCGAAGCACGCACCGCGGCCTTTGCCGCGGCGCTTGCCGCGCGCCTTGGTCCCGGCGACGTGATCCTGCTTCAGGGCGGGCTTGGCGCCGGGAAAACCCATTTCGCGCGGTCCCTGATCCAGTCGCGGCTTGCCGCGACGGGGCGAGCCGAAGACGTGCCGTCGCCCACATTCACGCTGGTTCAGGTGTATTCCGACGGCGCGACAGAGATATGGCACAGCGACCTGTATCGCCTGACGGGCCCGGACGAGGTTGCCGAACTTGGGTTGGAAGATGCCTTTACCGACGCGATCTGCCTTGTCGAATGGCCCGACCGGCTGGACGACATGACACCCGCCGGCGCGTTGACCCTGTCGCTTGAGATGACCCCGCGCGAGGGCGAGCGGATTGCGCGGCTGTCCAGCACAGACGCCCGCTGGCAGACCATCGTGCCGGACATGGCCGATGTCTGACCGGGCGGCCCGCTGCACCGCATTCCTTGAACGCGCAGGATGGGGCGACGCCATACGCACGCCGCTGGCCGGCGACGCCTCGGCCCGTCGGTACGAACGGCTGGTGGCGGGCTACCGCACCGCCGTTCTGATGGACGCGCCAGCGGATCAGGGGCAGGACGTGCGCCCCTTCGTGCGGATCGCCGGTCTTCTGGCGGCGCACGGATTGTCTGCACCCGATGTCTTCGCGGCGGACGAGGTGGACGGGTTCCTTTTGCTAGAGGACCTCGGCGACGCGCTGTTCGCGCGGCTGGTCGAACAGGACCCCACGCGGGAAACCGAGCTTTACCGCGCCGCCGCCGAGATGCTGGCCGTCCTTCGCGATCTGCCCGTGCCGGATGATCTGCCGACATTCACCGCGCCGCACATGGCCAAGCTGATCGAGCCTGCGTTCGACTGGTATGCCCGCCCGTTTGGGTCGACAGTGACACAATCGGATCAACAGGCGCTTGTCACCGTGTTCGAGACTGTTTTGCAGCACACCATCGGCAACGTCCGTGTGTTCTGCCTGCGCGATTGCCATGCCGAGAACCTGCCTTGGCTGCCCGAGCGCGGCGGCGTTGCCCGTGTCGGCCTGCTTGATTTCCAAGACGCGGTGGCGGCGCATCCGGCGTATGACATGGTCTCGCTTCTGCAGGACGCCCGCCGCGACCTGTCGCCCACCCTAGAGAACGAGATCGTCGCGCAATACGTCGCGCTGACAGGGGACGACCCCGACCGCTTTCGGGCTGCTTATGCCGCCATCGGCGCCCAGCGCCACCTTCGGATTCTCGGGGTGTTCGGCCGCCTGTCGCTGCATTTCGGCAAGCCGCAGTACGTCGCCTTCATCCCCCGCGTCTGGCGCCACCTGATGACCTGCCTTGCCACGCCCGGGCTGGAGGATCTGCGCACCGCCGTGTTGCAGGTCGTGCCGGAACCGGATCGTCTTGACCGGCTGAAACCCGATGCCGCAGCCTGACGCCGCCCTTCTGTTCGCCGCCGGGTTCGGCACCCGGATGCGGCCCCTGACCGACACGCTGCCGAAGCCCTTGGTCAGGGTCGCGGGGCGGCCGCTGTTCGACCACGCGCTTGCGCTGGTGCGCGACGCTGGCGTTGGCACGGTCGTCGCCAACACGCACTATCACGCGGCCCTCATGGCCGTGCATCTGGCAGCTTCCAACGTGGTCGAAAGCCACGAAGCGACGATCCTTGATACGGGCGGCGGGCTGAAGGCGGCGCTTCCCTTGCTGTCCGGCGACGCGGTGCTGACGCTGAACACCGATGCCGTCTGGACAGGGCCGAACCCTGTCGCCGCGCTTCTGGATGCATGGGACCCAAATCGTATGGACGGCCTGATGATGCTGATCCCGCGCGAATCCGCTGTGGGCCACAAGGGTCGGGGCGACTTCATCCCGGACAGTGAAGGTCGGCTGACCTATGGTCCCGGATTGGTCTATTCCGGCCTTCAGATCGTGAAGACGGACCCGTTTCGTGCCTGTACAGAGACTGTTTTCAGCATGCACGCCATATGGAAGCAGATGTTGCACGACAACGCGCTGTTCGGCATTGCCCACGCCGGTGGCTGGTGCGATGTCGGTTATCCCGAAGCAATCCCGTTGGCCGAGACGATGCTGAGCGATGCCCATGTTTGACCCCTCTTCCGGCCCCCGCATCTTTGGCCTGCCGCCCGGTGCCGACTTTCCCCGCGCGGTCGTCGAAGGTCTTCTGGCCCGCACCGCCGGTCAGCCGCCCGAAGCACTGGCCCGGGCCGAGATCTTCGTGAACACCCGCCGGATGCAGCGGCGCATGAAAGAGCTGTTCGACAACGGCCCTGCCCGCCTGCTGCCCCGCATCCGTCTGGTCACCGACCTTGCCACCGAAGCCGCCTTTGCCGACATCCCGCCTGCCGTGCCGCCGCTGCGACGCCGGCTGGAACTGACCCAGCTGGTCGCCGCGCTGCTGGAACGGCAGCCCGACCTTGCCCCGCGCGCATCGCTCTTCGACCTTGCCGACAGCCTTGCCGCGCTGATGGACGAGATGCAGGGCGAAGGCGTTCCGCCCGACCGCATTGCATCGCTGGACGTCGCGGACCAATCCGGGCACTGGCAGCGCAGCCTCTCCTTCGTGACGCTGGTCGAGGAATTCCTGCGCGACGATCACGACGCGCCGGATGCCGAGGCACGGCAAAGGCGCGTGGTCGATGCCACCGTTCGGCGCTGGGCCGACACCCCGCCCGCGCATCCCGTGATCGTCGCCGGGTCGACCGGGTCGCGCGGCGCCACCGCGACGTTCATGCGCGCGGTCGCCGCGCTGCCCCAAGGCGCGCTGATTCTGCCGGGCTTCGACTTCGACCTGCCGTCGCCGGTCTGGGACATGCTGGACGATGCGCTGGCGTCCGAAGATCACCCGCAGTTCCGGTTCTCGAAGCTGCTGGCGGACATGGAAAGCCATCATTCCGATGTGCGCGACTGGCAGCCGGGCAGCGCCCCGAACCCGCCGCGCAACCGGCTTTTGTCGCTGGCGCTGCGGCCTGCGCCCGTCACCGACCAGTGGATGAACGAGGGGCAAGGGCTGGCCGGTGCGATGCCCGAGGCCACCGCCGACGTCACGATGATCGAGGCGCAGTCGTCGCGGGCCGAGGCAGGGGCGATCGCGCTTGTGCTGCGGGACGCGGCCGAACGGGGCAAGACCGCGGCCCTGATCACGCCGGACCGGGTTCTGTCGCGGCAGGTCACCGCCGCGCTTGATCGCTGGGGCATCACCCCCGACGACAGCGCCGGACGACCGCTGCCGCTGACCGCGCCGGGCCGTTTCCTGCGCCATGTCGCGGCGCTGGTGGGGGAAAAGCTGACCTCCGAGGCGCTGCTGACCCTGCTGAAGCATCCTCTGACGAACTCGGGGTCCGATCAGCGTGGCCCGCACCTGTTGCACACCCGCGAACTGGAACTGAAGCTGCGCCGCTGGGGCCCGCCATTCCCCGCCGCCGTCGATCTGTTGGACTGGGCGGCGAAGGGCGACGAGTCGCGCATCGCTTGGGCCACGTGGCTGGCGGGCTGCATCGCGGGTCTGGAAGACATCGGCACCCGCACCCTGACCGACCATCTGGACGCGCACATCGCCCTGTCGGAACGGCTGGCCGCCGGACCCTTGGGCGAAGGGTCGGGCGAGCTGTGGCTGAAGGAAGCCGGGGGCGAAGCCCTGCGCTGGGTCGAGGCGTTGCGGCAAGAGGCCAGCCACGGTGGGCGGCTGACGCCGCGCGATTATCAGTCCCTGTTCCTGGCCGTTTTGCAGCGGGGCGAGGTGCGCGAAGCCACGGGCACCCACGCCGGCATCATGATCTGGGGCACGTTGGAAGCCCGCGTGCAGGGCGCCGATGTCGTTGTGCTGGGCGGCCTGAACGAGGGCGTCTGGCCCGAGGCCGCGCGCCCCGATCCGTGGCTGAACCGCACCATGCGGCATCAGGCCGGACTGTTGCTGCCGGAACGCCGCATCGGACTTGCCGCGCATGATTTCCAGCAGGCCGCCGCCGCGCCCGAGGTGGTGATCACCCGCGCCGTCCGCGATGCCGAGGCGCAGACCGTACCGTCGCGGTGGCTGAACCGGCTGATCAACCTGATGGCGGGGCTCAGCGACGAAAGCGCGGTCGCGCTGGCCGAGATGCGAGGCCGGGGAAACCATTGGCTGGCTTTGGCCGAACGGCTGGACGCCCCCACGCCCGAGATGATCGCCGCCAACCCGCATGCACGGCGCCCCGCACCCAGCCCGCCGGTCGACGCCCGCCCGAAAGAGCTGTCGATCACCGAGATCCAGACGCTGATCCGCGATCCCTATGCGGTCTATGCCCGCCGGGTGCTGGGCCTGAAGCGGCTTGACCCGCTGCGGCAGCAACCAGACGCCCCCCTGCGCGGCACCGTCCTGCACGAACTGCTGGACCGCTTCATCGCTTCGGGTCCCGTGGACGACCTCGACGCCGCCCGCGCGCGGCTGTTCGAGTTGACCGACGCAGTTCTTGAAGAACACGCGCCTTGGCCCGCTGCCCAGCGCATGTGGCGCGCGCGGGTGGCACGCTTTGCCGACTGGTTCCTGTCCACCGAAGCGGAACGCCAGTCCACCCGCGAGGTCGCCGCGCTGGAACACAAGGGCGGGCTGGAGCTTCCGCATCTGGATCTGCTGCTGAAGGGCAAGATCGACCGCGTCGACCGTCTGCCTGACGGGCGGCTGGCGATCTACGACTACAAGACCGGCAATCCACCCACCAAGGCGGTGCAGGACAGTTTCGACAAGCAGCTTGGCCTTGCCGCCGTGATGGCCGAGCGCGGCGCAATCGCCGACCTGCCCGCCGCCGAGGTGGGAGAGATCAGCTATATCGGGCTCGGGTCGACCCCCAAGGTCGAAAGCCGCCCGTGGAGCGCGGGCGAAACGGCCGAGATTTACGAGGGCTTCGTGCGGCTCATCACGGCCTATCGCTCTCGGGATCGGGGCTATGTGTCCCGCCGGGCGGTGGACAAGCAGCGCAACGAAATGCCCTATGACCACCTTGCCCGGTTCGGAGAGTGGGACGAAAGCGACGAGGCCCCACGGCAGGAGGTGGGCGAATGACGCTGGACGAAGCAACGCTCAGCCAGAACCGTGCCGCCGATCCGGACATGGCGACATGGCTGTCCGCCAACGCCGGGTCCGGCAAGACCCGCGTGCTGACCGACCGGGTGGCGCGGCTGTTGCTGAACAAAGTGCCGCCGCAGAACATCCTGTGTCTGACCTACACCAAGGCCGCCGCGTCCGAGATGCAGAACCGGCTGTTCAAGCGGCTGGGCGACTGGGCGCTGAAACCCGACGGCGCGCTGGCGCAGGAACTGCACCGGATGGGCGCGACCGACGTCACGTCTCCGGACCGGCTGGCCGAGGCGCGCCGCCTGTTCGCCCGCGCCATCGAAACGCCGGGCGGGCTGCGCATTCAGACGATCCACTCGTTCTGCGCCTCGTTGCTGCGGCGGTTTCCGCTAGAGGCCGGGGTGTCGCCGTCCTTCGTCGAGATGGACGACCGTTCGGCCCAGCGGTTGCGGCAGGACGTGGTCGAGGCAATGGCGACGGGTCCGCAGGTGGATGCCGTCGATGCAGTCGCCGCGTTGTATTCGGGCGAGGATCTGGACGGTCTGACGCAGGCTATCGTCGGGCGGCAAGAAAGCCTGTCGCAGCCACTGGACCGCGCCGAGGTGATGCGGCTGTTCGATTGCCCCGCCAACCTGACACCCGAGGGGCTGTTGGACGACGTGTTCGACGGCAACGAAGCCGACTTGATGACAAGCGTTGTCCAGCGGTTGCGGGAAAGCACCAAGTCGAATGACCAGAAGGACGCTGAAAAGCTGGCGGCCTTGAACTGGAACGTGCCGAACATGGCCTTGTTAGAGGCTTGTTTCGAACGTTTCCTGTACGGCGAGAAGGCGAAAGCGCCGTTCGGCGCGAAGACCGACAGGTTCCCGACCAAGGACTGCAAGGCGGCAATGGGTTCGCTTGCCGACGACCTCGACGCGCTGATGGAACGGGTGCAGGACGCCCGCCCGCTGTTCGTCGCGTTGCAGGCAGTCGAACGCGCCGACGCGCTGCACCGCTTTTCGGCGGCCTTCCTTCCGGCTTACGAGGCGCGAAAGCTGGCGCATGGCTGGCTGGACTTCGATGACCTGATCCTGAAAACACGTCACCTTCTGTCCGACCCGGTCGTCGCCGACTGGGTGCTGTACCGGCTGGACGGCGGTCTGGACCACATCCTTGTGGACGAGGCGCAGGACACCAGCCCGGTGCAGTGGCAGGTGATCGAGAAGCTGGCGCAAGAGTTCACGTCCGGCGTGGGCGCGCGGGACGACAAACTGCGCACGATCTTCGTCGTCGGCGACAAAAAGCAATCGATCTATTCCTTTCAGGGCGCGGACCCCGAGGAATTCGACCGGATGCGGGACCACTTCCGCGAACGTCTGGAAGGTGTCGGGCATCCGCTGCAACGGCGCGAACTGGAATTCTCGTTCCGATCGTCCGCCGCGATCCTGCGGCTGGTCGACACCCTGTTCACCGAAGTGCCTGCCGCGCGGATGGAGATGGACGCGCGGCACCGCGCGTTCCACGCCGACCTGCCCGGCCGCGTCGACCTTTGGCCCGCCGTGCCGGTCGCGGAAAAGCAAGATCCGGCGCACTGGTACGATCCCGTCGACACGCTGGCCGAGAACCATCACGACGTCGTCCTTGCCCACGCCATAGCGCGAAACATCCGTGAAACCATCGCATCAGAGACGATTCCGCTGCCGAACGGAACGCGCCGGCGGGTGCGGGCGGGGGATTTTCTGATCCTCGTCCGCCGCCGGTCCACGCTGTTTTCCGAACTGATCCGCGCTTGCAAGGCGGAAGGGTTGCCGGTGGCCGGGGCCGACCGCCTGAAGCTGGGCGGCGAACTGGCGGTGAAGGATCTTGCCGCCGTGCTGTCCTTTCTTGCCACGCCGGAAGACGATCTGTCGCTGGCCGCCGCGCTGCGGTCACCGCTGTTCGGCTGGTCCGAGGATGAATTGTTCCGCCTCGCCGCCGGGCGTGGGCGCGCCTACCTGTGGAACGCGCTGCGCGACCGCGCCGCCGACTGGCCCCGAACGATGGAGATCCTGAACGATCTGCGCGGTCAGACGGATTTCTTGCGGCCCTACGACCTGATCGAACGCATCCTGTCCCGGCATGACGGACGGCGGAAGCTGCTGGCGCGGCTAGGGTCCGAGGCGGAAGACGGCATCGATTCCCTGCTGAATCAGGCGCTGGCTTACGAGCGGATGGAAGTGCCCAGCCTGACCGGCTTTCTGACGTGGCTGGAAACCGACGATGTCGAGGTCAAACGCCAGATGGACACCGCGGGCGATCAGATCCGGGTGATGACGGTGCATGGCTCCAAAGGGCTGGAAGCGCCCATCGTGATCCTGCCCGACACCAACAAGCGCCGGTCCCCGATGCGCGACGAGCTGGTGACGCTGGAGGGGGGCGAAACGGTCTGGAAGACGCCCGCCGGCAAGCAGCCCGAGGTGATGAAAGACGCGCTGGAGGCCAAGAAGACCGCGCAAGAAGCCGAGACGCTGCGGCTATTGTACGTGGCGATCACCCGCGCCGAGACTTGGCTGATCGTGGCGGCGGCGGGCGACACGGGTGATGCGGACGATTGCTGGCACGGCCTGATTGGGCAAGCGGTGGCAGGCATGGGTCCCGTGAAACTGGACACGCCGGTTGGCGAAGGTCTGCGCGCGACGCATGGAAACTGGGACATGGGCGCGCTGGTCGAGGCGCAGACCGACGTTGCAGAACCGCCCGCCCTGCCCGACTGGATCGACCGGCACCTGCCCGTGCCGTCAGCGGTGAAGACCCTGTCGCCCAGCGACCTTGGCGGCGCCAAGGTCATCGGCGCCGAACCCGACGAAGGTGATCTTGAAACCGCGCTGCGTCGTGGGCGGATGGCGCACCTGCTTTTGGAACACCTGCCGCTGTTTCCCGAAGCCGACCGCGACAGGATCGGGCGGCAGTTGCTGGAACAGGGCACCGAGACACCCGCGCCGGGCGAGGTCGAGACGATCCTTGCCGACGTCGGGCACATCCTTGCAGACGGCTCGCTGGCGTTCCTGTTCGAACCGGAGGTGATGTCCGAGGTCGACCTGTCCGCGAGCCTTCCGGACCTTGGCGACACCCGCATCCACGGCACCATCGACAAGCTGTTGGTCGGCCCGGACCGCGTGCTGGCGGTGGACTTCAAGACCAACCGCATCGTCCCGGATCGCCCCGAAGACGTGCCGCTGGGCGTTTTGCGGCAGATGGCGGCCTATGACCTTGCCCTGCGGCAGATCTATCCGGATCGTGTGGTGGAAACGGCAATTCTCTGGACAACCGGCCCAAGTCTGATGCCATTGCCCCACGACATCGTGAGGGCTGCCTTGCAAAATTGGCCAACATCTTGACCCTTCGCAGCGCGCTACTTACGTTCCCGTTCGACCGAATTGATGCCAAGGAGACATACTCATGGCCACCGTAGCTGTCACCGACGACACTTTCGAAACCGAAGTCGTCAACTCCGACGTCCCCGTCGTGGTGGATTTCTGGGCCGAGTGGTGCGGCCCCTGCAAGCAGATCGGCCCGGCGCTTGAAGAGCTGTCGGACGAGTATGCCGGCAAGATCAAGATCGCCAAGGTGAACGTCGACGAGAACCCGTCGATGCCCGCCCAACTGGGCGTTCGCGGCATCCCCGCGCTGTTCCTGTTCAAGGACGGTCAGGTCGTGTCGAACAAGACCGGCGCCGCGCCGAAGGCCGCGCTGAAAGGCTGGATCGACGACGCCGTCTGATCGGCTTGATCCGACGAAACGCGAGGGCGCCTTCGGGCGCCCTTTGCTTTGGCGGGGTTGCCCATCGTGCGGACGGGTTCCATATCAGGGCCAACGAAGAAGGAGGCCTTCATGGCGGAGAACGAGTTTCCGGGCTGGCACGGCACAACCATCATCGGCGTCAAGAAAGGCGGCGAGGTGGTTATCGCGGGCGACGGGCAGGTGAGCCTTGGCAATACCGTGATCAAGGGCACCGCCCGCAAGGTACGGCGGCTGTCGCCCGGCGGGTATGACATCGTGGCCGGCTTCGCGGGATCGACGGCGGACGCCTTCGCGCTGCTGGAACGGCTGGAGGCCAAGCTGGAAGCGACGCCCGGCCAATTGCAGCGCGCCGCGGTCGAACTGGCGAAGGACTGGCGCACCGACAAGTACCTGCAAAAGCTGGAAGCGATGCTGATCGTGTCGGACGGCGCAGAGCTGTACGTCATCACCGGTGCGGGCGACGTGCTGGAACCCGAACATGACGTGACCGCCATCGGGTCGGGCGGCAACTATGCGCTCGCCGCCGGGCGGGCGCTGATGGAAACCGACCTGTCGGCGGAAGAGGTCGCGCGGAAGTCGATGGCGATCGCGTCGGACATCTGCGTGTTCACCAACGGCAACCTGACGGTCGAGACGATCCGGAAGTAGGGGGCACTGCCCCTGTCTCCTTCGGAGACTCCCCCGAGGTATTTCGAAAGAGAAGAAGACAGGGCGGTTCCGGTTCGGGCCGCCCTGTTTCTTTTTCTTTCGCTGGCTCAGACGATGAGGCGGTTCCAGTCGTCGTAGTTCTGATCCACGTCGCCCTTGGGGATCGACAAGGCGATCAGTGCCGCGCCCATCAGGAAGCTGAAGCCCATCAGCCACAGGCTGGCGCCGGTCATGAACGGGGCGAACATCAGCACCACGCCCAAGAGCGCATTCATGAACCGCACCGCGCGGGCCGCGATCGCCAGCGCCGTGACCGTGAAGGTCAGCACCAGAGCGCCGACGACGTGGTTCACGCCCGCCATGCCGTTGTCCCACGTGATCACGATGGGCGACAGCATCAGGACCACGCCCAGCGCCATCGAGGCCCAAAGGCTCCACGGATAGGTCATGCCGCCGACGACCATCTCGGCCATGATGGCGCCCGGGCCGCGTTCGAAATCGTCCACGATCTTTTCGTCCGGGCCTTCGTCCGTGTCGCCCGTGAAGAACACTTTCATCCACGGCTGGCCCGCCTTGTGGCGGCGTTTCAGGAACTGGTAGGTCGCGATGACTTCGTCGATGGAATACGGGATCTGGAACAGCATCGCCGCCGCCGCGATCAGGCAGATCGTGCAGTAGGTGCCGATCAGGATCGGCTGGATGATGATGAAGAAGATCGACACCGCGCCCAGCGGGATGATCATGATGCCGAACAGCACCACCAGCCACGGCATCGTGCGCCAGCGCCGGGACGAGCCGATCACGCCCACCACGATTTCCAGCGCGTAGGTCAGGGCACCAAGGCCGGCGTCGGGGATCGGCCACGCTTCGGACACGGGAGAGGTGATGATGTCCTCGGTGCCGTTCTTGCCCGGGACGGTGCCGCTGAAGAACGGATCCCACACGGCGTCGATGGCGCCAAGCTGATAGGCCGTCATGTAGCGCGACGCGATCAGGCCGACGACCGCCAGCAGGATGACCGGCAGCCGCTGGAACCAGTCGGACGGCGAGTAATCCCAGCCCTTCGGGATCGTCGGCCCGGTCTGCGCCGCCATCGGTGACACGCCGGGCGGTGGCCCGACGGCAAGGGCGAAGGCGGTCACCAGCATCCCCACGAGCGTCGAGTTCAGGTAGGCCGCGCCGCTTTCGGTCCAAAATACCAGCGGCGCGAACAGGATCCAGATGCCGATCACCGCGCAGGCCCAGCGCGCCATGTTCATCCGCCACGAAAGCGACAGGAACGCAGCAGCCAGCAGCGCGACGCCCGACAGCACGTCGCTGATCGTCATCCCCAGCGAGTCGTAGCCAAGCAGCGGCGGCGAGAACAGCATCCACACGCCAAGCCCCATGTTCGCCCACGGCGCCCACAGCCCGGCACGGTGGCGGGCGCGATAGTCGTCCTCGTGGGTCTTGCGGATGTCTTCGGGGTCGCAGCCCCGCGCCTCTGCCGATCGCATCCAGACTGGCGGGGTAATGCCGTTGTCGTGGAACCACGCCAGCGGATCGGCCTTCAGTTTGGCGACCAGGCCTTCGAGATTGTCCTCGATCCGGTGCTTCGGGGTCCAGCCCAGAAGGGTCTGCGCCTTCGCGATGTCGAGCGCATAGTGATCGCTGGACAAATCGATCATGAAGGGTCTGATAAAGGGCTTTTCGCCCTCGTCCAGCGCATCGGGCACCAGCGGTTCGCTTTCCGTTTCGACCCACGCGGCGGTCTTGGCGAAGGGCTTGGGCATGTTCAGCGTGTACCACTTGCGCTCGCCGTGGATCAGGTTGCCCAGCCGGTGCTGCAGCGCGTTGTAGGACATCGCGTGTGGCTCGCCGACAAGGATCGTTTCGTCCGGGGCAAGGTTGCCGCGCCGGTCGACCGCGCGTTTGATGGCGTCGGTCATGTCCTCGATGTGGATGAACGCCTGCCCGGCGTTGGGGTCGCCCGCGTAGAACCGGGATTTCAGCCCGCGTTCGTAGACCCGCGCGATCTGGTGCGACAGGGTCGGGACGGCGGTTTCCTCGTCGTACAGCCCGGCAAGATGCAGGAAGGTCAGCTTGGTTTCGTCACCGGCGGCCTTGCGGATCGCGGTTTCCGCGCGCGCCTTGGATTGCGGATAGGCCCAGCCGGGTTCGATCGGCGCGTCCTCGGTGATGGTTTCGCCCGGCGTGCCCGCCCGGTGGACCAGCATGGTGCCGGAATAGACCAGTTGTTCAACGTGAAAATCCGTAAGGTGCTCCAGAAGGCGGCGCGACCCTTGGACGTTCACCTCCTCGTACAGCGGGCGGTCCTTGCCCGAGAAATCGAAATAGGCCGCAAGGTGGATCACCGAGGCGATGCGGTCGCCGTGTTCCTTGCGCAGCTTCTGCACCGCAAGCGCCATCGAACTGTCGTCGGTCAGGTCGGCCTCGATGATCTCGCAGACTTCGTCGCCGTCGTATTTCCGGTCGAAGCCGACGATGCGGTAATCCTGTTCCAACGCGCGGCACAGCCGCTTGCCGATATTGCCCCCCGCCCCGGTCATCAGCACCAGGGGTTTCGTCGTCGGCTCGCCCATCGTCGTCTCCTGCAGAACCCGCGTGTCCAAGGGTCAAGCAGCCGGGGCGCGGGCAGGTTCCATGCAAACTGGCATATGACCAGGGTTTTTCCGCCTGTGACCCGCCAGCGCGTATCCTCGCGGCACCGCCGCCCCTTGGATTGCCGCCCGGCATGACCTAGATGCCCGAAGACGGAAAAAGGACACAGCATGACCGACCTGACCCCCCGCGAGATCGTCAGCGAGCTCGACCGCTTCATCATCGGCCAGAAGGACGCCAAGCGCGCCGTGGCCGTGGCGCTGCGCAACCGCTGGCGGCGCAAGCAGCTGTCGGACGAGCTGCGGGACGAGGTCTATCCGAAGAATATCCTGATGATCGGCCCCACCGGCGTCGGCAAGACCGAGATCAGCCGCCGGCTGGCGAAGCTGGCCCGCGCGCCGTTCATCAAGGTCGAGGCGACCAAGTTCACCGAGGTCGGGTATGTCGGCCGGGACGTGGAACAGATCATCCGCGACCTGATGGACACCGCGATGGTTCAGGTCCGCGACTACATGCGCGAGGACGTGAAAGCCGCCGCCCACCAGCAGGCCGAGGATCGCGTGATCGAAGCAATCGCCGGTGAGAACGCTCGCGAGCAGACGCGCGAGATGTTCCGCGGCAAGCTGAAGCGTGGCGAACTGGACGACACGGTGATCGAGCTGGACATCGCCGACACCTCGAACCCGATGGGCCAGTTCGAGATCCCGGGACAGCCGGGCATGAACATGGGCGGGATGAACATCGGCGACATCTTCGGCAAAGCCTTTGGCGGGCGCACCGTCCGCAAGAAGCTGACCGTGGCCGAAAGCTATGAGATCCTGATCGGCGAAGAGGCCGACAAGCTGCTGGACGACGAGGCCGTGAAGCAGGCCGCGCTGGAAGCGGTAGAGCAGAACGGCATCGTATTCCTTGACGAGATCGACAAGGTTTGCGCCCGGCAGGAAGCCCGGGGCGGCGACGTCAGCCGCGAGGGCGTGCAGCGCGACCTGCTGCCGTTGATCGAAGGGACGACCGTGTCGACCAAGCACGGCCCGGTGAGAACGGACCATATCCTGTTCATCGCGTCGGGCGCCTTCCACATCGCCAAGCCGTCGGACCTGCTGCCGGAACTTCAGGGCCGTCTGCCGATCCGGGTGGAACTGCGGGCGCTGACCGAAGAGGACTTCGTGCGCATCCTGACCGAAACCGACAATGCGCTGACCCGCCAGTACACCGCGCTGATGGGCACCGAAGAGGTGACGGTCAGCTTCACCGAGGACGGTATCGCGGCGCTTGCGAAGATCGCGGCGGACGTGAACCAGTCGGTCGAGAATATCGGCGCGCGGCGTCTCTATACCGTGATGGAACGCGTGTTCGAGGAACTGTCCTTCACCGCGCCCGACCGCACCGGCGACACCGTGACCGTGGATGCCGCCTTCGTCGATAAGAACCTTGGCGAACTGACCCGGTCTGTCGACATGAGCCGCTACGTGCTGTGATCGGCAAGGGTCCGCGGCCCGATAAGGCCGCGTGCGGCCGCGGACTGTGCAACGGGACCGTCGCGCGGTAAGAGGGACAAGACCCTTGGTGGAGTCCCGGCCATGCGGCGGTTCGCGGTTCTGATCATTTTCCTTCTTGCCGCCGGCTGCGCGCCGCGGGCGCAGATCGTGTTCACTTCTGCCCCTGGCGTGGCAGAGCTTCCGTCGCGGTCTCTGTTCGTCGCCACGACCCGCGCGGTGGACGCTGGCCGCTTCAAGGGCGCGCGTTCGGAAGACCCCTATTATCTGCGCTTCGACATCACCGTGCCGCCCAAGCGGCAACTGGGCGATGTTCCTTTCGCCACCGACGAGATCGATCCCGAAACCCAGTACCTTGCCAAGGGCCGCCGCGTGTATGACAGCGCCGGTGCGTTCCGGTCCGATCTTGGCGCGGCGCTGGCGGCGGTGCCCGGCGGCACGCGCGAGGCGATCATTTACGTCCACGGGTTCAACAACACCTTCGACGAAGGTGTCCTGCGTCTGGCGCAGCTGTCCGCCGATTTCGGCATCACCGCCGTTCCGGTTCATTATTCGTGGCCCAGCGCAGGCAAGCTGTTCGGCTATGCCTATGATCGGGACAGCGCATTGTTCGCCCGCGACGGGCTGGACCGCCTGATCACCGAGGTTCGGCAGGCCGGCGCGCAGACCGTGGTGATCGTCGCGCATTCGATGGGCTCGCAACTGGTGATGGAGACCCTGCGCCAGCGCGACATCGCCCGGCCGGGTTCGGTGGCGCGGGATATTTCCGGCGTTGTCCTGATGTCTCCTGATATCGACGTCGACGTGTTCCGGTCGCAAGCCCGCCGGCTTCAGACTCTGCCGCAGCCGTTCGGGATCTTCGTGTCGAAACGCGACCGGGCCCTGAACCTGTCCGCTCGGCTGACGGGGCAGGAAAACAGGCTGGGAACAGCGGATGCGAACGCGGTGTCGGATCTGGATGTGACGCTGATCGACGTCACCAGCTTTTCCAAGGGCAGCGGGCATTTCACGGCCGCCACCTCGCCGCTGCTGATCGACCTGTTCTCGCGGGTGTCGGATTTCGAACAGGCGTTCTCGGGCGACAGCAGCGGTCGAACGGGGCTGTTGCCGGGCACGATCCTGACCGTTCGCAACGCGACAGAGATCATCCTGTCCCCGGTCACCGAACTGGTCGAGTAGTTTGCATCTTCCCTTTTGCCGCACCGGCTGAGACCAATGCGGCATGGGATTGCTTTCATTCTTGCGTCAGAACGCGCCGTTCCTGTCCGCGGGCGCCATCCTGACGTTCTGCTCTAGCTTCGGTCAGACCTTTTTCATCTCGATCTTCGCGGGAGAAATCCGCGCGGACTATGGGCTAAGCCACGGGGCGTGGGGTGCAATCTATGCGGTGTCCACGATGGCAAGCGCCGGGGTCATGCTATGGGCGGGCACGCTGACCGACAGGTTCCGGGTGCGGGCGCTGGGGCCGTGGATGCTGGGACTTTTGGTGCTGGCGTGTCTGGCGATGGCATTATCACCGGTCGTCGCGACGCTGGCGCTGACCATCTTCCTGCTGCGATTCCTTGGACAGGGGATGATGTCGCACATCGCCTATGTCGCGATGGCGCGCTGGTTCGTCGCCACGCGGGGCCGGGCGGTGGCGTTGGCGGCGCTGGGCTTTTCCGTGGGCGAGGCGATCCTGCCCGTCACCTTCGTTGCGCTAATGGGTGTGATCGACTGGCGCTGGCTGTGGGTCGTCGCGGCATTGCTGCCACTGGCCGCGATCCCGCTGATCCGCCACCTTCTGAAACTGGAACGCACGCCACAGTCCATCGCGGCCGAGGATCCTTCACCGGGCATGGGTGGCCGTTACTGGACCCGGGCCGAGGCGCTGCGCCATCCGTTGTTCTGGCTTCTGGTGCCTGCGCTTCTTGGACCACCGGCCTTTGGGACGGCGTTTTTCTTCCAGCAGGTCCACCTTGCCGAGGTAAAGGGCTGGGCCCACGTCGAACTGGTCGCGATGTTTCCGTTCTATACCGTCACCGCCATCGTCTCGCTGTTCGGGACGGGCTGGCTGATGGATCGGGTCGGGGCAGGGCGGCTGCTGCCGTTCTACCAACTGCCGCTGGCCGGATGCTTTGTGCTGACGCCACTGGTGGCCGAGCCGATCTGGATGATCGCGCCGTTGATCCTGTTCGGCATCATGCAGGGCTCGCAGAACCCCATCGTCACGGGCTTCAGCGCCGAATTCTACGGCTCGCGCCACATTGGGGCGATCAAGTCGGCGGTAACGGCGATCATGGTGTTGGGCTCTGCCATCGGGCCGGGTCTGACCGGTTGGCTGATCGACCTTGGCATCCCGTTCCCGGCACAGATGTGGGGCATCGCGGCCTATCTGATCGTCACGTCCGTCATCGTCTGGTTCGCGGTGAACCGGGCGCGGCAGGCGTTACCGGCGGCGGCGTAGATAGACGTAATAAGCGCCGGTGCCACCGTGTTTCAGGTGCGCCTCTGACACCTGAAGAACGACCGTGTTCAGCGGCGCCGACTGAAGCCAGTGCGGAACCTGATGCTTCAGGACGCCGCGCCGCTGCGGGATCGGGCCGTCTTCGTCGCGGTCGCGGCCCTTGCCGGTGATGACCAGAACCAGCCGCCGGTCCCGCGCGTGGCTGTCGAACAGGAACCGGGTCAGCGCCGGATGCGCCTGCGCCAGCGTCATACCGTGCAGGTCGATCTTGCCTTCGGGCTTCAACTTGCCGCGCGTCATGCGCGTGTGCTTCTTCCGGTCCATGTGGATCGGGGCCGAAGACAGGCTTTCGCCAATGGAGGGCGCAAAGTCGTGGCGCGGCGTGGTGTCTGTCCGTTTTTCGCCCAGCCGGAACGGCGGCACGGGCGTGCCGTTCCGCTTTGGGTCCGGTTTGGGCTGAGCTTTGGGGGTCGAAGGGGTCTTGGCGGGGGTCGCCTTGCGCTTGGGGTTCAGCGGATCGGTCTGTTTCGCGATCCGTTCCCAAAGAGCTTCTTCGTCCGCGGATAGCGAGCGCGGGCGTCGTTTCGTCATCCGCGGCCCTCGGGAATCAGGGCATAGGCGCGCTGGATCGGCATCAGCACGACCATCCGTCCCGGATCACGCGCCTTGCCAGCGGTGATGCCCGCGCGTGTGCCGGTGCCGAAGAAGATATCGGCGCGCTGCGCGCCCTTGATGGCGGACCCGGTGTCCTGCGCGATCATCAGGCGGCGCATCGGCGTGGCCCCGGCCTTTTCGATCCAGACCGGAGAGCCAAGTTTCACGATGGACGGATCGACCGCAATCGACCGCAACGCGGTGATCGACCGGTTCATTGCCCCCAACGGCCCGCGTTCCGGCGGAACCTGCGTCACCTCGCGGAAGAACACGAAGGACGGGTTGTGCCACAACAGCTCGCGCCCCGCGTCGGGATGGCGCCGGACCCAGTTGGAAATCACCTGCGCAGAGACTTGGTGCACGTTGTAGATCCCGCGCCGGACCAGTTCCTGACCGACGGACTTGTATTCGTGGCCGTTCTTGTCGGCGTATCCGACGCGAAGATAGCTTCCGTCCTCGAACTTCACCCGGCCAGAGCCTTGAACGTGCAGGAAAAACAACGCGACAGGGTCATCAACCCAAGCGATTTCCAGCCCCTTGCCGTCAAGGATGCCGTCTTCCTCGATCTGGCGGCGGGTATAGTACAGCTGGCCGTTCAGATCGTCGGGCTTGCGGTACAGGGGATAGCGGTATGTTTCCGTCTTCTCGCGCGAGCCGTTCAGCTCTGGCTCGAAATAGCCGGTGAACAGCGCGGGTTCGCCATCCTCGATCAGGACGGGGCGGAAGAACAGTTCGAAGAAGGTGCGGGCGTTCTTCTGGTTCGTGGCCAGAGTGCACAGCGACAGCCAGTCCGGGTCGCGCATGTCGGTGCAGGTTTCCTGAAACACCTCTAGCGCGGCGGCGTGGTCGTCGAATTCCCATCCTTTCAGCTCGTCAAAGGACAGAACGGTGTAGGTGGTATCCTCCTGCGCCCCGGCGGGACCCGACACGGTCAGAACCGCGCCGAGTGCGAATGCCAGGACACCGCGGATCATTCCCCGGTCGCGACCAGTTTCCAGTTCGGGTCGTTCGACCCCATCACCCGCGCGAAAGTCCAGGTGTCGCGCTGGCGCTTGATCTGGTTCGGATCGCCTTCGATGATCTCGCCCGCCTTGTTGCGAACGGCAGAAGTCAGCTCGCCCACGAAGCGGACAGTGATTTCGGCTTCCTGAGTGTCGCGGTCGAACGCGGCGTTCACAAGGCTGGTTTCACGCACGCCGATGAAATTCGCCTCGATCGTCAGGCCCTGATCTTCACGCGTGCCGATCACGTCGACGAAGGTCTGGTGAACGTCGTCGCCAAGGAAGCCGGCGATATCCTCGATCTCGCCCTTCTCGAACGCCATCAGGATCATCTCGTACGCGCCGCGCGCGCCTTGCAAGAATTCGGTGACCGAGAACCCGGGCTCGATCATCTTCATCGCGGCCAGCGCGTGCGCGTCGTCAGAGCCGTCTTCGACGTGGTCGATGATATCGCGGTCAGGGCCGCCTTCGATCACCTCGAACTCGGGGGCTTCGCGGCGCTGCTGTTCAGGCGCCTGAACGCGCGGCTTTTCGAACCCTTCGCGGGTGCCAAGCACGTTGCGCAGGCGCAGGATAAGAAAGACCGCAATACCGGCCAGAACCAACAACTGAATGATCGCGGAGCTCATCGTACCTCTTTCTGACGGCGCTATGAAGACGCGCTTTCGGGGTGCTCTTGGTGGCATTTGCCACTTGCCGCACATATGTAAGCACTGGTGGTCAGCAAGTCCACCGCAGGAGAAAGTCGTTACACGAGGATATCATGTGGCTTTTCGCGCTTTTCGTCGCGGTTCCCCTGATCGAGATCGCGCTGTTCATCCAGGTGGGCGGGCTGATCGGTCTGTGGCCGACACTGACCGTCGTCGTGGTGACCGCGATCATCGGCACTTGGCTGGTGCGCCAGCAGGGGGCGATGGCGCTGTCCAACGTCAAGAGATCGTTCAACGAACTCGATGACCCGTCAGAGCCTTTGGCGCATGGCGCGATGATCCTGTTCTCGGGCGCGATGCTTCTGACGCCGGGTTTCTTCACCGATGCGGTGGGTTTCCTGCTGCTGGTTCCGGGCGTGCGGTCGGTTTTTTTCGACTACATCCGCAAGCGGGTGAAGGTGCAGCATTTCGAGACGCGCGACGCACACACCACCTACGGACCGGGCGCCGGACGGCCATCCGGCCCGCGCGGCAACGTCATCGACGGCGATTACACCGACGTCACGCCGCCGCAGGGCAGTGGCAAGCCGGGCGACTCGGGCTGGACTCGGCATTGAGGCCATGACGGCTTGCTGGTAAACGCCTTCCCAACAGAATTTTGATCCGAGGGGAGAAAATCATGGCCGAGAATGGCGAAACAACGGCGCCGGCCACTAATGGCGACGCCGCACAAGCCCAGCCCAAGGCACCACAGATGCGGATCCTGGCCCAGTTCATCCGCGACCTTTCGTTCGAGAATATCCTTTCGCAAAAGGGTCTTTCGGGCGACGTGAAGCCGCAGATTTCGGTTCAGGTCGGTCTGGACGCGAAACGCCGCCCGACCGAGGGGCAGTACGAGGTTTCGACCAAGTACACCGTGACGTCGAAGAACGAAGGCACCGACGACACGCTGTTCGTGATGGAACTGGACTATGCCGGCCTGTTCCACATCGACAACGTGCCGGACGAACAGATGCACCCGTTCCTGATGATCGAGTGCCCGCGGATGCTGTTCCCGTTCGCGCGCCGCATCGTGTCCGACATGACCCGCGACGGGGGCTTCCCGCCGGTGAACCTGGACAACGTCGACTTCGTCGCGATTTACCGCCAGCAGATCGCTCAGCGGATGCAGCAGCAGGCCGCAGCGGCGGAAGCCGATCAGAAGCTGTCCTGATCCAAGCGACATGAATGACCGAGTAGGGCGCGCTTTCAAGCGCGCCTTTCTTTTTGCGGTGCGCGCCTACTTCGCCGCGTACTTCGCCCAAACACTGCCTTCACCCAAGGCTTCGACGAATTTGGCGTGCGCCTCGGCCTCTTCGGCGTGAATACGCGGGGGCAGGGGTTCCGGGCGCGGCCTTGGACGCCAGTCGTTGCCGCCACCGGACCCACCCGAAGCGCCGGACGTGTCCAGAACCAGCCCGGGCTGCCGCCCGCCGATCAGTTCAAGATACACCTCGGCCAGAATTTCCGAGTCAAGAAGCGCGCCGTGCAGGGTCCGGGACGAGTTGTCGATGCCAAAGCGACGGCACAGCGCATCCAGCGACGCGGGCGAGCCGGGAAACTTTTTCCGCGCGATCGCCAGCGTGTCCAGCGCCTGACTGTCGGGCAGGGTGGGGCGGCCCATCCAGCGCAGTTCGGCGTTGATGAACTTCATGTCGAAGGTCGCGTTGTGGATCACCAGTTTCGCATCGCCGACGAATTCAACGAAAGCATCCCCGATCTCGGCGAACTTGGGCTTGTCGGACAGGAACTCTTCGGACAGCCCGTGCACCTGAAACGCTTCTTCGGGCATGTCGCGTTCTGGGTTGATGTACTGGTGATAGGTACGGCCCGTCGGCATGTGGTTCCACAGCTCGACACCGCCGATTTCCACGATCCGGTCGCCGGATTCAGGCTCGAACCCGGTGGTTTCCGTATCCATTACGATTTCACGCATCGGCCCGTCTCCTGATGTCCTGTAGGCAGGATTGCACCTGCGCCCGCGCGTCTTCAAGGGTCAGCGTCTGGATCACATAGTCCGCCCGCGCCCGCTTTTCCGCGTCGGGCATCTGCTTGGCGCGGATCGCCTCGAACTGCGCTTCGGTCATTGTGCCGCGCGCAAGAACCCGTTCGCGTTGCATGCCTTCGGGGGCCGAGACGACGACGGTCACGTCGACACCGGCCGCGCCGTTTTCGAACACCAGCGGAATATCCAGCAGCACGATCGGCGCATCCGTTTCGGCAAGGAAAGCCTCACGATCCGCGGCCACCAGCGGATGAACGACGGATTCGATCCGCTTCAGCGCGTCGGGCTCCAACGCTATCCAGCGTTTCAGCTCTACCCGGTCAACTTCGCCGCCAACGACAGCCTGCGGCCGGATGCCCCGCATCGGATCCACCGCCGCGCCGCCCTTCGCGTACAACCGGTGAACCGCCGCGTCGGCGTCCCAGACCGGCACACCTTCGTCCGTGAACATCCGGGCCGTCGTGGATTTCCCCATCCCGATCGAACCGGTCAGGCCGATGACGAAGGGCCGGGTCACCCCAGAACGGCCTGCCGCAGGTCCTCGTCGACCTCGGGGCGCACGCCAAAGAACCGTTCGAACGCGGGCGCGGCCTGATGCAGCAGCATCCCCAGCCCGTCGACCGTGGTGCATCCCATTGCGGCGGCCTGCCGAAGAAACCCGGTTTCCAGCGGCGTGTAGACAAGGTCGTTCACCACCGCGTTCGGCGACAGACCGTCCAGCGGCACGCGGAATTCGGGCTTGCCGACCATCCCCAGCGACGTCGTGTTCACCACAGTGACCGCGTCTTCAAGGATGTTCCCGGCCTGAACCCATTCGTAAACGGTGATCTTGTTGCCAAGATCGCTGCGCAACGCATCCGCCCGCGACCGCGAGCGGTTGGTCAGCCGGATCTCGGGCACGCCCGCTTCGATCAGCGAGGCGACGACGGCGCGGGCCGCACCGCCCGCACCGATCACAGCGGCCGGGCCGCTGGTCGGGGCCCAGTGCGGTGCGTTCTGGCGCAGGTTCTCGATAAAACCGTAACCGTCCGTGTTGTCCGCGTGGATCTTGCCGTCTTGCCGGAAGATCAGCGTGTTCGCGGCCCCGATCAGCGCGGCGCGGTCGGTCACAAGATCGGCCAAGGACAGCATCAGTTCCTTGTGCGGGATCGTCACGTTCACGCCGACGAACCCCAGCCGCGGCAGCAGGCGGATCGCCTCGGCCAGATCGGCGTGGGCGATGTCCATCGGGATGAAATGGCCGGCAAGGCCGTATCGTTTCAGCCAGTGCTGGTGCAGCACGGGCGACCGGCTATGCGCAACCGGCGACCCGATGACACCGGCCAGCGGAATTCTAGGAAGTTCAGTCATCCAGGCAGGGCCTCCCTGAGCGTCAGATACCCCAGCAGTTCCAGAAGGGGCAGTCCAAGTACGGTGAAATAATCACCTTCGACGCGATTGAACAGCCGGGCGCCCTCTTCCTCGAGTTTGTATCCCCCCACGGAATGCCGGATGCTGTCCCAGTTGCGCGATACATAGTCGTCAAGCCACGCGTCGGAACACTGGCGCATCTGCATCCGCACCGTCCCGATGTTGCGCCACTGGGGCTGGCCATCAAGATAAATGACCGCGGCGGACAACAGCGCATGACGTTTGCCGTTCAGCGCGGCCAGCTGGGCGCGAACATCCTCTGGCGTTGCGGGCTTCGAGATCACGGTGCCCTCGAAATCCAGCACCTGATCGCAGCCGATCACCAGCGCGCCGGGATTGCGTGCGCTGCCCCGGCGGGCTTTGGCCTCGGCCAGTGCATCGGCAATCTCGCGCGGGGTCGCGCCTTCTGCCAGCATGGCCTCGCGGATCATCTCTTCGTCCACGCGGATGCGATCCACGGTGAACGGAACACCGGCGTTGCGCAGCAGGTCGGCCCGGATTTCAGAGCCCGACGCAAGGACGATCGGATGGGTCATGAGGGCAAGTCTGTGGATGAAGTCTGTGTGGTTCAGGGGACGACGTCTGGGTAACAGGGCCATGACGACCTGTCACGGGATGGATCGCGAGTCCTCCGACATTCCTCAACCTTTTATCCCGACTGGAAAATTAATGATCCCGCGCTGTGAAAATCCACGAAACCAGAAATTTATGCAGGCTGTTTTCCACAATTTGACCTTGCGGAAATAAATGATTAAGTATTTGAAAATTATGACATTTTTATACGATCCACAATCGTTGCGACGTGAACGTCCGAAAGTTTTCCGCAGGGGATAAGGCGCCGGAAAAATCGTTAATCCACATTGCCCACAGCCCCTACATAATCATCAACTTTTCTTTCTTATATATTTATTTAAGAGAGAGGAGATCGCGGAAAGGGACCCACCCATGATCCAGGATTTCCTGTCTTCGTTCTATCCTTGGACGAAAAGCCTGCATGTCATCTCGGTCATCGCCTGGATGGCAGGGCTGTTCTATCTGCCAAGGCTGTACGTCTATCACGTCGAACAGGTGGAACAGGGCGGCAAGACCGATGAAATGTTCCAAGTCATGGAACGCAGGCTGCTAAGAGCGATCATGAACCCGGCGATGATCGCGACATGGGTGTTCGGTCTGATGCTCGTCTTCACCCCGGGGGTTGTCTACTGGGGCGACGTCTGGCCGTGGACCAAGGCGGCTTCGGTTCTTGCGATGACGTGGTTCCATCACTGGCTGGGATACCGGCGCAAGGACTTTGAAAAGGGCACCAACACCCGCGCCGGTCGCACCTATCGGATGATGAACGAGCTTCCGACGCTTTTGATGATCGTCATCGTCATCTCGGTCATCGTGCGGTTCTGATGTCGCCTTCCTAGGGGGCTTGGGCGCGGTTCGATCCGGAACAGATTGACTCGGAAGGTCCGGACGCTTATTTGTCCGCCATCGCAGCCGTCCGGCTGTCCGAATTTCCCGACCCGAATATGACCGCGTGCCGCTTCAGGCCGGTCCTATGGATGTATCCCGATGAATGTTGAACGACTGAATCTGTCCGATCTCAAGGCGAAAAGCCCCAAGGACCTGCTGTCCATGGCGGAAGAGCTGGAGATCGAGAACGCCTCGACCATGCGCAAAGGCGACATGATGTTCCAGATCCTCCGCGAACAGGCGGAAGAGGGCTGGGAAATCGGTGGCGACGGCGTGCTGGAGGTTCTGCAGGACGGGTTCGGCTTCTTGCGCTCGCCCGAGGCGAACTATCTGCCGGGTCCCGATGACATCTACGTGTCGCCGGACATGATCCGCCAGTATTCGCTGCGGACCGGCGATACCGTCAGCGGCGTGATCCGCGGCCCGTCCGAAAACGAACGCTACTTCGCGCTGACGACGGTCGAGACGATCAACTTCGAAGACCCGGAAAAGGCGCGCCACAAGGTCGCCTTCGACAACCTGACGCCGCTGTATCCCGACGAGCGCCTGAAGATGGAGATCGAAGATCCCACCATCAAGGATCGCTCGGCCCGCATCATCGACCTTGTCGCACCGATCGGGAAGGGTCAGCGTTCGCTGATCGTGGCGCCGCCGCGGACTGGTAAGACCGTTCTGCTGCAAAACATCGCCCACTCGATCGAGGCGAACCACCCCGAGTGCTATCTGATCGTCCTGCTGATCGACGAACGCCCCGAGGAAGTCACCGACATGCAGCGGTCCGTGAAGGGCGAGGTCATCTCGTCGACCTTCGACGAACCCGCAACCCGTCACGTCGCCGTGTCGGACATGGTGATCGAGAAGGCCAAGCGCCTTGTCGAGCACAAGCGCGACGTCGTCATCCTGCTGGACTCGATCACCCGTCTGGGCCGCGCGTTCAACACCGTCGTCCCGTCGTCGGGCAAGGTGCTGACCGGCGGTGTCGACGCGAACGCCCTGCAACGCCCCAAGCGGTTCTTCGGCGCCGCGCGGAACATCGAGGAAGGCGGCTCGCTGACCATCATCGCCACCGCGCTGATCGACACCGGCAGCCGGATGGACGAAGTCATCTTCGAAGAATTCAAGGGTACGGGTAACTCGGAAATCGTGCTGGACCGCAAGGTCGCCGACAAGCGCGTGTACCCGGCGATGGACATCCTCAAATCCGGCACCCGGAAAGAGGACCTGCTGGTCGACAGCAAGGATCTGCAAAAGACCTATGTCCTGCGCCGCATCCTGAACCCGATGGGCACCACCGACGCGATCGAGTTCCTGCTGTCCAAGCTGAAGCAGACCAAGAGCAACGGCGAGTTCTTCGATTCGATGAACACCTAACTTGTTGTTCTAAAACAATGAGTTGTTCGTAATGGACACGATTTATGCCCTTGCCAGCGCCCGCGGAAAAGCGGGCGTTGCCGTTATTCGGGTCTCTGGTCCGGATGCGCATGATGCTGTCCGTCAGCTGTGCGGCGGTGTACCTGCGGCGCGAGTGTCCTCTGTGCGTCCCGTGCGCGATGCGGATGGTGCCCTGATCGACCAGGCGCTGGTCTTGGTCTTCGATGAAGGCCACAGTTTTACCGGCGAGGCTGTCGCCGAGTTTCATCTACATGGAAGCCCGGCCATCGTCGTTGCCGTTCAGCGTCGGCTGTCGGACATTGGGCTGCGGTTGGCTGACCCGGGCGAATTCACCCGGCGTGCATTGGTGAACGAACGGCTGGACCTTGCAGAGGTCGAAGGGCTGGGCGACCTGATCGAGGCCGAGACCGAAGCGCAGCGTGTTCAGGCGATGCGCGTGTTTTCCGGTGCGCTCGGCGCGAAGGTCGAAAGCTGGCGAGTGCGCCTGATCCGCGCGGCCGCGCTGTTGGAAGCGACCATTGATTTCGCCGACGAAGAAGTGCCAGAGGATGTCACGCCCGAAGTCGGCAGTTTGCTGGCTGGGGTGCGCGCCGAGCTGGACACGGAAGCCGCCGGTGCCAAGGTGGCGGAACGCGTTCGTGACGGGTTCGAGGTGGCCATCGTTGGACCTGCTAATGCGGGCAAGTCCACGTTGCTGAACCGGCTTGCGGGGCGCGAGGCGGCAATCACCTCGGAGATCGCGGGAACGACCCGCGACGTGATCGAGGTGCGGATGGACCTGCGCGGACTTCCGGTGACCGTGCTTGACACGGCCGGTCTGCGGGACAGCGACGACGTGGTCGAAACGCTGGGGATCGAGCTTGCCCGCAAACGTGCGGGGCAGGCGGACCTGCGCGTCTTTCTTCTGGCCTCGCGCGAGGAACAGCCGCTGTTGCCGGTTGAAGCGGACGACATCGTTCTGACCGGCAAGGCGGACGCGCAGGATGGTGACGTGTCGGGGAAGACCGGGCAGGGCGTCGATGCGCTGGTTGACCGAATCGCGGGGATACTGGAAAAGCGGGCTTCTGGCGTCGGGGTCGCGATCCGCGAACGGCACAGGGTTGCGCTGAAAGAAGCTATCGGGTTCATCGATCTGGCGGGGCAAGAGCTTCGCTATGGCATCGAGCGATCCGAACTGGCGGCCGAAGCGTTGCGGCGCGGGATTGCTGCGTTGGACGCTCTTGTCGGGCGCGTTGATGTTGAACATATACTCGACGAGATCTTCGCGAGTTTTTGTCTGGGAAAGTGAGGAGTGTTTCACGTGAAACATTCTGATTTCGATGTGGCCGTGATCGGCGGTGGACATGCGGGTGTCGAGGCGGCATTGGCCTCGGCCCGGATGGGCGCGCGCACGACTTTGATTTCGCTGACCCGCGACGGGATCGGCGTGATGTCCTGCAACCCCGCGATCGGAGGCTTGGGCAAGGGTCACCTTGTCCGCGAAATCGACGCGATGGATGGCGTTATGGGGTGGGCAGCGGATCAGGCGGGCATCCAGTTCCGCCTTTTGAACCGCCGCAAAGGCCCTGCGGTGCAAGGCCCGCGCGCGCAAGCCGACCGTAAACTGTACCGCGCCGCGATCCATACCGCCGTCGATGCCGCGCCGAACCTTGATTTGGTGTACGGCGAAGCGACCGATCTTCTGATGGAAGGCGGCCGCGTCTGCGGGCTTGTGATGGCCGACGGGTCAGAGATGCGCACTGGCGCTGTTATTCTGACCACTGGCACTTTCCTGCGCGGCGTCATCCATATCGGCGATGTATCCCGTCCCGGTGGCCGCATGGGGGACAAGCCGTCGGTCAAGATGGCCGAGCGTATCGATTCCTTTGGTCTTCCGCTCGGGCGTCTGAAAACCGGCACACCGCCGCGCCTTGATGGGCGGACGATCAACTGGGACGGGCTGGAATCTCAGCCCGGCGATGATGAGCCGGTGATGTTCTCTTTCCTGTCGAAGACGCTGGTCGCACCGCAGGTGTCCTGCGGCATTACGCATACCAACGCACGCACGCACGAGGTCATCCGCGCGAATTTGGACCGTTCGGCGATGTACGGCGGTCATATCGAGGGCGTCGGCCCGCGGTATTGCCCCTCGATCGAAGACAAGGTTGTGCGGTTCGTGGACAAGGACTCTCACCAGATCTTCCTTGAACCGGAAGGTGTGGATGATCCGACCGTGTATCCGAACGGGATTTCCACCTCGTTGCCCGTCGAAGTGCAGGAAGACTACGTTCACTCGATCAAGGGCCTTGAGCAGGCGAAGATCCTGCAGCCGGGCTATGCCATCGAATACGATTACGTCGATCCGCGCGCGCTGCGGTCCTCGCTGGAACTGATGGATGTGCCGGGGCTGTTCCTTGCTGGGCAGATCAACGGCACCACCGGGTACGAAGAAGCAGCGGCGCAAGGCCTTGTGGCCGGTTTGAACGCGGCGCGGTCTGTGCGCGGCGAGGATTCGGTGATCCTGACCCGCGACAAGTCGTATATCGGCGTGATGATCGACGACCTTGTGACGCGCGGCGTGTCCGAACCCTATCGGATGTTTACGTCGCGGGCCGAATTCCGTCTTTCCCTGCGTGCCGACAATGCTGACCAGCGTCTGACGCCCTTGGGGATCGACGTTGGATGCGTCGGCGAAACGCGTCGCGAGGCGTTCGAACAAAAACGCGAGGCGCTTGAGGCGGGCAAAGCGGCGCTAGAAGCGCTGTCGCTGTCGCCGCGCGAGGCGGCTGAACACGGTATGCCAGTTGGGCAGGACGGTCGTCGCCGCAACGGGTTCGAGCTTTTGGCCTTCCCGGACATCAGTTTCGACCAGCTTGACGGTCTGAGCGACGATGTCGATGCGATCACGCCCGGGATTCGCGAACAGATGTCCCGCGATGCGCTGTATGCCAACTACGTTGCGCGGCAAGCGCAGGACGTCGAGGCGATGCGCCGAGACGAGGAAACCCGTATTCCCGCAAGTTTCGTTTACGAAGGGATGCAAGGTCTGTCGAACGAACTGTCGGCTAAGCTTCAGCGCGTGCGCCCCGAAACCATCGCCCAAGCGGGCAGGGTGGAAGGCATGACGCCAGCGGCGTTGACGCTGATCCTTGCAAAGCTGCGGCAGGCTGACCGCAAGAAATCAGCATGAGCGCCGGGGAATCGGCGCTGAAAGCGCATGTCGATGTTTCACGTGAAACATTGGACCGCCTCGACATCTACGCCGCGCTGATCCGCAAGTGGAATCCGACCATCAATCTTGTCGCGAAATCCACGCTGGATGACCTGTGGGACCGTCACTTCTTTGATTCCGCGGCGGCCTATACCGCTGCAAACCCAAAATCCGGCCGTTGGGTGGACATGGGCAGTGGTGGAGGATTCCCTGGTGCGGTCGTTGCGATCCTTGCGGCGGAACTGGCGCCCGAGCTTCAGGTGACCTGTATCGAATCCGACGTGCGCAAAGCGTCTTTCCTAAGAACGCTGGCAACGCAGCTTCAGATCCCGATGGGCGTGCTGTCGCGCCGGATCGAGGATACGCCGCCGCAGAACGCCGACTTTCTGTCCGCACGCGCATTGTCGCCGTTGAAGCTGCTGCTGGGCCATTGCGAACGGCACCTGTCACCGGAAGGACGCGGCGTTTTCCTGAAAGGGGAGACCTGGCGGCAAGAGGTCGACGAGGCGCTTGAAACCTTCCGGTTCTCGGTCGACAACAGGCCCAGTCCCACCCATCCCGGATCTGCGATCCTCGTTGTCGGAGACATCTCGCGTGCTTGACGCCATTCGCCCCAAGACCCCCAAAATTATCGCCATCGCCAACCAGAAGGGCGGCGTCGGAAAAACCACCACGGCCATCAACCTTGGCGCCGCGCTAGTGGACGACGGTTACAACGTATTGCTGGTGGATCTTGATCCGCAGGGCAACGCGTCGACGGGTTTGGGGATCGAGCCTGACGAGCGGACGCACACGACCTATGATCTTCTGCTTGAAGATTCCGAGTTGGAAGACGTGATTCTGCCGACGGATATCGACGGGTTCTGGATCGCACCGGCGACAACCGACCTAAGCTCGGCGGATATCGAGATGGTGGCGAACGAAAAGCGGTCGTTCCTGCTGCATGACGCTTTGCGGCAGCCCGCGATCGACCGCTACAATCTGGATTACATCCTGATCGATTGCCCGCCGTCGCTGAGCCTGCTGACGGTCAACGCTATGGTCGCGGCGCATTCGGTCCTTGTGCCGTTGCAGTCGGAATTCTTCGCGCTGGAAGGGCTGTCGCAGTTGATGCTGACAATCCGCGAGGTGCGTGGGTCCGCGAACCCCGATCTGCGGATCGAAGGTGTCGTGCTGACGATGTACGACGGACGGAACAACCTGTCGCAACAGGTCGAAAGCGATGCGCGGACGAACCTTGGAGAGCTTGTCTTCAACACCGTGGTTCCGCGGAACGTGCGGGTCAGCGAGGCGCCGTCATTCGCAATCCCGGTGCTGGATTACGATCCGTCGTCGAAAGGGAGCCACGCCTATCGGGCGCTGGCACAAGAATTGGTGTCCCGGCACAAAGCGACCGCGAAATAAGGGGTAACGTCATGGCAGAGAAAAAGGCGAGAGGCCTGGGCCGCGGATTGTCGGCGCTGATGGCGGATGTGCCACCGACGACGACTGCAACGGACGGAACGGCGAAAGCGCCGGCGGCCGAGCGGATGATCCCGATCGAACAGATCCGCCCGAACCCGGACCAGCCGCGGCGCAAGTTCACCGAGGATCAGTTGCACGAACTGGCGAAATCCATCGAAGAACGCGGCGTGATCCAGCCGCTGATCCTGCGTGCCGTCGAGGACGGGATGTACGAGATCGTCGCGGGGGAACGCCGATGGCGCGCCTCGCAGATCGCGCGGTTGCACGAGGTTCCGGCCATCGTGCGCCAGTACAACGACACCGAAGTGCTGGAAGTCGCGATCATCGAGAACATCCAGCGTGCCGATCTGGACCCGGTGGAAGAAGCCGCGGGCTATCGTCAGCTGATGGAGCGGTTCGGCCATACGCAGGAAAAGATCGCCGAGGCGCTGGGCAAAAGCCGCAGCCATATCGCGAACTCGATGCGGTTGCTGAACCTGCCGATCGAGGTGCAGGACATGATGTCGGACGGCACGCTGTCCGCCGGTCATGCGCGGGCGCTGATCACCACCGACAACCCGCTGGAACTGGCGCGGCAGGTGGTGGCCAAGGGGCTTTCGGTGCGCGAAACCGAGAAGCTGGCGAAGAAGGCCGCCGAGCCACCTGCGCCGAAACGCGATAGCGCGCCGTCCAGTTCGGAAAAGGACGCGGATACGCGTGCGCTGGAATCCGATCTGTCTGCGGCGATCGGGATGAAGACGCGGATCGATCACAAGCCGGGCGGCGAGGCGGGTCGCGTCACTATCGAGTATGCGACGCTTGAGGAGCTGGACGAGCTTTGCCAGGTGCTGTCGCGCGGGCGGTAAGCGGGACGGGGGCTCTGCCCCCAAGCCCTGCGGGCTTTCCCCCGGGATATTTCCAGACAGAAGAAGCTAGGGGATCAGCTCTCGCAATATGGCGTTGAGCAGGGGGCGGCCTTCGCGCGTGATGCGGAGGGTGTCGTTTTCCTGTTCGATCAGACCAAGGTCGGTCAGATTCGTCAGATCGGGGAGCGTGCCGCCAATGGCGCGATATCGTACCAGATCTATGCCTTCGGACAGCCTTAGCCCCATCATAAGGTACTCTGTGGCTTGCTCTTCGGTGGGGACGTGACTGCGCGACTGTTCTCCGCTGCCCTTGGTTTCCACAAGGTCCAGCCATTTTCCGGGCGCAAGCGGCGTGTCTGTTGCGATGCGTACACCGTCAAGGCTAAGGCGGCCGTGCGCACCCGGGCCAACGCCGATCCAGTCGCCGGAGTGCCAATAGACCTTGTTGTGCCGGGATTCCGCGCCGGGGCGGGCGTGGTTGGAGATTTCGTAAGCGGGCAGGCCGTGCGCTTCGGCGATGTCCTGTGTCGCGAAATACATGTCGGCGGCGCTGTCGTCGTCGGGAAGACCGCGCAGCAAGCCGCGTTCGTGCCGCGCGCCGAAGGCTGTGCCGTCCTCGATCGTCAGTTGATACAGCGACAGATGGTCGAGGCTCATGGACAGGGCTTCGGTCAGTTCCGCGCGCCACGCGTCGAGGGTCTGGTTTTGCCGGGCGTAGATCAGGTCAAAGCTGACGCGATCAAAGGTCGAGCGCGCAACGTCGAAGGCGGCGCGGGCCTCGGCGACGGAATGCAGGCGGCCAAGGGCCTTCAGGTCGGTGTCGTTCAGCGCCTGAACCCCCATCGACACCCGGTTCACCCCGGCATCGCGGTAGCCACGGAAACGGCCCGCCTCGACCGAGCCGGGGTTGGCTTCAAGCGTGACTTCAAGATCGTTGGCCAGCGTCCAGTGTTTGCCGATGGCTTCGAGGATCGCGCCGACGGTGTCGGGGTCCATCAGGCTGGGCGTGCCACCGCCGAAGAAGACGGTCGACAGCACGCGGTCGGGTGTTTCGGCGGCGGAACGGGCGAGGTCTGTCAGGTAGGCGTCACGCCATCGCGCCTGATCTATGTGCGCGGCGACGTGGGAATTAAAGTCGCAGTAGGGGCATTTCGACTGGCAGAACGGCCAGTGTACATACAGCCCGAAGCCGCCAGCCTGCCAGTTTTCAGGCAAAGCAGCCCGCAACCAGTTTTGCGAAGGCGTCGGCGCGGTGCGACATCCCGTGCTTTTTCTTCGGGTCCATCTCTCCGAAGGTCTCGGATTCGCCGTCGGGCAGGAAGACCGGGTCGAACCCGAAGCCCAGCGCCCCGCGCATCGGCCAGACGACCTGACCGGTGACCTTGCCTTCGAAGATCTCGTCATGGCCATCCGGCCACGCGAGGCAAAGCGTGCAATTGAAGGCGGCGGTGCGCGGCGTCTCGGCGTCGCGATCTTCCAGCATGGTCCAGACCTTGGTCATCGCCATCGGAAAATCGCGGCCGTTAGGGGTTTCGGCCCAGTCGGCGGTATAGACACCGGGCTGGCCGCCCAAAGCGTCGACGGTAATGCCGCTGTCATCGCTTAGCGCCGGAAGACCGGTGCCCTTTGCCGCGAAATGCGCCTTGATGCGGGCGTTTCCGGCAAAGGTGTCTTCGGTCTCGGCGGGTTCTTCGAGCCCGTAATCGGCGGCCGAGGCGACCGAGACCCCGAAGGGTTCCAGCAGCGCCCGGATCTCGCGGATCTTGCCCGCGTTGTGCGAGGCGATGACCAGCTTGTCGCCGTCGAAGCGCCGCATCAGGACACCGCAGCCTTCTGGGCCGCCACCAGCTCGCTGACGCCCTTCTGGGCAAGGGCAAGCAGTTCCGACATCTCGTCCGTCGAGAAGGTGGCGCCTTCGGCGGACATCTGAACCTCGACCATGCGGCCCGAGCCGGTCAGGACGAAGTTGCCGTCGACGCCCGCTTCGCTGTCTTCCGGGTAGTCGAGGTCCAGCACCGGCTGGCCGGCGTAGATGCCGCAGGACACGGCGGCGACCGGGTCGACCAGCGGGTCGGTGATGATGTCGCCGGCCTTCATCAGCTTGTTGACCGCAAGCCGCAGCGCGATCCAGCCGCCGGTGATCGAGGCGCAGCGGGTGCCGCCATCGGCCTGAATCACGTCGCAGTCGACGGTGATCTGGCGTTCGCCCAAGGCAACCCGATCGACACCGGCGCGCAGGGCGCGGCCGATCAGGCGCTGAATCTCTTGCGTGCGGCCGGATTGGCCGTTCTTCGCCTCGCGGCGCATCCGGGTGTTGGTGGCGCGGGGCAGCATTCCGTACTCGGCGGTGACCCAGCCAAGGCCGGAGTTTTTCAGGAACGGCGGCACGCGTTCCTCAAGCGAGGCAGTGCACAGTACGTGGGTTTCACCGCACTTGATCAGGCACGAGCCTTCCGCGTGGCGGGTGAAGTCGGTTTCGATGGAAATCTCGCGCATTTGATCGAGCGCGCGGCCAGAGGGTCGCATTCGGGGTCCTTCCTATCCGGTTGCGGGATGCTTACCTGCGGCCCAAGGCGGGACGCAAGCATGATTGACGCTGGTGGCCAATGCCTTTTAATACCGAGGGCTTTCGCAGATGACCGAGATGACGGACACATCGAAAATCCTGACAGAGCTGAATGCACGCAGCCGGGAAGTTTTCCGGCGCGTTGTCGAAGGCTATCTGGAAAGCGGCGAGCCGGTTGGGTCGCGGACGTTGACGCGTACGCTGTCCGAGAAAGTATCCGCCGCGACGATCCGGAACGTGATGCAGGATCTGGAATACATGGGGCTGTTGGACAGCCCGCATGTGTCCGCCGGACGCATCCCTACGCAGCGCGGGCTGCGGATGTTCGTGGACGGTCTGCTGGAGGTGTCCGAACTCGACGCCACCGACCGCGAGAAGATCGACGCCACACTGGGCGCGAATTCGCGCGATGTCGGGTCGATGCTGGACCGGGTCGGATCGGCGCTGTCGGGGCTGACGGCGGGGGCAAGCCTTGTGCTGGCGCCAAAGCACGAAGCGGCGATCAAGCATGTCGAGTTCGTGTCGTTGTCGCCGGACCGGGCGCTGGTGGTTCTGGTCTTTGCCGATGGGCATGTCGAGAACCGGGTGTTTCATCCGCCGATGGGGCAGACGCCGTCGTCCTTGCGCGAGGCCGCGAATTTCCTGAACGCCATCGCCGAGGGGCGGACGGTGTCGGAACTGCGCGAAAGCTTCGAAGCCGAAGTGAAGAAGCGGCGGCAGGAACTGAACGATCTTGCCCGCGATTTCGTCGAGAACGGCGCTGCCATCTGGGAGAACGAGGGCGACCGCTATGAACGGCTGATCGTCCGGGGCCGGGCGAATCTGCTGGGGCTGGAACAAGAGGCCGAGGGGCTGGAAAGGATCCGGAACCTGTTCGACGACCTGGAGCGCAAGCGCGACATCGCCGAGTTCCTGGAACTGACCGATGAAGGCGAGGGTGTGCGCATTTTTATCGGTTCGGAGAACAAGCTTTTCTCACTTTCGGGTTCCTCTTTGGTTGTCTCTCCTTATATGAACGCTGACCGAAAGATCATCGGCGCCGTTGGTGTGATCGGCCCGACGCGACTGAACTATGGACGTATTTTGCCGATCGTGGACTACACGGCGCAACTGGTCGGACGACTGATTTCCGACCAAGGCTGAGAGGATTGAGATGGCAGAGCAGAACCGCGACGAGATGCCCGATGTCGACCTGAGCACGCTGGACGAGCTGGCGGCGGAAGACCCGACCGAAGCCGAACTGGCGGCTGCCGACGAGATCGAGCAGCTGCGGGCCGAGCGCGACGACATGCGCGACCGTTTCATGCGGGCGCTGGCCGATGCCGAGAACATGCGCAAGCGCGCAGACCGTGACCGGCGCGAGGCCGAAAACTATGGCGGGTCGAAGCTGGCTCGCGACATGCTGCCCGTGTACGACAACCTGTCCCGCGCGCTGGATGCGGCGGACGAGGAAGTGCGCGAAGGCAAGAAGGCCCTGATCGAAGGCATCGAACTGACGATGCGCGAGCTGCTAAACGTGTTCAAGAAGCACGGCATCGAGATCGTCGAGCCGCAGGTGGGCGACAAGTTCGACCCGCAGCAGCATCAGGCGATGTTCGAGGCCCCGGTTCCGGGCACCAAGCAGGGCGAGATCATTCAGGTCAGCCAGGTCGGGTTCATGATCCACGATCGCCTGCTCCGCCCGGCGCAGGTTGGCGTGTCGTCGACACCGGCGTCCTAACCGGCGTCCTAGGGGGGCTCTGCCCCCCGGCCTGCGGCCTCCCCCCGGGATATTTGTAGTCCAAAGAAGGACTTAGGATTTCGCCAGGGATTTGAGGTCGTAGAGAAGGTCCAGCGCCTCGCGGGGCGACAGCTCGTCGGGAAGGATTCCGTCGAGCTTTTCTTCAAGCGGCGACGGGCCCGTCGGTTTCGGGGCGGCAGGCGGCGGCGCGGCGGAGAACAGCGGCAGGTCGTCGAGCAGCATTTTCGAGCCCGACTTGCCTTGCCGGGCGCCTTCCTCAAGCTGGGACAGCACGTCGCGCGCGCGGTCGACGACGCTGGCGGGAAGGCCGGCGAGACGGGCGACCTGAACGCCATAGCTGCGGTCGGCGGCGCCACGGCGGACTTCGTGCAGGAAAATCACGTCGCCGTCCCATTCCTTGACCGCGACCGTGGCGTTCTCGACCCCGGACAGGCGGTCGGCGAGCTGCGTGAGTTCGTGGTAGTGGGTCGCGAACAGGGCGCGGCAGCGGTTCACATCGTGCAGGTATTCCAGCGTCGCCCATGCGATGGACAGGCCGTCGTAGGTTGCCGTGCCGCGGCCGATTTCGTCGAGGATGACCAGCGCGCGATCGTCGGCTTGGTTCAGGATGGCGGCAGTTTCCACCATTTCGACCATGAAGGTCGACCGCCCCCGCGCCAGATCGTCCGACGCGCCAACGCGGCTGAACAGTTGCGACACAAGGCCGATGTGGGCCGAGCGTGCCGGCACGAAGCTTCCCATTTGCGCCAGCAGGGCAATCAGGGCGTTCTGCCGCAGGAAGGTCGACTTACCGGCCATGTTCGGGCCGGTCAGCAGCCAGACGGCGCTTTGGTCGTCGCCGCCCGACAGGTCGCAGTCGTTCGCGATGAACGGGGCGCCGCCTTGCGCGCGCAGGGCGCGTTCCACGACCGGGTGGCGGCCGCCATCGATGGCGAAGGCGCGGCTGTCGTCCACCGTGGGGCGGCACCAATCCTCGGCCCGGGCAAGGTCGGCAAGGGCGGCGGCCAAGTCGATCTCTGCCACGGCGCGGGCAAGGGTGCCAAGGCGGGCGGACTCGTCAAGAATTCGAGACCGAAGCCCTTCATAGAGACGTTTTTCAATCTCTGCGGCGCGGGAGGACGCGTTCAGGATTTTCGTTTCCATCTCGCTGAGGTCCACCGTCGTGAAGCGTACCGCGTTGGCGGTAGTCTGGCGGTGGATGAAGCGTTCCGACAGCGGCGGGTTCAGCATCTTTTCGGCATGGGTGGCCGTGCATTCGATGAAGTAGCCCAGCACATTGTTGTGCTTGACCTTCAGCGAGGAGATGCCGGTGTCTTTCGCGTAATCGGCCTGCATCGCGGCGATGACCCCGCGCCCCTCGTCGCGCAGGGTGCGGGCTTCGTCGAGTTCCGGGTCGTGGCCTTCCGCGATGAAGCCGCCATCGCGGACCAGAAGCGGCGGTTCAGCCACCAGCGCCTGATCCAGCAAGTCGAGCAGGTCGTCGTGGCCCACAAGGTCCACCGCGGCGCCGGTCAGCAGGTCGGGCAGATCACGACCGGACAGTTTCCCCGCGACGGCGATGGCTTGGGTCAGCGCGTTGCGGATCGACGCAAGGTCGCGCGGGCCGGCGCGGTCGAGCGCAAGGCGGGACAGGGCGCGGTCGACGTCGGGGACCTTGCGCAGATCGTCGCGCAGCGCGTCGGACAGGCGGCTGTCGTCGGCCAACGCGGCGACGGCCCGGTGACGGGCGGCAATCGTATCGAGTACACGCGACGGGCTGGACAGGCGGCGTTCCAGCAGGCGCGCGCCGCCCGAGGTCACGGTGCGGTCGATGGCGTGCAACAGGGATCCGTCGCGGCCACCCGACAGCGAATGCGTCAGTTCAAGGTTGCGGCGCGTCGCGGCGTCGATCTGCACCGACTGGCTGGCGGCCTCGCGCACGGGCGGGCGCAGCAGGGGCAGGTTCCCCTTCTGGGTGATGTCGAGATAATCGACGATGGCGCCCATCGCTGCCGTCTCGGCCCGTGTGAAGTTGCCGTAGGCATCGAGCGAGCCGACCTGAAACAGCGCGGTCAGGCGTTTCTCTCCACCGGTGCTGTCGAAGCTGGCGCGCGACAGCGGTGTGGTGACGGCGCCAAGATCGGTGACAAGGCCCTCCAGCTCGACCTCGGTCGCTTCGGACAGCACAACCTCGCGCGGGGCGATCCGGGCCAGTTCCGGCGACAGGCGCGACCGGGTGCAGGGCATCACGCGGAAAGCGCCGGTCGAGATATCGACCCATGCCAGCGCGCCTTCGTCCCGGACCTCGGCGAAAGCGGCAAGGAAGTTGTGGCGGCGCGCTTCCAGCAGCGACTCTTCGGTCAGGGTGCCGGGGGTGACAAGCCGCACCACATCCCGCTTTACCACCGATTTAGAGCCGCGTTTCTTGGCTTCGGCGGGGTCTTCCAGCTGTTCGCAGACGGCCACGCGGAAGCCTTTGCGGATCAGCGTCAGCAGATAGCCTTCGGCGGCATGGACAGGCACGCCGCACATCGGGATGTCGTCGCCCTGATGCTTGCCGCGCTTGGTCAGCGCGATGTCCAGCGCCGCCGCCGCGTTGGCCGCGTCATCGAAGAACATCTCGTAGAAGTCGCCCATGCGGTAGAACAAAAGCGCATCCGGATATTGCGCCTTGATGTCGAGATACTGCGCCATCATCGGCGTCATCGCGGCTGGTGCTGCGGTCACGTTTGTCCCCCGGGTCGTGGTTTCGCGGACCTTACAAACAGCCCCCGGTCGCCGCAATTCGATCTTCTGTTGAGTGCTGCGGTGTTGGACGCTAACACGGAAGCCCGCAGATGGAGGATCCGCCCGATGGCGATGCAGAAGCACACCCGGCAGGATGCGCTGACTTTTCACCTTGAACCCACACCGGGCAAGCTGGCGATCCACGCCACGGTTCCGATGGCGACGCAGCGCGACCTGTCTCTGGCCTATTCGCCGGGCGTCGCCGTTCCCTGCGAAGTGATCGCCGAGGATCCGGGCACCGCCTATGACTATACCAATAAGGGCAACATGGTTGCCGTGATCTCGAACGGGACGGCAGTTCTGGGGTTGGGTAACCTTGGTGCGCTGGCGTCCAAGCCGGTGATGGAAGGCAAGGCGGTGCTGTTCAAGCGGTTCGCCGACGTCAACTCGATCGACATCGAGCTGGACACCGAGGACGTCGATGCCTTCTGCAACGCGGTCAAGCTGATGGCGCCGACCTTCGGGGGCATCAACCTTGAGGACATCAAGGCGCCCGAATGCTTCATCATCGAACAGCGCCTGAAAGAGGAATGCGATATCCCCGTGTTCCACGACGACCAGCACGGCACCGCCGTGATCTGTGCCGCCGGTCTGATCAACGCGCTGCACCTTAGCGGCAAGAAAATCGAAGACGTGAAGATCGTGCTGAACGGCGCGGGGGCGGCGGGGATCGCTTGTCTTGAACTGCTGAAAAGCATGGGCGCGCAGCACGACAATTGCATCATCTGCGACACCAAGGGCGTCATCTACCAAGGTCGGACCGAGGGGATGAACCAGTGGAAGTCGGCCCACGCCATCAAGACCGAACTGCGCACGCTGGAAGAGGCGATGCAGGGCGCGGACGTGTTCCTTGGCGTGTCGGCCAAGGGCGCCGTCACGCAAGAGATGGTGCAGGGCATGGCCGACAAGCCCGTGATCTTCGCGATGGCCAACCCCGACCCCGAGATCACCCCCGAAGAGGCGCACGAGGTGCGGCCCGACGCGATCGTGGCGACTGGGCGGTCCGATTACCCGAACCAGGTGAACAACGTTCTGGGCTTTCCGTACCTGTTCCGTGGCGCGCTGGATATCCACGCCCGCGCGATCAACGACGAGATGAAAATCGCCTGTGCCGAGGCGCTGGCCGAACTTGCGCGGATGGAAGTGCCGGACGAGGTGGCGCTGGCCTACGGGCGGCGGCTGAACTTCGGGCGTGACTACATCATCCCGACGCCGTTCGACCCGCGCCTGATCCATGTCGTTCCGCCTGCCGTGGCAGAGGCCGGGATGAAGACCGGCGTGGCCCGGAAAGAGATCACGGATCTTGAAGCCTACCGGCAGACGCTGCTGGAACGCATGGACCCGACCGCCTCGATCCTGAACGGGATCAACACCCGCGCGCGGGCGGCGCAGGCGACGATGGTGTTCGCCGAGGGCGACGATCCCCGCGTACTGCGCGCCGCCGTGTCCTATCAGCGGAACGGGTTCGGCCGTGCGCTGGTGGTCGGGCGCGAACAGGATGTGAAGGAAAAGCTGGAAGCCGAGGGGCTGGCGGACGCCGTGCGCGAAATCCGCGTGGTGAACGCGGCGAACACCCAGCATCTCGAGACCTACAAGGACTTTCTGTACAAGCGCCTGCAACGCGCCGGGATGGACCAGCAGGACATCCACCGTCTTGCGGCACGGGACCGGCACGTTTTTGCATCGCTGATGGTGGCGCATGGCCATGCCGACGGCATGATCACCGGCGCGACGCGGAAGTCGGCGCATGTGCTGCAGCTGATCAACCACGTCTTCGACGTGTCCGAGAAGGACGACGCGGTCGGGGTCACGGCGTTGCTGCATCGGGGGCGGATCGTGTTCATCGCCGATACGCTGGTTCATGAATGGCCCGACGAAGAGGATCTTGCGACCATCGCCGAACGTGCCGCCGCCGTGGCGCGTGGGCTGGGGCTGGAACCGCGCGTCGCATTCGTCAGTTTCTCGACCTTCGGGTATCCCGTGTCCGAGCGCGCCGAGAAGATGCACGTTGCCGCCGAGGTTCTGGACCGTCGTGGCGTCGATTTCGAATACGAGGGAGAGATGACCGTCGACGTGGCGCTGAACCCGCGCGCGCAGGCGAATTATCCGTTCCAGCGTCTGACCGGCCCGGCGAATATCCTTGTCGTTCCGGCGCGGCACTCGGCCTCGATCTCGGTCAAGCTGATGCAGGAAATGGCGGGCGCGACCGTGATCGGGCCGATCCTTGCCGGGGTCGGGCGGCCGATCCAGATCTGCCAGACGCAGTCGACGGTGAACGACATTCTGAACATGGCGATCTTCGCCGCGGCAGAGGTCGGCTAGGTCTTGGACTTCCCCCGGCGCGGGCCTAGCCTGCGCCGGAAGGAGACCACGATGACCGACCATGTAACGACCCACCAGGCCGAAGAAGACGCCCGGAACGAGAAGATCCTGATCTGGCTGAACGGGCGCTGCGTCCCGAAGGCCGAGGCGGTCGTCAGCGTTTATGACAGTGGTTTCATGCTGGGCGACGGCGTGTGGGAGGGGCTGCGGTTGTACGATGGCCATTGGGCCTTCATGGACGACCACCTGGACCGGCTGTTCGAGGCGGCGAAGGCCATTGACCTTGATATCGGGATGGATCGCGACGCTGTTCGGAACGCCCTGTTAGAGACGCAAAACGCCAACGGTATGACCACCGACGCGCATGCGCGGCTGATGGTGACGCGGGGCACCAAGGTGCGGCCGTTCCAGCATCCGTCGCTGTCGCGCAGCGGGCCGACGGTGACGATCATCATGGAACATTCAAAACCGTCGATCCCGCGCCCCATCAGGCTTGCCACCGTGCCGCATATCCGCGGCCTGCCGATGAGCCAGGATCCCAAGCTGAATTCGCATTCCAAGCTAAACTGTATCCTTGCCTGCATCGCCGCCGAGAAAGCCGGCGCCGACGAAGGACTGATGCTGGATGTGAATGGCTTCGTGAATACCACGAACGCCTGCAACTTCTTCATCGTGCGGAAGGGGGCTGTTTGGACCTCGACCGGCGATTACTGCATGAACGGGATCACCCGGCAGAAGGTGATCGACCTGTGCCATGCCAACGACATTCCGGTGTTCGAGCGAAACTATTCGCTGGTCGACACCTACGGCGCGGACGAGGCGTTCCTGACCGGGACCTTCGGCGCGCAGACCCCGGTCGGAGAGATCGATGGACGCATGATCGGCACCGGGCAGATGGGCCCCGTGACCAAGCGGCTGCGGGGGTTGTACAAGGATCTGGTTGCGCGGGAGGCCGCGTGATGCACATCGCCATGTGGTCCGGCCCACGGAACCTGTCGACTGCCATGATGTACGCTTTTGCCCAGCGTAGTGACTGTTTCGCGTGGGACGAGCCGTTTTATTCCGCCTATCTCACCCGAACCGGCATCACCCACCCGATGGGGGATCAGGTGATCGCGGCGGGCGAACCGGATCCCGACAAGGTCATCGCGCGCCTGCGTGGGCCCGTGCCGGACGGCAAGGCGCATTTCTATCAGAAGCACATGACCCAGCACATGCTGCCCGGCATCGACCGGGACTGGCTGCGCGATGTGACCAACGTGTTTCTGATCCGTCATCCCGCGCGGGTGGTGGCCAGTTTCAGCGCCAAGCTGGAAGACCTGACACTGGACGAGATCGGCTTTCGCCAGCAGTTCGAGCTGTACGAGCTGGCGAAATCCTTCGGGCAGACGCCGATTGTGATCGACAGCCACGACATTCGCGAAGATCCCGAGGGCGCGCTGCGCAAACTTTGCGCCGCGCTGGGGCTGGATTTCGATCCTGCCATGCTGTCGTGGTCAAAGGGCGGACGTCCCGAAGACGGTGTCTGGGCGCCGGTGTGGTACGGCGCGGTGCACGATTCAACAGGGTTCGCGGGCGCCGAAGGGCCGCTGCCCGCCCTGCCGGCGAAGTACGCCGGGATCGTGGAAGAGGCGATGACCTATTACGAACCGATGCGTGCCGTGGCTCACGAGTACGTTATCACCTGAAACTGCCCGCAAATCTCTTCGTGACTGCACGCAACGGGGATGGCCCCGTTCCGTGAGTAACAAGGGAGATTTTACCTATGAAACGTTTCATCGCACCGACGCTTGCCCTGACCTTTGTCGCGGGCACCGCGTTCGCGCAGTCCGATATGATGCCGATGGTTGAAGGCATGGATCAGGATGTTTCCGGCGGCACCGTGACCGCGTCGTCGATCATGGCCCCGGCCAACGGCTGGCTGGTGGTGCACCGCACCGACAGCGAAATGAAGCCCGGCCCGGTCGTCGGTCATGCCCCGCTGAAGATGGGCGAAAACACCGACGTCACCGCGATCCTGACCGAAGAGGTCGCCTCGGGTGACATGCTGATGCTGATGCTGCACGGCGAAGACGGCGGCATGCAGACGGGCATCTTCGAATACTCGCTGGGCGCCAGCGAAGACGGCCCCGTCCGCGTCGACGGCGACCTTGTCATGAAGGTTGTCACCGCGGAATAAGCCGGTTCATTCCAGTGATTGGCCCGGTCGCCTTTGGGCGGCCGGGCCTTTTTATGTGCGGGATTCGGTGTCGTAACCGAAGGTCTCGAAATCCTTCCGATACAGCTTTGCCACGATAGACCGGGCCTTCGGCGTATAGTGACGGTCCACCAGTTCGGCGGCGCGTGTGCTTGCCGGGCCGTACTGTCGCGGATCGTCGTAAGCGACGCCAAACAGCCGTTCGGAGACGAAATTCAGCTCGGTCCCCAGCTGTTCGAACCGGCCGACGTGGTCGAATTGCGCGAACGGAAGAACCAGCCCGTCGACCTGAGGTGCCCAGTGGTTGTCGTCGTACAGCCCGGTCCAGGCAAGATACTCGCAGAACTGTTCGAAGCTGGGCGTGTCGGTGCCGTACCGTTTGCCGACCAGTCGCAGCGGTCGTTTCGCCTGACGGCGGCGGTTCACGATCTTGTCGAGATAAGCGGACAGCGTGCGCGTGTAGGGATCGCGGACGATGACGAACTTGAAATAGCTGTCCAGCGCGTCGACCTGCGCCCGGCTTAGCCGCGAGGGCCGCGTAAAGGCATGTTTCGCCGCCTTCTGCGACGCGGACCCGCCCACCGCGTTCCGCAGGACCGAGGTGACCGTGGAATTCGCGTTCTTCGGCAGGCGGTTATACAGGAAGCGGCGCGCAGGGTCGATCGCCACGCGCATATCGACTTCGCTGATCCAAAGACCGCCGCGATAGGGATAGCGGCGGTAAAAGGGGCAGGCGACGTTGACTGCCCCCTTAACGGCCCGGTCGACCCCGTTCAGAAGACCGATGTCGTACTGAGCCAGGGTCATGACGCGCGCCCTATTTCAGGCGGCGGTCCCGCATGGCGAGAAGCTTCAGACGCAGCGCGTTCAGCTTGATGAAGCCCGCCGCGTCCTTCTGGTCGTAGGCGCCGGCGTCGTCTTCGAAGGTGACGTGCGCCTCGGAATACAGCGAGTGTTCCGACCAGCGGCCAACTGTGCGGGCAAGACCCTTGTACAGCTTCAGCCGGACGGTGCCGGTGACGTGCTCTTGCGATTTGTCGATCAGCGCCTGCAGCATCTCGCGCTCGGGCGAGTACCAGAAGCCGTTGTAGATCAACTCGGCGTATTTCGGCATCAGCTCGTCCTTCAGGTGAGCCGCGCCACGGTCGAGCGTGATCTGCTCGATGCCACGGTGCGCTTCAAGAAGGATGGTGCCGCCGGGCGTTTCGTAGATGCCACGGGACTTCATGCCGACGAACCGGCCCTCGACAAGGTCAAGACGGCCGATGCCGTGCTTGCCGCCTAGCTCGTTCAGCTTGGTCAGGATCGTGGCGGGCGACATCGCCTCGCCGTTGATCGACACGGCGTCGCCCTTTTCGAAACCGACTTCGATGAACTCGGGCTCGTTCGGGGCATCCTCGGGATTCACGGTGCGCTGATAGACGTAGTCGGGCGCATCGACCGCCGGATCTTCCAGCACGCGACCCTCGGACGAGGTGTGCAGCAGGTTCGCATCGACCGAGAACGGCGCTTCGCCGCGCTTGTCCTTGGCGATCGGAATCTGGTTCTGTTCGGCGAACTCCAGCAGCTTAGTCCGCGACGACAGGTCCCATTCGCGCCACGGCGCGATGACCTTGATGTCGGGGTTCAGCGCATAGGCGCAAAGTTCGAACCGGACCTGGTCGTTGCCCTTGCCGGTCGCGCCATGCGCCACGGCGTCGGCGCCGGTCTTCTCGGCGATGTCGACGAGGTGCTTGGAAATCAGCGGCCGCGCGATCGAGGTGCCCAGCAGGTACAGCCCTTCATACAGCGCGTTGGCCCGGAACATCGGGAACACGAAGTCCCGCACGAATTCCTCGCGCACGTCTTCGATGTGGATGTTCTCGGGCTTGATGCCCAGCATCTCGGCCTTTTGTCGCGCCGGCTCAAGCTCTTCCCCTTGGCCGAGATCGGCGGTGAATGTCACCACCTCGCAGCCGTATTCGGTCTGCAGCCATTTCAGGATGATCGAGGTGTCGAGGCCGCCGGAGTAGGCGAGCACGACTTTCTTGGGCGCGTCGGACATCAAGTGCTCCGTTTTCTGGTGTCTGCGCCGTTTAACGCGCGCGTGAGCGGGCGGCAAGGTGTGTGGGGTTGCGATGGCGCGACGGGGGTGGTTGGCTTGGCCCGCAGATAAAAGGAGATTGCCGTGGCCGACCGGCTGGAACTGTTTCGCGGGGTGGTTCACCCCTGGCACCACGATCACTTTGGGCACATGAATGTCCGGCACTACGCGCCGTTCTTCGACGATGCCGTGTATCATATGTGGACGATGCTGGGTCTGCCCTATTCCAAGATGCAGGCCGAACACGGGGTGCATACGGTGTCCGGCACGGCGACCACGAAGTTCATCAAGGAACTGGTCGCGGGCGATCTGATCCGCATCGACGGCGCGGTGTCGCGGATCGGCGGCAAAAGCGTGACGTTCCACCTGCGCATGTTCCACGCGGACACCGGCGACCTGCACGCGACCTATGATCTGGTCGAGGTGTTCTTCGACCCGACGACCCGGTCTTCGGCCGAGATCCCGCCCGACGTGCGGTCCCGTCTGGCGATGCACGAAGTGGTGTCCTGACGCCGCCTATCCGGGGCGGTGGGCCAAGAACAGCGACTTCGATTCCGCATAGACAGAGACGATCTGCGCGGTATCGACGTCGGCGGACTGGCCCGCCGCCGCAAGCCGTTCGCCCCGGCTGCACAGATCGGCCATTTCCTGAAAGCCAAGGTTCAGCGCGCTGCCTTTCAGAAAGTGAAGCCTTTCGCGCACCACGCTGTCGGGGGCAGGGGTGTCGAGGGTAACGACAACCTCGTCGGTTTCCTCAAGGAACAGGTCCGCCACCTCTATGAAGGCGTCGGCGCCGATTTCCGATTTCAATTCTTCCACGCGTGTCCAGTCGATCATCGCCCGTACCCATCCCGGCGTTCGTGCCGATGCGTCGCGCGCAGCCTAGCGTAAAACCGATAATCAGCCGGTAAAGCGACGCGGCAATTAACTAAAACTCTAAGTTTATCATCGTGTTAAGCACACGGAGGCTAAGGGTTCGTCCGAGACAACCCCGAAGGCCGCGCCGGTTTGAATGTTCAAAGCCTGATCCCTGGCGGTGGTGCGGACGCCAACGCGCCGCAGACCGTGCTGATCGTCGACGACAGCCGCGCGCAGCGTCTGTTACTGAAGACGTACCTGCGCAAGATGGGCCACCGCGTGCTGGAAGCCTCTTCCGGCGAAGTCGCGCTTGCTGTCTGCCAGTTCGAACAGCCCGACCTGATCGTCAGCGACTGGGTCATGCCGGGGATGGATGGGCTGGAACTGTGCAGCGCCTTCCGCGCGCTTCGCGGCGATCGGTACGGATACTTCATCCTTCTGACGTCGAAGGACGAAAAGCACGAGGTTGCCGCCGGTCTGGACGCTGGCGCCGATGACTTCCTGACCAAGCCGGTGAACGCGACGGAGCTTCGCGCGCGGGTGCGGGCCGGGCAGCGCATTCTCGCGATGGAGGGGGCGCTGACCGCGACGTTGCAGGAAATGCGGCAGCTGCACGCGGTGATCGACCGCGATCTTGTCGAGGCGCAGAAGCTGCAGCAATCCCTTGTCCGCGAACGGCACCGCAGCTTTCCCGGCCTTGACGTGTCGCTGCTGTTGCGTCCGGCCGGGCGGATCGGCGGCGATCTTGTCGGCCTGTTCGAGGTGAACGAGCATGAGATCGGCGTTTATGCGCTGGACGTGTCGGGGCATGGCATCGCCTCGGCCCTGATGACCGCCCAGCTTGCATCGCAGTTCTCGGGCAGCGTGCCGGGGCGCAACATCGCGATCACCACTGATGCACAGAAGCAGCCGGTCATGCGGGCCCCGTCCGAAACCGCGCGCCGCCTGAATGAAACCGTGCTGAACCAGATGGGGACGGAACAGTATCTGACACTGTTGCTGGCCCGGGTTGAACCGGCGACGGGGCGGGTGGTGCTGACACAGGCCGGGCATCCGCATCCGCTGGTCCACCGCGCCAACGGCAGCTTCGAGATTGTGGGAACCGGCGGCCTTCCGGTCGGATTGCTGCCCGGCGCAAGTTTCACCGATGTCGAGATTCAGCTTTATCCCGGCGACAGGCTGTTCTTCGGGTCGGACGGCATCACCGAATGCCCCTCGGCCGGCGGCGACATGCTGGAAGAACAGGGACTGGTCGGCATCCTGAATCGCCACCGGTTCGCGCGCGGCGAAAGTTTCCTGTCCCGTCTGCTAGAAGATCTATTGGCCCACTCGGGCGGGACCGAATTTCCCGACGACCTGTCCGGTATTCTGATGGACTTCGGCGAGCCCTAAAGCAGCCGTTCCGCGAAGGCCCGGTCGCCGTCGTTGGTCAGCAGCTCGATCGCGGCCTCGGCGTCGGCCCAGATCGCGGTGTGCCCCGGCTCGGACGGCGGGCCGTACCGGCGGACGGGGCGGGCGGTGAAGATATGGCAGATCTTCTCGGCCCACAGGTCGTATTCCGGCATGTAGGTGAACCGCCGATAGGTCCCGATGTGCAGCGGCGACGCGATGCGCCAGCCAGTTTCCTCGAACACCTCGCGGTGCAGCGCGGTGATGGGGGACTCTCCGGGGTCGATGCCACCGCCGGGCAGTTGGAATTCCGGGATCGGCTCGGCCTGATGGGTCAGCAGCACCGCGCCGTTCAGCGGCAGCAAAGCATAGACGCCGGGGCGTTTTCTGTACCGGACACCGCCTTTTACCGGCTCGCCATATCTCCGGATCATAGCTGCCCTGCCTTTTGTGTTCTGTTGCTGTACCTATATGGACGCGGTATGCCAAAGCGAGCCGCAAGGAAACCCCATGACCATTGGATCGCAAATCGCCTGGGATGATACCATCCTGCCCTTCCAACTCGACCGCTCGGACATCCGCGGCCGGGTCGCTCGGCTTGACGGGGTGCTGGACGAGGTTCTGGCGCAACACGACTATCCGCCCGCCATCGAGGCGCTGGTGGCTGAGGTGGCGCTGCTGACCGCGCTGATCGGCCAGACCATCAAGCTGCGCTGGAAGCTGTCGCTTCAGGTGCGCGGCGACGGTCCCGCCCGCCTGATCGCAACCGACTATTACGGCCCCTCGAAAGAAGGCGAGCCTGCCCGCATTCGTGCCTATGCCAGCTATGACGAGGATCGCCTTGACCCCACGGGTGACGGTTTTCCCCAGATCGGCAAGGGCTACTTTGCCATCCTGATCGACCAAGGGTCCGGGATGGTGCCGTATCAGGGTATCACGCCGATCGCAGGCGGGTCTCTAAGTTCGTGTGCAGAGACGTATTTCGCGCAGTCCGAACAGCTGCCCACCCGGTTCTCGCTGGGCTTCGGTGAATCGCAAGAGCCCCGGCAGGGTATCCGTTGGCGCGCCGGCGGTGTGATGCTGCAGGTGATGCCCGAAGCGTCCCCCTACGCCACGGGCGGTGGGTCTGGCGAAGACGGTCTTCTGAACGCCAACGACATCATGGATGGCGACGAGGAAGAGAACTGGAACCGTGCCAACTTGCTGCTGGACACCGTCGAGGAGTTCGAGCTGATCGGCCCGCAGGTCGACACGCCGGATCTTCTGGTGCGGCTGTTCCACGAGGAACGCCCCCGCGTGTTCGACCCGCAGCCGGTGAAGTTCGGCTGTACCTGTTCCGCCGACCGTGTGCGTCAAAGCCTGTCGATCTATTCGGCCAAGGACATCGGTCACATGACCACCGACGACGGGATCGTGACCGCCGACTGCCAGTTCTGCGGCGCGCATTACGAGTTCGACCCGAAGACGCTGGGCTTCGAGGCCGGGGAGGCGCCGGGTGACGACACCTGACGTCTTTGCCCGCCTGCGCGCGGCCGCCTGTGACCCGGGCGACGGTGCGGCGGGCGAATCGTCGGACTTCGACCTGAATCCGGAATTCCGCCCGCAGGGCATCAAGCTGCGTCCTGCGGGCGTTCTGGTTCCGGTCATCGACACCCCACGCGGACCCGAACTGATCCTGACCAAGCGGTCCTCGGCGTTGAAGCATCATCCGGGGCAGATCGCGTTTCCGGGCGGCAAGGTCGATCCCGGTGACGACGGCCCGGTCGGTGCCGCCCTGCGCGAGGCGCACGAGGAAATCGGGCTGGACCCCGCCAACGTCGAGGTTCTGGGCACGCTTCCCGCGCATGAAACGGTGACAAGTTTCAACGTGACCCCGGTGCTGGCCCGCGTTCGTGCCGAGTTCACCGAGGTTCCAGAGCCGGGCGAGGTCGAGGAAGTGTTCCGCGTTCCGTTCGCCCATGTCTGCGATCCCACGCGATACCAGATCCAGTCGCGGCGCTGGCAGGGCCGGTCGCGGTCGTTCTTCGTGGTTCCCTACGGGCCGTATTACATCTGGGGCGCCACCGCGCGGATGCTGCGCGTGCTGGCCGAACGGCTGGCGTGATGCGGGTGTCCGGCGACTGGATCACCGATCCGCGCACGCAGGCCGTCTGCCGCGCCCTGACCGAAGCGGGCCATCAGGCGCTGTTCGTCGGCGGCTGCGTGCGGAATGCTCTGTTGGACGAACCCGTTGGCGACATGGATATCTCGACCGATGCGGTGCCCGATGACGTGATCCGCCTGGTGACCGAAGCGGGGCTGAAGGCGGTCCCGACCGGCATCGAGCACGGGACGATCACCGTGGTGTCCAAGGGTCTGCCCCACGAAGTCACCACCTTCCGGCGCGATGTTGAAACTGACGGTCGCCGCGCGGTCGTCGCCTTTACCGACAGGATCGAAGAAGACGCCCTGCGCCGGGACCTGACGATGAATGCGCTGTATGCCCGACCGGACGGGACTGTCATCGATCCCCTGAATGGGCTGCCAGACCTTCTGGCCCGCCGCGTCCGGTTCATTGAAGACCCCGAAGCCCGCATCCGCGAGGACTACCTGCGCATCCTGCGGTTCTTTCGGTTCCACGCGTGGTACGGCGACCCAGAGGGGGGCCTTGATGCGGAGGGATATGCCGCCTGTGCGTCCCTGAACGAAGGATTAGACACGCTTTCGAAGGAACGCGTCGGGGCCGAGATGCTGAAGCTTCTGACTGCACCGGACCCTGCGCCATCTACGGCAGCGATGCAGCAGGCCGGATGCCTGACGCGTGTGCTGCCCGGCACCGATGCCCGGTGGTTGCCGCTTTTGGTCGATTTCGAGCAGCGCCTTGGCGTTGCGCCCGACGGGTTGCGTCGGCTGGCGGTATTGGGCGGGGAAGGGCAAGGCGATCTGCTGCGGCTGTCGAAGAAAGACACCCGGCGGCTAGAGACCCTGCGCGACGCGGCGACAGGGGTGATGGGACCGGGCGAGCTGGGCTATCGGCTGGGCGCGGACGAGGCGCTGAACGCCCTGCTGCTGCGCGCCGCCCTGACCGAGACGCCTTTGCCCACCGGCACGCCAGCGCGTGTGCAGGACGGGGCCAGTGCCGAATTCCCGGTCTCGGCCAAAGATCTGCCGGCCGATTGTCATGGGCCCGCCATCGGCAAACGCCTGCGGGCGCTGGAACGGGACTGGATCGACTCGGGGTTCATGCTGGACCGCGCGGCGCTGTTGTCACGATAACTTCGCAATCGCCGCAGGTTCCCAAGGCGGCTGGCGGGGGCTATAGCTGCGTGCCTGTCCCCGGACGATGCCCCCAAAGGCCGTTTTCATGTTCCGCTATTTCGAAAATCTCGTGGACCCCTATGGTCCTTATCCGCAAACCGACACGCCGCCGCGCAAGCTGCTGCCGTTCCTGCTGACCTACGCGCAGCCGTTCCGCCGCGTGTTCTGGGCCGCTGGCCTGATGTCTTTGGTGGTGGCCGCCGTCGAGGTCGGGCTGATCTCGTACATGGGGCGCATCGTCGACCTGCTGACCGAAGGGGACGCGACGCAGGTCTGGGACAGCTATGGTCTGGAATTCATCCTTGCCGCGCTGTTCATCCTGCTGATCCGGCCCGCGCTTCAGATGCTGGACGTGCTGCTGCTGAACAACGCGATCCTGCCGAACTTTGGCACGCTGGTCCGTTGGCGCGCGCACAGTCAGGTGATGCGCCAGTCGGTCGGCTGGTTCGAGAACGACTTTGCCGGGCGCATCGCGAACCGGATCATGCAGACGCCGATGTCCGCCGGAGAGGCGATTTTTCAGGTGTTCGACGCGATCACCTTCGCGCTTGCCTATCTTGTTGGGGCCGCTGTCCTGCTGTGGGGGGCGGACGTGCGGCTGGTGATCCCGCTGCTTGGCTGGTTCGTGCTGTACGGTCTGCTGGTGCGGTGGACGATGAAACGCGTGGGCCCCGCGTCCAAGGCCGCGTCCGATGCGCGCAGCAAGGTCACGGGCCGCGTCGTGGACAGTTACAGCAACATCCATTCGGTCAAGCTGTTCGCGCATCACGACAGCGAGCTCGACTATGCCAAAGAGGCCATCGAAGAGGCGCGGACGACCTTCGCCGCCGAGATGCGGCTGTACACGATCATGGACGTCGCTTTGGTGTTCCTGAACGGGTTGCTGATCGTGGGGGTCGTCGGCTGGGCCTTCGTGCTTTGGATGAACGGATCCGCGTCTGTGGGGATCGTGGCGGCGGCAACGGCGCTGACCCTGCGGCTGAACGCGATGACCGGCTGGATCATGTGGGCGCTGTCCACGTTCTTCCGGTCGCTCGGCGTGGTCGCGGAAGGCATGGAGACGATTGCCCAGCCGATCACGCTGACCGATGCCGATGACGCCAAGGTGCTGACGGTCGATGCCGGAGAAATCCGGTTCGACGGCGTGTCGCACCACTATGGCCGGGGTGCCGGCGGGCTGGATCGGGTGTCGCTGACCGTGAAGCCGGGCGAGAAGATCGGCCTGATTGGGCGTTCTGGCGCCGGCAAGTCGACCTTGGTGAAGCTTCTGCTGCGGTTCTATGACCCCGAGAACGGCAAGATCACCATCGACGGCCACGACGTGACCACCGTGACGCAGGAAAGTCTTCGGACAGAGATCGGCATGGTCCAGCAGGACAGTTCGCTGCTGCACCGGTCGATCCGCGAGAACATCCTGTACGGCCGCCCAGATGCGACCGAAGCCCAGATGATCGAGGCGGCGCGGCGGGCCGAGGCGGACGGTTTCATCGGTGACCTTGTCGATCCGGATGGGCGGCAGGGCTATGACGTGCATGTCGGCGAACGGGGCGTGAAGCTGTCGGGTGGCCAGCGCCAGCGGATCGCGCTTGCGCGGGTGATCCTGAAGGACGCGCCTATCCTTGTGCTGGACGAAGCCACGTCCGCGCTGGACAGCGAGGTCGAAGCCGCGATCCAGCAGACGCTGTACGGGATGATGGAGGGCAAGACCGTGATCGCAATCGCCCACCGTCTGTCCACCATCGCCCAATTGGATCGCATCCTTGTTCTGGACAACGGCCGTATCGTCGAGGACGGCACCCATACCGAGCTTTTGGCAGCGAAGGGCCTATATGCCAACTTCTGGGACCGGCAATCGGGCGGGTTCATCGGAACGGAACAGGCGGCCGAATGAACAGGCAGGCGATACTTGGGTGGTTTGCGGGGCTGATCGACGCCGAGCGTGACGCCCGCGGCGCGCCGCCACGCACGCTGATGGCGTTCATGGGCTGGCTTCTGGACGGCGCGTGGAAAGCCATCGGGCTGGCCGCGCTTGTGTCTGTCACCTCGGGCACGCTTGAGGTCATGACCGCGGTTATCCTTGGCGCGGTGGTGGACGCGGCCGTCGGCGGATCGCCGGATGGTTTCTTCGGCACCAACCTGTGGATGCTGATCGGCGCGGCCTGTTTCTTCGTCGTGCTGCGCCCGCTGGTGTTCGGCGCGAACTCGGCGCTGGCGTCGCTGTCCATCGGGCCCAACATCAACAACCTCGTGCTGTCGCGGCTGCACCGCTACACGCTGGGTCAGTCGGTGACGTTCTTCGACAACGACTTTGCCGGGCGGATTGCGCAGAAGCAGATGCAGACCGCGCGTGCGGTGACCGACGTAGTGACCGACATGCTGGGCGCGGTGGTCTTCGGCCTTGCCTCGGTTGTGGGGTCCATCGTGCTGATGCTGTTCATCGGCTGGGAACTGGCGCTGCTTCTGGCGGTGTGGATGTGTGCCTATGCCGGGCTTATCCGCTATTTCCTGCCGCGCATTCGTGAACGATCCCGGGCGCGCGCGGCTGCCCGTGCGATGGTGTCCGGGCAGGTTGTGGATACGATCACCAACATCAAGACGGTGAAGCTGTTCGCCCACCAGTCGCACGAGGATCGCGCCGCGCTGGAAGAGATGCGGCGGTTCCGGCTGGCCGCCTTCGGCTTTGGCACCGTCACGGCCAGCTTCCGGCTGATGCTGATGACGTTGTCGGGCTGTCTGCCCGTGCTGCTGGTCGGGGTGACGCTGGTCTTGTGGTCGAACGGCGCGGCGACTGCGGGCGACATCACCGCGACGGGCGCGGTGTCGATCCGGCTTGCGCAAATGACGGGGTGGATCAGCAACGCGATGCTGATGATGTACGCCCATGTCGGCGAGATCGAGGACGGGATGAACACCCTGACCCCGCCGCACGAACTGGCCGATGCGCCGGACGCCGCCGCGATCGAAGGCCCGCCGGTGATCTCGTTCGATAACGTGAACTTCGCTTACGGTCAGCGCAGCGGTGGCGTGCAAAACATCGACCTGACTATCCATCAGGGCGAAAAGCTTGCCATCGTGGGCGCGTCGGGCGCCGGGAAATCGACGCTGGTCGCGTTGTTGATGCGGCTGTACGACGCCGAGGGCGGTGCGGTTCGGGTTGGTGGCACCGATGTCCGCGAGGTGACGCAGGAAAGCCTGCGGCAACAGATCGGGATGGTCACGCAGGAAACCGCCATGTTCAACCGATCGGCCCGCGACAACATCATGTACGGTCGTCCCGATGCGACGAAAGACCAGATGATCGCCGCCGCCAAACGGGCGCGGGCGCATGATTTCATTCTCGAACTCACGGATTTCAAGGGACGCACCGGCTATGACGCGCATCTTGGCGAGCGCGGCGTGAAGCTGTCGGGCGGGCAGCGGCAGCGTATCGCACTTGCCCGCGCCATCCTGAAGGACGCGCCGATCCTTGTGCTGGACGAGGCGACCAGCGCGCTGGACAGCGAGGTCGAGGCCGAGATTCAAGAGGCGCTGGACGAGGTGATGAAGGGCAAGACGGTGCTGGCTATTGCGCACCGGCTGTCCACCATCGCCCAGATGGACCGGATCGTGGTGCTGGATGCGGGCGAGATCGCCGAGATCGGCACGCACCGCGAATTGCTGGAACGGGACGGTCTGTACGCGCGGTACTGGAAGCGGCAATCTGGCGGCTTCATGGGATTCTCCGAGGCGGCCGAGTGACACTGACGATCGAACGACTGGGGCACCGTGGCGATGGCATCGCGCGGGGCAGTGATGGAACCGCGGTTTTCGTCCCGCTGACCCTGCCTGGTGAAGTGGTCGAGGGCGAGGTAACCGGCGACCGCATGGCCGCGCCGCGCATCGTCACGCCCTCTGCCGACCGGGTGAAGGCGCCGTGCCGTCATTTCCGGTCCTGCGGCGGCTGTGCGCTGCAACATGCCGCCGACGGGTTCGTCGAACAGTGGAAGGCCGGGCTTGTGACTTCGGCGCTTGCCGCGCACGGGATCGAGGCGCCGGTGCTGGGTGTCGCGACATCTCCGGCGCAGTCGCGGCGGCGGGCGGTTCTGTCGGGGCGGCGCACCAAGAAGGGCGCGATGGTGGGTTTCCACGCGCGGGCCTCCGACACCATCGTCGAGGTGCCGGACTGCCAACTGGTCCTGCCCGAGATCGCGGCGCAGTTGCCGATGCTGGAAGAGCTGACGAAGACCGGCGCATCGCGTCGGGGCGAGTTGTCGATGACCGTGACATGGTCCGCCGCCGGGGCGGACGTGTCCGTGACGGGCGGGCGCGAACTGGACGGTCCGTTCCGGATCGAGCTTGCCGCTTTCGCAGAGCAGCATGATCTTGCCCGGCTTGGCTGGGACAGCGAAACCGTCGTGCAACGGCGTCCCCCGGCGCAGAGTTTCGATGGAATAGAGACTGTTCCGCCCCCCGGCGCCTTCCTTCAGGCCACCCGGCACGGCGAGGCGGCGCTGCTGGCCGCCGTGCGCGACGCGGTGGGCGGGGCAAAACGGGTCGTCGACCTGTTCGCGGGCTGCGGCACCTTTTCCCTGCCGCTTGCGAAAGGGGCCGAGGTTCATGCCGTCGAAAGCGGGGCAGAGATGCTGAAGGCGCTGGACACCGCGTGGCGGCACAGTTCCGGCCTGAAACGCGTCACGACGGAAACGCGCGACCTGTACCGTCGGCCGCTGCTGCGCAGCGAGCTGGCCAGCTATGACGCGATCGTGATCGACCCGCCGCGCGCGGGCGCCGAGGCGCAGACCGAAGAGATTGCCGCCAGTTCCGTGCCGGTGATCGGTGCCGTGTCATGCAATCCGGTCACCTTCGCGCGCGATGCGGCGGTTCTGATCGCGGGCGGTTACCGTCTGGACTGGCTGCGGGTCGTTGACCAGTTCCGCTGGTCTACCCATGTCGAGCTTGCCGCGCGCTTCGCCAGATAGCATATCGCGCACGGGGCAGGGCACGCAGGGACAGGGCAAGAGGATTACATGACGGTTCGGCAACGGCTTGCGGGTTGGCTCGCGCGGGATGACGTGCGCAACTTCATCACCGGGGTGATCGTGTTCAACGCCATCATCCTTGGGCTAGAGACCTATGATCCGGTCATGTCCCGCGTTGGCGGGCTGGTCGTGGCGCTGGACCGCGCCTGCCTTGCGATCTTTGTGGTCGAACTGGTGCTGAAGATCTTCGCCCACGGCCCGCGCTTCTTCCGCAATGGCTGGAACCTGTTCGACTTCGTGATCGTCGGGATCTCTTTGGTGCCGGGCGCGCAAACGCTGTCGGTGCTGCGGGCGCTGCGGATCCTTCGGGTTCTGCGCGTGGTGTCCGGCGTGCCGCGCCTGCGTCGCGTGATCGAAGGCTTTCTGACCGCGCTTCCGGGCATGGCCTCGGTGTTCTTCCTGATGGGCCTGATCTTCTACATCGGCGCGGTGATGTCGACGAAGCTGTTCGGTGACGCCTTTCCCGAATGGTTCGGCACGCTGGGGCGGTCGGGCTATTCGCTGTTCCAGATCATGACGCTGGAAAGCTGGTCGATGGGGATCGTGCGCCCGGTGATGGATATCTATCCGCAGGCGTGGATCTTCTTCGTTCCGTTCATCATCGTGACCACCTTCACGGTCGCCAACCTGATCGTCGGTCTGATCGTGAACTCGATGCAGGACGCCCACCACGAGGAAGACCAAGCGGCCACCGGGACCTACCGCGACGAGGTTCTGGCGCGGCTGGCGGCGATCGAAAAGAAATTGGACGACCGCGAGGGCTGAGACTTCGCTATTCTCGGGGTGTGCGATTCTTGGTATCTTAACCAAAAAACACCAAGAGGCAGTCTCATGAGAAACACCCGCGTCGTTCTGGCGCTTTGCATCCTGCTGGCGCTGGGCGCCTGTTCAAAGTTCCGGACCTATAACGGGCCGGAGGTTACGCGAATCGTCGTCTACAAGGGCGAGCGGAAGATGTACCTGCTGCACCACGACTCTGTGCTGGCAACGCATGACATCGACCTTGGCTTCGCGCCCGCCGGCCACAAGCAGTTCGAGGGCGACGGCAAGACGCCCGAGGGGCGGTATTACATCGACCGCCGCAACCCCAACAGCAAGTTCCACCTGTCTTTGGGGATCTCGTACCCCAACACCGACGATGTTGCTTTTGCCGCCAAGAACGGGCGCAGTCCCGGCGGTGACATCTTCATTCATGGCGAGGTGAACCGCGACCAGCGCAAGAACCTTGACTGGACCGCGGGCTGTATCGCCGTGAAGAAGCGCGAGATGGAAAAGATCTACGCGATGGTCGGCGATGGAACGGTGATCGACATTTATCCCTGAAACAGGGACGAAATCCGGCACGAAAAAACCCGGCTGCGGATGCGGCCGGGTTTCGTTTTTCTTACACGCCGGGTGCCTCTGTGGTCGGCACCGGCACCGTGGGTGCTGGCGCAGGCGGCGCCGTGTTGGCGCGCGGGGCCGGGGACAGGACCGACAGAACGGGCCCGCCACCGACGACAAGCGTGTACCAGATCTTGCCGTTGGCATCCTGCTGGAAGGCAAAGCCCATGTCCTCGCCCTCGGGGGCCATGACGGTGCCTCGCGTCAGCGGATCCTGCATCCATGCGGCCAGCGTTTCCGTCTCGGTCTCGTAGGTCTCCGAGATGTTCTCGCCCAGCATCCGCTTGGTATAGCCGGCGTCGACAACGCGCTCGACCGGGGACGAGCCGTCGGCGCCGAAGTGCCACGGCCGACCCTGGCGCGACATATCACGCGAATGTGTAAGCGCAGCGGCGTTCAGAGACGAATCCAGCTGCAGCGGACGCAGGCCGTTGGCGCTGCGAAGGGCGTTGACCGAATCGAGCATCCGAAGCTGCACAGGCCCCTGGTTGCCGTTCGACAGACTGTAGATTCTCTCGCCATTGGCGTTTGTTTGTATGGCCGGGCCGCCACAGGCAGCCAGCAGCACCACGCAGGTCAGCAGCGAAAGAATTGGACGGATCATTGTGAGCACCCCTAGAATTGACACACGGACCAACTAGCTCGCCGGTGCGGAGTGATCAAATCGAACCTCCGCATAAGGGCGTGCTTACGCTCGTTAGAATTGCGATTGCGGCTTTGTAGCCATATGATGCGGCCGCAGCAACATAGATGAATTGGAGATGCGTCATGGCATCAAATTCGAAACGTAATCTCGATCGTCGCCTGTTTCTGGGCACCGGCGCCGCCGCGCTTACGGGGCTTGCCGCACCGGCCATCGCGCAAAGCACCACCCAGTACGAGACGGCCGTCAGCACCGCCAACAGCCGGAACATTTCCGTTTTCCGGTCGCTGGATTGGCGTCCCTATTTCAGCAACACCCGCAACGGGGCGATCCTGGTCGACACCAAGTCGCGTGCCTTGCACTACTGGTCCGAGGACCAGTCGATCTACAAGCTGTACCCGACCTCGGTCCCGCTGAGCGACGAGCTGACCCGCCTTGGCCGCACCAGCGTGGTGCAGAAGGTGGTTAAACCGACGTGGCGCCCGACGCCCAACATGCGCAAGCGCAACCCGGAATGGCCCGCGGTTGTGGAAGGCGGCGCCCCGGACAATCCGCTGGGTCCGTTCGCGCTGTATCTGTCGTGGACATATTACCGAATTCATGGCACCCACGACACGCGCAAGATCGGTCGGAAATCCTCCAACGGCTGCATCGGCCTTTACAACGAGCACATCGAAGAGCTGTTCGGCTTGGCCAAAGTCGGCTCCCAAGTGTTGCTTATTTGACGATACGACACGGCTTCGGATGACGGCGCGGCGCTATGGGTTTGCCTTGCTTAACCATTGGTGCTTAGACGGAAATGCGGGGTACAGTATACGTTCCACGTGTATCCATATCGTAGCCAGATCCAAAATCCTGGAGGATTGTGAAATGAAAAAAGTCGCACTCGCCGCTGCCTTCGCAGCCGCTGCGTCGACCGCTTCCGCCGGTTCCTACGGCGAAGTCGTTGTTGTCGAGCCCGAAATCGTCGTCGAGGAAGCTGCTTCGTCCTCGAACGCCGGCCTGCTGGTTCCGCTGATGGCTCTGCTTGTCATCGCTGCCGCGGCTTCGAACTGATTTCGGTTCAAACCGAACGGTTTAAGTAAAAGGCGGTGGTTCTCCACCGCCTTTTTACATTTCTCAGCCGACCCAACCGCCAAGGTTCTCGGCGATGGCGTTCGACAGCGCCGCGATATGCGCCGCGTCGTCGTTTAGACACGGAATGTAGGCAAAGCTTTCGCCACCGGCGTGCTCGAAGCTTTCCCGGATCTCTTCGTTGATCTCTTCCAGCGTTTCGATGCAATCCGCCGAGAAAGCGGGCGCGATCACCGCGATGCGCTTCTTGCCGGATTCTGCCAGCCGCGCGACCTCTTCCACCGTGTAGGGCTGAAGCCATTCCTCGGGCCCGAACCGCGACTGGAACGTGGTGATCGCCTTGGCCTTGTCCCAGCCGAGTTTCTCGCGCAGCAGCCGCGTCGTCTTCTGGCACTGGCAATGGTAGGGGTCGCCTTCCTCGGTCAGATAGCGCTTCGGCAGACCGTGATAGGACGCCACCAGCACGTCGGGTTCATGATCCAGCGCGGCATAGGCACGCGTGACTGAACTGGCCAGCGCCTCGATATAGTCGGGGCGGTCGAAATAAGGCGGCACCGTCCGCGAGGCGGGCTGCCATTTCTGCTTCATCAGCGCGCGGAAGAACTGATCGTTCGCGGTGGCCGTCGTGGCGCCTGCGTATTGCGGGTACAGCGGGAAGAACAGGATGCGGCGGCAGCCTTTGTCCAGCAGCGCCTGCAGACGCGATTCCGTCGACGGGTTGCCGTAGCGCATGCAGTAATCGACCACGACGTTGTCGCCGAACCGTGCCTTCATCTCGGCGGTGATCCCGGCGGCCTGCTGCTTGGTGATCGTCATCAAGGGGCTTTCGCCCGCGTCCTCGTTCCAGATCGTCTTGTACGCCGCGCCCGAGGTGAAAGGCCGCTTGCCCAGCACGACCGTTTGCAGGATCGGCTGCCATTTCCACTTGGGATAGTCGATGACGCGCTGGTCCGACAGGAACTCGTTCAGGTAGCGCCGCATCGACCAATAGTCGTAGCCATCCGGCGTGCCGAGGTTCGCCAGCAGGACACCCACCTTCTCGGGCACAATCGCGGGGTGGTCCGTGGGCGCGTGTTCGGGGCGCACCGCGCCGAAGGTGTCGTCTTTCATCGTCCCGTTTCCCTTGTTCTTTCCCCCGGCAGATAGAGACGGGAGCCGTGAGGTCAATTGCGCCGAGGCGTCGCAGGATCGTCCAGCGGAACCTCGGCCGTGTCCAGCGCGTCGGCCAACCGGTGCGCGGCAGAGCCGGGGCGCAGCGGCTGCGGCTGGCTTGCGTCGGGGGCCCAGCCGGTCAGAAATATCGTCTCGAACGTTGCGGAAACGCGGCCGTCCGGCGTCGTGTAGGCCTCGGCATAGCGCCGGGCGGCGTCCAACAGCACCGCGCGCCGGGTAAAGCCTTTTGCCCGGGCCTGCATCACGTTCGCTTCGCCCATCGCGCGCAGGTCCAGCATCAGGCGCAGCGGATCGGCATAGGTCACGCTGCGGGCAAGGTTGTCCGCCACCGGAAGCGCGAAACCCGCGCGCTGCATCAGCGCGCCGACGTCGCGGATCTCTCCCATCGGAAGGACGCGCGGTGACAGCCCGCCGCTGACGGATGCTTCTGCCTCGGCCAGCGCGGCGCGCAACTCGTGCAGGGTGCGGCCACCGAACAGGGCGCCAAGGAACAGGCCGTCGGGTTTCAGGGCGCGGCGGGCCTGAACCAGTTGGCCCACCGGGTCGTTCGCCCAATGCAGCGACAGGGAATGGATCACGAGGTCATGCGCGCCTTCGTCCAGCGCCAGCACCTCTTCGTCCGCGATCACCTTCGCCCCGGGCAGGCGCGCGCCCCAAAGATCGGGCCACGGGGTGACGACGGCAGGTGACGTAAACGTCCTGTTAACCAGTTCCAGCCTTTCCTGAATGTCGTCGGCCGCGTCCTGCTGCAGGAACAGCGCGGGATCGCCCGCGGCGGCCCTTTCGCGGGAACGGATCAGTGCGGATCGGTCGGTCAGGTCGGTGGTCATGCGGGTCCCCCGGATCAGGCCGCTTATCTAGGAGTGTGCCGTGGGAATGCAAAGCCTTCTTCGTCTTGCCTATCCGCCGCAGTGTGTCAGCTGCGGGGCGCTGGTCGAGGATGCGTTCAACCTGTGCGGCGCCTGCTGGCGGGAAACGCCGTTCATCACCGGGCTGGTCTGCGACCTGTGCGGCGTGCCGCTACCGGGAGAGTCCGACGGGTCGGTGGTGACGTGCGACGACTGCATGCGGATCGAACGCCCGTGGCTGCGGGGGCGGTCGGCGTTGGTGTATCGCGACAACGGGCGCCGGTTGGTTCTGGCGTTGAAGCATGGTGACCGGCTGGACCTTGTCCGTCCGGCAAGCCGGTGGCTTGAGGCGGTCGCAGGCCCCTGCCTTTTGCCGGACGCGGTCATCGTCCCGGTGCCCGCGCATTACACCCGGCTGGTGAAACGGCGCTATAACCAAGCGGCCATGCTGGCGCAGGCGGTCGCCTCGCGGACGCGCCACGCCTATCTGCCCGGTCTGCTGCGCCGGGTGCGCGGAACGCGGGTTCAGGACGGGATGAGCGTCGAGGCCCGGTTCAGCAACCTGTCCGGCGCGATCCAGCCCGCGCCGACCGCTGAACACCGGCTGGCGGGCCGCCCGATCCTGCTGATCGACGATGTCCTGACCTCTGGCGCGACGCTTTCCGCAGCGACAGAGGCGTCATTTGCCGCAGGTGCACAATCGGTCTGTGTCTTGGCACTGGCACGCGTTGCGAAGGATGCCTAGATCCCTATAGTCGCCCCAAAGCAGGAAACGGGATCCATGCAGACTGTCGAGATTTACACCACACCCACATGCGGTTTCTGCATGATGGCCAAGCGTCTTCTCAGCACGAAGGGCGTCGATTTCACCGAGATTGACGTTTCCGGCGATTCCGACAAGCGGCAGCAGATGATGAAGCGTGCGAACGGCGGCTACACCGTGCCGCAGATTTTCGTGGGCGACATCCATGTTGGCGGTTGCGACGACCTGATGGCACTGGACCGGGCGGGCAAGCTTGATCCGCTGCTGAAAGGCTAGTGCGTGTCGCGCTGATCCAGATGACGGCCTCGGACGATCCCGGGGCCAATCTTGTTTCGACATTGAAGGATGTGCGTACGGCCGCGTCCGAGGGTGCCGCGCTGGTGCTGACCCCCGAGGTGACCAATTGCGTCTCTGCCAGCCGCGCGCGGCAGCAGGCCGTGTTGCAGCGGCAGGACGACGACGCGACGCTGGCCGCGCTGCGCGACCTTGCGGCAGAGCTTGGCGTCTGGCTGAACATCGGCTCGCTTGCGCTGAAGACCGACGACCCGGACGGGCGGTTTGCCAACAGGTCCTTCCTGATCGCACCGGACGGACGCATCGCAGCGTGGTATGACAAGATCCACATGTTCGACGTGGTGATCTCTGACACCGAAAGCTATCGCGAATCCGCGGGCTATCGCCCCGGCGACCGGGCGGTGCTGGCTCGGACCGACATCGGCGCAATCGGCCTGACGGTGTGCTACGACATGCGATTTCCGTCTCTGTACCGGCAGCTTTCGCAGGCCGGGGCGCAGATCCTGCTGGCGCCGTCGGCGTTTTCACCGGTGACCGGCGCGGCGCACTGGGAAAGCCTGCTGCGCGCGCGGGCCATCGAATGCGGCGCCTACGTTCTGGCGGCGGCGCAGTGCGGCAGCCACCCGGCGACCGAAGGTAAGGCGCGGCGGACTTGGGGCCATTCGCTGGCGGTGTCCCCGTGGGGCGAAGTTCTGTACGATGGCGGCGACGGGCCGGGCATCGGCTATGTCGATGTCGACCTTGCGCAGGTCGATGACGCGCGGGGCAAGGTGCCGTCGCTGCAGCACGACCGTGACTTCGGGCCACCGGCATGAACGACAACGCACAGGATAACCTATCGGTCGCGCTGTTCAGCGAGATCTTCATGGCCGACCAGATGGCACGGGTGAAACTGGCGCGCGTGCTGCCGAAGGGGATGGAGCTTAGCCACTTTTCGGTGCTGAACCACCTGTCGAAATCCCGCGAGGAAAAGACGCCCGGCCAGCTGGCCCGCGTGTTTCACGTCACCCGCGGGGCGATGACGAACACGGTGAACAAGCTGGCGTGGGCGGGCTATGTTCACATCCGTCCCGACTGGGACGACGCGCGGCGCAAGTTCGTCGCGATCAGCCCCGCCGGACGCCGGGCCTGCGACGAGGCGTTTCAGGTGATCGCCGACGCCGTGTCGGGCATGGTCGAGGATATCGGGTCCGACAAGGTGCGCGCGGCGCTTCCCGTCCTTCGGGCGATCCGGCTGCGGCTGGATGAAGAGGATTAAGGCGCTTTAGTCCCCGGCGGGTTTGACGCTGGCGGTGACGTAGTTCACCGACAGGTCCTTGTCCGAGATCGACCAAGACCAGCCCAGCGGGTTGAACACGAACCCTTTGCGATCGACCGGGTCCAACCCGGCACCGCGCAGCAGGTCGAACAGCTCGTCCGGGGTGATGAACTTGCTCCAATCATGGGTGCCCTTCGGCAGCCAGCGCATGATGTGTTCCGCCCCGATGATCGCCATCATATAGCTTTTCGGGTTCCGGTTGATCGTCGAACAGACCATCAGCCCGCCAGGCTTTAGCAGCGTGCGGCACGCCGTCAGATAGGACAGCGGGTCGGCGACATGTTCCACCACTTCCATATTCAGCACGGCGTCGAACTGCTCTCCGGCGTCGGCCAGAGCTTCGGCGGTGGTGTGGCGATAGTCGATATCCAGCCCCGACTGTTCCGCGTGAATGCGGGCGACGGGGATGTTGCGTTCGGCGGCGTCCGCGCCGACCACATCCGCGCCCAGCCGCGCCATCGGTTCCGACAGCAGCCCGCCGCCGCAGCCGATATCAAGGATGCGCAGCCCCTCGAACGGGGCCTTCGCGGACAGGTCCCGGCCGAATTCGGCCGCGATCTGCGAGGTGATATATCCCAGTCGACAGGGGTTCATCATGTGCAGCGGCTTGAACTTGCCCTGCGTGTCCCACCACTCGGCGGCCATCGCCTCGAACTTGGCGACTTCGCTCGGATCGACTGTCGACGTTGCGGTACTCATGGTCTTAACCTCGGATTTCACGAAATTGCCTTATGGCAGGGCCGTTTTCCAAACTATATAGGAGACGTATGGACAAGGTCGCGACCCAGCGAAAGGGTAACCAACATTTGTACCCGCCCCTCGATCCCTTCGATCAGCGCATGATGGAAGTCGGTGAGGGGCACAAGATCTACGTGGAACAGTGCGGCAACCCGTCCGGCGTTCCGGTGATCGTGCTGCACGGCGGGCCCGGCGGCGGGTGCAGCCCGGCGATGCGGCGCTACTTCGATCCCGAAACCTATCGTGTGATCCTGTTCGACCAGCGCGGCTGTGGCCGGTCGCGGCCCCATGCCTCGGTCGAGGATAACACGACATGGCACCTTGTCCGCGACATCGAAGCGATCCGCGAGGCGCTGGGCATCGAACGCTGGATCGTCTTCGGCGGCTCGTGGGGCGCGACGCTGTCGCTGATCTATTCGGAAACCCATCCCGAACGCGCCAGCGCGCTGGTGCTGCGCGGGGTCTTCCTGATGACCCAAGCCGAACTGTCATGGTTCTACGGCGGCGGCGCCGGCAAGTTCTTCCCCGAACTGTGGGACAGGTTCGCGGGCCTTGTGCCGCCGGAAGAGCGTGACGACCTGATCGCGGCGTATCACCGGCGTCTGTTCGGCGGCGACCTTGCCGAAGAAACCCGGTTCGCGCGGACGTGGACATCGTGGGAAAACGCGCTGGCGTCGATCGACAGCGGCGGTATGGGCGGCGACAGCCCCGCGGATTACGCCCGCGCCTTCGCCCGGCTGGAAAACCACTATTTCACCAACGCGGGCTTCCTTGAACAGGATGGCCAGATCCTGAACAACGTGGGTCGGCTTGACGGTATTCCGGGATTCATCGTGCAGGGTCGGTACGACATGATCTGTCCGCCGTACTCTGCCTATGCGCTGCACAAGGCGTGGCCGGGGTCCGAGATCCGGATGATCGGTCACGCGGGCCACGCGCTGTCCGAACCGGGCATCAGTGCCGAGCTTGTGTCGATCATGGACCGCCTGCGGCGCGATCCCGGTATCCGCGAAACCGCGGCCTGATGTTCGCGGTAACGCAAGGGTTTACATAAGCCCCCTTTTTGTTAACCTGCCAGTCAACAAAAACAGAATAAGGACACAGGGCGTTTTGCACCCCGTTCTGAAGATTGTAATTCAACGGCTGTTTCTGGGTCTGCTTACGCTTCTGGTGGTCTCGATCGTGATCTTCGTCGCGGTCAATTCCCTGCCCGGTGACTTTGCCCAGGCTATCCTTGGCCAATCGGCCACCCCCGAGGCGGTCGAAGCCATCCGAAGGGACCTTGGTCTCGATCAGCCCGCCATCACCCGATACTTCACATGGCTTGGCGACATGGTGACCGGCAATCTCGGCATCAGCTTCGCGCAGGCCAACTTCGCCAGCTTCGTCGGCACCAGCGCCGAAAGCGGGTCCGGGCCGGTGACGGTTCTTCAGCAGATCGCGCCCCGGTTCCAGAACACCATGTTTCTTGCCTGCGTGACCGCGGTGATTGCGGTGCCGCTGTCTTTGACACTGGGTATCCTTGCGGCGCTGTTCCGCAACTCGGCCTTCGACAAGGTCGCGAACGTCGGCGCGCTCAGCGCGGTGTCCAGCCCCGAGTTCTTCCTGGCCTACGTGCTGATCCTGTTCCTTGCGGTGCTGAACCCGGTCCTGCCGTCGCTGTCGAACATCTATGCCGACATGGCGTTCAGCGAGCGGCTGACGCGGACGCTGCTGCCCGCGCTGACGCTGACCCTGATGGTGACCGCGCAGATGATGCGGATGACGCGCGCGGCGATCATCAACCTGCTTGCGTCGCCCTATATCGAGATGGCGCGGCTGAAAGGTCTGTCGCCGATGCGGGTGATTGTGAAGCACGCGCTTCCGAATGCGCTGGCGCCAATCATCAACGTGATCGCCCTGAACCTTGCGTACCTGATCACCGGCGTCGTCGTGGTCGAGGTCGTCTTCGTCTACCCGGGCATCGGCCAGCTGTTCGTGGACAGCGTGAAGATCCGTGACATTCCGGTGGTGCAGGCGTGCTGCCTGATCTTCGCGGGGGCCTACATCCTTCTTAACCTGTTGGCGGATGTGCTCTCGATCATCTCGAACCCGCGCTTGAGGCATCCGAAATGAGCGTCTGGATCTGGATTGTCGTCGCGCTGGTCGCGATCGCTGCGGGTGCGTTCGTGTTCCGCCTTGCCGGGCAGGCCGTGACCAATAACCGTCCCTATTTCAGGGATATGAGCTATGGCGTGGCCTTCGGCTTCGTGCTGGGTGCCGCCCTTCTGGCGTGGGCGGTCTACACCTTCGTCATGGCGCGGTTCATCATGGACGAGACCGCGGCCGCCCCGTACTTCTTCTTCGTCTTCGCGGTCGAGTTCCTGATCGTCGCCGCCATCGTGGCGTGGCTGTTCCGCGCGGCGGGGCGCCTTGTCGGGACCTCGGGCACGCGCAAGCTGTTCCGGTCCATGCCCCTGACGGCTAGCTTCGGCATCCTGACGATCATCGTCTACGCCATTCTTGCGATCTTCGCGCAGTTCATCGCGCCCTACGGACAGGAACAGGTCTTCGCCGCCGCGAACGCGCTTCCCGGCACAGACCCGGCGCATCCGCTGGGCACCGACCAGATCGGGCGCGACCTGCTGTCCCGCCTGATCTACGGCGCGCAAAACACGGTCGGCATCGCCTTCGCGACGACGTGTCTTGCGTTCCTGCTTGGCGGGACGCTGGGCTTTCTTGCCGCGACGCTGGGCGGCTGGCTGGACCAGCTTGTGTCGCGGGCCGTCGACGTGCTGATGGCCATTCCGTCGCTGATCTTCGCCCTGCTGCTGATGACCATCGCCAGCGCGTGGGCCGGGACGCAAAGCTGGCAGCTGACCTTCTACATGATCATCATCATCGCGGTCATCGATTCCACCCGCGTGTTCCGTCTGGCCCGCGCGGTGGGCATCAACATCGTTGTCATGGACTATATCGAGGCGGCGAAGCTGCGCGGCGAGGGTCTAGGATACCTGATCTTCCGCGAGATCCTGCCCAACGCCTATGCGCCGCTGCTGGCCGAATTCGGGCTGCGGTTCTGCTTCGTGTTCCTGACGATCGCGTCCCTGTCGTTCCTTGGCGTGGGCATCCAGCCGCCGCTGGCCGACTGGGGCACGATGGTGCGTGACCTTGCGCAGTTCATCAACTTTGCCGCCTTCTCGCCGTTGGCCGCCGCCCTGCCGCTTATGGCGGCGAGTGCGATCGCCCTGCTGACCGTGGCGGTGAACTTCGTTGTCGACTGGATGCTGCAAAGATCGTCGGGGCTGAAGGAATGAACGACTCCAGAGACACCCTTGTCGAGATCCGCGACCTGTGGATCGAGGGCCGCTCGGACGAAGAGTGGAACCCGATCATCAACGGCGTGGACCTGACCCTGCGCAAGGGCGAGGTTCTGGGCCTGATCGGTGAATCCGGCGCGGGCAAGTCGACGCTGGGTCTTGCCAGCATGGGCTATACCCGCGACGGCGTGCGTATTTCGAAGGGCTCGGTCAAATTCGACGGCGTCGAGCTGACCACCGCCTCTGCCGCGAAGAAGCGCGCGCTTCTGGGCAAGCGCATCGCCTATGTCGCGCAGTCCGCCGCCGCCAGCTTCAACCCGGCGCACAAGCTGATCGACCAGCACACCGAAGCGCCGGTGCAGCACAACGTATCCTCCAAGGCCGAGGCGACCGCCGACGGGATCGAGCTGTACCGCCGCCTGCGCCTGCCGAACCCGGACGAGATCGGGTTCCGTTACCCGCACCAGGTGTCCGGCGGACAGTTGCAGCGCGCGATGACGGCGATGGCGATGTCCTGCCGTCCCGACCTGATCATCTTCGACGAGCCGACGACCGCGCTGGACGTTACCACCCAGATCGAGGTTCTGGCCTCGATCCGCGACATCGTGGAACAGTTCGACACCGCGGCGATCTACATTACCCACGATCTTGCGGTCGTGGCGCAGATGGCGGATCGCATCAAGGTTCTGCTGAAGGGCGACGAGGTCGAGACAGCCGAAACGCGCGAGATGCTCAGTTCGCCGAAAGAGGATTACACCAAAAGCCTGTGGGCCGTGCGCAGCTTTCAGCGCCCCGCCAAGCCGGCGCCGGCGGTGGACGCGACCCCTGTGATCTCGGTGCAGAACATCACCGCCGCCTATGGCAAGATGCCGGTCCTGCACGACGTCAGCTTCGACATCCACGCGGGCCGCACGGTGGCCGTTGTGGGGGAATCCGGGTCCGGCAAGTCGACGACCGCGCGGGTGATCACGGGCCTGCTGCCGCAGACCGACGGCGTGATCGAATACCGGGGTGAACCGCTGCCCGCCGATTATCGCAAGCGCGACCGCAACCAGCTGCGTCAGGCGCAGATGATCTACCAGATGGCGGATACCGCGCTGAACCCGCGCAAGCCTATCGGCGAGATCATCGGCCGCCCGGTCGAGTTCTACATGGGTCTCAAGGGCCGCAAGAAGCGCGAGCGCGTGCGCGAACTGCTGAACGAGATCGAGCTAGAGCCCGATCAGTACATCCACCGCCTGCCGTCCGAACTGTCGGGTGGCCAGAAACAGCGTATCGGCATCGCCCGCGCGCTGGCGGCGGAACCAGAGTTTATCATCTGCGACGAGGTCACCAGCGCGCTGGACCAGTTGGTCGCGGAAGGCATCCTGAAACTGCTGGCGCGGCTGCAGGATGAACTGGGACTAAGCTACATGTTCATCACCCACGATCTCGCCACCGTGAAAGGTATCGCGGACGAAGTGGTGGTGATGAAGGACGGCTACGTGGTAGAACACGGACCCAAGGACGACATGTTCAAGCCGCCGCACCATCCCTACACCGATCTGCTGCTAAGCTCGGTGCCCGAGATGGACCCGGATTGGCTGACGAACCTGCTGGCAGAGCGCGGCGTCGAGAACATCGGCGATGCGGCTGTCGACAAGATGTAACAAAGTCGCGCCACTAAGGGGCCGATCAATCGGCCATGCGGCGCGAGGCAAAAACAGAGAGGGAGTTTCAACATGACACGTTTCACGAGACGCGGACTTCTGCGGACTGGTGCTGCTGCCGGTGTCCTCGCCGCGACGGGCCTGCCGCTGAAGGCACAGGCCAGCCGGGGCGGACGCCTGCGGATGGGCCTGAACGGGGCCAACACCTCGGACAGCTGGGACAGCCGCACGCATTCCGACATCTTCATGATCTCGGCCGCACAGGGCGCCGTGTTCGACTCGCTGACCGTGGTCGCCGCGGATGGCTCGCTTGAGGGCGAACTGGCTGAAAGCTGGGAAACCTCGTCCGATGCGAAGACCTGGACCTTCAACCTGCGTCAGGGCGTGACCTTCCACAACGGCAAGCCCTTCGGCGCGGACGACGTGATCGAATCGCTGCAGATGCACCTTGGCGAAGGCGTGAAATCGGCCGCCAAGCCGATCGTCGAAGCCATCGCCGAGATGAAGAAGGTCACCGACCATCAGGTGCAGTTCATCCTGTCGGACGGCAACGCCGACTTCCCGTACCTGCTGGCCGACTATCACCTGCTGATCTACCCGGCGGGCCAGATCGACGAGGCCATCTCGAAGGGCATCGGCACCGGTCTGTACCAAGTGGAAAGCTTCGATCCGGGCGTGCGCTTTGTCGGCACCCGCGTCGACAGCCACTACAAGGACGGCAAGGAAGGCTGGTTCGACTCGGTCGAGATCATCGCGATCAACGACATCACGGCACGGATGAACGCCCTGCTGACCGGTCAGGTCGACGTGATCACCGACATCGACTTCAAGACGGAAACGCTGCTTGAAGCGAACCCGATGACCGACATCTTCGAGGTCACGGGTAACCAGCAGTTCACCTTCCCGATGCTGACCGACGTCGCCCCGTTCGACGATAACAACGTCCGCATGGCGCTGAAGCACATCGTCAACCGTCAGGAAATGGTCGACAAGATCCTTCTTGGTCACGGTAGCGTCGGCAACGACAGCCCGATCGGTCCGGCGAACCAGTACTATTTCGCCGATATGGAGCAGCACTCCTACGATCCGGACAAGGCCAAGTTCTACCTCAAGGAAGCTGGCCTTGACGGGCTTTCCGTGGATCTGAGCGTGTCGAACGCCGCCTTCACCGGCGCGACCGACGCCGCCCAGCTGATGCAAGCGTCGGCGCAGGCCGCGGGCATCAACATCAACCTCGTGCAGGAACCGGCGGACGGCTACTGGTCTAACGTCTGGCTGAAGAAGCCGTGGAGCGCCTGCTATTGGGCCGGTCGCGCGACCGAGGACCTGATGTTCTCGTCCGCCTACGCGACCGGTGTGCCGTGGAACGACACCCACTTCGAAAACGAGCGGTTCATGGAACTGCTGGTGATGGGCCGTGTCGAGTTCGACAGCGACAAGCGCCGCGACATCTACCACGAGATGCAGCAGATCGTGCACGACGAGGGCGGCGCAATGATCCCGATGTTCGCCAACTTCGTGGGCGCCAAGTCGTCGAAGATCGCCAACTCGGGCACCATCGGCAACGTCTACAAGGTCGACAACGGCCGTGTTGCGGAACGCTGGTGGATGGCCTGATAGCGGCCTGACCCCGAAACGAAACGGGCCCGGTGCGAAAGCGCCGGGCCCTTTCATTTTGTAAGGCGCGCGAAGTCTCCTAGCGCTTTGCCAGCGCAATCGCCTCGCTTAGAACCCGCCGGTCACCGATATGATTGGCAAGGATCAGCACCAACTGCGCGTTCAGCGCGTGGCTGTCCGCCTCGACCAGACCCTTGTGCGCCGCCAGAAGCTCTTCGTAGAACCCGTCGTGATCCGCCAGGTTCGGCGTGTCAATCAAGGCTGTCATTTCCCCCTCCAAATCGTCTCTATCGCGGCAGCAATCGTGCCTGCATCCGGCGTTTTCCAACGCGCGGCGACCACTTGGTCGGGCCGAATAAGGTACACGGCCTGTCCGGCGTCCCCAAGATACCGCGCCCGGATCGTGTCGGTCAGCGGCACCGATAGCGTCTCGGCCCCCGGCACGTCCGGTGCCTCGCAGCCAAGCGCCAGCACCGTGACCTTGCCGCCAAGTGCGCTTAGCAGCCAGCCGTTGTCCAGCGGCGCATCCGGCGCCACCGCGCCCGGGCGTGACACGGCAGGAAGCCCCGGCGCGTCGGGCCCGCAATCGGGGTACACGCAGGGCACCGACAACCGGCCAGAGTTCACCCAGCCCCGCGCGAACGGCGCTTTGGACGCCAGCGCCAGAACCTGATCGCGGAACAGCCGCTCGGCGCCGTCGGCAGGCGTCATGAACCGTGTGGACCGGGTCGAGTTGCGGATGTTCTCGTCCGACCCGTAGGTGCGTTCGGCATCATAAGTCTCTAACAGGGACGTTTCCGCCTGTCCGTTCAGCACGGCGGCCAGCTTCCAGCCAAGGTTGTCGACGTCCTGCAACCCGCCATTTCCGCCTCGCGCGCCGAAGGGCGACACGACATGCGCGCTATCGCCCACGAACAGCACCCGGTCATGGACGAAGCTTTGAAGCCGGCGGCACTGGAAGGTGTAGACGCTGACCCAGTCCAGCCGGAAATCGGAATGACCCACGACCTTTTCGATCCGGGGGATGACCTTTTCCGGCGTCTTCTCTTCCTCGGGGTCGGTGTCCCAGCCAAGCTGAAGGTCGATCCGATAGATGTTGTCGGGCTGCTTGTGCAGCAGAGCGGACTGGCCGGGATGGAAGGTGGGTTCGAACCAGAACCAGCGTTCCGACGGCGTGTCGGCCGTCATTTCGATGTCGGCGATCAGGAACCGTTCTTCGAACAGCTCTCCGTCGAATTCCAACCCCATCATGTGGCGCACCGGGGACCGGGCGCCGTCGCAGGCGATCAGGTACGCGCACGACAGCGAATACAGACCGTCCGGCGTCTCGATATCCACACGGGCTTCGTCGGCGTCCTGATGGACCGTCACCACCTTGTTCTTGAACCGAAGATCCACCAGCGGATTGGCCAGCGCGGCCTGCACAAGATACTCTTCGACATAATATTGCTGAAGGTTCACGAATGCCGGCATCTTGTGACCCGCTTCGGGCAGCAGGTCGAAGTTGAACACCTCTGCGTCGCGGTGAAAGGTCCGGCCGACCTTCCATGTGACACCCTTTTCCACCGACTTTTCCCCAACGCCCAGCCGGTCGAGGATTTCGAGGCTGCGCTTGGACCAGCAGATCGCGCGGCTGCCCACCGACACCACGTTGTTGTCATCCAGCACGACGGACGGGATGCCGTGGTTGGCCAGTTCCAGCGCCATCGCCACGCCAATCGGGCCGGCGCCCACGATAACAACCTTGTGGCGCGGTTCGGGGGCCGTCAGGCCGGGCGGTGCGGTGTATTCGAACGGTTGGTAATCATAGGGCATGGGCTGTCCTCCCGATCAGCCAGATCAGCATGCCGGGCAAGACGTGCCCGGCGGCGTAGAACACGGCGACAAGCCGCAGAAAGCGCAGAACCTGGGCGCGTGGATCGCCAAGGGCGGGTTTTCGGATCCGAAGGCCGACCATCGGATCATTCGAAATAGGCCCGTGCCGAGGGCACGCGACCGTCTTCAAGGTGAAAGTCATCCAGCTGCGGCGGTGAAATACCGGCCTCTTGCACCTGGACATGCGCCTGCCCGCGGTGGTGGATCTGGTGCTGAAACAGGTGCAGCAACAGCGCGCCGACCTTCTCGGTCACGTTGGGATCGTGGCCGCGTTCGGTGCGTACCCGGCGATCCAGATCCTCGGGCATCAACGCGGCGCAGTACTGGGCCAGCCGCAGGTCTGCATCGGCTTGAAGCGCGCCAAGGTCGTGCGGGTCGGTGACCTCTGTCCGGTCATAGACCGACCGGCCCCGCCCGCCTTCTTCCAGCGCGTCGATGTAGTACAGATCCACCTCGTAGATGTGGTTCAGCGTTTTCGACAGGGACGGAAAGAACCCCGGCCGAGGCGCCGTGAACGCACCCTTGGGCAGGGCGGGCAGCGCGGCGTAAAGCGTCGCGTTGGCCCATGCGTTGTTCAGCGCCATCGTGCGGAAGGGTTCCATCTGTCTTCAACCCTGAAGCATTTCCCACATCTCGGCGTCGCGCTCGGCGGTCCAGATGCGGGGTGTGTCGATGTCGCGGGCCTCGTCATAGGCGCGGGCGACGTTGAAGGGCAGGCAGTGCTCGTAGATCGCGTAGTCCTTGAACTTCGGATCGCACTCGGCGCGCACGGCGTCCCATGCCTCTTTCAGCGATCCGCCACGCAGCGCGACCTTGGCCACCGGGGCGTAGGTCGACTTGACGAAATCGGTGGTGGAATCGAGTGCGGCGTTGACCATGTCCGGGCCGATCAGCGCATCGCCCCGGCCCGGCGCGATCGCGTCCAGTTCCCATGCGCGGATGTTCTCGATGGTGTCGGGCCAGTCGTGGAAATGGCCGTCGCCGCAGTAGCAGGCGGATTTGTATTCCACGATATCGCCAGTGAACATGACGTTCTGGTCGGGCACATAGACCACCGCGTCACCCGCGGTATGGGCGCGGCCCAACTGCATGATGTCGACGCGGCGGTTGCCGAGATACACGCTCATGCGCCCGTTGAAGGTGGTGGTGGGCCACGTCAGGCCGGGGATTTCTTCGTGGCCTTGGAACAGGCGGGGGAAGCGCGCGAATTCGCTGTCCCAGTCTTCCTGCCCGCGCTCGACGACCATCGACCGGGCCTTTTCCGACATGATGACCTGCGGCGCATTGAAGGCCGAGGCCCCCAGCACGCGGACGGCATGATAGTGCGTCATCACAAGATGGGTGATCGGCTTGTCGGTCACCGAGCGCACGCACTCGATCACCTTGTTGGCAAGGCGCGGGGTGGCCTGCGCCTCGACGATCATCACCGAGTTGTCGCCGATGATGACGCCCGAGTTCGGGTCGCCCTCGGCGGTGAAGGCATACAGCCCGTCGCCGATCTCGGTGAAGCTGACGTTTTTCTCCGCCATGTCGCCCTGTGATGCAAAGGCCTTTGCCATGCGTTGTCCTTTCGTATTCATGGACGCCGAAGCGTCCTTAACTTGAGTGGGTTCTATGACGTACAGCCGCACGCCTTACCTGTTGGCACTTGGCCTTGCCGTGGCCGCGGGCCTTGTGATGATCCTGATGGGCCGGAACCTGATCTGCCCTTGTGGCGACGTGCTGATCTGGGGCGGCAACACCCCGACCGAGCAAAGCAGTCAGCACCTGACCGACTGGTACACCCCCAGCCACCTGTTGCACGGGCTGCTGTTCGACGCGGCGCTGTGGCTGGTGGCGCGGTGGATGCCGGTAGGCTGGCGGTTCCTGATCGCGATGGCCGTCGAGTGCGCGTGGGAGGTGGTCGAGAACACCGAGTGGGTGATTTCGCGCTATCGCGACTACACGGTGTCCTTCGATTACAACGGCGACGCGGTGATCAACGCGATGGTCGACATCGCGGCGATGGCGCTGGGCTTCTGGCTGGCGCGCCGTTTGCCGGTCTGGGTCAGCGTGGCCGTGGTGATCGGGTTCGAGGCGCTGACCATGACGCTGATCCGCGATGGTCTTGCGCTGAATGTGCTGATGCTGCTCTGGCCGCTGGACAGCGTGCTGCAATGGCAGCAGGGCGGATGACACCCGGTGCGCCCCGGGCCTGACCCGAGGACTCGCCGCGGTGGGCGAAGGGCCCCGGCTTGGCGCCGGGACGGGGTGTTTCGCCGCCCGCTGCATCAGCCCCTCTTGTAGGGGTCGTCCAGCGCCGGGATGACCGTGCCAGCGCAATCGCCGAAGCCCACGCGATAGCCGTCGCCCTGCGCCGCGCCCGACAAGGTCAGGGTGTCGCCGTCCTCGATGAAGCTGCGGGTGCTGCCGTCGGCCAGCGTCAGCGGTTCCTTTCCGCCCCAGCTCATTTCCAGCAGCGACCCGCGTTCGTCCTTCGACGGACCCGAGATCGTGCCGGACCCCAGCATGTCGCCCACGTTCATTGGTGATCCCGCCGTGGTGTGGTGCGCCAGTTGCTGAGCGGCGGAATAGTACATCTCGCGGTAGTTGGTGCGCGCCAGAATCTCGGGCTTCTCGGCGTTTTCCGGCAGGATAGAGACCGAAAGCGGGATGTCGTACAGCATCGGACCCGGCTCTTCGAGGTACGGCAGCAGCACGCGCTCGCGGTGCGGCGTAGAGCAGCGGAAGGGTTCCAGCGCGGCCTTTGTGACGATCCACGGCGACAGGGACGTGGCCGTCGCCTTGGCCTGAAACGGGCCCAGCGGTTGGTATTCCCAAGCCTGAATGTCGCGCGCCGACCAGTCGTTCAGCAACACATAGCCGAAGATCATGTCGTCGGCTTCCTGTACCGTCACCGGCCCGTCCGAGGGCATCCCGACGATGGCGCCCATTTCCAGCTCGATATCGAACCGCTTGCAGGGGGCGAAGACCGGCAGGTCCATGTCCGGGCCCTTTAGCTGGCCCCACGGGCGGCGGACCTCGGTGCCGCTGACCACCACGGACGACGCGCGCCCGTTGTAGCCGATGGGGATCGACAGCCAGTTCGGCGGCAGCGCGTTCTCGGCGCCGCGGAACATGGTGCCGACGTTGGTGGCGTGATGCTTGCCGGCGTAGAAGTCGGTGTACTCGGCGACCTTGAACGGCAGATGCAGCGTCGCCTCGGACATCGGGACGGAATAGGTGGTCAGCTGGTCCTGCACCTCTTCAGAGGCACCCTCGGCCAGCAGGTCTTGCAGCTTCGCGCGGTAGGCGGCCCAGACCTTCGGCCCCAAAGCCATGAAGTCGTTCCAGTACGGCGCGTCCAGCACGTCGGCGTCGGGATCGGCGCGCAGGATGCCGGCGGCTTCCAGACCCGTGGCGTCGATGATCCGGTCGCCGATCGCCACGCCACAGCGCAGGTCGGCATCCCCGACAGAGAAGACGCCATACGGCAGGTTGTTCAGCGGAAAGTCGGTTTCGGCGCTGTTGGCCGAAGCGACCCATGATGTCTTGAGCATTCAGGTCCTCAGTCTTCGTCGTCCAGTTCGTCCCAAGGGTCCGCCGCCTGCCGTGCGCCAAGACTGACGAAGGCGGCGATGGCGATCAGGACCCCAAGGACGATCAGGTAGGTCATTTCAGTATCTGAACAGGCCTATTTCCTGCCCGGCGTTCCGTCGAACTTCTTCTCAAGCGAGGTCCAGCAGTCGATGTAATCGTCCTGCAGCGGCGCCTCTTTCCCGGCGAAAGCGGTCAGGTGTTGCGGGAAGCGGGTCTCGAACATGAAGGACATCGTGTTGTCCAGCTTCTCGGCCTGCAGGTCCGCGTTCGACGCGCCTTCAAAGGCGTTCCGGTCGGGGCCATGTGGCAGCATCATGTTGTGCAGGCTCATGCCGCCGGGGACGAAGCCCTGCGGCTTGGCATCGTACTGGCCATAGATGTTGCCCATCAGCTCGGACATGATGTTCTTGTGGTACCACGGCGGGCGGAAGGTATCTTCTGCCACCATCCAGCGTTCGCGGAACAGGACGAAGTCGATGTTCGCCGTGCCCTCGACGCCCGACGGCGCGGTCAGCACGGTAAAGATCGACGGGTCGGGATGATCGAACAGCACCGCGCCGACCGGGCAATAGGTGCGCAGGTCGTATTTCACCGGGGCGTAGTTGCCGTGCCATGCGACCACGTCCAGCGGCGAATGGCCGATCTTCGTGACGTGGAACTGGCCGCACCATTTCACCGTCACGGTCGACGGTTCCTCGCGGTCTTCATAGGCGGCGACCGGTGTCTTGAAGTCGCGGCGGTTCGCCATGCAGTTCGCGCCGATCGGGCCGCGGCCGGGCAGGTCGAACTTCTGGCCGTAGTTCTCGCACACGAAGCCGCGCGCGGGGCCGTCCAGCAGCTCGACCCGGTACAGCAGGCCGCGCGGGATGATGGCGATTTCCTTGGGTTCAAGGTCGATGACCCCAAGTTCGGTATAGAACCGAAGCTTGCCGTCCTGCGGCACGATCAGCAGTTCGCTGTCGGCGGAATAGAAATAGTCGTCGACCATCGACTCGGTCACCAGATAGATGTGAGACGCCATGCCGACCTGCGTGTTCACGTCGCCGGCGGTGGTCATCGTCCGCATCCCGGTGATCCACGTCAGCGGTTCGTCGGTCATCGGCACCGGGTCCCAGCGGTACTGGCCCAGCGAGGTGACGTCCTCGACCACATGCGGCGCGGACTTCCAGTACGGCACGTCGATCCGTTCATAGCGGTGCGAATGCTTCACCGACGGGCGGATGCGATAGCACCACGTGCGCTCGTTCTGGTGGCTGGGCGCGGTAAAGGCCGTGCCGGACAATTGTTCCCCGTAGAGACCGTATTCGCACTTTTGCGGGCTGTTCATGCCCTGCGGCAAGGCACCGGGCAGCGCCTCTGTTTCGAAGTCATTGCCAAAGCCGGGCATGTAGCCCTCGTGCGTGCCGACGGTGGTGGCGGCGCGCTGCATCTCGCGGGGGGTCGCTTGCTTGTTCATGTGCTCCTCCGACAGCATGGCGGGCGGTGACCGGCACCACCTGAAGCTTGCCCGAAGATCTATCGTTGCAATTGCAACGATGTCAAGACAAGATGCGGTGACGCCCGCGCCCGGACCGGGGCGGCGGACAGAGGACGTTGAAAATGAACGATTTCGACCTTGGAGAATTCCTGCCGTACCAGTTGGCCGTTCTGTCCGAGCGGGTCAGCCGCGACTTCGCGCAGCATTACCGCAGCCGGTTCGGAATCAGCCGGGCCGAATGGCGGGTGATCGCGCATCTGAGCCAAGCCAACGAGGTGTCGGTACGGGACATCCACCTGCGGGCCGAGCTGGAGAAATCCAAGGTCAGCCGAGCGGCCGCGCGGTTGGAGGCGGCGGGATACGTGACCAAGACCGCCAACGCGCAGGACCGGCGGCTGGTCTCGCTGGCGCTGACCGACAAGGGACGCGCGCTGATGGCCGAGATGACCCCGATCGCGGACGCCTTCCAGCAGCGGGCGATGGCGCAGCTTGGCGATGACGCAGCGGCTTTTCTTGCCGGAATGCGCGCCTTGTTGCACGATCCGGGTGAAACGCCGGACGACTGACAGGCCCAGACGACTTAGCCAAGGGCCGGGGGAGGACACTATGGACGATATCGTTATTCTGGGCGGCGCACGGACCGCCATCGGCACCTTCGGCGGATCGCTGGCCGGGACGCCGCCGATTCAGCTGGGCGCGACCGTCGCGCGCGAGGCGATGACCCGCGCCGGGGTCGAGCCGGGGCAGATCGGCCACGTCGCCTATGGCCACGTGATCAACACCGAACCGCGCGACATGTACCTGTCCCGCGCCGCCGCGATCGAGGCGGGCATCCCCGACACGACCCCTGCGATGAACGTGAACCGGCTGTGCGGATCGGGCGCGCAGGCCATCGTGTCGGTGGTGCAGGCGCTGGCGCTGGGCGACGCCGATTTCGGGCTGGCGGGCGGCGCCGAAAGCATGAGCCGGTCGCCCTATATCGTGCCGCAGGTGCGCTGGGGTCAGAAGATGGGCGACTTTGGCGCGCAGGACATGATGCTGGGCGCGCTGAACTGTCCGTTCGGCACCGGGCACATGGGCGTCACCGCCGAAAATGTCGCGGCCGAGCACGGGATCACCCGCGAACAACAGGACGCCTTCGCGCTGCAAAGCCAAGAGCGGGCGGCCAAAGCGATCTCGGAAGGCCTGTTTAGGGACCAGATCGTTCCGGTCGAGGTGAAGGTAAAGCGCGACATGGTGCCGTTCGACACCGACGAGCATCCGAAGGCCACCAGCGCCGAGAAGCTGGCCGGGCTGCGGGCCGCGTTCCAGAAGGACGGCACCGTGACGGCGGGCAATGCGTCGGGCATCAACGACGGTGCGGCGGCGCTGGTCTTGGCGCGGGCCGACGCGGCGCAGGCGGCGGGGCTGACGGCGCGGGCGCGGATCACCGGCTATGCCCACGCTGGCGTTCGGCCTGAGGTGATGGGCATCGGCCCGGTCCCCGCCGTGCGTGCGTTGTTAGAGAAGACGGGCCTGTCGGCGTCGGATTTCGACGTGATCGAATCGAACGAGGCGTTCGCAGCGCAGGCTTTGGCGGTGTCGAAGGAACTGGGGTTCGACCCGGCAAAGGTCAATCCGAACGGCGGCGCCATCGCGCTGGGCCACCCGGTCGGCGCGACCGGCGCGATCATCACAGTAAAGGCGCTGTACGAGCTGGAGCGGATCGGCGGCAAGCGCGCCTTGGTCACCATGTGCATCGGCGGCGGTCAGGGCATCGCGCTGGCGCTGGAGCGGGTTTAACGCCGGGGGGCGTCGCCCCGAGATGGATAAATCGGGGGGCTTTGCCCCAAGTGATTTATTTCGGGGGGCTTTGCCCCAAATGATTCAAGATCGGGGGGCTTTGCCCCCCGGGGACCCCCCAAGGTATTTTTAAAGAGAAGAAGCAGGCAGGCGCGAGATCAGTCGAGTTGGACCGTGGTTCTGGCCGCGCGGCCCTTGGCGTCGATCACCGAGAGGGTGACGAACCCGGGGCCCGGAAGCTCGATCACAGCGTTGCGGTCGTGGCTGCGGGTCAGCACGGGGCGGCCGTCGGCCAGCCATGTGAATGGCGGTGCCCCGTCGCGGACCTTGACCGTCAGCAGGTGGTCGGAGGTTTCGAGGATCGCGCCGTCCGGCGGAAAGGCGACGGTCGGTGCATCCGGATCGTCGGCAAAGGCGGCGTCGCGCGGGCGGAAGTGTTTCAGCGGATCGGGCAGACCCGCGTGCCCGACGATCAGGGTCGACGGCGGCGGTGCGGGAAGCCGGTCGAGCCGGGATTTCAGAAGCGCGAAGGTCTCGAATAGGATAGGGGCCGCGACCTCTCCGCCGAAGGCGCCGGGAACCGGGGTGCCGTCGGGACGGCCCATCCAGACGCCCGCGACATGGGTGCCGTCGAAGCCCAGCGCCCACGCGTCGCGGTGGCCATAGCTGGTGCCGGTCTTGTAGGCGAGCCCGTTGCGGGCGGCGCCGGGGGGCGGCGGGATGTCGGACAGGATGTCGGCCACCATCCACGCGCTTTCGGGTGACAGGACCTTGCGGGGCCGGGCCGGCAGGTCGGCGTCCTGACGGACATGGATCGGCACCGCGGCGCCGCCATGCGCGAGGCTGGCGTAAAGACGGATCAGGCCGTCCAGGCTGACCCCGATGCCGCCCAGCGCGACGGCGAGGCCGGGGTTGGTGCCGGGAAACTCTGTGGCGGTTCCGGCGCGGCGCAGGTGGACCAGCAGGCGGGCGGGGCCAAGCGCATCCAGCAGCTTGACCACCGGGATGTTCAGCGACAACGCCAGCGCGTCGCGAATGCGGATGGTGCCCCGGAAGGCGCCGTCGAAGTTCTGCGGCGTGTACCCCGCGAAGGCGGTTGGCCGATCCTCGATCAGCGTTTCCGGGTGCGCCAGTCCGCGATCGAAGGCCAGCCCGTAGATCAGCGGCTTTAGCGTCGAGCCGGGCGAGCGCATCGCGCGGGTCATGTCGACGAAGCCCTCGCGGTCGTCGTCGGCATAGCCGGCGGACCCGACCGAGGCGAGGATTTCCCCGGTCGTATGGTCCGCGACCATGATGGCGATGGACTGGCGGCGGCCAGCCTCGTGCGCGGCGCGTTCGGCCAGCGTTTCCAGCCTTGCCTGCAGCGCGGCCTCCAGCGTCAGCCGGTGGATCTGGGCCGACGGACCTTCGGACCGCAGCCGATCGGTCAGGTGCGCGGCAAGGCGGGGAAAGTCGATGCGGCGGTCGGGTACCGGTTCGGTCATCGCGGCGCGCCGGGTGTCGTCGGTCAGGACGCGGTCGCCGACCATGCGGGCCAGCACCCGGTCGCGGGCGTCGTGGGCCGCGCCGTGATAGCGGTCGGGGCGGCGGCGTTCGGGCGATTGCGGCAACGCGACCATCAACGCGGCCTCGGCCGGGGTCAAGCGACGCGGTTCCTTGCCGAAATAGGCGAAAGTGGCGGCGCGGACGCCTTCGAGGTTGCCGCCGAAGGGCGCGCGGTTGACGTACAGCGCAAGGATTTGCTGCTTGGTCAGGTGCCGTTCCAGCGCCAGCGCAACGCGCAGTTGGCGCAGCTTGCCGTGCCATTCGCCGGTGGGGCCGTTCTCGAGCAGGCGGGCCACCTGCATCGTCAGGGTTGACCCGCCCGAGATGATCCGCCCGTTGCGCAGGGCCTGTCCGACAGCGCGCAGCATCGCCACCGGATCGACGCCGTGGTGACGGTAGAACCGCTTGTCCTCGTAGGCGATCAGCATGTCGAGATAGCGGGGATCGACCCCGTCCAGCGACACGTCCAGCCGCCAGCGCCCGTCGGCCACGGTATAGGCGCGCAGCAGCGTGCCATTGCGGTCCAGCATCTCGACCGAGGTTTCGACGACCAGCGGCGGCAGCACCGTGGTGTCGACCCAGCGGTCGAAGCCGTCCCGCCCCAGCGCCGCCGCGAACAGCGCCAGCGCAAGGACGAAGGGCGCGGCGCGTCTCATTCGGTGACGGTCACGCGGCCCGCGTCGCTGTGGGCGCGGTATTCGGGACGGTACATGTCCTCGACCGAGGCGGCGGGGTGATGGAAGCTGCCCGGCGACACCGCGCGCACGATGTAACCAAGGCGGAAAGGTTCGTCGGTGAACCAGTCGATTGCGGCAAGGAAGCGGTCCTGCCGGAACTCGGCGGTGCGCACGTCCTCTTCCAGTTCCAGCCAGCTTAGCGCCTGCACGTCGCCGCCGCGCATCAGGTTCGGGTTATCGATCTCGAACCCGGCGGGCAGCGGGTCGTCGACGATCAGCCGCGCCTCTGCCTCGGCATGGGGGGTGACCGTCAGCACCGCGACAAGCCGGGTGCCCTGCGCGACCTCGGCGGGGTCCACGGGCGCGCCGTCCATGTCGAAGTACCGGCGCGAGATGGAATAGCCTTTGCCCGAAGCCGGGGCGGGGACGTTGGGGACGCCGAAGGTGGTCAGGGTGATTGTGGTTGCGTCGGTGCCTTCGTTCTTCACGGCAAGCGGGGCAAGGGCGGTGTCATCCTCGATTACGCGCACCAGCGGGCCGTCCAGCGCGGCGCCGTTCAGGGTCAGGTTGCCCAGCGCGTTGGCGTCCAGCACCGCGTGGGTCGCCAGCAGCGACCAGACCTGTTCCTGCGTCGACAGGTGTCGGTCGGTGGCGACGGGGGCGATGCTGTCCAGCATGGCGTCGGCGTCCACCGCGCTGCTGCCCGCCTCGACCGCAAGCGTCAGGACGGCGGCGCGATCCCGCAGGTTGGTGCCGTAGTCGGCGCGCCAGACGTGTTGTTCCGGCGTTTCGTCCGCGATCATCCGCGCCGCAAGGCCGAACATCCGGTCGGCGCGGGTCGGGTCGCCGTACGCGGCCAGCGCGGCCCCCACCTGCGCCACGGCCAGCGGCGAGCCGAAGGCGGCGGATTTCACGTCGGCGTAATAGCGCAAGTCCCCGATGGACGCCGCGCCTTCGCGGGCCAGAACGTACAGCGCATAGGCCACGTCTTCGCCGCCGTCGTCGAAATCGGGGGCGTAGTTCACGCGGTTGCGCAGGTTGTCGAGTGCGTTGCGGAAGGCAATTTCCGGCACCGTGTGACCGGCGGCCTTTGCGCGCGACAGGAAGTCGGTGACATAGGCGTCCAGCCAGAAGTCGCCCGAATCCGCGCGCCACAGGCCGAAGGCGCCGTTCGGGGCCTGTCGGGTCAGGACGCTGGCGATGGCCTGCCGGATGCGTTCGTCCAGCGCGTGGCGTTCGTCCAGCCCCATCGCCTGCGCCACGGCGTTCATATACAGCAGCGGAAGCGCGCGGCTGGTGGTCTGTTCGGTGCAGCCGTAGGGATAGCGGTCCAGCGCGGCCAGCAGGCCCGGCGCGTCCATTCGCGCGATCGGACCGGCGGCCAGCGTGGCCGATGCGGTGCCAGCGCGGAAGCCGGTGAACACGTCCCTGTCGAAGGTGAAGGTATCGCCTGCGGCCAGTTCAAACCGCGAGGTCTGGGTGATCTCGGGGTCGTTCACCTGCACTGGCAGGGTCAGCGTTCTGGTCAGAACCTTGCCGCCGGGCGTGGTCAGCGTCACGTCGATGCTGTGAACCCCGGCGGCGTCGGCGGTCACCGGAAGGGTCAGCACGACCTTACCTTTCTGTTCGATGTCAAAACCCGATGGCACGGCGCGGTTCAGGCGCAGACCATGCGGCGCGACGTCCAGTCCGACGCGGCCAGCCGGGCCGCTGGCGTGGACGATTTCCAGCAGCAGGCGCGACGTGTCGCCGGGCGCCATGAAGCGGGGCAGGCTGGCGGTGACCACCACGGGATCGCGGACCAGCACGTCCTGCTGCGCCTCGCCCACGCCGGTCGGCGACCAGGCGACGGCCATCAGCCGGACGGTACCGTTGAAGGATGGCAGTTCGAAGTCCGTCTGGGCCATGCCGTCGGCATCGACCTTAAGCGGACCGGTGAAGAAGGCGACCAGATCCTCGGTCGGGGGCGGCGCGGTGCTGCCGGACACGGCGTTGAAGTCACCGCCCGAGCGGACGTTGCCCATGCTGCCGGCCATACCGTCGATCAGCCGTCCGTAGACATCGCGCAGGCCCATTCCCAGCTTTCTTTGCCCGAAATAGTGACCGCTTGCGTCCGGTGCGTCGAAGCCCGTCAGGTTCAGGATGCCCACGTCGACAGCGGCGATGGTGACATAGGCGTCCTCGCCCTCGGTCACGCCGTCGACCTTGACGGCGACGTCCATCGTGCCGCGCGGATCGGCCTCGGTCGGCATGTCGAAGGCGACGTTCAGCTTGTGCGGGCCGGGGTCGACGGCGGCATGGGCGACACCCAGCGCGCGGGCCGGGTTGCGGCCCGCGTCGACATCCATCGGGCGGATCGCCGAGACGGTCACGTAGGCGCCCGCGCCCCAGTCATCGGTGACGGGCAGGTCGAAGGTGTTCTCGCCCTCGGACAGGTCGACCGCCTGCATGTCGATCAGCCGGTTCGAGACGACGGTGATCACCCCCTTGCCCGGGGAACGCGGCACGACCCGCAGCGTGGCGGTGTCGCCGGGGCGATAGCTTTCGGCGTCCAGCGACAGTTCCAGAAGGTCCGGCGTGGCGGATGCGTCGGCGCCGCCGTACCAGCCCGCGTAGAATTCGGACGACGCGGCGACATAGTCGGTGCCGGTCGCCTCGACCCGGATCTCGTACCGGCCCCATTCGACCGGCGCGGTGATGGTGGCGGGGGCGTCACCCAGCGTCGTGTCGCCCTCGGCCACGATCGAGCGGCGGGTGACGGGCTCCCAGTCCCAGTAGCCGTCGTAGCTGTACCACTGATACCGGGTCTCGACCTTGCTGACGGTCCAGTGGACGTCCATCGCGGTGCGGGTCTGGCTTTCGTCCAGCGCGATCACTGCGAAAGAGGCGTCGGTGTTCTCGGACAGGGTGCCGTCGAAGTTGGGCTTGATGCCGATCACCGGGTCGGTCGGAACCACCGCATGCGACAGGCTGCGTTCCACCGGGCGGCCCGAGCCTTCGGCGATGCGCACGGTCACGTCGGCCTGCATCGGGCGGAAGTTCGGGACCAGCTCCGGCAGCTCCAGCGCGATGCTTGCCGCGCCGGACGCTTCGGTGCGCAGGTCGGCGGGGAAATACCATGCCTCGGTCGGGATCTCTGTGTCGTAGCGGCCGAATTCATAGCCGGGGAAGGTGTCGAGCGTCCGGGTGGAGCGCAGCATCAGGTCGCCTTCGATGGCCAGATCGCCTGCCGGGGCGCCGAACAGGTAATCGGCCTGCACTGTCAGTAGCGCATCTTCGCCCGGCACCAGCGGTGCGTCGGGCAGCGACAGGTCGAAGTCGATGCGTTCGGGCAGGAAGTCTTCCACCAGAACGCGGGCCGAGGCGATGGCGGGCAGGTCGGGGTCGCCGTGGATATCCAGCCGCCACGCGCCGCGTGGCGCCTCGCCCGAGGTGGCGAAGCTGAAGACGTGGCCGCCCGCGACCGGGTCGGACGACAGGGCGCGGGCGTATTCGACACCGTCGGGCCGCATCAGGACGGCGACCAGCGGCAGCCCCTCGATCGCCTCTGCCTGCGCATCGCGCACCAGAACGGTGGCGTTGATCGTTTCGCCCGCGCGATAGGCGCCGCGGTCCGTGGTCAGAAAGGCATCGACGGCGCCCGCGGGCTCGCGCCCTTCGACGCCACGGTCGCTGAGGTCGAACTCGGGGTCGGTCAGCGACAGAAACGTCAGGTCGTCGCCTGCGCGTGCCAGCACCATCGCGGGCGTCGCGCCGCCGGTGCCGTTCATCAGGCCGGGCGCGAACATCGCATAGCCCTGCGCGTCGGTGGTGACGCGGCCCAGTTCAGCGTTGGCGCGGGACAGAAGCGTCAGTTCGACCCCCTCGGTGGCGTCAGCGGTGGCGAAGGACCGGGTGAAGACGTGCAGCCCATCGACGCCCTGCATGGTGGCAAGACCAAGGTCAGAGACAACGAACCATTGGGTCGCCGCAGGATCGTCGTAGGGATCGGCGCCGGGGATCGCGGCCTTCAGCGCGTAGATGCCGGGATCGAGATCGCCGATGACCTCGGTCAGCGGCAGACGGGTGGTGACATCGGTGTTCAGTTCGGTCCCAACCTCGCCGGTGCCGGTCCAAACGGTCGAGGCCACGGTTTCCGCGAATTGCTCGTCCGACCACGGCGACAGCGGGCGACCGAACCAGCCCTCTTGGATCGCGCGCAGAACGGACCGTTCGCTGACCCGGCGCAGGGTCAGTGCAAGATCGGTCAGGTTCACCGTTTCGACCGGGATGTTCACCTCTCCGGTCGCGGGCAGGATATAGGCGCGGCCCGGGAAGCGGACGGCTGGGGATCGGTCGCGGACATACAGGTTCAGCGTGACGTTCGCCGCAAGCTCTTCGCCGGTGGCGGCGGGCAGTCCTTCGCGGAAGGTGACCTGATAGCGTTCGCCGTGTTCGACGCCCTCGATGCACAGGCGGCGCTGGTCGGGTTCGACGATCATCCCGGCAGACGGAAGCTGCACGTAGGTCGAATAGTCGACACCCGCCTGCACGAGATCCTCGGAAAATTCGGCGCAGACACGCGGACGGGCGCTGTCGCTTTCGACGTCGTGCTCGACGACGCGGAAGCCGTACTTGGCGATGGCATCGTCCAGCAGGTCGGCGGTGTCGGTGCGTGGGGTGATCTCCTGCGCCAGCCGCAGCACCGGGATCATGTCGCGCCCGCGGCCCTTGGCCTTCAGCGCCTCGGCCAGCACCAGAAGCGCGTTGTGCTGCACCGGCGGCGTGTCGGCGCGCAGGTAGGCGTTGATCGCGGCGGACAGGGCACGGTTGCGATAGGTGCGCCGTTCGCTGGACTTCTCGGTTTCGATCGCCAGCGCCAGCAGCGCGTATTCCGTCCAGTGGTCGGGCGCGTCGCTAAGAACGGTGGCCGCGCCGGTGAAGCGGTAGGCAGAAACGATGTTGCCGTTGGACCGCGCCTCGGCCGCCGATTGCAGCAGGTCTTCGACGGTCCAGTCGTTCGGGACATGCGTGTTCGTCAGGTCCAGCGCAAGATCGCGGGCATCGGAAAGGTCACTGTCGGTCAGGACGTCCAGTTCTGCCGCGCGGGTTTCGCCCAGTGCCAGCGTCGCGGCGGGCGTGACCAGTACCCGGCCCGAGAACGCGCCTTCGAACACCGATGTCTCGCCGACCTCGGATTTCGGGAAACAGGCGCGCGACCGGCCGTTGTAGGTGAAGGCGACACAGCTGTCGTCGGACAGGCAGGCGGTCTCGCAGGCGTTCAGGGTGCTGTCGAAGATCGTGCGGATGTCACCGCCCGGAAAGTCGGTATCGCGGATCAGGCTAAGCCGGCGTTCGGGGATCGGGCTGTCTGCGTGGGCAATGGTCGCAAGCAACAGGGGGACCACGGCCAAAATCGGACCGAAACGCATAACATGCTCCTCACCTTCTAAAATCCTTGGCGCGACCGTCGCATGGGCGTGACGGCGCAGGCAACGGATTCGCGGGGGCGTTAACAACCTTTTCATCAAGAATTGGTCATCATGAGGGCAGACCGAACGGTGGCACGGGGCGGACCGGATGCTGGAAATATGACGACTTCAGACGACCTTGTCCGCGAGCGTCGGGCCCGGCTTGCGGCGGAACGTCTTCTGAAGGTGAAGCAGGACGAACTGTTCGAGGCGAACCGCAAGCTGTCGGCGCATGCCCGCACGCTGTCCGAGGAAGTCGTCGAAAAACGCGAGGAAACGAAGGTTCTGCGGCAGGAAACCGACGCCGTCCGGACCGAGCTTGAGACAGCGCGCGGCGCGATGATGATCGCAGAGCGGCGCCTGTGGGAATCGATCGAGACGATTCAGGACGGGTTCGCCGTGTTCGACGGGGGCGGGATCATGGTCGCCGCCAACTCTGCTTTTCTGACCCCGTTCGACGGGCTGGATTGCGTGGCGCCCGGGATCGCTTATCCCGACCTTCTGCGCATCGCGGCAGAGGAAGGGCTTGTCGATACCGACGACGCCAGCCGCGACGACTGGATCGAGGATATGCTGTGGCGCTGGCAGTCCCCGACGATCCCGCCGCGGGTCGTCCGGTTCTGGAACAACGTCTTCATCCGGCTGGTGGACCGGCGGACCGAGGGCGGCGATACCGTGTCGCTGGCGCTGAACATCACCTCGACCATCCGGAACGAGGCAAAGCTGAAGCAGGCCCGCCACAAGGCAGAGGCCGCGAACCGCGCCAAGTCCGCCTTCCTTGCCAATATGAGCCACGAGATCCGGACGCCGATGAACGGCGTCGTCGGCATGGCGCAGCTGTTGGCAGACTCGGCGCTGGACGAGGAACAGCGTCTCTATGTCGAGACGATCCGCTCTTCCGGAGAGGCGCTGCTGGTGCTGATCAACGACGTTCTCGACTATTCCAAGATCGAAGCAGACCGCCTGACCCTGCACCCCGAACCCTTCGACCTAGAGGCCGCGGTCTACGAGGTCGTGACGCTGCTGCGGCCGTCGGTCGGGACCAAGCAGCTGTCGTTGCTGGTCGACTACGACACCTTCATGCCGACATGGTTCATGGGCGATCCCGGGCGGGTGCGCCAGATCCTGACGAACCTTGTCGGCAACGCGGTCAAGTTCACCGAAGCCGGGCATGTGATGATCCGCGTGTCGTGCCTGCCGGATGGCGGTACAGGGGCGCAGCGGGTGCATGTCACGGTCGAGGATACCGGGATCGGCATCGCGCCCGACCTTGCCGAGCATATCTTCGGCGAATTCAATCAGGTCGATGACGACCGCAACCGCCGGTTCGAAGGCACGGGGCTTGGGTTGGCGATCACCAAGCGGTTGGTCGAGATGATGGGGGGCCAGATCTGGGTCGATTCCGTCGTGGGCGAAGGGTCCAGTTTCGGGTGCTATCTGCAACTCGACCTTGTCGACGACGCGCCCGGTGCGCTGCCCGGCCCACCGGTCTGGCTGGACCGGGTGCTGTTCGCCGACCCGAACCCCGACGCGCGGGACATCCTGCGGCGGCAGCTTGCGGCGCAGCGGGTGCGTGCCGTGCCCTGCGAAACCGGCGCAGACCTTGTCGCCGCCGGTCCCGGGCAGGGGGATGTCGTGTTGCTGGACGAGGATCTGCGCGGGTCCGACGCGCGCAAGGTCGCGGCCGATCTGCGGCGCGACGGGTTCACCGGGCCGATCTATCTTCTGTCGGCGGGGGCCACACAATCCGGCGCCGGGCCGGGGCCGGATTTCGACGGCGCGCTGCCAAAGCCTCTGCGGCGGCAGGATGTGGTGCGGGCCCTGTCCGCGCGCCCCGCGCCCCGTCCGCCGCGCGCCGCCGACAGTGCCTTTACGCCGCTGTCGCTGCGGCGGCTGCGCGTGCTGGCGGCAGAGGACAACCGAACCAACCGGCTGGTGTTTTCAAAGCTGGTGCAATCCGCCGACATCGACCTTCGGTTTGTCGAGAACGGACAGCAGGCGGTCGACGCATATATCGAGGATCCCCCCGACGTCGTGTTCATGGATATCTCGATGCCAGAGGTCGACGGTCGGCAGGCCACCCGCATGATCCGCGAGCATGAAGCCGCGCTGGGCCTGAACCGCGCGCCCGTGGTGGCGATGACGGCGCATGCGATGGCCGGGGACGAAGAGGAAATCCTTGCCTGCGGGCTGGACAGGTACATGACCAAGCCTTTGAAGAAGGACACCGTGCTGGGCTATCTGGACGAATTCTGCCCCGATACCTGTCTGCCGCCGCTTGGCGAAGACCTGAAATCCGCCGTTTAGAACCTGTTTCGGGACTGTACCGCCCCGCAATGGCGGCCAGAAACGCGAACGCCCCGCAGCGTGCCGCGGGGCGTTGGGGGCCGGATGCCGGGCGCGCCCGGCCCGGGGTCAGCCGTGGCCTTCGATCAGGTCCTTCATCATGTCCATCTCTTCGTCGGTCAGCGACATCAGCGGTGTGCGGACCGGGCCTGTGTCGAACCCACGCAGCTTGACGCCCGCCTTGATCGCCGACACCGCATAGCCGGTCTTGCGGTCGCGGATCTTGGCGAAGGGATAGTAGAAGTCGCGCAGCATCTGTTCGCAGGTCGCGTCGTCGCCCGACTGGAACGCCTTGTGGAACTTCAGCGCCGTTTCGGGGACGAAGTTGAACACCGCCGACGAATAGGTGTGCACCCCGGCGCCGCGGAAGGCGTGAGCGAACAGTTCGTGCGTCGGCATCCCGCCGATGTAGGACAGCCGGTCGCCAAGCCCCACGGTGATCCGCTTCACCGTGTCGATGTCGCCGGTGCCATCCTTGAAGCCGATAAGGTTCGGGCAATCGTCGACCAGCCGCTTCAGCGTTTCGGCCGAGCAGACCGACGCGCCGCGGTTGTAGACGATGACGCCCATGTTCGTCGATTTGCAGACGGCGCGGATATGCGCCTCGATCCCGTCCTGCGGCGCGCCGATCAGATAGTGGGGCAGCAGCAGAATACCGTCGCCGCCGGCGGCCTCGATCGACTGGGCCAGTTCGCAGGCCAGCTTGGTGCCATAGCCGCACCCGGCAAGGATCGGCGCGTTCGGCTGGGATTCTTTCGCGGTCTTCACCACGTCAACGATCTCGGACGGGGTCAGCGAGAACATCTCGCCCGTGCCGCCTGCCACGATCAGGCCCGCCACCGGGTATTCCGACAACCATTCCATGTGGGCGCGGAAAGCGGACGGGTTGAACTCGTCGTTCGAATCGAAGGGCGTGACAGGGAAGGACAGCAGGCCAGCGCGGATGATGTCCTTCAGCTCGTTGGGCGATTTCATGAGTTTTTCCGTTTGTTAGAGACGTTTTCTATTTGGGCAAAGAAAAGCCCGCCCCGTTGTCGGGGCGGGCCTGTTGGTCGTTACTTCAGATCGCCGGGCAGCAGATCGTCAGGCATGTTCTGGTAGCAGACCGGACGCAGGAAGCGCCGGATCGACAGCGTGCCGACCGAAGTCGCGCCAAAGTTGGTCGACGCGGGGTAGGGCCCGCCGTGAACCATCGCGTCGCAGACTTCCACGCCGGTCGGGAAGCCGTTGACCAGAATGCGGCCGGCCTTGCGTTCCAGCACCGGCATCAGGCGCGCGCCCAGCGCGGTGTCGCCGTCATCCATGTGCAGGGTCGCGGTCAGCTGACCTTCGAAGCCGCGCGCCAGCTTTTCCATATCGTCGGGGCCGTCCACGCGGACCACAAGACCAAGCGGGCCGAAGACCTCTTCGCCCAGCGCGTGGTCTTGCAGGTAGGCATCGACGCGGGTCTGGTACAGGTTAGGGCTGGCGTTGCGGCCCTCGCTGTCGGTGACCAGCACCGGTTCCACCGCGTTGCGGCCGTCAAAGCGCGACTTGCCGTTGCGATAGGCGTCGGCGATGCCGTCGGTCAGCATGCACTGGGTCGCGACACCCTTCAGGGCCTCGGCAGCGGCCGAAACGAAGGCGTCGCCTTCGGGACCTTCCTGAACCACGGCGATGCCGGGGTTGGTGCAGAACTGGCCAGCGCCCATCGTCAGAGACCCGGCCCAGCCTTCACCGATGGCCTTGCCGCGCGCCTTGACGGCCTCGGGCAGGATGAACATCGGGTTGACCGAACCAAGCTCGCCGAAGAACGGGATCGGGTCGGGGCGCTGGGCGCACAGGTCGAACAGCGCGCGGCCGCCGCCCAGCGAGCCGGTGAAACCCACGGCGCGGATCAGCGGGTGCTGCACCAGCGCGGTGCCGACGTCGCGCTTGCCGCCCTGGATCAGGCTGAAAACGCCGGGATGCAGGCTGCAGGACTTGATCGCGGCGTCGATGGCCTGTGCCACGATCTCGCCGGTGCCGGGGTGGGCCGAGTGGCCCTTGACCACGACGGGGCACCCGGCGGCCAGCGCGGCGGCGGTGTCGCCACCGGCGGTCGAGAAGGCCAGCGGGAAGTTCGACGCGCCGAACACGGCGACGGGGCCGATCGGGCGCTGCACCATTTTCAGGTCGGGGCGGGGCAGGGGCTGACGGTCGGGCAGCGCCTCGTCATGGCGCTTGTCCAGATAGTCGCCCTTCAGGATGTGGTCCGCGAACAGGCGCAGCTGGCCGGTGGTGCGGCCGCGTTCGCCGTTCAGGCGGCCTTCGGGCAGGCCCGATTCCTCGACGCCGATCTTGGTGATCGCTTCGGCGCGGGCCTCGATCTCGTCCGCGATGGCGTTCAGGAACTTGGCGCGGGTTTCGCGCGTGGAATAGCCGTACTCCCAGAACGCTTCCTCGGCGGCTTCACAGGCGGCGTTGACGTGGGCGGGGGTGCCGACCGAGAAGGTGTTCGCCTCGCCCGACGAGGGTTCGCTTGTGAACGTGGCGTCGCCCATGACCCAGTCGCCGGCGATCAGGTGTTTTCCTGTCAATGTCATCGTCATCTCCTACAGCAGGTTGCGGCCGGCCAGATTGCGCATCAGCGCGGCCAGTCCGAAGGTCCATTCCGGGCATTCCGTGGAAAGCCGGACGGTGTTGGTAAGGGCGCCGAGCCCATCGCTGGCGATGGTCACACGGTCCCCGATATGGTGGGTGAAACCCTGTCCCGGTTCATCGCGGTCCTCGGTCGGCGCGAACAGCGTGCCGAGGAACAGCATGAACCCGTCAGGGTACTGATGGTGGCGTCCGACCGTCTGTTTCACAAGGTCGGTCGGGTCGCGGCTGATCTTGGACATCAGCGAGCGGCCGTTCAGGACGAAGCCGTCCTCGCCCTCGACCGTCAGGTCCAGTTCGGCGTTGCGGACGTCATCAAGGCTGAAGGTGTCGTCGAACAGCCGGATCATCGGCCCGATCGCGCAGGACGCGTTGTTGTCTTTCGCCTTCGACAAAAGCAGCGCCGAGCGGCCTTCCACGTCGCGCAGGTTCACGTCGTTGCCCAGCGTGGCGCCAAGAATGTCCCCGCGCGAGTTCACGGCAAGCACGACCTCGGGCTCGGGGTTGTTCCAGTTCGACATCGGGTGCAGGCCCACGTCCGCGCCGGTGCCGACCGACGACAGCGTCTGCGCCTTGGAAAACACCTCGGCGTCCGGGCCGATGCCGACTTCGAGGTACTGCGACCACATGCCAAGCTCGATCAGCTCTTGCTTGACCTTGGCGGCCTTGGGCGATCCGGCTTCGATCTGGTCAAGGCTGTCGCCGATGATCTCGGACACGCGCGTGCGGATCTCGGCGGCCTTGTCCGGGTCGCCTGCGGCCTGTTCCTCGATCACGCGCTCGACCATCGACTGGGCGAAGGTCACGCCGCAGGCCTTGATCGCCTGCAGGTCGCAGGGCGCCAGCATGGCGACCTCGCCCAGCTCGCCGACGTCGGTGCCCGAAGCGCCCCGCACATAGGCGGCGGGGTCGTCCATCTCCATGATGTCGCGCACGGTCGGCGCCTGTTTCGACGTGATGTCGATCAGCCGTCCGTCGCGCAGCGTGACGACGGCGGGGCCGACGTCCAGCTGGGCCCGGCCAAGCCAAAGGCCCTGCCGTTCTTTCTCATTCAGTTCCATCGCGTTCCTCCGCATTGCGCGCGGACCCTTTCAAATAGCGGTGGTGTCTGCAAGGCGACGTCACAGAGTCGTTTCACGACAGCACCCCGATCTGCCACGGGGCGAACTCTTCCTCGCCGACGCCCAGCAGCTCGGATTTGGACAGTTCCCCGCTGGCGACAGCCAGAATCTTCTCGAAGATCTCTTCGCCCATCTCGTCCAGCGTCTTTTCGCCGTCGATCACCTTGCCGCAGTTGATGTCCATGTCGCCGTGCATCCGGGTGTACATCGTCGAGTTCGAGGCTAGCTTGATGGTCGGCGACGGGTAGCTGCCGAAGCAGGACCCGCGACCGGTCGTGAAGCAGATCATATTGGCGCCGCCGGCGATCTGTCCTGTCGCGGACACCGGGTCGAAACCGGGGGTGTCCATCAGGACAAGGCCCTTTTCAGTCACTGGATAGGCGTATTCGTAGACCGCGTTGATGCCGGTCGATCCGCCCTTCTTCGATCCGCCCAGCGATTTCTCGATCACGTTCGCCAGTCCGCCCGCCTGGTTGCCGGGACTGACGGTGCCGTTGATCTGGGTGTCGCGGCCCTTGTTGTATTCCAGCCACCAGTTGATGCGGTCGATGAACTGCCGCCCCACGGCCTCGGACTTCGCGCGCGAGGTCAGGGTGTGCTCGATCCCGTACAGTTCGGACGTCTCGGACAGGATCGCGGTGCCGCCGTTCCGCACCAGGATGTCGACCGTCTTGCCCAGCGCCGGGTTGGCCGACATGCCGGAAAAGCCGTCGGACCCGCCGCACTGCAGGCCGATCATGATGTGTTCGGCGCTGGCGGTTTCCCGCTCGATCTTGTTTGCCTCTTCCAGCATCTCGCGGATGACGGCTTTGCCTTCTTCGACGGCGTTCATGGTGCCGCCGATCTGCTGCATCGTGACGGTCCGCAGCATCTTGCCGGTGGCAAGGCTTTCGGCCTCCATGAACTTGCTGAGGTTGTTGCGTTCGCAGCCCAGCGAACACACCAGCGCCCCGGCGGTGTTCGGATGACGGATGTAGCCGGCAAGGGTACGGCGCAGCAGGTCCAGCGGTTCGCCCGTCTGCTCCATGCCGCAGCCCTGTTCGTGGATGAACGCGACGACGCCATCCACGTTGGGATAATCGGCCAGACGTTCCTCGTCGAAATAGCGGCTGATCTTGCGGGCCACCGTGGCGGCGCAGTTCACGGTGATGAAGATGCCGATCATGTTGCGCGTGCCGTACCGGCCATCGGCACGGGGATAGCCCATGAAGGTCGCGCGCTGTTCGGGTGGCAGCAGTTCCGCGGCCACGTAGTCCTGCGCGTAGCGATAGTCCTTCTGGAAGTCGTCCATCAGCACGTTGTGGGTGTGCAGCCAGTCGCCGGGCACGATGTCCTCGCCTGCGAAGCCGATGGTGGTGTCGTACTTCCGCACGGGGTCGCCCTTGGCGATGGCATGGGTGGCCACCTTGTGACCCATCGGGATGTCGTGGTTTGTCTTGATCCCCTCGGACGGGATCTCTGTACCGGCCGCGATGTCCTCGCGCGCGACGGCCACATTGTCCGCCGGATCAAGCCGGATGACAGGGTTTCTTGTCTGCGTGTCGATCGTCATGGTTCGTCCTAACAGGGGCGGTCCGGTCTCAGTGCGCCCCGGCGTGAACCGGGGCCTTCTGCATGGGCATGAGAGTGTCCCGGGCGACCCCGGGATGAGGGCGGCTTAGCGTCCGTTTGCCTTGCGCCACTCCGCGAACTTCTGAAGGTTTTCGTCCTTTGTCGCCGGGTACAGGCCGATGATGGTCGCGCCGCCCTTTACCTGCTCGACTACGAAATCCTCGTAGGCGGTCATCTCGACCGCTTCGTCGGCAATCTCGTCGGCCATGTGCGCCGGGATGATGACGACGCTGTCGTCGTCGCCCACCACGATGTCGCCGGGGAACACCGGCGCGCCGCCACAGCCGATCGGAACGTTGATGTCGATCGCCTCGTTGATGGTCAGGTTGGTCGGGCTCGAGGGGCGGTTGTGATAGGCGGGCATTTCCAGCTCGCCGATGCGCATCGCGTCCCTGAACCCGCCATCAGTGACGACTCCGGCGCCGCCACGCACCATCAGGCGGGTGATCAGGATGTCACCGGCGGACGCGGCGTAGGCGTCCTGGCGGCTGTCCATCACGAACACATGGCCCGGCGGGCAGTCCTCGATCGCCTTGCGCTGCGGATGCTCGGTGTTGCGGAACTCTGCCAGCGTGTTGCGGTCCTCGCGGGCGGGCATGTAGCGCAGGGTGAACGCGGGGCCCACCATGTTCTCGCCCTTGGCCTTCACCGGGCGCACGTCCTGAACCACCTGATTGCGCAGGCCCCGCTTGAACAGCGCCGTGCACAGGGTCGCCACGCTGACGGTCTTCAGCTTTTCCAGCGTTTCGGGTTTCACGTCCGTCATGATCTTCCTCAGCTTGCCGCGCGGGACAGCAGGCCCGCGTCATCCATGAATGCCTTCAGCCGCGACGTCTGGTCGTCCGACAGCGGCCATGCCGCCGGCGGGCGCACGCCGCCGCAATCCTCGCCCATCATCGCCAGCGCCGCCTTGACGCCGGGCACGTTGGCGCCGCCCTGTTCCTCGGCGCGGATGTCCTCGAACACCTGCATCCCGGCGATCAGGTCGCGGGCCTTGGCATAGTCGCCGCCTTCCAGCGCCTGGCTGATTGCGACCGACCGTTCCGGCCAGACGTTGATCAGGCCAGAGGTGAAGCCGCGCGCGCCGACGGCGTAGAATGTGGGGGCCCAGACCTCGGCAAGGCCACCGACCCAGATGATGTCATCGGGCGAGGCTTCCATCGCGGCCTTCAGTTTCATCGGGTTGGGCGTGGCCCATTTCACGCCGACAACGCCGGGAACCGAGCACAGCGCGGCGATGGCGTCGGTGCCGATGCCGTCGTTGCGCAGGTACAGCACCATCGGCAGGTTGTTCCCGGCCTCGGACACCGCCTTGACGTAATCGACCACGCCGCGCGGGGCGACGAAGGGGTCGGGCGGCTGGTGGATCATCAGCGCCGAGGCGCCAGCGGCGGCGGATGCCTTGGCAAGGCGGCAGGCATCGGGCAGCGCGCGGCCGACCCCGGCCACCAGCGGGCACCGCCCGCCGATGTGACCGGCGGCGGCGGTGACCATCTCGATCGCCTCGTCGGTGGTCAGCGAATAGAACTCGCCGGTGTTGCCGTTCGCGGTCAGGATATGCACGCCAGCCTTCAGCGCGCGTTCGACGATCGGCGCCTGCTTGGCGGGGGCGATGTTGCCGTCGGCGTCGTACGGGGTGGCAAGGATGCCGGAAATCCCGGTCAGCGCGGTTTTCAGGTCGGTCATTTCAGTACCTCGAAGGATCGTTTGCCCATGGCTTTCTGGATTTCGTAGATCGAACCGCTAGTCGGCGGCAGGGGCTTGGGGATGCGCACCGGCACCTCCGCCATGCGCGGTTCAAGTGTGGAGGTGCCGCACAGCATTCGCGCGTCGAACTCTTCCAGCGACGCCGGGAAGGTGTTCTGCCCGAAGATCGGAAACGCGTCCGCGGCCATCATCTCGTAGAAGATGATGCGGCGGTCCTGTGTCGACGTGTTCAGGGCCGATCCGTGCAGGATGCGCCCGTGGTGGATCGAGATCGACCCGGCGGGGCCCATCAGCGGCACCGCGTCGGCCATGTCGATGCCTTCCGCCTCTAGGTCGACGGCACCGGCGAAATAGCCGTTGTGGTGGTGGTTCAGGACGGGGCCGCGATGGGTGCCGGGAAGCACCATCAGCGGGCCGTTCGCCTCTGTCATATCGTCGATGATGACGCCGACCGCCAGCACGTCGTCGTTGGTGTAGGGGTAGAAGGCCCAGTCCTGATGCCATTCCACCGCCGCGCCGTAGCCCGCCGATTTCATGTTCAGCTTCGTGGTCTGCATCCGCACGTCGGGGCCGATCAGGTCGCGGACCGGCGCAAGGATGTGATCGGACCGAAGCAGGTCGTTCACCACGTCGGACTGCGTGTGCGGCAGCTTTACCCGCCGGATGCGCGGATCGTCGGGGGTGTGGCTGTCTTCAAGGTCGATCTTGTCGTCCGACGCGGTCATGCCGCGCGCGACCTCGGTAAACCGGGCGATCTCTTGCCGGATGCGATCAAGGATGGGGACCGGCACACGGTTCTCGAGGATCAGGTATCCCTGTTCCTCGTAGAATGCCTTCTGTGCGCCGGTCAGAACCTCGGTCATGCGCGTCCCCGTTCGCCGATGTCCTGCGTCGCGACGGTCCAGTCGCGCGCCTTGTCGGATAGGGTCAGGCCAAGCCCCGGCCGGTCCGGCACCGCCACGCGGCCGTCTGCGATCTCCAGACGTTCGTCGAAAAGCGGCTCTAACCAGTGGAAATGCTCGATCCACGCCTCTTCCGGGAAGGCGGCGGCAAGGTGGACGTGCAGTTCCATCAACCAGTGCGGCGCGATCTGGACGCGGTGCGCCTCTGCCATCGCCATCGCCTTGAGGAACGGGGTCACGCCGCCGATCCGCAGCGCGTCAACCTGACTGATGTCGCAGCCGCCCTTCTGCACGAGCTGGATCGCCTCGGTCGGCGAGGTCAGCATCTCGCCCGTCGCGATGGGCGTCGCAAGGTTGCGGGCCAGTTCGGCGTGGCCTTCGATATCCAGCGCGTCCAGCGGTTCCTCGATGAACGCCAGCCCGACCTCGTCGACGATCTTGCCGAACTGCTGCGCATAGGCGCGGTCCCACTGCTGGTTCGCGTCGATCATGAACGCGATGTCATCGGGCAGGTGATCGCGCATTGCCATGACGCGGCGCAGGTCCTCCTGCCCGTCCGGTTGGCCGACCTTCATCTTGATGCCGCCGATGCCCAGCGCAAGCGACCGGTCGGCGGCGGCCTTCATCTCGTCGATCGACGCCTGAAGGTACTGGCCCTGACTGTTGTAGATCCGCAGCGTGTCGCGGTGCGCCCCAAGCAATTTGGCCAAAGGCAGACCCGCGACCTTGGCCTTCATGTCCCACAGCGCCGTGTCGAACGCGCCAATGGTCTGGTACGACATGCCGCCCTGACCAAGGCTGTTGGTCTGCCAACGCAGCAGTTCCCAGAGCCGCCCGATGTCGTTGGGGTCGTGGCCCATGATCCGGTCGGCGATTTCGCAGGCCAGCGCGAACATGCCCGACCCGCCAGCCCGCAGGGTATAGGCGAAGCCCATCCCGCGATGGCCGTTCTCGGACACCATCTCGCACGAGATGATGTCGACGGCGGCCAGCGCAGACTGGCGCCCGGTCAGAACCTTGGCGTCCGACAGCGGGTTTTCCAGCGGCAGCACGATGTGCGACAGGGTCATCCCCTTGATCGCGTCCTGACTGGCCTTGCCCTTCGGCACGCCGCCAAAGGGTTGTCGGGCCGCGATACGGCGTGTGGACAGATCAAGCGCCATCAGAAGATCACCGGTTCATCGACGGGCTTGCCGAACTCGGTCTTCAGGAAGTCGAAGTCGCAGCCCTTGTCGGCCTGTTCGACGTGCTTGCTGAACATCCAGCCGTAGCCGCGTTCATAGCGCGGTTCCGGCGCGACCCAAGCGGCGCGGCGCTCTGCCATTTCCTCGTCGCTGATCTTCACGTTCAAAGACCGGTTCGGCACGTCCAGCTCGATGATGTCGCCGGTCTTCACCAACGCAAGCGGGCCGCCGATATACGCCTCGGGCGCGACGTGCAGGATGCAGGCGCCGAAGCTGGTGCCGGACATGCGCGCATCGGACAGGCGGACCATGTCGCGGTGCCCGTGCTTCAGCAGCGCCTTGGGCATCGGGATCATGCCCCATTCCGGCATCCCCGGACCGCCCTGCGGACCCGCGTTGCGCAGGATCAGGACGTGGTCGGGAGTCATGTCGTAATCGGGATCGTCGATGATCTTCTTCAGCTCGGGGTACGAGTCCGCGACGATCGCGGGGCCACTGTGCTTGTGGAACTTCGGATCGCAGGCGGCGGGCTTGATCACCGCGCCGTCGGGGGCAAGGTTGCCCTTCAGCAGCGCCAGCGAGCCCTCGGCATAGACTGGGTTAGACAGCGGGCGGATGACGTCGGGGTTGTAGTTCACCGCGCCGTCCAGCCCTTCGCCCATCGTCTTGCCGGTGACGGTGATCGCGGACAGGTCCAGCTTGTCGCCAAGTTCCTTCATCAGCGCGCGCAGACCGCCCGCATAGAAGAAATCCTCCATCAGGTATTCCTTGCCGGACGGACGGACGTTGGCGATCACAGGAACCTCGCGGCTGAGCCGGTCAAAGTCGGGCAGGCCCCAGTCGATCCCCGCACGGCGCGCCATCGCGATCAGGTGGATCACGGCGTTGGTGGAACAGCCGGTCGCCATCGCGACGGTGGTCGCGTTCTCGGCGGCCTGTTTGGTGACGATCTTGGCGGGCGTCAGGTCTTCCCAGACCATTTCCACCGCGCGGCGGCCACAGGCGGCGGACATGCGCTTGTGGTTGACGTCGTTCGCCGGGATCGACGACGCGCCGGGCAGGCACAGGCCGAAGCCTTCCGCGATCGCGGTCATGGTGGACGCGGTGCCCATCGTCATGCAGTGGCCATCGGACCGCGCGATGCCGCCCTCGATGCCTTTCCATTCCTCGTCGGTGATCGTGCCCGCGCGCAGTTCGTCCCAGTACTTGAACGCGTCAGAGCCGGACCCAAGAACCTTGCCCGCGTAGTTCCCGCGCAGCATCGGACCGGCGGGCAAGAAAAGGAACGGAAAGCCCCAGCTGATCGCCCCCATGATCAGGGCGGGCGTGGACTTGTCGCAGCCCCCCATCAGCACGGCGCCGTCGCAGGGGTGGGCGCGCAGGGTCTCTTCGACCTCCATCGCGCCCATGTTGCGGTACAGCATCGAGGTCGGTTTCAGGAACTGTTCCGAATGCGAATGCACCGGCAGTTCCATCGGCAGACCGCCTGCCTGCAAGATGCCGCGCTTTACCCATTCGACCCGGTCCTTGAAGTGCATGTGGCACGGCTGTGCCTCGGACCATGTGTTGATGATCCCGATGACGGGTTTGCCTTCCCAGTCCTCGTGGCCCAGCCCCATCTGCATGGCCCGCGACCGATGCCCGAAACTTCTGAAGTCGTTTGCGGCAAAGAAGCGGGCGGACCGCAGGTCTTCGTACCGTTTGCCGGTCTTGTCGTCTTTCATGGTATTTCCTCAGGAAATCGGCGTGGCGAAGTGATGCATGGTGTAGATCAGGACCGCAGTCAGGATCAGGCCGGCAATCCACGGCCATTTGCCATATCCGTCGATGTCGTCGCGGCTGTCTCTTCCGATCATCTCAGTCTCCTCAATTCAAAAGTTCAGGCAGCCACAGGGCGATCTGCGGGAACAGCATCACCAGGATCAGGCCGGTGATCTGCAGGGCGATGAAGGGCAGGACGGCAAGGAAGATCTCTTGCAGCGTCACGTCCTTGGGGGCCACGGACTTCAGCCAGAAACACGCGGGACCGAAGGGCGGCGACAGGAAGTAGATCTGGATGTTCATCACGAACAGGATGCCGAACCAGATCTTTGCCTGATCCTCGGTCAGGCCAAGTTCCGGTGCAAGGGTCATCACCACGGGGGCGAAGACCGGCACGGTGATGAACACGATGGCGATCCATTCCATGAAAGTGCCCAGCACCATCAGGATCAGCATCATCACAAGGATCGTGCCCATCGCGGACAGGCCAAGGTCAAGGAACAGCGACCGCATGAAGTCGCCCCCGCCGACAAGGTTGAAGATCCCGATGAAGCTGACCGCGCCCAGCACCAGCCAGATGATCGTGCCGACCGTGGTCATCGAACCGATCAGCGCGGCGCTCAGGACCTCCCACTTGAACTGGTTGCGGACGGCGGCGACGAACAGGCTGCCGATACAGCCCACCGCTGCGGCTTCGGTCACAGACGCGACACCGCCATAGATCGACCCCATCACGGCACCGATCAGGATGATGCACAGGATGACGGCGGTCAGACGGTCCTTGGACAGCTTCTGTTCCTTGCCGCCCGTCATCTGGGCCACCTCGGCCGCGGTGGGGGCAAGGCTGTGGTTCAGGTTCACCCGGATCAGCACGTAGCTGGCATAGAAGACCGCCAGCATGATCCCCGGCGTGGCGCCGGCCATGAACAGGTCGCCGATGCCGACCTCGGCCGACAGGCCGTAGACGATCATGATGATCGACGGCGGGATCAGCGTGGCCAGCGCACCGCTTGCGCAGATCAGGCCGATGGTCAGTTTGCGGTCGTACCCAAGGCGGAACATCTGCGGCAAGGCGACAAGGCCCAGCATCACGATCTCGCCGCCCATGACACCCGACATGGCGGCAAGGATCACGGCGACCACGGTGGTCTGCACCGCGACGCCGCCGCGCAGGTTGCCCGCGAAGATCGACATCGCGTCGAACAGGTCCTCGGCGATGCCGGCGCGTTCAAGGATCGAGGCCATCAGCACGAAGAACGGCACCGCGACCAGCGTGTAGTGTTCCAGCAGGCCCGCCGCGTTCGACGACACAAGGAACAGCCCGCGCGGCCCGAAGAACCCGATCGCCATGATGACCGACACGATCAGCGTGACGATGCCCAGCGGCATGCCGGTCATCATCAGCGCGATCAGCAGGATCACCATGATGATCGACACGGTGCCCAGATCCATCTCGCGCATGTTCAGCGCGGCGGAGGGATCCATCGCCTTGCCGATGTCCGAGAAGAAGCCCGAAATCACTTGTGCCAGAGACACATCGAAGGCTTCGGACAGGAAGGCGGACACGAAGTAGACGACGAAGTAGACCGCGACCACTTTCACCGCCAGCCGCGCAATGGGCGAGGTGAAGTGGCGGTGCAGGTTGACCATCAACTGCGCAAGGTACAGGAACGCCCCGGTCACCATCAGCGATTTCAGCATCATCGGCAGCGGCGAGTTGAACGCAGAGCCCGATTTCTCCAGCCGTTCGACGGAAACATAGGCGCGGATCGCGGCGTCGGTCAGCAGCATGTAAAGCGCGATGATGCCGACGACCATCGCGAACAGGTCCAGCCACCAGCGGGTGTTGTCCGACGCGATGTTGTGGAAGACGGTGATGCCGATGTGGCGTTGTTTCATCGTGATGTAACCCGACGACAGCATCCAAGCCGCCGCGCACAGCATCATCACGGTTTCGAAGGCCCAGTAGGTCGGGGCGTTCAGCAGATAGCGGGAAAAGACCTCGTAAAGCGTGGCCAGCGCGGCGGCCATGTAGAAGACCGAGATCATGATCCCCATCAGGTGGCTGACGTGATCGACCGGCGTATAATCGGCACGGGAAAGACTGTCTTCCTCGTGGGTCGGATCGTCACCCGCCACCTCCAACGGTGCGTGCTGCAGGCGCTCTTCGTATTCGCGGCTCATGGCTGGCCCTTCTCCCCCAAGCGGCGCGGTTCGGAACCTGCGGCCGCCTCCTGTCTGTTCTGGATTTCCCTTGCCCGGTGGTCCGGGTCGGTGCTTGTTGCCCGGCCTCCTCCTGGCCGGTGGGTGCCGCGCCCGGTGGGTCCGGGCGCGGCGTGGGCGGCCTTACAGCAGGCCGGCCTCTTCCATGAACGAGATGTGCGCGTCGTACACTTCCTTCGCCAGATCGGACTGGGCGGCGAAATCCGACCACGCTTCTTGCGCGATCTTGCGCAGCGCGTCGCGCTCTTCCTGCGGCCAATCGATGACTTCCAGCTCTCCGGCGGCCTTGTCACGGGCAACCAGCTGGCGGTCGAGGCGGTCGAAGTACTGGCGCAGGCCGTTGTAGGCGGCAAGGTACCACGTCTCGAGAGCGACCTGCTCGGCCGGGGTCAGTTCGTCCCAGACCATTTCCGACACGGTGAACTGCAGGATCGGGGTCGAGTGGATGCCCGGGAAGATCGGATACTTGGCGATCTTGTGCATCCCGTTGGCGTCGTTGTTGGCGTAGGCCGAGTTGTCGGCAGCGTCGATCACGCCCTTCTCAAGCGCGCCGTAGGTTTCCGAACCCGACATCGACACCGGTGCGGCGCCCGCCCGCTTGAACACGTCGGCGGCCAGCCCCTCGGGCGAACGGATCTTCAGCCCGGCAAGGTCGCCGACGCCGCGAACCGGCACCTTAGAGACGAAAGCTTCGCGCGCGTAGGCGCCGCAGCCCACGACGTGAACGCCCTCGAAATGCTCGTCGAACAGTTTCTGCAGCATCTCCTTGCCGCCGCCCTGTGCACAGAAGGCTTGGATCTGGTCGGCGCTGTCATAGCCCGCGATCAGGTCGCCCATCAGTGCGAAGGCCGGGTCGACACCGGCGAAATAGTTGATCGACGTCAGGTCGCCATCCAGAATGCCGACGCTGATCGCTTCGGCGGTTTCGCGGCGCGGAACGACCGCATCCACGGGAAGAAGCTCGACCGTGAGGGTGCCGCCGGTCATTTCCTCCAGTTTGGGGACCCATTCCTCGTTGAGATAGGCCAGCGACGCGTGGCTGGCGTTGGACGAGGTCTGAATCTTCAGGGTCCGGTCCGCCGCGTCGGCGGCAAAGCCGGTGATTCCAAGTAAGGCGACAGCCGCGACTGCCGATCCCAATGCCTTGATGTTCATTCTGTTCCTCCCGTTACGCTCGGTGTGTTCGGCGCCGGTCTCTCCTCTGCCGGTGGCGAACAGGCCAACTAATATATTAGTCACCTAGTTGAAGCAACTGGCTTCCTCACCTATGATATGGGGCAGCCGCACGGGCGGATGCGTGTCGCGGTCAAGGTGCGAAGAGGGACGGCATGGACTTGTCTGCCGAGGGATTGTTGCGAGGCGGGGCGGCCCGGGTCGACGGTGGGGGAACTGCCGCTGACAGGGTCTATGAAAGCCTGCGCGCCCGGATCATCGACATGCAGCTTGTCCCCGACGCCACGCTGGGCCGCAGCGAACTGGCGCAAGAGTACGGCGTCAGCCAGACGCCGGTGCGCGAGGCCCTACAGCGGCTGGAAGAGGACGGCCTTGTCCGGATCTTTCCGCAGTCCAAGACCGTTGTCGCCCGGATCGACGAGGCGCAGCTGAAAGAGGTTCACTTCCTGCGCGTCGCCATTGAAACCGAAGTCGCCCGCCGCATGGCTGAGAAAGGCGATATGGCCGCGCTGAAACGCGCGCGCAGTTTCGTCCGGATGCAAGAGGCGCTTCAGGACGACCCGTCGCAAATGCTGCTGTTCAACGAACTCGACCGGGCGTTTCACCTGACCTTGTTCGAGACGGTCGGCGTGCCCGCACTGCACGCGATGCTGGCGCGGCGGCTGGGGCACCTAAGCCGGTGCCAGCGGTTGGAGCTTCCGCGCAAGGGCAAGATGTCAGAGATCATCCACGGCCATCTGGCGGTGGTCGAAGGCATCGCGTCCGGCAATCCCGAACTGGCGGCCGCCGCGATGCGGGGCCATCTGGGGGCGACGATCCGGCGGATCGAAACCCTGCGCGACGAGCTTCCCGACTATTTCGAAAGCGGCACCGCGTAAGGCGGCTGGTCAGCCGGCCTTCGCTTTCATGTCGCCTTCATCGGGCCACGTGGCATCCGACAGGCGGAACTGTCCCACCATTTCGCCAAGCCGGGCAGAGCTTCCGTCCAGCCCGACGACTGCGGCGTGCGTTTCCTCTGCCATTGCGGCGTTGCGCTGTGTCAGCGTCTCGATGTTGGTGACGGATTCGTTGATCCGTCCGAAGGCCGTGGCCTGCGTTTCGGTCCGGTTGGCGATGTCGGCCATCAGGCCGTTGATCTCTGTCACCCGCTCAGAGGTGCTGTCGAGCGTCACGCCGACCTCTTTCAGGACCTTCTCGCCGCGCCCGACGTGATCCGAACTTGTCTCGATCAGGTCGCGAATGTTGCGCGCGTTCTCGGCGGTGCGCTGGGCAAGCTGCCGGACCTCTTGCGCGACGACGGCAAAGCCGGACCCGGCATCGCCGGCGCGCGCGGCTTCGACCGCAGCGTTCAGCGCCAGCAGGTTGGTCTGCATCGAGATCTCGTCGATCACCGATACGATCTTCTCTATCTCGCGCGAACTGTTTGAAATCGCCCCCATCGCCGTGTTCGCTTGCGCCATAACCTCGCCCGAGCGGCCCACCAGCGTCGTCGCCTCGGCGGCGGCGCCGTTGGCGCGGCGGGCGGTGTCGGCGTTGGTCCGCATGGCGTCGCTGACCTGATCGACGGACGACACCGTCTGTTCCAGCATCCGGGCCTGTTCCTCTGTCCGGTCGGCAAGTTCCGAGATGGCGCGCGCAATCTCCGACACGCTGCCCGACACTTCCTCGGTACTGCCGGCGATTTCGGTCATGGTGCTTTCAAGGCTTTCGGTCGCGGCGTTGAAGTCGGCGCGCGCGTCCGCGATCTTGGCGGGCGCGTCGTCACCCACGCGATAGGTCAGATCCCGGTCGGCCAGCGCATTCAGCGCCTTTCCCAGAACCGCACGGGCGCGCGCGTCCTCTTCCGCTTCCTTGCGGAAATATTCACCCATCGTCACCGTAAGATCGGCGAAGACCGAGGCGATTGCGCTTTCGGCCATGCGGTTCCGGTTTTCCGCCGTTTCGCCTTGGCTGGCATCCAGCAGTTCCGCGACCATCTTGCCGCAATAGACCCCGTAGCCCCGCAGATAGGTGGCGTAGTCGGTCATCGATGCGATGTTTTCGGCCAGTTGCGTCTGAAGCGCGAAATAGTCGTCCGAGAAATCGCCCCGCGCGATGAACCCGAACTTGGCCTTTTCAGCCGCGTACAGGTCATCGGGTACGGCGGGCATCGACGCGTCCACCTGCCGATAGGCGCTTAGAAGAATGTCCCTAAGCCGTGGCAAAACAAGGTCATGCACCTGCTCGCCGACCCGGCGGTCGGCGTCACCCCAAGGCTTAACAACGTCCCTGATCGAAACGGACATCAGCATCTCCGGCGGTTGCTTCGGGATGCTGATGCCAGTTGCGCATTAGGATTCGGTAAAGCCGAAACGAAACGAGCGCCCGCCGGGGCAATGTGCCCGACGGCCCTACGTGCCAGAGATCGTGACGGGCACGCTTAAGGGGCCGTATTCCGGCCATGTGGTCATCGGGACCGGGCCCGTGATCTTGAACGCGGCGACGTTCTGCACGAACTGCTCCAGCGCCGCGGTGATCATCACCAGCGCGATGCCGCGCCCGGCACACATGTGCGGTCCACGGCCAAAGGCAAGGTGCGGCGGCTCGTCCTTGCGGTCCAGACGGAAGGTATCGGGATCGCGGAACACCTCGGGGTCGCGGTTCGCAGCGGTGAAGGCCAATGCCACCGGTTCATCCCGCCGGATGGTCCGCCCGCAGACAGTGACATCGTCGACCGGGGTGCGGGCGAACCCGCGATAGGGCGTATACAGCCGCAGCAGTTCGTCCACGGCGGCAGGGATCTTGTCCGGCTCCGCGCGCAGCAGGGCAAGGTGTTCGGGGTGGCGTTCGAAATGCAGCGCCATCGACCCGATGAAGGTCGTCGGGGCGATGATTCCCACCACCAGAAGCTGCCGCACCGTGCCAAGGATGCCGTCGTCGGGCAGCGGTTCGCCGTTCACCCGCATCTCCAGCATGGCGCTGACCGGGTCGCTGCCGGGATCGCGCGGGGTGTCCTTGCGGTCGGCGATCAGCTCGGCGGCGGCCTTGTACAGCACCAGCGAGGTCTGCTGGATCAGATCAAGATCCATCGTTTCCAGCGCGAGGGTAAAGTCGTTGCCGATCCGGCGGATCGTGTCGGCGGTTTCGGCGGAAATGCCGAAGAACTCGGCCAGCACCATCGCAGGCAGCGGATAGCCGAAATCACGACACACGTCGAAGCTGCCTTGCGCCGCAAGGGGTTGGAATAGCTCCTCGGCCATCTTGCGGATCTCGGTGTCCCAGAATGCCATCCGTTCGCGCCGGAACAGCGGCGTCAGGGCCCGGCGATAGGGCGTGTGATCCGGTGGGTCCAGATGCAGCGGCGGCCGCCGCCCGGTCGTGGCGACGCGCGGCACCACGTTCTGCACGGCGGTGGTATAGCGCGTGGGATCAGAGATCGCGCTTTCCACGTCCTCGTACCGGGTGAACAGCCAGAAGCCGCCAAGGTCGTTGGAATGCGCGACCGGGCAACGCGACCGCAGGTCGCCGAACAGCGCGTGAACCGCGTCGAAATCGTCGGTCCCCGCGTCGAAGTCGTGGTCCTGGGAAAAGGACTCGGTGTTGCGGGGCTGGGGGCGGATGTCCATTGGACGCATGGCGGTGCCTTTCGGAATCAGGCCGGTGCGAGGCCGGCCAGCAACGTGGCGACAGGCAGCGCGGGATCGGCGGTTTCTAGGGAAAGCAGCATGTCGAGCGCACCAGAGCGCCCGACGCAGTCGGTGAATTTCGGCGTAAGCCGGGCAAAGGACGTGTCCCCGGCGCGCATCTCGGGCGGGTCGGGCAGCGGGCTGACGTCTTGCGTGCCGTTTGCCCATGTCAGCCGCGCAGTCGGGGTCGTGCCCGGTGCGCAGCTTGCAAGGCTGGCCCGCTGTGCCAGCGCCAGCGTGTCGGGGTCCCGCCGGGCGGCATCGTCGAATGCCAGCAGCCCCGGCGCCCCGTGCAAAATCGCCGCGGCAAAGCAGAACGGGATCGAGAACTTCGCCGCGATGGCCGTGGCGGGGCGGATGCGGTCGCCCCGTGGCGCGAACAGCATGTCGTCCGGCGGGGCCACGTCGAAGGCCACATCGTGCAAGTCCGCCGGCGCGACGCCCTGCGCCCGCAGGTCCAACGCCAGCGCGATGGCGCGATGGGTGCCCCGGCAGCAGGGCCACGGCTTTAGCGTCACGTCCGTCGCCAGCACCGGGTTTCCAACGTCCGCGAAGGGTGCGGGGTCGGGCGCGGCACCGGTCATCATGTGAACAAGGCCACCGTCTTCCGCCACCGGGTCGGTCGTGCCGGTGACCCCGGCCTGCGCCAGCATCACCGCCTCGGTCGCGGCGCGCGCGGCGAACCCGTCGCGGACGGCGCGCAGATCGCTTGCGGGACTGCGTTTCAAGGCATCGCTCAGGGCGAACTGCGCCTGCGTTAGAGACAGTGCAGCAACGGTCTGCTTGTCATCCAGACCCAGAAGCAGCGCGCCGGCCAGCGCCGCACCGAAGGCGCCGATCATCGGCGGGTGATACCAGCCGCGCGTCGCCGGATCGCGAGTCAGGGACAGCCCGATGCGGCAGGCAAGATCGGCGCCAAGGATCATGGCGCGAAGCACCTCTGCCAGCGGCTTGTCCGGCCCCAGCGCCAAAACGGTCGGGATCACCGCCGCGTTCACATGCAGGCCGGCGCGGTCGAAGGTGTCCTCGAAATCCAGCGCATGGGCCAGCGCGCCGTTGGCCAGCGCGGCGGCCGGGGCCGGGGCGGTTCCCCCCGCCAGCAGCGGTGCGGGGCCGGGCCCGTACAGCCGCGCCTGCGTCTGGAACGGCTGGACCGCAGGTTCAAGCCGCAGGGCGCCAAGCATCACGGCCAGCCCATCCGCAAGACACAGCCGCGCCGCGTGCTGTGCGCTGGGCGCAAGGGCGTCCCACGACACGGCCCGCGACCGTGCGGCGATATCCAGCGTTACGGTCATGCTGGATCGGGCCGGATCGTGTCGCCATCCGCGCGATAGCGCGTGGGCAGGCCCGCGGTCTCGGTGATCTTGCGCAGGTACGACAGGATGCGGTCGAATTCTGGTTCGGAGGCCGACACGAAGCGGGGGGCAGAGTCCCGGTCGATCCAGACCGGAAGCAGCGTCAGATCGGCCACGCCACCAGACGTCAGCGTGGCCTCGACCGCGATGCTCATGCGCGAGTCCGGCGGGAAATTATAAGAAGAGGTGAAATCCGGCTCCCACCCCGGAGACAGAGACTGAATCTCGCGAAATCCACGCCCCGCCGCGTGTTCCGGCGTCATCCAGAGATCCAGAGCGAAGTTGGCCAGCGAATGGATGATCGGCTTGCCGTTGTGGAACTCCATCCCCTTGAGGATGTGCGCGTGACAGCCCAGCACCATGTCGGCCCCCGCGTCGATTGCGGCGCGGCCCACGTCGCGCTGATAGTCGGGGATCACCGCCGGAACGAAGTGGATGCCGGCGTGATGCGACAGGATCACCACGTCGACCCGGTCCTTCAGCGCCCGGATCGAGCCGGTCAGCGCGGCAAGGTCTTCACGATGCGGGAAGGTGTGGACGCGCGCGGGCGTGCCGGGCTGGTCGTGTTCGATCTGCTCATAGACGGTGTGGCCCCGCATCGGTGCGCAGCCGGGCTTGTCGTCATCCGCCCAGTAGTTCTGAGGCAGGATCGAATTGACCGCCAGAAACCCCACGGTGACGCCGCCGCGCTGTTCGATCACCGGGGCGCGGGCCTGCATGATGTGCGCCCCGGCCCCCATGTGGCGCGCGCCTGCGCGGTCCAGATTGGCAAGCGTGTCGAACATCCCCTCGGGGCCCCAGTCCATCGTGTGGTTTCCGGCGAAGGACACGATGTTCAGCCCGGTGCCGACCAGCGCATCGGCGATCTCGGGCTTGCCGCGCACGGTATGACGCGCCTGCGGCACGCGCTGACCACGGGTCGTCAGGTTCACCTCTAGCTGGCAATAGCCAAGATCGGCGGCGCGGATTCGGTCCCTAACATGGGCGAATATGCTGGCCGGGTCGTCCCGGTCGGGCGCGACGTCGCCCACGGCGATGAAGCGACAGGTCATAACCAGCCCCCGTCGTGGACCATGTGACAGGCGACTCCGTCCCGCGCCTCGGGGCGCTGTGCCTTGCAGATGTCGCGCGCGAAGGGGCAGCGCGTGTGATAGGCGCAGCCCGGCGGAGGCGACAGCGGCGAGGGGATTTCCCCCTTCGGCGGCACGGCCACGCCCTGCGCATCCGGGTCGGCGGGAAGCGTCGCCGCCAGCAGAGCCTGCGTGTAGGGGTGTCGCGGCGCGGTGCAGATTTGCGCCGCCGGGCCGCGTTCGACGATGCGGCCAAGGTAGATCACAATCACCTCGTCGCACATGAACCGCACGGTCGCGAGGTCGTGGCTGACGAACAGCGTGCCCAGCCCGTATTCGTCGCGCAGGTCCTTCAACGTGTTCAGGATCTGCGCCCGGATCGAGATGTCCTGCGACGACACCGGTTCGTCCAAAAGCATCAGTTCGGGTTTCGACGCCAGCGCCCGCGCGATGGCGATGCGCTGCCTTTGCCCGCCAGAGAACTCGGCTGGCAGCCGGTCGCCGTCGCGCGCCGAAAGGCCGACCGCTTCAAGAACCTCGTCGACCCGGGCGTCGATCTGCGCACGGCCAAGGTCGGTGTTCGCCGCCAGCGGTTCGCGGATGATCCGACGCACCCGCAGACGCGGGTTGAGCGAGGAATAGGGGTTCTGGAACACCGGCTGCACGGCCCGGCGAAAGGCGCGGCGTTCGGCGCGGCCTAGCGCGGACAGGGGCTTGCCCTTGAAGCGGACCTCTCCCGCTGTCGGGCTGTCGAGCATCAGGATCAGCCGGTTCAGGGTCGTCTTGCCGCAGCCCGACTCTCCGACCACGCCCAGCGACCGGCCCGGCAGGCAGTCTATCGTGACCTCGGTCAGCGCGTGCAGGGGGCCGCCCTTGGTCCGGAACGTGCGGCCCAGCGCATGGGTGGACAGGATCGCGGTCATGCCACGGCCTCTTGTCGGGCGTGCCAGCAGGCGACGTCATGTCCAGGGGCAAGGGTTTCGGTCGCGGGCGCCTGTTGGCAGGCCGTGGTCGCAAGCGGGCAGCGCGGATGGAAGGCACAGCCGCCCGGGCGATTGCCGACCGAGGGCGGCGCGCCCTCGATCACCGGAAGCCGGTCGGGCGCCGTGGCGGTTGACGGCACGGCGGCCAGCAATGCGCGGGTGTAAGGGTGGCGCGGGTTCGCGAAGATCTCGCGCACCGGGCCCGTTTCAACGATGCGGCCCGCGTACATCACCGCCACGCGGTCGCAGATGCGGGCGACCACGCCGAAATCATGGGTGATGAACAGCATCGCCATGTGATGCGCCGCCTGAAGCGCGCGGAGCAGTTCAAGAAACTGGAACTGGATCGTCGCATCCAAGGCGGTCGTCGGTTCGTCGCAGATGATCAGGCGCGGTTCTTGCGCCAGACCGATGGCGGACACGACCCGTTGCCGCATTCCACCGGACATCTGGTGCGGATAGCTGCGCAGCCGGTCAGCGGGCGAGGGGATGTTGACCTCGGCCAGCGCGGCCTCGGCGGCGGCTTGCAAGTCGTCTCGCCCGGCGCGGTGCAGTGCCTCTTTCAGCTGGGCACCGATGGAAAAGACCGGGTTCAAAGACGCCATCGGGTCCTGCAGGATCATCGAGATTTCGCCGCCCCGCAGCCCGCGCAACTGCCGTGGGCGCATCCGCAACACGTCATCGCCATCCCACAGGATCCGGCCGGTCGTGCCCTCGGCCAGCAATGGCGGCGTCAGGCGCAGGACCGACATGCCCAGCGTCGACTTGCCGGACCCGCTTTCGCCCACCAGCCCCAGCGTCTCGCCGGGGCGGACGTCCAGTGACACGTCGTCAAGGATCGCGGGCGCGCTGTCGCCGGGGCCAAGGCGGACCGACAGGTTGCGGATCGACAGCATGCTCATGCGGTGCGCCCCCTCAGGCCGGGGTTGATGCGGTCGGTCAGCGCGTCGCCGACGATGTTGACGGCCATGACGACCAGCAGGATCGCGATGCCCGGGAACAGCGACACCCACCACGCGGTGACGACATAGCTGCGCCCCTCGGCCACCATCGACCCCCACGAGGGGTTCGGCGGCGGCACACCGACGCCAAGGAAGGACAGCGAGGATTCCAGCACGATCACCACGCCCACCTGCAGCGTCGCCACCACGATCAGCGCCGGGGCGATGTTCGGCAGGATGTGCCGTGCGATGATCTGCACATGGGTCAGGCCCGACGTCCGGGCGAGGTCGACATAGTCCTCGGTCTTGACCCGCAACGTCTCGCCCCGCGCCATGCGGGCGTATTGCGACCAAAGCACCAGCGAAATCACCAGAACGATGTTCCCGAAGGACGGGCCAGACACGGCACCGATCAGCAGCGCCAGCAGGATCACGGGCAGCGACAGCGCAAGGTCCACCAGCCGCATCAGCACCCGGTCCAGCCAGCCGCCGACATAGCCCGACAGGGTACCCACTGCGGTGCCGATGCTGCCCGCGATGGCGATGACGACGGCGCAGACGGTCAGGGAAATCCGTGCGCCCTCGACGATGCGGGCCAGCATGTCGCGGCCCAGCCGGTCGGTGCCCAGCGGATGCCCGGGCGTTCCCGGCGGATCGAGCCGCGCGCGCAGGCTGCCTTTCAGCGGATCGTGTTCGATCAGGTAAGGCCCGACCAGCGCGGTCAGCACGAAGAAGACCAGCAGGACAAGCGCGGCGCGGAAGGTGAAACGCTGCATCAGCCCCGGTCCCTCATGCGCGGGTCGATGGCGAGGTACAGCATATCGACGCAGAAATTGGCGAGGATGAAGCATGCGGTGATGACCAGCACCACGGTCTGGATCACCGGGAAATCACGCGACACGATACTTTCGTAGGCCAGCCGCCCGATGCCCGGCCATGCGAACACCGTCTCGACCACCACCGCGCCGGTGATCATGGTGGCGAAGAACGCGCCCATGAAGGTCACCACCGGGATCAGGCTGTTGGACAGCGCGTGTTTCAGGATCACGGTCGCCTCGGGCAGGCCCTTGATCCGGGCCAGCTTGACGTATTCCGAGGCCAGCGCGTCCAGCATCGAGGCGCGTACCAGCCGAAGCACTGCGGCCAGCGTGAAGGTGCCCAGCGTCAGCGCGGGCAGCACGTAATGCGCCGCCGTGCCATAGCCCGACGTCGGCAGCAGGCCCCAGTTCACCGACACCACGTAGATCAGCACGATCCCCAGCCAGAACGCTGGGACCGACTGGCCAAGCAGGGCCACCATGCGCAGGATCACGTCCACGGCGCCGCCCCGCGTGATCGCCGCCAGAACGCCCATCACGATGCCAAGGACCAAGGTGAACCCCAGCGCCACACCCGCCAGCGACAGCGAGGCGGGCAGGCGGTCCAGCACCAGTTCCAGCGCATCGCGCCGCCCGGCGGCGACGGATTGGCCGAAATCGCCCGACACCGCATTGCCAAGAAACGACAGGTACTGCCGCCACAACGGGCGATCCAGCTGGAGCTGCGCGATCAGCTGGTCGCGATCCTCGGCCGTCGCGCCGTCGCCCAGCAGCAAAGCCACCGGGTCGCCGGTCACCCGGCTGAGAATGAAGATGACAAGGCTCATCAGCAAAAGCGCGGCAAGCGCCTCTGCCAGACGGCCCAGGATCAGCTTGGTCATGCGGGGTCTTTCAATTCAACGGTAGGGGCCAACGATAAAGGGCGGGCCGCACAGCGGCGCCCCGCCCGGGTCGCGGTCACTCGGCCTTGCCGACCTGATCGAAGTTGTAGACGTAGGACGTGTCGATCGACCAATCCCCGACATCCGCGCCGACGCCATAGGGCTCGTTCGCCAGCACCATGAAGATCGCCCCGGCCTCGTCGCGGATGTACTGGCCGATGTCGGTCAGCTTCTCGCGGCGGGTGTCGCGGTCGGTCTCGGCGGCAAGCGACGCCAGCTTTTCCTCCAACTCGTCCGAGGTGAAGGACGCGAACAGCGACCGGGTCGAGAATCCCGCCTCGACCCCGTTTTCGGGATTGGCGAAGGGGAACCCCCGGTGGGTCATCGCGAAATCCAGCTTGCCGCCGCTGGTCCATTCCGACCGGATCGACGGCCAGTCGCCGGGTTCGATGGTGACGTTGATCCCCACATCCGCAAGGTACAGCGCCGCGGCCTCGGCCATCAGCGGCAGTTCGGCGCCTGGCGTGGTGGTGAAGGTCTTGAGCGTCATGTCGAACCCGTTGGGATAGCCGGCTTCGGTCAGCAACTCGCGCGCCTTGTCGGGATCGTAGGGGTAGGGCGGCACGCTGTCCCACGCCGCGACCGGCGTGTCGCCGTTGGCGACGATGCCTTGGCCCGCGAACAGCTCGTCGATGATCGCCTGCTTGTCGATGGCATAGTTCATCGCCTGCCGCACGCGCCGGTCCGCCCACGGCAGATCGGCGTTGAAGCGGGCCTCGTCCGTCTGCACGACGCCGCCTAGACGGATCACCGGCGACCACGTCCGTTCGGCGGACACGATGCCGATGCCCGCGTCCTTCAGCCCGTCGATGCTGTCAAAACTGACCGGCGCGATGTCCGCTTCGCCGGCGCGCAGCATGGCCACGCGGGTGGCTTCTTCCGGCACCGCGCGAAAGCTGATCTTGCCCCATTCGGGCGAGACACGCCAATGGTCGCCCGCGCGCCGTGTCATCACGATCTCGGACCCGTCCACGCTGCTTTCCAGCACGTAGGCTCCGGTGCCCACCGGCGGCGCCGTGTCGGCGGCGTCGCCTTGCGCCTCGATATAGCTTTTGCAGACGATGCCCAGCTGCTGCGCTTCGCCGAAGTAACCGGAATCCAGCAGGAAATCCGGCGCCTTGAGGTTCACTACCACGGTCCGGTCGTCCGGGGCCTCGACCGTGTCGATCACCCGCCGCATGGTCGAGGACGGCCCCGCCCGGCTGTCTTCGTCGATCAGCCGCTCGATGGAATACTTCACGTCCGCTGCCGTCACATCGCCGCAGCTTTCATCGGAAAACGGCACACCTTCGCGCAGGGTGAAGGTCCACTTGGTGCCGTCATCCTCGATCGTCCAGCTTTCGGCCAGACCGGGCTGTGTGTTGCCGTCCGCGTCAAGGTACACAAGGTATTCGTACACGGTGTCGAGGTAGGTCTTGCGCTGACCGGACCCGCTCCACGGTGTCATCGTTTGTTCGGAAAAGGTCGGCAGGGCGATCACCAGCGTGTCGTCCTGCGCCTGTGCCGCGACAGGGGCCGCTAGGGCCACCGCCGCGCATAAAATCGGTCGCGCCAATCGGCTGAATCGGGGTCGGTGCATCGTATCCTCCCTTTGGATGCATGACGGTCCTCCGCATAAAGTTTCCATTGGAAACCGTATTTCTGTCAACAATTCTTTTCTGATTCTTGCGCTTCAGGCGAAAAACGGGCCAGTTTGTCGACAAAGCAAAAGGGCACCCATGCAAACCGCCGACCCGCCGGGCACCGCACCCAGCACCGAAGACATCACGGCCGCGCTTAAGGCGCGCATCTTTTCCGGCGCATTGCGGCCCGGTGTGCGGCTGATCGAGACCGAGCTGGCGGAAGAGTACGGCGTCGGGCGCGGCCGCATCCGCGAGGCCTTTCGCATTTTGGTGGGCGAAGGGCATCTTGTCTCTCACGCCAACCGGGGCGTGTTGGTGCGCCGGTACGGCCGCGCCGAACTGCTGGACATGGGGCGCGCCCGCGAGGTGTTGGAAAGCCTTGCCGCGCGGCTTGCGGCAGAACGCACCCTGGCAGAGGACCAGCGCGACGCGTTGCGCGCGGTACAGGACAGGATGGATGCCGCCGAAGCGGCGCAGGATCTTGAGACCTACAGTCGCGAAAACCGAACCTATCACACGCTGATCGAAACGCTGGCGGACAACGCCCACGTCGCCGACCTGATCGAACGCGTGCGGGTCCCGTACCTTGGCCTGCGGCTGCCGCAGCTTTTCGCGCTGGAACAGTTGCGCCAGTCGAACGAGGGGCACAGGTTCGTCACCTACGCCATCCTTGCGGGCGCGCCGGATGTCGCCGAAGCGGCGATGCGCAGCCACATCCGGTCGGGCAATGCCCACACCGCCGCGCTTCCGGACGAGATCTTCGACTAGCGCGCCCCGGTCGTCCGCTGAATGCAGGCTAGAACGTCTTCCGTATCCGCGCCCAGCTTCGGGGCGCACTGGTCGACGCCCGGCCCATCACGCTGAAACCGGAAACCCGCGTTCAGCACGCGCTGTCCGTCCGGCAGATCAAGGAACAGGTCGCGATCCTGCAACTGATCCATCGTCAGCGCCTCGCCCAGCGGGCGAACCTTGCCTGCCGGAACCCCGGCTTCTGCCAGCGCCTTTTCCCAATCCTCGGCCCCGCGCGTCGCGAAACGGTCCAGCAAAAGCGCCCGCAGGTCGGTGTCGTGGGCCATCCGCGCGTCGGGCGTCGCAAAGCGGTCGTCTTCCAGCAGCTCGGAACAGCCCAGCGTCCGGAACAGCCGCGCCACCTGTACCTGCTGCACGGCGCCGATGGTGATCTCTCCATCCGCCGTTTCGAACGTGTCCGCCGTGGGCGCGCCGGAAAACCCACGGTTTCCGGCCCGGACCGGAGCCTGTTGCGACAGCATCATCGGCACCACGACCGAGCTCATCATCACCATAGTCGCATCCAGCATCGACACGTCGATGACCTGCCCGCGACGGTCCGGATCGCGTTCGCGCTGCAGCACCGCCGACAGGATCGCGAAGGCGCCGAGCAGGGCCGAATAGGTGTCGACCAGCGGAAAGCCGATGCGTTCCGCCGGTTCGCCGTCGTGTCCCGACAAAAGCATCAGGCCGGACATGCTTTGGATCACTTGGTCGATGGCGGGATAGTCGCGCAACGGCCCGTCCTGGCCAAAGCCGGAGACAGAGCAGTAGATCAGGCCGGGATGCGCAGCGGTCAGCCGGTCCGCGCCCAGCCCAAGGCGGTCGGCCACACCGGGGCGGAAGTTCTCGACGAAGACGTCCGCCGTGGCGACCAGATCGCGGGCGGCGGCGCGGCCTTCGTCAGTCTTCAGATCCAGCACGATGGACCGCTTGCCCGCGTTCGCCCCGACGAAGGGCTCGGCCATGCCGCGCCGATCCGGGTCTTGCGTGTAATAGCGCATCGGGTCGCCCGCGGGCGGCTCGACCTTGATGACCTCGGCCCCCAGCAGGTTAAGGAACTGCGTCGCAAGCGGCCCGGCGATCACGTGACTGAAGTCGGCAATCCGGATGCCGTCGAGCGGTTTTGCCATCTGTGTTCCTCCCCGGTCCACCCCTCAGACGTTGAAAGGGTGGACGTAAACTGGTTTCAAAATGAAACTGAATATCGGGGTCTGTCAAGACCGCCGCCGGGGCCTTTACAGGATCGGCGTCTCGGTTTCGTCGATCAGGCGCCACAACAGTTCGAACAGGATGGCCCGTTCCGCGGCGGACAGCGGGGCAAGGATCTCGGCCTGAAGCCGCGCCATGTCGGGGCGCAGCCGTGCCAGCCGCGCCTGTCCCTCGTCCGTCAGGTAAAGCGCGTTCAGCCGCTTGTCCGCGCCTTCCTTGCGGCGCTCGATCAGGCCGCTTTTCTCCAGCTCGTTCACAAGCTTCGTCAGCGCGGATTTGCGCAGGACGACCAACTGTGCAAGCTCTTTCTGTGCCAGCCCGGGGTTGATGCCGATCAGGTTCAGCACCGCGACCTCGCCCCCCGCGACCTGATGGTCGGCGAAGAACGATTCGTTGCTGGACGCGATGCGCGCGCGCAGGATCCGCGACACGAAAGAGAGATCCTCTTTCAGGTGGCCCAAGTGGGGCGCGCTGTCGTCGGTGTCGGCAGAGGTCATCGGGTTTAGTCCATGCTGGCCCACTTTCGCTAAGCGGCACCCGGTGGATTGTCAAACATGGGGATTGACAGGCGCCCAATAAAGTTTCCAAGATGAACTAAGCTGCGCCGCCTGACGGACGCGGCAGCCAACGGGCATAGTCGCAGGGGAGGGCGCGGTGCCAGTGCATTCAGACTTGCAGCAGGCATTCGCCATGCGCGCCGATGGGGCGCGGTCCGGGCCGGACGGTCCGGTTGGCCTGTTCGGCGAAGGTGTGCCGCGTGCGCTGGTCTCCGCGCTGGGCGGGATGCCGCTGGACGTCAAAGCGCCGCCGCTGTCCGATAGCGTGGATGGCCCGCGCTCTGCCATCGTCGATACGGTGGCGGAACCCTTCCTCGATCCCTTCGCGACCCGCTTTCTGCACCGTTTCGCGGCGGGGGCGTTCGATGATTTCGCCACGCTGATCTTCGTGCGTGAGGATGTCGCCGCGCTGGCGGCCTATCAATACGCGCTGGAACTGCGCCGGCTGGGCCATCTGCCCGACCGTGGCCCGCGCCTGTACCTGTGGAACCTGCTGCACACCGACAGCGCCCCGGCCGCCGCGTTCAACGCAACCGAGCTTGACCGGCTGACACGTCACCTGTCCGAAACGCTTGGCACGGCGCTCGATGCGGGCCGCCTGTCGGACGCGGTCGCCGCCGAAATGCGCCGTGTCGATGCCCTGCGCGGGTTGCCGACCGGCGGGCCCGACGCCTTTGTTGCGCGCAACGCTGGTCGCTGGATTGCGCCGGATGCGCACGTCGCCTTGCTGTCCGACCTTGCACAACAGCCGGGGCCGAAGATCGCCCTTGTCGGCACCGCCTGCGATATTCCCGTGCTGCACGACCTTTGCGCGGGGCAAGGGCAGGTCATCGCCGATCTTCAGGACTATGGCCGCGTTGCGGTGCAACCGGACAGCGGCGACCGGCTGGGCGACATCGCGCTTGACCCGCTTTCCACCCGTGCGGCGCCGCCGGGACGGTATACGCAGGCGCTGCACGCGGGCATCCAAGGCGCGGATCTGGTGATCGCCAGCGTCGACGCGAATGACGACAGTTTCGGCTGGGAGCTGCCCGGCCTGCGCGCGGCCGCCAAGGCGCAGGGCGCGCGGTTTCTCGACCTTGGCTTTCGCCCGTTCCGCCCCGACGCGGCATGGCAGGACCGCGCCCGCGCCCGCATATCGGAGGCTCTGTCATGACCTGCGCCCAAGCCGCCACCAGCTATCAGCGTGACTGGCTGAAGGGTCTGCGCGGGCAGATCACCGACGGTGCGCCCTTTGCCTTCGTCAACGCCGACACGCCGCACGAGCTGTTTCATTTCATGGACGTGCCGATGGTCACCAACCAATGGTGGTCGGCTGTCATCGCGGCCAAGCAGTTGGCGCCCGACTACTTCGACCGGATGGAGGATCTGGGCTTTCACGCCCACCTGCCGCGGTATTCCAGCCTGCCGCTGATCGCGCAGATGCAGGGGGATTTCGACCGGCAGCCGTGGGGCGGCCTGCCGGCGCCGGCGATCCTGTGCGCCCGCGCCAGTTCGGATGAGCATCCGCGCCTGTTCCAGCACTGGGCGGACCTGACCGGGGCGGAACTGCACCTGCTGTCCGCCCCCGCCACGCCCGACCCTGCGCCGGACTGGTGGACGCGCGCCCGCAGCGACTGGGAAGGGCTGTACGGCACCGCCCGGCTGGACCTGATGGTGGCCGAGATGCAGGTGCTGATCGAGGCGCTGGAACGGCTGACCGGGCGCGATTTCGACCATGCCGCATTCGCCGCCTACATGGCCCGGATCGACGAGCAGGAACGCATTCTCGACGACGTCGCGGACATGATCGCCGGGGCGGACAAGTGTCCCGTGGGCATCGGCGAGCAGATGCCGAACGTGATGATCCCGCAGTGGCACCGGGGCAGCGACTGGGCCCTGTCGCACGTCACGGCGTTCCGCGACGAGGTCGCGGGACGGATCGAGCGGGGCGAGGCGGTCTGCGAAGACGAGCGCACCCGCATGATGTGGATCGGCGCGGGGCTGTGGTTCGACACGTCGTTCTATCGCGCCTTCGAAGAGTCGCACGGCGCGGTGTTCTGCTGGTCGATGTACCTGCCCTTCGCCGCCGACGGCTATATTCGCGCCGACCACGGCGATCCGCTGCGGGCGCTGGCGGCCCGGGTGGCGGCGATGAACGAACAGCTGCACCAGCCGCCCTGGGTCAATGCGTGGATGGTCAAGGAAGCGAAGCGCTGGCGCATCGACGTCGCGGTTCTGCTGGTGCCGGAACATGACCGCTTTTCCGGGTATGGTTCCTATTTCGCGCGCGAGGCGCTGCGCGCCGCAGGCGTGCGGGTGGTCGAGATTCATTCCGACATGGTCGACCCGCGCGATTGGGACCGCGAAACGATGGAAGCGCGCGTGCGTGCGGCGCTGGAACAGGAGGCAGGGTGATGGGCGCGCTCGACGGGCTGAAGATCGCGGATTTCTCGTGGGTGGGCGCCGGGCCGCGCGCCACCAAGGATCTGGCCGACAACGGCGCGCGGGTGGTGAAGATCGAAAGCGCGCGGCGGCTGGACCTTGGACGCCGCTCGCCGCCCTTTGCCGGGGGCGACCGGCGGAACCACGATGCCTCGGTCTTCTTTGCGCAGACCAACACGTCGAAGCAAAGCGTGACGATCAACCTTGGCGACCCGCGCGGGGTCGAGGTGGCCAAGCGGCTTGTGGCATGGGCCGACGTGGTGGTCGAGAACTTCGGCCCCGGCTACATGGACCGGATCGGGCTGGATTGGCAGACGCTGCAGGACATCCGCCCCGGCATCATCCTTGCCAGCGTGTCCGTCGCGGGCCGGACCGGGCCGATGGCCGGGTTTCGCGGCTATGGCAACTCTGCCGCGGCATGGTCGGGCCATTGCGACATGACCGGCTGGCCGGGGACGGAACCCCATATGCCGCCTTTCGCTTACGGCGACGTGGTCGCGCCGATGATGCTGACCGTGGCCGTTCTGTCGGCGCTGGAGCATCGCGACCGGACGGGGCAGGGCACATGGGTCGATGTCAGCCAGATCGAGGCGATGGTGCAGGTCGCGGGCGATCTCTTTGCCGAGATGCCGACCGAGAAACCCGCGAACGACGATCCCGTGATGCACCCGCACGGGGTGTTTCCCTGCAAGGACGGCAAGTGGATCGCGATCGCCTGCGAAAGTGACGCGCACCGCGCCGCGCTGGCCGATGTGATGGGCGATGACAGTTCCGGCTGGGATGTCTTCGCGCTGGAACAGGCACTGGTCGCGCGTGGTGTTCCGGCGGCGGCGGTGCTGGACGGCAAGGGCCTGTCCGAGCACCCGGCGCTGGCCGAGGCGGGGCATTTCGTGGCGGTGGATCACCCGGTGATCGGCACCGCCCGGATGCCCGCGCCGCCCTACGCCCTGTCCGGCACGCCCGGCCATGTCGGACCCTCCCCGTGCCTTGGGGCGGACAACGCGGCGGTGTTCGCCGAGATCGGGCTGACCGAGGCCGAGGTTTCCGAACTGGTGGCAGAGGGGGCGCTGGCATGAAGCTGCTCGATGGGATCAAGGCGGTGGTGCTGGCCGATCACATGGTGGATTTCGGCGGCTCGATGCTGGCGCGGCTGGGCGCAGAGGTGATCCTTGCCGATGCCGCGCCGCTGACCGAGGCGCGGGAAAAGGCATGGCACAAGGGGATGGTGCGCAGCGACGCGCCGCTGGCCGACCTGCTGCAAGGGGCCGACATCCGGCTGGACGACCGGCGCACCGACCCGCGCGACGGGGTCGACGCGCTGGCTTCGGCGCACGACCGGCTGATCCACATTGTCGTGACGGGCTTTCCTGACAGCGACCGCCCCGCGACCGACCTGACGCTGATGGCGCAGTCGGGGCTGATGCATGTCATCGGCCAGCCCGACCGCCCGCCGCTGCGGCTGCCGGGCGAACAGGCCTATGCGCTGACCGGCATTCAGGCGGCGACGGCGGCCCTGATGGGCCTGCGGGCGCGGCGTCTGACCGGCAAGGGACAGCGCATCACCCTGTCGGGCCTGCAATGCGCGGCGCTGGCCAATTACCGCGAGGCGGTGATGTACGAACACACCGGACGGATCGGCACCCGGCAAGGCAACATGCTGGTGCGCGGCAAATCCGGAGTGCGGCAGATTTGGCCCTGTGCCGATGGCTTCGTGACGTGGTCCATGATCGACAACCCCGGCATGATGCGCGCCCTTGTCCGCGTGATGCAGGCCGAGGGTGCTGCGGGGGAACTGGCCGACATTGACTGGGACGACATCCTTGTCGCCGACACGGACCAAGAGATCATCGAACGCTGGCAGGCGGTGGTCGCCGCGTTCTTCGCCAAGCATGATCGCCAGACCCTTGCCGACTGGTCGCTGGAACATGGCTGGGGCCTGTCGCCGATCATCAAGCTGTCCGAGGTACCCGACAGCCCGCAGATGCGGGCGCGCGGGGTGTTCGACGCCGATGGCGTTCCGGGGCCGTTGTTCGCCGTGCATGAAGGGAACGCCGCATGAGCGCGCTGGCCGGACTTCGCGTGCTGGATTTCTCGCGGCTGTTGCCCGGGCCCTACTGCACGTGGCTGCTGGCCGATCAGGGGGCCGAGGTGATCCGGGTGGAACACCCGCGCGAACTGGCCAAGCAGGCGAAGGTCTTCGGCTGGGACAAGCTGGACGAGGCTGGCCGCGCCCGGCAACGCGCCCGCGACATGCTGGCGCGCGGGAAGAAGTCGATCTGCCTCGACCTTGGCGATGCGGAGGCCCAAGCCGTGCTGCGCCGTCTGGCCGCGACGGTGGACGTCGTGGTCGAGGACTACCGTCCCGGCGTGCTGGACAAGCTGTCGCTGGGATACGGACAGCTGTCTGAAGGGAATCCGGCGCTTGTTTACAGCTCGCTGACCCTGTGCGGTCAGACCGGACCGCTGCGCGACAAGCCGGGGCATGATCCCGTGGCGCTGGCGCTGTCGGGCGTGCTGTCGCGCACTGGCGAAGACCCGGACGCGCCCGGCCTGCCGGGCTTTGCCGCCGCCGACATCGCCACCGGCGCACATGCGGCGTTTGCCACGCTGGCCGCCGTGATGCAGGCACGCGCGACGGGGCAGGGACAACATGTCGACGTCTCTATGACGGACTGTTCGCTGGTTCTGCTGGCCAACCTGATCGCCCGGTACGAAGATCCGGCACAGATCCCGCCACGCGGCACCCGGCGCGCCGACATGGGGCTGTGGCGCTGTGCCGATGGCGAATGGCTGGTCACGACCGACATGGAGCCGCGCTATTGGGCGGCGTTCTGTACCGCGATGGGCAGGCCCGAATACGCCGACTGGCAGATGGACCCCGGCAAGCGCGATGAGATCCGAAACGGCCTTGCCGCCATCTTTGCCACACAACCGCGCGCGCATTGGCTGGCGCATCTAGAGCAGGCGGGCACGCAGTTCGCCCCCGTCAACGATCTGGCGGCGGCCCTGCAGGAACCGCACCTGCGCGAACGCGGCATGGTGATCGCGGTGGATGCGCCGGGCGGCGCGCTGATACAGGCCGGTCCGCCGGTGCGGCTGGGGGCGTTCCAAAGCCCGCATCCCGCCGTGTTGCCCGGAACGCACACGGCCGAGGTCCTTGGCGACCTTGGCCTGACGCAACCCGAGATAAACGCGCTGAGCGCGCACCAGACCGGGCCATCAACCCCGGCGTTCACATAGTATCAAAGGGAGGAAGAACCATGTTCAGAACTACGGCAATCATCACGCTTTGCCTTACCGCGCTGCCCGCATGGGCGGCGGATTTCAACCTGACCTATGCCTCGCCCTACACCGAGACGCACCCCTACGGCGCCGCCGACGCCGAGTGGATCGCCCGGATCGAGGAACAGTCCGGCGGCCGGGTCGACATCACGCCATACTGGGGCCGCACGCTGATCACCTCGCGCGAGGGGGTCGACGAACTGTCGGCGGGCGTCGCCGACATGGCCTATATCGCGCCGATCTACGCGCGGTCGGGCTATGACATGAACCGGCTCGTTCCGGGCATGTTCTACGGCTATACCGACCCGGCGAAGGTGCTGGACGTCTACATGGACCTTGTCGAGTCGTATCCGGTCTTCAACGAGGAACTCGATGGCGTGCATGTCGTCGGCTACAACGTCGGCACGCCGATGCACGTCCTGACCCGGGAAAACCCGATCGAGAGGCTGGACGACTTGAAGGGACTGCGCATCCGCGCGGCGGTGGACTTTATCGGTCCGCTTGCGGCCTTCGGCGCCGAGGGTGTCACGATGCCGATGACGGAAACCTATCCGTCGCTGGAGAAGGGTGTCGTGGACGGGGTCATCGCCCCTTACGAGGCGCTGAAATCGCTTAGCTTCGCCGAGGTGGTGAATTACTACTCGGAACTGCCGCATTCGCGCGGCGCCTACCCGTCGCGCGGGATCAACGGCGATGTCTGGGCCTCGCTGCCCGAGGACATCCAGAAGGTCTTCGACGACAACACCGAGTGGCTAAGCCTGCGCACGCTGGAACTGGCGCAAGAGGCCGAGGACGCCGGGCGCGCCTATGGCGAAGAGCAGGGGGTGACGTTCAACGCCGTCGCGCCCGAGGTGGTGGCCGAGTACTCCGAGGCCTTCGCACCGGCGCTGAAGCCGGTGGCCGAAGAGCTTGACGCGATGGGCAAGCCCGGCACCGAGGTGCTGGAGCGTATCCGCGCGGCATACGCCGAATAAGACCCCGGGGGGCGCGGCGGTGCGCCCCCCGACCAACCGGGAGAAAGCGATGACGGGCATTGAAACACTGCTTGGTCGGGTGGTGCGTGGCGCGGCGGCGTTCGGCGTTCTGTCGCTGTTGGCACTGATGGGCCTGACGGTGGTCACGGTTGTCTTCCGCGCCATCGGCATCGCCTTTCCCGGCACTTACGTACTGGCCGAACTGCTGCTGATCCCGACGGTGACACTCGCCCTGGCGTTCGCCGCGTGGGACGGTGCCCATACCAAGGTCGACCTGCTGGTGCAGACCTTTCGCCCGCGTATCTCGGGCCTGTCGCAGGGACTGATGCTGCTGGCGGGCACGGTGTTCTGGGGCTTTGTCGCCTATGCCGCCATCGAAGAGGCGCTGCGCCGCGGTCGGCAGGGCGAGGTGACGCCGCTGCTGGACATCCCCGTCGCGCCGTTCCGCTGGCTGATGGTGGCGGCAATCTGCCTGATGATCGCGGTCTGCGTGTTGCGCGGCGCGCAGTTCATCGCGGGCCGGAAGGTGGGCAAATGACCCCCGTTCTGGCCGGCGTCATCGGCATCGCCGCGATGTTCCTGTTCATCGCCTTCGGTATGCCCATCGGGTTCGCGATGGGGCTGGTGGGCGTCGTGGGCTTCGGTCTTCTGATCAGCTTCCACGCCGCGATCATCAAGGTCGGCGTCATCGCCTTCGATCTTGCCACCAACTATGCCATCGGCACGGTGCCGCTGTTCCTGTTCATGGCGCATGTGCTGTTCGCCAGCGGCATCGGGCAGGACCTGTACGATTTCGCGGCGCGTATGTTGGGCCACCGCAAGGGCGGGCTGGCGATGGCGACCGTCGGGGCGTCCGCCGGGTTCGCGTCGGTCAACGCCTCTTCGCTGGCGACCACGGCCACGATGGGGCTGGTGGCCCTGCCAGAGATGCGCCGCCACAACTATTCCCTGTCGCTGGCGTCCGGGTCGGTCGCGGCGGGCGGAACCATCGGCAGCCTGATCCCGCCCTCCGGCATGTTCATCATCTACGGTATCCTGACCGAGACCTCGATCGGCGACATGTTCGCCGCCGGGATCATCCCCGGCGTGCTGCTGGCGCTGTTCTACATGGCGGTGATCGCGATCCGCTGCGGCCTTGACCCGAAAGCCGGCCCGGCTGGCCCGCGCTATGGCTGGGGCGACCGCCTGCGCGGCTTCCGCAAGACCGGCGACGTGATCGTCCTGTTCTGTTTCGTCATGGGCGGCATCCTGTGGGGGTGGTTCACCCCGACCGAGGCGGGCGCGATGGGGGCCTTCGGCGCCCTTGTGATCGCGGGCTGGCGCGGCAAGCTAAGCCTGCCCGCCCTGCGCACCGCCGTTTATGACACGCTACGCACCACCGGGATGATCTTCGGCATCCTGTTCGGGGCGCTGGTGTTCAACGCCTTCGTCACCGTCACGACGATCCCGCTGAACCTTGTCGGCTGGGTCAGCGCGGTGGACCTGCCGCCGCTGGCGGTGCTGCTGATCATCCTGGCCCTGTACCTGTTCCTTGGGATGATCCTTGATGCCTCGGCGATGATGACGCTGACGGTGCCGCTGTTCTTTCCGCTGGTGACGGGGCTTGGCTATGACGCGGTGCTGTTCGGCGTGCTGGTCGTGCGCATGACCGAGATCGCGCTGATCACCCCGCCGGTGGGCATGAACGTCTATGTCCTAAGCGGCGTGGCCCGCGACATTCCCCTGACCACGATATTCCGCGGGACGGGACCTTTCGTGCTGGCGGATGTCCTGCACGTGGCACTGTTGCTGGCGTTCCCGATCCTTGTGCTGTGGCTTCCGTCGCTATGACCTGCCCAAGTTCGCTGTAGCGGCGGCTGAGCCGTCCAAGGCCGGATTAGGCTCGCACGGCGCGCGCCCCGGCCTCAGACCATCTCGATCCGGACGGGATAGGTGCCCTTGTGCAGCAGCGGCGTCACCTCGCCCTCGATATGGCCCAGCCGGATCAGGTCGTCGCGGAACGTGTAATCGTCGTGGAACAGCGCAAGGTTGCCCCAGCCGAGGAAGTAGCACAGATCGCCCGGCGTCTCGTCGTCGAAGGCTTCGAATCCGCCCTCGTCCAGACGGCGCGGCAGGTGCACGATCTTTTCGTTGTTCGAGAAATCCTGAATTTCCAGTTCGGCGGGCAGCATCGAGATCAGGTCGCGCACCGTCGGATTGTCGAACAGCTGGTACGTCACCTGCTGATCGTCGAAGGCGACCCGCATCCGCATGGCCCCCGTGCTGGATTGCGCGCGCGCCGCAGCGGGCACCAGAAGGGCGGTCGCGGCACTGGCCAAAACGGCGCGGCGGGTCGGACGAAGGGGGCGTGTCATTGGTCAGCTCTCCGGGTTCGGTTTCAGAAGGCGGCGGCCGGTGCCGGTGATTGCCAGCGCCACGATGGCCAGAAGGACGCTTCCGCCAAAGGTGGCCCGGATCGAGACAAGGTCCAGAAGGAAGCCGCCGACGACGCCGCCCAGCAGGATCGACGCCTGAATCACCGCAACCATCAGCCCGCCCGCCGCTTCTGGCAGGTCATCGACGTTGCGGGGCATCCAGCTCATCCAGATGACCGACATCGCGGTGTTAATCGCGCTTCAGATCGCCAGCAGCACGCCTGCCGCAAGCACCGTTCCCCCGGCGATCAACAGCGCGGCGGTGCAGCCGCCCATCACCAGCGCGGGCAGGCACAACATCCGTTCGATCCGGCCACCGACCATGCGGCCCGACAGAGAAGAGCCGACGAACCCGGCGGCGCCCAGCACCAACAGCAGCACGGACAGCACATCGACACCCACGCCGGTGACCTGTTCAAGGAATCGCCGCAGGTAGGTGAACATGGTGAAGGCGGACCCCCATGTGAACGTGATCGCCACCAGTCCGCGCCGGAAATACCGCCGCCGCAGCAGAGTGCCGAAGGTGGAAAGGCTTTGCCGCGTCTCGACCGGCAGCGATGGCAGCGCCACAAGATGCCAGACAAGGTTCACCGCCACCACCGGCGTCAGCGCCCAGAACACGCCGCGCCAGCCGACGATATCGCCCAGATAGCTGCCCAGCGGCGCGGCGAAGGCTGCCGCGATGGCCTGCCCGCCATACATCAGCCCAAGCGCGCGCGGCACGTCGCGGTCCGGCACCAGCCGCATCAGGATCGAAGTGGCCAGCGACCAGAACCCGCCGACGCAGATCCCCAACAGGGCGCGTCCTGCCATCAGCACGGTAAAGGACGGGGCCAGTGCGACCACCACCAGCGAAATCAGCATAAGCGCCGTCAGCACGACCAGCACCGTCTTTCGGTTGATGCGCCCCGCGACCGTGGTGATCGCAAGGCTGGTCGCCACCGCGAACAGCCCGCTGATCGAGATCGCCTGTCCGGTCTGCCCGGTGCTGGCGCCCAACCCCTCGGCCATCGGGGTCAGCAGGCTGACTGGCATGAATTCAGCCGCGATCAGCATCGCCACGCATAGCGACATCGACAGCACCGCCCCCCATGCGCCGGGCTCGGCTGCGTCGGTCTGGTCAAAGGGGGTATCTGTCACGGTCGGCTCCGGCGGTCTGACTGGGTGTCTTGTGCCGGTTTACCGCTTCGAAGGGCCGCTGATTATGCGGGAATCCGGGATGCAGTTATGCGCCAAATGGATCAAAGCACTGCCTGCAGGGCGGCGCCCCTTTTCGTGCCTGTCAGCGGTCGGGCGATGCGTGCTTTCCAGTCGCAAACGAATGCCCGCCTGTCCCGCAAGCTGCCAAAAGGGTTGTCCTTTTTGCATCTCCCGGAACATTCTGCGCGCGCGCCTTGGCCGTGTGATCCGGCGCAGCACGTTCTTGGCGAAGGGAGACCGCCGCATGTCCGACCAGACGATGGCCGCCGGTTTCGCAAGCGCGTTCCTAGACTATGCGGTGGCCGAAGGGGCGCCTCGGGACAGGCTGCTGGCGGCGGCGGGGCTGACCGAAGACGACCTTGCGGATCAGGACATGCGCGTCCCCGTCGCGTCTTACCAAACCCTCATCGCTGCCGGGATCAAGGCGACGGGCGATACCTCGCTTCTTCTGCGTCATGTTCTGGAAACCCGGCTAGAGACGATGTCGATCGTCGGCCAGATCGTCCATGCCTCGACGTCTTTCCCGCACAGCCTTGGCCAGTTGAACCGATACGCCCGGCTTATGGCCGACGTGCCGATCCCCGGCGGGCGCGGGCGGTTCGAGATCCAGCGCGAAGGTCACGCGGTCTGGGTCGTCGATCACCGCCCGAGCGACGGCAACTGGATGGCGACCGAGTCAGGGTTCGCCCGGTTCATCTCGGAATTCCGGCGCTCTGCCCCTGAATATCCGTTCGAGCAGGCGCTGGAAGTCACCTATGCGCCGCCGCCGCACGCCAATCGCTATCCCGAACTCTTCCGCGTCCCGGTCACGTTCCGCGCCAAGCGCAACGCGCTGCGCATCAACCCGGTGTGGCTTGATGAGGCGTTCGACGGCGGCAAGGACTATGTGTTCGGGATCTTCACCCGCCACGCGGACGCGTTGCTTGAGGATCTCGCGACCAACGACACGGTCCGCTCGGACGTCGAGACCCGGATGCTTGCGGATCTGCACGAGGGGTCGCTGTCGATGGACCGCATCGCCCGCGATCTCGGCATGAGCCGGCAGACGCTGTACCGGCGCCTGAAGGACGAAGGCGTCACCTTCGCGCAAGTCCACGACGACCTGCGCCGCCGGATGGCGATGGATTACCTCAGCACGCGCAAGGTCTCGGTCGGTGAGACGGCCTATCTTCTGGGGTTCTCGGAAGCCTCGGCCTTCGTGCGGGCGTTCCGGCGCTGGACCGGATCCAGCCCGACGGTCTGGCTGGGACAGAACGAATGATACCGCAGGTCATGCCGTTGATCCCTGCGGTCATGCCGCGGTGCGGCGCGGACGGCTAAACGCCCCTTCGACATTGATGACAGTCGAAGGAGAACACGATGAAACCGATGCTGATCGCGCCGCTGGCCCTGACCGCCTTGCTGGGGGCCTGCGCCAATTCCGGCGCGAACGTAGAGCCGATTCTGGATGGCTCGCCGAACGCGCGGTACGAAAGCGACCTTGCCGCTTGCCGCGCTCTTGCGCGAAGTCAGTCGCAGCTTGACCACGAAACGATGGCCGCCGCCGCGCTGGGTGCAGGGGCGGGCGGCGTGCTGGGCGCGATCGACGAGGATGGCGACGCGCTGGGCGGGGCCGTGATCGGCGCGCTGGCGGGTGCGGCGACGGGGGTGACCGGGGCAAGCGAAAAGCGTGCGGAAATCGTGTTGAACTGCCTGCGTGGTCGCGGCCATGCCATCGTCGGTTAAGGGGGCAGCCATGCAGTATGTTCGTGCCCGCATGACGGGGCTGTACCGTCTGCTGACAGGGGCCCGCCCGATACGGCGATGCGCGTACCCGTACCCGCCCCGCCATCTGTGGGGCGATCTTGGTCTGCCCGAGGGTCGGCCTCGGGGACCGCGCCGGTCGCGTCCCGCGCGCCTGAAATCGTGGTAATGGAGGACCGATGACCAAGCTTCTTGCATTCGCCTATGTCGGGTTGGCCGCTTTGCCGGTGCTGATGCATCTGGCGGTCGCCGCAGGCGCGCCGCTTGGCCGGTTGACGGTCGGGGGCCGCTTTCCCGGACGCCTGCCGCCCGCGTGGCGGGCGCTGGCCCTTGTTCAGGCCGCGCTGCTGGCGGTGATGGCCTTGGCGGTTCTTGCCCGGGCGGGCATCGGTGCCGTGCCGTTGGCGCCGTTGTTCTGGCCGGCGGTTGCGGTCACGCTGCTGTCGCTTGCCGCCAATGCCGCCAGCCCCTCGCGCCCAGAGCGCCTGCTTTGGACGCCGGTTCTTGCGCTTATGGCCATTGCCGCGCTGGGCGTCGGTGTCTTGTGAAGACTGGAGACGATCCATGAACGTTCTCGTTGCCGGCGCAACCGGCTATCTGGGGCGCTATCTTTGCGCCGAATACGCAAGGCGGGGGCATCACGTCACCGCACTGGTGCGCGATACGTCTCGCGCCGAAGGGCTGGCCGACCTGTCGATCGAGGCCGAGGCCACCCGGCCCGGGACGCTGATCGGGGTCATGGACGGCGTCGATCTTGTCGTCTCGGCGCTTGGGATCACGCGGCAGGCTGACGGCCTTGGCTATCGCGAGGTCGACTTTCAGGCGAACCTGAACCTGCTGCGCGAAGCAGAGACCGCGGGGGTCGGTCGGTTCGCCTATGTGCATGTCCTGAACGCCGACGCGATGTCCGGCGTCCCGCTGGTCGATGCCAAGTCCGCCTTTGTAGAGACGCTTCGGTTCTCTGACCTGCCCGCCACGGTCATCGCGCCGACTGGTTATTTCTCGGACATGGGCGACATCCTCGCGATGGCGCGCGGCGGGCGCGTCTGGCTTTTCGGCGACGGGTCGAAGCGGCTTAACCCCATCCACGGCGCGGATCTGGCGGCGGCCGTCGCGGACGCGACCGACGCGGGGCTCGGCTGGGCCGAGATCGGTGGCCTTGACGTGATGACGCAGGACGAGATTGCCCGCGCGGCGTTCGCTGCCCTTGGGACAGAGCCGCGCATTACCTACCTGCCGGATGCCCTGCGTCGCGCCGCGCTTGGCGTGCTGCCGATCCTGCCGCGCCGCCTAAGCGGTCCGGCCCGGTTCTTCCTGACAGCCCTTGGGCTGGACATGGTGGCGCCCCGGTTCGGAACCCGGCGGCTGGCCGATCACTTCGCGGCTCTTGCCCGGGGGGCGGAAACCTGACGGTCATGCAGCTCTATCACGCCATTGGCGGCTTGGCGCGGGTGCCGTAGACTGCGGGGCATGGGGTATGTGACGTCGCTTTTCGCGCGGAAGGTTGTCTCCGTGGCGGGCGGCGGCATCGACGCGGCGGCTATTCTGGCCGATGTCGGGATCGACCCCGATGGCGCATGGGACGCCAAGCAGATGATCCCCGCCGAGCGGTACTATGACATGCTTGAACGGATCGCGGATCAGATCGACGCGACCGACCTGCCCGTGCGCACCGGCGCGTCGATGCGGCTTGACGAATACGGCGCGCTGGGGCTGGCCTTCAAGGCGGCGACGACGCTTGGGGCCTCGTTCGCGCGGGTGGAACGCTATGCGCGGCTGTGGACCAGCGTGGTCGAATACGAACTGCGCCCGGACAGCGACGGCACCTTGTTCATCCTGCACCGCACCGGAGATCGGCGTCTGGGGATGCGGCTGTCGAACGAGGCGACCCTTGCAAGCGCCGTGTCGCTGGCCCGGCAGGTCTGCCCAGAACCTTTGTCCCCCCTAGAGGTGCGGGTCCGTCATCCCGCCCCGCGCTCGGTCGCCGCGCACGAGAACTGGTTCGGCTGCCCGGTGCGGTTCGGCGCGGATCTGGATGCGATCCTGTTCGCAGACGAAACGCTGGCGCGGCCCAACATCCTTGGGGACGAGGGGATTTCGCAGTATCTCGCCGCGCATCTGGACGCGGAACTGTCCGAGATCACCCGTGCGTCCCCGCTTGTGACGCAAGCCAAAGCTGCCATCGCGCAGGCCCTAAGCGAGGGGGCGCCGAAGATGGCCGAGATTGCCCTTGGTCTTGGGCTAAGCGCGCGGTCGTTCCACCGGCGCTTGTCAGAGCACGGGCTGACCTTCCAAGGACTGACCGAAGACACCCGCCGCGATCTTGCCGAGGGCCTGCTGCGGGACGAGACCCATTCGCTGGCCGAAATCGCGTTCCTGACCGGGTTTTCGGAACAAAGCGCCTTCACCCGCGCCTTCAAAAGATGGGTCGGCACGACCCCCGCGTCCTATCGCAAGGACATGTCCCACCGCTGACGGGCGCGTTGGCGGCGACTATCAAAAGGCTGGCATCGCCGGTCAATACCGCGCGCCCACCCAGCGCCTATTCCCCGGCCATCGTTACTTCAGCCAGGGAGACACCCCATGAAAGACCAACCGATCCTTGTCATCGGCGCCACCGGGAAGACCGGACGCCGCGTCGCCACCCGCCTAGAGGCGCTTGGCCATTCCGTCCGCCGTGGCTCGCGCAGTTCTGCGACGCCGTTCGACTGGGAGGCCCCCGAGACGTGGGCCCCGGCGCTGCGTGGGGCCCGCGCGGCCTATGTCACCTATTTCCCCGACCTTGCCTTCCCCGGGGCGGTGGAAAAGCTCGAGTCCCTGTGCGAGACGGCCCGCGATGCGGATGTGGAACGCCTTGTGCTGCTGTCGGGCCGCGGCGAACACCACGCCCGTCTGGGCGAAGAGGTGGTGCGTAACTCGGGCGTCGATTTCACCATCGTCCGGGCCGCATGGTTCGCTCAGAACTTCTCGGAAGGGTATCTGCGCGATCCGGTTCTGGCCGGCGTACTTCCGATGCCCGGTGGGGACGTGGCCGAGCCGATCATTGATGTCGACGACATCGCCGATGTTGCCGTCGCCGCGCTGACCGAACCGGGCCACGCCGGCGAGCTGTACGAGGTGACCGGCCCGCGGCTGATGACCTTCGCCGACATGGCGGCTGACCTGTCGCGGGCGACGGGGCGCGAGATCCGGCATATCCCGATCAGCTTCGACGATTTCCACGCGACCATCGCCGAAGCGGGCGGCCCCTTCGTCGCCGACGTCTTCACCGCCATTGCGCGGGAAACGCTGGACGGGCGCAACGCCTCGACCACGGACGGCGTGATGCGGGCACTAGGCCGCGCGCCCCGCGACTTTGCGGAATTTGCCCAAACGGTGGCCCGCTCCGGCGCATGGTCGCGCGCCGCCTGACACCCGCCGTTGAAAAGATCATGACATGAAAGCCACTGTATTAGAGACGATTGCGCTGGGTCTTGCGGGCCTTGTCGCCCTGATCATCGGCGCCTTCATCCTGTTCGCGCCGCATGCGTTCTACGCCAGCTATGGAATTCTGCTGGGCCGGGACGCCAACCTGCTGAGCGAGCTGCGCGCGCCCGGTGCCGGGCTTGCGGGGTTCGGCCTGCTGATGCTGCTGGGCATCCGCCGACCGGCGATCTTGCCCGTGTCCATCGCGGTGGCGCTGACCGTCTTCATCGCTTTCCCGGTCGGGCGGCTGGTCGGGCTTGTCGCAGACGGGATGCCGTCGGGCAGCGTGCTGGGCGCACTTGCGGTCGAATTGGCAATCGCCGCCCTGTGCCTCGCGGTCTTCCGCAAACGCCTGTGGACCCCTGCGGCAGGCCTTTCGGCCGCGCGGACCACCACCTGAGCCAGCGGCGGCGGCCAGGGCCGATCCCCTGCCGCCGCCCCATTAAGGAGTTCCGACCATGTCCCCGTTTCTGTTCTATTTCGCCCATATCGCCGTGCTTGCCTATGCGCTGGTCGGCGGCGTGTTTCTTGCCTTTTCAGACTTCATCATGCGCGCCTTGTCGGTGACCAGCGGCCACGGCGGCGCCGAGGCGATGCAGGCCATCAACCGCGAGGTGTTCCGCTGGGTGTTCATGACCCTGTTCCTTGGCCTTGCCGCGGTGTCGCTGGCGCTGGCCGTTTACGCCGGCTTCTGGATGACCGGGCCGGTCGCGACGCTCGTCGCCGCTGCGGGGCTGGTCTATCTGGTCGGCTGTTTCGGCGTCACCGTGGTCTTCAACGTCCCGATGAACGAGGCGTTGGCGGGCATGGACCTGTCGCAAGAGGCGACCCGCACCTATTGGTCGGGCACCTATGTCCCGCGCTGGACGTTCTGGAACACGGTTCGCACAGTCGCCTGCGGCGTGGCGGCGGCGTTGCTACTGGTGGCGCTGACGTCGCTGTCACCGGCCCGGCCCGCCTAGCGGGAGGCGACGATAGCGAAGCGGGCGCCCGGTGATCCGGGCGCCCCGCGATGCCTGTAGGGGCGCAAAAATTTTTTCGTAAGGCATTCAATGAAATTAGATGGTTAGCCGCAGGAGCGCGACCACATTTTTTCGTCGTGTTCGCGCATATTTTTTCGCATCGCGGGAACCCGACCGCACATTGCTGTCGACCGATGTCGCGCATCGGCAAGCCCATTGCCTATCAGTGATCCTATGTACGAAGTCTGGGCGTATTTTGTTGAAAAACTCGTGCTTGATCGAAGGGCCCTCGGCTGATTCAATTCCTGCATAGGGTAGGAGAATTGGC
>NZVC01000056.1 GCA_002701395.1 Maritimibacter sp. | reverse complement strand
GACGGAGCCTGGCTGCCGACGGTCGAAGGGGTTGTCGAGATGTCGACCCCCGCCGATCAGGGCATGTTGCTCCTGCACATCTGCGGTCCGGGGGCCCTCATGGCCGGCCCCTCGGGTGCGGCGGGGGCCTTCCTCCGGATCCTGCCCGGCCCGACGGGCTGGCCCTGTCTGCTGGCCTGCATTGATGTCAGCGCGGCCAGGGACACCCTTTTGCTGATGCTCGATGCCCCGGAGCCGGAGCCCGGGATGCGTCGGCAGCTGACACGGGACGTGAACCGCGGCGTCACCCTGCCCGGCATCGTTTTCGGGACGAGCGTCCGTGATCTGCCACGCTGGATCGGTCAGTTCGCGGCGCAGCTGGCGGAGCGGGGCTATCGCGTCTGCACTGTCTACCTGGGGCCGCCTGACGCGCCGCCCCCTGCCGGATCGGACGAATAAGCCTCGCCCGATCCGCTTTTCTCCTTGATGGTGAGGCAGATCAGACACCGCCGAACCGCTCCTTGATCACCCCCCCTGGCATGTCCCGAAAGGACCCGCACATGAGCTGGAACCCCTCGCAGAACCCCGACTGTCCCGATAGCGGCAGCCTCGACAGCATCGAGACGCTGATCATTCCCCGTGCCCGCGATCTTGGCGGGTTCGAGGTGCGCCGCGCCCTTCCGGCGCCCAAGCGCCAGATGGTCGGCCCCTTCATCTTCTTCGACCAGATGGGTCCGGCAGAATTCCTGACCGGCGGCGGCATCGACGTGCGCCCGCATCCGCATATCGGCCTCGCCACGGTGACCTATCTCTACAAGGGCGAATTCCATCACCGCGACAGCACCGGCGCCGACCAGATGGTCTATCCCGGCGAGGTGAACTGGATGATCGCAGGAGAGGGCGTCACTCACTCCGAGCGCACCAGCGAAGAGATGCGCACCAAACCCGGCGCTCTCTTCGGCATCCAGACCTGGGTGGCGCTGCCCGAACATGCCGAGGATCAGGCCGCGAGTTTCGAGCATCACGGACAGGAGGCTCTGCCCTTTCTCGACGAAGGCGGCAAACAGATCCGCCTGATCCTGGGGTCCGCCTATGGCGAGACAGCGCCGGTCAAGACTTTTACCGAAACCTTCTATGCCGATGCGGTGCTTGCCCCCGGTGCATCGTTGCCGCTTCCTGACAATCACGAGGACCGCGGCATCTATGTCACCGAAGGGTCGATCATGGTGGCCGGCGAGACGTTCGAGGCCGGTCGCATGATGGTGTTCCGCCCCGGTGACCGCATCAGCGTCAAGGCCGGGGAGCGGGGCGCGCGCCTGATGCTGCTGGGCGGAGAGACACTGAACGGGCCGCGCTATATCTCGTGGAACTTCGTCGCGTCCTCGCAGGAGCGGATCGATGCCGCCAAGGAAGCGTGGCGGCAAGGGGACTTCACCCACGGCCGCTTCCACTTGCCGCCGGGCGACGCGGAGGAGTTCATCCCGCTGCCGTAACCCGCGTACGGTTTACGGCGCATCCAGCCCCATGGCCTACACCTCCCCCGGCCCGCACCTCGCGGGCCGGATGGGACCCTGCATTCTTCACCCATGCGGTCGGCCGCGCCTCTCGCCACCGACCTTCCCCTTCTCGGAGCCCCCCATGACGCAGTCCGATACCGACTTCGAGGCGTCCACAACGCCTTCATTGCTGACCCGCCCCCTGCTGCTTGCGATGTCTGTCGCGGCGGGCGCGGCCGTGGCCAATATCTACTATAACCAGCCCATGCTGGAGATCATGCAGGGCGATCTTGGCGTGCGCCTGACCGGGCTGGTCCCCATGGCGACCCAGCTGGGCTATGCTGCCGGGCTTATCCTGCTGGTGCCGCTGGGCGATGTCCTGCCGCGCAAGACCCTGATCCTTGTGCAGTTCCTGGCACTGGCGGCGGCGCTTCTGCTTGCGGCGCTCGCACCCGGTGGCGGTGCCCTTGTCGCGGCTTCAGTGCTGGTCGGTGCAACCGCCACGGTGGCGCAACAGATCGTGCCCTTCGCCGCGCATCTGGCGCGGCCCGAACGTCGCGGCGCGGCGGTGGGAACCGTGATGGCGGGTCTTCTTGCGGGCATCCTGCTGAGCCGCACGATTGCCGGCCTCGTCGGTGAATACTGGGGCTGGCGCGAGATGTTCGCCATGGCGGTCCCCGTCGCGGTCGTCTTCGGGGCGCTCATGGCACGCCTGCTGCCCTCCGAGCCCAGGCAACGCGGCAGAGGCTACGGACCCCTGTTGCTCTCGCTCTATGAAATCTGGAAAACGCAGCCCGTTCTGCGCCGGGCCGCGACGACCCAGGCGCTGCTGTTTGCCGCCTTCTCGGCCTTCTGGACGGTTCTGGCCCTGTACCTCGACAGCCCGAAATTCGGGCTTGGGGCCGACGTTGCCGGGCTCTTCGGCCTGGTCGGGCTGGCGGGCATTGCCGCGGCGCCGATGGCAGGCCGGGTCGCCGACAAGCGCGGGCCGGGGCCGGTGATCCTGGCAGGCGCGGTGCTCACGCTCGGGGCCTGGGCGGTCTTCGGCCTGTGGGCGACACTGGTCGGGCTGGTCGTCGGCGTCGTCGTGCTGGATTTTGCGGTTCAGGCTGCGCTGATTTCCAATCAGCATGCGGTCTTCGCCCTCGGGGCGGATATTCGCGCCCGGGTGACCACGCTGTTCATGGGCGCGATGTTCCTTGGCGGAGCCCTCGGCTCCGGGGTGGCAAGCCTCGCCTTCCATTCCGGTGGCTGGACGGCCGTCTGCCTTGCGGGCGCGGCCTTTTCGGGGCTTGCGGTGGTCCTGGCCGTGACGCGGGGCGTGGGCCGGTGAACGGCCCCCTCTGCCCGCGGCCCCCGTGTCCGGTTCCTCTGACCTGCTGCTCTTCAGCCCACAGGCCCGGCGCCGAAATCGAACCCGCCCCGATCGCGGATATAGGCTTCGAAGAAATCGGTGAAGGTCGCCACCAGCGGCGGAAGCTTCTCGTAGGGCGGATAGTAGAGCATCAGGTTGAGCGGCGCGATCTGCCAGTCCGGCAGCACCATCTCCAGCGCCCCGGCCTTCAGCCCGTCGCGCACCAGAAGATCGGGCAGGTTCACGATCCCGTTCCCCGAAAGCGCCAGCGCCCGCAGGAATTCCCCGTTGTTCGAGACCACTTCGGTGCCCGCCCGGACGCTGCGGCTCAGCCCGCCGCTGGCGAAGGTCCAGGTCTCTGCCATGCCCTTCGCCCCGTAGGACAGGCAATGGTCGGGCAAAAGATCCTCCGGCGTTTCGGGGCGCGCAATACGCTCGAACAGGGAAGGCGCGGCCACGACAGTTCGGGGCATCCGACAGATCCGGCGCCAGATCGTCGACTTGTCCTGCGGCGGGTCGGAAATGCGGATCGCCAGGTCACAGGTCCCTTCAAGGATGTCGACCAGCGTATCCGTCAGTTGCAGGTTGATCGCGATATGCGGATAGGCAAGGCGAAAGCTTGCCACCAGCCCCGGCATCAGCCGCATCCCGAAGGACATCGGCGCATTGATCGTCAGTCGGCCGCGGTCGGGCCTCGTGGTGCGCTCGATCTCTTCGGTAATGCGGTCGAACTCTTCCAGCGCCGGGCGGTAGCGGGCAGCGACCATCGCCCCCATGCCGGTCAGCGACACCTGCCGTGTTGTGCGCAGCAGCAGTTGCTGGCCCAGATCCGCTTCGAGCTGCGCGACGATGCGGGTGATCGAGGCCGGCGTCATCCGCAGACTGCGGGCGGCCCCGGCAAAGCTGCCATGCTCGACGACGGACAGGAAGACGCGGATGGGTTTGATGCTCTGCATGCCGCAGTATTGTTATCATCCATCGAAACAGTAAATGCCGAAAGGCTTCTATTCTTTGAAAGAACCGATGCGCCTATCTTGGCCTCAACAGAAGCACACACCGCGTGAGGAAGAAAAATGATAAATGACATCAAGGGCCTGCACCACGTCACCTCAATGGCGGCGGACGCAGCAGAGAACAACCAGTTCTTCACCCGGACGCTTGGACTGCGCCGGGTCAAGAAGACCGTCAACTTCGATGCGCCAGAGGTCTATCACCTCTATTACGGCGATGAGATCGGCACCCCCGGTTCGGTTATGACCTACTTTCCCTTCGGGCGGATGCCGCAGGGCAAGCGCGGCACCGGCGAGGTTGGCGTGACCGAATTCGCCGTACCCGAGGGGGGGCTCGATTTCTGGAAGGGGCGGCTGGCCGATAGTGGCGTCAGCGGCCTGACGGAGAACAGCTTCCTGGGTGAGAAACGCCTCGAATTCGCCGGCCCGGACGGGGACGGGTTTGCCCTGGTCGAAAGCACGGATCGCGGCCGCACCGCCTGGACGGGCGCCGGCGTGCCCGAAGATGCCGGAATCCTCGGCTTCCACGGCGCCCGGATGCGGCTGCGCGACAGCGCTGCCACCGCCGAGCTGCTGACCTTCATGGGCTACCAGAAGGATGAGACCGACGGCAATGTGACGCGCTACCGGATCGAGGGCGGCAACGCGGCCGATACCATCGACCTCGAGGCGGTCGCGGGCGGCAAGGCGGCGGCGCAGGGGGCCGGATCGGTCCACCACATCGCCTTTGCGGTCGAGGATCGCGCGGCGCAGCTGCGGGTCCGTCAGGCGCTTGTCGACACGGGCTACCAGGTCACTCCGGTGATCGACCGCGACTACTTCTGGGCGATCTATTTCCGGACTCCGGGCGGCGTGCTGTTCGAGATTGCCACGAACGAGCCCGGCTTCGACCGCGACGAAGACACGGCGCACCTGGGGCAGGCCCTGAAACTGCCGTCCCGCTACGAACCCTACCGTGACCAGATCGAACCCCTTCTTCCCCCTCTCGGAGCGTGAAAACCATGGACACCACTGCAAGCTATCACGCCCGCAGACGGGCGCCCGAAGCCGGCGCCCCCCTCATTTTTGCCTTTCATGGCACGGGCGGGGACGAGGACCAGTTCTTCGACCTGGTGCAGCAGATCCATCCCGGCGCGGGCATCGTCTCGCCCCGGGGGGATGTGAGCGAAGGCGGTGCGGCGCGGTTCTTCCGCCGCACCGGGGAAGGCGTCTATGACATGGACGACCTTGCCCTGCGAACGCAGCGCATGGCGGCCTTCATCGCCACGGAGGCTGCCAGCCATCCCGACGCGCCGGTCTACGGCTTCGGCTATTCGAACGGCGCCAATATCCTTGCGTCGGTGGTGATGGCGCAGCCGCAGCTCTTCGCGCGGGTCGGCCTGTTGCATCCGCTGATCCCCTGGGAGCCCGGGCCTGTCGATTTGACCGGAAAGCGGGTTCTGATCACCGCCGGACGGCGGGATCCGATCTGCCCCTGGCCGCTCAGCGAGCGTCTGATCCGCTGGGCCGAAGCGCAGGGAGCGCAGGTGGCCACCGAGATCCACGACGGTGGCCACGAACTGCGGCAGGGCGAGATCACCGCTCTGGCAGACCTGCTGACTGGCTGATCTGCGCGGCGATCCTCCGGGTGGCACGTTACGGCGTGGCAGGAATCTACAAGACCCTGCCGCGCCTGCCGCATAGTTTCAGGGAACCTCTTCATCGGGCGTCTGCCGCAGCTGCCCCTCGCATACGGAGAGGAACCCTGCCCCTTGCGGGCCGCGCGGAACTTGCCGAACGGAGTGCCTGAATGCCATCGAAGACTGAAGGGAATTGCGACATCGGGCGATGCTTCGGGGGGCCGGCTTCCCCATGCCTGTCCATCCGCCCGGCAGGTGATCCCGCTCTCTCTGCCAGTCTGATCGACGTGCAGGCTCCGCTTTCTCAGGGCAGAGAGGTCCACCTGCCGGCCCGCGACGCCTATTTCCTCATGATCTACCTCGCGCCTGCGACACATGCCGATATCCTTCCTGACGGGACCCGCCTGCCGCCACGCGTTTTCCCGGCACAGACCATCTGCCTCGTCGACCTGAAAGAGGGCGCGTCGATCCTGCTGCAAACCGGCCTTCGGGCGATTGCCGTCGTCTGCCCCAGGGCTCTGCTAAAGATTGCGGCCGGGCTTTCGGAACGTGGCGGTGCGCGCCTGACATGCCTGCGCGGCAAGGAGGACCCGGTGATCGGGCACCTTGCCGATGCACTTTTGCCCTTGTTCGGACAAGCGGATGGCGAGGCACCGCTTCTCAGACATATCGCGATGGCGCTCTGTGCCCATCTTGTTCACACCTACGGCCTGCCAGATGACGCTCCGGAGCTTGTGGAGTGCAGCGGATGCATGCGGCCCGACTGTTCTTGCGGAGGAGCCCGGCAATGACCTCTGAATCGCGTGACCCCATCCCGACGCTCACCCTGTCATCGATGACGCTTTTCCGGCTGCGGCAGACATCGCCGGACGAGACGTCCAGCCTCGTCCCGCTGCTTTGCGACGGCTATACGATCGAGGTTCACATGCGATCGCTGACCCAGCATCGGCTGTGGCGCGACCACCGGTTGGTGTCTGAAGGGCATCTGCCCGAGGGGTCGGTTTCGATCAGGGACACCGGGGCGGGCTGGCGCGCCGGGTATCCCGAGGGTCTTGATGCGGCGGTCTTCCACATCCCCCATGCCCGGGTTCGCGACTTCGCGATTGCCGCGGGACGGCCGGAGTTCACCTGCCTGCATCAGGTGCAGGGTATTCACGATCCCTCGCTTCACGGCTTGGCGCAGGCGCTGATGCCGGTGCTCGCGCATCGCGGGTCGGCCAGCCGGCTTTTTCTCGATCAGATGGGATGTGCCCTCCTTGCCCATCTCACGCAACGCTACGGCGGCCTGACCTACCCCTCGGCGCGACGGGGCGGGCTGGCGCCTTGGCAGGAGGCGCGGGCCACCGAATTCCTTGCGGCGCATATGACGGGCGAGATCCATCTTGAGGACCTGGCCTCCGCCTGCGACCTGTCGCGGAGCTATTTCAACAAGGCCTTCAAGATCAGCTTCGGCAAGTCGCCGATGCGCTGGCTTGCGGAGTACCGAGTCACAAAGGCCCGCGACCTGCTGAACACTCAGATGCCGATCAGCGAGATTGCTGTCGCCTGCGGTTTTGCAGACCAGAGTCACCTCACGCGAGTCTTCGCTGACATCATGGGCGAAAGCCCCGGAGTCTGGCGCAAGGCCCGGCGGAACATTTCGCCGCCTCGTCGTACGGCGTCCTCCGAATTCGGGCGCGAAGCCGCAACCTAGCTCCGCAGGGTCTGGCGCCAACGCCCCGGCGAGGTCCCCACTGCCCGCGTGAAGGCGCGGGTGAAGTGGCTCTGGTCGAGGAACCCGCAGCTCAGGGCGATATCGCTGAGCGGCAACCGGGTCCCGGCCAGAAGGTTGCGCGCCTTGTCGATCCGGCGCAGGGTCATCCAGCGATAGGGGGGCATGCCGGTCGAGATCTTGAAGGCGCGGGTGAAGTGCGAGGGAGACAGGCGGCAGGCTGCCGCCAACTCCGCGACGGTGACAGTCCCGTCGAGTGCCGCGTCGATCATGTCCTTGGTGCGGGCAAGCTGCCAGGGTGCCAGCCCCTGGGCCACGGGGAGCGTCCTCACCGCAGCATCGCCATAACTCACCGCGAGATGGGTGCATAGCGCGAAGCCGACATGATCCAGGAACAGCAAACTGGCGGCGGAGGGGCCGGCAAATGCGGGCATCAGGGCACCGACCAGACCCCGGACGACCGGATCGAAGACATTCGCACCCGGCGCGGGGGTCAGCGTCTCGATCCGGCGTGGACCCAGATCTTCTTCGAGCGCGCTTATTGCGGCGCGTGGGATATGGAAATTCACGCAGTCGAAGCTCGATCGCATGTTCGCCTGCCACGAACGGTTGTAGTCGTAAAAGCTGAACCCGCCTTCCCGCAGGCCATCCAGCGCGACATTCTTTCCGTCGACCCAGATGTCGCCCTGGTAGTCCCTCAGCTGGTAATTGATCATGAAGGCGTCTTCCGCCACGTGCTGATCGACGTAGCCGTGGTTCGGAGTGTCGCGGGTCAGCCGCGAAGCGGAAATGATCGCCTTGTCGAGCACCGACGCCCGGACCGTCTGCGCCTCACGGACACGCAGATACTCCATCTTTTCGTTGCTGTTCGTTCCATGTCTGGGCATCGCGCGCACCTCTCACCACTCGCTGGCCGAGATTACCCCATCCGGACAGCCCGCCGAGAGTGAATTAATCCCAAACCTGCAGCCATGCCCAGACACCTAGTGTCGCCGGCCGGTCATGGCGATCACTTCGTCATAAAATGGAGCACCAGAGACAAGAGCGCAGCGCGGTCGTTCGATAAATCTGTGGGTGTAGCGACGACCAAGCCCATCCGGCCAGCGCGCCGAAGGCAACAGCTACACCAAGCACGCCACGCAAACCACGAGTATTCCCATGCGCCTTTATCTCGCCTCTCTCGCAGCCGGCGTACTGGTCGGAGCGATCTACAGCCTGCTCAATGTCCGGTCGCCTGCACCGCCGATCATCGCGCTGCTCGGGTTGTTCGGCATCCTGATCGGCGAACAGGCGGTGCCGCTTCTGCGGCAATGCTGGCGCAATGGCACCGTCGATGCCGTCTGGTACCGCGCAACCTGCCACCCTCACATGTTCGGACATCTGCCCGGCGGACCCCAGAGGCCGCTCGACACGGCAGAGAACGGCGATCGGGCCGGTCCATCCCATCCTCCCCAACCCGAAGGCCAACGCGATGACAAAACCTGACCTGGGCGCTTTCAACGTCAGCCGCCGCCAGGCCCTGCTTTCGGCTTCGGCCATTGTAGCGGGCCTCACCCTTTCCAGCCGCGGCCTCATGGCCGCTCCCCTCTCTCTCCCCCTCCCAGAAGGAAACAAGACCATGGGCTATATCACCACCAAGGACGACGTGAACATCTTCTACAAGGACTGGGGCCCCAGGGACGCTCAGCCCATCGTGTTCCACCACGGCTGGCCGCTGAGCTCGGACGACTGGGACGCGCAGATGCTGTTCTTCGTGTCAAAGGGCTACCGCGTCGTTGCCCATGACCGCCGTGGTCACGGCCGGTCCGATCAGGTCTCCGAAGGTCACGACATGGACCACTACGCCGCCGACGCCTTTGCCGTGGCCGAGGCGCTGGACCTGAGAAACGCTGTCCATATCGGGCATTCGACTGGCGGCGGTGAGGTTGCCCGCTATGTCGCGCAATTCGGTGAACCCGCCGGCCGCGTGGCCAAGGCCGTGCTGGTCTCTGCCGTGCCGCCGCTGATGCTCAAGACCGACGCCAACCCGGAAGGCACGCCCCTGGAAGTGTTCGACGGCTTCCGCACGGCGCTGGCCGCCAACCGCGCCCAGTTTTTCCGCGATGTGCCCGCCGGCCCGTTCTACGGTTTCAACCGCGAGGGCGCGGAGGTCCACGAGGGCAACATCCAGAACTGGTGGCGCCAGGGCATGATGGGCAGCGCAAAGGCCCATTACGACGGCATCAAGGCCTTTTCCGAGACAGACCAGAGCGAGGATCTCAAGGCAATCTCCGTGCCCACGCTGGTGCTGCATGGCGAGGACGACCAGATCGTGCCGATTGCCGCATCGGCACAGAAATCGGTCGAGCTGCTGCAGGACGGCACGCTGAAGACCTATCCGGGCTTCTCGCACGGCATGCTGACGGTCAATGCCGACGTGCTGAACGCCGACCTGCTGGCCTTCATCGAAGGCTGAGCCCTGCTTGCGGGGCGGCTGGTCCGCCCCGTGCTCCCCCTGTTTTTTTCCCGAACCTCTCTCTCAATCCAAAGGATCTTCCGATGTCGAAACTTGACGTACTCACCCCGCTCAACAGCCAGATGATCTTCATCGACCAGCAGCCCCAGATGGCGTTCGGCGTGCAGTCCATCGACCGCCAGACGCTGAAGAACAATGTCGTGGGCTTGGCCAAGGCATCGAAGATCTTCGATGTGCCGACCACCATTACCACCGTGGAAAGCGATGCCTTCTCCGGCCACACCTTCGCCGAACTGCTGGATGTCTTCCCGAACGCGCCGATCCTCGAGCGCAGCTCGATGAATTCCTGGGATGACCAGAAGGTGCGCGACGCCCTGCTGGCCAACGCGGCGAAGGGCGCCACCAAGGTCGTGGTCTCGGGGCTCTGGACCGAGGTCTGCAACTGCACCTTCGCGCTGAGCTGTCTCGCGGATACGGACCTGGAAATCTACATGGTGTCCGATGCCTCCGGCGGCACGACGAAAGAGGCGCATGACCAGGCAATGGCGCGCATGGTGCAGGCCGGTGTGGTGCCGGTGACCTGGCAGCAGGTCCTGCTGGAATGGCAACGCGACTGGGCACGCCGCGATACCTACGATGCGGTCATGGAACTGGTGCGCGAGCATTCCGGCGCCTATGGCATCGGCGTCGATTACGCCTACACCATGGTCCACAAGGCACCGCATCGTTCCGTTCACAGCGGCGAGCGCCTGAACCCGGTGCCGGCGGCATGAGCACGCCCGTGACCCCGGACATGATCCTGCTGAATGGCAGGATCACCACGCTCGACAGGGAGCAGCCGGAAACGGCTGCCCTCTCGATCCGCGACGGCCGGATCCTTGCCCTGGGCGACGACCGGACGATCCGGCAAAGCGCCGGGCCGGAAACCCGCGTGATCGATCTTGGTGGGCGCCGGGTGATCCCGGGGCTGAACGACAGCCATACCCATGTGATCCGCGGCGGTCTGAGCTACAACATGGAGCTCCGTTGGGAGAACGTGCCCTCGGTGGCAGACGCCTTGGCGATGCTGCGGCGGCAGGCGGCCAACACGCCCGCCCCGCAATGGGTTCGGGTCATCGGCGGCTGGTCGGAATTCCAGTTCGCCGAACGCCGGATGCCTACGCTGGACGAAATCAACGAGGCTGCGCCGGACACGCCCGTTTTCGTTTTGCACCTCTATGCGCGGGCGATGCTGAACCGTGCCGCCTTGCGGGTCCTGGGCATCGGGCGCGACACGCCCAACCCGCCCGGCGGCGAGATCGAGCGGGACGCACGCGGCAATCCGACGGGAATGCTGATCGCGCGCCCCTCGGCTTTGATCCTCTATTCCACGTTGGGCCAGGGGCCGAAGCTACCGAGTGAGGACCAGGTGAATTCCACCCGCCACTTCATGCGAGAGCTGAACCGCCTTGGCGTCACCTCGGTGATCGACGCGGGCGGCGGCGGCCAGAACTATCCGGAGGATTACGATGTCGTGCAGGAGCTGCACGAAAAGGACCAGCTGAGCTTGCGCATCGCCTACAACCTCTTCGCCCAGACCCCGGGAGAAGAGCTGAACGACTATGAGCGCTGGATCGCCATGACCGAACCGGGCGCGGGTGATGGCTGGCTGCGAATGAACGGCGCGGGCGAGAATCTGGCCTGGTCTGCGGCGGATTTCGAGAACTTCCTCGAACCGCGCCCTGAGCCCGGCCCTGTCATGGAGGCGGAGCTTGAACGCATCGTCGCACTGCTAGCCGACAACGACTGGCCGTTCCGCATCCATGCCACCTATGACGAGACGATCGACCGGTTCCTGACGGTGTTCGAACGGGTGACCGGCGGCGTGCCCTTCCGTACGCGCTTCATCATCGACCATGCCGAGACCGTCAGCCCCCGCAACATCGAGCGGATCAAGGCGCTTGGCGGCGGCATTGCCACGCAGCACCGAATGGCCTTCCAGGGCGAGTATTTCGTTGCGCGCTACGGCGCGGAGGCGGCACGGGCGACACCGCCGATCCGCGAGATGCTGAGGACCGGCCTGCCGGTCGGCGGCGGCACCGATGCGACGCGCGTGGCCAGCTATGACCCATGGGTGGCGATGCACTGGCTGACCACCGGGCGCACCGTCGGCGGCCTGCCGCTTTACGGCGACGACGCCCTGCTGACCCGTGAAGAGGCTTTGGCGATCTGGACCACCGGGTCTGCCTGGTTTTCAGGCGAGCAGGAGGTCAAGGGGCGGCTTTCACCCGGCATGTACGCAGACCTTGCGGTGCTGTCCGATGATTTCATGACCGTGCCGGACGACCGCATCCGCGGCATCCGCGCGGTGATGACCGTCGTCGGCGGACGGATCGTGCATGGCAGCGACACGTTTGCCAAACACGCTCCGCCGCTGCCTCCGGCAAGCCCCTCCTGGTCGCCGGTTGCGGCCTTTGCCAGCCCCGCCGAAAGGGCGGCACCGCTGGCGCCCGCCGCCCTGGATATGCGGGCCTGTCACGACGGCTGTGCCTCGGGCTGCGGCCTGCATGGCCATGCCCATGGCATCGCCTGGGCCTCTCCCATCCCCGTGCAGGACAAGGGGGCGTTCTGGGGCGCTCTCGGCTGTTCCTGCTTTGCGCTCTGAAGGAGACATCAGATGACCGAACCGCAGATCACCTACACCGAGACCGACAGCAAGGCCCGCTACGCAGCCACCCTGGCGGGCGTCGAGGGCGAGGGAGAACTGACGATCTCCAAGGTTTCACCCACGCTGGTCATTGCCGATCACACCGCTGTACCCGACAGCATGCGCGGCATGGGCGTCGCCAAGGCGCTGGCCCTGCAGCTGATCGCGGATGCGCGCGCACGCGGGCAGCGCATCGTGCCGCTGTGCCCCTTCGTGCGCGGATATGCCATGCGCCACCGCGAGGAGACGGCCGATGTCATCCAGTGGTAAACAGCCCTCGGCAGGCGCCTATGCCCCTTTCGGGCAGCGCGCCTTCGCGCTTCTGTGGACGGCGACGCTGATCTCGAACATCGGCACCTGGATGCATGACGTGGGGGCCGGTTGGCTGATGACCACGCTGAATCCCAGCCCGGCGGTGGTGACCCTGGTGCAGGCGGCAACGACGCTGCCGGTCTTCTGCTTCGCGCTTCTGGCAGGGGCGCTGGCGGACCGGTTGGACAAGCGGCGGATGCTGCTTGCGATCAACATCTGCCTTCTGGGGGTAGTCAGCGTCCTGACCCTGCTGGTCTGGGCCGGGGCGATGACGCCGGTGCTGCTGATCCTCTTCACGCTGACGATCGGCACGGGCGCGGCTTTCGTTGCGCCCGCCTGGCAGGCGATCGTCCCGCTGCTGGTGCCGCGCGCGCAGCTGAAACCGGCGATTGCACTGAACTCCATGGGCATCAACATCGCCCGCGCGATCGGCCCGGCGGTGGCGGGCGCACTGATCGCCACCGTGGGTCTTGCCGCGCCCTTCGCGCTCAATGCCGCCAGCTTCCTCGTGATCATCGGTGCGCTGCTGCTCTGGCGCCCCGAACCTGTCACCCGACCGCGTCACACAGGCTCGCTCCTTTCCGAGATGCGCACCGGCCTGCGCCATGTGCGCCACAATCAGCCGATGCGGGCAACGGCGGTGCGGGCGATGGCCTTCTTTGTCTTTGCCTCTGCCTACTGGTCGCTGCTGCCGCTGATTGCGCGCAGTGTCGAGGGTGGCGGTTCCACGCTCTACGGCCTGCTCATGGGGCTGATCGGGGCGGGGGCCGTCACGGGGGCGCTGCTGTTGCCGCGCCTGCAGTCGGTGGCTTCGCTGGATGCGACGGTACGGATCGGCACGGGCGGCACGGCGCTGGCGTTGCTCCTGATGGCGGTGGCACAGGGACCCCTGGCATTGCTGCCGGCGGCTTTCCTGGGGGGCATGGCCTGGATCGCGGTGCTGACCTCCTTCAACGTCTCAGCGCAGACGGCGCTGCCGAACTGGATCCGGGCGCGGGGGCTGTCGGTCTTCCTGATGGTCTTCTTCGGATCGATGGCTCTCGGGTCGATCCTCTGGGGGCAGATTGCCTCTTACACGTCGGTTCCGGTGGCGCTGTTGATCGCAACGGGTGGGCTCGGGCTGGGCCTTCTTGTGACCAGGGGCCTGACGGTCGGGCTTGCCGAGGGGCTTGATCTTGCCCCTGCTGCCCTCTGGCCCGAAGCGCCGGTGCCCGCCGAGGGGCAGGCCGATGATCAGCCGGCGATGGTCATGGTGGAATACCGCATTCCCCATGAGGATCGCGCGGCCTTCGTCGAGCGGATGCGGGCGGTGTCGAAGGAGCGGATGCGGAACGGGGCCACCCAATGGCACGTGCATCAGAGCGTCGAGGACCCCGGACTGTGGCTCGAGACCTTCTACCTGCCCAGCTGGGCCGAGCATCTGGAACAGCACGCGCGTGTCAGCGTATCCGACATGGACCTGCACCGGGGCCTGCGGGAGCTGCACGAAGGGCCTGACGCGCCTGTCGTCCGACACTTCATCGGACCGCGGCGGTAGCAGCGCCGACTGCAGTGGCCCGGCATCCCTCCGTGGCGGAGCCCGCCCCGAGCAGCTTTTGGAAGGCGCAGGACCCCGTGTCCGACCCGTTCGGGGGCCTTGGAAAATACCGCTTTCTGTTCAGCTGACTGCCCCGCCCCTGCACATGGGGCGGGGTGCTTCGTCTTCATCATACTTGCGGATAAGGGCGGCATGGCCTTGCGCAAACCTTGGTATGATTTCCGGTGGCACCTCCGATCCCTAGATCAAATGACGACAAGGCGGCGCTGCCGGTCTTGCCGGGCCTGTGGCCCCAGCAGGTGACGGTGTCACGGCGTGGGGACCCGGCGTTCGGCGCCCCGGGACCCGCCTTGTGATCAGCCAACCGGAGATCCCATGTCAGACCTTACCCTTCACATGTCGCGCCGGACCTTCGTCATCGCGACCTCGAGCCTGGCAGGGATGATCCTGTCCGGCCCGGCCTTTTCCCAGACATCCACCGACCACGCAAACCAGAATGGAGACACGATCATGTCCAGCGGATATGTCACGATCGAAGACGGCACCGAAATTTTCTACAAGGACTGGGGCCCCAGGGATGCCCAACCGATCGTGTTCCACCACGGATGGCCGCTGTCCTCCGACGACTGGGACGCGCAGATGCTGTTCTTCCTGTCGAACGGCTACCGCGTCGTCGCCCATGACCGGCGCGGCCACGGTCGGTCAAGCCAGGTGGATACCGGCAACGACATCGACCACTATGCGGCCGATGCCTGGGCCGTGGTCCAGCACCTCGACCTGACCAATGCCGTCCATATCGGTCATTCCACGGGCGGCGGCGAGGTTGCCCGTTATGTCGCGCAATACGGTGAACCGAACGGGCGGGTCGCCAAGGCGGTCCTGGTCAGCGCGATCCCGCCGCTGATGCTGAAGACGGACACCAACCCCGAAGGCACGCCGATGGAGGTGTTCGACGGGTTCCGCAGCGGGCTGGCCGGAAATCGGGCACAGTTCTTCCTCGATGTGGCCTCGGGGCCGTTCTACGGCTTCAACCGTGACGGCGCCAAGGTCTCGGAAGGGGTGATCCACAACTGGTGGCGCCAGGGCATGATGGGCGGCGCGCTGGCGCAGTACGAGGGCATCAAGGCCTTCTCCGAAACCGATCAGACCGAAGACCTCAAGGCGATCACCGTGCCGATGTTCGTGATCCAGGGCGATGACGACCAGGTGGTGCCCTACAAGGACGCGGTCGAGAAACAGCATGCGCTGCTGGTGAACTCGACCATGAAGATATACCCGGGCTTCCCGCACGGGATGCTGACCACCCATGCAGAGGTGATCAATCCCGACCTGTTGGCCTTCGTGCGCAGCTGAGCACGGCACGACCTGATGGCAAGACAAGGGGAGAGCGGGTCATGTCCGCTCTCCCTTTTCTTTGCGCGGTGGTGGGGCGGCACGGACGGTCCTGCGTCAGGGCGTTCCGCGCTTTTTGCCGGTGCCGCCGTCGAGGTCCGGCAGGCACGCTGAAGACGACAGGGCGTTCGCGGCGTCAAGGCTGCGTGGACGGGATGCGGCGCCGGCGCGGCAGGTGTCAGCCGACCGCGGCTACGATGGCATCCAGCATCAGGTCCGGGTCTACCGGCTTGGTCAGGAACCGGTGCGCGCCGGCTTTCAGCGCGCGGGCACGGGCGGCGTCGGTGGGATAGGCGGTCATGACGATGACCGGCCTGGCCCAGGCGCGGCGGGCAAGTTCTTCCTGCAGGTCGGTGCCGGACATGCCGGGCATGTGCAGGTCGGTCAGGATGCAATCGATCTGCCCCGCGTCTTCATGGGCCAGCAGCTCCTCGGCGGAGGCAAAGCCGATCCCGTCCATCCCGGCCGACCGCAGGAGGCTGTGGAGGCTGCTGCGCACGCCGGGATCGTCATCGACGATGGCTATCAGGTGAGGTGGCACGGCGTGTTGTCCCTGCTTTGCATTCCGGGGTCCTTACCGCTTGGATATATGGCGCGCGGTGTCGGGGCACAGGCATACCTAGATGCTATACCGGCTGATGCCTTCGTCGCGGATGCCCAGGTGCTCCGCCATGCGGACAAGATCGGCCAGGGACTGGGCCGCCATCTTGCGCATGACCTGACCCCGGTGGATCTTGACGGTGATTTCGCTGAGGCCCAGGTGCCCGGCCACCTGCTTGTTCATGAGCCCGGTCACCACGAGGCCCATGACCTCGCGCTCGCGCGGGGTCAGCGTGTCGTAGGCGGCCCGCAGGCGCGCGGTCTGTTCCGCATCGGCTCGCCGAACCTTGTCGGCCGCCAACGCCCTTGCGACCGCCTCGAGCAGCTGGTCGTCGGCGAAGGGCTTGGGCAGGACGTCGACGGCGCCCGCCCGCATTCCGCGCACGGTCATCGGGATGTCGCCGTGCCCGGTGATCAGCACGACCGGCACCGCCCGCGCCTGCGTCACCAGGCGTTCCTGGAAATCCAGCCCGTTTTCCCCGGACAAGCGAATGTCCAGGACAAGGCAGCAGGCAGTCGGCGACGCTTCGGCGGCCAGATATGCGGCGGGGCTGTCGAACAGGCGCACCCGGTGACCTTCCGACCGCAGAAGGCTGCCGATCGAGCCGCGCACATCCGCGTCGTCGTCGATCACGTCCACACATCCCGTCATTGCAGCCTGGGTCATGCCTGTGTCCTTTCGTCGGCCTTGAAAAGGGGCAGGTCGAACCGCATCACAAGGCCGCCGCCGGGATTCTGTTCGGCCACCAGCGTGCCGCCATGCTGTTCGATGATCGACCGGCAAATGGTCAGTCCCATGCCCATGCCGCGTGTCTTCGTGGTGAAGAACGGCTGGAACAGCGCCTCCGGATCCTTGCCGTTCAGGCCGGTGCCCCTGTCGCTGACCGTGATATCCAGCCTGTCACCCACGGGATGCGCGGCGACCAGAACGATGCGGTCTTCGCCTTCCGTGTCGGCCATGGCGTGGCTTGCGTTCAGGATCAGGTTCATCAGGATCTGCTGGATCTGCACCCGGTCGGCCAGGATGCCCGGCAGATCGCGCGCCAGATCGCCCCGCAGGTCGACACCCGCGGACCGCAGGTCGCGTACGAGAAGCGCAGTGGTTTCGGCGAAGATCCGGTTGATGTCGACCTCGCCCCGCACCGGGTCGCTCTTGCGTGTCAGCTCCCTGATTCCGGCGATCACTCCGGCGGCACGTTCGCCATTATGGGCGATCTGCTCCAGGCAATCGCGCACCTCCAGTGCGTCAGGGGCCTCGCGCTGCAGCCAACGGCGCCCCGATTTTGCGTAGTTTATCACGGCCGACAAAGGCTGGTTCACCTCGTGCGCAATGGACGCCGCGATCTGGCCCAGGGTCATCACCCGCGCCATATGGGTGAGTTCTGCATGGGATTCGGCCAGGCGCTGCTGTGCCCTGTTGCGTTCGGTGACGTCCAGCGCGGTGATCAACACCCGGTCCCAGCCGTGGCTGTCCGGCGGCAGCGAGATCCGCAGCACCGCGTCCAGCGTGTTCCCGGTGATGTCGACGAACTGGGTCTCGACCTCCACCGGGTTCTCTCCTTGCAAGAGCTTGTTGAAGATGTGTTCGAGGGAAACAGCGCCGCCTGCCGCAAAATGCCGTGCGATGCTGATGCCGATCATCTCGGTCCGCGCGCGATAGCCAAAGAACCGGGCGGCCTGATGGTTGGCGTTGCGGACACGGACCATGGAGAACGCCCGCTGCACCAACTCGGGCCCGGGTGCGGCCTCGCCCTGCAGCAGGCGCCAGGCCCCTGACCAGTCGGATTCCCAGATCGGAAACCCTGCGGCGTCGAAGATCGTGGCGTAGCGGGCATCTGCGTCCCGCTGTGCCCGGGCGGACGAAATCTGGCCTGCCGACAGCAGGCTTGTCACCAGCACCGCGACGAGACTGACGCCAAGACGCATGGCGGCGGACCCGAGAGGGTCGCTGCCATGGCTTATCACGAACCCGGTCAGCGCCAGCACGGAACAGATGCCCCCGGCTGCCAGCACGAGGGACCGCGATCCGGGCCGCGCCGCGATGACCACCACGACCGTGTAAAGCACGGCCACAGCACCCTGCAGCGGTGAAATCACGTCCAGCGCGAAGATCAGCAGCGCCAGCGCAAGGGCGGCTGCGGCGTGAAAGACGAACACCATCGGTGCTTGGCGTCCCCCGGTCGGGTGAGCCACGAGGTCCATGCGCACGGCCAGATACTCCCGCAGGCCTGTGTCTGTTCCAACCCGCGTGGTCGCGGGTTGCGCCTTGTGTATCATCCCTGTCCTTCCAGGCACATACGCAAGACAACCCTCAGTCCCGGTTTCGCATTTTCCCAATGAAGCTGCCCGTCCAACTGGCGCAACGTGGCCTCGATCAGGGCGGATCCAAGCCCCGAGTTGCCCGCGCCCTTCAGGCCGGTGCCGCGGTCCTCGACCACAAGCCACAGGTCCGACGGACCGGTGGTGCGAAGCCGGACGTGAATATCTCCCGGTTCATCCATGTCGTAGGCATGCTTGGCCGCGTTCATCACCAGCTCCAGTGTCGCGACCGCGATCAATGAGGCGGACCGCGTCGAAACGCGCAGCGGTTCTGCCGAGACGTGCAGTTGCCTGTACTCCGGAAGGGACTTGCCGAAAGCCCGGCAGATGGACTCGATGAGCAGTCCCAAGTCCGGCTGGCTGCCGTCCTGCATGCCCTGCAGCAACCGGTGAACGCCGGAAATGGCCGATATCCGTGCCTGGGTTCGGCGCAGGGCCTCCTGTCCGCGCGGATCGTCGAGCCCGCGCAATTCCCCGGCGATCAAGGCCGAAACAAGCTGCAGGCTGTTGGCGATGCGGTGGTGCGCCTCGGCTGCGGCGTCAGGTACGGTCAGCGCGGGGAGGACAGCACCGGATGGCTGCGGTGGGGTCCGGATCGGGGCGCGGGTCAGCGGCATCGGACATCTCCTGATTGAGGGACCTGTTGAAACCATGGCGGCTGTCCCACCCTGACGCGGTGAGAGACCGGCCTCCATCATACGCAGGTTTGGGGTCGGGCGTGGCGGACCCCAAACCTGCGTATGATATGACCGCCTGCGCCTTCGCCCCACATTGGCTCCCGGAAGATGACCCGTTCAGCCGGGCATCACGGAACAGCGGAGGCAGGACATGCCAGCGACCAGTGACCGGGATCACCAGAAATTCCCCATCCTTGCGTCAGACCAGATCGACCGGGCGCTTCGCTTCGCCAGCGGACCGGAAACCCTGTTTGCCGGGGGCGAGACGGTCTTTTCCATCGGCGAGCGCGGCGTGCCGGTCTGGCTGGTTCTGGAGGGCGCAATGACCATCATCCGGCGTGACGGGCTGAAAGGGGACGCCACGATCACCGTCTACGGGCGCGGCCAGTTCTCGGGCGAGGTCAGCCAGCTGGACGGGCGCGCCACCGTCGCCGGAGGCGTTGCCGGCAAGGGGGGATGCGTTGCGGTACCCTTTGACGCGGCCCACCTGCGGGCCCTGATGATCGGCTCGGTCGACATCGGCGAAGTGATCATGCGATCCCTGATCCTGCGGCGGGTGGCCCTGATAGATGACGGCGCATCCGGAGCCGTGATCATCGGCGTTCCGGGAAGCGCAGACGTGCGCCGGATCCAGGGTTTCCTGACGCGCAACGGCATGCCGAACACCCTTCTGGACAGCCGCGCCGAGGGTGAGGGCCGGGACCTTGTGACCAGGTCGGGGGTGACCGCCGCCGATTTGCCCATCGTTGTTTGCCAGGGCGGGCAGCTGCTGAAAGGCCCGACGGAGGCCGAGCTCGCTGCCTGCCTCGGCATCGTGCCGGAGCTCGATCCCGACCGGGTCCATGACATGGCCATCGTGGGGGCCGGACCGGCCGGACTGGCGGCTGCGGTCTATGCCGCCTCCGAAGGTCTTTCCGTGCTGGTGCTGGACGAACGCGCCATCGGCGGGCAGGCAGGCGCTTCGTCCCGGATCGAGAACTACCTCGGCTTCCCGGCTGGCATCTCCGGCCAGGCGCTGTCGGGCCGCGCGTTCAACCAAGCCCTCAAGTTCGGCGCCGACATCGCCATCCCCGTGACGGTCGAGCGGCTGTCCCGCACAGGCGGCGTTCTGCAGCTGGACTGCTCCGGCAACCGCCGGGTCCGGAGCCGGTCGGTGGTGGCGGCCTGTGGCGCACGCTATCGCCACCCCGACGTGCCCCGGCTGGCCGAATTCGAAGGCGCCGGCGTGTCCTACTGGGCCACAGCCATCGAGGCGCATCACTGCACTGGCCGGGACATCGCGCTGATCGGCGGCGGCAATTCCGCCGGCCAGGCGGTGGTGTTCCTCGCGCCGCAGGTCAACCTGCTGCACCTGGTGGTGCGCCGCCCTCTGGAACAGACCATGTCGCGCTACCTGATCGAGCGCATCGCGGAGCTGCCCAATGTCCGGATCCACGAGGGGTTCGAGCTGGCCACCATCGACGGCGATCCCGCTATCGGCCTTTCCGCCGTGACCATCGCGTCGCGCAAGGGGGGCGCGACCCTGCGCCTGCCGATCTGGCACATGTTCATGTTCATAGGCGCCGAGCCCAATGCCGGCTGGGCGCCGGGCAGCGTCGCGCGGGACGCGCGGGGCTTCCTCGTGACCGGCCAGGGGGCCCGTGCGCACGAAACGTCGATGCCCGGTGTCTTCGCCATCGGCGATGTGCGGGCGGGGTCGACCAAGCGGATCGCTTCGGCCGTGGGCGATGGTGCCGCCGTTGTCGGCGAGATCCACGCCATGTTTTCCGACCAGACCCGTCATCAGACACAGGAGGCATGAAGGTGCCCTGTTCCCATACGTCCTTCGTCCGTGTCGTGACGCCCAGTGCGCGCGGCTGCGAGGAATGCCTGAAGATCGGCAGCCCCTGGGTCCACCTGAGGCTCTGCCGGACCTGCGGGCATGTCGGCTGCTGCGATGACTCGCCCCACCGCCACGCAAGGGCGCATTTCGGCGCAACCGGCCATCCGATCATCGAAGGCTACGACCCGCCCGAAGGCTGGGGCTGGTGTTTCATCGACCAGACCTGGGTCCGGTTGCCGAACCGCACGCCGCAGGACGGGCCGATCCCGCGCTTTGTCTGACACCGAACGCCCCATGGCCGCGTCCCGATCGGCGCGGCCAACCCCGATACCACCGGGCCCTCACGCCTCATCCTGAAAGGAACCATCGAATGACCGAACACCAGACTCTTCGCGCCCCGGCGCGGCGCCAGCTTGGAACCCCGACCGACCTGTCTTCCGACGCCACGCGCGATGTCGCGGCCGGCCTGAACCGCCTGCTGGCCGATACCTTTGCCCTCTATCTGAAGACGAAGAATTTCCACTGGCACCTGAGTGGCGCGCATTTCCGCGACTGGCACCTGATGCTGGACGACCACGGCGCCCAGCTGATCGCGATGACCGATCCCCTGGCCGAGCGGGTCCGCAAGCTGGGAGAGACCACGATCCGGTCGATTTCGGACATCACCGCGCGGCAGAGCCTGCTGGACAATACTGCCGACTACGTGGACCCGATGGACATGCTGGCCGAACTGCTGTCCGACAACCGCCAGCTTCTGTCCGAGATGCGCCGGGTGCATGGGATCTGCGACGACGTGGCGGATATCGCCAGCACCAGCCTGATCGAGAACTGGATCGACGAAACCGAAACCCGCAGCTGGTTCCTCTACGAACTGGGGCGAGGCGCCACTCTGCGCTGACGCAAGAGAACGCCGGCCGGACCCCAGCGTTCCGGCCGGCGGCACGAAGACGGCGCAGGGCGCGCCGGTACGGGCCTTAGCCTGCCGACCTTCCTTCCGGCACGGCGGGCTGCAGGCTTTGCCCCAGGCGGATGCCGCGGGAGACGATCGCGTCGTTCTCCTCGAACCGATCCTGCTCATACAGGGCCAGGGCGGCGACAGGATCGGCCTGGCCGACCAGCCGATCGCGCAGGGCCATCGCGTCCGCTGCGGCCTTGGCCACGCCCATGGCGGTATGCGGCCGCGCGACAAAGGCCGCGTCGCCCAGAAGCGCGATCCGGCCCGAAACCATGCGCGGTGAGCGCAGGTCATGGATCGCCTGCACGAAGGGCACCGGTTCGGCGCCGATCACCCGGGCAAAGGCCGGGGGCAAGAGCCGCGCGGCATCCCTGCGCAGCCGGTCAACCGCAGGGTCGCTCATCGCGCCGGGCGGCAGCGAATGATCATGGCGCCGACCGTCGCGGTCGGTCAGCGCCGCCGCCAGCGCGGCCTCTCCGTCCGCGGGACGGTACCAGACCCAGTTGTAGCGCCGGTGCCCGGCCTTGACCGATCCGTCCGCCCCGGGCACGAGATAGCCAAGCGTCTGAGATCCCGGCGTCTGGTAGAAGGCGAAGCGTTCGCTCAGCATGGACGCCTCATCGACCAGTGCAGTTTCCGGTACCAGTCCGCGCCAGGCCGCATAGCCGGCATAGACCGGCCGCGCCGCCGCTCCGGCGACCGCGCCGCGCAGAACCGACCCCAGCCCGTCGGCGGCAATCACAAGGTCGGCGCTGACGGTTGTTCCGTCGGCAAAGCGCACCGACGCCTCGGTCGGCCCCTGACGCACCGCTTCGGCAACCCGTCCGTTCGCGTAGCGTCCCTCCGGCAGGGCCCTGCGCAGGCTGGCCCACAACAGATCCCACGAGATCTGGGTCTGCGGTGTCTGCACGCGGTGCGCAACAGAGCCGTCGCGGTCCAGAAAGATCCGCTCCCGGGCGGTCACGCCGACGCGCGCCACATGCTCGCAGCCGATCTCGCGCAGCAGGCGGAAGACAGCGTGCTGCGCCACCAGCCCGGCGCCGCGGCCCCCGTGCCCGGCCCGCGACCGTTCGTGAACCTGAACGTCGAACCCGGCCCGATCGAGCAGGACTGCCGCGAAAAGCCCGCCGACCGAGCCGCCGATGATCGCGATTTTCAGTGCCATGAAGTGCTGTCCTTGTTCTGGGAGGAAGAGGGCCATGAGCCGCCCGGGCGGCGCAGGAGTTTCAGGCCGGGCTGGCGTCGCGGATTGCCGCCGCCGTCATCGGCGTGGCCCGCAGGCGGATGCCGGTCGCATCGGTGATGGCATTGGCCAGAGCCGCCCCGGCCGGTCCCTGAGAGGTTTCGCCCGCGCCGAGGAACGGCATGCCGGGCCGGTCGATCAGATGCACCTCGACCGAACGGGGCGCATCCTGAAACCGCAGGATCGGGTAGCTCGACCAGTCCGTCGTGGTCACACGGCGCCGGTCGAAGCGCACCCGCTCGAAGAGGGTCCAGCTTGCGGCCTGGACGATGCCGCCTTCGACCTGGTTGCGTACGCCGTCGGGATTGATGATCTCGCCCGTATCCACCGCCGCGACCACGCGGCCGATGCGCGGCCGCCGGGTATCGGGGTCGACGGTGACCTCCATCGCCACGGCGCAATAGGCTTCGAGGTTCTTGTACCGTGCAAAGCCGAAGCCGTGACCGATGCCGCGTCTGCTGTCGCGGCTGTTCCAGCCGTATTCCTGCGCCGCCCGCGTGATGACATCGCGTGCGCGCGGGTCCCGCATGTGGCGCAGCCGGAAGGCGACCGGATCCTGGCCGGAGGCGCGGGCCAGGTCGTCCATGGTGCTTTCGATGGTCAGCACGTTGAGATACCCGCCAAGCGAGCGCATCGCCGATCCGCGCAGCGGCATGGATGGCAGGAAATGCTTGATGACCAGAGCATTGCCGAAGCTGTAGAGCGGCAGCGCGTTCCGGTCGCCGCCACCGGCGGGTTGCGGCAACGCGACCGGAGGCGCCGGGGGTGCCGGATCGGCCTTGGCGCGCGCGGCGAGCAGCGTTCCGGCGGGCCCGGGCCGCATCATGTGCGACTGGCTCCAGACCTCGTGACGCCAGTGGCTCACCCTTCCGTCCGGGCCGGTGGCGGCATCGATGCGGGCGACCATGCCGGGTCCGAAGGGCGCGGCGGTGTGTTCCTGCTCGCGCATCCATTGCAGCCGGATCGGCCGACCCGGCACCGCCATCGCGATCAGCGCCGCATCGGCAGCCACGTCATCGGCGCCGTTGTGTCCGTAGCATCCTGCGCCCTCGGCATGGATGCAGCGTACCTTTGCGGGCGGCATGTCCAGCATCGACGCGATCGCATCGCGCAACTCGAAGACCCCTTGCGAATGCGACCATACGGTCAGCCCCTCCGGTTCGGACAGGGCCAGCGCGCAGGAGGGGCCGATCGAGCCATGTGAAAGATAGGGCCGGAAGAAGGTGGCCGCCGCGGTCGGCAGGTCACCGATCTTGCCCTTGTCGGGGCCGGTGTCTAGGATCGTGCTGTCCTGCGCCTTCAGCGTCATCAGGGCCTCGGCCAGCGCGGTTTCGTCCGGCAGGTCTGCGGTCTCGTCCCAGACCAGCGTACGGGCCAGCTGACGCATGGCCTGGATCGCGGTCCATTCGCGCTCGGCCACCACCGCCAGAAAATTGCCGTTGCGCACCACGCCGACGACGCCCGGCAGCGCCTCCACCGGGCCGGTATCGAGGCTGCGGAGGGTGGCACCGTCGCTTGGCTGCCGCAGCACGCGGGCATGCAGCATGCCCTCGGGGCGCAGATCCTGGATGAAGGCCGGCCCGCCCGTGACCTTGGCCGGTATGTCGACCCGCTGGACCGGCTGCGACATGACCGTGAAATCAGCAGCTGCGGTCAGCGGCACGCCGGGCTTGGCCATGACATGCAGCAGCGTGTCGCTGACCACTTCGCCATATCCGGCCCGTGCGCCGTTCGGCCCGATCAGAACGCCGTCCGCGACCTCGACCGACGCCGGCTCGACACGCCAGAGCCCGGCGGCCTCGGTCCGCAGGGTTTCGCGGCCCTGGGCGGCAGCGTGGCGAATGGCGGTGCCCGAGTCCTTCATGGAATGGCTGGCGGCGGTATACCCCTCATCGGGCGTCCGGCCCGTGTCCGCCGTGACCAGGGTGATGCGATCCATCGGCAGCTTCAACTCTTCGGCGCAAACCTGCAGGAGCGCGGTTTTGACACCCTGACCCAGCTCTGCCTTGCCGGTGAAGAGCGTGGCGGCACCGGTCGCGTCGATGCGGATCCAGCCATCGAGCCAGGGGGTCGTGGACAGGTCGTCCGGAAGGCCCGGGCTCTCGGCCAGTGCGGTGCGCGCCCCGGCGAGGCGCAGGGAAACGACCAGGGCACCGGCACCCCGCAGGACCGCACGGCGGGACAGCACGGGGCTCATGACCGGTCTCCTGACAGATGGGTCGCGACCGGTTCGCCCGAGGTGCGCATGATGGCTGCGATGATGCGCATGTGGGTGCCGCACCGGCAAAGGTTGGGTGCAAGCGTCGCGCGGACCTGTGCTTTGGTCGGCTTCGGATTGCGCCGCAGAAGGCCTTCGGCGCGCATGATCATGCCGGCGATGCAATAGCCGCACTGCGCCGCCTGTTCGTCGATGAAGGCCTGCTGCAACGGGCCTGGGGCCCCGGCGGAGCCCAGCCCCTCGATCGTGGTCACCTCGCGGCCTTCGGCAAGGTCGAGCGGGGTGACGCAGGCAACGACCGGCTCTCCATCGACGAGGACCGTGCAGGCGCCGCACTGGCCAAGGCCGCAACCGAATTTCGCACCGTTGAGGTGCAGCTCGTCGCGCAGCACGTAAAGCAGTGGGGTTTCCCGGTCGGAAGCGACGGTCCGGTCGGAGCCGTTGAGGCTGAATCTGGTCATGAGGGGCTCCAGTCTGTTGGCCATCACCGGGCCGGGAGGGGGTGGGCTGGCTCCTGCCGGGCCCGATCGATGCTGGCGGCAAGGCCGGTCCAGGCCGCCTCGCCGGTCTTGCCGCGCAGGTAGAGTGCCAGCGCCTGAAGATCCGCATCGCCGATCACCGGCGCGAACCCCGGCATGATCGGGGCGATGCCGTCCCCTTCCGCAGGAATGCCGCCCAGGATCAGCCGCACGAGATTGTCCCCCTCAGCCGCGCGCAGCGGCGCCGAAAGGGAAAGGTCCATAGCGCCAAGTGGCAGCGGGCGGGTGCCGTCATGACAGGCGGCGCAGGTGAGGCGATAGATCTCCGCTCCCCTGTCCGGGGCCTGATCCGGCGAAAGCGGTGCCTGCCACCCGGCCACCTGCGGAAGATCGGTGTGGGCTGGTGCCGTCGCGCAGACCTCCCGGCATACGGGGCTCGTGCCGAGGCTGGCGATGTAATGCGCCATTGCGGCGACATCGGCGGGCGCGGCCTGCGCCAGATTATCTGTCACGGGTTTCATCGGCCCGAGCGCGACGCCATGTCCCGGCGCGAATCCGCTCGTCAGGTATTTCGCCAGATCCGCTTCGGTCCAGGGGGAGCCTGAGGTGGAAAATGAGCCGAGCGCGACCGCCTCCCACCCTTCAGCGCCGCCACCCGAGAAGGCGCGGGTGCGGATCTCGCCCCTGTCTAACGTCAGCGCCTGTGGGACAGTTTTGAGGTTTTCGTAACGGAGGATTTTTGGTTCATCGCAGCCATCAAGGAGCGAAGATGAACCAGAAATC
>NZVC01000055.1 GCA_002701395.1 Maritimibacter sp. | reverse complement strand
AGAACCAAGACCTGGACGCGGTCGCCGGCGAAGTCCGCGATCTCCTTCGGGACGCCCTCGACACCGCGTGATGGCGGGATGGGCGTTGGATGCCCTGTCGCAGATCGAGCGCCTTTAGCGGTGCTCGATCAATGCCATCTAATCCCCACGTAAATTCCTGATGAGGAACTCACCCAGTGCTGCCAGCGGGATTGCCATTTCCGGATATTGGAACCGACCTCTTCTCCTTCGACATCGGGGGGGTCACATTCGCACTCCGCTGGTACGCGCTAGCCTATATCTTCGGTATCCTGATTGGCTGGCGCATTTGTTCGAGTGCCATAAGCCGTCCCGCGCTCTGGACGTCAGCTGGACCGCCGCTTGACCGAACGCAGATCGAAGATCTTCTGACGTGGATCATCATCGGCGTGATTGCTGGTGGTCGCCTGGGCTTTGTACTGTTCTACCAGCCCGCATATTATCTCGCCAATCCCTTGGAAATTCTGATGGTCTGGCAAGGCGGCATGTCTTTCCACGGGGGGTTCGCGGGAGTTGTCATCGCGGCCTTGCTGTTCTGCCTTAGACAGAACGCGTCATTGCTCAGCACTGGCGACTTGCTGGCTTTGGCAACACCACCAGGCTTGTTTCTTGGAAGGCTGGCGAACTTCACCAACAATGAGTTGTGGGGGCGTCCAACGGACGTTCCCTGGGCGGTGATCTTTCCCGGCGAAGTCGCGCAGGCCTGCCCAGGGGTTAGCGGCCTCTGCGCCCGACACCCGTCCCAGCTGTACGAGGCGGTATTGGAGGGGCTCATTCTTGGAATACTGCTCATTTATCTCGCTTGGGGCCGGGGCTGGCTGAAAATGCCCGGTGCCTTGGCTGGCGTGTTTCTGACCGGCTATGGTCTTGCCCGAAATTTCGTCGAGATGTTCCGGCAACCGGACCAGCAGTTCGTGACGGAAGATAACCCAATTGGCCATGCGCTCCACTTTGGTGAGTGGGGTTTGACCATGGGCCAGTTGCTCTCCATGCCAATGGTGCTGGTCGGGCTGGCGTTGATCGTGTTCGCCCGGCGGGAACGGGGCCGGACAGCGCCACCCCGCAGAGCCGCAATGTAATCGCCGTACTGATCTCTCTTGACCCTCCTGTGGATGGAAGCCCCAAGCAAGAGAAGCATTCTCGGAAAGGACCGCAAAATGAGCACCCCCGACAGTTCTGAAACCACAGCAGCTTCCTCGGTATTCGTTTGCCCCATGCACCCTGAGGTGCGGCAGTTTGAGCCCGGCAAATGTCCGAAATGCGGGATGCACCTCGTGCCGGAATCGGAGCTCGAGGTCCATTCAGCACATGATCATCACGAACACCACGCGGGTGCCACGCCGGCCGATGGCCGATATGATCTGGTTCCTACAGGACATGATGGTCCCATTTTCACCTGCCCGATGCACCCTCAGGTGCGGCAGCCTGATCCGGGCGCGTGTCCGATCTGTGGTATGGGATTGGAACTGGAATCCGGTGTGCCGGGCGATGAAGGTCCAAATCCCGAACTGGTGGATTTCACACGGCGGTTCTGGGTCGGCACAGTCCTGACGATCCCGCTCCTTGTCCTCACGATGGGGCCTTTCGTCGGTTTCCCCGCAGTCCGGACTTTTTTTGGCGAAAGCACCACACAATGGATCGAATTGATCCTGGCAACGCCAGTGGTCTTGTGGTGCGGCTGGCCGTTTCTGGAACGCGGATGGATTTCGTTCCGCACATTGAACCTCAACATGTTCTCCCTGATCGGCATGGGCGTTCTTGCCGCCTGGCTCTTCAGCGTCGTTGCCGTTCTCGCACCGGACATATTCCCTGATGGGTTCCGAGACTCCGAAGGCCATGTCGGCGTCTATTTCGAGGCGGCGGCGGTGATCGTGACGCTGGTGCTGCTCGGCCAGGTGATGGAACTACGCGCCCGCGAGGGGACCGGCAAGGCGATCCGCGCGCTTCTCGACATGGCGGCAAAGACCGCGCGGGTCATCCGGGACGACGGATCCGAGGAGGAAATCCCGCTGGAGGACGTGCAAGTCGGGGACCGGCTGCGCGTGCGGCCCGGTGACAAGGTGCCGGTCGATGGCGTGGTTCTGGACGGCCGGTCCTCGGTCGACGAAAGCATGATCTCCGGTGAACCCGTGCCGGTCGAGAAGACCGAGGGCGACCCGCTGACCGGCGCGACGATCAATGGCACCGGCAGTCTGGTGATGGAGGCGACGCGTGTCGGGTCCGACACGATGCTGGCTCAAATTGTCGAGATGGTGTCGAACGCGCAGCGCTCGCGCGCCCCGATCCAGAAATACGCCGACAAGGTGGCGGGATATTTCGTTCCGGCCGTCATCGGTATCGCGGTCCTGTCCTTCATCGCCTGGGCGATCTGGGGGCCCGCGCCTGCGCTTTCCTACGCATTGATTTCGGCGGTGGCGGTTCTGATCATCGCCTGTCCTTGTGCGCTTGGCCTGGCGACACCGATGTCGATCATGACAGCGACAGGACGGGGCGCTCAGGCAGGGGTGCTGATCAAGAACGCCGAGGCGCTGGAGCGGTTCGAGAAAGTCGATACCCTGATCGTCGACAAGACCGGCACGTTGACCGAAGGCAAGCCGCGGCTTGTCGACGTACTCCCGCAACCCGGCCACGACGAAGCCGAGGTCTTGCGTCTCGCCGCATCGCTTGAGCGCGGATCGGAGCACCCCTTGGCCGAAGCGATCGTCAGGGGTGCGGAGGAGCGAGATGTCAAAATGGACGAGGCACGGGACTTCGAGGCGGTCACTGGCAAGGGCGTCAAGGGGGTCGTTGACGGCAAAGCGGTCGCGCTCGGCAATTTGGCGATGATCCGCGAATTGGGGCTCGAGGCGGGCGCGTTGACCGCCAAGGCCAATGCCCGCCGCGACGAAGGCGAGACGGTCATGTTCGTTGTGCTGGATGGCGAGATCGCCGGTCTAGTTGCTGTCGCCGACCCAGTGAAGGAGACCACGCCAGAAGCCATCGAGGATCTGCATGAACTGGGGTTCCGCGTCATCATGGCGACCGGCGACAACGAACGCACGGCCAAGGCCATCGGCACGCGGCTCGGCATCGACGAGATCCGGGCCGACGTGCTGCCCGAGGACAAGGCGCGGATCATCAAGGAATTGCAAGCCGAAGGTCGCAAGGTCGCCATGGCCGGGGACGGCGTCAACGACGCCCCAGCGCTCGCGCAGGCCGATGTCGGCATCGCCATGGGCACTGGCGCCGATGTGGCCATCGAAAGTGCGGGCATCACCCTCGTCAAGGGCAACCTCGATGGAATCGTGCGCGCGCGGCGGTTGGCTCGGGCCACCATGCGCAACATCCGTCAAAACCTGTTCTTCGCGCTGATCTACAATGCCTCCGGCGTGCCGGTCGCGGCAGGAGTTCTGTTTCCCTTCTTTGGCATCCTCATCAGTCCGATGTTTGCTGCCTTCGCCATGAGCGCGTCGTCAATCTCGGTGGTGCTCAATTCGCTGCGTCTTCGCGGCGTTCGCATCTAGAAGCGCGCAACATCGTTCGGACGAACCGAAAGCAAAAGAGAGACCATTTATGCAGAGCAAACAAGACACGTACCGCGAAGGCTCTATCAGTCTGGGCGGCGCCATCGCGATGGGAACAGGCGTGATGATCGGCGCCGGAATCTTTGCGTTAACGGGGCAAGTCGCACAGCTCGCCGGCCCTCTGTTCCCTCTTGCATTCATCGCCGGCGCGGTCGTCACAAGCTTCAGCGCCTACAGCTACATCAGGATGTCGAACAAATGGCCGTCCTCGGGTGGCATCGCCATGATCCTGCAGAAGTGCTATGGTCCCGGAGCCATCGCAGGCGGGGCCGCGTTGCTGATGGCGCTCAGCATGGTGATCGCGGAAAGCCTCGTCGCGCGAACCTTCGCCACCTATGTCCTGCGCCCTTTCGATATCGAAGGTGGCCCGCTGGTCCCCGCTCTGGCCGTGGCCGTGATCGTTTTCGCCTTTTTGGTGAACATCGCCGGAAACCGCTCGGTCGGGCTGTTCTCGTTGATCATGGCAGCGATCAAGATCGGTGGCATAGCTCTGTTCGGCATCGCGGCCCTGTGGTCCAGTGGTTTTGCGTTCGCCGCGGCCTCCGAGACGCCTCAATCCTACGGTATAACTGGTTTCATAGCATCCACGGCGCTGGCTATCCTTGCGTTCAAAGGGTTCACGACGATCACCAACAGCGGGGCCGAGATCACCGAACCCAACCGCAACGTTGGCCGAGCAATCATGTTCTCGATCGGGATCTGCGTCGTCGTTTACCTGTTGGTCGCCTTCGGGGTTGGTTCGAGTCTGACGATCGAGGAGATCATCTCCGCGCGTGACTATTCACTGGCACAAGCGGCGCAGCCCGCCCTTGGACAAACCGGCTTCATACTGACGGTGATCCTGGCCGCTGTCGCAACCACGTCCGGCGTTCTGGCCAGCGTTTTTGCGGTGTCGCGTATGCTGGCGATGTTGACCGACATGGAAATGATCCCGCACAGCCACTTTGGTATGTCCGGCTCAATCCAACGCCACACGCTGGTCTATACCGTTGTCATCGCTTCAGCGCTGGCCGTGCTTTTCGACCTGGGCCGGATCGCATCCCTCGGTGCTTTCTTCTACCTTGTCATGGACATGATCATACATTGGGGCGTGTTCCGTTATCGCCGAACAGATGTGGGCGCCTCCGGTATCGTGCTTTTGACTGCCCTGTCGCTCGATGCGATTGTACTGGCAGCTTTCACCGTGATGAAGCTTCAAAGCGACCCGATGATTGTTCTCTTGGCGGCTGTCGGGATGATCGCTGTGTTCGCCTTTGAGCGCGTTTACTTGTCGAAGTGGATCGCACCGCAAGCTGTTCGTGAACACTGAGGATGTCACGCACGCTTTCTTTGATGTTTTTCTTGAAGAATGCAGATTGGAAAGTGCGTTTTTTGATCAGCCTACCGTACGCCTACGCAATGAGTCCAAGGATCGGGAAGTAGCTCACATTTTGACATGAAACCAAAGGAATTAGGCATACTATGCTCGTCAGGTCGCTGTTCGAACTCCCCTAGCTTGAACGCTGAAGACAGATTGGATTCCCGTTGACCGTTCTAAGCGGCAATGCAGTTGTTTCTACAGGTCCAGAATGCATGTACCAGTAGCAATTGTCCTCCGGCCGCAGGTGCGCCGTTACTAGATTTTGGTTCGGTGCAGCCAGCAAGATGACCTCTTCAGGAAGTGGGGGAAGGGTATCCGCTTGACTTTGGCTTGAGGTGTTTGATGAACAAGCCCCGAGCGCTATGCATGTTACGAGTAAAATCGTGCATCTTCTGGTCATACTTGGGGGCCTTTACCATGTGTTTTGGACGTTCATCGTCCGTTAGTTTCACATCTGGTTGCAACCGTGGCAACACGCAGGGATACAAATGAATAGCGCATTCTTGCTCTTTTTCGGCTGCGTAGGTCTTGAGGAGCCTTACGAATTAATACGATCCAACCCTCAAGGATCACAGCGACACTAAGCAATACGTCGCTTTTTGGGCTGTCGCGCCAAATCACCCGCAGAAGAACAAGATCGGTTCTCGATACAAAATGATACAAATCATGTTACCAACTGCATGGACGATCGACTGAATTTGCGTCACTCCTCAGATAAGCGCAGCTCTGTTTTCTTGCGGGTACATCGAAAACCTACACAACGACATTCTAGAGCACGGAGCCTCCAAGAAGCTCGCCTGGCAGTGCTATAAGGGTCAATACACTACACCAAGTGATCAAATATTCAAAGCGAAGCAAATCGAACCTTGGTTAAATCAATCCATCGCGCAAAACGAAGAAAGCAGGGCGTGGTTATGCAACAAGCCGTTTTTCGAAACACGTTTTGGCTAGGGTCAGGATGCATTGATCTTCAACGCGCTGCGTGATTCACGGCTCGGAAAACGGAGCGGTGACATGAGCGACCTTTACTGGCTGAGCGACGAGCAGATGGCCAAACTATCCCCTTTCTTCCCGAAGTCGCACGGCAAGCCGCGGGTTGATGACAGACGGGTGCTGAGCGGGATAATCTTCATCAATCGCAATGGCTTGCGCTGGCGTGACGCTCCGGAAGCCTACGGACCGCACAAGACGCTATACAGCCGGTGGAAGCGTTGGAGTGAGAAAGGCATCTTCGCCCAGATGATGGTCGGCCTGGCTGCCAAACACGGAGAGGAAAAGACCGTGATGATTGACGCGACCTATCTGAAGGCACACCGCACCGCGACCAGCATGGCCGCGAAAAAGGGGGGCGCGGTCGCCTGATCGGTCGAACAAAGGGCGGCATGAATACCAAACTGCATGCCATCTGCGACAGCCAAGGGCGACCGCTCAGCCTGTTCGTCACCGCTGGACAGGTCAGCGACTACATCGGTGCGCGGGCGCTACTGAGCAGCCTACCCAAAGTCGACTGGCTGCTCGGGGATCGCGGCTACGACGCCGACTGGTTCCGAGACGCGTTGAAAGACAAAGGGATACGCGCCTGTATTCCTGGCCGAAAGCAGCGCACGACGAAAGTGAAATACGACAAGCGCCGATACAAACGGCGCAACCGCATTGAGATCATGTTTGGCAGGCTCAAGGATTGGCGGCGTGTGGCGACACGCTATGACCGCTGTCCTAAGGTTTTCCTCTCAGCCATCGCCCTCGCTGCAACCGTCATCTACTGGTTATGAATCCTGACCCTAGGCTTTTTTGCGGTAGTTCTTTGGGCTTGGTGGGTCATGTTCAGCATGGCCAATGCACCAATGTCAATGATGCCAAGCCAACTGTTTAATCTGTTCGCCATGTGGGCGATAATGATGGCGGCAATGATGGGGCCAACTTTCGTACCGACCATGCGTGCATACGAAGATCTCATTACATCCGCGGACGGTAGCCGTGCCGGTTCAGTCGGCGTTTTGCTTGGTTTTTTCTTTGTTTGGGTTGGATTTGCTGCGCTGATAGCATTTGCACAGTTTCAACTCATTAGGACTGGCCTCCTGGACGGTATGGGTCAATCGGTGTCTCGGTACTTTTCTGCCGCGCTTCTGTTATCAGCAGGTCTTTATCAGTTTACTGCACTCAAGGACCGCTGCCTCGCTCATTGTCGTTCCCCTACGTTCCAATTCTTGGCGCATTGGAGACCTGGCTTTGCCGGCGGTATCTATATGGGCCTTCACCATGGCAGTTATTGTGTCGCTTGTTGCTGGGGTTTGATGGTTATTGGGTTTGTTGGAGGTACGATGGATTTGCTTTGGATGGGGGGAGCCACCCTTATGATGACACTCGAAAAGCTTCCAGATATTGGGAAACTGCTCACCAAACCTCTGGGTTTCGCGCTTATTGCATGGAGTATTGGAGTGTTGGTGCTTTAATGGACAATTGAACACTAATCCATGTCTGTCAACATATCGCGAAAGGCTGAAAAGAATTGCATGATGCCTTCCCGCCAAATGCAAATTGTAACTTATCTATTTCGCTCAATCCTTTCGAATTCTAAAGCGCTTTCAAGCTGATTGGGAATAGTGCATGCAAGGTTTTTCGATTTCCGAGGTAATTATCATGGGTATATTCGCCGGAGTGCTTGGAGCTTTGCTTCTAAGCATGTTTTGACACCATGTGAACCGCGCCCGGTTTGCCGGAGGCTGATTTGTCTTAGCTACGCGGCTATGTCTGATCTTTCCATAGCGGCGTCGAACGGGACTGGTGGGAAGGGCCGACCGCCTGTTCGGGCTCAGGGCTCGATATGTCGAACCTCTCGGGTGCTGATCTTCTTCCGTCGGCAACCAGCGGACCATCAACTCTGGTGATGTGCGACGAAGTTGCGTGGGAGTTCCTGACCCTGTCAATGGCAAGTTGGAACGCGCTTTGGAGCGCCGCACTTGCGGGCCTTTGGCTGGTCGCCTTTGCGCAACAAATGCGCAACCCCCGCTCGAAAAGTCCCTATCCGGCGACCTAGCCTTGCAGATGCGCGATGAGTTCCGCGACAAGTGTCAATGATACCACTGCCAGCAGGAGAGTGAGCAGAACGAGTACTGCCACGCCGGATTTCTGTGGAAAGAGACCGACAAGTGGGCGCAGGCTCGCCGACTGTTTGATCGCTGACACATACAAAGGCAACGCGCTCACCATCGTGGCATAGAGATAGACACCCGAGATGTTTTCAAAGAATGCGGAGCGCGCAAGCGTCGGTGCGACCACGCTCAACGCGGTCGCGCGGCTGCCGCCGAACGAACCGAACCAATCTGCAGAGAAAACGTAGATCAGGGCGTGGAGGCCGAGGAAGAGAACAACCCTAATCGCTAGATCCAACAGCAGGAAAACGGCAGAATCTCGATGCCTACCAGCGGGCCGTTGCGTGAGAGCATAAAGAAAGAAGCTCACGTAATTCACAACAAAGATAACCGGCAACCCGTTGGTAACAACCTGCCGCAAAAATCGTCCGAGTGCGGGGCCGCCCGCAGCCAGTGCCGACGCGAAACCGGGAGCAAGCAACACATAGAGCACGAGAATCGGAGCCAAGGCAGCGAGGCTGAACAACAAGACGTTTCTTAAGAATAGAACGCCGGGCATTTCGATGGAGAAGTATCTTTCCATGGGACCACATTTGGCATGCGGACCAGAGCCGGTCGACAGGAATTCCGATCTGTCTCAATCAACGCGAATGCTGTTTGGGCCCACTTCACTAGAATACCCATTCAATAAGGTCCGCAGCCGAACGCAGGTGCGACTCACTGCGCAGGCGTTAATGGCTGCTTTAAGTCTTTCACGCCGATAGAAGGTTGCGCCAAAACGCACCGGCTAACCCGTATAGTTTCGGCACGTATCAACTCCATTCGCGTTCGAGGCAAGTAGCCGACCCGCGTCACGGATTAGGTCCGCAATCCGCCCGTCCGCCAAGCGATACCGGACGAACCGACCCTCGCTACGGCGAGTGACCAGCCCGCAGTCGAGCAGGCAGCGCAGATGGTTCGAGGCATTGGGCTGACCCAGACCCGTGTGCCCGACGATTTCCTGCACGCTGCGTTCGTCCGACACCAGCGCATCTAGGATCGCCAGACGACTGGGATCGCCGAGGCCCCGGAAGAGCTTTGCCCGCAGTTCCAGGGTATCGGGTGCCGGAAGATCGTCTTGAACGTCTTGCGTCGTCATATCATTATCCACTGATACGTAAGCGGCGTACCTTGTCGCCCGCCACCATAAAGAGGATCGCACATGAGCCAGCCCGATAACAGCACGTTGGCAACAGCCTCCTCCCCGATCCGAATGCGGGTACAGGGCATGGACTGCGCAAAGGACGCCGCCGAGATCGAGCGCGCAGCCCGGTCTGCGGGCGTGGCCGAAGGCGACGTGAAAGTGTCCGCCGCGACCCACATCATGACATTGCGGATCGCGGAGGGCGACCTGCCCAAAGTGCGGCCCGCGCTCGACGCGACCGGCTACGGTTTCGAGAAGATCGAGGACGGCGATACATCGTCCGATCCGGCCTACAAGGACCCGAGCTATCGC
>NZVC01000054.1 GCA_002701395.1 Maritimibacter sp. | reverse complement strand
TCAGTTATTGCAAATGTTTTTGAAGTAAAATTACCTCATTGTCATGATAATAGTGGAAAAGCCAGGGGGCTCGTGGTGTAGTGGTATCGCGTCTGCTTTGCATGCAGAAGGCCTCGGGTTCAAACCCCGACAAGTCCAATGTTATTTCGATGTGCGTTAGCTCCTAACTTAGCTTGACCTGCGACATATCCAGCTTTTTGAGAACAGTTCCAGAGGTCTGGAGTTGCAACTGGTTGGCCACAGCCGCGATAGCTCAGTTGGGAGAGCGTCAGACTGAAGATCTGGAGGTCCCCGGTTCGATCCCGGGTCTCGGCAGTTTTTTTGGAAGGGCGAGCTACAAGTCGTGTAACAACGCAGGTAAAAAACTTGTAGGTAACTAGAATTTTTGAAACGGCCGCGTGGCCCAATGGATAAGGCGTCGGTCTTCGGAACCGAAGATTGTAGGTTCGAGTCCTACCGTGGTCATTTTGGAGTATCGTGAAAGCTTTGCCCTCGACTTGTCAGAAAACGGTAAATTCCCGTTTATCAAAAGCGCAGAAACAGATTTTGGAGTACACTTTTTCGGCATGCAATTGCACCAAAAAAGGTAACTATTGCCCACCGTGGGGCTCGAACCCACGACCACAAGATTAAGAGTCTTGCGCTCTACCGACTGAGCTAGACGGGCTGCTTGTTAGCTATTGAGTATAGTATAGTATGAAGCGAATGTCTTCTATTCTTAATGTAATTTTAGCCCCAAAACCGGAAGTTTTTCTTCGAAAATGATGCGTTTTCGTAATACATTTGACAGCTGTGGGGTTCGAACCCACGCGGATTGCTCCACCAGAACTTGAGTCTGGCGCCTTAGACCGCTCGGCCAAACTGTCAGATGTGTTAAAGTATCATAAACATCTTTGCTGCTACTTTTTTGCAGTGTGCCTATAGGTGAGACATTTTAAAATTTGTCGAGTCCTGGTGCTTAGAAAAAAAAGAAACCTAACAATTGAACGCCAATGTAGCTTAGCGGTAGAGCACCCGCTTAGTAAGCGGGAGGTCGTCGGTTCGAACCCGGCCATTGGCTTCTTTTTACACGTGAGGAGATTTTTATAAGACTAGATTTTGGGAGGAATGCACCACAACTTTCCGAGTAGCCAATGTAGCTTAGTGGTAGAGCGTCTGCTTCGTAAGCAGAAGGTCGCGGGTTCGATCCCCGTCGTTGGCTTCTTTGCTTTTATGAATGAATGAAGTAAAACGCGTTTCTGAGTTCGTCTGTAAACAATCGTGTCCGATAGCTAGAATTTGAAATTATTCTTAGCAACTTCCGACGTAGTCTAGTTGGTTAGGATACCTGGTTTTCACCCAGGCGACCCGGGTTCGAGTCCCGGCGTCGGAACTATTAACCCTTGTTGACCAAAATCCATGTACGAGGGGGCTCCTCTATTTCGCGCGACTTGTCTTACCTAATAATAGTGAAAAAGGCTCCGCGACCGGGAATTGAACCCGGGTCATCCGCGTGACAGGCGGATATACTAACCACTATACTATCACGGAATCCATGTACTACAGCGCGGATTTAATTGCGCGACTGCACCTGCTTGTTTCGCAGAATTTGTTTTGTATCAATGCAACAATATTTACATCTTATCATGTTATTGGGGATCTAGCTCAAATGGTAGAGCGCTCGCTTAGCATGCGAGAGGCACTGGGATCGATGCCCAGGTTCTCCATTTTTTTTTCTCCAATGGCTCGGATTAATGTCCTAGGTGCTTCGACAGAATGAACCGACACTGAGAGATTCTTGATTGTTTAGCTTCAATTCGCATAGGCTGTTTGGTCTAGAGGTATGATTCTCCGTTTGGGTCGGAGAGGTCCCGGGTTCGAACCCCGGAACAGCCCTTTTGTGATCAATTTTGATCCGTGACTCGGCCACGAGGGGATATTTAACTCAATAGTAGATTTTGTTTCTGATTTTCAGCTGGGCTCATGGTGTAGTGGTATCACGTCTGCTTCGCATGCAGAAGGCCCTGGGTTCAAATCCCAGTGGGTCCACTTTTATTGCAAGTTGGGGAAAAAGGTTACTTTAGCGAGAAAAAGTGCGCACGCCGGGAATCGAACCCGGGGCACAAGCATGGGAAGCTTGTATGTTACCACTACACTACGTGCGCTTCTGAATCTGAAATTGGTTTTTCGCATGCATTGTCACTCTTGCACTTTCATTCTTTTGGCCGTGATTAAAAAAGTACATCATCCCAGGATTGAACTGGGGACCTTCCGCGTGTTAGGCGGACGTCATAACCACTAGACCAATGATGCGCTCGACATATTACGGAACAGCATCTCACTTACATGGGTACAAACTCTTGATGCAAAGACCTAGAACTGAGGGAAAATGATCCGAACACCCGGAATCGAACCAGGGACCATTCGATATCTGCCGATCCTACAGTCGAACGCTCTACCAACTGAGCTATGTTCGGGCTTGCGTAGTAAATTTAGCTCATTGGTCCTCAATAAATTAGAAAATTGATAACATTATTACCTGATTACAAATCGCTTCTGGGTGGTAGTGGAACCTACTATATCGAATAGACACTGTGTCCGAGTGGTTAAGGAGATGGACTAGAAATCCATTGGGCTCTGCCCGCAGGGGTTCGAATCCCCTTGGTGTCGATTCCTTTTTCTATTACGTGTCAGATTCTATAGCATAAAGAATAGAGTTGACAAAAAATTCTTCTCACAGCAAGGCAGCTTGGCCGAGCGGTCTAAGGCGCCAGCTTCAGGCGCTGGTCCGCAAGGGCGCGAGTTCGAATCTCGCAGCTGTCACTTTTAGATAAAATCTGAGTTTGCTGGTACTCATAGTGAAGCAAACAAAATCATAAAATCATAATGTACAAGCAGGTCCTGTGGCCCAATGGATAAGGCATCGGTCTACGGAACCGGAGATTGTAGGTTCGAGTCCTACCAGGATCACTTTTTCGTAAGCGGCCGTTATTCAGACGCAATAATGCAACAAACGCATTTTATTCGACGCAGTTTACACTTGGGAATACCATGGAAAAAAGCTCCAAGGCGGATTTGAACCGCCATCGCTGGATTCAAAGTCCAGAGTGCTAACCGTTACACCATTGGAGCTTCTGACTTTTAATTAGGAAAAAAAAATTGAAGATACAAAAGATAAATTAACAGTGGCCCATTGTAAAAGCGAAGTGGTGTTGGTGGTGGGTGAATGTTTTAGCGGCTTTTAGTGACCAGCTTTCCGTGATAGTATAGTGGTTAGTATATCCGCCTGTCACGCGGATGACCCGGGTTCAATTCCCGGTCGCGGAGTTTTTGCCCGGCCATGAGAAAGAAAAAGTTTTAAAAGAAGACACGCTCCCTGCTGGGATTGAACCAGCGACCTTTCGATTAACAGTCGAACGCTCTAACCGCTGAGCTAAGAGAGCAACTTGCCCAAGATTCATTAGGCGCGGTATTTTGTTTTTCCGTCGTTTAAGCTTTCCCAGTTTGCGCGATGGCTTTTTTTAATTAAACTAATAGGTAAAACGAAGGTACCTTTTGTGAAACATTTTAAGTAATCTTCAGCAATTCGGATCAGAGTCAGTTTGCCCGAGTGGTTAAGGGGGTGGACTTAAGATCCACTGCAGGTAACTGCGCGTGGGTTCGAACCCCACAGCTGACAGTTGTTTCTTATTTTCTACTGTTGCCGCAACTTTCGTGTGCTAATTTGGAACTATGCCTTTCGCGTCGGGCGCTAAAGAAATAAGAGTCCGCCGTAGTCTAGCTGGTTAGGATACTTGGCTCTCACCCAAGAGACCCGGGTTCGAGTCCCGGCGGCGGAATGATTTTTCCTCTTAAGACGTTTCTGCGTGTCCCTAAGGTATTCTTGTATAGTTTAAGAAGCACCTTTTATCCCATTTCAGTTAGAAAGACACTTTGGCCGAGTGGTTAAGGCGCCGGCCTGCTAAGCCGGTGGGCTCTGCCCGCGTGGGTTCGAACCCCACAGGTGTCGTTTTAGTATGGTTTATTTTTCAGNATTTGAAATTGCAATAAAGAATTACAGCAGAACGGAAAAAAGAATGTCAACAGGCAGTGTGTCCGAGTGGTTAAGGAGTCGGACTCGAAATCCGATGGGCTCTGCCCGCGAGGGTTCGAATCCCTTCGCTGTCGTTTCTTTTATGATTGAGTTATTGCGATTCGAAATCCAGCGATAAGTTTTTGTTGAGGTAAAGATCATTACTTTTGTTGCTATTCTTTAGCGTTAAAGCGTAGCTAGCAGACCGAACATAGCTCAGTTGGTAGAGCGTTCGACTGTAGAAACAGCAGGTATCGAATGGTCCCTGGTTCAATTCCGGGTGTTCGGATTTTTTTGAAGTATTGATCCGCGACGAGGGTAGTGGTCACAGGTCGCCATTTCCTAAATGGCACAAGAACCAGTCGGCATCATTGGTCTAGTGGTTATGACGTCCGCCTAACACGCGGAAGGTCCCCAGTTCAATCCTGGGATGATGTATTGTTTTGTTTTTTGGCAGCGCGATTTCTATATATGTTTTTATTGGCGCTCGGGGATTGCAATTTTGTAAATTTATAATTTAGATGGACAGCATGGCCGAGTGGTCTAAGGCGCCAGCTTAAGGCGCTGGTCCGAAAGGGCGTGGGTTCGAACCCCACTGCTGTTACGATTTTTTAGCGGTTTTCCGATCGCCAAAGAATTTGACCGGGCTATGGTATTCGCGTTGCGATAAGAAGTTTAATCGCCGGGACTTTGGCGCAGTTGGTAGCGCGTAGGTCTCATAATCCTAAGGTCGTGAGTTCAATCCTCACAGGTCCCATTTTTTCGGGCCAACGCCCGGGTTGAAAAAAACTTGTAGAGAGGAATTGCGAACCGCAAAAAACTTAAAAGAGAAAAGCTCTGGCGCAGGAAACTAACTTGAGTTAAACAATAAAGTTGCAATAAGATATGCCGAGACCCGGGATCGAACCGGGGACCTCCAGATCTTCAGTCTGACGCTCTCCCAACTGAGCTATCGCGGCTTATGCTCAACAGCTTATATCACTTTATTCTTTTGGCGTAAGAGTCTGAGTGGTGGAGGAATATGAAGCCACCACTGGGGATTGAACCCAGGACCTTCAGCTTACAAGGCTGACGCTCTACCACTAAGCTATAGTGGCATGTGTCGAGACGCGAGACACGCTGCTTCAACGAAATTAATTTATTTCAATTGAAGAGAAGGGCAAAGGTCGCATAGTGACAAATGTTAATTGTGAATAGCATAGTGGTCTTGTGGTGTAACGGTTAGCACTCTAGACTCTGAATCTAGCGATGGCGGTTCAAATCCGCCCAGGACCTATTGCGTTGCACACGTTCGATTTAATTTTTTTAAGTTATCGTTTTTTCCAATGACACTTAAAATGACAGCTGTGGGGTTCGAACCCACGCGGATTGCTCCACCAGAACTTGAGTCTGGCGCCTTAGACCGCTCGGCCAAACTGTCTACTGGCAATGGTGACAGAAGAAGTCTAGGAATCTAACTTGTAATATAAGACTTTGGACTTTTGCGTTTGCACAAAATGTCCAATCCCGGAATCGAACCGGGGTTACCACGGCCACAACGTGGCGTCCTAACCGCTAGACGAATTAGACTTTTGAGAAGTAACTGTTATTCTCTTCTACATACGGTTAGCATTTATGAAAACATAAAAAAGGGCGCACCCGGGTTCGAACCAGGGACCTGCTGATCTGCAGTCAGCCGCTCTACCGCTGAGCTATACACCCACTACGTGAAACTTTTCTCATTTTGTGCGAAATTTTGTGTGCACCTAAAACATCCGTATATCACTATGTTGTATATCAATTAAAAACTACGTATTTGGCCATGTGGCTCTTATAGCTCAGTTGGTCAGAGCGTACGGCTAATAACCGTAAGGTCCGCGGTTCAAGCCCGCGTGGGAGCATATTTGTTTTTTGGCGGTTTAAGATGTGGATGGGGGGTTTAAAACTACATGCTATTAGTCATTCTGAAGTCTCACACGTCAAGGCAGCATGGCCGAGTGGTCTAAGGCGCCAGCTTTAGGCGCTGGTCCGAAAGGGCGTGGGTTCGAACCCCACTGCTGTCAGTTTTGGATCGACAGGAACTTTTATTATTGGAAAGATGCGTACCGCGAAACGAATTCCAAAACGACGTCGGGCTTGTGGTGTAGTGGTATCACGTCTGCTTTGCATGCAGAAGGCCTCGGGTTCAAACCCCGACAAGTCCATTTTATTTCAAATCTTCTACGTTAAATTTGTGGCGGTATTTGGTAACTTCATGTAAGCAAGTTGCGTCGTTGGTCTAGTGGTTAGGATATCTGCCTTCCATGCAGATGGCCCGGGTTCGATTCCCGGACGACGCATTAATTATTTTCCACAAAAGTTTTGGTTTTCTGCGTTTATCGGGGCAGTTCCAGTTGCGCGCGTGGAAAGAATTCTTTCGTTGGGCTCCGTTGGTCTAGTGGTTATGACGCTCGCCTTACACGCGAGAGGTCCCCAGTTCAATCCTGGGACGGAGTATTATTTCTCTTTTTTTATTGGATAAAAATAGTTTCTATGGGGAATAACTCCGTTCAGGAAGGGCGCGTGGCCCAATGGATAAGGCGTCGGTCTTCGGAACCGAAGATTGTAGGTTCGAGTCCTACCGTGCTCAAGTTTTAGGTTTTGCTTTGGTCTTGGGCAGGACAGTCAATGGTGTTTTCGTATCCGCCGAACGTTCGCGTTTTCGCCTGTATATAAAAAAAAAACATCGTCCGTGTGGGTCATTTACTGACATCTGCCCGTCTAGCTCAGTCGGTAGAGCGCCAGCCTTTTAAGCTGGTGGTCGTGGGTTCGAGCCCCACGGTGGGCATTTTTTGATGATATAAAGTTACATTAAAATTGGGCAGATGAATTCGAAGGACAATAACAAATGCGCAAAATTTTGGTTCTTCCGTTATCATTCATCATTGCGCAGAGGGGCTATGGCGCAACGGTAGCGCGTCTGACTCCAGATCAGACGGTTGGGCGTTCGAATCGCTCTGGCCTCATTTTGTTTTTTATTCTTCAGTGCACGACGTTTGTTTTTGACTAAAAAGCATCGGAATCAAAAAGGCGGTTGGTTCCTTTTGGTCAAGAACACCCCCGGCAGGACTCGAACCTGCAATCTTTGGATTAGAAGTCCAACGCGTTATCCATTACGCCACGAGGGCCCTCCTAATAATTTCGCAACCAGGACAAACCCGTAGCAGCATAAGGCATCCTGAGGTCCTTGCGTGGTGACGAAAAAATAGCCAATGGCCGGGTTCGAACCGACGACCTCCCGCTTACTAAGCGGGTGCTCTACCGCTAAGCTACATTGGCAATCCGTATAAGAATTTGTGCATAGGCTATGGAGTTTAAGTTTGATCGCAGTGTTCGCTGACAAAAGTAGGTGAAAAAACCAAAAGAGGGCCGTTCCGGGAATCGAACCCGGGACCTGTCCCACCCTAAGGGACAATCATACCACTAGACCAAACGGCCACGTTGCCTATCTCTTTTTAAATCTTCCTTAAGATCAGAGGACCAAGAGAATCTACATTGAGTAAGATATAGGGAGAATGATACCACTAGACCAAACAGCCAACTGACAAGGTATATTATAAAAAAGCGCTACCTATTGAAACAGAAACGATTTACCTTTTGTTTTTTTAAAAATGTAGCGGAGAGTGGTTTCGATCCACCGACCTTTGAGTTATGAGCCCAACACGCTAACCACTGCGCCACTCCGCTATACCAAAAGTAAGTATGAACGCTTTGGGGAAGAAACGTCTTTGAATGAGATGGTTGATAAAAAAATCCCAGAGGTTTTTCAATTGAGGCCGAAGTATGAAAAAAATGAGTAACAGCAGTGGGGTTCGAACCCACGCCCTTGCGGACCAGCGCCTTAAGCTGGCGCCTTAGACCGCTCGGCCATGCTGTCAACTTAACTACTCTCTTCTTTTCCTAATAGGCAAAATGTATTCGAAGCATCAATTTGAGTTAACAAGATATGTAATCCAAGATTCTTATAGAAAACCCAACTCATGTTTTCTCGACCACGTGGCTCCGTTGGTCTAGTGGTTATGACGCTCGCCTTACACGCGAGAGGTCCCCAGTTCAAGCCTGGGACGGAGTACTTTTTTAGGCTGATGGCAGTTGCAAAAAGGATTGAAATTATACTTGGTAATGTACGATATGAAGCCATTTTCTGTTAGAATCGTTATGAACATGTTGCTCTCTTAGCTCAGCGGTTAGAGCGTTCGACTGTTAATCGAAAGGTCGCTGGTTCAATCCCAGCAGGGAGCGTTTTTGACAATTTGCGATTACACACAGACATGAAGGGGAATTAGTGAAGTTACCAACTTCGCATAAATTTCTGCCCATACTGTGTTTTCTTGTGTGATTACGTGCCCGTCTAGCTCAGTCGGTAGAGCGCCAGCCTTTTAAGCTGGTGGTCGTGGGTTCGAGCCCCACGGTGGGCATTTTTTTGTTCAGACTTGAGCGTAACAACTGAAATGAATGGTTAAATAAATGTAAAAGACGGCATACGCTGACCCGGATAATTACAGACATAACGGGTGTATAGCTCAGCGGTAGAGCGGCTGACTGCAGATCAGCAGGTCCCTGGTTCGAACCCGGGTGCGCCCTCTTTTTTTTCCGGTAAGTGGGACTCCACAGCATCCTAATCGGTTCGGTTCTTTTTTTTCCGTCATGATCGTTAGTGAAAAAGAATGCATCAGCCGGGAATCGAACCCGGGTCACATCGATGGCAACGATGTATTCTACCACTAGACCACTGATGCCCTACGTCTTACATTTTGCGTGTTTTTTTATTTTCAAGCGATTTCTTAAAAATGGATGAGAAAAAATATGCAAAGATAAAGTCGATAATGAATTACTTGAAAATATATTCTTCGCGCGGGGATCTAGCTCAAATGGTAGAGCGCTCGCTTAGCATGCGAGAGGCACTGGGATCGATGCCCAGGTTCTCCACCTTTTTGGGTTCGTCATTCGAGATCCCAATGTTGGTGAATTCATATTTTCGGAGTGTCGAGTGCCTTCGTTTTTACGTGGACAGTTGCTCTTATAGCTCAGTTGGTCAGAGCGTACGGCTAATAACCGTAAGGTCCGCGGTTCAAGCCCGCGTGGGAGCATTTTTGGTAGAGTACCTTGGAATTGGTGACTTTTTGCTTCATTTGAGCCTTCGATAACAACAAGCAGGGACTTTGGCGCAGTTGGTAGCGCGTAGGTCTCATAATCCTAAGGTCGTGAGTTCAATCCTCACAGGTCCCATTTTTTCTTAAAAAAAATTCTGCAATTAAGCCTAAAAGTAAAATTTGTCATCGACACCTGTGGGGTTCGAACCCACGCGGGCAGAGCCCACCGGCTTAGCAGGCCGGCGCCTTAACCACTCGGCCAAAGTGTCTTTGGTGATCGGAAAGCACCGAGGGTTTTATTCGATATTGTACGTATATATTTTTGCGTAATTTTTTTTTTGAGGATGAAGATTTGCGCAAAACGAATTACTCGTAAGCAACACTCCGCCGTAGTCTAGCTGGTTAGGATACTTGGCTCTCACCCAAGAGACCCGGGTTCGAGTCCCGGCGGCGGAATATTAAATTGATAAATATATGTGATATAGGTCCTACCGTAAATAGAGAAGCTTTTCAGCAACAAGCTCTGTTGGTCTAGTGGTTATGACGCTCGCCTCACACGCGAGAGGTCCCCAGTTCAATCCTGGGACAGAGTATTTATTTTACTGTTGAGGTTTTTCGCTATTGCAATTTTGCTGGTATTCACTATATTTGCACGCACTTCTTTTATTGGGTAAAATGAGACTACATGTAATCCGACGTAGTCTAGTTGGTTAGGATACCTGGTTTTCACCCAGGCGACCCGGGTTCGAGTCCCGGCGTCGGAATAAACTTTTTTTAGGTTTCGAAGGACACTACTTTGCACAATTGTTCGAGAAAAATATTAAAACTCCGCGACCGGGAATTGAACCCGGGTCATCCGCGTGACAGGCGGATATACTAACCACTATACTATCACGGAACACTGATAGTGTGATTCTTTTCATATAAAACTTTTGCTGTTGTTTTTAACATATTTGGTTTCTATTTAATTACGGCTTCTCGGAAATCCGGATGTGTAATAATATAAGGACATATGCTCTTATAGCTCAGTTGGTCAGAGCGTACGGCTAATAACCGTAAGGTCCGCGGTTCAAGCCCGCGTGGGAGCACCTTATTGGCCCGCTTGCCCCTGTTTTGGAGCCTCGCTGAGTAGATGCTTTTCGGATTGCGATGCATTGTAGGTTTGGGTAAATTGCGGGATGGCTGTTTGGTCTAGAGGTATGATTCTCCGTTTGGGTCGGAGAGGTCCCGGGTTCGAACCCCGGAACAGCCCATTTTAAGCATGAGGCATGCTTTTTTGTTGCAGGTGGCATCTGTAAGTGTTTTGGTTTATTCGAAAGAATAGGTATAATGTGGGAGATAGAAGAGTTACTCGTGACAGCTGGGCTCATGGTGTAGTGGTATCACGTCTGCTTCGCATGCAGAAGGCCCTGGGTTCAAATCCCAGTGGGTCCATATTTGCGTCTTGGACAAGAAGCTGTTTTGGCCCCAAAAATATGGGACTACAATACATCATCCCAGGATTGAACTGGGGACCTTCCGCGTGTTAGGCGGACGTCATAACCACTAGACCAATGATGCCCACTACTACTCTTATTTGCATCGAAATCATTTTTCGGGGCAAAGAAAAAACTACGCGAAAGAAAATAACAAAACTTTCTCTTGCATATATCATGAGTTTTGGGTTCGAGTAGCGAAGGGTTATCCTCCCGTGAGCATCAGTGGTCTAGTGGTAGAATACATCGTTGCCATCGATGTGACCCGGGTTCGATTCCCGGCTGATGCATCCTTTATTAGCGTGTTTTCGTTGTTAGGGCAAGATCTAAAGGGATGGCTAAATTGCAATATGAATCACGAACAAAATAGTCCTGATGGGACTCGAACCCACAATCTTCTCCTTAGGAGGGAGACGCCTTATCCATTAGGCCACAGAACCCTTAACTTTTATCCAAAATTTCCGATCTTTATCGTTTTGAATCGTGTCGGAAAAATACTCTAGTAGTGCACTGAAAAAAGCGACACCAAGGGGATTCGAACCCCTGCGGGCAGAGCCCAATGGATTTCTAGTCCATCTCCTTAACCACTCGGACACAGTGTCTTCTGGCAGATGTCAGAGAGTATAAATTAAAACATGTTTAAACCTTCTGTAAAAGCGATTAGGCAAGAAACACTAAAAAGATGAGCGCAAAATTCATATGAATATAAGATTTGTAACGCCGCGATAGCTCAGTTGGGAGAGCGTCAGACTGAAGATCTGGAGGTCCCCGGTTCGATCCCGGGTCTCGGCATTTTTTGGTAGCGAACGCGATACACGTGCGCAGAAGAGATAACATGGTCTTTTGCAGAATGTGCAAAAATAACAAAAACATCCGAACACCCGGAATCGAACCAGGGACCATTCGATACCTGCTATTTCTACAGTCGAACGCTCTACCAACTGAGCTATGTTCGGTTCTGTAAATATGGAATAAAGCCGCGAGGCAGGGTGTCTCGTCCGAAGTGCGTGATATTTCAAAGAAAGGTTGATCGGGATGGTATATAAAATGAAAGCAAATAACCGACACCTGTGGGGTTCGAACCCACGCGGGCAGAGCCCACCGGCTTAGCAGGCCGGCGCCTTAACCACTCGGCCAAAGTGTCTTCGCGGCCCATAAACCTTTTTTGGGTTTCGCGTTTGGTACTCGAAAGGTTTTTTCTAAATGTTTACCTGTTTGTGTTTTTCAAAGCTACGTTATCGCTAGCGGCCATACCGCGCCGAATACACCGGATCTCTTTCGAACTCCGAAGTTAACCGTCGCAGGGCCCGGTCAGTACTGAACTGGGGGACCGTTCGGGAACACCCTTGGGTGCCGCTAGCTTTTTTACCGCCATGCAAT
>NZVC01000053.1 GCA_002701395.1 Maritimibacter sp. | reverse complement strand
GAGGCCCGAGACGGGAACAAGAGGATTGGTCAGCCCGAGCTTGCCTTTGCCGCACTGGATATCGATGGCTCGGTCTATGAAATCGTCTGGCGGAACGACGGCAGCGGCCAAGCGACGATCTATGTCGACGGAGAAGTCCTGCGCGTGTTCGCGCAACCGGTCGAAGGTGCACGGCTAAGTTCCGTCTTTGGCCGTCGCACACACCCGGTCTATGGGAATGTGCGCATGCACACCGGCGTCGACTTTGCTGCGGCCCGCGGTACGCCGGTAAAAGCAACGGCGCCAGGACGCGTGAGCTTCATCGGACGTCGTGGTGGATATGGCCGGGTGGTGGAGATAGCGCATGGATCCGACACCCTGACACGATACGCACATCTCAGCGAGGTGCCGGACACACTCGAACAAGGGCAGCGCGTTTTGGCCGGAGATATGATCGGGCGGGTCGGTGCGACGGGTACCGCGACAGGCCCCAACCTACATTACGAAGTGCTGGTGGAGGGTCGCCCGACCGACCCTCTCTCTGACGACCGTTTGGCAGAGGCGGCCGAGCGTGAAGCGGACGACACGGCTGCGCTTGAGCGACTGGCTGAGGCACGCTCGCTACTGGCCGAGAGGCTCACCAGCGAATTTGTGCAAACAACAACCGAAAGGCTTTAATCCATGAAACGACTGGCTCCCGCCCTTGCAGTCACGCTGGCCTTGTTTCCCGCGGCGCAAGCTGTCGCCGATGCGATCCAGATTGACGTCCGGAAGACAAACGGCTGCGGCTGTTGTCTGTCCTGGATGAAGCACCTCAAGGAAAGCGGATTCGCGCCGACAGGCGAGGACATGTTCGGGGGATCTCTTGTGCGCTTCAAACTCGACAATGGCGTGCCTCAGCGCATGGTCTCCTGCCATTCGGCTTTGGTCGACGGCTACGTGATCGAAGGTCATGTACCGGCATCAGACATTCAGCGTTTGTTGGATGAGCGTCCAGATGCCGTGGGGCTGGCGGTGCCGGGAATGCCCTATGGCTCGCCGGGCATGGGACCGGAGGATGATCGTGAGGCTTATGACGTCTTCCTGATCCGCGGCGATGGATCGACCGAGGTCTACACCAGCTACCCCGGTTCCTGACTGAACTCGCAGCAAGACTTTAGCAATTGGAACCCCTCTCTCCAATAGCGCTTGGCTTTCTTGGAAGCCTGGCAGCCGGATCGCTGACCGCGGTCGGGGCGATCCCCGTTCTTTTCGGGCGCATCCCGTCCCGGTCCACACGCGATCTCTTGCTCGGCTTCGCGGCTGGTGTGATGCTCGCGGCCTCGTTCTTCTCGCTGATAATCCCGGCCCTCGACGCGGCCGAAGGGCAGTTCGAGAATGCTGCCGCCCCCGCAGCCATTGTTTGCCTTGCGATCCTGCTCGGTATGGGCGCGGTTGCTTTGATGAACGAAAAGCTACCGCACGAGCATTTCAAGTCCGGACGCGAGGGCCCTGATGCAGACTCTCTGCGTCGCGTCTGGCTCTTCATCATCGCGATCACGATCCACAATTTCCCCGAAGGGCTTGCCGTTGGTGTCGGGTTCGGGGCTGATGGATTCTCGGGCGGGTTGCCACTTGCGATCGGTATCGGACTGCAAAACGCTCCCGAGGGTCTCGCCGTAGCGGTCTCATTGCTTGGTGAGGGATATTCCAGGCGCCGTGCGTGGGGCATTGCCGCCCTGACAGGTCTTGTCGAGCCGGTAGGCGGGCTTCTTGGGGCTGGGATCATCAGCATCTCGGAGCCGCTGTTGCCATGGGGCCTCGCCTTCGCCGCCGGGGCGATGCTCTACGTCATCAGCCACGAAATCATTCCCGAAACCCACCGTTCCGGCCATCAAAACAGGGCGACACTCGGTCTCGCGGTCGGCCTCGTGATCATGTTGTTCCTCGATGTATGGCTGGGAGGATGAGATGAAACAGTCCCATTTCCAAGGTTTCATTGCGGCTGGAACTGCTTTTCTTGTCGACCAGGTGACAAAAGCAATTGTCGTCGCCAATGCGGCAGATTTGAGCGCCGGAATTCCGGTCTTTCCCGGTTTCAATCTCATCTACCTGCGCAACGATGGCGTGACATTCGGACTACTTAGTGGAGCGCCATGGTGGAGCCTTACAGTGTTGGCCCTCGCTGTCTGTGGCTGGTTGACGGTCATGTTGGTGCGCACTGCCAGCCCGGTTGAGGCTATCGCCTATGGTGCGATTATCGGTGGCGCGCTCGGCAACGTCCTCGACCGCATCCGGTTTCGGGGTGTGACGGACTTCCTCGATTTCTACGCCGGATCCACGCATTGGCCCGCCTTCAACATGGCGGATGTTTTCGTGGTCGGCGGGGTGGGCCTACTGCTCATAGCTCCTTGGTTGAGCGCCAAGTTTCAGAATGGCACATGATGACGGGTTTGGCGCATATGTCTGTCTGGGGCCATTACATTCCTCTGCGTTCCGGAATTAGTTTTGTGGCGGGCGGTTTGACGGTTTTAGCCCTTCCGCCGTTCTCATGGCTCATCGCCGTTCCGGTTGCCTTCTCGGCGCTCTTTCTCATACTCCGACAGGTTTCCACAGCGCACGCTTTCTTCATCGGCTGGGTCTTCGGAATTGGCCAGTTCGGGTTCGGAATCTCTTGGATCGCCGAGAGTTTTTACGTCGATGCCGAACGTTTCGCCGCGCTGGCGATCCCGGCCGTCGCGGGGTTGTCAGCGGGCCTAGCCATTTTCCCGGCCATGGCTGCGGCGCTCTATGCCGTCATCGCGCAGCGCAGACCCCTCGGGGGCATTGCCGCAAGTCTGCTTCTCGCAACCTGCTGGGTGGCGACGGAATGGTTGCGAGGTCATGTCCTGACAGGTTTTCCGTGGAACCTGGCCGCTTATGCTCTGGTCGATCACGCCGCGCTGCGACAGCCGGCAGCCTGGGTCGGAAGCTACGGGTTGAGCTTTCTCACCGTCCTTGTCGGCGTCATGCCGGGAGCTGCGTATTCCGCCGTGCCACGTCAACGGTCAGCCGTTCTCGTGTTGTGCGCGATGGCCATCATAGGACTCTGGGGTGCCGGTACGTTCCGCCTTGGATCAGAGGCGCCCTTGCCTCGCGTCGACCTGCGCATCGTGCAAGGCAACGTGCCGCAACGGGAGAAATGGGCGCCCGGAAACCGGGACGCGACCCTTGAGCTCTACCTCGACCTCTCATCTCGTCCCGGCAACGTCGATCTTCTGCTTTGGCCGGAGACGGCCTTTCCCGGTTTTCTCGACGAGGACGCGGCAGCCCATGCCCGGATCACCGGTTCTCTGCCCGAAGGTACGCTGCTTCTGACGGGAGTGCCCGATCGAGTGGAGAGCGATGCGGGTACTCGCTATTTCAATACGGTCCAGGCCTATAACAGCAGCGGGGAAATACTGACCGGATATGCAAAGCATCATCTCGTGCCGTTCGGGGAATACGTTCCCTTCCGGGGCTGGCTGCCTTTCGCACGGCTGACCGAGGGATTGGGAGATTTCACGCCCGGACCGGGACCACGCACGCTCGCGCTCCCGGGTGTGCCGCTGGTCGCGGTCGCGATCTGCTACGAGATAATCTTTCCGGGCCACGTGGTCGATGATCTTTTCCGCCCCGACTGGATATTCAACGCCACCAACGATGCCTGGTTCGGCACCAGCATCGGGCCCGAGCAGCACCTCGCGGCCGCGCGCATGCGCGCGGTCGAAGAAGGTCTTCCCGTGGTCCGCGCGGCCAACACTGGGATATCCGCGATTATCGACGCCAATGGAGATGTCGTCGCGCGTCTCGATACCGGGGAAACAGGTGTCATTGACGCCAGCCTGCCCGGCGCGCGCGCTCCCACGCCCTACGCACGTTTCGGCGACTGGACAATACTGGTGCTTATCGTTGCGTCTTGGAGCCTGGTCTATTCTTTCGGCTTGATCCGAAGACGTCTCGATGCGGAGCATTCAAGAATGGAGGAATGGTGATGCTGGTACTCGCGGGTTTTGTCGGAGGTGCGATCTGGGGTGGCTATCTGGCGCGGCGGCGGAAAGGAAACCGCCTGGATATGCTTCAATATGCGACAAGCTTCGGCATTGCCTTCGGCCTCCTCGCCTTTTTCGCCTCGGTGATCCTGTTGCGCATCACGTCCTGAAAATGCTTCAGCATCGGCAACGAATTGAAACGACTGTTCAACATATTGCTTTACACTTTCCTGGCGGCCTGCGCAGCGGGATTGGCCGTTTCCGGTACCGCCTACTTTCTGCTGCGTGCCTCCGTTCCCGACTATGACGAGGACTTCAGCGTTGCAGGCATAGATAGCCCGATCGATATCCTGCGGGATTCTTCAGCCTTACCGCACATCACGGCGGGGTCCGCCGAGGATGTCTATTTCGCCATCGGCTTCGTTCACGCGCAAGACAGGCTCGGTCAGTTGTTGAGGGCAAGGCGTGCAACGAAAGACCTGTTGCCACTGGAGCCGACGAGCGAAATTGACTCTTCGACATCCGATGCGCTCGAAGCATACGCCGCCGGTGTCAACGCGTGGCTTGGGCTGGTTTCCGAAGGCAGGCGTGGCAGGGGCTCACCCGAACTGTTGATCGCTGACGAGAGAATGATAGCGGCCTGGAGACCTGTCGATAGCCTCAGAATAGCCCATGCATTTTTGAGCGATCTTCGACCCAAGAGCCGGCAAGAATTGTCAGTCTCGTCAGATTTGCAGGTCCCGTCAGATCGCCCCGTCACACCCGAGTTGTTTGCGACCCCGCCCGAAGTCAGCCTCAATGCTTGGGCGCTGTCCGGCGACCGAACGGCCACAGGGGCACCAATTCTCGCCGCGGACATCGTTGGCCCTTTGTCGCTCCCCTCTGAATGGTACCTGGCGGATCTTCAACTTCCGACAGGGGCCGCGATTGGCGCCACATTGCCGGGCGTGCCGTTCGTTGTCATCGGCCGCAACGAGCGCGTCGCATGGGCGTTTCGATCAACTCCCCAAAAAGCAGTCAGAGAGCCAGAAGCTCCTACAGGCAGGGGTGCTGGCGAATATCTGATGATGCTTGACCGTCTCGCGAGGTCCACCGATGCGAACAACGCCCTTAGCGGAACCTCCGAAATGTTATCGGCCGGAATGGAGGTTCTAGCGATCGACCGTGAAACCTTGGCCCGCTGGCCCGAAAGGGAGATCGAGCGCCCTGCATCGTTTCGAGACGCCCGTTTGGCTGTGCTTGATGATCGACAGCTGATATTCTCGGTCGAGGGCGCGATTGCGGTTCAACGCGACACTGTCAGCGCAGCCGCACGCGCCCTTCTTCCTCTGATGGCAAAAGAGCTTTGGTTCGTGAGGTCCGCAAGCGGCATCGAAGAGACCCGCACTGAAAGGCTTCGCAACGAAATACTGGACAAGCTTGCGCAATGGAATGGCGACATGGATCGCTATTCACAGGAGCCGCTCGTATTCTGGGCATGGGTCAGTGCTTTGCAACGACGCATTCTTCAGGACGAATTTCCGGCGGCGAACGCGTTTTGGACCAGACCGAATCCAGATTTCCTTTACGCGGTCCTTTCCGGTCGCGGCGGGAGCGCTGTCTGGTGCGACATCCGCCCTTCCGCACGCATGGAAACCTGCGAAGATCAGGTTCGAGCGGCTCTGGATGATGCCCTCGACTGGCTGGTCGACCGCTACGGATCCGATCCCTCCGACTGGTCCTGGGGTGAGGCGCATACTTTGAACATGCAGTGGTCGCCGATCAGACCGGGCGGGATGGTGAGCGACTTGTTGTCTCTCGAAGCACCAACGCCGGGCGATCCCTTTACTCTGATGTCGACAGTATTTGCATCGGACGATGCTCGGCCATTTGTCTCCAACGCGGGCACCAACTTTCAGGCGGTCATGTCGCTTTCGGACGAAAGCGGTTCCTATTTCATCACGCCCGCCGGTCAGTCCGGGCACCCTCTCTCAAAGTTCTACGAAAACCTCTTTCCGAAGTGGATGCAGGGTGAATACATAATGATGAGCACGGATCTGTCCTTGGCCCGCGGTGGCGCCGCAGGAACATCTCGACTGTCACCCAAATCAGAGGACAGCTCGAGTACGATAGAGGATAGGAGCCAATGATCACGTATCTCATCCACTACGATCCGTTTGGCTATGCGATTTCACCGGTGTCGTTTGTTTCCGTCGGATTGGCCGCATGGGTCTACATGCGCGGCCTCGCGCGATCCTCTCGCATTCTCGGAAGGATTACTGTCTGGCGACAGGTTCAGTTTTTCACCGGCATTGCCTGCCTCCTCGTCGCCACGAACGCGCCCCTGGCCCCGTTGGGACACAGTCTCTTCTCCCTGCACCAAGTGGAGCATCTTCTTCTCCGCCTTGCCGGACCGCTGCTTTTCGCGGTGTCCCAACCATGGCGCATACTGCAAGCTGGTCTGGCAAGAGAATGGCGACGGCACCTCAATGCGCTTGGCAATCGTGGCATCGTGCGGTTCATGGCGCATCCCGCGATGGCCACTGCCTTGCTTGTTGCCGCGCTATACGTTTGGCAGGTTCCTGTCCTTTACGGACTGGCGCAGCGCGTTCCGGCGATCGAGATGCTCGCGCACCTGTCGATGGTGCTGGCAGGGATCTGGTATTTCGGCATGCTGCTCAACCCCAAGGATCCGCCTGATGGTGCACGGCGAGGGGCGCGGCTGATATCCGGTTTTGTAGTAATCGTTTCGAATATTTTTCTGGGCGCCCTCACGACGCTAAAAGAGGTGGGTCTCTATGCGTCCTACCAAACGGCAAGGAACAGTAGCGGACTTAGCGCCTTGGCTGACGAGACAATCGGTGGCTACACAATCTGGGTCCCGTCCTCGATGGTTTTGATTGCGGCAATTATCCTTGTGCTGAACGGCTGGAACGCGGCGGAAGTGCGCCGATGGAACACCCGATACGAGTTGATGCGGGGTTCGAATGTGGCGGCGCTCGAGTTTCCGGAAACCGCCGCGGAGTTGCGTCTGAAAGTGGAAAAGCCAAATCGCGACATGGGCCGAACACTCGCTCTGGGCGCATTCGCCATGTTCTCGATTGTCATGATCACGCTCGTGACGATCGTCTACGCGCTCTGAACGATCGACAAAAATTCAGGGTAGCGCCCACGGCATGTCCCAACGACCGGAAACTTCGGCCAACAGTCAGTCTTAAGGAGAGGATTAGGTACGCACCACCTCCGGCTTACCTGGGTACGAAAGACCCAATCGGCTTTTAGCGCCAGAGTTCGGAGTCAGCATACAAGCCTCGTCCCGGACTTTGACCGCTGGCCTCGCTTCCCTGGTCGTCGTGACCTCATCACTATCGCGAGAGCCCGCTGAGTCGCTATTCATGCTTCCAGGATTGCTTCAGCGCTTGTCCGAAAGCCACCAGCGTTGTTTCGCTGACGTGATGCTCGATCCCTTCCGCATCGCGTTCCGCGGTTTCTTCGTCGATCCCGAGGCTGCAAAGAAACGCAACGACGATCCGGTGGCGCTGTCGACAGGCCTCCGCCAGCTCCTGGCCAGAATCGGTGAGGAATATCGCGCGGTATGGCTCCCTCCGAACAAGGCCAGCGGCCTTGAGCCGCGAAATGTTCTTCGTCACGGTTGGCGGTTTCACGCCAAGTCGTTCTGCAATCTCGACCGGTCTGGCCTCTCCGCGCGTCTCGATGAGTTCCGCGATCAACTCGACGTAGTCCTCCGCCATTTCGCTCTCATGCGCCTGACGCACGGTCGCAAACCCCTCGGCCTGTGCTTCGGGAGCCCTGTCGACAGTTTCAAACGGTTCACGCCCATGTGATTGCAGCTTTGTCATACTTGGGACTTTGCAGCGAAACAGCGGGATTGACAACTTGTTTGCTGAGGGTAGATAAGTTAGCCATGTCTAACTTTTGTCTCTGGAGGTTATGGTGATACGAAATTTCCTGGGAGTGTTGCTCGCCACGTTAGCCAGTGTGCTCGTCCTGTCCGGACCTGCGGCCGCAACACCTGCTAAGGAGACCCCCTGGCTTCCCGAGGCGGCGGCCTACAGGCTGACGCTCTTTCTTGGAAATCTCGAGCCTCTGCCCTGGGATGATATTGAGACCGCCTGGACGGACCCCTACCGGGGTTCGGAATTCTCCATCGGTGCCCTGACGTGGCTGGATCGCGAAAGCGACATCGACGCTGCCCAGCTTCTGAACGCGATCACGCATGAAGACCGGCAGGCGGCCTTTGTCGAGGCGACGCGGCTGATCGCGCTCAGGATCGAAGAGGAACTGGACCGTGTTATCGCTGCCGAAGACCCGGCGCGTGCGCAGCAGGCCGTGCGGACAGCTAGGGAACTTTATCGCGCGTTTGCGGACGGTATCGCCACCGCCGAGTCTGATGTCGCGCGGCAGATCGGCCTTGCCTGGCTGGAGTTGAACAGCAGTACGGGTTCCGTCGGGGTCCTGGGCGCAGGTGCCACAAGCGCGGATCGCGACACGATGGTGGCCGCGCGCAGGGTCATCTCCGACTACCTCGCGCAGAACTATCTCATTGACGATTTTGCTCCGCGTCAGACGCTGAGCGCCTTGCCGGAAACTGCGATACTCAGCGGTCGCGCCATTGAGGTACCGCCAAGCCTGCCACCGGGCTCCGACATCTTCGATCAGGATCCGCTGCCGCGTCTCGTTCTCAATTTCGAGGAACAGGGCATCGACGAGACCGACCTGCCGCTCGTGGCCTACGGCGACATGCTGTTCGACAGCGCGCAAATCTTCGGCAGCCCGGCGCGCGATCTCGGTCTCGCCTGCTCGACCTGTCACAATCGCTCGGACGTCAACCAACGGCTGTTCATTCCGGGTGCCAGCCACCAGCCGGGCGCGATCGACGTCGACGGCGCCTTTTTCAACCCGATATTCAACGACCGGCGTGACGACCCGCTCGACATTCCAAGCCTTCGCGGCTTGCGTTTCACCGGCCCCTACGGTCGCGACGGTCGTTTTGCCTCCCTGCGCGACTTCACCCGCAACGTTGTCGTCAACGAGTTCGGCGGCGCGGAGCCGACGCCTTTCATGATGGACGCGCTGGTCGCCTACATGCTCGAGTTCGACTTCCTACCCAACTCCATGCTGACACCGGACGGCCAACTGACCGAGTCGGCCCCAGAGGCCGCGCAACGCGGCGAAGCGATCTTCAACACGCCCTTCGCGGGACTCGGCGACCGCTCCTGTGCCAGTTGCCATATGCCGGACGCCAACTTCCTGGACCGACAGGCGCACGACATCGGCTCCGTCGCGCCGGCTTATGAAGGCGCCCGTGCCGGTGCGCTGGACACCCCCACCCTGCTCGGCACCGCCTATACCGCGCCCTATTTCCATGACGGATCGCTGCCGACCCTGGCGGCTGTCGTAGACTGGTTCGACGAGACGAAGACGCTCGGGCTGACCGAAGCGGAACGAACTGATCTGACCGCCTATCTGCAGACCGTGGGCGCGGCGGACGAGCCCTATGAAGCTTTCGATGCCGAGAACACCGCCTTCCGACTGGCATTCGCCGAACTGACGACCTTCGCCTCGACAATCGACACGCTGCTGCCGCGGCGGGACGCGGAGCATATCCTGCTGCTGACCGACACCGTGGCCGCCGACCTTGCAGCCGACGCCAGTACCATGTCGAACCTTGCTGCGCGTCCCGAGGTCTACGCGTTGGCCGGGCGGTTGGCCGATGTCGGCGCCGCCGTGCGTGACGGCGACTGGGCAGCCGCCGAAGCAAGCTGGAGCGCGTTCCAGACCGAGGCCGATACAGTCGAAGCGAGGGCCTTTTGATGGCGATGCACGTGAACCGCAGAACGGCCCTGCTTCTGGCCAGCGCGAGCGCTATGTCTCTGGCGACCCCGCTCGCCGCGCAGGACGTTAGGTTGCGGCTAGCCTTCATCCCGCAAGAGAACCCGGAAAAGCTGCTGGGCGATATCGAGGCCATCACCGGCTGGCTGGCCAGTGAGGTCGGCGTCCCCGTCGAAGGGTTCGTCACCATCGACCACGCCGCCGCGGTCGAGGCACTGAGAAACGGCGATGCAGATATTTCCTTCATGGGCGCCCTGCCCTTCGTTCTGGCCGAGGCCGAGATCGGTGCCGTGCCGCTTCTGTCCGAGGTCTACCGCGACGCGCCGAGTTACACGGGCCGCATCTTCGTGCGCCGCGACAGCGGCATCGGCTCGCTCGCCGACCTGCGCGGGCGTAACATTGCCTTCGCTGATCCAATCTCGGAATCGGGCTATCTCTATCCGCTCGCCGAATTCGTTAAGGCCGGGCTGATCGAAGGCCCCACCGCGGCGGATGCGTTCTTCGGCCGCGTCTTCTTCGCGGGCGGCTACCAGCAGGCGATGCAAGCGATGGCCGAGGGTCTGGTCGATGCCGCAGGCGCTAGCCAATACGCCGATCTGCTTCTGACGCCGCGGCAGCAGGCAGAAGTAACCTGGATCGTGGAAAGCGAGCCAATCCCGAGTCACCTCGTGATCGCACGCCCGGGGCTCGACGCCGGCCTTCAGAACCGGTTCATCGACGCGATGCTGCGGCTCAACGCACCAGAGAACCGCAAAAAGCTGCGCTATCTCTACGGCCCGGACGGCTATGTCAGGTCCGACTCCGCCGCCTACGACGGCGTGCGCGACATGGCGCGCCGATACGGGCTGTTGGAATGAGCATTGCCGCCCAAATCGACGACCTGAGCTTTACCCATCCGGGAACGGACCTCCCGGCGCTGGAACGGGTTTCGCTTACGATTCCGGCGGGTGAAAGCGTCGCTTTGCTGGGCCCATCCGGGGCAGGGAAAACGACCCTGCTGGCACTGCTCGACGGCCGGCTCCGGGGCTGGAGCGGGCGGGTATCGGTTCTGGGGGCACCGCTCGATCCCGACCAGCCGCCGCCGCGTGTGCGCCGTCCGGATACCGGTTTCGTGTTTCAGGAGTTTGCGTTGGTCGAACGCTCCACGGTTCTGCGCAACGTCCTCAATGGTCGCCTGGGACGCATGCCCCCCCTACGGGCCCTGCTGGGATCACCAACCGCGCATGATCTGGAGATTGTGCGCGCAGCCCTTGCCGATTGCGGCATTGGTGATCTCGCAGGGCGCCGGGTCGACAGTCTCAGCGGCGGTCAGCGGCAGCGTGTGGCCATCGCGCGCTGTCTGGCCCAGGAACCGCGTCTGATCCTCGCCGATGAGCCGGTGAGCAGTCTCGACCCCGCCCGCGCCGGCGAGATCCTGTCGCTGCTGACCGGCGCGGCGCGGGCGCGCGGAGCGACGGCGCTGTTTTCCTCGCACCAGCCAGACCTGGCGCGGCGTTTCGCGCAGCGTATCATCGGCATTCGCGGCGGGCGGATCGTCTTTGACGTGCCGACCCCCGAGTTGAACGAGGCTGCAACAGCGGATCTCTACAGGGAGATAGAACCAATGCCCGGTACCGGCCTCCGGGCGGTATCCTGATGCGGTTTCGCGAATTCGGCGGGTTCGCGACCAGCGCCCTGATCGCCGGCGCGATCCTGTGGTCCTTCGCCACGGCCGACGTCGAGTTGACGCGTCTCATGTCCGCCGGTCCGCGGATCGCAGATTTTCTCGGTCGGATGTTTCCGCCTGACCCGACGGTGATGGCTGAGATCAAGAAGGGCAGCGCGGAAACGCTGAGGATCGCGATCCTCGGCACTCTCGGCGCGGTGATCCTGTCAATCCCACTCGGCATTCTGGCGTCCGAGACGATGGTAGCGCGTGCAGTTTTTCGGCCGGTTCGAACGCTGCTTGCTTTCATCAGGGCGATTCCGCTGATCCTGGTGGCCATGCTTATGGTCGGCGCTGTCGGGCTCGGGCCGCTGCCCGGCATCATCGCGGTCGCGTTTCATGCGACGGGGATGCTCGCCAAATTCTATGCCGAGGCGATCGACGGCGTTTCCCGCGCGCCCATCGCTGCGCTGGAAAGCGCGGGCGCCGGGCCGCTCGTGCGGCTCAGACATGCGATCTGGCCGCAGATGGCGCCGGTCGTCGCCCGCGACACAATCTTCCGGTTCGAACTGAACCTGCGAGAGTCGCTGATCCTCGGGATTGTCGGCGCGGGCGGGATCGGCTTTTACATCCAGACCTACGTGCGCTCTTTCCAGTATGACAAGGCGGCCAGCGTCACGGTTGCCGTCGTCGTCATGGTCATCGCCATTGAGGCGATCAACGTCGCGATGCGGCGCCGCTTCACCTGATCCTTAGGCGTAAATGTCGATCGGCGTCCCGTCCCTGACCATGGCATAGATTTCCTCGATCTGGCGGTCAGTGACGGCGATGCAGCCTGCCGTCCAGTCGCGGACATTTATTGGGTCGATCCCCTTGCGCGGTCCTCCGTGGATGAAAATGTCGCCACCGGGCGACTTTCCTTCAGCCTGCGCCAAAGCTATGTCTGCGGCGTTGGGATATGAGATGCCGATGGAGAGGTGAAAAAGGCTGTCCGGGTTGCGCCGGTCAATCACGTAGGAGCCCTCCGGCGTACGGCCATCCCCCTCGAACTGCTTGTGACCTTCGGGCGCGAAGCCTAATCCGATGGGATAGGTCCGCAAGACGTCATCCGTTCCGTCCAGAACCAGAGACCGCTGTGCCTTATACATGCGCAGCCGGGTCACCTCGGGTCCGTTGTACGACCGGAACTTGCTGGCACAGCCTGATAGAAAGGCGACCAATCCGCCCATCAGAAAGGCACGCCGTGGAAATTTGATGTTTGTCACTGCTCGACGCCCCTTTTTGCGAGGTCTGCTTGATAACAGACGTTACTCTACCGAAGACGTCGGATCAATGACCGTGCGCCAGTGCTCCCTTCGCTATCTGCTCGCCCACCAGCTCACCGCCCGAAGGCCCGTCCTTGATCCGATGGCCGTTCAAAAGCCGCAGCGCATTGGCGACCACCAACAGGGATACGCCCACATCCGCTGCGATGGCGCCCCACATCGAGGCCATGCCAAATGCGGTCAGCCCGACGAACAGCGCCTTGGTCGCCAGCGATATGCCGATATTCTGGTGGATGATTGTCATTGTCCGGCGAGAGTGTGCAATCAGCCACGGCACCCGAGCCAGATCGTCGGTCATGAGCGCGATATCTGCCGTCTCGATCGCCGCGTCTGATCCGACAGCCCCCATGGCAATGGCATAATGCGCGCGCGCCATGGCTGGTGCATCGTTGACGCCGTCACCGATCATTGCCACCATGTCGTGGTTCGCGACCAGTTCCTCGATGGCCGTGACCTTGTCTTCTGGCAAGAGTTCGGCGCGCACCTCGTCAATGCCGACCTCGGCCGCCACGGCACGCGCGGTGCGTTCGTTGTCGCCTGTCAGCATCACAATCGTTTTCACTCCCTGCGCGTGCAGCCGCGCAACGATTCCCTTGGCATCGGGGCGGATGCGGTCGCGAAGTTCTAGTACGCCGGTCACGCCGGTCTCGTCACCCACGGCAACGAGGGTGTTCCCTGCCCCTTCGATCCGCTCCCGCAGATCCGACGGAATGGAATTGCCGAAACCTTTCTCCTCGGCGAACCGATCCGAACCGAGCCAGATCGCGCGCACGTCGGCGCGTCCTTCCAGCCCGCGCCCCGGCACGGTGCGCGTGTCCTCCGCGGCAGATACGTCGATGCCATCCGTTTCGGCACGCGCGAGGATGGCACGCGCCAGCGGGTGCGAGGATCTTGCCTCCAGGCCTGCCGCCAGCGTCATGAGGTCACGCGCGGAGGCGTCGCCCAGCGGATGCACCGCCGCCACTTCGGGTTCGCCCATGGTGATCGTCCCGGTCTTGTCCATCGCCAGCGCCGTGGTGCGCCCGGGTGCTTCGACATAGGCGCCGCCCTTGATCAGCACCCCCGCCCGCGCTGAGGCGGTGAGCGCCGCGACGATGGAAACCGGTGTCGAGATGACAAGGGCACAGGGGCAGGCGATGACCAGAAGCACCAGCGCATTGTAGAACCAGTAGTCCCAAGCGCCGCCAAGCAGGAGTGGCGGCACCAGTGCGATGGTGATCGCCAGAGCCATCACGATGGGTGTGTAGATGCGCGCGAACTTGGCCACCCACTGCTCGACTGGCGCGCGGCGGGCATGGGCATCGCCCACCATTCGAATGATCTTTGCGAGCACCGTGTCCGACGCGGGTTTGGTCGCCCGCACCGTCAGCGTGCCCTCGCCGTTGATCGTGCCAGCATAGACCTCATCGCCGCGTTCCTTTGGCACCAGCGCGCTTTCGCCGGTAATAGGGGCCTGATCGACGGCCCCTGCCCCGTCCACGACTTCACCGTCGAGGGGGATGCGGTCGCCGCCGCGCACGATAAACCTTGCATTGACTGCCACGGCAGCGGCCGGTACGTCGGCTTCCGACCCGTCGTCATAAAGCACTCGCGCCGTGGGCGGTGCGAGATCCAGCAGCGCGGAAACCGCATTGCGCGCCCGCCCCACGCTCCAGCTCTCCAGAAAAAGCGAAAGCGAGAAGAAGAAGGCGACCGTCGCCGCTTCGAAAAACTCACCGAGGCCGATGGCGCCCGCGACGGCCACCACCATGAGCAAGTTCATGTCGGGGCTAAGCCTTCGCGCCGAAGACCAAGCCTTGGGCGCGACAAGCCAGACGCCAAAAAGAATTGCGACGGCGAAGAGCCCTGCTTCCGCCATAGGCATCGGCACCTCGCCATGCCCCGCAAAGAGACCGAGCGCGCCGCCCATGCCGGTCTCGACAATGTGGAAAAGGAATCCCGCTGCCCAGAAGCCGCCGCTCAACAAGGTAAAGCGCTTCTGACGTGCCAGATGCGCCGCCTGGTCCTCTGCTGCGTTGTCGGCATCCCATGGCTTCGCGCTCATGCCGGTCGTCGCGACCACCTGCGTGACTTCGTCGTCTGATATCCTCTCGGCGCTGTCGAGGATGGTCATTCGCCCGTTGATCACGTCGAATGCCAGGTGTTCGGTTCCGCCCACTTTCGGCCCGACAACCCGGTTCAGGATCGCCACCTCTTCGGCGCAATCCAGGCCGGAGACTTGGAAGTGTCGTGCGTTCGACGGGATGGGTTGTGCCGGTCTCGTGTTGGCTCCAGCACCGCAGCACGCAGCACCATCTCCATGAGAGTAGCGAGCTACGCTCGCATGTTTGTGATCATCAACATGATCGTGACTGCAGTCAGAGCTGTGCTTGTGGTCGTGGCGTTGGCCATTGGAAGACATGGGATTGACCTCGGGATTCGTTCATTCCACATTGACATAGCCCCTACAGTAACTAGAGCTTCAAGAGCTAAAACCAAAACTTGGTCAAATAAGGACACCGACCTGCGGAACCTTGAAACGCGCCGCTAAGTCTGAAGACGCGGCTGACCTGCCAAAGAGTGAGATAGATATGCTTCAAAAATATGCGGTGATCATGGTTGCAACATTGGCCCTGGCTGGCTGTGCGGTGCCTCCGAAGGAAGACAACGATCCATTCAGGATCGGGAATATTCCAGAGTCTGTCGCAGCCCTCGCGGCACCCGACCAAGATCTCAACGCGGCACGGCTACGTCCCGAAGATAACTGCTATTGGTATGAGCATAACGGGCCGGTGGAAACGACCTTGGTGCCGTTGCGATCGCCAGGCGGCAATCCCATCTGTGCCGTGCGCCAATCCTGAATGGCGCGTTCGACCGTCACACCGCCGACGATCCATGGGTCAGCTTCGCGGGGTCACGCTGTCCTCGGCCGAATAAAGGAACGCTGTCGAGCCAATCGCCACATTCGCGTAAAGATCGTTAATGTGGGCCATGACCATTCGGACACAACCGGAACTCGCTCGGCCGCCGATGCTTCGCGGCTGTGGAGTGCCGTGAATCCGTAAATAGGTGTCCCGATCCCCGACATAGAGATAAAGCGCCCGCGACCCGAGCGCGTTCTCAGGTCCGGGTTCCATACCGTCAGCGATATCGGCGTAGAGCTCCGGATCGCGGTCAATCATGTTCTGTGTTGGCTGCCAATGCGGCCACCTGACCTTGCGCTTGATCGTGTAGACGCCCGGCTCATAAAGTTTGCCACGAGCAATCGCTACGCCATAGCGAATCGCCGTTCCGCCTTCCTCGATATGGTAAAGATAGCGCGCAACAGCATCGACATGGATGTCACCGGCCACAAGACCATCTTTAGCTACAACCCGCTGCGGCAGAAAGCGCGGATGCAGGCCCCACGGGTTTGATGTGGCTGGGTTGTAGCCCGGCGGTGTAACCTGTGCATCCCAAGCAGCCTTTTCCGCTTCAGTGGGCCAGGTGTCAGCGAGGAGCGGCCTCGAGATAGACGCGGAGAAAAGTGCAGCGGTCGTCTGGATGAAATGTCGTCTTGTCAGCATGTATCGTACTCCGCGCAGTTTCTAATTTGGTGCTGGATCTGTCAGATCAACATCTACGATGCTAAAACGTCTAGCCACTAGAGGTTCAAGGGCTAAATCCTCACTAAAGCGCGAGTGGCAGAGAATTGAACAGTGATCTCAATATATGGTTTGGCTTGAATCGGGTCCATGCTTCTCGCACGCCATTGCGCAGTATGCCGAACCCAAATGCGGCCATTCGCGTCAGACGAAACGAATGGCCGCGTCTGCCCTTCCTGCGCTTAGTCGAGCTGCACAAACTCGGAATATTCGCCGCGTACCTGAATTGTCACCGTCACATCGGAACTGTCGCGACTGCGCCAGAACCAGCCGTGTTGTCCGTCGAACGCGGCGGTGACCTCGCCCTCGGAACCGGTGGAGCCTCGGCCTTTTTCATAGGTCACCGTCTCGCCGCCGCCATGGCCGTGCAGGTCGAAATTCACCCGGCCGCCTTCGACGAGCATCCGGTACTCAGCCACCTGGCCTGCATCCATCTCCATCTTCCAGTCCGCCGAGTCGCCCGGTGCCAGCGTGAAGGTGGCCTCATCGCGCCAAACCACGGCTTCCTGCGCATGTGCGGCACCGACAAAAAGCCCGAAGACATCGTTCAGCAAGCTTGACTGCTCGTCTTCGGCTTCCATGATCTGACGATCAGCCTCGGCCTCTTCTGCGAGCTGGGTTTTGATCTCACCCATCTCCGCCAGCCCAATTGCGCCACCGATCCCAGTTGGGTCGATGTTGTATTCGGCGGGAAGTACGACCGTCACAAGAATGACGACCGCGCTGGCCGCCGCGATGGCGGTGGATCGGATAAGCTGCGCTGAGCTTGGCAGTTCATCAAGGCTCGGTTTTTCTGCGTTGAACATTTTTCTCTCCAGTTCCTTATGCGGCAACGAAGTAGCCGGTGATTTGCAGTCCCATGAGGATGAACCCCATGGACATCATGACAACGTTGGCGGTGTAGGCTTGGCGAAAGAAGTTCGGGGATTTCCGCCAGTAGCCCATAACGATGAGAATCACGGCGAGCGCCATGATCTGGCCCAGCTCGACGCCGACGTTGAACGCCAGAAGATTGGCCAACAGCCCATCTGATGCGATCTCGTAGTCGAGGATCTTCGTGGCAAGGCCCGTGCCGTGGAAAAAGCCGAAGATCAACGTCGCGGCCTTGGTGTTCGGCTGGAAGCCGAACCAGCGNTGGTAGGCNCCNAGNTTGTCGAGCGCCTTGTAGACNACCGACAGGCCGATGATNGCGTCGANNATNTAGGCGTTNANGCCCCANCCNNACCAGACGCCCNNNAGCATCGTGNNCGAATGGCCGATGGCAAANAGGCTGACNTAGATGCCGACGTCCTTCATCTTGTAGAGGAAGAAGACGACGCCGAGCAGGAACAGGATGTGATCGTAACCCGTCACCATGTGCTTGGCGCCGAGATACATGAAGGGAATGATGTTCACCCCCCAGATTTCCTGGATGTAGCCTGCGTCACCTTCTGTAACGGCATGGGCGAGAGCGTTGCCCGCACTTAGGACGAGCGCCGAAAGGGCAATGAAGGACAGGATCACGATCCGGCGTATGCCGGGATCGGTCCAGCCCTGGTGGACTGTATTCATGGATTTGACTCCGCATATGTGTTGATGATCGAATGCAGCGCGCTGTTGGCGCGCAGTCGATCAGACGCGCGGAGGTCGTTCGATTTGGTATGTCTGTAAGGTGTTCGACGTGGCCGAACTCAAAGGCCATGCGGCTCTGTGAATATCGAGCGGGTGCGGCGATCGGTCAGGGCCAGGCACGACCGCCTGACTGTGATCGTGATCGACGCTGTCATGGCCGTGTCCATGCATGGCCCAGGCAAGGTCTTCTTCCAGTCCATGCGAATGACCGTGCTCAGCAACCATTTCTGCGTGCTCTTGAAGGACGCCGAAGACTGAGGGCGCGTGCGAGGTTGCGGGCACCACAGACCAGAGGAGTATGGCCAAACATAAGAGTGTCGAAAACGCGGCGTTTACAACTGTCCTCAAGGTATCCATAGGTTTTGCCCGTCTGCTCGTCTCTAGCGTGGTGCATCGTGGCACCATCTTGTTCTATCCTCCCAGGGGGGATAGAACTACTTTATGACAAAACATCCAGTCCATGCAACCCACCCCGCCCTCGTCGCCCGGCTGAAACGTGCTGACGGCCATTTGCGCGCCGTGATCGAGATGATCGAGGCGGGCAAGCCATGCCTTGAGATCGCCCAGCAGATGCAGGCGGTTGAAAAAGCCATCACGAATGCCAAGCGGGCGCTGATCCATGACCACATGGATCATTGCCTGGACGTCGAAGGCTCCGAAACAGATCGTGCCCAGCTGCGCACGATCGCCAGATATCTCTGAGGTCCGCCATGTTCGACATCCTCTCCGACCGCACCTACCGTCATCTGTTTCTGGCTCAGGTCGTGGCGCTTCTGGGAACCGGGCTCGCGACTGTCGCTCTCGGCCTGCTCGCCTTTGATCTTTCGGGCGACGGGGCGGCGCTGGTCCTCGGCACAGTCTTCACCATCAAGATGGTTGCTTATGTGGGCATCGCGCCCATTGCAGGGGCTTTCGCAGACCGCGTGCCGCGCCGCGCGCTTCTGGTGACGCTCGATCTGGTGCGTGCCGGTGTCGCGCTCGCACTGCCCTTCGTGACCGAGGTCTGGCAGGTCTACGTCCTGATCTTCCTTCTTCAATCGGCTTCCGCCGCGTTCACGCCGACCTTTCAGGCGACGATCCCGGACGTTCTGCCCGAAGAGGCGCGCTATACCCGCGCGCTGTCGCTGTCGCGGCTGGCCTACGATCTGGAAAACATCGTCAGCCCGACGCTTGCGGCCCTTCTGCTCGCGGTGATGTCCTACAATTCGCTCTTCCTCGGCACGGTCCTCGGTTTCGCCGCATCGGCCCTTCTGGTTGTTTCGGTAGTGCTGCCCAGTCCCCGCCCATCCGAGCCGCGCGGTGTCTATGACCGCACTACGCGCGGCATCCGCATCTATCTGGCCACGCCCCGCTTGCGCGGGCTCTTGGCATTGAACCTCGCGGCGGCGGCGGCAGGTGCGATGGTGCTGGTCAATACCGTCGTTCTTGTGCGCGGCTCGCTCGGCCTGTCGGAAAGTGCTCTGGCCTGGACGATGTTCGCCTTCGGCGCAGGGTCGATGATCGCCGCGCTGGTCCTGCCGCGTGTTCTCGATGCGTTGCCGGACCGGCCTGTGATGTTCGGCGGAGCCGCGCTGATGGTGGCTACTCTGGTCGGTCTGGCGTTGACGGTCCTTGGAGCGGGCCTTGGCTGGTCCATCCTTCTGACAGCTTGGTTGCTGGTGGGGCTCGGATATTCCGCTGTCCTCACCCCTTCCGGCCGACTGCTGCGCCGTTCCGCCCACGCCGGGGACCGCCCGGCACTCTTCGCGGCGCAATTCGCGCTGTCCCACGCCTGCTGGCTTGTGACCTATCCGCTGTCGGGATGGCTGCTGACGGTCTATGGTGTCGTTCCCGCACTGATCGGACTGGCCCTCATCGCCGCCTTCGGAATGCTCGCAGCGCTGAAACTCTGGCCGTCCGGCGATCCCGTTGAGCTTGAGCACACCCACGATAATTTGCCACTCGACCATCCCCACCTAAGGGGACATCGCAGGCACAGCCATGCCTTGATCATTGACGAGAGCCACCCTCGCTGGGCCACGCATTTATAAGCCGTAGAGCCAGACGGTGGAAGTGACTGGGTCACAGCAGTTGCGGCAAGGCATAGGAGTCTCACGTCGAGCCTAGGGCTTCAAAGTGCAAATGCCGCATCCGTGCGAACGGATTTGAGTGGCCTAGCACGGGTGATCGTCCGTATGGCGCGCCAAAGTTTGTTGGTGCAGTTTGACCTCACGGCGCTTTCAAGCAACCATTCCTCACGCTTGGGACGGCGCAACCGCATGCCCGGTTGATGAGAAGCCCGGTCTTCTTGCTGATCTTACAGCACCACCACGCCGGAGTGCTTCGCCTTGCGTTCCGGCTCGACGTGGATGGTGACGACGCAGCCCTCCAGGATCTCCTTCAATGCCGCTTCGATCCGGTCGCAGATGTCGTGCGCGGCGTTCACCGTCATCTCGCCGGGGACGATGAGGTGGAACTCGACGAACGAGGCCTGGCCGGCATGGCGCGTGCGAAGGTCATGCGCCTCGACAGCGCCTTCGGCTTCCCGCGAGATCGTCTCGCGCACCTGCGCGAGGGTCACATCCGGGATGGCCTCGTCCAGCAGACCACTGAGAGACTCCCGCATCACCCTCCAGCCGGACCAGAGGATGTTGATCGCCACGATCAGCGCCATCAAAGGGTCGAGCATGGCCCACCCGGACAGGATCGCCACAAGAACCCCGAAGGTCACGCCAACAGAGGAGATGACGTCCGTGAAAAGGTGACGGCCATCCGCAACCAGCGCAGGCGACCGCCGCTTGCGTCCTTGCGTGATCAGCATCCAGCACCAGAAGGCATTGATCACGCTGGCCAGGCCGTTCACCAGCAGGCCTTCGAGTGGCGCGTCCAGCATGCGCGGCGCGAGAAACCCGTGATACGCTTCGCGCATGATCAGCAGCGCAGCGATGATGATCATCACGCCTTCCAGGATCGCGCTGAACAGTTCCGCCTTGTGGTGGCCATAGGGGTGATTGGCGTCCGCGGGTCGTGAAGCGAGGCGGATCGCAATGAGCGCTGCAATGGCGGTCGCGACGTTCACCGTACTTTCGAGCGCATCGGACAGCAGCGCGATCGAACCGGTCATCCACCATGCGAGGGTCTTCAGCGCCAGCACGACGATGCCGACCACGATGCTTCCAGTGGCGATCTTCATCAGCGGGGACATGGTCGGCATCGCAGCTACCTTTCGGAGATGTTCGGCGGCCGCGAGACGAGGTCATCGGCACAGGGGAATTGGCTAGGATCACGAGGCTCAGGAGAAGCCTCGCACCTCAGGCGGGATGGATTTCCACGGTCACATGGGACAGCTCGTCGATGTGCCGCAGCCGCGCACGATAGGCCGCGACCGGTTCGGGGCGCGTGGATTTGAGCGCAATGATGGCGCCGTGATGCCCCGGCCCGAGCTGCCAGACATGAAGATCGACGATCTCGTCATGCTCGCTCTCGATGGCTGCGCGCACTTCGGCCGGAAGATCCTCGTGGTCGGGCAGATAGTCCATGAGAACCGATCCGCTGTCGCGCAGCAGTCCCCACGACCAGCTCAGGATGACGAGGGCGCCCACGATGCCGATCACCGGGTCGAGCCAGACCCAGCCATAGCTGCGGCCCGCGAGCAGGGCTGCGATGGCAAGAACGGATGTCAGTGCATCTGCTAGAACGTGCAGGTAGGCCGCACGCAGGTTGTTGTCGCGGTCTCCTCCGCGGGTCGCTGCCGCCCCGTGGTCATGATCTTGATCATGGTCGTGCCCGTGGTCATGATCCTGCACTTGGTGATGAGCATGGCCGTGGTGGTGGCTGTGGTCGTCCTTGAGCAGCCAAGCGCTGACGAGGTTCACCAAGAGGCCGATCACGGCGACGAGGATCGCCTCGTCGAAGCTGATCGGGACCGGACTGCGCAGGCGGACAAGGCTTTCCCAACCGATCAGCAGTGCGACGATAGCGAGGACGGTAGCACTACCGAAGGCGGCGAGATCGCCGAGCTTTCCGGTGCCGAAGGTGAAGCGGGGGTTGCGCGCGTGTTTGCGGGCGAAGCGATAGGCGAGCGCCGTGATCAGAAGCGCCGAGGCATGGGTGGACATGTGCCAGCCGTCGGCCAGCAGCGCCATGGACCCGTAGATCGTGCCGGCGGTGATCTCAGCGACCATCATGGTCGCGGTCAGCGCGATCACTGCCCAAGTGCGGCGTTCGTTGCGGGCGTGGTTCTCGCCGAGGAAGACGTGGTCGTGCGGTGCGGCGGCGTTCGGGCTCATTTCAGGTGCCTTCTCATGACTTCGATCAGTTCGTCCGCCCCGGCCTTGCGCTGCGCATCGCCTTCGACGTCGACAACGTGGTTGCGCAGGTGATCCTCGAGAAGTTCGACGACGAGGCCGTTCGTAGCCCCGCGGACCGAGGCGGCGAGGTTCAGGATTTCGGCGCAGGAGACTTCCGCCTCCAGCGCCCGTTCGATCGCCTCCATCTGCCCTCTCAGGCGGCGGACTCTGGCGATAAGCTTGGATTTGTTCTGGACAGTGTGACCCATAGGGTAGGGGGTTACCCTATAAGCGCTGGAGCTTCAACCCCGATGTTTGCCTCACCTTGTCGCCACCGATGCCTCATCTTTTACCGTATCAGTGCTGACCAGATCACAATCATTCACGTGGTGAATGACGCAATGGAAGTTGAGGCGGTCCTGTTCCCTGACAGCCCAAGGTGCGCTCTGTGCTTTCAGTTCGTGGTGCGCCACATCCGATACCGCCCCTGGCCGGTCATCTCGCGGACCAGACCCTGTGCCTGCATCCAAGCGAGATTGCGCTGGACAGCGGCGCGGCTGACATCGGTCAGGGCCTCGGCCATCGGGGCAGAGACAATAGGCCATTCGGTCAGAACGGCGCGCAAGGCGCGTGGGGTCTTTCCCGAGAGTGGGGTCATCTCGGTTTCCGCCCTCGCTGACCATGCCTGGATATCGTCGAGGTGCCGCATTGCGGTCAGGCAGGCGGTCTCCATCCCGTCAAGCCAGCGCGCCAGACGGTCAGCGGGTGGGCCGCCGTCGCGCAGCCCCCCTGCCCCGCCCATGGCCAGAGGCGCAAAGACTGCGCCTCTCTCCTCGCTGGCGGCGATCCGCGCGGCCGTGACGGCCGCTTCCATTCGATCGCCCTGCTGCCCGAGGCCCGCGAGGCTCCAGAAGTGATAACCCGCGCAAGCACGGGCTATCGGGTGAAGATCGGCGACTTGTGCCATCAGGTCGAGCCAACCGCCCGCGCGGTCCGCAAAGGGCTCGGCTTCATTTGCCATGTTCTCTGGATCGCGGCGGTCGAGGAAGGCGGACAGGNCCACCTCTGGGCCTGGCCCCCCTGTCAGACGACGTACCGCCCAACCGACGCGCGCGAGTGCGTCGATGTCGTCTTGCAGGCCGGAAATGCGCATGGACATCCAGAGCGCGAGCCGATCCGGGCCGATACGGTCGCCCGCGAACCAGCTGAGGTCGGCAGCCTCGAACAGGGCAAGCCTGTGCCGCCATCCGTCAGGGCCGCGCTTTAGCCGGTCGTCCAGCGCGCCGACGCGACCGGCCACACGGGCAAGACGTGCGGCATGACCCGCCTCTGCTTTCCGCCAATCGTCGAGGACCTCGGCTTCACGCGGTTCGGCCCGTGGTCCGGGCGGCAAATAATCCGGCTCCTCTTCCATGGGACCGGGCAGGAACCAAAGATCCTCCTCAGACGACTGTTCCACCTCCTCAGCGTCGAGGAAGAGAGCGTCCGGTTCATCATGGAAGGCAGGCGCTGGAGGCTTCATATGTGCAAAATACTGGAATTCTGCACTTTACCCAAGGGTTTTATCAGAGTGCGCCCACGCTCGTTATATAGCACGCGCGGGCGATGGTCGGCGAGGGCTCTCTGATCGCGCTCATTGTATGGAAACCAAGGGCATTCCGGTAAACAGCGCCACAGAGAGCGCCCTTGCATCCGTTTACAAACGGTCGTTTAGTAATGATATACGAAACTGCAAAAAGACTGTTTTGATGCCCTTGATCGGTTATGCCCGCGTATCCACCGAGGATCAGACCCCCCTGCCCCAGTCGCAGGCCCTGAAATCCGCGGGCTGCGCCGAGATCCACGAAGAACAGGCCTCGGGCGGCAATCGTGCGCGGCCGGTGCTGGCGCGGGTGTTGGAGCGCATCGGCAAGGGCGACACGCTGGTGGTCGTGCGGATCGACCGCCTTGCGCGATCCCTGTCGCATCTGCTGGAGGTGATCGAGCGGCTGGAGGCCAAGGGTGCGTTCTTTCGTTCCATTCAGGACCCGATCGATACCGGATCCCCGCAAGGCAAGTTCACGCTGCAGGTCTTGGGCGCTGCGGCCGAGTTCGAGCGCGCCCTGATCCGGGAACGCACCAAGGCCGGCCTCGCCAGCGCGCGCACAAAGGGCCGCGTGGGCGGGAACCCTGGGCTGCGTGCCAAAGACCCTGCCGCTCTTCGTAAGGTACGGCTGGCAAGACAGGACGGCTACATGGAGCGNCTGAACGAGACGGCACAAGANTGGGTGCCCCATGTGCGCCGGTTGCGCCCCGACTTGGCNTGGGANGANGTGNTGCGCATCNTCAACGGCCCCTTGCCCGAGGCGCGTCGCTGGACCCAAAGCCGTCTNTTGCGCGCNGTGAAGGCCTATGTCCGCGANGGNTTCCTGCCNNNCGAGGTNCTGGCCCGCGCCGGNCGCCGCGAAANNGACGATCGNCTGCCCGCCATNNTNGCCGNCATCAAGGGCGCGGANCCCGACATCACGCTTCANGCGATCTGNNNNCGGCTGGAANCNATGCGCGAACGCACGCCNCGTGGCCGAACGAGATGGCAGCCCTCATCGGTCAAGATGCTGTTGGAGCGAGCCGAGANTCTGGGAATGATTNAAGAGACTCAGATTCGTTCTTTGGAAGCAAAACNGCCTATGTGAATCGGGTACATCTTGCGTTTAAGAGATGGCAGCGACACAAGCACTTGACGCGCTGGATCCGCNAAATAAGATAAGTCATTGTAAATAAATGATTTCACCGGATACCGGCCCACCATTTGAAAAAATCCTTGCCTGTCAAACGCTTTCCTGACATTTTTGCGGAAGAACGCTAACCATCAGTTTCCGGCGGTTTTGCGTTCCTTCTCAAGATAGACCCGGAAGACGGGCGGCGGGACGGGCATGAACGAGCAGCGGATCAGAATGGATCAAAAGATCCAAACGATGGCGACACGTCTAAGCAAATCGCTTGATGTGAATATGCGCAANTCGTTTCTACCTGATGAACGAAAGGCTCTCAGACGNTTCTCATCCACGGANGTTGCNCAGATCCTCGGGGTAAGCCANGATTTTNTGCGGAAGATGTTNTTCGAGGACAAGCTCGATCTCGGTGANATCGAGACNGANGCCCGCGGCCGCAGGTTCTACACTGCAGAGCANATCGANATAGCGCGCCACGAAATNGCCCGGTCAAGCACNAAGTTCCANCATATNGTTCCTCGTCGTCGGGANGGGGAGCATATNCAGATCATTTCGATCGCCAACTTCAAAGGGGGCGCNGGNAAGACGACAACGGCGATCCATNTGGCCCAAAAGCTNGCCCTTGANGGTTATCGAGTTCTGGCAATCGATCTCGACCCNCAAGCCTCAATGACCACNATGTTCGGTTTCCGGCCGGAAATCGACTTCCCTGAAGCCGGAACGGTGTACGATGCCCTACGGTACGAGGACCCTATCCCCTTTAGAGACGTTGTGCGCAAAACGTATTTCCACAACCTCGATCTAGCNGCGGCCGGNTTGNTGCTCTCTGAGTTCGAGACCGAAACCGCACACGCCCTTCGAAACAATATCAGGCCGCCGTTCTATCAGCGGCTTGCCCTTTGCATTAATGAAGTCGAGACAGACTACGACNTTGTCGTCATCGACTGCCCACCNCAACTCGGGTTTACCACANTATCNGCTTTGGTAGCGTCGACATCCCTAGTCGTCACTGTCATTCCAAGCATGCTTGACGTCGCCTCGATGGCCCAATTCCTGCAGCTCACATCCAGCCTCATGGCAACGATTGCTGATGTAGGCGCATCGCCCGACTGGGACTTCATGAGNTTTCTAATCACTCGTTTCGAGCCCAATGACGGCCCCCAAACCCAGATGGCGGCATTCCTGCGGACCATGTTCACGGATGACGTTCTTACNCAGCCTTTCCTGAAATCCTCCGCAGTCTCTGACGCTGGGCTCACGCAACAGACACTGTTCGAGATCGCCAGAACGGATTTNCATCGCCAGACGTACGATCGGGCTATCGAGTCCATCAACGGGGTTGTGGCGGAGGTCGAAGGGCTCATCAAAACGGCATGGGGGCGTAAGTAATGGCACGCAAAGTCACATTCGACATTCCCGAGGATGAAGAAAAGCAGGAGAACTCGTCGATTTCTCCGACTCGAACCCAGTCACGAGCCCCTGCCCTTTCGGGAATGGCCCGTTCTCTTCAGGATGCGGCACAATCTTCAATTCAAGAAATCAGTACCGACCTTATTGATGATTCCGAGTTCCAGGATCGTCTGGCCGTGGATGACGAAGATGACATCAGGGAACTGGCTGAAAGCATCGACAAGCAGGGACAGCTTATCCCAATACTTCTGAGCCCCGAAGGGGGGCGATACAGGATCATCTATGGGCGCAGGCGATTAGCGGCCCTTCGACTTATCGGCAAGCCCGCAAAGGCTCTCATCAGAGGCTTGGATGAGGATCAAGCGATTCTTGCACAAGGCCAAGAGAACAGCTTCCGAAAAGACCTCAGCTGGATCGAGAAAGCCCTGTTTGCACGTTCTCTCATAGAGTCCGGCAAGGACGAGGGGCTGGTCTGTGACGCCCTCAACATCGATCAGAAAGCCAGGAAAGCCGGTGACAAGCTCACGGGACTTGCTCGCATGAAACAAGTCACTTCCTGTATTCCGACTGAACTCATCCAAAAGATCGGGGCGGCACCCGGGGTTGGACGGGATCGTTGGTATGCTGCCGCAAAGTCTTATGAGAGCCTTGGCTTCTCTGGAGATGAAGGGTTTCCGGCCGGAAACCGAGAATTCCATGATACTCTCATGAAATCCAGAGGTTCAGGCAAGACCTCCGACGAACGCTTTGCGGTCTTTGAAGGTCTCCTGAAACAGCACAAGCCCACTGCCCCATCGGCAATCCAGACAAGACTCGGGATGGTGAAGGTCACCAAGAGAAACGTGATCATCACCGTCAAGAACGGAGATGACGGGCTTCATACGTGGATCTCTGAGAATCCAGAGGCCGCTCTTCTCGCGTTGGCGAACGCGAAGGCCGCTAGTCCGGGGCAGATCATTACCCCAGAGAAAATGGAACCCATAGGTAACCCAGTCTCCGGCAGGGATCAGGATCTTGATGGTCCTGACATAGAAGATAACGAAAACTGAGCAGAAAGGAGGACAGGCCAGAAAAGGAAAGACCCCCCGAAAGCAGTGCTTCCGAAGGGCCTCGATTAGCTTAGACACCTGATTGATACCCCGAAGCCGAATCGTTTTCAACACCGTTCGCGGTGAACGGGGAAGCTTTTTCAGCCGACATCATCATGAGACAGGTATTTTCTCACACACCCGCCTTGGCGGAACGATCTCCTGTACCCTGTACGAACCCGTACAGAGTCATCGAGCCGATCCGAACGCTTCGCAAAGAACTCGGTTTGACACCAAATGACCTTGTGACACTGCAGGCCTTAATCAGCTTCATGCCGAAGAAGGCCGGAGAAACAGCTTCAATGACTACCGTCTTCCCCTCAAACGCATCGTTGTCTGAGAGAACGAACGGTCTGAACGAGAGAACGATCCGACGGTGTATCGGACGCCTCGTGGACGCCAATTTGATCCAACGCAGGGATAGCGCAACCCGCAAACGGTTCCCTCTTCGCTACGGTGGATTGATCAGAGATGCCTTTGGCTTCGATCTACAGCCAATGTTCGATCGGGAAAGTGAGCTCACAGAACACGCAAAACAGCTTGTCGGCGATCAGGAAGAGCTACGGTCACTCAGGGCGGAGGCGCTGTCTCTTCGTGTCGAAGCTTTGCGCCAAGCAAACGATGATGAGACATTCACATTTCTCCAAAACGTGCGCAACATCCTACGCCGTGCAACACTCAAAGCCGACGAAATCATAGAACTTATCAAGAAGTTGGCAGAGTTGGCCGGAGCGACCATCAGAGAGTTTCCGGCCGGAAACCGTGAAGCTCAGGAAACGATGCCCGACCAATTGTCCGGCGACGACGGACAAAATGTCCGGCACGTAGAACCCACAAGATTGAATATAAAAAAGGATACTACAGGTGCTCTCAGCAGCTCTGGATTTAAAGACGGCCGAGATCCAACAACTATGGCTTGGACGGACCTGAAAAACGTATCGGACTTCTTCCCAAATGAACCAAGAGATCATCAATCCGTTATGAACATGTTGGCTGATGTCGGGAATTTGCTGAGAATAGAACAAGGCAGGATCATGAGACACCTTAGAGAAAGAGGTCCAGGGCAGCTCCTTATTGCACTCGACGAATTAATTTTGAGAGCCAGCACAGGACAGGTGAGGAACACCAACGCGTACCTAGACGCAATGATGAGGCAAGGGATGTGATGGTCTTATCACGGTCACTCAACCAGCTTGTGATTGAGGGTAGTCTTTGATGCTCCGGCGAATTTTCCCGGATAGTTCCAACCATAAGGTCATCGAGAGGAAAAGAAGTGTTGGTTTGAGGGTGACGGGAAGTGAGATCGGGAGAGTGGCTTCCGACGCCCGTCGTGGGGAATATCTGAGGACCACAGCTGTCCAGAAAATCACCCTGTCCCCTTCGCGGGATATCCCTTTCGACAAGCTGGTGCTGAGCCAGTCCAACGTGCGGCGCATCAAAGCTGGCGTGTCCCTCGAGGAACTGGCCGAAGACATCGCTCGCCGCGGTCTTTTGCAGAGCCTGAGCGTGCGGCCCGTGTTGGCTGACGATGGCACCGAGACCGGCAAGTTCGAAATCCCGGCTGGTGGCCGCCGGTTTCAAGCATTATCCCGGCTGGTGAAGCAAAAGCGTTTGGCAAAGACCACGCCCATTCCCTGCATCGTCCGCGATGCTGCATCCGACATCCTAGCCGAGGACGATTCCCTTGCAGAAAACATGCAGCGCGTCGCCCTGCACCCGCTCGATCGGTTCCGCGCGTTTGTGTCCCTGCGAGACAAGGGACAGACCGACGCAGAGATTGCTGCCGCCTTCTTCTTGACGCCGCAGGTCGTGAAGCAGCGCCTCAAACTCGCAGCCGTCGCCCCTGCCCTGCTTGAGATCTATGCCGAGGATGGCATGACGCTGGAGCAGCTCATGGTTTTCACCGTGAACCCCGATCACGCGCGTCAGGTTCTGGTCTGGGATGTGATTCATTCATCCTGGAACAAGGAGCCATTCCAGATCCGGCGCATGCTGACCGAGACCTCGGTCAGGGCGTCCGACCGGCGTGCAGTCTTTGTGAGTGTTGAGGCCTACGAAGCGGCGGGCGGCACGATGCTGCATGACCTGTTCCAAGGCGATGACGGCGGTTGACTCGAAGACCCTGCCCTGCTCGATCGGCTGGTGGCGGACAAACTCCAGGCCGAGGCCGAGGCTGAGACGGTTGCGGTTGAGGGCTGGAAGTGGATCGAGGTCGCACTCGACCTGCCCTACGGCTACAGCCACGGGCTGCGGTCTCTGTCGGGTGATCCGGCACCGATGACGGATGACGAAGGTGCAGCTCATGCCAAGCTGCTCGCCGAATACCGGGCGCTTGAGGAGGAATACGTGGGGCAGGATGGTACTGATTCTGCTCTTGCGGGGCAGGGGGCTGATCGTAGTCTCGCCGATGGCCATGCCAGTGCCGCTCATGTCTGAACTATCCTCATGTCGGGTGGTCGACCGAAGGGGACTGCCGAGGTCCTGCGCCATAACGATCTCGTGGCACAGGACGGTGAGAGCCGTGTCGAAGGGCAGGGCGGATGAGGCCGAAGCCTCACTTCTCGAGGCCCTGGCATGGCGCAGCCGCGCCTATTGACGCCTTTGTGGCTTGGTGTCGATGAACTAGACGGTCATCGGACTATTGCGTGCCTACCAGCACTGGCAGGCCATCCTCTCGCCATTCCGGCAAACCGCCGTCAAGGCGGCGCGCATTGAAACCGTGTTTGCGCAGGGCGGCCACAGCCTGATGGGCATAGATGCAATAGGGGCCCCTGCAATAAGCCACGATTTCGGCGGCTGGATCGAGCGTTGGGACAATCCGCTCGATCTCCGTCAGCGTCGCATTGAGCGCGCCCGGAATGTGACCCGCAGCGTATTCATCTGCGGGGCGGACATCGAGCACGGTCACAGAACCCTCGGCGATCCGTGCTGCGAGGTCTTCCCGGCTGACCGGTTCGGGTGCATCCTCGCCGCTTGAAAGCCCTCGCAGGATACGCTCGACCTGCGCGAGGTTACGCTCGGCAACGATGCGCAGAAGGTCCATCAGCGCGAGGGTCTTCACGTCGGTCAGCCGGTAGATCACTGCCTTGCCGTCACGGCGGCTGGTGACGAGTGCGGCCCGGCGCAACTGTTGCAGGTGTTGCGAGCAGTTGGCGACGGTGAGGCCTGTCTTTTCCGCCAGCGCCTCCACTCCTCGTTCTCCTTGCGCCAATTGTTCCAGCAACATCAGACGCGCCGGTGCAGAGAGCGCGCGGGCGACAAGCGCATATTCCTCGAGTAGGGCTGTCTTCGGGCTGGTTGACATTGGGAACTCCAAGTCCTAAACGTTCAAGTGATAAATTGAATGATAGCGATTTCGGCGCTTTCCGCAACCCCAGGGGTCAAGACCATGTCTGAATCCATCCTGTCCGCAGAACCTGCCATCCGCCTCAGCATCTTTCTAGGCGTGCTGGCGGCGATGGCGCTTTGGGAAGTGGCGGCGCCGCGCCGCAGGCGAGAGATCCCGCGCGTCATCCGCTGGACGAACAACTTGGGCCTCGTGGTGCTCGACACTGTAATCCTGCGGCTGACCTTTCCGATTGTCGCTGTCGGGCTGGCCGTCATGGCCGAGGATCGCGGCTGGGGGCTGTTCAACAATATTGACGCGCCCGTGTGGGTGGCCATCCTCGTCTCGATGCTGCTACTCGATCTGGCGATCTATCTCCAGCACGTGATGTTCCACGCGATTCCCGGCTTGTGGCGGTTGCACCGGATGCACCACGCTGATCTTGATTTTGACGCCACGACAGGCCTGCGCTTCCATCCCGTGGAGATCCTCATCTCCATGGGGATCAAACTTGCGGCGGTTGCCGCCCTCGGCCCCCCCGCCATCGCGGTGCTGCTGTTCGAGGTGATCCTGAACGCCACCGCGCTCTTCAACCACGCCAACATCGATCTGCCGCGCCCGGTGGACCGGGTGCTGCGCCTGTTCGTCGTCACGCCGGACATGCACCGCGTCCACCATTCCATCGATCCACGCGAGACCAATTCGAACTACGGTTTCAACCTGCCGTGGTGGGACCGGCTGCTTGGCACCTACATCGCCCAGCCCGCGAAGGGCCACGAGGGGATGGAGATCGGCATCGAGCAGTTCCGCACACGCCGCGATCTCTGGCTTGACCGGATGCTGGTTCAGCCGGTCCGTGGTCCGGCAAGTGGTCATGCGCTCGATCCACAGAACACGAAAAAGGAGCCCGCCGAATGACCTCCAGCGACTTCACGCGCGGCATCCGCGAGAACCGGGTGCAGGTCGCCCACCAACTGATCCAGGTGATGCTGGTGGGTTTCGCCATCGGCATGACGCGCACGGTGGTCCCCGCGCTGGCCGAGAGCGAGTTCGGGCTCGAGCGCGGCTCGTTCCTGCTGCTGGCGTCCTTCGTCGTGGCCTTCGGTGCGGTGAAGGCGGTGATGAACTTCGTCGCCGGGCGCTGGTCCGAACGCATCGGGCGCAAGCGGGTGCTGTTCTGGGGTTGGGTCGTGGCTCTGCCGATCCCGGTGATGATCTGGTACGCGCCGGACTGGAACTGGATCGTCGCCGCGACCGTGCTTCTCGGCGTCAATCAGGGCCTCTGCTGGTCGATGACGCAGACGGCCAAGCTCGACATCACCAAGGCTGAGGAACGCGGGCTCACGATGGGGCTCAACGAGTTCTCGGGCTATGTCGGCGTGGCGATCGCGGGCATCTTGACCGCCTATGCCGCCGAATGGCTGGGCGCGCGGACGGGGCTTCTGGTCTTCGGCATGGCCGTGGTCCTCTTGGCTCTGTTGCTGACCGTGGTCTGGGTCAAGGACACGCTCCCGTGGGCCAAGGCTGAGACGGCCGCGCACAAGGCCGCACCCCCGAAAAACCCGCCGCGTTATCCGCAGGGCGTGTCCGAGCACCCCAGCACGGGCGAGGTTTTCGCCCTGATGAGCTGGCGTGACCGACGGCTCTTCGCGATCTCACAGGCGGGGCTGGTCGAGAAATTCGTCGATGCGCTGGTCTGGGCACTGTTCCCGGTCTTCCTTGTGGGGCAGGGCGCGACCCTGACCGAGGTCGGCTGGATCGTCGGCACTTACGGCTTCGTCTGGGGCGGCTCGCAGCTTGTCACCGGGCGGCTGTCGGACCATGTCGGCCGGTTCTGGCCCAACGTTCTGGGCATGTGGATCTGCGGCGCGGGCGTGGCGATGGTGGTCATGGGCACAGGCGCGCTCTGGTGGTCGGTGTCGGCCGGGGTGGCGGGCTTCGGCATGGCGCTCCTTTACCCGAACCTCTCCGCGGCGGTGGCCGATATCACGCCGCCCGCCTGGCGCGGCTCTGCCATCGGCATCTACCGCTTCTGGCGTGACCTCGGCTATGCCATCGGCGCGCTCGGCCTCGGGCTGGCGGCCAGCCTGACCGGCGCTGCGGAAGCCGCCTTCTGGTTCGTCGCAATTTCCATGTTCGTCTCCGGTGCCGTGCTCTTCTGGCTCGGCGATGAAACTCATCCGCGATTGAACCCCGCCAGCCCAAGGAAGCTTGCAGATGCCTGACACGCTTGCCCGCCCTCTGGGCTTCCTTTCGATCTTGTTGGGCGTCGCCTCGATCGCGCTTCTTGCAGTTTCTGTCTGGGGCTTCCGGGCGGGCGGCTGGCCCTGGCCGCAGGCCTATGACCTTGCCGGCTGGGGCGCCTGGACGGCGGGTGCCGGCGTCATAGCCGCGCTGGCCGGGCTGGTGGTCTGGCTCCGCCGCAGGAGGGGTGGCTCTGGCGCGGTCTTGCTGGGGCTGATCCTGTCGCTGCCCGTCGCGGGCCTTGGCGCCGCCTTCGAGATCGCCGCCCGTATCACGCCGCCGATCAACGACATCTCGACCGACACCGAAGACCCGCCCGTGTTCTGGTTCACGGCCACGCCGAGCGACTACCCCGCGCAGAACGCCGGGCCGCAGCGCGCCGCATATCCCGATGTGCGCCCGCTGGAGCTGTCGCTCGCTTTCGACAAGGCTTTCGCGGCCGCGCTCGCCCTCGTGGAGGAGCGCGGCTGGGAGGTGCTGTCGGCCGATCCCGCGGAGGGTCAGATTGAGGCCATCGCGACAAGCCGCCTGTTCGGCTTCGAGGACGAGGTAGCGATCCGCGTCACCGAAACCGATGCCGGCGCCCGCATCGACATGCGTTCGCGCTCGCGCCTCGGCCAGATCGACCGTGGCGCCAATGCCAGGCGCATCGAAGCCTTCCTGTCCGATCTCGAAACGCGCGCCCGGACCTGAGGACCGACCATGAAACACCTGATCCTGCTGAACGACCCACCCTATGGCACCGAGCGCAGCTTCAACGGGCTGCGCATGGCTCACGCGCTGGTCAAGAACGACCCTGAAGCAGACATCACCGTATTCCTGATGGCCGACGCGGTGCTCTGCGCCAAGGCGGGGCAGAAGACGCCCGATGGCTACTACAACCTCGAGCGCATGCTTCGCCGGGTCCTGTCCGCGAAGGGGCGTGTCCTGATGTGCGGCACCTGCATGGATGCGCGCGGCCTCGCCGAGGGCGACATGATGGAGGGGGCAAGCCGATCGACCATGGATGAACTCGCCCAGGCGACTCTCGCCGCCGACAAGGTCCTGGTGTTCTGATGGCTCAGATGCTGACACTCGCCGCCCTCGCGGACGATCCGGATCGCTTCCACCTGATCGATGTGCGCGACGCCGAAGACTACGCCACGGCCCATGTGACGGGCGCGGTGCATATCCCGCTGGCCGAACTCGAGGCTCGGGTGGGTGAAATCCCTACCGGCAAAACACCCGTGACCATTTGCGGCAAAGGCGGCGGGCGGTCCGCCGAAGGCGCGGACATCCTGAACAGGCTCGGCCACCCATACACCCTATGGCTCGAAGGCGGCACGAACGGCTGGCTTGCGCAGAACACCTGAACACCAAGAAACCGGAACGGAGGAATACCGGATGAACCTGAAACACCTACTGTTGGCGACGACAGTTGCACTTGGCGTCCAAACAGCGCCTACTCTGGCGCAGGACGCCGCAGTTGAGGCCATGCAGGAATACCTGATGTTCTCGGAATATGAGTCCGGCATCATCCTGCCTCAGCAACTCGACCAGACTGTCTTCGAGACCGCGCTTTTTGTAGACACCCGAGATGCGGGCCAGTTCGAGGAGGGCACGATCCCCGGTTCCGTCAATATAGAGTGGCGTGAGGTTCTCGACCGGATCGACGAGATCCCCGAGGACCGTATGACCATCCTCTTCTGCAACACCGGCAGCCTGTCGGCCCAAGCGGCCTTCGCGCTGCGCGTGGCCGGGCGGACCAACGTCGTCGTCATGCAGAGCGGATTTACAGGCTGGCAACAGGACGCGGCCTACAAGCCCTGAGCACGGGCCAAGTATTAACGGGAGAGTGGGTCTTGCGAGACATCTATCTGGATTTCAACGCCAGCACCCCGGTTGCCCCCGAGGTCGCCGATATCATGCGCTATGCCCTGGAAACGGGGCATGGCAATCCTTCCAGCGGCCACTGGGCCGGGGTTCCTGCCCGCCTGATGGTGGAGGAGGCCAGATCGCAGGTCGCGGCGCTTGTGGGCTGCGCGCCGCAAGAGATCGTGTTCACAAGCGGTGGCAGCGAGGCGAACAACCACGCGCTGAAGGGTGTGTTCTTTGCCAGCGGCAAGGACCAACCGCATTTCATCACGTCGAGCGCCGAGCATCCGGCCATCGTAGCGCCGCTTCGATTCCTCGAGCACTTCGGGGCGCAGGTGACCTGGTTGCCAGTCGATGGCACGGGGCTCGTCGACCCCGACGATCTGCGGCGCGCGATGACCGACGACACTGTGCTCGTCACCATCATGCATGCCAACAACGAGACGGGGACGATCCAGCCCATCGCGGAATGCGCTGCGATCGCGCGCGAGCACGGCGTTCGCTTCCACACCGATGCCGCGCAGTCGGTTGGCAAGATCCCGACCAGGGTGGACGACCTTGGCGTCGATCTGTTGACGATGGCCGGGCACAAGTTCCACGCACCGAAGGGCGTCGGCGCGCTCTTCATCCGCGACGGCCTGCAACTGGAGCCGTTCATCCACGGCGCCGGGCATGAGAGCGGTCGGCGCGCGGGCACCGAGAGCGCGATGCTCACAGCCGCGCTCGGCGTGGCCGCCAGTCTTGCTTCGGGCCTGGGGCCAATGGAGCGGGTCCAGGTCCTGCGGGATCGCTTCTGGGCCACGCTCAAGGATGCGTTCGGCGATCACGTCGTTCTCAACGGCCATCCCGAGCGCCGCCTGCCCAACACGCTCAACGTTGCCTTCGTCGACCGCGTCGGTGCGGAGATACTTGCGGCCATACCGGAGGTTGCGGCCTCGACCGGCTCCGCCTGCCACTCGGGACGGGTCCAGCTGTCTCCAGTGCTGGATGCGATGGGTGTTGCGCCGCAGGTCGGCATGGGTGCGATCCGGTTCAGCCTCGGCCGCACCACGACCGCGGACGAGATCGACCATGTGGTGACGCGCCTTCGCCGGGTGCTGAGTTGACGGAAACGAGGCGGCCCTTCCCGGACGGGTGCGCGGCTGACCCCGTGCTCGAGGGTCTCCCCGACGCTTATGCCGAATGGCGCCGCAGCACGCTCGGCCGGATCACGGACGCGCTCGAGGAGCGTCTGCTGCTTGACCGGATCGGCCCGACCCGCGGCCTGCGCATCCTCGATGTCGGCTGCGGCGACGGTATGCTGGCCACCCGGCTCGCACAGGGCGGCGCACGGGTCACAGGCCTCGAAGCCTCGGCAGAGATGATCGCCGCCGCGCGCCGCCGGGCGAAAGCCGCCAGCGTCGAGGTCGATCTGTTCGAAGGGGACGCTGTCGGCCTTCCATTCCCGGCAGGACACTTCGATTGCGTTGTGTCGGTCGCCACGCTCTGCTTTGTCGACGATCCGCGCCCGACGATCCGGGAGATGGTCCGCGTCCTGAAACCTGGCGGCCGGCTGATACTCGGTGAACTCGGGCGCTGGAACCTTTGGGCGGCGGAGCGACGCGTGAAGGGCTGGCTCGGCTCGAAGCTCTGGAATGCAGCGCATTTTCGGAGCAGGCGCGATCTGATTGAACTGGCAGATCAAGCGGGGCTTTGTGATGCTGCCGTAACCGGTGCCGTCTTCTACCCGCCACACGGGATTGCTGCCCACCTCATGGCGCGGGTCGATCACATGATCGGCACCGTCACAACAACCGGCGGTGCGTTTCTCGTTCTCACAGCTACAAGTCCAGTAGAACAACAAGTAGACCTTCAAAGTAGCTTTGATCGCGCAAGTGAACAAAGCCGAAGCAGCAAAGCGTTAGACGTGAACGAGGGAAAGACGTGACCCGGAAAACCACAAACGACTGGCTTGCCGCAATGGCAACAGCATTCTCGCTCATCGCCTGTTATGGAACGCTTGCGGCAATTGCCGTCCTGGGCGCGCTTGGTGTGACGATTGCTTTGAATGAAGTTATCTGGGCGGGAGCCATCGTCCTTTTTGCCGCCCTAGCGCTTGTGGCGTTGGTGTTTCGCTGGCGACGGCATCGCCAGAATTCCCCAATCGTTTTGGCCGGCATCGGCTTTTTACTGATCGCCTTTACCATGGTGATCTCTTACGAGCGTATTGTCGAACTCGCGGGATTTGCCTTCCTTTGCGCAGGAACGTTCGTCGATTGGCGCATTGGTCGGGGGCGAGGAAGTGACGTTGCCTGAGAAGCCGCCCATCCTTGCCGACAAACATCACGACGCCCCATCGGCCTTCACGCCCGAAAGCCTGCTCCGCGAGGCGCGCCGCCAGAAGGGTGCAGAGGCTGTTGCGGTTCCGAAAGTCTGCCTGCTCGATCCCGATGGCGATATCGTGCGTCAACTGCGTGCAGAGGGCCGGGCGGAGCGGCACCAAGGATGGGTCTGCTACCACACTGACATGTGGATCTTGGACCTCGATGGCCACGAGATTGGCGTGGTCGGCTGCGCTGTCGGCGCTTCCTTTGCCGTGCTCGTCGCCGAAGAGATGTTCGCCTCCGGCTGCGAACTTCTCATCAGCGTCACCTCCTCGGGACAGATCACGCCACAGGGCGCGCCGCCTTATTTCATTCTGATCGACCGGGCGCTGCGGGATGAGGGCACGAGCTATCACTACGTCCCGCCCTCGGACTGGAGCGACGCGCCCGAGCGGCTTCTCTCCCGGCTGAATGGCGCGTTCGAGGGCGAGCCCCGCGTGCTGACGGGTTCAACCTGGACCACCGATGCCCCATTCCGGGAGACCGAAGCTGCTATCGCGGCGGCACGGGCCCGTGGCATTCTGGCTGTCGAAATGGAGGCGGCAGGGCTTTACGCCTTCGCACAAGCGCGAGATCGGGCCGTCATCTGCCTCGCCCATGTGACGAACCAGATGGGAACGATCGAGGGAGACTTCGAAAAGGGCGAGGCAAATGGGACCGCTGATGCCTTCGCTGTGGTATCGCGGATTGTCGACCGCCTCGGTTGACACACAGACTCACTATTGGAACTGACCATGGCACTCCCAATCTGACAGAGCGCGACACAAACTGGCTCTGCTGCTCCAGATCAAGGGCTTCGGTAGACGTGTCGGCATTGAGTCCTGTGGTGAGGACTCAATGGTTTTGCCAAGGACCGGTTCCGGACCCGGTGAAAGTGAAAGTGTCCTTCGGGTTTTGTGACTGACGGATGAGGGCCTTTGGGGTCCCTCAGATGGGTCCGGGCCGGGTTCCGGTCTGCCGTTCCTGATGAAGG
>NZVC01000052.1 GCA_002701395.1 Maritimibacter sp. | reverse complement strand
GGTCGTGTCTCGGAAGTGGTGGAAATTGAAAGGCAGCGTAATCTCCGGGTGACTTGCAACCCACCCAACCGGCGGCGCCAACCGCCAGGGAGATCACGCTATGAACGAGATTACCGACACTACGAGCTTTGCGCCACCGGCTGACGAGGCGGGTTTCGACCCGATCGAGGATCGCCTTCGGGCGAATGTCCGGGCCACGATCGAGGCGATGTTCGAAGAAGAGCTCGAGGCTTTCATCGGTCGTTGCCGCTATGGCCGCGGGGACGGTGTGCAGAAGGGATACCGTCATGGGCACCGCGAGCGGCAGCTCACTGGCACCTTCGGCACCGAGACGGTGCGGGTTCCGCGCGCCCGGATCGAAGACGAAGCGGGCAAGGTCACCGAGTGGCGCTCAGAGGCGCTGCCACGCTACAGGCGGCTGACGAAGAAGGCGGAGGCCCTGATCGCGGCGGTCTACCTGGCGGGCACCAACACCCGGCGCGTCAAGCGGGCGCTGTTTGGCCTGTGCGAAGGCGCCGTGAGCAAGGACGTGGTGAGCCGGGCCTGGCGGAAGGTGAAGGTCGACTGGGACGCCTGGTCCGACCGGAGCCTGGCCGATGAGGACATCGTCCGGCTCATTCTGGACGGCACCGTCATCAAGACTCGGCTGGACCGCAAGGCCACGAACATCTCGGTGCTGGCGGCGATTGGAGTGCGCCGTGACGGGCAGAAGGTGCTGCTTTCCATACGAAACATGGGGGGCGAGAGCACCGCGGCCTGAAGCCAGTTCCTGTCCGATCTCGATGCGCGCGGCCTGAAGCAGCCCGAGTTCGTCATCGTCGACGGCGCTCCGGGCCTCGAAGCCGCCCTTGTCTCTCTCTGGGGCGATGACCTGCCGGTCCAGCGCTGCACTGTTCACAAGCACAGGAACCTCCTGGCGCATGCCCCCAAGCGCCTCCACGACGAACTGACCGAGGACTATCGCGACATGATCTATGCAGACACCGCCGCCGGGATCGAGCTCAGGCGGAAGATGTTCCTGCGCAAATGGCGCCTCAAGTGCCGCGCAGTCGCCGACAGCCTCGAGGAAGCCGGTGATCGCCTCTTCAGCTTCACCCGCCTCGATCAATCGGCCCGCACCACAAACGCGATAGAGCGCCTGAACGAGGAATTCCGCCGTCGGATCAAGACCCAGGCCGTGCTGCCCTGCGCCGAGACCGTGCCGATGCTGCTCTGGGCCCTGTTGGCCTCCGGGTAGATCCAGATGCGCACGGTCGACGGCTGGCAAACCCTCTCTCAGCGCCTCGAGCCGATGGCACTTGACCTCGCAGCCTGAACGGAGCCAATTTCACGAGCCCGGAGCAGGCTGCCAGGTAATTTCCACCACATTCGCGACACGACCAAGATCAACGGCGAGAGGCACTATCTGTGGCGGGCTGTGGATCACGAGGGCGAAGTGCTTGAGAGCTTTGTCACCAAGACACGCGACAAGAAAGCCGCGCTGAAATTTCTCAGGAAAACAATGAAAAATCATGTTCGCGCAGACGTCCTCGTGACCGACCGCCTCAGGTCCTATGGCGCTGCGCTGAAAGAAATCGGTTCGGCTGATCGTCAGGAAACTGGCCGCTGGCTGAACAATCGCGCGGAAAATTCCCACCTGCCATTCCAACGACGAGAGCGGGACATGCTGCGCTTTCGGCGGATGCGAAGTTCGCAGACGTCCGCGTCTCTGTCTCAAAACACTTCAACCACGAACGCAGCCTCTCGACGCGAAGCCATTTCAAACGGAACCGAACCGCCGCTCTGGCCGAGTGGCGCGGTCTTAGCGCTGGATAAGGGGCACTGTCACCGGCCTACCGGAGGCTGGCTCGCGTGTGTCTGAAAGCACCGTCGCGGATCATTGCGGCTTCGGTGTCTTGGGAACGAGGGCGAAAACTGCCTCGATCTCGACCGTGATGTTGTTCGGCAGTGCTGGCAAGCCCACGTCGGTGCGCGCATGGCCGTCCGGAAACATGCTATCGAAAAGCTCTGAACAGCCGTCCAGAACCTCGTGGATTGCCGTGAAGTCGGGCGCCGCGTTGACCATGCCCAGCAGGCGGATGACGCGGGTGACACGGGACAGCCGCCCCGGTTCGCTTGCAATGGCGGCCAGCAGGGCAAGCCCGGTGCGCCGTGCGCGGGCGCGGGCCTCGGCGGCATCCACGTCTTCCCCGACCCGGCCCCGTAGGGGGACGCCTTGGGGGTCCAGGGGCGCCTGTCCCGAGACATAGAGCAGCCCGTCGGTCTCGGCCGCCGCGACGAAGGTCCCGACCGGCGGCTGGGCGGGCGGCAGGGTGACCCCCGCCCGCGCCAGAACGGCAAGGTCGCCGCGCGTCATTTCAGATCCGAGAACCCGGTGGCGAGAAACAGTTCCGACTGCAGGCCGGTCAGATAGTCCGACCCGCCGGGGGGCGGCCAGATACCTTCCTTGCCCGCTTGCGCCCGTGCCGCGACGCGGTCCTCCAACGCTTTGTAGGGCCAGATATGCACCATCTTCTGCGGGCCTTCCTCGATCGAGGCCATCACCATCAGCAGCTTCGACATCTCGTTGCGGCGCTCGATGATCTTGCCCCATGCTTCTTCGGTCTGCGGCACGCCACCGGGTGACATGCTGTAGGTCCGGAATTCGTAGAACGGACCGTAGGCGCCCGGCTCGATATCCGCGCAGAACGAGAACGGCTTGTAGGCCGTGCTGTTCACGCCGCCGAGGTAGTCGCCGATGCCATAGGGGTTGTCGGTCTGCATCAGCCGCGCGCGCTCGGCGGCCAGCGCCTCGGTGCTTTCGTAAGCGGTCAGGAAGTGGAACCGGTTCAGCACGCCGAAGTCGCAGGAAAACGCACCAAGGACGCGACCGGTGCTGGAAAAACCGTCATAGGTTTCGGGCAGCAGCGGCATGACCGCGCCAAGGGTGTTCGGCAGCAGCGCAAGTGTTGTGAGATCGTAGATCATGAGGTCTCGCTGGAAGTGGTCCGGGACGGGTTGACGGGGTGGCATAAGCTATGCACACATTTGGTATGCCAAAGGGATTCCACGTTTGCCGCAGCAAAGCAAGCCCCTTGGGCGGGGATGCAGGCGCACCGCGGCATGTGCCGGATGGAAACCAAGGAGGGCAGGGATGCTCGATCTCGTCTTGAAGGGGCGGCTGGTGCTGCCCGGTGGCAGCGTCACGACAGGCTGGCTGGGCATTGCCGGTGGCCGTATCGTGTCGCTTGGCGAAGGCGAGGCACCCGACGCCGCCGAAACCACCGACCACGGTGACGCGCTGATCCTGCCCGGCGCCATAGACGGTCAGACGCATGCGGGCAGCCAGTGGGGCTTTGCAGGCATCGCTCCGACCACCCGGGCGGCGGCCATCGGCGGGGNCACGACCATNGTCGACATGCCTTATGACCATCCGGATCCGATCACGACCGTGGACCTGCTGAAGCAGAAGGTCGCCGCGATCGAGGAATTGGCCCATACCAACGTCGCGCTGTACGCCACGATCCCGACTGACCCTGACCCGGCGGACATCAGCGGGCTGGTCGAAGCGGGCGTGGCGGCCTTCAAGATCTCTTCTTTCGAGGCGCATCCCCACCGCTTCCCCCGGATCGGGTCCGGCGCGGTGTTGACCCTGTTCGAGGCGCTCGACGACGCCGGCCTTCCCGTCGGATTGCATAACGAGGATCAAGAGGTCGTCCGCGCGACCGAGGCGAAGTTCCGTGCCGAGGGGCGCACGACGCCGCTCGATCACTCACCGTCGCGCCCGCCAGTGGCGGAGATGTCGGCGACGGCGACCTTCCTTGAACTCGGCGCATCGCTGGGCGGCCACGCGCATATCGTCCACATTTCGATCCCCGAGGGTTTCGACCTTGTCGCGGAACATGCCGCAAGGGGCGAAAAGGCGAGCGCCGAAATGTGCCTGCATTACCTGCTGTTCGACGCGGAAGAGCACATGCCGACGCTTGGCGCGAAGCTGAAAGTGAACCCGCCGATCCGGTCGGGCGTCCGCGACGCGCTGTGGCAGGTGATCGAGGACGGCGGCGCGGCCTTCGTATCCTCGGACCACTCGGCTTGGGGGCTCGAGCGGAAGTCGTCCGAAAACATCTTCGAGGTGGCGGCGGGGATGCCGGGGCTCGAAACGCTGCTGCCGGGCTTCTACACCGAGGCGCTGCGCCGCACCGGATCGGTCGAGGCGGCCGCCGCGCTGACTGCCGCGATGCTGGCCGAGGGGCCGGCGGACTTCTTCGGCCTTGAAGCCAAGGGTCGGCTGGAGCCGGGCTGCGATGCCGACATCGCCGTGCTGACACCGGGCGAGATCGTTTACGAGTCCGCGCGCACCCCCGAAGGCTCTGCCTGGAGCGCGTATGACGGAATGACCTTCGCGGCGATCCCTTCGGCGACCTACGTGAATGGCGTGCGGGTTTGGGGCGGCGCCAGCGTCAGCGCGGAAACGCCGGGCACCTATGCCCGTCGGACGGCCTGAGACACGGGATACCGACCAAGGGTCTGGCGCGCTTGGCGCCCGCCAGTGTCAGCGCGTCAACCCTGCCAGACGGCTGACGATTGCGACCTTCACCGTCTCGATGTGCTGCGTCATTGCCGCGCGCGCGGTTTCGCCGTCGCCGGTTTCGATCGCGTCCAGCAACTTGGCGTTCTCTTCGTACTGGTAAACGTGCTTGTTCGGGTTGCGGAAAGCGTTGAACACATGGGTCCGGCGCCGCAAGTCGCGGATCATCGCGGCCATCAGTTCGTTGCCCGACGCTTCGGCAATCGCGCCGTGCAGCAGGTTGTCGGTTTCCCAGACCTTGGCGGGGGTCTGTTCAGGCTTTTCCGACAGCGCTTTCATCGCGTCGCGGATCTCTGAAATCGTTTCGGCCGGGATCTGCCCGGCGGCAAGGCGGGCGGCCTCGGATTCAAGAAGCTGGCGGATGTTCAACACTTCGACGAAGGCTTCGGTCGAGAAGGGCGCGACGGTCACGCCGCGACCGGGCTGGCGTAGCACCATTCGTTCGGCTTCGAGCCGGCCGAGCGCCTCGCGGACCGGTGTGCGCGAAGCATTCAGGCGTTCGGCCATGCGGCGTTCGACGATGACATCGCCCGGGCGCAGCTCGCCACGGATCAGGATGTCGATGATCTGCTCGTAAACCTCGTTGGTCCGAGTCGGTTTGTCGTGAAGCGCATTTACGTCCAGCGCCGCATTGGTTTCCATCTGCCTGTCGTCCTTAGCCTCTCCGCGTGCCGGACGTTCTAGCAACCCTTTGCCTATTTTGGAACCGCCGGAATGCCCTTGGTATCCCGTCGCGGGACTACTTCTGCCCCGCGATTGACGGCGGGCGCGTTGAACTGCGGTTTTTTTAGGCAACGCACCGCATTCCGGCCTTCCGGAGCAGCCGGCATGGGGCGGTGCTTGATTTCAGGTTCGGAGGGCGGCAGACTAATGGTATACCAGTGGTGCGCAGCTGGCACCTGATAGACGGCAAAACGCCGGAAGGAGACCCGATGACGATACCGTCGTGGCGCGCGACCTGCATCCAGATGCAAAGCGAACGGGCCTGTCAGGCTGCCGACGATGCGGGCGGCTGGGCGGTGATCGCCCGCAATCAGGCGCGGATGATCGGCCTGATCGAAGCCGCGCTTGCCGGGCCTGACCGCCCCGATCTCGTCGTTTTCCCAGAGTTCGGCATGCAGGGGCCGCCGCTGGGCATGGCGGTCGAGGATTGGATACGGCGCGCGTGTTCGACCGTACCGGGCCCGCTGACCGAACCGCTTCAGGCGCTGGCAAAGCGAGAAGGCATCTACATCGCCGGCAACGTGTTCGAAGCGCCCGAGGAATGGCCGGGCCGCTATTTCAACACCTGCATCATCATCGGTCCCGACGGCGACATCATCTATCGCTACCGCCGCGTGAACGTGGCGGCCTTCCCGTCGGTGCACGACTTCATGACCGACTACATGAAGGCGACGCCGAAGGATCAGGTCTTTCCCGTCGCCGACACGCCGCTGGGCAAGATCGGCGTCATCGCCTGCGGCGAGATTACTGTGCCAGAGGTCGCGCGCTGCATGATGTTCAACGGGGCCGAGGTGATCCTGCACCCCACGAACTCGCGGTATTCCGCGGCCCAAGAGGCGGCGAAGCTGGCCCGCTGCGCCGAGAACATGACCTACATGGTTTCGGCCAATGTCGCCGGGCCCATCGGCTTCTCGCCGGATGGCACCTTCACCGGCGGCCGGTCCCATATCCTCGACCACTGGGGAGAGACACTGGCCTTCGAGGAAGCGGATGCCGAGGGAACCTCGGTCTCGGCCATGATCGACATCGAGCGGCTGCGGGCCGACCGCCGCAACGATACCGGCCTGTCCAACCCGCACCTGCGGGCCCGCTACGAGATGTACGTCCCGTTTTACGCCGACGCGCATTTTTACCCGCCCGACCGCTTCCGCGACGCCCCGATGAAACACGCAAGCGAAACCCACGCCGCCATTGCGCAGGCACGGGCCAATCTCGAACGGGCCGGTGTGCTCGTGCCCCTTTCCGCCGGAACCGAGGATCCGGCCTCGACCGTCGAACTCTAGGAGAACCAAGATGATCACAGCTGAAGAGAACGTCGACCTCTGCGCCGTCGGCAAAGGAACCCTGATGGGAGAGTTCTTCCGCCAGTTCTGGACCCCGGTCTGCCTGTCGTCCGAGCTTGTCGCCGACGGCGACCCGGTGCGCCTGATGATCCTCGGCGAAAAGCTGATTGGCTTCCGCGACACCGAGGGCCGCGTAGGTGTCATGGATCACCGCTGCCCGCACCGCTGCGCGTCGCTGTTCTTCGGCCGGAACGAGAAGGGCGGCATCCGCTGCGCCTATCACGGCTGGAAGTTTGACGTGACCGGCAAATGTCTCGATCAGCCGAACCTTGAGGATAAGAACAAGTACCCGGCGGGGACCCCTGCCTATGCCTACAAGACCTGCGAATCCGGTGGCATCGTCTTTGCCTACTTTGGCGAGCGTCAGGACAACCCGCCCCCGCTGCCCGAGATCGACGCGATCATGGGCGAGGGCGACGACCGCAACATCGCGCTGACCCATCGCGACTGCAACTACATGCAGGCGCTGGAAGGCGACATCGACACCTCGCACCTTGGCTTCCTGCACGTGGGCGGCATCGACGGCGAAAAGCTCGACCTGTCCGATCCCGAGGTGTTCACGGTCACCGAGAAGTCGCCCAAGATCAACGTGACCACGACCAACTTCGGCACCATGTACTCGGCGCAGCGTGACGCGATGGAGGGCCACGAGCACCAGCGTTATGCCTGCTATCTGTACCCGTTCTGGGTCACGTATCCGGGTGGCGGCGGGCTTGCGGCCAGCAAGACCGTCAACGCGTGGGTGCCCATCGACGACGACTCGACGATGATCTTCAATATCGACCTGTCGCGGGCCGAGGGCGGCGGCAAGAAAAAGCTGAAATACGCCGACGGCTCCCCGGTCGGCGGTCTAGAGCGCCCGCTGGAATACCTGCCGACCACGACCGACTGGAAGGGCCGCTGGCGTCCGGTCAAGGATGCCAGCAACGACTATGACATCGACCGCGAATGGCAGCGTAACGGCGACAGCTACACCGGCATCGTCGGCGTTCCGCTGCAGGATCAGGCGATCCAGGAAAGCATGGGCCACGTGGTCGACCGCACGATGGAACACCTCGCCGCGTCGGACCGAATGGTCATCCTGACCCGTCGCGTGATGCTGGACGCCGCGCTGGACTGGCGCGACAGCAAGAAGCTGCCCGACTTCGTGGATCACCCTGAATACGCCCAGAACGCCCGTGGCGGCGACATCATCGTGCCGAAGGGCACCGACTGGCTGGATGGCTACGAAGAGAAGATGGCCGAAGCCAAGGGCTACAAGCCGAACCTCTCGGCGGCCGAGTAAGGCATGACCATGCAGGAAACCATCCGTGCCGGCGCGACAGCGCCGGCACAGGACACCGGCCCACTGACGTTGCGCGTCACCGCGATCCGCTACCTCGCCGAGACGATCCGAGAGATCGAACTCCGCCGCCCGGACGGTAGCCGCCTCGATGGGGTCGAGGCCGGAGCCCATATCGACCTCGGACTGCCGGGGGACCTGTCGAACAGCTACTCGCTGGTCAATGCGCCTGGCGACGACGACCGCTTTCTTGTGGCGGTCAACCGCGATCCCGCCAGCCGTGGCGGATCGGCCTTCCTTGTCGAGGAGCTTCGCGTCGGCGCGACGTTGCAGGTCTCGGCTCCGCTGAACACCTTCCCGCTGACCGACGCCCCGCGCTTTGTCTTCTTCGCGGGAGGCATCGGCATCACGCCGATCCTGTCGATGATCCGCGCCTGCGCCGCGCGCGGTGTCCCGTGGGAGTTGCACTATGCCTTCCGGGCCGAGGCGCTGGCAGCCTACCTGCCAGAGCTTCGCGCGCTGGCCGCCGGCTCGAACGGGGGGCTGCACCTGCATGACGATGCGTTGACCGGCACCGTCATGGACATCGCCCCGCGCGTGGCAGACGCGGCGCCCGACGCGCATCTCTATTGCTGCGGCCCCGAGCCGATGATCGCGGCTTTCACCGACGCGTCCAAGGGCAGGGACCCCGATGCGGTCCACGTCGAGCACTTCAAGAACGAGTTCGAAGCCTCGACCGAAAGCTTCACCGTGGTGCTCAAGCGCCGGGGGCAGGAGTTCGAGGTCCCGGCCGGGCGCACGATCATGGAAGTCCTGACAGAGAACGGCATCCGCGTCGCTTATTCCTGCCGCTCCGGTGTGTGCGGCACCTGCGAGACGCGGGTTGCCGAAGGCGAGCCGGACCACAAGGACAACATCCTTAGCGATCGCGAGCGCGCCTCGAACAAGGTCATGCTGATCTGCTGCAGCGGTAGCAAGTCCGGACGCCTCGTCCTCGATCTCTGAACCTTGAGCCGGGTTCCACACGCTGGCCCGCTTGAAACCCTAAGGTTCCGAGACACCCCGCCCCAGTTCGATGGGTCGACGTCATCGGACTGGGCGGGGCTTTCGGTTGGTGATGCGCTCTGCTCTATCAAAGCAAACCAAGGCCCTTAGGTGCCGCACTCGGGATATCCCTGAATGTCCAGTTCGAACGGGATCGCGACGTCGTTCACATAGAGGTAATGCCATCCCGGCTTGGCGTCGGGCCAGATGTTGAGGTCAAATCGCAGCCCGACCGCGCCGCCGCTGGGAAAGCAGCCCTCGTATCCATCGTAGACTTCACCCGTTTCGGCCCAGTCCGCGCACATGTACCAGACCCGGTCGATCTCGATATCGCTATCGGCGGGAATCCAGTACCGCTGAACACCCCAAAGCTGATCGCCCAGCACACGAAGCGTCGCCTCCGGTCGGTTTCCGCGCATCGTGTGGGTCGGGCCGACGTAGTCGGTGATGACCGAAACCGCTTGGCCAAGTGGGATCACGCGTTCGTCGCTGCCGGCAGCCGCGGTGATGGTGCTGGGCACGCGCCTCCAGACCTCGCGCCCGCCTTCGTCGCCATAGTTCCATTGACCGACGATGGTGTCTTCCGAGGCCGTGCCTCTTGAGGTGCCGCCCCAATGGCCAAGCACTTGGTAGTAGTACTGCGCGCTGAACTGGCGGCCCGGCCCGACGGTGGCTTCGCGTTCAAACAGCGTGAGTTCGGGGATATACATGTCGATCAGCCATGGTGCGCTCGGGTCTCTGGTGAACGCGTACCAACAGCCGTCGCCGCCGGGGACGCAGGACCAGTTGCCGCCCTTGCTCAGCGTTGCGAAGGCCGAGGATATCGGCGCGTCCTCCCAAGTGATGCGCCAGTTGCCCTCTAGATCCAGATTGGGCCCCGTGTCGGTGCTGGCGAAATGCGCCCGCACGACCTCGGGGGGCAGAGGGGGATGGGGGGCGATTGTCTGATCCCGGATGCAGCCTGCGAAGCTGACGGAACCCGAGAGTTCCGTTTGCCCCATGGCCCAACCAGCAAAGGCAAGCGCCATGGCTGGCGCGTCCGAAGGGTCGCCGAATCCCAAGAAGGATAGCGGACCCTGCACGCGCGCCGTATCTGCGCCCCAGCCGGCGAAAGCGAGCGGGGTCTCGAGTGTCGGCGCATCCTTGGCCCAGCCCGAAAACGTCAGCTTTGGCTTGGGGGGCTCTTGGGTCTTGGCCCAGCCCGAGAAAGACAAATCACCGTCGATGGCGGGGTCCGGACCTCCGAACCCCGTGAAGGCAAGGGTGGCCGGCCGTGCCACCGTTTCGGCCCCCCAGCCTTCAAACGCGACCGCCCCGCGGATGGACGTGCCTCGGTCGTTGCCCCAGCCGGAAAAACCGAGTGTTGCGCGGACCCGGGTGTTTTCGTCCGCATGAGATATGCCCACGGACCCGACCAGCGATGCGAGCAGAACGCAAAATCCGGCGCGTGCCTTCCTCAGGCTGCCAAGGCTCGATATCGGCGCGCTAGAAGTCACGTTCGAAAGTGAACACGGCAGTCTCGGGGCTGGTGCCGGGCCGAATGCAGTTGAACAATCGCGTGGGCGTGGAGGCCATGCATTCTTCAGGCAAACTGCCGTAGAACTCATCCGAGACCATTTCGATCGTTTCTGCCTCGGATATGCCCGAGGTCTCGGATTCGTGGAACAGCTCCAGATGGCAGGCGCCCGTGCTCCATTCTTCGATCCGCGAGGGCGAGTGAACTGGGCCAAGCGTCAATTCGACGGTTTCGTCAATCTGCCGTGTGCCGCCGTTTCCGAAAACGCGGTCGAGACGCCGAAATTCGGTATAGGGGATTTTCTCGAACATGGCCTCTTCGATCGGGCGCCCGCCCACGTCGAACATCCCGCCGTGCAGGACAACCATCGCCTCGCCTACCACCTCGTGGTTGCCAGAACTGCCGTTGGAACTGAAAAACGAAACCACCTCGCACCTGACCGCTACCGCCCCGACCGTGGTTTCCAAGCGAGAGATGTTCGCGTCCACCGAGACATTCAGGAAGTCGTTGAAAACAGGTGGCGCAGAGCTGTCCTGCGCCTGGCCCACGGCAGGCATTGCGACGATCAGCGAGACGATTGCAGGCAGGCTCCGGAGGGATTTCATGCGTGTCTCCTTGGCTGGATGCCAAGAACACTAGGAAAGCGTCGCCCTTGTGTAAAAGAAATTCAGGCATTTGCCCAAGCATCGCTGCGCCGAAGGACGAAGGCTGGATTGCAATGATCTGCCGGACGGGACGCTAGGCCGCAAGGATTGCGAGCCTCGGTTTGGGGACTTGCCCCGTTCCCGACCAGCTCATTCGCGCCGCACAAAAAAGGCCGGGCGGTCTTCGCCCGGCCTGATGCGTTTGTTTCACGATCTGCAGAAAGGCTTACGCCTCGCTCGAGACGTCCGACTTGTTGCGCCAGGGGATCGCGAAGCGTTCCACCATCTCGAGGGTGAAGAAAAAGCACATCCCGATCAGCGCGATGCAGATGATCGCAGCGAACTGGCGGGCGACATCGAAATTGGATCCGGCAATCAGGATCAGATAGCCCAGACCCTTGTCCGCCCCGATGAACTCGGCGACGATTGCGCCGATCACCGACAGCGCCGTGGCCAGCTTCAGCCCCGCGAAGATCGAGGGCAGCGCGTGGGGCAGGCGGAACTTCCAGAACGTCTGCCAGGCGCTCGCGCCCATCGAGCGGGCAAGGTGGATCATCTCGTCCGACGCAGACCGCAGGCCCATCACCGAGTTGATGACGATGGGAAAGAACGACAGCAGGATCACGATGACGATCTTCGGCGTCATGCCATAGCCGAACCACGTCAGAAGCAGCGGCGCGATGGCGACCTTGGGGATCGTCTGGCTGGCGACGATCAGCGGATAAACGCCCTTTTGGATGAACTTGGAATAGACGATGGCCACCGCCAGCGGCACACCGATCAACACGGCGCAGGTAAAGCCGAAGACGACCTCGAACATCGTCACCAGTGCGTTCGGGAACAGCCGGTGCCCGTAGGCCCGGAACTCCTGTGCGATGGCCGAGGGGGCGGGCAGGATGAAGGCCGGTACGTTCGCCAGCCGCACATAGGCTTCCCAGAACAGAAGAAGCCCGATCAGCGTCCAGACGGCCAGCGGCACGCCATTCAGCACTTTCAGGACGGGCGCAAGGGCGCGTGCGCCGTCCTGCTGCGGTTCGGTTGCGGATGCCATAGCCATTTACTCCTCCCGGAAGACGCCGAGGCTTTTGAAGATGCCGGTCAGCTCGTGGACGTATTGGATGAACTTGGGATCCTCGCGCATGGCGAGGCGGCGGGGTCGGGGCAGGTCGATGTTCACGATACGCTCGACCCGGCCCGGGCGGGGCGTCATCACGACCACGCGGTCGCTGAGGAAGATCGCCTCGGGGATCGAGTGGGTGATGAAGAAGACCGTCATGTCGTCGTCGCGGCACAGCTTCAGCAGATCCAGCTGCAACTGGTCCCGCGTCATCGCGTCCAGCGCGCCGAAGGGCTCGTCCATAAGCATCAGTGGCGGCTTGTGCAGCAGGGCGCGGCAGATCGACACCCGCTGGCGCATGCCGCCTGACAGCTCGCTGGGATAGGCGTCGTGGAAGTCGTCCAGCGACACCATCGACAGCAGGTCCATCGCGCGTGCTTCCGCCTCGGCCTTGTCCGTTTTGCGGATCTCGGCCTGGATCATCACGTTCTCCAGCGCCGACCGCCAGTCCAGAAGCACATCCTTCTGGAATACGATGCCCGCGTCGGGGTTGGGGCCGTTGATTTCTTTGTCGTCCACGGTGATCTGACCGGAACTGGCCGGAAGCAGACCCGACAGCAGCATCATCAGGGTGGACTTGCCGCACCCGGACGGACCGAGGATCGAGACGAATTCGCCCCGGCGGATGTCGAGGTCGACGGGCTCAAGCGCCTGTACCCGGCCCTTGCGACCGTTGAACACCTTGGTGACGCCCTTGATCGAGACGTGCGCGTCGCCCGTGGATGTCAGGGTCTCGGTGGCGGGAGTGGACAGACTGTCTGGCGATAGGGGTGCGTTCATTGCTGGTTGTCCGGGCCCATGGGACCGCTCCTTGGTGTCAGGGGTGGCGTCCGGCGGGCGGGCGCCATTCGTGTGCGAGCGCGGTCAAACCGCGCGGATCATTCCTCCGTCGATGCGGATCGTGCTGCCGGTGACGTAAGAGGCGGGCCCCGAAGCGAGAAAGGCCGCGACCCCGCCGAATTCTTCCGGGCTGCCGTAGCGCCCCGCCGGGATCGTCGCGGCGGATGCCGCCTGCACGTCCGCAAGCGGTTTGCCGGTCTTCGCCGCCGCGCCGGTGTCGATCGAGATCACGCGGTCGGTCAGGATGCGGCCGGGCGCGAGGATGTTCACCGTCACGCCATCCCCCGCCACTTCACCGGCAAGGCTTTTCATGAAACCCACCAGCGAAGACCGAAGCGCGTTCGACACCGGCAGATGCGGGATCGGCTGGACGACACCGGACGAGGCGATGGTGAGAATGCGGCCCCAGCCCTTCGCGCGCATGGGTCCCAGCAGGTCCAGTGTCAGCGTCACCAGCGGGGTGACCATCTTTGCATAGTGGTCCTGCATCACCATTGGATCGACCGAGGTGGGCAGGCCGGGCGGTGGACCGCCGGAATTGTTGACGAGGATATCGACATGCCCCGTAGGTTCGCGCGCCGCCGCCGCCAATGTCGCAGGCGCAGTCGTGTCGCCAAGGTCGGCCACCACGATATTGGCCCGCTCCGCCTGATCGGCGGGCAATTCGCCCAGCAGCGCGGCAAGCTTTGCTTCGTCGCGACCGGCGAGGGTAACACCGGCGCCTTCGGCCAGAAGGGCGAGAGCGGTGGCTTTGCCAAGCCCCCCGGTGGCACCGAGAACAAGCGCGTGGCGGTCTTTCAGTCCGAGATCCAAGGCGGCCTCTGTCGTTGCTTGCACAAAGGGCCGTGGGGTAGGCGTGCCACCCCACGGTTCGTGTCCGGAGATGAACCGGTCAGTTCATCGCCGTGGGGAGATAGGCGCCGGTGTAGATGTCGCCCGGGGTCAGACCCGGCTCCATGCCCGAGTATTTCTCAAGCAGGTCGATGGTCAGCTCGATGTCTTCCAGCGCGACGGTGCCATAGGGCATGTCTTCGGTCGCGGCGGTGTGCTCGTACTTTTCCATCACGACGATCTGCTCGAGGATCGCTTCGGGGTCCGCATCCGGCCGGTTCGCCATGATCGCGTCACGGGCGGCTTCCGGGTCGGCTTCGACATCGGCTTTCGCCTTGATGATCGCTTCCAGGAAGCCCGAGACCACATCGGGGTTCTCGTCAAGGAAGTCCTTCCGCACGATGACCGACGAGCCAAGGATGTTCACGCCGTAGTCGGCGAACAGCAGCGGCGGTTCAATCGGGTGCATCGCGGCCACCTTGTCGCCGTCCGGGTTGGCCCAGCCGTTGATGAAATCGACGTCGCCTTTCAGCAGCGCGACCCGGTCGTTACCGCCGTTGATGATGATCACTTCCACCTTCTCCAGGTCGATGCCGTTCGCTTCGGCGAAGGCCTTGATCATACCGTCCTCGAAGTTGCCCGCGTCGGTGCCAAGGCGCTTGCCCTCGATATCCTTCGGCGACGCGATGCCCGAGCCTTCCAGCGAGATGATCGAGGTCGGGTCTTTCTGGATCAGGCCCGCGACCGCGATGATGGTGTCCGCACCGGCCGCTTTCTGGGCCTGAGCCAGCGCGCCGAGACCGGCGATGCCGATGTCGAAGTCGCCGTTGCCGACGGCTTGGATCGTGCCGGTCGAGCCGTTGCCGTCGACGATCTCGACGTCGAAACCTTCCTCGGCGAAGTAGCCGCTTTCCTTGGCGACGAAGAACGGGGCGTCAACGCCGCCGGTCACCCATGCAAGGCGCAGGCTGACATCCGTTAGGTCTTGGGCGAAGGCGGGCGTCAGGCCCAGCCCTCCGGCAAGAGCGACGCCGGAAAGTGTGCGTAGCAGAAAGTGTTTCATTTGGCTGGCCTCTCGTTTGGCGCCCGGATGTAGGCGGTTTCTCATCGGTCTTGAGTTGGCATTCACATGGTATGCCAACAATAAACACGTCACAAAGGAAACCGGGGCCGGTGCATGGAGCGACGGGAGCGATGCGCGATTTGCCTTAAATTTCCGCGCTGCGAGGCGGCCAATGTTCAAAATCGCTCGCAGCGGGAAAGGAATCGGGGCTGCGCGGGGGCGGCTGAGCTTCACTGCCGCAGGAACCGAAAGACCGGCCGATCTTGCGGTGAAGCTGGCGGTCGGTCCAGCGACATTCGCGGATCTCGACGCGTCCGGTGCTGCCGTGCAGCATTCACGCCGCCCGGCTTTTTCGTTCAGAGTGTAAAGGGGGAGCAGGGGCCGTCCGATTGGCCGGTGTCGCGGGCGCGGCGCCGTGGCGCGCGCCCGCGAGATGGGTGTTATCAGCGAGGTCAGTCGCGCAGGACGCCGGCGGCCGACATGTTCGCCAGCGCTTTCTGATGTACCGCTGCGAAATCGTCGTTGGTCTCGACAGAGGCCTCGGCCAGACTGTTCGCTGGGTAGAAATCGGCGCTGCCGTAATAGTCGCGGTACATTTCGAACCGCGACCGCATCAGGCCGTTCGCCATCCCGGTGTCATGGCGCGCCGCCTGAAGCGCCTCGACGTCGATCATCGCGGAACAGGCGTTCGACGCCTTGTCGCTTTCCTCGAATGCGATCAGGTCGCCGCGATAATCGACGATCATCGAGTGCCCGCCGGTCAGCGTGTCTGAAAAGCCCGCGGTGCCCGACAGATTGCACGAGATCAGGTAGACCATGTTCTCTGCCGCGCGGCAGCGCTTCGCGCAATCCGCCAGCGTGCTGACCGGCGCGTTGTCGGGGTGCAGGATGACCTCGGCGCCACGCAGCATGAACGAGCGGGTGATCTCGGGCACCGAGACTTCGCCGCAGGGAAAGATCGCCAGACGGCCGAGTTCGGTGTCTACGACCGGGAAAATACCGTCTTCGCCATAGGCCGCGCGGTATTCGTCAAGGATGTCGTGCGGCGACGTCCAGCTGCCGGTGTTGATCCGACGATAGCGCAGGATGACCTCGCCGTTCGGGTCCAGCAGGAAGGAGGAGTTGAAATAGCGGTCGGGCCACTTCGGATCGACCTCGAAATGGTTGCCGGCAATATAGATGCCGCGCTTGATCGCGACCTCGGCCAGGCGATCGGTGATGGCGCCGGGGATCGTGGTGCAGGCGCGTTCGATCCAGACGCTTGCGGGCAGGCTGCGTTGCGGGCCCTGAAAGACGAACTCGGGCAGAACCACCAGTTTTGGCGGCGCGTCGCTGTCGCAGGCAGCCTCGATGGCGGCGAGAGCGACGTCGATATTGCCGTTGATGACGGCCCAGGCGGCCTCTTTGGTCTCGGCGGGGAAGGCGAGCTTGCTGTCGACTTGTATACAGGTTGCGCGCCAGGGCGTGATGGCCATGTGAAGGCTCCGGTCGTTGGAAGGCCGCGGGTTCGGGCGGCGGGTGGGAAGCGGGGAAGTGGGCGCGCAGCGTCATGCGCGAAACATCTTCCAATAGGTGCTCCAATGGCATACCGATGGTACGCGAGCCGTCAAGGCGCAGTGCGAGTACGAATTTGGTTCTTACAGGCACCTGCCGCTTTTTTGAGCGGCAGGTGCCGCTGGCCGGGAAGGGAACGACGAAGAATGGAGGATCTGAACGCAAGCGCAGTCCGTGAACGGCCGGTGGAAGAGGCGGGCGTCAGCCTTGCCGACTTCGCCTATGGGCGCATCCTTGACCGGATGCTGTCGGGTGAGCTGAAGCCGGGGCAGGTTCTGCAAGAGCGGCGGCTGGCCGAGGTCCTGGGCATCTCGCGCACCCCGGTCCGCGAGGCGCTAGGGCGGCTGGAGGCGGAACAGCTTGTGTCACGCCGGCAGGGTCGCATGCTGGTCGTGGCCGAACTTAGCGTCGAAAACTACGTCAGCCTTCTGGACATGCGTCGCATCCTCGAAGTCGAGGTCTCGGGCCGCGCCACCGGGCGCATCACGCCCGAGGCGTTGCTGAAGGTCGAAGTCGCAATCATCGCGCTGCGCGACGCGGCCGAGGTCAGCACCTCGGAGCACTGGGACGTCGACGATCTCGTTCACAATACAATCGCAGAGGCGGCGGGCAATCCGATGATCGTGGCCGCGATCCGCGATTTGCGCCGTCGGACGCACCTGTTCAACACCGCGCGCATCTCGCATCGCCGCACGCCCGGCGCCGAAGAGCACCTTGCGCTTATCCGCGCCGTCGCGGGTGACGACCCCGAGCGGTCGCGCGACCTGATGGGTGCGCATCTTGACCACGTGCGCGATGCGATCATCGACTATATCCTTGGCCGCAGAACCTGACCGGATACCAGACACCTTGACGGACGACCTTCCAACGGAGATGCCCCAGCGCCGCCGCTTGATGCTTGTCGCGGCGCTGCTGGCGTTGTTCCTTGCCGCGCTGGAACAGACGATCATCGGCCCGGTGATGGGGGACATCGCCGCCGAACTGGGCGGCGGGCGACTGCTGCCCTGGGTCGCCACCAGCTATCTGATGGCGGCAACCGCGACGGCGCCGATCCTTGGCGCGTTTGCCGACATTCACGGACGCCGCCGCGCTCTGCTGATCGCGGTGGGGCTGTTCGTCATCGGCTCGGTCGCAGCGGCACTGGCCCGCGACCTTGCGCTGCTGGTCGCGGCGCGGGCGTTGCAGGGCGCGGGGGCAGGGGGATTGATCGCGCTGCCCTTCGTTGTCGTCGCCGACCTTGTGCCGATGCGCAAGCGGGCGCTGTTCGCCGCCGGGATCTCGACCATCTATGCGGTGTCCTCGGTCTTTGGGCCCGTCGCGGGCGGCATCCTTGCCGACAACCTGCATTGGAGCGCGGTTTTCTGGCTGAACCTGCCGTTGGGCGCGTTGGTCGCCGTCATGATCCTGACGGCAGACCGCACCGGTGCGGCACGGCGGACACGGAAGATCGACGTATTGGGCGCGGGGCTTCTGTCTGTGGCGACGTTCGCGACGATACTCGCGCTGGACAACGCGACGGGCTCGGCCGCGAATGCGGTGGTTGCGCTGGGCTTCCTGGCCGTGGCGGCGTTGTTCTGGGTCGGCTTCGGTTACCGCATGACCCGTGCCGCCGACCCGCTGGTGCCGATTCACGTGCTGACCGAGCGGACGATCCTTCTGAACGCGGTGGCGCTGTTCTGTGCGCAGGGCGCCAATATCGGGCTGGCGATCTACCTGCCGCTGTACTGGCGTTCCGCCTTCGGGATGACGGCGACCGAGGCGGGGGTAGCGATTCTTGGCTTTCTCAGCGGGGTAATGCTGGGCCCGTACCTTCCGCCGCGCCTGCTGCTGCGCGACCCGCGCTATCGTCCGATCATGCTGGCAGGGGCAAGCATCGCGGTCGTCGGAGGTCTTCTGCTGGCGGTCGTCATCGGCGCTGGCGGAAGCTTTGCGATGGTCGAGGTCGGGTCGTTTTCGCTGGGGGTCGGTGTCGGCATCATGTACCCGATCTTCCTGCTGGCGGTGCAGAACGCGGCGCGGCCCGAGAACATGGGCGCGGCGCTGGGAGTGATGGGCTTTATGCGGGCGATGGGCGCGACGGTCGGCGCGTCTGCCGCCGGGCTTGCCGCCGTGGCCTCGGGACTTGATGGGGGGCTTGATGGCAACGGCGGGGCGGGCTGGCCGGCCTGGACGCTGGTGGTGCCAGCGATCCTGATGATGGCGGTGGCGCTGATGGCCTGCCTGTGGATGCCCGACCGAGAGCTTGAAGGCTACTCCAGCCGGGCCTGATCCCCGGTCAGCCGCAAAGGTCCGCGAGCCGCGCTTCCTGCCGTTTGATAAGCGTCTCGACCTCTGCCACCGCAGCAGGGGCGAGCGGCGCACCGGGCGCGCGGATCTTCGACGACGCGATCACCCCGCGCGCGTGGAACACGTACTTGCGCACCGCCAGTCCGACGCCCGGCTGCTGTTCGTACCGTACCAGCGGCAGGTAGGCGTCGAAGATGTCGCGCGAGTGTTCGATCTCGCCCGCGGTCATCAGCTTGCAAACATCGGCCATCATACGCGGGAAGCAGAAGCCGGTCATCGCGCCGTCGGCGCCCCGGGCCATTTCCTCGGGCAGGAACATGCCGCCATTGCCGCACAGAATGGCGGTTCGGCGGCGTCCTTCGGCCTCGGCCTTGCGCAGCGCCGAAATCTTCTCAAGCCCCGGCCAGTCCTCGTGCTTGAGCATCACGATCGACGGATGGGCTTCGAAGATGCGCCCAAGGGTGGCGGTCGAACTCGGGACGGTGGTCGACAGCGGAAAGTCCTGCAGAACCAGCGGGACGTCGGTGCCGATGGCATCGACGACGTTGGCGTAATACGCCTCGATCGTTTCATTGGTGGTCAGCGACGGCGGCGGCGCGACCATGACGCCAGCCGCGCCCGCGTCCATCGCGGCCTTGGTCAGTTCCGAGATCGCAACGAGGCCCGAGGCCGACACGCCGACCACGACGGGCAGGTCCGGCACACGGCCAATCACCCGTTCCACGAAGGTCCGAGCCTCGGGCTGCGTCAGCTTGGACGCTTCGCCCATCATGCCAAGGATCGTCAGCCCGCTTGCGCCCTCCTTCACGTAGAAGTCGGTCAGGCGGTCGGTGCTGTCGAGGTCTAGCGATCCATCCTCGGAAAATGGGGTCGCCGAGATGGTGAAGACACCGTTGGACCGGGCAGTGATAAGCGGCATGGAAACTCCGTATCGTCAGGGCCGGCCGCGCACGAACGGGAAAACCGCGCGCCGCCGGCGGGGGACTTACTCGGCGGGGACGTAGACCACGTCCTCGGGGGGCAGGTCGCGCGACAGCGGCGTGACCTTGTCGACCACCGCGATGTTATGAGCGACGCGGTCGATGTCGAAGGCGTATCCGTTGGCCTCGAACACCGGGTTGTCGAAGGCGAACCCGAACGAGAAGGGCACCATGTCGGTCTGCGTCTCGCGCTGCATCCCTTCGACGCCCGCCACGATGGCGTCGACCGCCGCCGCCGGGTCGGCGCGGGCGGCGTCATAGGTGCATTCGACCGCCGCCATGAACCGTTTCACAAGATCCGGGTTCTCGGCGATCATCGCGTCAGAGGTGAAGATCGAGGCGTTGTAGATGTCCAGCGCGTCGCCGTAGTGGATGCCACGTACCTCCAGTCCCGACTGGGCTGCGATGGCCTCGATCCGCTTGACCGAGGTGATGTAGCTGGCCAGTGCGTCGACCCGCTTTTGCAGCAACAGGCCGGTCAGGGCCGAGCTTTCGGCGGTGATGATCTCGACATCGGACATATCGCCGCCAACGGCATCCATGCCCAGCGGCAGGAATTCCATCGCGGCGTTGCCCACGGACGAGGCGATGGAGTGACCTTCGAGGTCTTTCAACTATGTGATCTCGCTGTCGGCCATGACGGCGATGGCCATCGGCGACTGCGACACGATGGGCATGATCGCCTTCACGGGCGCATCGCTTTCGGCAATCGTGCCGATGATCACACCAAGGTCGGTGACAGAGAAATCGGCGACGCCGGTCGCGACCTTGGTGACCGCGTCCGCCGCGCCATACCCGCGCGAGATGGTGACGTCGATGTCCTGGTCCGTGAAGCAGCCTTGTTCGACGCCAAGGTAATAGGCCGCCGAAATGCCGCCCGGAGTCCAGTCGAGCTGAAAATCCACCGCGTCGGCGGCAGCGGCCATCTGGGCCGAAGCGCCAATCGCGAAGCCGCATAATGCAATCGTTGTGGTGCGTCTCATCAATTCATCTCTCCTACGGGTTTGGATTTCGCGTCGCCGGGTCTTGTGTGGCAATGGCATACCAGTAGAGTGCCAATGGTGTATCGTCCACTGAATGGCGCCCCCGCTCGGTGCGTTCCGGTCGAACGGCACAAAAAACGTGCATTCGCGACAGCCCCGAAAGGAGAACGGTATGGATTTGGACAAGGTGATGAAAACCCTGCGCAGCCAAGAGGCCGAGATGACGGCGCTGCGCCGCGACATTCACATGCACCCCGAGACCAGCTACGAGGAATTCCGCACCTCGCAACTGGTGCAGGACAAGCTGACCGAGTGGGGAATCCCGTTCGAGGCGGGGCTGGGTGTCACTGGGGTCGTCGCCTCGATCCGTGGCAAACGTCCAGGGAACCGGTCCATCGGGTTCCGTGGCGACATGGACGCACTGAACATGACAGAGGGCAATACCTTTGCCCATGCCTCGACCATCCCCGGCAAGATGCACGGATGCGGGCATGACGGACACACGGTTATGCTGCTCTATGCCGCCCGCTACCTTGCCGAGAACCCGGATTTCGGGGGCACGGTGCACTGTATCTTCCAGCCCGCCGAAGAGGGCGGCGCCGGGGCGCAGGCGATGATCGACGACGGCCTGTTCGAGCGCTTTCCCTGCGACGCCGTCTATTCGCTGCACAACAAGCCGGGCATCCCGGTGGGCAAGTTCGTCACCCGTGTCGGGCCGCAACTGGCCGCCGTGGATCACTGGGTGATAGGTCTGCACGGCACCGGCGGGCATGGCGGATCGCCCGAGAAGGGGACCGATCCGACCATACCTTTGGCGCACACCATTCTTGGCATTCACGGTATCATCTCGCGCAACGTCTCGGCGCAGGATTCGGCGGTACTGTCGATCGGCATGATCGAGGCGGGGACGGCCAATAACGTGATCCCTTCGGACATCCGCATCCACGGCACCTCGCGCATCCACGATCCCTTGGTGCAGGACAAGATCGAGAAACGGCTCATAGAGGTGGCCGAGGGTGCGGCGGCGATGTCGGGCTGCACGGCAACCATCGACTATCAGCGGGGCTATCCTGCGCTGGTGAACACGCTGGCCGAACGTGACAAGGCCGTCGCCGCCGCCTCGGCGCTGGTGGGGGCAGGGAACGTCGACCCCGACAACCCGCCGATCAACGCAGCCGACGATTTCGCCTTCATGCTGCTGCAGCGGCCGGGGTGCAACGTGATGATGGGCAACGGCGACGACCCGAAATGGACAAGCAACCATCGGCCAGACTACGACTTCAACGACGAGGCGCTGTGTCATGGCGCGGCCTATTGGATTTCGCTGACGGTCAAGGAACTGAACCCCGATGCGGACTTGGACCGGGATGCGGCCTGAGCCGGGACGACGCACCGCTCGCGCGGTATCACCGCCCAAAGCCGCCGTGCCTCGCCGGGCCGCCTTCTTGGCCCGGCGTTCTTTGAGGACCGCGCCGGCCTATTTCCCCGGATCGTTCCGCAACGACCATCCGAACAGCAGCCGGTGGGTCCAGTTCACCGCTTCGTAAAGGATCACCGATACCACCGCGAGCATCACCACGCAGGCCATCGCCGTCGGGATCGCGAACTGCGCAGTGGAAGACGTCACGAGATAACCCAACCCCCGGTTGGCGTTGACGAATTCTGCCACCACGGCGCCGATCACCGCCACCGTCACGCCGATGCGCAGGCCGCCGAAAATGAACGGCACCGCGTGGGGCAGGCGGATCGTCAGGATCTCGGTCAGAGGACCGGCGCCCGCGACGCGGGACAGGTCCAGCATCTCTTGCGGCGTGTCCATGATCCCTGTCGCCGTTGCCACCATGATCGGGAAGAAGGCGGTCAGCGTTACGATGATCAGCCGCGTCGTCTCGTCCGTGCCGAAGATGACCACAAGGATCGGCGCGATAGAGATGATCGGGATCGCATTCAGGAACACGATCAGCGGGTAGATCGCCTCGGACGTCAGGCGGTTGACGGACACCAGCACTCCCAGCGGAATGCCAACAGCACAGGATAGGGCAAAGCCCAGAAGGATCGTCTTCAAGGTCACGGCGGTGTTGGTGAACAGCGTCGTGCCCAGCTTCGCGCCGCCCTCCCATATCGCACTGGGCGAGGGCAGCAGGTAGACCGGGATTTCCAGTGAGCGACTGATAAGTTCCCAAAGGCTGATGAACAGGGCGAAGGCGAAGATCGGCAGAACGATTTTCCGGGCGGCGGGGCTCATGCGTGGCTCCTTGCGTTCGGTCCGAAGATGTTGTCGCGGATCCGGCGGGTGTAGTCGTGAAACGCAGGATGTGCCGAGGTTTCGTGGGTTCGCGGTGTCGGGATGTCGATGTCGATCAGGTCCTGCAGGCGACCGGGACGGGCGGACATCACCGCGACGCGGTCCGATAACAGCACCGCCTCGTTGATCGAATGGGTAACCAGCAGGATCGTTTTGCCGGTGGAGGCATGGATGTCGAGCAGGTCCAGTTGCAGGTCCTCGCGGGTCAGCGCGTCGAGCGCGCCGAAGGGCTCGTCCATCAGCAGGATCTTCGGATCGAGGATCAGCGACCGCGCGATGGACGCGCGCTGCTGCATGCCGCCCGACAGTTCGTGGGGCATCCGGCCACCCATGTCGCCAAGCCCGACCATCTCAAGCAGTGTCTGCGCGCGGGCACGGTCGTCGGCGGTCGTTCGGCGCAGGGCGCGCACGGGGTAAAGCACATTCCTCAGCACCGACAGCCAAGGCAGCAACGTCGGGCGTTGGAACACGATGGCGACCTGCGAGAACCCCCGCCGCCGCTTTCCGCCACCGATCCAAATGTCGCCGTTGGTCGGCTCTTGAAGCCCGGCCAGCATCCGCGGCACCGTCGACTTGCCGCAGCCCGAGGGCCCGACAAGCGACACGATCTCACCGTCCTGAATGCGCAGGTTAAAGTCCTCGACCGCCGTCAGGTCTTCGCCGGTCCGGGTGCGGAATGTCACCCCGGCGTGGGCGAGTTCGATCAGGGTTTGCGGCGCGCCCGAGGGAGCGGGGTCCACGGTGCGCAGATGCGATACGGTTGCCATTCACTTATCCGGAATAATGTCGTTAAAACGGGGGTCTGTTGTAAAAGGTGCGCTGAAAGAATTTGGCATACCAGCTGCACACCGGAAGATCCCGGCCTTGTGCCCGTTTTCGCTGCACAACCGGCCAGAGCCGTATCAAAGTGCCTTGCGATTGTGCGCTTGGGCGATGTGGAACGTCTCTGGCCGATGGCTCGCCTTGTGGTTTGGTATGACATCGGAATACCGATGACACACCAAATTCGCGGAACCGTCGAATCAGACGCGGCCGCGCGGAACGACGCAACAGGACGAAAGGCACCGGATGGCCACCATCCTTATATCGGGCGCGAACCGGGGCATCGGTCTAGAGCTTGCCCGACAATTCGCCGCCGACGGCTGGGAGGTCATCGGCACCGCACGCCGCCCCGAAGCCGCCGACGCGCTTCGCGCCAACGGGGCAGAGGTTCTGCCTTTGGAAGTGACCGACCCCGCCTCGATCGCGGCGCTGGTTCATTCGCTGAACGGGCGCCCCATCGACGTGCTGATCGCCAATGCGGGCATCGCCATCAACCTCGAGGCAAAGCCCGCCGAGGTCACGAAGGACGAGTTCCTGAAGGTCGTCGGCACCAACACCTTCGGCCCGCTCGCGCTGGCCACGGCGCTGAAACCGAACCTGCTGGCGGGCGAAAAACGCATCGTCACCGCGATGTCGAGCCTGATGAGTTCCATCGAGGCGAACGATTGGGGCAAGCAGTTCAGTTACCGCGCGTCGAAGACCGGGTTGAACGCCATTTGGCGCGCTCTGACGCTGGAGTGGGAGCCCGAGGGACTGACCTGCGTTTTGCTGCGCCCCGGCTTCGTGGCGACCGAAATGACAGGCGGGCAGGGGCTTGCGGTCGAGGAAAGCGTCGCCGGTATGAAGCGTGTTGTCGAAGGGCTGACCCCTGCGGATGCCGGCCGGATCGTCGGCTACGACGGGCTGGATGTCCCGTGGTGATCGTCCTCGCGAAAGGAATGAAGTGATGCCTACCGTTCTGATCACCGGCGCCAACCGTGGCATCGGGCTGGAATTTGCCCGCCAATACGCCGCCGAGGGCTGGGAGGTGCTTGCCGCCAACCGCACGCCGTTCAAGCCGATGGACATCGTCGACCTCGGCCCCGGCACCCGCGAGCTGCGCTATGACGGGCTGAACGAAGCCTCGGTCGCCGACGTCGCCGCCCGGCTGAAAGGCCATGCCATCGACGTGGCGATCATGAACGCGGGCTATGGCGACGACCAGCAGCTTGCGCCGGAAGAGATCCACGAGGCGCACTGGCAGCGGATGATGCTGACCAACACCTGGGCGCCGTTCCGGCTTGCCACGCTGATCGAAGAAAACCTGAAGGCCGGCGAGAAGAAGACGCTGGTCGAGATCTCCAGCCTTGCGGCGTCGAACGGCACCTACACCGGCAAACGCCAGTTCGTTTACCGCGCTTCGAAAGCCGCGTTGAACCAACTGTGGCGCTCGTTGGCGGCAGAGTGGAAGCCATGGGGCTGCATCTGCCTCGCCCTTCGTCCGGGCCTTGTCCAGACACGCATGACCGACTATGCGGGCGAATTGCTGCCCGAAGAGTCCGTGACGCAGTTGCGCCAGGTCATAGCCAACGCAACGCCCGAGCAAAGCGGCATGCATATCAATTACGACGGGGCGACTGTCCCATGGTGATCGGGTGCAGAGCAGGGCATGCCACTAGCGTACGGCGATGACCAGGCACATCCTGAGGTGCCCCTAGATTTGTAGACGTCTTGCCGCCTAACTGTGAGGCGAGGAGGCCCTCAGGGAGACTGTGGCCACCAATGCCGACGAGTTCGCCATGAGCCTTCAGCCGGTCATCTTAGATCTTCCGGCAGGAGGTTGCACCTCGCTCCGGCAGATAATGGACGCCCTGAACGAACAGGGCATCCGAACGCGACGAGACGGCCGCTGGCAGGTCTCGAATGTGCGCAACCTGCTTCGACGGTTGGAAGGAGCCAAGGCTCCGTCATCTTGAGGCATCGGCCCCAAATGCTCAGAGAAGGAAATCGCTCTCGGTCACGCCGGTCACGTTGTCCAGTTCGATCCGCATGTCCGTCACGCCATCGCCGTTCGTATCGGCAAAAACGACGGTGTCACCCGACGTGTTTACGTAGGTGCGGATGCTGGGGCCGGTCCCACTGTAGGAACCCAGGATCGAAAGGTCGAACTGCCCCGTCAGCATGCCCGAAAAGTCCAGCACATCCTGTCCCGGCGTGAAATCGGTGATCACGTCGCTGCCGCTGCCGTCACTGTCCGACACGCGGGTGAAAACGAAATTGTCCTGACCCGCACCGCCGGTCATCGTGTCAGCGCCCTCGCCACCTTTCAGCGTGTCGTCGCCGTCGTTTCCATTCATGATGTCGTCGCCTAGGCCGCCTGCCAACAGGTCGTCGCCCTCGCCGCCGTCCATGATGTCTACGCCGCTCCGGCCCAGCAGAACGTCGTTCCCAGCGTCGCCGTCGAGAACGTCGTCGCCGCGCCCGCCGTCCACGGTGTCGTCGCCCATCCCGCCGTCGATCGTGTCGCGGCTGCCTTCGCCCGACAGGTCATTGTCCCCGACATTGCCCGCCATGATATTGCGAGAGCTATTGCCGGTCCCGTCGATGTCCGAGGCGCCCAGAAGAGTGAGGTTTTCTATGAAGTCGCCAAGGGCGAAATCGGCCTGACTCTCAACCGTGTCCACACCACCACCGGGCGCTTCGTAAAGTCGGGCATTTGTATCGTCAATTATGAAGACATCGTTGTCTGCGCCACCGTCGACCCACCCGGACACGAAACCGCCGCGGCCATCGAAAATGTCCATGCCGGCCCCAAGAACGACATCTCCCAAGATAGTTCCTGAATTGATCACGGTCTCGTCGCCGAAATCGCCTCGGACGCCATCCCCCGAGACTCCTGTCGTAGCAATAATACCTGCGTTCTCTAGGGTATTGACTTCACCTGCAAGAGTATTGAATTCAAACCCATTGCGATCCCCGGTGATTTCGCCAGAGTTGTAAACCTTTGAACCAGTTCCGTCGAGGTTAACCCCGTCGAACTCCCCGGCTATAAGTCCGGTATTGGTCAGGAGATTATTGTCGCCCTCCATCGAAATTCCATCGCTTTGACCATATGCCGTCCCGGCATTCAGGATCTTGCCCCCATCGCCGATCATCTGGATCGCACGATCATTTAGGCCGGTTACCTCTCCGTAGTTGAAGACCTCGTGATTGACGCCCCCCATCTCGATTCCGTCACTGTCGCCTAACACACTGCCGGTGGCTCCCACGTTAACGGTATTGCCTGATGAGCCAGCATCCGAGTCGACGGCGTCGGTCTGGCTGTAAATCGTGCCGTCGATCACCAGAGTTGCACTGAAAAACCCTAGAAAGTCGAAGGCATCCGCTACATTTGACAATGTAAATCCTTCACGAAGGACCCACAGGTCTGAGTTGGCATCCACATCGACGCCGTCGAAGTCTGTTCCAATGTATCTGACTGCCATTTACTTACTCCCTTTTCACCGTAGTGCTCCGATCGCCCAGCATCCTTGAGACCTGAACGCTAACGAGTGGAGCAGCCCTGATTTGGCCGTTCCCACTTCAATCAAAGCACTACCAAACCGCAACTTTTTAAGCGCGGCTTCTCTTGGCGGTTCCTTCCAAGAATGAGGAAGTCAGTGGTTGGCGGCAGGTGGCTCTGAGAAACGCACAAAAGTTGGTGGTGCCCTGAGGGGCGGCATACCATGGCGGCGTTCAGCCGCCGACAATTCTCAGCCGAGAAGGGGATATACCACAGGTTGCAGAATACCATCACCCAGCTGCATGATCCATCGAAAACTGGGCCCGACCCGTTCACCGATGTTCTCTGGAAGGCTTTGTCAGAAGGATTCAGGTTGAGCGTGGCAGAGCGGGCCATGCAGCGCTTTCCGCGGATGCGAGGTCTACGGAAATCCGCAGCCGTTCACGCTGCGGTCGGCAACGCTTTCAACTCGGAGCGCAGCCTCTTCTCCAGGGCCCAATTTAAAGAGAACCGCGCCGCCGCTCTCGCCGTGTGGTGCAGTCTTTGCGCAGTGTAAGGGGCAGCGCTCCTGTCCTCGTAGAAACAATTTCGAATTCGTCGGACTGCACCCGGTAACATCTTCAGCGGGCGTGGTCCTGACGATACAACCGGTTCGCGCGGGTCAGGTGGTCGGACATCGCCCGCTCTGCCGCGTCCGCATCCTGTGCCGCGACCGCCTCTAGGATCTCGGCATGTTCGTCCAGCGTCAGCTGCTCGAAACCGGGGTGGCGTACAAGTTCCACATGGAACTGCGCCAGCCAGTCGAAGATCGCGCTCGATACAGAAGCGAACAGGGGATTGCCGCTGATCTCGGCAATCTGGCAGTGAAACAGGCCGTCATGCTGCAAGAAGCCTTCGGGTTCCGATCGCAGGCTTTCCTGTTTTGCCAGAACCTCGCGCAGAAGCTGCACGTCGGCGTCGGTGCGCCGGGTGGCGGCGATGCGGACCATCTGGATCTCGAACAACAGCCGCGCTTCCTTCAGATTCTCCATCGTCGAACTGGAGTGCGTCAGCAGATGGTGCATGCTCAGCGCCATCGGCTCGACCAGTGCCTGGAGCGATGGTTCGCTGATGCGCGGACGCTCGCCGTGCTTGATCTCGATCAGGCCCATGCGGTGCAGGTTCTGCATCGCCTCGCGGATCGCCGGGCGACCGACCTGGTACTCGGCCATCAGTTCGCGTTCCGACGGAATGGGCGCACCGGGCTTGAGTTTCTGCGACCGGATCAACGCCAGCAGCCGTTCCTGCACCTCGTCCGACAGCTTGCGACGTTTGATCGGTTCGTTTGCTTGTGACATCGCCTCGTTCCCCGGTACCCACAACCCATTCACACAGTTTTCCGGCAGCTACTGCGTCGTTTTTAGCCGCGCCGCAACCGTCCGGTGCACCCTCCCCGGTTCGACGCAGGTCACCCCGCATAAGCCCCAGTGGTACGGCCCGATTTTGCCAACTTTAAGGGCGCATGCCCGCACATTGGTTGAGTTGATCCTACCAGACTTGCCTGCCGCGGGGTTGCCAACCGACTTATTATGTGACATACAGATCATACCAGTTGGAGCGTAGTTGAACAGCAGATTCGTCGCGCCGACAGGGAGGGAGGTGACTTTGACGGGTTCGACAGCGCCACGCCATTCCATTGATGTCTTCGGCACCGACGATGCGCCACCTACGACGCACCGATTGATGGCCGGGCCGCTGTCGTTTGAGGCCGGGCAGGGCGCCCTAGGCCGTGTGACCTTCGATGGGGTCGAGGTCGTGCGCGGGATCGACATGCCGATCCGCGATGCCGACTGGGCGACCGCATCGCGAACGGTGACGTCGGAGTCGGCGGAAACGGACCCGGACAGAGCAGACTACCACTGCGCGTTCGCGGCGGGTGATTTCGACGGCACGCTTCGTGTGACCGCCCGTGCAAGGGGCGATGCGGCCGAACTGACCGCCGACCTGCACCTGACCGCGAAACGCGAAACCTGCGTCAACCGCGCTGGGTTCATCCTGCTGCACCCGCTGGACGGTGTCGCGGGCGCGTCGGTGCAGGTGACCCATGCTGACGGAAGCTCCGAGACGCTAACCTTCCCCGAGCTGATTTCCCCTGGCCAGCCGGCCTTTGACATCGCCGGGATGTCGCATTCCGTCCACGGAGTCGGTGTGACTCTGACCTTTGATGGCGAGGTGTTCGAGATGGAGGACCAGCGCAACTGGACCGACGCCTCGTTCAAGACCTACTGCCGTCCCCTCGGCGCGCCGCGCCCCTTCATCGTCGCCGCCGGAGACACGATCCACCAGACCGTTCAGCTGTCCTGCACGCGCCGGGCACCGCGATCCGCCGGGGGCGATGTGCCGGCTGCCACCGAACGTATGCCTGGGGTCGACTGCGCCATGGAACCGGCGCTGTCGGATGCGCCGTTGCCGGCGGCGCTGGCCCATATCTGCTTTGACGCGGTGCAGTTGCGCCTGCATGCTGGCGCGGCTTTTCCGCCCGCCTTGCCATCTGCCACAGAACGCAGCCTGGAGATCATTCTGCCCGAAGAAGCCGGCGCCGATGCACTGGCCGCCACTGCAAGGGCCGCCAAAGCGGCCGGGTTCGTCCCTGACCGGGTGATAGTCCTGCCGGAACCCTACCTCGGCTCGATCCAGCCTGAAGGCCCTTGGCCGGACGGGCCGACGCCGGAAGATGCGGCCGTCATGGCTCGTGCGGCCTTTCCGGACGCCCAGATCGGCGGAGGCGTGTTGACCAATTTCACCGAGTTCAACCGTTGTCCGCCCGCCTTCGACAGCGATTTCGTGACCTTCGGCACCACCGCCCTTGTCCATGACGCCAGCGACCGCGCGGTGCTGGAAACGCTCGAGGCGCTGCCGGCGGTCTTCGCATCGGCGCGGTCGCACGCGGGGGACCGGCCGGTGCGGCTGGGTCTTGCCTCGATCGGGATGCGCAGCAACCCCTATGGCGCGGGCGTGGTCCCGAATCCGCAGGGTGTCCGGATCGAGATGGCCATGGACGATCCGCGCCAGCGCGGCCTGTTCGCTGCCGCCTTTGCCGTGGGCTATGCCGCCTGCGCGGTGCGCGGCGGGATCGTCTCGTTCGCGCCGGCCATGGCCGCGGGTGCGCTGGGCCTAACCCACGGTGCCGAGGTGGTCCCGCTGTTCCATGTTGTTCGTGCGCTGGCCACGCTCGCCGGGCGCGACGCGACTGTCTTGGGTGCGGTCCCCGGCGGGTTGGTCACGGTGACCGCCACCGGGCCGGGCCTGAGCGGGCTGTCCGCAAACCTGTCGGACACGACGCAGACGCTCGACGCGGGGCCGGTCCGCCGCCTTGGCGCGGCCGACATGCTGGCCGCCCGCGATCCCCTCTGGCTGGACGACGCTCCGCTGTCGGACGGGCCGGTCACTCTGGCACCCTATGACATCGCCTTTCATGACGGAGTTACGCAATGACCCACCGTGGGCTGCTGATCGGCTGCGGCTTTTTCGCCGGCAACCACATGAACGGCTGGGCCGACGCCGAAGGCGCCGAAATCGTCGCGGTCTGCGACTTGGACGAAAGCAAGGCGCAGGCGATGGCCGACCGCTTTGGGATCGGCCGCGTGTTCACCGATGCAGAGCAGGCGCTGGGCGAGATGCGGCCGGATTTCGTGGATGTGGCCACCACCGTTCCGTCGCACCGCAAGCTGGTCGAGTTGGCCTTCGCCCACGGCGCCGCGACGATCTGCCAGAAGCCATTTGCCGAAACGCTGACCGATGCCCGCGCCATGGTCCAGGCTGGCGAAGATGCGGGTAAGCCGCTGTTCGTGCATGAGAACTTCCGCTGGGAGCTACCGCTGATCGCGTTGCGCGACGCGCTGGCCGAGGGGGCTATCGGCGACCCGGCCTTTGCCCGCATCAGTTTTCGTCATCGCTACGATGTCTATGCCGGCCAGCCCTACCTAGCCGAGGTGGAGCAGTTCGCGCTGATGGATGTGGGGCTGCACCTGTTCGACGTGGTGCGCTTCCTGTTCGGGGACAGCGCCGACCTGCATTGTCGGACGCAAAGCATGAAACCAGGGATCGCGGGCGAGGACATGTTCCTGGCGACCCTGCGCCAAAAAAGCGGTGCGGTGGTGTCGGTCGACTGCTCTTTCTACTCTGTCGAGGTGCCCGATCCCTTCCCGCAGACAATGATCCGCGTCGAGGGGCCGGAGGGCACGCTGGACCTGACGGCCGGTTACACTTTGAACCTGCACAAGGACGGTAAACTGGACAGCCGGAGTGTCGAGCCTGGGGTGCCGGTCTGGGGCGAGAAGCCTTGGCACGCGGTGCAGGATTCGGTCGCGGCGTTCGAGCGGCACGTTGTTCGGGTGCTGGACGGCAAGGAAGACCCGCAGCCGTCCGGCGCACACAACCTGGCTACGCTTGCAATGGCGCTGGCGGCTTACCGCTCTGCCGAAACCGGCGAGACCATTGTGTTGGACGCCTTCGCGGAGCAGGCGCGATGACCGACCGGTTCGAGGCCGATTACCTGATCGAAACGGCCGTGCCGCCCGAGGACGCGGCCGCCGCCATGGCGGGCGAGCAGTCGTCGGGCACCTTCGTACCGGTGCCGGGCGAGACACCGGAGCTCAAGGCGCGGTCCGCCGCGCGGGTCGAACGGCTGGACGTGACCGAAGAGGTCCCCGACCCCTCGCTGCCCGGCGCGGCCGGGCCGGGCCCGTACCGCCGGGCGCGCGTCACGCTATCTTGGCCGCTGGCCAATATCGGACCCTCTCTGCCCAACCTGATGGCGACCGTTGCGGGGAACCTGTTTGAACTAAAACAGTTTTCCGGCCTTCGCATCGACGACATCCGTCTGCCGCGCGCCTTCGGCGACGCCTATGCCGGCCCCGGCTTCGGGATCGAGGGAACGCGCCGCCTGACCGGGGTGGCAGACCGTCCGCTGATCGGCACCATCATCAAGCCGTCCGTGGGCTTTACTGCAGACGAGACGGCAGAGCTGACCGACCTCCTGTGCGGGGCGGGGATCGACTTCATCAAGGATGACGAGTTGCAGGCCGACGGTACCACCTGTCCGTTCGAGGACCGGGCCCGCGCCGTTATGCAGGTGATCGACCGTCACGCCGATCGCACCGGGCGGAAGGTGATGTTCGCCTTCAACATCACCGGCGAGGTGGACGAGATGCGCCGTCGCCACGACCTGGTCGAAAGCCTTGGCGGGACCTGCGTGATGGTCAGCCTGAACAGCGTCGGCCTTGCAGGTTTCACCGCCCTTCGGCGCGACTGCCGCCTGCCGATCCACGCGCACCGCAATGGCTGGGGCGCCCTCTCGCGCCATCCGATGCTAGGCTTCTCCTACCCGGCTTGGGCCAAGTTCTGGCGTATCGCCGGGGCGGACCACATGCATGTCAACGGGTTGGCGAACAAGTTCAGCGAAACCGACGACAGCGTTGTCGCGTCGGCTCGCGATTGCCTGACGCCGATCTGGCACGACAAGCCCTGCATCGCGATGCCGGTGTTCTCGTCCGGGCAGGGGGTGACGCAGCCGCCCGAGACCTACCGGAGGCTTGGATCACCCGATTTGATTTATGCGGCGGGCGGCGGGATCATGGCGCACCCCGAGGGGCCGGCTGCGGGCGTCGAGAGCCTGCGAGCGTCGTGGGAGGCCGCGATGTTGGGCGAAACGCTCGGGGACGCGGCGAGACGGTCGCCCGCGCTTGCCCGCGCGCTGGAGCCGCGTAAGTGACGTTGCCAGACGGCCCCATTGTCGCCTGGTATGGCGACGACTTCACCGGCGCGGCGGCGGTGATGGAGGTCATGACCTTCGCTGGGTTGCCCGCAGTGCTTTTTCTTGAGCCACCCGACGCGGATCGGCTGTCTCGGTTCGACGGGATCCGCGCCATCGGTCTGGCCGGCGCAAGCCGCGCGATGACGCCTGAAGAGATGGACGCCGAACTGCCCTCGGCCTTCGCGATGCTGCGCGGCACCGGCGCGCCGATCCTGCACTACAAGATTTGCTCCACCCTCGACAGCGCCCCGCGCCTGGGCTCCATCGGGCACGCCGCCGGGCTGGCGATGCATCCCGGAGAGGTGGCGCCACTGCTGGTCGCGGCGCCCGAGATCGGGCGCTGGCAGGCTTTCGGCACCCTGTTCGCCCTAGCGGACGGTCAGGCCGTGCGGCTGGACCGGCATCCGACCATGTCGGTGCATCCCGCCACCCCGATGGACGAGGCCGACGTGCGCCTGCACATCGCGCGGCAGACAGACGTGGGCGTGGGCCTTGTCGATCTGCGTGCACTGAAGGCCGGGCAGGGGCCAGAGACGTTCAAGGACGCGGCACGGACGAACGACATCGTCGCACTGGACGTGGTCGATGCGGAAACGCTGACACGGTCTGGGGAAGTCGTTTGGGGCGCCTGTGGCGAGGGCGGGTTCGTCATCGGTTCGCAGGGGGTGGAGTACGCCCTGATCGCCGCATGGCGGCAGGCTGGCTGGCTGGCAGACGCACCCCGGCCTGCGCCCGCCGGGCCTGTGGACCGGATCGCCGTGGTCTCCGGCTCTTGCGCGCCCGTCACGGCCGGTCAGATCGCCCACGCAGAGACAAACGGGTTCGACGCCATTGCCTTCGACGCGACCGCCACCGCCGACACCGCCGCGTTGCGTGCAGAAACCGACCGCGCCACGCGGGCCGCGCTGGCGGCGCTGGACCGGGGGCAAAGTCCGCTGATCGCCACTGCCCGCGGCCCGGACGATCCCGCCATCGCGGCCTTTCGCACGGTGGCGGACCGGGTGGGCGCAACCAGGCTGAACGACCGGCTGGGCGAAACGCTGGGTGGCCTGCTGCGCGATCTGGCGGCCCGGGCGGGCCTGCGTCGCGTTGGGATCGCGGGCGGTGACACCTCCAGCCGCGGTGCAGCGGGGCTGGGTCTGTGGGCGCTGACCGCCACCGCGCCCATTGCGCCCGGCGTCGCGCTGCTGCGCGGACATTCCGACGACCCGGCCCTCGACGGGATCGAGATCGCGCTTAAGGGCGGCCAGATGGGGCCGCCGGAACTCTTCACCGATCTGAGGGCCGGCGGCCCGGGAGGCATGACATGACGAAAATCGCTTTGCTCGGGGCCGGGGGGAAGATGGGCGTCCGCCTTTCCACCAACCTTCAGGCTGCGGGCGCCAACTTTGCCCCGGTCGAGGTGACCGAGGCCGGTCGCAAGCGTCTTAAGGACGCGACCGGGCTCGACTGCATGGAGCACGGGCAGGCGCTGTCGCGCGCCGAGGTGGTTGTGCTGGCGGTGCCGGACCGGGCCATCGGATCGGTCGCGCACCAGATCGTCGGCGGGCTGGACAGCGGCACCTCTGTCGTCATGCTCGACGCCGCCGCGCCGCATGCAGGCGAACTGCCGAAACGCGATGACATCTCGTATTTCGTTACGCACCCCTGCCACCCGCCGCTGTTCAACGACGAAGAGGGTGACGACCGTCTGGACTTCTTCGGCGGGGTTAAGGCCAAGCAGCATATTGTCTGCGCCCTGATGCAGGGGCCTGAAGACCACTATGCCAAGTGCGAGGCGGTGGCCAAGCAGATCTACGCCCCGGTCATGCGTTCGCACCGCGTCACAGTCGAGCAGATGGCGATCCTTGAACCGGCGCTGTCGGAAACCGTGGGAGCGACACTGGCGCTGGCCCTGCGCGAGGCCACCGACGAGGCGGTGCGCCGCGGCGTGCCGGAACAGGCGGCGCACGACTTCATGCTGGGCCATCTGAACATCGAACTGTCCATCGCCTTTGGCATCTTTCCCGAAGGCAAGTTTTCGGACGGGGCGCTGAAGGCCATCGACAACGCCAAGCCGCTCATCTTTCGCGACGGCTGGCTGGACCGGGTTTTCGACCCCGACGCCGTGCTGGCGTCGGTCAAGGACATCTGCAAGCCGGACGAGGCTTAAGCCTCTGAAACGTAAACCAAAGGGAGGAAAGACAATGAAACGGACACTACGATACGGAGCAGCGGCGCTGGGGGCCACGGTGGCCCTATCCGGCGGCGCGCAGGCGGCGACTGTCTGCTTTGCGTTCCAGGATCTGGAAACCGAGTTCTGGGTCGCCGGCCATCAGGCCATCACCACCACGCTTCAGGAGCAGGGGCACACGGTGATCGAGCGCAACGCCAACGAGGACGCAAACCGTCAGCTTGAACAGGTGCGCGACTGCATCGCGCAGGGCGTCGACGGGATCATCATCATTCCGCAGGACGGCGAAAGCGCCGTGACCATCGTGGGCGAGGCGCAGGATAACGACGTCCCGATCGCGGTGTTCAACCGCCCGCCGTCCGACCTGTCGGCCGGCATCATCGTGGTCGCCGACAACGAAACCATCGCCGAGCAGGCGGTCGATTTCCTTGTCGAAAAGGCGCTGGCGGAAGCGCCCGAAGGCGAAATGCTTCAACCGCTGATCGTGGTGGGGGACCTTGGCGACCCGAACGCGGTCGGCCGCAAGGACGGCTTCTACAACGCCATCGAAAAGCACGCCGACCGGTTCGAGACCCCGATCGAGGTGGCTTCGGAATGGGACGCGGCGACGGCGCTTGCCAACCTTGAGGCTGCAGTGACCGCGACCCCCGAGATCGACCTTGTCTTCACCTCGTCGGACTTCCTGTTCCCCACCATCCGTTCGGTGTTCGAACCGCGCGGCATGTGGATGCCCCGCGGCGAGGACGGCCATGTCGTGATGGGAGGCCTGGACGGCGACGCGACGGCGTGCCAGCTGATCAAGGACGGCTATGTCGACGCAACCGGCGTGCAGGACCTGTATTTCGAGGCCGAGGCGGCGCTGAACGCGATCCTCGCGGCCATCGACGAGGGCGAATACGCGCCGAACGAGGTGATCGAGGATCCGGGTTTCGCGCTGAACGCCGACAATATCGGCGAACGTGAAATGGACATGTGGGGCTGTGTCCTGCTGTCCGAAGGGTTCCTCAACAAATGATGGGCGTGGCCACACTGCCATGGTGTCGCGTCGCACCGGTGCGTGCCGGGGCGGTGCGGCCATGACCGTCACGTCGTTGCAAACCGACCGCGGCGCGCGCGTGCGCGCGTCCCGGTTCCACGGCGCCTCTCGCAAGGTGGGCGACCTGATCCTTTCGGATTTCTTCGTTCTCTACCTGTCGCTCGCCTATTTTCTGGCTCTTGTGCCGTTCCTGCCAACGTTGACCAACCCGGCCAACCTGTCGAACCTTCTGTCGAACATGTGGCCGCTGCTGGTGGTGGCCATCGGGCAGACTTTTGTGCTGACCATTGGTGGCATCGACCTGAGCCAAGGGGCCGTGATCGGGCTGACCTCGGCGCTGGGCGGCGCGCTGCTGGCGACGTCGGGCTCGTCCAGCGTGTTGGCGAATGCGCCGATCTGGGGGCTGCTGATCGGCGAAGAGGGCGGTGCCTTCAACGGGCTGACCGGCGGTGTCTGGTTGGGCATCCTGATGATGTTGTTGGCGGGCGCGCTGATTGGTCTGTTGAATGGGCTTTCGGTGTCGATGCTGAACATGCCGCCGTTCATGGTCACGCTGGTCGGGCTGATCGCCATTGGCGCCTTCGCCATCTGGCTGACCCAGTCAGAGAACATCCGCCCGCTGCCAGACGCCTATGTAAAGCTCGGCAAGGGCGACATCGTTTCGCTGTACATCGGGCCGCAGGACGACCCGAAGATACCGCGGCGGCAAATCTACAGCTTTATCACCTACCCGATGATCATCGCGCTGGGCATCACCATCGCCGCGCACCTGCTGATGTCGCGCACGGTGTTCGGCCGCTACGTCTATGCCGTCGGCGCCAGCCGCCAGACCGCTGAAATCTCGGGCGTCCCGGTGCGCCGGGTCATCGTGACGGTGTTTGTGATCTCTGCCCTTTGCGCAGCCGCCGGCTCGATCCTCTATTCCGCCCGACTGGAGGCGGGGCGTCCGACGCTGGGCGAGGGGGCCTTCCTGCTTGATGTCGTGGGCGCGGTCGTGATCGGCGGCACCAGCCTGTTCGGCGGACGGGGCAAGATCATCTGGACCGTGTTCGGCGTGTTCTTCTTCGTGCTGCTGTCCAACACCCTGAACCTGATGAACCTGTCGGCTTTCGTCATCGACATGGTCAAGGGGGCGGTGATCCTGGCGGCGGCGATCCTTAACGTGCTGCGCACCCGTCTGATACAGGAGCGAACGTGATGACCACGCTGCTGAGGCTGGAGAACCTGTCACGCGACTTCTTCGGCATCCCTGCCACACAGGACGTCACGCTCGACATTCCGAAGGGCGTTGTCCTGGGCCTTGTCGGAGAGAACGGCGCGGGGAAATCCACCCTGATGAACATGATCGGCGGCGTGCTGCCGCCCAGTTCGGGGCGGATGCTGTGGAAGGGGGCCGACTATGCCCCCCGCGACGCGGTCGACGCGACAGAGGCGGGCATCGCTTTCATTCACCAGGAACTCAACCTGTTCCACAACCTAACCATAGCCGAGAACCTGTTCGTCGACGGCTTTCCTAAACGTTTCGGCCTGATCGACAGGCGCGCCATCGACGCGCGGGCGGCGGAACTTCTGGCGCTTCTGGAGCTCGACGCCGCGCCCAATGCGCTGATCGAGGAATTGTCGCCCGGTGAACGCCAACTGGTCGAGATCGCCAAGGCCTTGCACCGCGAGGCCGAGTTGATCATCTTCGACGAGCCCACCACATCGCTCACCCCGCGCGAGACGCGGCGGCTGTTCGACGTGATCGCCCGGCTGAAATCCAGCGGCAAGACGGTGGTGTTCATCAGCCACGTTCTGGGCGACGTGGCAGCTCATTGCGATCGGTTGGCGGTGTTGCGCGATGGGCGGTTGGTGGACGAGGGCGCGACGGCCGATTTCCCGATCCCCAAGATGATCCGCGCGATGATCGGACGCGAACTGTCGGGCCTGTTTCCCGACCGCACCGGAACCCCGCGCCGAGAGGTCGTACTGTCCGCCCGGGGGCTGAGCCAGCCCGGCGTGATCGAGAACGTGGGGCTTGAGGTGCGCGCCGGCGAGATCCTTGGCCTGTTCGGCCTGATGGGGTCGGGACGCAGCGAGCTGGCCCGTATCCTGTTCGGGCTGGACCCGCATGAGCGCGGCGAGGTCTCGCTATCCGGCAGCGTGCTGGACGGTGGTCCCCGCCATCGCATCGCGCGCGGTATGGCCTTCGTCACCGAGAACCGACGCGAAGAGGGGCTGATGATGGAAATGCCCGTGGCCGACAACCTTTCGCTGGTCACCATCGACGATTTCGGGCGGATGCCCGTCGCCGCCGTCGACCGCGCCGCACTGCGCGATGCGACCGAGAACATGCGGGACAAGGTGCAGCTGAAGGCGTCCGACATCGCGGTCCAGCCGGCCAAGTCGCTGTCGGGCGGCAACCAGCAGAAGGTGGTGATTGGCAAGTGGCTGATGGCCGACCCGCGCTTCTTCATCCTCGACGAGCCGACACGCGGCGTCGATGTCGGCGCGAAGTACGAGATCTACGCGCTGGCCGACAGGCTGGCCGCCGACGGTGGCGCAGTGCTGCTCATCTCGTCCGAGATCGAGGAACTGATGGGCCTGTGTGACCGCATCGTGGTGATGAACCGGGGCGAGATCGTGGGCGAATTCACCGAGCGTCCGTTCAGCGACGAGGCCATTCTCGCCGCTGCGTTCCGAGAGGCAGTGGCATGACCGCATCTGACATCACCCGCTTCGCGCTGCGCCATGCGACATGGCTGATCTTCGGCGCCGCCCTGCTGCTGTTCGGGGCGCTGGCCGACGGATTCCTGACACCCGAAAGCATCGGCAACATCGTCAAGCAGGCATCCTTCATCGGGATCGCCGCCGTCGGTATAACCTTTGTCCTGCTGACGCGCGGGATCGACCTGTCTGTGGGCTCGGTCATGTACCTTGCGCCACTTCTGGCCGGGCTGTTCATGCGCGAAACCGGCATGGGCGTCGGCGCGGGCTTTGTCGTCGCGACGCTGGCCGGGGTGGTGATGGGGGCCTGTAACGCCTTTTTCATCGTGCGGCTGGGAATTGCGCCGTTCATCGTCACGCTGGCCTCGCTGTTTTTCTTCCGGGGCTTCGGCACATGGCTGACTAGCTCGCGGCAGTTCGATTTCCCGCCCGAGATGCTGCAATTCGGGCTGTCGCGGATCTTCGGCATCCCACTGCCCATCGTGGTCTTTGCCCTGACGGTGGTGATCGCCCATATCGTTTTGTCGCGCACCAGCTTCGGGCGGCAGGTCTATGCGCTGGGGGCCGACCCGGAGGCCGCACGCAAGGCCGGTATCCGCACAGGCTGGGTCGAAACCTCGGTCTATCTAATCTCGTCGGGCTCGGCAGCGGTGGCGGGGTTCGTCCTGATCGCCCAGATCGGCCGACTGGACGTGGCATTCGGCGAGGCGCGGGAATTCGACGTGATCGCGGCGGCGGTGCTGGGCGGAGCCAGCCTGTTCGGCGGTGTCGGCACGGCGGTCGGCACGGCGGTGGGGGCCACGCTGATCCAGACGGTGAAGACCGGGCTGATCTTCCTGGGAATCAACCTGTACCTTCAACCCATCGCGCTGGGTGTGGTGATCTTCGTCGCGGTCCTGATCGACGGGCTGCGGACCCGGCGGATGAAGCTGATGCAGCGCCGCGCAATCCGCGCCCATACCACGTCTGCCACGGAGTAGGGGCGGCGGTGTACGTCGTCAGATGATTTGGGACGCTTGAGCGCTTTCCAGACTGGAGGCTCTGGCTCACCGCTGATTGATGTTACGCGTTTTCAGTTTCGTGACG
>NZVC01000051.1 GCA_002701395.1 Maritimibacter sp. | reverse complement strand
GAAACTGAAAACGCGTAACATCAATCAGCGGGGAGCCAGAGCCTCCAGTCTGCAAAGCGCTCAAGCGTCCCAAATCATCTGACGACGGACACATGGTGACCAACGATGGATGGCTGGAATACACCCAGCGCAAGACGGGCGGGCACGTCGCGATACCCTTGCGACGCCTGCCCCCTGCCTTCGCACTTGCCTCTGACCTCGCGAGTCTCGTCGCAGCTCTCGATGCGCGCGCCGGTCGACACATGACATGGCTCACGACCGCCTACGGGACTACTCGCTCCGAGAAATCCGTAAGCCAGTGGTTTGCCGCCGCGGCGCGTGAAGCTGGGCTTGAAAACAGAACAGCGCACGGTCTCTGAGTGAGCAGGGCTATCCGGCTTGCCGAAGCAGGGGCCACCCCCCATCAGATCGGCGCATGGACCGGCCACGAAAGCCTCAAAGAGATCGAGCACTACAGCAAACAGGCGAACAGAAAGCGGCTGTTGATGGGACCGAACTAGGAACAGAAATTGTTCAGGGCGTAGCCCGCTGAACAAAACAGGGCCGCAAGCCCCTGATATGTTTGACGTGTTTTGGAAAGTGGCGCGCTGGGGAGGATTCGAACCCCCGACCCCTTGATTCGTAGTCAAGTACTCTATCCAACTGAGCTACCAGCGCGCGGGGTGAGGGCGATGTAACGGTCCCGCCAGGGCTTTGCAAGGGCGATTTCGTTATTCTGCCGCCGCGTCGAGTTCGACGACCACCTTGGGCAGCTGAATCGTGAAGGTCGTGCCTTCGGGGCCCGTGGTTTCCAGCATCAGGCGGCCCCCGTGGCCCCGGATCAGTTCCTGCGCGATCGCAAGGCCAAGACCGAAGCCGCCTTTGCGGGTGCCGCCCTGAAACGGTTGGAACAGGTGATCGCGCGCTTTGGGCGGCAAGCCGGGGCCGGTATCGCGGATACGCACGATCCAGTCGCGGTCGGTTTCCTCGGCCTGCACGGCGATTTCTCCGCTTTCGCCGCTGGCGATGATGGCCTGCCGCGCGTTCCGCAGCAGGTTGCCGATGACGCGATACAGCTGCTCGGGGTCGGCACGGATCGACAGCGTTGCGGGGACATCCTCGGAGAAGCTGACGTCGTGATCGCCACAGGCAAGGCGCTCGGCCTCGACCACGTCGGCCACAAGATCCGCCAGCATCAGCCGGTCCAGCGCGGGGGGCGGCTCTTCGGCCTTCCCGAAGGCGAGCGTCGATTCGCACAGGTTCACGGCCCGGCTGATCGAGCTGACCAGCTTCGGCGCGGCGCGTTTGACCATCGGGTCCTCGGACCGTTCAAGCCGGTCGCCGAACAGCTGCGCCGTGGTCAGGATGTTGCGCAGGTCGTGGCTGATCTTGGCCACCGCACCGCCCAGCTGCGCCAGCCTGTCTTTCTGCCGCAATGCGCCCGACAGATGCGTCTGCAACTCGGCCAGCGCCACCTCGGCGTCGCGCAGTTCTCGCACCCCCGCCGTCGGCACGATGATCCGGCGCGCATCCTCGGGCGCCTCTGCGTAGCTGGTCATCGCGGCCACCACGCGCTTGATCGGGCGCACGATCAGGCCGCGCACCGACAGAAACAGCAACAGCGCCGTGACCGCCGAGATCACCGCAGACAGCGCCAGAATCCGCGCCCCGTATTCGACCATCTCGGCCCGCATCGGGGCGCTGTCCATCGTGACCTCGATCAGCTGCCCGGCCTCGCGCACCGGGTCGCCGATCACCCGGATGACGTCGTTGCCAGACCGCAACAGCCGCAGCATCGCGTCGCGGATCAGTTCCAACCCTGCCGGGTCCCGCAGGTCATAGGTGGCCGACACCGGCGCCGGGATCTCGGAGGACAGGATCAACTGCCGCGCCTCGTCGCGCCGCAGAACGACGTTGTAGACGCCCGCGTTTTCCAGAAGCTCGCGTTCCAGCCCCGCGTCGATCATGTCGTTCGCAAGCAGGGCAAGCGACGCGATCTGCGCCTTCTCCAGCCGCAGCTGAAGATAGTCCTCGCGGAAGCGCGCCACCGAGGGGACGAAGATCATCACCTCGGCGAACATCACGAACACCGCCGTTAGGATCAGGAATCGACCCGAAAGCGAATTGAGAGCCATGAATGACCTTTGCCCGTCAGGGCAGTAACCTTTGAACCAGCCCGACGACCCGCTTCACGGTCGGGTTATCGAACAACCTGGGGCTAAAATAGGCCCCCGCGGCGCGCTTGTTAAGCTCTGCAAGCGTCGGATAGGGCGCGACCATTGCGCTGACCGCGCTCATTTTCAGCTTGTTGGCGATGACCAGCGACCACGTTGCGGCCAGATCGCCAGCCTCGGCGCCGACAATGGTCGCCCCCACCGGGCGGCCGCCGACCACCATGACCTTCACGAATCCCGTCGTCCGGCCGGTGGCGATGGCGCGGTCGTTCTCGGCGTATTCGGCGCGAACGACCTCTAGCCGGCCGCCGTATTCGGTGCGGGCCTCTGCCTCGGTCAGGCCGACTTGGGCAAGTTCGGGATCGGTGTAGGTGGCGCGCGGTAAGTGGGCGTCCTTGGCACGCGCCGGCAGCCCAAGGGCCAAGGCGCGGACCACGACGCCAGCGTGGTAGCCCGCGACATGGGTGAACTGCTGCCGCCCGGCGGCGTCGCCCACCGCATAGATCCGCCGGTTGCTGCTGCGCAGCTCGTCGCCCACCACAACGCCACGGTCGGTCTTTACCCCTGCCTTGTTCAGGTCCAGCCCGTCCGTGTTCACCTTGCGCCCGACCGCGACCAACAGGTGCGAGCCGGTGAAGGCGCCCTGCCCCGTTTCGACCGTGATGCCGTCGCCGCCAGTGACTTTCTCAGCCTGCGCGCCCTCGACGATCCGGACGCCTTCGTCGCGAAGCTTACCAAGCACCAAGGCCGCCGCTTCGGGGTCGTCCCGGCCAAGCGCCTTGTCGCCCTCGATCACCGTGACCTCGCAGCCCAGCCGACGGTGGGCCTGCGCCATCTCGATGCCGATGGGGCCTCCTCCGATGCACAGCAGGTGGTCGGGCCGCTCGCGCAGGTCGAACAGGGTCTCGTTCGTGAGATAGGGCACCATATCCAGCCCCGGGATCGGCGGCACAAGCGGCGCGGACCCCGTCGCGACCACGAACCGGCGGGCACGGATGACATAGGGCCCGGCCTGTACCTCGCGGTCCGAAATGAAGCGCCCCCATTCGCGGATGACCCGCACGCCCAGTCCTTCGAACCGTTCTTGGCTGTCGACGGGCGCGATTGTCTCGATCGCGCGGCGGACGTGATCCATCGCGGCGGCATAGTCGACGTCGGGCGCTACTGGCGCCACGCCAAGCGCCGCACCAGATGTCATCGCGTGCGCCTGCGTCGCGGCCGCGATCAGCGCCTTGGACGGGACGCAGCCATAGTTCAGGCAATCGCCCCCCATCTTGCCGCCTTCCAGCAGCACGACCTTCGCCCCCATCTGCACAGCACCTGCCGCGACGCTTAGCCCGCCCGACCCGGCGCCGATGACGCAAATGTCCGTCTTGATCGTCTGTGTCATCACAGCCCCTTCTTGCCGCGCAGTGCTTTCAGCCCGATCGGCAGCGCCGCCAGCGCACACAGACCGAGTATGGGGAACAAGATATGTGGCTCGAACACGATGCCCAGGTCCGGGGTCTCGCCGCGCTCGAACACCTCTCCCAGCCCCGCCCCGACAGAGGTGTAGACGACCGCCCCCGGAATGATGCCAAGGAAGGTGGTCACGACAAACCGCCATGTCGGCACCTGCACGAAGGCCGGAACAAGGTTCGCCACGAAGAACGGCACCGCCGGGATCAGGCGGATCAGGAACAGCATCGACCACTGGTTCCCGTCGATGCCGTCCTTGATTCGCTTCACCAGCCCCTCGCTGCCCTCCAGCCGTGCGCCAAGCCGGTCACCGAAGCCCCTGCGCGCCGCAAGGAAGATCAGCGTGGCGCCCGTGGTCGCAGCGATGATGTTGAACAGCGCACCGGGGAAGGTCGCGAACAGGAACCCGCCGGTCAGCGTCGCGATCGTTGCGCCGGGCAAGGAAAACGCGACGATCGCGGTGTATATCGCGATGAAGGCCAGCACCGTCAGCAGGTAGTTCCGGTCGCGGAACTGCAAAAGCGCCTCGCGGTTGTCGCGCAGCGCATCGAAACCGAGATGGTCGCGCAAGGTAAACGCGCCCACCACGGCGACCACGGCGATGACCACGATCGGCAGCTTGCGCAGCAGCCCGTTCGCAGCCGTGCCGCTTGTCCTGTCCGTCATCTCGGATCGCTCCCGTTGTATCGCCCCCTCAAAGAATGGCGCGGGCACCGGTCCGCGAACAGGCCCTTCACGGGCGAGTGATAGGGATTGAGCCCTGCGCGCCGTTTGTTACAGTCTGCGGCACCCGATCCGGACAACCGGCAAACGCGCCGCGATGTCCTTCGTGGAATTGAAACATTCCGCCGGCGGATCGGTTGACAGCACGCACGGCTCCGCCTAAAGACCGGGCTTCGAATATGACGCGACCTGCGAATCCTTTTGCGTGGGTCGGCCAGACGGAGAGTTTCGCGATGAAGCGCACATTTCAACCCTCGAACCTGGTCCGCAAGCGGCGGCACGGCTTCCGCGCGCGCATGGCGACGAAAGCTGGCCGCAAGATCCTGAACGCGCGCCGTGCGCGTGGCCGGAAAAGCCTGAGCGCCTGATCTACCGATCACGCCCGTTATCAGGGTAGAGGTTCCAATGACGACACCGCCGGCGGCCTCCGGGATACGGAAGCCGCCGGCGGTGCCGTTTGGGCTGTCCGTTTTGCGGAATCGGCCCGATTTCCTGAAAGCCAACCGCGGCAAGCGGCAGGCGATGCCGGGATTCGTCCTGCAGGCCCGCCGCCGCGATCTTGCCGAGCCGTCAGAGACGGACGTGCGGGTCGGCTTCACCTGTTCTAAAAAGGTCGGCAACGCCGTGGCACGCAATCGCGCCAAGCGGCGCCTGCGTGAAATCGCGCGACTGATCCTGCCGGTCGAAGGTCGGCCGGGCTGGGACTATGTGCTGATCGGGCGGGCCGGTGAAACGGCGCGCCGCCCGTTCGAGGTGCTGAAGGCGGACCTGCAGGCCGCCCTGTCGCGGATTCACGACACATGAGCCTCCTGGCCCGCATCGCGGCCCTGCCCGTCCACGCCTATCGGCTGTTGCTGTCGCCGTGGATCGGCCATTCCTGCCGCTTTACGCCGACCTGTTCGGTCTATGCGCTAGAGGCTTTGGAACGCCACGGCGCCTTTAAGGGCGGCTGGCTGGCCCTGCGCCGCATCGCGCGGTGCAATCCGTGGGGCGGTTCGGGCGTCGACAACGTGCCCGACTGACGGCGCGGCCTAGTCGAGGCCCGCGATCACGGCCCGCAGCGTGTCGATCCCCTCGCCCTTCTGGGACGACGTCGTCACGATGCCGGGGAAGGCGGCGGGGTGCTTCGCAAGCCGTTGCCGGACTTGGTCCAGCACCTTGTCCAGCTCTCCGGCTTTCACCTTGTCGGTCTTGGTCATGACCACCTGAAACGTCACCGCAGCGCGGTCGAGTTCCTTCATGATCTCTTCGTCCGGGTCCTTCACCCCGTGCCGGGAATCCACCAGCACGAAGGCCCGCCGCAGGCTTTGGCGGCCGGTCAGATAGGCGCGCAGCAGGCGCTGCCACTTTTCGACCACCGGCAAAGGCGCCTTGGCGAAGCCGTAACCGGGCAGGTCGACCAGATACAGGCCGTCGCTGACGGTGAAGAAGTTGATCTCTTGCGTGCGGCCGGGTGTGTTCGACGTCCGCGCCAGCGCGCGGCGCCCCGTCAGCGCGTTGATCAGCGACGACTTGCCCACGTTCGACCGCCCGGCAAAGCAGATCTCCATCCGGTCCGCCGGCGGCAGGCCGTTCATCGCGACGACCCCCTTGAGAAAGTCGATCTCGCCGTGGAACAGCCGCGCGCCGTCGTTGCGCTCGGTGTCCGACACCTCGACCAGCGGGAAGACAGGTTCCATCAAAGCACCTCTACCTTGTCACCGACAGCAACCGGGCCGCTTTCGACCACCTCGGTCTGTACCGAGAAATCGCGGTGTCCGAACGTCTTTAGCGTCCCCAGCGTATCCGCATCCCGCACGCCCGTCTCGGGGTTTGCGGCGGTCGCCATGCACCGCCCCGTCGGTTCGACCACGCGCAGCACGGCACCGCCGATCCGGACAAAGCGTCCGACCCAATCGAATTCTTCCCACGGCGCGGGGCCGTCGATCCAGATGTTGCCGCGCCAGCGATGGATCGACAGCGGTTTGCCGATACGCTCTTCGACCGCGGCGTGCGACGCGGTGTTGCACAGCGTGATCGACGGGAAGGCGGCATCCGTCATCCCACGGCCCGGCACCCGCACGATACGCGCCGGCATGGCGCGCCCTTCGGGCATCAGCGGGGTGACCCAGTCAAGAAACGCCTCGGCCCCGTCATCGGGCCGGAACGTCAGGTCGGGCAGATCCGGGTGATGCAGGGTGACGGTGGCGGTCGCCTCGTCCAACGCGGCGGTGATCGCAGCCAGCGCCGGGGCCGACGTCACCCGCGTGAAAGCGGCGCAGCGCGACCACTCTTCGTTGGTCGCCTGCGATTTTTCATGCGCAACTGCCCAGGCGCGGTCCCACGGCAGGCATTCGCCCTGCCGTAGGTCCGTCCGATCCAGTTGCTCGCGCCCGTGGCTCTTGATCGGGAAACGCCAGAGCCCGGAGACGCGCGCGGTCATTTCTTCGGCTTGCCTTTCCCGGCAGCCGCCTCGGCGGTCTTCTTGCGACCGAAGCTTTTCTTGATGTTGCCGAAGACGTCAGGCTTGTGACCGTGGCTGCGCATGATGATGTACTGCTGCGTGAACGTGATCGTGTTGTTCGCGATCCAGTACACGACAAGGCCACTGGCGAAGCCGCCCAGCATAAACATGAACACCCACGGCATCCACGCGAAGATCATCTGCTGCGCCGGGTCGGTGGGCGCCGGGTTCAGCTTTTGCTGCAGCCACATCGAGATACCAAGCAGTAGCGGCAGGATCCCGATGAAGATCAGCGCCAGCGTCGTGCCCGGATCGGGGGCGGCCCACGGGAACGCGCCGAACAGGTTGTAGATCGAGGTCGGGTCCGGCGCGGACAGGTCGCGGAATGGTCCGAACCACGCGGCGTGCCGCAGTTCGATGGTGACGAAGATCACCTTGTACAGCGAGAAGAAGATCGGGATCTGCAGAAGGATCGGCAAACAGCCCGAAGCGGGGTTCACCTTGTTCTTCTTGTACAGCTCCATCATGCCTTGCTGCATCTTCTGGCGGTCGTCGCCGGCGCGTTCCTTCAGCTTCTCCATCTCGGGCTGAAGTTCCTTCATCTTCGCCATCGAGACGTAGGACTTGTAGGCCAGTGGGAACAGGATCGCCTTGATCAGCAGCGTCAGGGCAAGGATCGACCAGCCCATGTTGCCGATCACACCGTTCAGGAAGTGCAGCGCGCGGAAGATCGGCTTGGTCAGGAAGAAGAACCAGCCCCAGTCGATCGAGTCGACGAAATTGCGGATGCCGAGGTTTTCCTCGTAGTCGCGAATCGTCTCCCATTCCTTGGCGCCCGCGAACAGCATGGTCGAAACCTCGCCGGTCGCGCCCGCCTCGACGGTGATCGCCGGCAGGCGGCTTTCGACCTGATAGATCTCGGCGTTCTGCACGTACTTGGAGACGGACTGGAACGACTGCCCCGGCTGCGGGATCAGCGTGGTCATCCAGTACTTGTCGGTGAACCCGATCCAGCCGTTCTCGGCCACGTCGATCACCTCGGCCCGGGCAGCCTCGCGCTCGACGAAGTCCAGATCGGGAAGGTCGGAATAGCCGAGTTCCTCAAGCGAGTTGTCGCTTTGGCGCACGACGCCTTCATGCAGGATAAAGAAGCCCGCGGTGTCGGGTTCGCCATGCCGCGCGACGATGCCGTAAGGCGCCAGCCGCAGCGCCGCGTCGGTGGTGTTCTCGACGCTTTGCGTGACGGTGAACAGGTAATCCTCGTCGATCGACAGCGTCCGGCGGAAGATCGCGCCGTTGCCGTTGTCCCATGACAGCGTAACCGGGTTGCCGGGCGACAGGGTCTCGCCGCTTTCGACCGACCACTCGGTGTTGGCGCCGGGCACGTCGTCGAAGCCGAGGTTTCCAGCGGGCGTCCAGCCGTACAGCGCGTAGTACGCGCCATTGCCGCCAACCGGCGACAGCAGTGGGACCGTCGGGCTGTCGTCGTCCAGCGTCTCGCGGTAGTCCTTCAGGCGCAGCGTGTCGATGCGGCCGCCCAGCAGCGAGATCGAGCCTTCGACACGCGGCGTGTCGATCGGCAGACGCGCGATTTCCTGTGCAGGGGCCGGTGCCTCGCCCGCCGGGGTGGCCGTGTCGCCGACACCGCCCGGAGGCGGGGCTGCAAGCTCGCCCTCGGTGGTTTCGATCACGTCGGTTTCCGGGGCGATCGGCGGTTCTTCCGGCGGGAACAGCAGGAACCATACCAGGATCACCGCGAAAGAAAGGGCCGTTGCCAGAATGAGATTCTTGTTCTGGTCGTTCATGAACCGTTTGCCAATACGCTGAAGTCAGGTCAGCGCAGGTTCAACAATCCAAGGCCAGAAAGGTCAAGCGGAATCCCGGAAAGGTGACTGCAACGCTGCGGCCCTGCACAAGGGCCGAATGTCATTCTCAAGCCTCGCGCGCGATGCGCGGCTGGTCGGACAACCGCTGCCGGTGGATGCGGATCCAGTCCAGCGTTTCCGCGAACGGCATCGGTCGCGCGATCGAGAATCCTTGTACAAAGTTGCACCCAAGCTGGGCCAGAAGCGCATGTTCGCCCACGGTTTCAACACCTTCGGCCAGCGTTTCGATGCCCAGCCGTTCCGCCATCTCTAGGATCGCGGTCAAAAGCGACTGCTGGTCGCGGTCCGTGTCGATCCGGGTCACGAAAGATCGGTCGATCTTGATCCGCCCCACCGAGAAGCGGCGAATATTCGCGATCGAGGCGTGGCCGGTGCCGAAATCATCCAGGTCGATCTTGCATCCAAGCTCGTTCAGGCGGGTCACGTTGCGGGTGATGCTGTCATTCTCGGACCGCGAGATCACGGTTTCGAGGATCTCCACGCACAGCCGGTCGGGCGACAGGTCGAAGCGGTCGAGTTCCCACCGGATCCGGTCGCACAGGGTCGGGTCGGCAAGTTCCTCGTGGCTGAAATTCACTGCGACATTGGGCACATGCTCGCCCGCTGCGCCCCAGTCCCGCAGGGCCGTCATGCTGTGGTTCAGGATCACTTCGCCCAGTCGCTGGCTTAGGCCCGAGGCCGCGATCGCGGGCAGGAAGGCGCCGGGCAGGATCACGCCGCGGTCGGGATGTTCCCACCGCGCCAGCGCCTCCATCCCGGCGATGTCGCCGGTGTCGGTGCTGATTTGCGGCTGGAACCACGGGCGGATCTGCCCGGCCTCAAGCGCATCGGACACTTCTTCGGCCAGCCCGGTCCGCTTCACCCGCTTGCGCGGCGACTGCGGCGCGAAGGCACGGATCGCCCCGACGCCGCTGGCCTGCGCGTCGCGCAGCGCGGTCTCTGCCGCGTCAAGGCAGGCATCCGGGCTGCGCTCCGAGGCGCGCCGCGGCAGGCAGAACCCGATGGACGCCGACAGGAATAGCCGCATCCCGCCGATCACGATCGGCGCGCCGATGGCCTGCTGCATCCGCGCCGCGACCTGGATCATCGCTTCAAGGTCAAGACGCCGGGCCGGGGCCAGTGCGACCGCGAACGTCGCCCCGTGCAGGCGGCAGGCTGTGTCACCCTGCCGCAACGTCGATCCAATGCGTTCGGCCACCTGCCCCAGCACCTGGTCGGCGGCGTCCGCGCCATAGGTGTTCCGGAACGATTCGAATTCGTCGATCTCCAGCACCACGGCAGCGGTGCGCGAGCTTGTGTCGCCGTCCTTCTCGAACGCGCGTTGCAGGGTGTCCAGAACCGCCTGCTTCAGCGGCAGGCCGGTGATCGCATCGCCGTCCGGATCGGACCGGTCCGCCGACCGCATCGGGGCGAACAGTCCGACAAGCCCCATCGCCGCCGGCACGAAGATCGCCATGAACAGCAACAGCCCTTCGCCCCCGAACCAATAGCCGCCAAGCGTCAGGGCCGGGACGAAGGCAAGGATCTGCGGTCCGACAAACGCCGTCCGGGCACTGGTCAAAGCCTGTTTCAAGAATTTGCTGATGATACGTGCCATGTCCCGGCCCCCTGCTGGCCGGGCAATCGCAGATCCCGGCGGTCGCAGGCAGGCTAGGCAAGCCGCCCTTGCGTCAGGTTAAGAGAGCTTCGGAACTTCCGGCGCATTTTCCTTTAATGCGACGGGCTCACGCATCAGGCCCGCGAAATCGAACAGGTCTGGATCCAGCAGGTGCGAGGGCCGCGTGTTCATAAGCGCGCGGAACATCTTCTGGCGGCGGCCCGGGTGGTTCTTTTCCCACTGGTCCAGCAGCGCCTTTACCTGCATGCGCTGCAGACCGTCCTGCGATCCGCACAGGTCGCAGGGGATGATGGGATAGTTCATCGCCCGCGCGAACTTTTCGCAGTCGGCCTCTGCCACGAAGGCCAGCGGACGGTAGACGAACAGGTCGCCTTCCTCGTTCACCAGCTTCGGCGGCATCGTCGCCAGCCGCGAGCCGTGGAACAGGTTCATGAAGAAGGTTTCCAGAATGTCGTCCCGGTGATGGCCAAGCACGACCGCCGAACATCCTTCCTCGCGCGCGATGCGGTACAGGTTGCCCCGCCGCAGACGCGAACACAGCGCGCAGAAGGTGCGGCCCTCGGGGACCTTGTCCATCACGATGGAATAGGTGTCCTGATATTCGATCCGATGCGGCACGCCCTTGGCTTGCAGGAACTCGGGCAGCACCGTCGCGGGAAATCCCGGCTGACCCTGATCGAGGTTGCAGGCAAGGATGTCCACCGGCAGCAGCCCGCGCCACTGCAATTCATGCAGGACCGCCAGCAGCGTGTAGCTGTCCTTGCCGCCCGAAAGGCAGACCAGCCAGCGGGCGCCGCGTTCGATCATCCCGTATTTTTCGATGGCGTCGCGCGTATCGCGCACGATCCGCTTGCGGAGTTTCTTGAACTCCGTGGTCGCGGGCGCGCCGGCAAAGAGCGGATGGATGTCTTCGGATTCGTCGAGCATGATGGCCGATCTCCTAGCCTGCGCGGGGTCCAAAGGCAATCTCGGCAGGACTTGAGCCGACCCGTGATCACGCTTAACAGGGATCACAACAACGGAGACAGCATGAAGACCCGCGAGATGAACCCCGACTGGATCGTGACGGCCCGCACCCTGAACACGGCGCTGCCCTACCTGCAGCGATACGCAGGGGCGACGGTGGTCATCAAGTTCGGCGGCAACGCGATGGGCGACCAGGACGCGATGGCGAGTTTCGCCCGCGACATCGTGCTGCTGCAGCAGGTCGGCGTGCATCCCGTGGTCGTCCACGGCGGCGGCCCGATGATCAACGACATGCTCAAGCGGCTGGATATCCAAAGCGAGTTCGTGCGCGGCAAGCGCGTCACCGACGCGGCCACGGTCGAGGTGGTCGAGATGGTGCTGTCCGGCCGCGTGAACAAGCGGATCGTGCAGGCGATCAACGACGAGGGCGGACGCGCCGTCGGCCTGTCGGGCAAGGACGCCAACATGATCGTCTGCGACCCGGCCGATCCCGCGCTGGGGTTCGTGGGCGACCCGGTAGAGGTCGACCCGACGCTGATCCGTCAGCTGCATTCGGCCAACACGATCCCGGTCGTCGCCCCCATCGGCACCGGCCGCTCGGGCGAGACCTACAACATCAATGGCGACACCGCCGCTGGCGCGGTCGCCGGGGCGCTGAAGGCCGACCGCCTGCTGCTGCTGACCGATGTGGCCGGGGTGAAGGATGGCGAAGGCAACGTCCTGACCCAGCTGACCGCCGCCGAGGTGCGCCAGCTGACCGACGACGGCGTGATCGCAGGCGGCATGATCCCCAAGACCGAGACGGCGCTGGCCGCGATGGCCGCAGGTGTGCGCGCGGTGGTGATCCTTGACGGCCGCGCGCCCAACGCCTGCCTGCTGGAGCTGTTCACCCAACATGGCGCCGGCACCCTCATCCGCGGCTGACGGCCTCGCCCTGCCCGGGGATCTGGCCGCGCGGCTGACGGCTGCCCGGCTGGACGTGTTCGGCGCGTTTCACCCCGACGCCGACGACGAAGCGCCGGACGGCACCGGGACGATCCTGTTGCTAGGCCCGCACGAGCCGGGGTTCTGGGCCCACGTCAGAGCCGCGCCCGAGTTTCTGGACGGTCGTGCCGACCCGATGGACCGCTGGTCGCTTCGGGTGATTGCCGACATCGCAAAGGCGACCAGGACAACGGCGCTGTTTCCCTTCGGCGGCCCGCCGTGGCGGCCCTTTATCCGCTGGGCGACGCGCAGCGGTCGGGCCTGGACCTCGCCCGTGCAACTGCTGGTGCACGACCGGGCCGGGCTGATGGTGTCCTATCGCGGCGCGCTTGCGCTGCCGGACCGGTTGCCACTGCCGCCCGCCGCTTCGCGCCCGTGCAACACCTGCGACGGCGCGCCCTGCGCCACGGCCTGCCCTGTTGGCGCCCTGACGCCCGCGGGCTACGATCTGGCGGCGTGCCATCGCTTCCTTGACGGACCGGACGGACGGGACTGCATGGACAACGGATGTGCGGTGCGCCGCGCCTGCCCGGTGTCCGCGCGGTACGGTCGCCTGCCGGAACAATCCCGATTTCACATGAAAGCCTTTCACCGATGACCCTTCGCCTGATCCTGACCCGCCACGCTAAGTCCGGCTGGGACAACCCCGAGCTTTCGGACCACGAGCGGACGCTGACCAAGCGCGGCAGGCATGCGGCCGCGAGGATCGGAGCATGGCTGAACGGGAACGGATATGTGCCCGACCTTGTGCTGTCGTCCGACGCGACCCGCACGCGCGAAACGTGGGCTTGTATGCAGGACGCGCTGCCCGCACCCGCCCGCACCGAGTGGACGCGGTCGCTGTACCTTGCCGGGACCGGCGCGATCCTGACCGCGTTGCGCGGCGCGGGCGACGCCCGAAGCGTCCTGTTGCTGGCCCACAACCCTGGCATCGCGCAATTCGCCGCCTCGATCGTCGCCATGCCCCCGCACCATGCGCGGTTCCGCGATTATCCGACCTGCGCCACGCTGGTGGCAGAGTTCGATGGCGACGATTGGCGGACCGTGGCGTTCGGGACAGGCCGCGTGGTGGCCTTCACAGTGCCCGCCGATCTGAGGGACTGAGAATACGCGGGGGCTTTGCCCCCCGGCCCTGCGGGCCTCCCCCCAGGATATTTCCGGACAGAAGAAGCAGGGGCGCCCGGAAACACGAAAGGGCCCCCGGTTTCGCCGGAGGCCCCCTTTTCGTGTCGTCGCCCGGTCGTCAGTGGCCGAGGATCTGGCTGAGGAACAGCTTGGTCCGGTCCGACTGCGGGTTGTTGAAGAACTCTTTGGGTTCGTTCTGTTCGACGATCTGACCCTGGTCCATGAAGATCACCCGGTTCGCCACCGCTTGGGCGAAGCCCATCTCGTGCGTGACGCAAAGCATCGTCATGCCCTCTTCCGCAAGCTCGATCATGGTGTCGAGCACCTCTTTGATCATCTCGGGGTCCAGCGCCGACGTCGGTTCGTCGAACAGCATGATCCGGGGTTTCATGCACAGCGACCGCGCGATGGCGACCCGCTGCTGCTGGCCGCCCGACAGCTGGCCGGGGTACTTTTGGGCCTGATCGGGGATCTTCACCTTTTCAAGGTAGTGCATCGCCGTCTCTTCGGCTTCCTTCTTGGGGATCTTGCGAACCCAGATCGGCGCCAGCGTGCAGTTTTCCAGAATCGTCAGGTGCGGGAACAGGTTGAAGTGCTGGAAGCACATCCCGACCTCGGACCGGATCTTGTCGATGTTCTTCAGGTCCGAGGTCAGCTCGGTCCCGTCCACCACGATCTGCCCCGCCTGGTGTTCCTCCAGCCGGTTGATGCAGCGGATCAGGGTCGACTTACCCGAACCCGAGGGCCCGCAGATCACGATCCGCTCGCCGCGATAGACGGTCAGGTTGATGTCCCGCAGAACGTGGAACGTGCCGTACCACTTGTTCATCTCGGAGATCTGGATCGCGACCTCGTCCGAGACCTTCATGTGGCTCTTGTCCACGGCGCGGTCCATGACGGGTTCGTTTTGAGTATCGGTCATAGAGAGGTCTCCTTACCGGTGGTCCGTCTTGAGCCGGCGCTCGAGATACATCGAGTAGCGCGACATCGAGAAACAGAAGATGAAGAACAGAAGGGCGATGAAGGCGAACAGTTCCCAGTAGACGCCGTTCCACGCCGAGTCGGAGCGGATCGAGTTCGACAGCCCGAGCGGATCGAGCAGGCCGATGATCGACACCAGCGTGGTGTCCTTGAACACCCCGATGAAGGTCGACACGATCCCCGGGATCGAGATCTTCAGCGCCTGCGGCATGATGATCAGCCGCTGCGACTGCCAGTAGTCGAGGCCAAGACTGTCGGCGCCCTCGTACTGGCCCTTGGGCAGTGCGGCGAGACCGCCGCGGATCACCTCGGCCATGTAGGCCGCAGCGAACAGCGTCACCATGATCATCACCCGCAGGATGATGTCGAAGTTCGTGCCCGGCGGCATGAAGATGTTCAGCAGCGTGGAGGCCACGAACAGCAGGGTGATCAGCGGCACGCCCCGGATGAACTCGATGAAGCCCACACAGATCGCCTTGACGATCAGCAGGTCGGACTGGCGGCCCAGCGCCAGCACGATCCCGATGGGAAGCGAGCAGCCGATGGCGACGACGCCGATCAGGATCGACAGCATGAAGCCGCCGAAGTTGCGCGAGGCGACGGGTTCGAGGCCGATGTTGATGGCCTGCCCGAGTTCACCGGCCAGCGGCCCGGCAATGAACAGCCACCACAACACCGCCGCGACGACCGCGGCGATCAGCGCAGACAGCGAGCCGATGCGCGGGGCCAGAAGCTTGGCGCCGAAGAACAGGATCGCAAAGCCGAGGGCCACGCAGATCGGGCCCCAGATGGTGCCACCCCACATCAGCCAAGGCATGACGAAGGGATAGGCCGCCGTCACCCACAGAAGCTTGTTGGGCGCCCAGGGGAACAGCACCGGGGCGACCGCCACCAGCAACAGCACGAACGCCAAGATCGGGCGCCAGTACAGTTCGGACGGGTAGAAGCCGAACATCAACTGCAGCCAGCGTTCGTTGATCACGGCCCAGCAGGCGTGGCCGTGGGTCTCGCCCCAGGTGGCCTGCATGATCTCGCGGCATTCGTTCAGCGAACTGGCGGTCCAGACGGACTGGAACACCCACGGCAGGATGCCCGCCAGAATATAGGCGATGAACAGCAACGAAAGGAGGCTCAGGACCGTGTTGACCGGCCCCGAGAACAGGTTGGCCCGCGCCCAGCCCACGGCGCCGACGGAGGAAGCCGGCGGCTCTTGCTGAGGCAGCATGCTGTCGCGGACGAAGCGGATGGTTTCTTCATGCGTATCGCTCATGTCACCGCTCCACCAGCTTCACACGGTTGTTGTACCAGTTCATCACCGCCGAGATGAGCAGCGAGATGACAAGGTAGACCAGCATCAGAAGCAGCACGCATTCCAGCTCGCGCCCTGTCTGGTTCATCGTGATCCCGCCAAGGGTGCCGGTGATGTCCATGTAGCCCACGGCAATCGCAAGCGACGAGTTCTTGGTCAGGTTCAGATAGTTTGAGATCAGCGGCGGGATGATCACGCGCATCGCCTGCGGCAGGATCACAAGACGCATCGTCTTGCCCGGACGCAGGCCAAGGGCGTTCGCCGCCTCTGTCTGCCCGCGCGAGATGGCAAGGATGCCGCCCCGGACGATTTCCGCGATGAAGGCCGCGGTGTACAGCGACAGGGCCAGCCACAAGGCGATCAGCGAGTTGCGCATATGCGTGCCGCCGCCGAAGTTGAAGCCGCGCAGTTCCGGGTATCCAAGGTGGAAGCCCAGCGCGATCAGCACGATCAGCATCGGCACGAACAGGATGGCAAGGTTGATGTGCCATGTCTTTGGCCGGACGCCGGTGGATTCCTGAATGCGGCTCGCCCGTGCCGACATCGCGCGGATGCCGAAGATGCTGGCAACCAGCACGGCGAGGATCAGGATCAGGTCCAGCGAGATATCGAACCGCAGCGACGAATTTCCGAACAGGTGGGCATCGCCCAGCGACCGCGAAAACAGGGGTTCGGGGACATAGACGCCCCGGTTCGTGATCGCGACGGTGTCGAACACCTTCATCGTCGCCTCGGGCTCGTCCCCCCGGAAGGCGCTTGGCGCCGGAAGGCTTTCGATCAGGACGGCCATCGCCAGCACGATCCAAAGAAGCACGGGCACGTTGCGGAACATCTCGACGTAGACCGTCATGATCCGCGCCACCAGCCAGTTGCTCGACAGGCGCAGTACGCCGACAAGCACACCGACGACCGTCGCCGTGATACAGCCGAGGAACGCGACCAGAAGCGTGTTCAGCAGGCCGACGAAGGCGGCCCGAAGATGCGAGTCCTGGTTGTTGTACTCGATCAGCATCTGGTTGATGTCGTAACCCGCCGGCTCGGTGAAGAAGCCGAATTCGACCGGCTTGCCGAGCGTGTTCAGGTTGGCGATGGTATTGTTGATGAGCCAGGCCGCCAGCAGCATGAAGCCGATCATCGCGACAACCTGGATCGTCATGGAACGATACCGGGTGTCGTAGATCAGCATGCTCAGCCTGAACGACTCCCGTGGTGGGTCCGTCAAGGTCGTCATGAATTTCCCCTGTTTGCCCCGCGGCCTCTCCTCCCGACGCCGTTATCGGCGTTCCTGGAACTGCGGGTGCGGCTTATTCTTGTTGTTATATGGCAGAAGGGCGCGGTTTGACCCGCGCCCTTCGCCGTGTCCGTGTTACCGGAACGGCGGTGCGTAAAGCAGGCCGCCGTTGGTCCACTGAGCGTTCAGGCCACGGGCCAGACCGATCGGGGTGGATTCACCGATGTTCTTCTCGAAGATCTCGCCATAGTTGCCGGCGACGCCCAGGGCGTTCACGGCCCAGTCGGCGTCAAGGCCGAGCATCTCGCCAAGGTTGCCCTCGGTGCCCAGCAGGCGGTTGATCTCGGGGTTGTCGGTAGCGGCCGAAGCCATGTCCGACAGGTTGGCCGAGGTCACGCCGTATTCTTCGGCGGCGATCAGCGCGTTCAGCGTCCAGCGGACAATGTCGCCCCACTCGTCGTCACCGTGGCGAACCAGCGGGCCCAGCGGCTCTTTCGAGATGATTTCCGGCAGGATCACGTGATCCGTCGGGGTCTCGAAGGTGGCGCGGGTCGCGGCAAGGCCGGACGCGTCCGTAGTGTACACGTCGCAGGCACCGGCAAGGTACTGCTGCTGAGCTTCGGCGTTGGTTTCGATCGGAACCGGCTCGTAGCTCATGTTGTTGACGCGGAAGTAGTCCGCGAGGTTGAGCTCGGTGGTGGTGCCGGTCTGGATGCAGACGGTGGCGCCGTCGAGTTCCTTGGCCGAGGTCACGCCCAGCTCTTTCGGAATCATGAAGCCCTGGCCGTCGTAGTAGTTCACGCCGACGAAGGTGAACTTGAGGTCCACGTCGCGCGAGAAGGTCCAGGTGGTGTTCCGGGCCAGCATGTCGATTTCACCCGACGCAAGCGCGGTGAAACGGGTTTTGCCGGTGGTCGGAACGAATTCGACAGCGGTCGGGTCGCCCAGAACGGCGGCCGCGACGGCACGACAGACAGCAACGTCGAAGCCCTGCCATTCCCCGTTGGCATCGGGAGCAGCGAAGCCCGGCACGCCGGTCGCAACGCCGCAGTTCAGCGTGCCGCGGGCCTTGACGTCGTCAACCGTAGCGGCCGAAGCCACGCCAGCGGCAACGCCGGCGACGGTGAGTGCGCCAAGAAATACGGATTTTTTCATGTTTACCTCTTCCTGAGTTACCGCCCTTCCCGTCGGGCGTTTCTCCCGGCCCTTTGGCCGGATTGAGATCATGTGAAGGTAGAGAACCCCCCTCAACGCCCGGGAGTGTGGGCGAGAATTGACTGGAAGGTCAAGGCTGCTGTGGACGAAAGGGAAGGGTCAACAGCCTGATTTTTCGTCAGGCGCAGTTTTTACGGGCACTCGTTGGACAACAGGTGAAAGAACCTGTGCGCCCGGAGAAAATCGGTGCGTTTTGCCTCGGCCAGCTCGGCCGCCTCGTCGTCGACGCCCCACTGTTCCGCCTGCCAGGTCTCATCTATGCGCGACCTTTCCCACAAATCTTCCACCGGAAGAAGATTCCGAGTCGCGGCAAGGCCGATCACCAGCGATCCCGACAGCGACACGAGGTCGTGAAAACCGGTCAGCTCGAACGGATCCATGCGGTGGACCTCGGCGGACAGGGCCGACAGCGCGGCGTCGGGCTGCGGCTGGTGCATCACGCCCTCGACCGGGATCAACCGGGCGCCGAAGGTGTCTGCGGCCCAGTCCAGCAGGGGGTCCCATGCTTCGGACTGGCGCAGCACCAACCCCTCGGGCGAGTCCGCGCGATAGCAGGTCAGGTCGCTGTCCCCATAGGCCGCCAGCATCTCTGCCACCTCGAACCGCTGCGGCGTGACCTTCTCGATGGCAGAGTTGGCGGCGCGGGTGAACGGCATGGTCAGCGGCGCGATCACCTCGTCCTGCGCGGCCCACTCGGCGGCGATCTCGTCTGCCAGCGCGCGGCTGGGCACCGCAAGATCCGCCTTGCCGGGGGTTTTCACCGGGCGGTCGTCCAGCCGGACGCCGAAGCCGCTGGCGTGCGGTTCCACGGTGACGTCCTTCCAGAAGCGGCGGGCTTTCCATTCGGTCATGCAGGTTCTCCGAGCAGGGACCCGATTGCGCCGGGCAGGTCCTCGACGCGATGCGCAAGGGCGTCCGCCGCCAGCCGGTCGGCGGCATGCGCGCCCCACGTCACGCCGATGGACCGGACGCCGGCGGCGCGGGCCATCTCCATGTCATAACTTGTGTCGCCGATCATGACCGCGTCGCGCGCCTCGGCCCCAGCGTCGGCAAGGCAGGCGGCAATCATCGAGGGATCCGGCTTGGACGGGTGGTCGTCAGCGGTCTGGGTCGAGATGAACAGGCCGGTCAGCCCGTGCGCCTCGATCAGGGCATCCAGACCGCGGCGCGATTTGCCGGTCGCCACGGCCAGCAGCGTCCACGGATCGGCGGCCAGTTCGTCCAGAACCTCACGGATGCCGGGGAACAGCGGGTTCATCCGGGCGGCGCCCATCGATAGCCGAATGTCGCGGAACGCCGTGCGATACGAACGCCCGACCGCGGCGCAGGTCGCAGGGTCGAGGTCGGGAGACAGGCGCGCGACGGCGGTTTCGACCGACAGACCGATCACCGCCCGCACGTCGGCGGACGCGGGACGCGACAGATCGTGCGCGGCAAAGGCCTGCTGCATCGCGTCGACGATGTGGGACTCTCCTTCGACCAGCGTTCCGTCGACGTCGAAGATCACCAGTTTCAGCCGGTCGGTCACTTCACCTGCTCGAACGGGTCGTCCGCTGCAAGGTCCTCGGTCCAGCCCAGCGTTTCCCAGCTTTGCGCCATGTGATCGGGCAGCGGCGCGGTCACCGTGACCGCCTTGCGCGTCACCGGATGTTCGAAGGTCATCGATCGAGCGTGCAGGTGCAGCTTCTTCGAGATGATGCCGCCCAGCTGTGCGCCCCAGCCGTCGCCAAGGTTCTCTTGCCCCGACCCGCCATATTTGCCGTCGCCGATGATCGGATGGCCGATTGCCGCCATATGCGCCCGAAGCTGGTGCGTGCGGCCGGTGATCGGCTCCATCGCGACCCAACTGGCGCGGCTGGCGACGCGGTACAGCGTGGCGTACAGCGTGTCGGCGCGTTTCGCGCCCGGCGTCTTGTCGATGTCGCGGGGGTGAACGATGTGCATCTTCTCGCCCTCGCCGCCCTTGCCGTGCCCGCCGGCCTTCACAAGACCGAACCGGATCTCGCCCAGATAGGGCATCGGCACCCCGGCGACGAGCGCCCAGTAGATCTTGCGCGTCATCTTGTGCCGGATCGCGGCGGTCAGCCCCTGAGCAACGGCATGGGTCCGCGCCAGCAGCAGGACGCCCGAGGTGTCCTTGTCCAGACGGTGCACCAGCCGGGGCTTCTCGTCGTAGCCAAAGCGCAGCGCCTCGGACAGGCCGTCGACGTGGCGCGTCTGCTTGCTGCCGCCCTGCGTGGGCAGGCCCGCCGGCTTGTTGATCGCGATGACATGGTCGTCGCGCCACAGGACGCAGGACCGGATCATCTCGGCATCCTTGTCCGACATCTTCGGCTGTGCGGGCAGCGTCGGCGCCTCTCCCGGTTCGGGCAGGGGCGGCACGCGGATCTGCATCCCCGGCCCGACGCGGGTCGAGGTCTTTACCCGGCCGCCATCGACGCGGATCTCGCCCTTGCGGCACATCTTCTCGATGCGGCCCTGCGGGACGTGCGGGAACTGGCGGCGGAACCAGCGGTCGAGCCGCTGTTCGCCCTCGTCGGGACCGACGGTCAGGGTCTGGACACCGCTCATGCCGCCACCCCGCGCGCGGCGGCGAGGCCCGCGAACAAGGCGGCCAGCGACAGAACCACCGAGGCGCTTACGTACAGCGCCGCCGTCCCGATCGCGCCGCGTTCATACAGCGTGACCGCGTCCAGCGAGAAGGCCGAGAAGGTGGTGAACCCGCCCAACAGGCCGGTCATCAGTAGCGGCGCGAAGCGGTTGCCGCCGAGTTCCGCGAGCGCAACGACCAGCACGCCCATCAGGAACGAGCCCGCGACGTTCACGATCAGCGTGCCCCACGGGAAGCCCGGCCCGATCAGCCGGATCGCGGCAAGGCCGGTGAGGTATCGGGCGGACGCGCCGACTGCGCCGCCAAGGGCGACCATGGAAAGGGTGTTCAACATGCGCGGTGACTTGGCGCTTCGGCGGGAAAGAGTCAATCGGGACGCGTTCGCCGATGCCCCGGAAGGGGGCTCTGCCCCCGTCGCGCCCAAGGCGCGCCGCGAGACCGGGCGGGGCTCTGCCCCCGTCGCACCGAAGGCGCGCCACGAGACCGGGCGGGGGCTCTGCCCCCGTCGCACCGAAGGCGCGCCACGAGACCGGGCGGGGGCTCTGCCCCCGTCGCGTTCCGCGACTCCCCCGAGGTATTTCGAAAGAGAAGAAGCAGGGGCGCGGTCAGGCCAGCAGGGCGCGCCAGCGGTCGAGGATCAGTTGAACGCCGGTTTCGCCGAGCTCGGCCGAGGCGTCGCGGGCGGTTTCGGTGTACCATGTGGTGTTGTCGTCCAAGCGGGCGGCGTCGACCGCTTCGGGCGCCAGCGCCATCATCAGGGACGTCTCGCCGATGCCCGCGTGATCGAAGGGGTAGCTGGCGGTGATCCGGGCGTCCATCAGCGGGTGGACCGAGATCCAGTTGAACGGGTCGGTCCCGTTGTCGTGCTGGGCGTAATAGTCCGCCATGTCTTTGTCGCCCCACCAGCCTTCGCCGCGCTCTGCCTCGAGAAAGCGGAACAGCGCCTGCCGCGCGGCGAGGCGGAAGGCGAGATCCGTGGGCATCCCGGCGGCGAAATTCTCAGTCTGGTGATGCACGACCGCGTGGATGTTGCGAAAGCCGGTGCGCAGCAGGCCGGTGAACAGCGCCTCGGCGAACGGCTGGAAGCGGTCCGCGTCGACGTGCACCGTGCCGCTTTGCGGCCCCGCGACCGCAAGGCTGGCGGCGCCGAACGGAAACGGCGGCAGAAGGACAAGGTCCATTTCCTGCTCCAGCCGGTCGAAGATGCGGGTCACGGCGAGTGTATCCATCCCGACGGCCATGTGCTCGCCGTGGTATTCCAGCACGCCCAGCGGCAGGATCACCGGCGTCTGCGCCGCGATGGCCGCGCGGATCTGGTGGGGCAGCATCAGTTCATAGCGCATCGGCCTATTCCAGATTGGTGTGGCGGGCGCGCATGGTCGCGGGCGTTTCGCCCAGCCGTATGCGCAGGTCGTTCACCATCAGTTCGAACAGGACGAACATCGCCCCTTCGAAGACCGAGCCCATCGGCAGCACCGCGCTGGCCCCTGCCCCGCTGTCGCGCGCCATCGTCTGAGCCGGGATCGCGAGCACCGCGTCGGCAAGCGCGGCAGAGGGCGTGTCCGGTTCCGCCGTCAGCAGCAGAACGCCCGCGCCCGCCTGTTGCGCCACCCGCATCAGCGCGGTGACGGTGGACAGCTCTCCGGGACCGGCCGAGGCGAAGAACAGGTCGCCCGGCCCCACTGGCGGCGTCGCCATTTCTCCTTGCACATGCGCGTCCAGCCCGAGATGCGCGAGCCGCATCGCGAGACCGCGCATCATCAGCCCTTCGCGACCGCAACCGTAGACGACGATGCGGCCCGCCGCCGCAATGCGCGCGCAGGCGGCGTCGACCTGCGCCGGGTCTATTGCGTCGAGGGCGGCGCCAAGTTCCGCAAGGGCGGTTGACGCGCCCTTCATTGCGCCAGCTCCGCCGCGATGTCCTTCGTCTGCTCGTACAGCCGCAGGAACAGTGCATGTTGGCGGGCATGGACGTCGTGCTGTTCCGGCGCGATCGTGCGCGTCACCGGGTTCCAGCCGTCGATGTCGCCGGGCTGCGCCAGACCGACGGCGCAGGCGGCAAGGAAGGCGTCGCCATAGGACGCCCCGACCGTCCGCTCGCAGACCTGCTGCGGCACGTCGCCGATGTCCGAGGTCGCCTGAAGCCATGTGGCGTTCTGCACCCCGCCGCCGACCGCCAGCACCCGGTTCGGCGCCGCGCCGGCCTCGCGGTAGGTGTCGAACACATGCGCGGTGCCGTGCGCGATGCCCTCGATCAGCGCGCGGTACATGTCGCCGCGGGTGTGGGTCAGGTTCAGGCCGAAGAAGGTGCCGCGCGCGTTCGGGTCGTGGATCGGCGTGCGTTCGCCCGAGAAGTAGGGCAGCATCAGCAGCCCGTTCGCCCCGGGGGGGCTTTCGGCGGCCTCGGCTGCGAGAGCGGGGAACGCCTTGTCGCGCGGCAGTTCGCGGGCGAAGCGGTCGCGGAACCAGTGGGTCAGCGTGCCCGAGGTGGCAAGCCCGGCCATCGAGGCATGCGTACCCGGAAACAGCCACGGCGCATACCAAAGGCGCGGGTCGGTGACGCGATCCGGCGTGACCTCGATGATGAAGACGGTCGAGCCGTACATCATCATCATGTCGCCGGGCGCGCGGACGCCGACGCTGACCGCCTCGGCCACGGCGTCGATGGTGCCGGCGGTGACCGGCGTGCCGGGGGCAAGGCCGGTTTCGGCGGCAGCGGCCTCGGTCACGTGCCCCGCGATCTCTGTGGACCACAGCAGGCGCGGCAGGCGATCGAGCGGAACGATCTCGCCAAGGTCGTCGGTCCAGTCGCCGGTGGCCACGTCGTACAGCGGGGTGAACCCGGCGGCGGTATAGCGGTCGATGGTATAGTCGCCGGTCAGCCAGAAGTTCAGGTAGCTGGTCGAGGTAAGAACCTTCGCGGTCTTCTCGAAAAGCTCTGGCCGGTTGCGGGCCAGCCACAGGATCTTGGGGCCGACCGACTGCGACGTCAGGGCATTGCCGCAGCGGTCTAGGATCACGTCGGCGCCGATGGTGTCGGTCAGCTCTGCGATCTCGGCGCTGGCGCGAGTGTCGACGCCGTAAAGCACGCCGTTCATCAGCGGGCGGCCATCGGCGTCAACCGGCAACATGCAGGGTCCGATGGCAGAGGTCGCGATGCACGCGATGTCGGCGGGGTCAATGCCGGAACTGTCGAGCAGCTTGCGCGTGATGGTGACGAAATCGCCCCACCAATCCTCGTCGGCGCGGTGCTCGGCCCAGCCGGGGCGCGGCACGATCATCTCGTGCGGCGCGGTGGCCTGTGCAAGGATCGTGCCCGAGGCGTCGACAAGGACGCCCTTGGATTCGAACGTGCCGATGTCGACACCAAGCGTGCAGGTCATTCGGGGTCTCCGTCACGCAGCAGTTGGAAGTCGGGGCCGATCCGCGAGACGGCGGCGGTCAGCAGCTGTGTCAGCTGTTCAAGGTCCGACAGATCGCACATTTCGAGGCTGGAATGCGAATATCGCATGGGGAAACCCACGTCGATTGCCACAACCCCTTCGCCGACAAGCTGGATATAGGACAAATCCGTCAACACCCCGACCTGCGCCGAACGCTGAAGCGGCAGGCCCTCGGCGCTGGCCGCCTGCTCGAACAGGCGCACGGCCGAGGGGTGCGGGATCACGCCGTTCAGCGTGCCGCGCCCGTGGAAGGAATACAGCGACATGCCGGGGCCGCCGCCAAGCACCATCTCGCCCCGGTCCGCCATCTCGGGGGTGTCGGTGGCAAGCATCAGGTCGACCTGTACAGCGATGTCGGGCTTCAGCGCCTGCCCCGCCACCTGAGCGCCGCGCAGGTTGAATTCCTCTTGCGTGGTGAAGACGACATGAACGGTCGGGCCCCCCACGCGATCCGACAGCGCACGGGCCAGTTCCAGCAGCACGGCACAGCCCGCGCGATCATCGACCGAGGTGCCCGCAATACGGTTCCCAGCCAGCGGCAGGACATCGGGGCGATAGACGACCGGCGTTCCGATCCGGATGCCTGCCGCCTCGACCGCCGCCTTCGACCCGTGGCCGGTGTCGATCCGAAGGTCGGCTGCCTTGGCCACCGTGTATTTCTCGTCGGGCTGGGTGGCGTGGTGCGACTTGTTGTAGATGATCCCGGGGACGTCGCCCGCATCGGTGTACAGCAGGACCGCCTGCGAGACAAGCGCCCGTTCCGGCACGCCGCCCAGCCGTTCCACGCGGATCATGCCGTCGTCTTCGACCTTGCGCACAATGAAGCCAAGCTGATCCATATGCGTAAAGATCATCACGGTCGGGGCGTCGAAGCCACCGTCGAACGTCGCGATCAGGTTGCCCAAGCGGTCGGAACGGCTGTCGATCCCGCACTCCGCCAGCCGCGCCGCGATGGCGCGACGGACGCGGTCCTCGTGCCCGGACAACCCGGGAATCCGCATCAGGTCTTCAAGGTCGCGCCGAAGCCTTGCGGACATGTCAGAGGCCATGCGGCGGCCTCGCAGGTCGGCAAGCTGAACGGGCATCGGGCACGGCGGCGGGCGCGCGTGCGGCTGACACGACTGCGACGCCGGTCCCGGCGGTGAACGTGAACATGGCTCCTCCCTTCGGCGCGAACGCCTTCGGAAGCAGCCTACTCAGGTTCACATGCGAAGGGAAAGGGGGCAGCGACCGCCGCGCACCGCTTGGCGCGGGCGGCCTGACTGCGGATCAAAGCGCGACCTTGCGGCTTTCGTCGATGTAGATCTCGCGCAGGCGCGCCGCGATTGGGCCGGGCTTGCCGCCCGCGACCGGGACGCCGTCGATCTCGACCACCGGCATCACGAAGGCCGAGGCCGAGGTGAAGAACGCCTCGTCGGCGGACTGCGCCTCGTCGATGGTGAAGGCGCGTTCCTCGACTTCCATCTGCGCTTCGCGCGCCATCTGAAGAACGGCGGCACGGGTGATGCCGTGCAGAATGTCGGTCGACAGTTCACGCGTGATGATCTTGTTGCCCTTCACGATATAGGCGTTGTTCGAGGTGCCCTCGGTCACCTGGCCGTCCTCGACCATCCACGCGTCGTCGCATCCGGCGGCCTTGGCCATCATCTTGCCCATCGACGGGTACAGCAGTTGTACCGTCTTGATGTCGCGACGGCCCCAGCGGACGTCCGGCACCGAGATGACCTTGATACCGGTCTTCGCGGTCGGGTTGTCGGCCAGACCTGGCTTGTTCTGCGTGAACAGCACCAGCGTCGGCGGCACGTCGGCAGCGGGATAGGCAAAATCGCGGTCGCCGGGCGCGCCGCGCGTGATCTGAAGGTACACAAGCCCCTCGTCGATGCCGTTCTTCGCGACCAGTTCGCGATGGATCTCCAGCAGTTCGTCGCTGGTCGCTGGGGCCTTCATCTCAAGCTCGTTCAGCGAGCGTTCCAGCCGCTTGGCGTGACCGTCGAAATCGACCAGCTTGCCGTCCAGAACGCTGGTCACCTCGTAAACGCCGTCCGCGAACAGGAAGCCGCGGTCGAAGACAGAGACCTTCGCCTCGGTTTCGGGCAGGTACTCTCCATTGACGTAAACGGTACGGGTCATCGGCGGTCTCCTTGGCTGAGTCCCGTCCTACATGCCGCGCCGCAGCGGCAAGGGAAAGGGGAAACCGCGGAGAGGCTGCTAGCCGCCCGCAACATGGCGGGCAGCTGCGGCATTCGCCGTCGCCGCCGCGTCGGACAGCGGCGCGCCGCGCATCAGCGCCGCCACCAGCGCCCCGATGAAATGGTCCCCGGCGCCGTGGGCCGACACGGCCCGCACCGGAACGCCCGGCACCACGCCGGATGCCTCGGCAGAGGCGAACGCCACCCCGGCCCCGCCAGCGGTCACCACGGCGGCAGGCACGCGCCCCGTCAGCGCGCGCGCCGCGGCAAGGGCTTCCTCCAAAGAGCCGACGGGCGCGCCGCAGATCGCCTCTGCCTCGGGCTGATTGACGACAAGAATGTCCACCAGCGCCAACAGCGCATCCGGCATCGCGCGCATCGGCGCCGCGTTCAGGCAGACCCGTGCGCCATGCGCCCGCGCCGCCGTGGCAGCGGCAAGGTTGACGGCCTCGGGTACTTCGTTCTGCAGCAGCAGGAAGGCCGCGTCGTTCCACAAGGCCGGGTCCGCGACGACGGCAGGCGCGATGGCAAGGTTCGCGCCCGACACGATGGCGGCGGCATAGTCGCCCGCGTCGTCACCGATGGCCACGCTCATCCCCGAGCCGGTGCCAGCAACCCGCGCCACGTATTCCGCAGACACGCCGCCCGCAGCCAGCCGGTCCAGCAGGAAGGGCGCAAAGTCATCGTCCCCCACGGCCGAGACCATTCGGACGTCACAGCCCTGCCCCGCCAGCGCGACGGCCTGATTTCCGCCCTTGCCGCCGAACTTGGGGGACCACGCCCGCGCGGTCACCGTCTCGCCCGCGGCCGGACGGTGCGGCGCATCCACGAAGATGTCGTAGTGCAGGCTGCCGACGACCACCGCGACGGCCATCGCCTATTCCCCGCCCATGATCCGCTGCACCGCGCGCTGGCTGCGCGGCGAATCCTGTGCCGCGATCGCCTCGTGCAGGGCGTTGTCGCCCGCCACCCGCTTTGCCATCGCGATCAGCCGTTCGGTGACCTCGATGTTGGTGGCGCATTCCTCGACCGGATCGATGCCGGAAGCGTCGGGGAAGGTGTCGAAGTAGATCACACCGTCGAACCGGTCGCGCGTGATCTGCCACAGCAGTTCCAGCGTCGCCTGCGGATGGACCGACCCGACCATCAGCCCGTCGTCGCGCTTTCCGTAGCCATCGTTCAAGTGCACCCCCAGCAGGCGGGAGCGCCGAGAGATCAGCGTCGCGGCGAAGGCGGGCATCTCGTCGGCGTAAAGAACGTGGGCAAAGTCCAAGGTCACACCAAGGTTCGGCAGGCCGACCTCGTCGATGGCCAGCAGCGTCGTGGCGACATCGGGCATCAGCGCGTAAGACCGTGGTTCGTTCGGCTTGTACTCGACCGAGATCATGCATTCGGGCGCGTGGGCCGCCACCTCGCGGATGCCAGAGACCTCGTCCTCCCACATGCGGGCGTAATCGCCCTGAAAGCTGTAATCGAATCCGTCCTGCCCCAGCCACAGCGTCATCAGGGGGGCGCCCATCTCTAGCGCGGCATCAATGCCCGCCTTGGTCTGGTCGATGGCCTCTTGCCGCACCGCGCGGTCGGGATGCGTGAAGGCGCCAAGCTTGAAGGCGGGATTGGTATAGTACCGCATCGCCAGCCCGTTCACCTCTAGCCCGCAGTCGCGGATCGCCGCGGCGGTGTCGGCGGGCGCGCCGGGGACGTGATCGGGATAGTTCAGGTCGACATGGGTCAGGCCCGGCACCTTCGCGGCGCGCTGCGCGCACATCAGCGCCGTCGGCTTACCCTTCAGGTCAGGCCATTCCGTCTCTGCCCGTGCGGCAAAGGAATTCAGGCGGGTCGCAAACTTGGTCACCGGTCTCTCCTCCCCGGCACCCGCCCTGATCGAGCGGGCGCCCCCTGTATCATCGTCCGCCCCGCAGGGTCCTCCCGGACGTGTCGGCGTCAGGCCGTCAGATCTGCCGAACCGCGCCCTTCGCGGCGCTGGTTGTCAGCGCGGCATAGGCCTTCAGCGCGGTCGTGACCTTGCGCTTGCGCTTTTCGGCCGGCTGCCAGCCTTTCTCTTCCTGCGCCTCGCGGCGCGCCGCCAGCGTGGCATCGTCGACGGCAAGGTTGATCGTCCGGTTCGGGATGTCGATCTCGATCAGGTCGCCCTGCTCGACCAGCCCGATGGTGCCGCCCTCGGCCGCCTCGGGAGAGACGTGACCGATCGACAGCCCCGAGGACCCGCCCGAGAAGCGGCCATCGGTGACCAGCGCACAGGCTTTGCCCAGACCCTTCGATTTCAGATAGCTGGTCGGGTACAGCATTTCCTGCATCCCCGGCCCGCCGCGCGGTCCTTCGTAACGGATCAGCACGACCTCGCCTTCCTTCACATTGCCGGTCAGGATGCCCGACACGGCATCGTCCTGCGACTCGAAGATGTGGGCGGGACCGCTGAACTTCAGGATCGACTCATCGACACCGGCGGTCTTCACGATGCAGCCGTCCTCGGCAAGGTTGCCGTACAGCACGGCAAGCCCGCCGTCTTGGCTGAACGCATGCTCTTTCGCGCGGATCACGCCACCTTCGCGGTCAAGGTCGACCGACGGATACCGACGGTCCTGGCTGAAGGCGACCTGAGTCGGCACGCCACCCGGCGCGGCCGAGAAGAACTCGTGCACGGAATTCGCCTTGGTCTGCTTGACGTCCCAGCGTTCCAGCGCCTCGGCCATTGTGCCCGAGTGGACGGTGTTGACCGTCGTGTCCAGCAGGCCCGCGCGATCCAGTTCGCCAAGGATCGCCATGATGCCGCCGGCGCGGTGCACGTCCTCCATGTGGACGTCGTCCTTGGCGGGCGCGACCTTGCACAGGCACGGGACCTTGCGCGACAGACGGTCGATGTCGGCCATCGAGAATTCGACCTCGCCCTCGTGGGCGGCGGCCAGCAGGTGCAGCACGGTGTTGGTCGAGCCGCCCATCGCGATATCAAGGCTCATCGCGTTCTGGAACGCCTCGAACGTGGCGATGTTGCGCGGCAGGACGCTGGCGTCTTCGCCTTCGTAATAGCGTTTCGCGAGATCGACGATCAGGTGGCCCGCCTCGACGAACAGCCGCTTGCGGTCGGCGTGGGTCGCCAGCGTCGAGCCGTTGCCCGGCAGCGACAGGCCCAAAGCCTCGGTCAGGCAGTTCATCGAGTTGGCGGTGAACATGCCCGAGCAGGACCCACAGGTCGGGCACGCCGCCTGCTCGATCGCCTCGACCTGTTCGTCGGTGTACTTGTCGTCGGCGGCGGCAACCATCGCGTCGACAAGGTCCAGCGCCTTTTCCTTGCCTTCCCACTCGACCTTGCCGGCCTCCATCGGGCCGCCGGACACGAAGACCACGGGAATGTTCAGGCGCATCGCGGCCATCAGCATACCGGGGGTGATCTTGTCGCAGTTCGAGATGCAGACCATCGCGTCGGCGCAGTGGGCGTTGACCATGTACTCGACCGAGTCGGCGATGATCTCGCGCGAGGGCAGCGAGTACAGCATCCCGTCGTGGCCCATCGCGATGCCGTCGTCGACGGCGATGGTGTTGAATTCCTTGGCGACCCCGCCGGCGGCCTCGACCTCGCGCGCGACCATCTGGCCCAAGTCCTTCAGGTGGACGTGGCCAGGGACGAACTGGGTGAAGCTGTTCACGATGGCAATGATCGGCTTGCCGAAGTCGTCATCCTTCATGCCGGTCGCACGCCAAAGGCCGCGGGCCCCGGCCATGTTGCGGCCATGCGTGGTGGTGCGGGAACGGTAATAGGGCATTGCTGATCCTCCGGGCTAGCGGGAAGGTCTTAGCGCAGGATCGGGACGAATACCATAAGCGGAGTCGACGGATCAGCTTTCGGGGCGCATAGGGGGATGGCGCCGGGCGGGGGCTTGGGGGGTGAAGGAATGGTGCGTCCGACGACTGCGGTTGGTCGGGTCTGCGGACAAAGCGCGCTTTCGCTTCGTCCCTACGAAGGTCGGCTCCCCTAGCTTGAGGGTGGAAATCGATCAGACGATGCTCAGTTCGAAACAGAGAGAGTTGGTTTCATCACAGCTCTCTGTGTTCTCTGTACCATTTGAACCCATAGAACAAAGCTTGCAGCGGACAACCAACGAAGCAAGTCGCAAGAAACAGGGGACCTCTGGCGCTTCTCCACTGCAAAATGTCATCGTACCAGATCACACATGCGAGAATTGCCAGACCACCGATGATAACTGATCGTATGGTCTTTTGTTTGTTGGACAATCTCTTCCAGTTAAGTTCCATGTCGCCGACCCGATTGGCCTTCCCTTGAAAGGAGACTTTGGTGCAATGCGCAAAAACTAGCAAGATGGGCTTATTTTGTTGAAAAACTCGTGCTTGATCGAAGGGCCCTCGGCTGATTCAATTCCTGCATAGGGTAGGAGAATTGGCGATGATGGGACCACGTCAGGAGGCGCAGCCATCGCTGTTTTACGAGTTCTCGCTCGAGGGTCATGTCCCGCAGAACCACCTGCTTCGCTCCATCGACCGGTACGTAGACCTCTCCGGCATCCGCGCCTACCTTGCCGATTTCTATAGCCACACGGGCCGCCCCTCCGTCGACCCGGAACTCCTCATCCGGATGCTGCTGGTCGGCTATTGCTTTGGCATCCGATCGGAGCGGCGGCTCTGCGAGGAGGTGCATCTGAACCTGGCGTATCGCTGGTTTTGCCGTCTGGACCTCAGCGATCGGGTTCCGGATCACTCGACCTTTTCCAAGAACCGGCATGGCCGCTTCCGCGACAGCGAACTGCTGCGCCACCTGTTCGAGACGACGGTGGCCCGCTGTATCGAAGAGGGCCTGGTAAGCGGGCAAAGGATGGCGATTGACGCCAGCCTGATCGAAGCCGATGCCAACAAGCAGAACTCGACGCCGAAGGAGGAATGGGACCCCGCACAGATCGATCCCGTTGACGCGCCCCGGGCCGTTCGCGAGTATCTGAACACCTTGGACGAGGCCGCGTTTGGTGCAGCCAGCGAGGTGCAGCCCAAGTTCACCTCCCATTCCGACCCGGCGAGCCAATGGACTGCTGCCCGTAAGGGACCGGCATTCTTCAGTTATTCCGACAATTATCTGATCGATACGGACCACGGCGTCATCGTGGACGTGGAGACCACCAGATCGATCCGGCAGGCGGAGGTGGGCTCGACGAAGACCATGCTCAAGCGCGTGAAGGCCAGGTTCGACCTCCATCCCGAGCGTCTGATTGCCGACACCGCCTATGGCACGGCCCCGATGCTGGGCTGGCTGGTCGATCAGAAGATCGCCCCGCATATTCCCGTATTCGACAAGTCCGGGCGCAGTGACGGGACCTGGACCCGCGCCGACTTTGAGTGGGACGCCGAGAACAACCAGTACATCTGCCCTGAGGGGCACGAGCTGAAGCAATTCCGTCGGAACTACTCCGATCCCAATCGCGGGCCGACCGGCAAGGGCGTCGCCAAATACCGGTGTCTGAAGCACACCTGTCAGGCCTGTCCCTCGAAGGCGCGCTGCTGCCCGAACATGGACTTCCGCTCTATCACCCGCGAGGAACATGAGGACGCCCGACAGGTCGCCCGCGATATCGCCAAAACCGAGCAATACGTCATCTCGATGAAGCTGCGGAAGAAGGTCGAGATGCTCTTTGCCCACCTCAAACGAATCCTTGGCCTGAACCGGCTACGATTACGGGGGCCATGTGGCGCAAATGACGAATTTCTCCTTGCCGCAACCGCCCAGAACCTCCGGAAACTGGCTAAGATCCTTCCCGCACCGCAGCAACCACGAAAAGCCTGACAAGAAAGGCGCTCGCGCCCCTTTCTGCCCGCGATATTCTGCGGCAGCGAATGGGTGTTTTTCCACGGAATCCGGACAAAGCCGCCGTTCGCTGCATGGTCCACGAATGACAGCGAAGCACATCTCCGGTCAGCCTTTCTCGGCGGCTTCAAACGCCTTCTTTGCCGCCGTGATCGCGTTCATGCAGGCAGGTACACCGGCATAGACGGAGACCTGCAAAACGATCTCGACGATTTCCTCCCGGCTTACGCCGGTATTCATTGCCGCGCGCATGTGGAACTCGAGTTGCCCCTGGGCTGTGCCCATGGCCGCGAGCATGGCGACGGTCAGCATTTCACGCGTTCTGAGGTCGATCCCGTCACGGCCGACGACGTCCGCGAACGCGTATCCAAGGATGAGTCCTGCGGTATCCGGGTGGAACGCGACGAGATTGCCTTGCACGCGCTCCGGCGCTCCCGGCTCAAGGCTGTCGAGAAGGGAAAGCGCGCGGGTCAGGCGATCGGATGTGTCGCTCATGCGTCCACCCCTTTCATGCCTTCCGCAGTGTAGCGGGCACCTGAGACCGGCCGCTCTGCGAGGCCAGCCTCGATGTCGGCTAGATCGGCAGCAGAGAGCATAACCTCCGCCGCACCCACGTTGTCGCGCAGATATTTTGACTGCTTCGTGCCGGGAATCGGGACGATGTCTTCTCCCTGCGCGAGAAGCCAGGCGAGAGCCAACTGCGCGGATGTGCAGCCCTTCCGCTCCGCCATCCCTGCCACGAGATCGGCAATACCGCGGTTCGCCTGCGCCGCATCGTTCTGGAACCGGGGCAGTGAGGCGCGGAAGTCCCCCTCCTCGAACTGACCGTCCTGAAAGCGCCCTGTCAGGAACCCGCGCCCAAGCGGGGAATAAGGGACGAAGCCGATACCAAGTTCGCGGCACGTGGGAAGGACCTCGTCTTCCGGCCCGCGGGACCAAAGGGAGTATTCCGTCTGCACCGCCGTTACCGGGTGCACGGCATGAGCGCGCCGGAGCGTCTCGGCGCTGACCTCGCAGAGACCGATCCGCGCGATCTTGCCTTCGTCGACCAAGCGCGCGAGTCCCTCCATGGTCTCTTCGATAGGCCGATCCTGCTCGATCCGGTGAACGTAGTAGAGGTCGATCCGCTCGATGCCGAGACGTCGTAGCGAGCCTTCGCACGCCTGCCGCGCATAGTCCGGCCCGTTGTCGAGACTGCGCCGATACTCGCCCGGCGCGCGGACGATGCCGAACTTCGTCGCGACCTTCATGGATGCCGATGTCTCGCTCAGGAAACGACCGATCAGCTCCTCGTTGTGCTGCGGTCCGTACATGTCCGCGGTGTCGAGAAAGTCGATCCCGAGCTCGGCCGCCTCGTGCAGGACGCGCAGGGAGATGTCGTCGTCGCGAGGCCCGTAGAACTCGCTCATCCCCATGCAACCAAGTCCGAGCGCCGAGACCGTGAGGTCAGTGCCGAGTGTGCGTCGTTTCATGTCTCTCTCCTGTCTTGTGCGATCAGCAGTGAGATGGCATTTCCGAACGTGTCGGTGAATGGCCGAAAGCGGGAACCAGGATTCCGATAATGGAAAGCAAAAACATTGTCTGGGACGACGTCCCCGTGTTCCTCGCCGTGGCGAGGTCGGGCTCGCTTAGCGGCGCGGCCTCGGCGCTCTCTCTCGGGCTGGCGACCGTGTCCCGGCGGGTCGAACGGCTGGAAGCGTGTCTCGGACGCCCGCTCTTTCTGCGGCACCATACGGGCTATCGGCTGACCGAAGAAGGCGCGGCTTTGGTCGAACGCGCTGAGGAGATGGAAGCCGCGGCGCGGGCCTTCGGATCGGGCCTGCCGGAAGAGCCGGAGGTGTCGGGAACCGTTCGCCTTGCCACGGCCGAGAACCTCGCGACCGCGCTGATTATGCCTGCGTTGCCGCGCCTGCGCCGCGCTCATCCGCGACTGACGCTGGAGATCGCGACCGACATTGCCACCGTGAACCTGCACCGCCGTGACGCGGACATTGCGCTGCGAATGACCAAGCCCGAACGCGGTCATGTGTCGGTGCAGCGTATAGGAACGCTTGGATACGGCCTTTATGGCGCGCAGTCATACATGGAAGGCCGCACCGGAGGTTCCGAAGTCGACCTCGAACGCGACGAGCTTATCGCCTGGGCCGACGGATACGGCCACCTTCCCGCCGCCCAGTGGATCGAGCGTGCCCTTCGTGGTCGAGCACCAGCGGTCGTGACCACCTCGCTTGCAACCCAGGTGACGGGCTGTGCCTCGGGATTGGGCCTAGCCGTTCTGCCACATCTGCTGGCGCAGCCACGCAAGCTGATCTGCCTCGACGCCGACCTCGGCATCGACCAGCCAGTCTGGTTCGTAACGCAAACCGATCTGGCGTCCTCTCGCCGGGTGCAGGCCGTCGCGAGCTTCCTGCGCGAGGTCGTGTCGGAACACCGGGGCGCTCTTAGCGAGGCTCCCACATCTCGTACCGATGTTTAACTATAAGGCCCGGCTGCCCTGCGCGGACGAAATTCGAAAAGCGGCCGTTCATCCGAAGCGCAGCACTGGTCAAAGCGGGCTCAAAAGTGCCGTTCGCGGCAGCTTCGCCGAACGGCAGCTCTGGGCCGAAACCGCCCTCCGACCCACTCCCCCCCCTCACTCATGGATCGCATCCCGCACCACGCCATAGCTCGCGCCCCACGCGTCGGTCATGTCGCAGCGGACGTCCCAGAGGTCGGGGAAGAAGCGGTGGCGGGTGCCGGACTCCAGCATCTCGACCGGGCGGCCCTTGAGCGAGCGAGAGCCGAGGCCGATGGAGCGGTGGATCAGGTATAGGTGCATCGCGCGGAACTTCTGGAACAGCTCGTCGTACTCGATCAGCGCCTCGGCGACGACGTAGCTGTCCCCGTGGTCGTACTTGGCGTCGTAGATATCGGCCACCGTCAGGCCGCGCGCGCCGAGGTAGGTGGACTTGTACGCCTCCCACAGGTCGCGGGGCATCCGCAGCAGGGTCTGGAAGCCGGGGCTTTCCTGACCGGAGCCGTTGCCAAGCTGCAGGCGGATTTCCTGGTATTCGCGGGGCGACATGGTTTCCAGCACGTCCAACTGCGCGGTCATCAGGCGCATCAGACGGTGGACGCGGCCCATCAGGGTGACGACGCGGTTGGTGTTGCCCTGTTCCAGATAACCTATGACGTCGACCAGCGTGTAGGCCATCAGCTTCATCCAAAGCTCCTCGACCTGATGGACGATCTGGAACTGAAGCTCGTCGGCGTTGCACATCTCGGCCAGCGGTTTCTGGCAGTCGAGCAGCTTCGACACGTCAAGGTAGACGCCATAGTCCAGCATCTGCGGCGTCTCGATCATGCGGTGATAGTCGGTGCGGTTCATGGGCGTGGTCCGAAGTTGCGTGTTTCGCGCGGTATGTTCTACGATTTCCGCGGAACAGCGTTCTCTTTCTTCTGTCCATCGCCATAATGTGAGAACGGATTCATCCTTTATGGCGAAAAGCGGGGAACGAATGGACAGGGTCGATCTTGCGCTGATCCGGGTGCTGGAGAAGGACGCGCGGATTTCCTTCACCGAACTGGCGGACCGGCTGGGGCTGTCGAAGACCCCGGTGTGGAAGCGGGTGAAGGCGCTGGAGGCCGAGGGGGTCATCACCGACTACATCGCGCGGCTGGACCCGAAGGAACTGGGCTTCGGGCTGGAGGCGTTCATCGCGGTGACGATCGACTTCAAGGCGGCGGAAGAGTTCGAGGCGGCGGTGCTGGCGCATCCGTCGGTCTGGCGCTGTCACGCGATGACGGGCGACGCGGATTACAGCCTGCACGTTCTGGCGCGCGACATGGAGGACATGGACCGCCTGATCCGGCGCGAGATCGCGCGGCTGCCCGGCGTGGACCGGACGAAATCGTCGGTGATCACGCGGGCGGTGAAGCGCGGGCAGAGTTTGGCGGAGCTGGCAGAGCGGCGTTAGTCTTCGAACCAGTCGTCGTCGAGTTCCGGCAGCGGGATCGCGGACAGCAGGGTCTTGGTGATGTCCGACTGCGGGGTGTCGAACACCTGTTCCACCGGCCCCTGTTCCACGATCTCTCCGCGGTTCAGGACGATGACGTTGTCGCACAGGTGGCGGATCACCGACAGGTCGTGACTGATGAAGGCCATCGTCAGACCCATGTCGGCGGCAAGATCCTTCAGCAGGGCCAGCACCTGCGCCTGACTGGACACGTCGAGGCCGGACACGATCTCGTCCGCGAGGATGAAGCGCGGCTCCAAAGCGATGGCGCGGGCGATGCCGACGCGCTGGCGCTGGCCGCCCGACAGCTGATGCGGGTAGCGGTCAGCGAAATCCGCCGGAAGACCGACGCGGCGCAGGGCGTCCTCGGCCTGTTCGCGGGTGCCGCCGCGGCCATAGCGTTTCAGCGGCTGCGCGATCAGGCGGCCGACCTTGTGGCGCGGGTTCAGCGAGGACATCGGGTCCTGAAAGATCATCTGAAGATCGCGGCGCAGCGGGCGCAGGGCGTCTTCGGTCAGGTGGCCGATGGGTTCGCCATCGAACAGGACGGTGCCCGAGTCGGGTTCCAGCAGGCGCACCAGCACGCGGCCGGCGGTGGACTTGCCAGAGCCGCTTTCACCGACGATGCCGGTGATCTGCCCGGCGGGAATGTCGAAGGACAGGCCCTTCAGAACTTCGGTCCGGGGGGCGGGGCCCAGCAGCGGCTTGTTCGCCATGTCCGGGAAGGACAGGCGCAGGTCGCGTACCGAGAACAGCGCGGGCCGGGTCTGCGTGGGGATGTCCGTGGTGTGGGTCATGTCGTTCATCGTGCCCGGACCTCGCCGTAACGCAAGTCATCCTGCCGGATGTCGCCGTGCAATTCCGCGATCAGGCTGGCCGGGACCGGCGAAAACGGCCGGTCGAGGTCGGCATAGCTGGGCGTCGCGGCGATCAGGGCGCGGGTATAGGGGTGTTGCGGGTCGGTGAAGATCTGCCGCGTCGGGGCGTCCTCCATCACCTTGCCGGCGAACAGGACGGTGACCTTCTGGCTGATCTTCGCGACCACGCCCATGTCGTGGGTGACGAACAGCACGGCGGTCCCGGTCTCGCGCTGAAGCTCGCGGATCAGGCGCAGGATCTGTTTCTGCACCGTCACGTCCAGCGCCGTCGTCGGTTCGTCCGCCACGATCAGGCGGGGCGAGGGGGCGAAGGCGGCGGCGATCAGGATGCGCTGGCGCATCCCGCCCGACAGCTCGTGCGGGTAGCTTTCCATCACGCGTTTCGGGTCGCGGATGTGGACGCGGTCCAGAAGGTCCAGCGCCTTGGTGCGGGCGGTGTCGCGCGACCAGCCGTGGATGCGGATCAGCGGGTCGACGATCTGCGGGCCGATCTTCTTCACCGGGTTCAGCGCGGTCAGCGGGTCCTGCGGGATCAGCGCGGCGCTTTTGGCGACGGTGGTGCGGCGGGTGGTGTCTGTCAGGGTGCCAAGGTTGCGGCCTTCCAGCAGGATCTCGCCATCCGTGACCTTCACGGCGGGGGGCAGGATGCCCAGCACCGCCTTGCCGATCATCGACTTGCCCGCGCCGCTTTCGCCCACCAGCGCGCGGACCTCGCCGGGTTCCAGCGTCAGGGACACGTCGCGCAACAGGCGCTGGCCACGGGACAGGGCGACGTTCAGGTTCATCACCTCGAGCGTATGGGGATGAAGGCTCATTGCAGCACCGGGTCAAAGCGTTGTTTCAGGCCCTCGCCGAGGGTCGAGAAGGACAGCACCGTCAGGAACAGGGCGATCAGCGGGAACAGCAGCACCCACCACGCGAAGTGGATGGCGTTGCGGCCTTCCGCGATCATCGAGCCCCATGTCGGGTCGTCGGACGAGATCGAGAGGTTCACGAAGCTTAGGATCGCCTCGACGATCACGGCGATGCCCATTTCCAGCATCAAAAGCGCGATGATCGACGGCAGCACGTTCGGCAGGATCTCGGACACCAGCGTGGCAAAGCGGCGGGCGCCGCCGATGCGGGCGCTGTCGACGTAGTCCATGCGGCTTTGCACCATCGTTTCGGCGCGGATCACGCGGGCGAAGCGGGTCCAGTCGATCAGGGCGATAGCGGCGATGACCGAGGTCAGGCCGGTGCCCATGACCGCGACCAGCAGCACCGCGAACAGGACCGGCGGGAAGGCCATCCAGATGTCGACGAGGCGCGAGATCACGCGATCCCACCAGCCGCCGTAGTACCCGGCGACCAGCCCAAGGGCCGAGCCGAAGACGCAAGTGACGGTGGCCGCGATCAGGCTGACGAACAGCGCGATGCGGGCGCCGTGGATCATGCGGGACAGGACATCGCGGCCAAGGCTGTCGGTGCCCAGCCAATAGCCCGGCTCTGTGCCCGACATGAAGAACGGCGGCAGGCGTTCAAGGAACAGATCTTGCGCCAGCGGGTCATGCGGCGCGATCAGCGGGGCGAAGACGGCAGCGACGACGACGACGAGAATCCACGCCAGCGGCAGCCACAGGCGCAGGTTCAGGCCACCGGACCGGCGGCTGCGTTTCGCGGGGGTGGCGACATCAGCCATGACGCAGCCTCGGGTTCAGGACGGTGTAGAACAGATCGACCACAAGGTTGATCACGATGAACAGCGCGGCGAACAGCAGTACGATGCCTTGGATCAGCGGCAGGTCGCGGTTGATCACCGCGTCGATGGCCATGTTGCCAAGGCCCTCGTAGGCGAACAGCCGTTCGACGATCACGGTGCCGCCGATCAGGAAGGTGAACTGCACGCCCACCAGCGTCAGCGTCGGCAGGGCGGCATTGCGCAGCGCCTCGCGCAGGATGACGGCGGTTTCCGAGAAGCCGCGCACGCGGGCAAGGGTGGTGTAGTCCTGCACCAGCACCTCTTTCAGGTTCTGCTTCAGCAACTGGGCGATCATCGCGGCCAACGGCAGCGCCAGCGACAGCGCGGGCATCAGCATGTGGGAAAACACCGACCCGGCCACGTCGAAGCGGCCACGCAGCACGCCTTCGATGAAGTAGAAGTTGGTGACGAAATCGAAGTCCAGACGCGGGTCGATGCGGCCCGAGATCGACAGGACAGGCCAGAACACGCCGAAGATCAGCACGAACAGCAGGCCCCACAGGAAGTCGGGGATCGACAGCACCGCGCCGCCCGCAAGATCTACGCCGACCTCGGTGGCAGACCCGCGGCGGCGGGCGCCGATCACGGCGGCGGTGACACCGATAAGCAGTGCGAAGATCAGCGCCATCAGCGACAGTTCCAGCGTCGCGGGCAGACGGCCAAGCACCAGTTGATCGACCGGCTGGCGCAGGGTGATCGAGGTGCCGAAGTCGCCCTGCAACACGCCGCCCAGCCAGATCACGAACTGATGCGGCAGGCTTTTGTCGAAGCCGTACAGGCGGGTGAGATTGGCGATGTCTTCCTCGGTCGCGCCGGGGGGAAGCATCATGGCAATCGGGTTGCCGGGGGCGACGCGGACCAGCGTGAACACCACGACAGCCACGCCGAACAGCGTGACGGCGGTGGTCAGAAGCCGGATCGCGATGGTCTTGAACAGCATGTAAGCCTCGGGAATTGGTGCGCGGGCCGGCGATTGCAGCCCGCGCGCCTGATTTGGATCAGGCCGGGGTGATCGCCTGCGGCAGCAGGTCGCCCGACGTGTAGGGCGTGACCGCAAGGTCGGACCGGTACACGATGGGCATCACGTACTGCAGCAGCGGGATGACATAGCCTTCCTCGGCGATGTACCGCGACACGTCCTTGTACCCCTGAATACGGGCTTCCTCGTCGGCCTCGACGAAGAGCGGGCCGATCATGTCGATCAGGTCTTGCGTGTCCCACACGGCGTGGGGCGACGGGCCGAACATCGAGAACCCGGTCGAGGTCGACGGGTCGCCGATGGAGTTGCCCCAGTTGTAGAACGCGGCCGGGGCCAGCGTGTCGGTCGCGCGCAGTTCATAGTGCTTGGCGATCTCGTAGACCTCAATCTCGGCCTCGATGCCCACCCGGCGCCACAGGCCGACGATGGCCTGGATCATCTCGTAATCCTTCGGCTTGAAGCCGCGCGTGGTCTGGATGGTGAAGCGGACCGGGTTCTCGGTCGAATAGCCCGAGGCGGCCAGCAGTTCGACGGCCTTGTCCGGGTCGTAGTCCACGACGATGCTTTCGTCGTAGGCGGCATAGCCCGGAGCTTCGAGCGTGGACAGCGGCACGCCGTAGCCCTGCAGCAGGCGGTCGATGATCAGCTGCTTGTCGATCGCGTAATGGGCGGCAAGACGCACGTTCTTGTCGGTCATCACGTCGATGTCGTTCAGGAAGATCATGCCGATGTCGGTGATCGGGATCGCTTCGCCCGACAGGCCGTCCTGCGCGATGAGGCGGTCGTATTCCTCGTAGGGCATGTTCACGGTGACGTCCGAGTTGCCGGATTCAACCTCGGCCACGCGGCTGGCGGCGTCGGTGACGAACTTGATCGTGACAGTCTCGAACGCAGGGGTTTCGCCCCAATAGTCGGGGAACGCCTTCAGGCGGACATAGGCGCCCGGCTCGAACGCGTCGACGGTGTAGGGGCCGGTGCCCACGGGGGCGGCTTCGAAGCCCTCGGCGCCGACTTCCTCGTAATAATCCTTGGGCAGGACGAAGGCGGTCAGGAAAGCCATCCACTTGAACAACGCCGGTTCGAATTCCAGCACGTCGGCGGTGATCGTGTTGCCGTCCACCACGTAGTTGCCAAGTTTGCCCCAGACGAACTGCATCGGGTTGCCGGTGTCCGGGTTGCCCGCGCGTGTCAGCGACCAGACGATGTCTTCGGGGGTCAGGTCGGCGCCGTTGTGCCACTTGACGCCTTCGCGGACGGTCATGGTGACCTGCGATTTGTCGTCGCTGAAGCCCCAGTCGGTCAGCAGACCGGCGTCGAAGGACAGGTCGGGGTTCTGCGCGATGTAGCGGTCGAACACGGCAAGGTACACGGCCTGCAGCGCCGGGTTCACGGCGGCGGGGCCGGTGGTCGGATCCCAGCTGTGGACCGGCAGGTTGTACGCGATGGTCAGGCTGGTCGCGTCCTGCGCCAGCACCGGCAGGCCGGCGAAGGCAAGGCCGGTGGCCGCCGCCGAGGCGCCGAGGAATCCGCGCCGCGATAGGGTTGTTTTGGCAGTCATTTATCTTACTCCCGTTGGGTTGATAGCCCCGGTTCGGCCGGGGGCGTTTCTGGTGGGCAGTTAAGCCCGAGATATTTTAAGTTAGAAGCAAAATTTGGCGTTCATGTCCAATTTTCTGCGTTCGATCGTTATTTCATCGCTTGAGCCGTGAAGAACCCAGAGCCTGCCCCTGTCCCCGCGCCGGGCCAGCAGGCGGCGCCGATCATGTGCAGCCCGTCGATCGGCGTGCGACCGTCCGCGAAGCCCCGCACCGGGCGGAACAGGAAGTTCTGCGTCAGGTGGTGCGAGCCGCAGATCTGGTCGCCGCCGACAAGGTTCGGGTTCCCGGCTTCCAGATCCAGCGGCGACACGGCGGTCTGGCCAAGGATCGTCTGGCGGAAGCCCGGCGCCTGTTCCTCGATCAGGTCCAGAACACGTTCGGTCATCGGGGCCTTGGCGGTGTCCCAGTCGGTTGCGGTGATCTCGCCCTTGGCGTCGCCGGTGATCTCGGCGGGCACGACGCGGGCCTGCACCCACAGGACGTGCTTGCCGTCGGGCGCGCGGGACGGGTCGAACAGCGTCGGCTGTCCCACCACCAGTAGCGGCGTGTCGGGCAGAAGGCCGGCCTTTGCCTGCGCATAGGTGCGGGCGGCGGTGTCGATGGACCGGCCGACGTGGACATAGGCGAAGTCGCCCAGCTTCTCGGCTTTCCACGGCACCGGACGATCCAGCGCAAGGTGCAGCATCATGGTGCCGGGCGCGTGCTGGAACTTGGACATGCCACGGTCGAACCGCGTGTCGCCCGAGCTGCCGCCGATCAGCCGCATCAGGTGCTTCGGCGCCAGCCCCGCCAGCACGGCAGAGCCAGAGATGCGGGTGCCGTTCGCGACAACGCCGATCACGGACCCCTTGTCGTGCAGGATCTCGGTGACTTCGCTGTCGCACTCGACCGCGCCGCCGCGCGCCTCGATCATCTTCACCAGCGCGCGCGTCGCAACGTCGGCGCCGCCCTTGCCGATGACCATGCCCATCGCCTGACCGGCCATCGCCTCGAGATACGGGAAGATCGCGCCGCCCGCGATGTCGGGCGCGAAGTCGAGGTGCAGACCCCATGTCGACAGCGCGGTGCGCAGGCGCGGGTCCTCGAAGGTTTCTTCCAGCCACGTCCGGGGCGAGGTCATCAGGAACCGCGCCACGTCCAGCGATTTGGCGGTGCCCTGCGCGCGCCACGTCTTCCACAGGAATTTCGCCAGCGGGCCACGCCGCATCGGTGTGCCCAGCAGGCCGCCGACGATACCGGCGCGTTCCGGGAAGTCGGCCATCAGATCGCGCCACGCCTGCTTGTCGGCGTCGGACGCGAAGGTCGACAGCGTCTCGTCCACGTCGGTCGAGACACCAAGATAATCGCCCGGCTCCATCGCCTGCGCAAAGGGGCGGGGGATCGGGACAAACTCCATCCCGTGCGAGGCCATTTCCTTGCCGTGCTTCGCCATGAAGGCCGACCCGGCGAACATCGACAGGTTCATCGCCGCGACGTCGTGGCGGAAACCGGGCAGGGTCAGTTCCTCGGTCCGGACCGCGCCGCCGGGGGTCGGGCCCTGTTCCAGCACCCGGACCTTGAAGCCGCGCGTGGCAAGATCGGCGGCGGCGACAAGGCCGTTGATCCCGGCGCCGATGATCAGGACCGGACCGCTCATGCCGCGAAGCTGCGCACGGTGTCCAGCGCGCCGTCCAGTTTCTCGCCCTTCACGTCGTCCAGCGCGGCTGTGCGCAGGCGGCGCATCCAGTCGGCGGCATCGTCGCGGCCCTTCAGCATGTCCAGCGCGCCCATCACCTTGGCGAACTTCGACAGGCCACGGGCGTGGGTGTCGGAATACCCCTTGATCAGGCGATAGTTGGCCAACACTTCGGCGGCCAGCTTGCGGTCTGTCTTCGCGACCTCAAGCGCCGTGGCGAACCATGCGTCCACATGCGCCATCTCGGATTCGTGGCGCAGCAGACGGCGGCGGATCGGCCGCAGCGAGGACATAACCCACAGCGACAGGAAGCCCGGCACGCTGTCGGTGCGGATGCGGCGGCCCTTGTCGAACCGCTTTTCGTACCACGCTTCGAAGCCCTTGCGCTTTTGCACCCAGCGGCCAAGGCCACGGGGCAGGGTGGTGGCGAATTCCTCGAACCGGGGGTGGAAATACTCGGTCAGCATCAGCACCTGATCGTCCTTCACCACGACCTCGCCCTTTACGCGTTCATAGCGGGTGGCGCGGGTCTTGATGTCGGCGACGCGCGGGATGTCGTCATAGCACAGCGCGCGGGCGCAGTACTTGGCGGCGTTGATGCTGAGATTGTAGGGCGCTTCGTCCAGCGCGACGGCCTTGTCGACCATGTCGAGGTATTGCGCGCCATAGGCGACGTCCTGATAGTCGACGACCTTCTTCAGGCCCAGGCCCGCCATTTCTTGCACTTCGGTCGGCAAAGCGGTCAGCCGGGCTTCCAGCGCGGCCCATTTCTTTTTCAGCTTCTCGGGAACGTGCAGCACCGGGACCGGGGCCTTGGGGGCTTCTTCCAGCACCGGCGCCTCGGTCTTGCCCTGCGCCACGTCATAGGCGGCGTTGAACGCGCGCAGCGATGCCTCGACACCGCGGCCAGAGGCGCGGATGACCTCTTCGTAGCTTTCCTTCGGGAAGGGCAGAGCGCCCGATCCCGCCAGCCCGCCCAGCAGCGAGGACGAGATGACCGAGCCGGCCTTCTTCGCGATGGTTTCCATGTCGAAGGCAACGACGTGGTCGGCGGCGATGCCCATTGCCTCGATCACCTCGGGGCCGTTGGCGCGGCCGTCGCCGGGGGCGACCTTTTCCGACACCGCGGGAATGCGGTGGGTCGAGGCGATCATCGTGGTCCGGCCCGGCGTGACGAAGCCGCGCATGATGGCGCGCCCGCCCTCCATCAGTTCGGACGCGATCATGATGTCGACGTCACCGATGGCGGGCGACAGGGCGAACACCGGCATCCGGCCGGTGTCGCGGCACATCTCGACGTAATAGATCGTGGCGCCGGTCCGCTGGGCGACGCCCGCGACGGACGTGGATTGCGCGCGATAGCCGTTGGCCTCGGCCACGGCGACGATCCAGTTGGTCAGAACGCCGCCGCCCTGACCGCCGACGGCCAGCGCCGCCAGCGTGATGATCTTTTCCCCATCGGGGCCCGGAGACCGGCGTGCGACGATCGGTTTGGAATGCATGTTCATGGGTCTGACCTCAGGCGAAGGCGATGCGCTTGGCGTCGCGGCGGGTTTGCAGCCACGAGATGATCCGGCGCGACCGCGAAGCACGGCGCTTTTCCGACTCGGACGGGTTAGAGACGATTTCCGCCTGATAGAACGACGGGCACAGCACGGCGGCATCCGCCACCTCGCCGCAGTTGCCGCAGCCGACGCAGGTCTGGTCGATGGCGGCGACCGGATCGTCGCGCAGCGGATCGCCGGTGTCCTTCACCGACAGCGACGGGCAGCCCGACAGCCGCATACAGGCGTGGTCGCCGGTGCACACGTCTTCGTCCACGCCGAAGCGCGGGCGCACCACGCGCTTGCCGTCTTTCGCGGCCTTCGCCATCTCGGGCTTCACCCGGCGCTGCTTGTTCAGCATGCACTCGGACGAGGCGACGATGACCTTGGGGCCTTCTTCCTCGGTGGTCAGAGCCTCTTTCAGCGTGTCGCGCACCTTGGTCACGTCATAGGTGCGGTCGATCTGGCGGACCCATTTGACGCCCATGCCCTTCACGGCGGTGACGATGGAATTCTGGGTCTGCTTCGTCTTGTTTTCGGCGCGCGACGACAGAATGTCCTGCCCGCCGGTGGCGGCGGAATAGAAGTTGTCGACGATGACGATCACGTTGTCCGACTTGTTGAACACCGCGTTGCCGACCGACGAGGTCAGGCCGTTGTGCCAGAAACCGCCGTCGCCCACGAACGAGATCGAGCGGCGGCCGCCCTTGTTCTCGTTATGGAACGCCGCGGCCGAGGCCGGGCCAAGGCCATAGCCCATCGTGGTGGCACCAAGGTCGAACGGCGGCATGATCGAGAACAGGTGACAGCCGATGTCCGACGAGATGTGGTGTTCGCCCAGGTCTTCCTCGACCAGCTTGGTCGCGGCGAAGATCGGACGTTCCGGGCAGCCGGTGCAGAACCCCGGCGGACGGGCCGGCAGGGTTTGCGACAGGTCGGGGATTTCGACGGGTTCCTCGTTGGTGGCGACCTTCGCCACCGGCAGCAGGTCCGCGGCATGTTCGGCGAAGAAGGCGCCAAGGCCGTCGACCATCACCTGCCCGGTGTATTCGCCGCCCATCGGCAGCATGCCCTTGCCTTCCAGCTTCACGGCCTTGCCCTGCTTGTACAGCATGTGGGCGATCTGCTGTTCGATATAGTTGGGGTGGCCTTCCTCGACGATCAGAACGGCGTCCTTGCCGTCGCAGAAATCAAGGATCTGCTGGTCGACCAGCGGGTACACGCAGTTCAGCACCAGCATGTCGATGTCGGTGTCGCCGTAGATGTCGGCAAGGTCCAGACGGTTCAGCGCCCGGATCACCGTGTTGTAGGTGCCGCCCTGCACGATCAGGCCCACCTTGCCGGCGGGGTTGCCGAAGCGTTCGTTGATGCCCTGATCGACGATGAACTTCTCGGCCGCGGGCTTGCGCTTTGTCAGCTTCTCGGCCTCGTGGATGTAGGTGGCCGGGGGCAGCACGATGCGGTCCAGTTTGCGCTTGGGGTTCTCCAGCGCGTCGGTCACCGTCATCGCGGGGCGTTTGTTGTCCGAGGCGGTGAAGTGACCGTGAACGTGGCACGACCGGATGCCGACCTGAAGCATGACAGGCGTGTTCGAGATTTCCGACATCTCGAAGCCCTTGCCCACCGCGTCGACGATCGACGGCAGGTTCGGGCGCGGGTCCAGCATCCAGACCTGGCTTTTCATCGCGAAGGCGTAGGTGCGTTCCTGCATGATCGACGAGCCTTCGCCGTAATCCTCGCCCACGATGATCAGCGCGCCGCCCGTGACCCCGCCCGAGGCAAGGTTCGACAGCGCGTCCGACGCCACGTTGGTGCCGACGACCGACTTGTAGGTCACCGCACCGCGGATCGGATAATGGACCGAGGCCGCCAGCATCGCGGTGGCGGTCGCTTCCGAGGCGGACGCCTCGAAATGCACGCCCAGCTCGCCCAGGATTTCCTGCGCGTCGGCCAGCACGTCCATCAGGTGCGAGATGGGCGACCCCTGGTAACCGCCGACATAGCCGACGCCGTTTTCCAGCAGTGCCTTGGTGATGGCGAGGATGCCCTCGCCGGTGAAGGTTTCGCCTTCACCTTGCTTGAGTTTCTGGACTTCCTTGGCGAAGGATCTTTCAGCCATGGGTTGTCTCCCTGAGGTAGATAGCCGCCTGCGTCACGCAGGCCGGAGAGGTCAGTATTCGTGGTGACGGATGTCGTAGAAGATCCGCAGCAGCAGCTCGTTGAAGGTCGCCTTTTCCTCTGAGGACAGCGCCGACAGCATCGTGTCGCGCATCCCCAGCATCGCGGGCCAGGCAGAGCGGTAGGTGGCCTTACCGGCGTCGGTCATGACGATCCGGCGATAGCGGCTGTCGCCATTCTGTGCCTCGCGCCGGATCAGACCGGCGGCCTCCATCGTGTCCAGCGTGCGGGACAGGGTGGATTGCTTGATGACGGTCAGAACCGACAGTTCGTTCACGGTGCGCGGGCCGCTTTCGGCCAGCACCGCCAGCGCGCGCATCTGGGCGACGCTGACGCCGACCTCTTTCAGCGCGCTTTCCACCCCGCGATTGTACCGCGCCATGATGCGGTTCATCAGATAGGGCGTGAAATTCTCAAGATCGTCGTGGATCGCCGCCGGGTGCGACGGGGTTGCGGGGCTGGGAACGACGGCGGTCATGCGCCCAGTTCCTTCGCGACCAGAAAGCCCGAGCCGCCCGACAGACCCGGACCCGGATGGGTCGAGGCACCGATGTGGTACAGACCCTTGATGCCGGTGTCGTGCCGTTTGGTGTCGGTGAACGGGCGGAACAGGAAGAACTGGTCCAGCGTGCAGGCGCCGCCGTACGGGTCGCCGCCGACGAGGTTGGCGTTGTAGCCTTCCAGATCCGCCGGAGAGATCGCGCGGCGTTTCAGCACCTTGTCGCGGAACCCGTCGATGTGGCTGGCAAGGATCGCTTCGATCCGGTCGGCATAGGCCTCGCGCAGGGCTTCGGTCCACTGGCCGTCGGCGGGCACGTCGATCCGGCCGGCCGCGTCGCCTTTTACGTGGCGCGGGGCCTCGGGCATTTGCAGCCACAGAACCGTCTTGCCCTCGGGCGCGCGGGTGGGATCGGCGGCGCAGGGCTGGCCGACGCAGATCGTCGGCACCTCGGGCAGCATGCCGCGCTCTGCCTCGTTCCTGGCTTTGGACACGCCGTCCAGACCGGGCGTCAGGTGCAGAAGCTGCACCTTCTCCAGCCCCGGCGTGTTCCATGTCACATCGCCGTCGAGGACATAGTGCAGCTGAAAGTTGCCCTTGCCATAGCGGTATTTGCGCAGGTCGTCCTTGCGGTCCGGCTGCGGCGCAAGCGTCCCGTACAACGCGTTCGGCGTGGTGCTGGCCAGAACGGTGCCCGCAAGCACGGTGTCGCCGTTGGACAGCCGCACACCCTTGGCGCGCCCGGCAGAGATCATCACCTCTGCCACCTCGGCGCCGGTGCGGACGGTGCCGCCGTGTTCTTCGATGATCGCGACCAGCCCGCGCACCATGTTCGCGGCGCCGCCCTTCACGACGGGCGCGGCGGCGGCTTCCAGCGCAAAGCCGATGACCTGTCCCATCTGTCCCGAAAAGGCGGCTTCGGGACCAAGTCCCGCGTGCAGGCACCACGGCGCCCAGATTGCGCGGGACAGCTCGCCCTGAAACGAGGTCTCAAGCCAGCCGCGCATCGACGTCAGCGCGCCGCCCAGCGTGGCGGCCAGCCCGCGCGGTTTGCGCCGCCAAGCCTCTCCCGCCAGCATCTTGGTGGTGGACTTCGACCACGGATCGCCGCCCATCAGCCCGAACAGCAGCCCCGCGTCGGCGCCGAAGGCGTCCAGATCGGCGGCCAGCTGTGCGCCGTCGCCCGCGTGGTCCGCGTCGAAGGCCGCGACGTTGGTGGCGCGGTCGGTGGTGTATGTCATCGCCCGACCGTCGGGCAGCAGCACGCCGGTGGGTGTGTCGGTGGCGCAGAATTCCACGCCGTGTTTTGCAAGATCCTCGGCCAGCGCGCCGTGCGCGGCGCCGGTGACCCACAAAACGAAGGTGGTGGCGAGGGGATCGTGCGTGACCCCCTCGGACAGTTCTTCAGAGCGCATACAGCCGCCCGCGACATCCTCGCGTTCGAACACGGCGACCCGCTTGCCCGAACGGGCCAGCATGGCGCCTGCGGCAAGGGCGTTTATGCCCGAACCGATGATCGCGACATCTGCGGTGGTCTCGGCCATTCCGATGCGCTCCTTATGCCCGGATCAGCCGGCGACCAGCGCCAGCGCGCGGATCGGCGAGCCGGTGCCCTTGACGATCTTCAGCGGCGCGGTGACGAAGATCGCGCCTTTCGCGGGCAGCGCCGACAGGTTGGTCAGCGAGGCAAGACCGTACTTGTTGTGCTTGTGCAGCAGGTTGTGGGCCGGGAACGGAATTTCGAATCCGCCAGCGGCGCCAGCGTCGGTGCCGATGCACTGCGAGCCCCAGCCAAGGGCCTTCTTCTCTTCCATCAGGTAGATGATCGCCTCGGCGGTCGGGCCGGGGGTGACGGGGCCTTCGCCCTTGTCGTTCAGGAACGCGTCCTCGTCATCGTTGAACTTGTCCCAGTCGGTGCGGAACAGGACCCATTCGCCTTCCTTGATTTCGCCGTGCTCGGCTTCCCATGCCTTGATGTGCTCGACGGTCAGCAGGAAGCCGGGATCTTCGGCGGCCTCTTTCGAGAAGTCGAGAACGTTGGCCGGGGCGACGAAGTTCTGCGGGTCGATGGTGTCGACCGAACCGTCCGGAAAGTCCTTGCCGGTGATCCAGTGGTGCGGCGCGTCATAGTGCGTGCCCGAGTGCTCGCCCAGCTTCAGCCAGTTCCAAGCCCACCACGGGCCCCGGTCGCCGTATTCCGAGATCTTGTGGATCTCGATCGGCGGCGTCTGGTCCGCGATTTCGTCGGGCAGTTTCAGCAGCGGCGTGTCGGGGCCGAGCGGCGCGGTGCAGTCGATCACCTTGATCGACCCGTCAAGCAGGCCGGTCGCGACGGTGGCGAGTGTGTCCTGGGTGGTCATGTGTTGGCTCCCTGTGATCTTTCCGGAGGTGTCATTCCGTGGTATATGCAAAAGCATGTATTATTTTTCTTCAAGGGCAAAGTTTCTGGCCTGTCGTTTTTCGTTCATTTTTGCCGTTGGCTTCCGGCCGCGTTTCCGGTGTGATCAAAAAATAAGCGCCGCAAATGCACTAAATCCGGTTTAGTATGCCGCTAAATGATGCAGTTGCAGAAAGTTTTCTGCGCTGCGTCGGAATCGGGCCGAGGGCGGGCTTGGACAGAAAACGCTTGAAGGTTAAAATAATCGGTGCAACAGTTATCCAACCGCGGCGGTGCTGCCGCACAGGTGTCAAAGGGAGGCATCCACATGACCGACAAAGTCGTTCCCGTCGTCACGCGCGCAAGCGAACTGGACGAGACCACGCTGCAATCCGGCGAATGCGTTCGCAAATCGGGCGTCAGCCCGCAGCACACGCCCGCCACCAAGATCTGGTTCGGCCGCGTGTCGAACGAGCCGGGCCACCGTTCGCCGCCGCACCACCACGAGCACGCCGAAACCGGCGGCTACGTTCTGAAGGGTCACGGCCGGATCTACTTCGGCGAGGACTATAAGGAATACGTCGACCTGCATGACGGCGATTTCGTCTTCGTGCCGCCGTTCATGCCGCATGTCGAAGTGAACATGAGCACGACCGAGGAACTGGTCTGGCTGACCTGCCGCACCCCGGACAACCTTGTGACCAACCTCGAGGACGTGCCGGACGAGGCGCTTGAAGGCTACCGCCGCGCCTGATCCGGAAAGGACCCATACATGAAGCTTCTTCGTTACGGCGCCCCCGGCGCCGAGCGTCCGGGCCTGCTGGACGCCGACGGCACCATCCGTGACCTGTCGGGCATCGTGTCCGACATCGACGGCGCCGCGCTGTCGCCCGACAGCCTGACGCGCCTTGCCGCGCTGGACCCCGCGACGCTTCCGGTCGTGGATGGCAGCCCGCGCATCGGGTCCGCCATCGCGCGGCCCGGCAAGTTCCTGTGCGTCGGCCTGAACTATGCCGACCACGCCCGCGAGACGGGCAAGGAACCGCCCGCCGAGCCGGTGCTGTTTTCCAAGGCGACCACCGCCCTGTGCGGCCCCTACGACGACGTCGAGATCCCGCGCGGATCGGACCGCACCGACTGGGAGATCGAGCTGGGCATCGTGATCGGCACACGCGCGAAATACGTCTCTGAAGCGGACGCTTTGGACCATGTCGCGGGCTACGCGCTGGTGAACGACGTGTCCGAGCGCCGGTTCCAGTCCGAACGCGGCGGCCAGTGGGTGAAAGGCAAAAGCCATGACACCTTCGGCCCCGTCGGCCCTTGGATGGTGACGAAGGACGAGATCGCCGACGTGCAGGACATCGACCTGTGGCTGGACGTGGACGGCGAACGCCGCCAGACCGGCAACACCAAGACGATGATCTTCGGCGTCGCGCACCTTGTGCATTACATCAGCCAGTTCATGACGCTGGAACCCGGCGACATCATCGCGACCGGCACGCCTCCGGGCGTCGGGCTGGGGATGAAGCCGCCGACCTTCCTGAAGGAAGGCCAGATCGTTACGCTGGGCGCCGCCGGTCTTGGCGAACAGAAACAGCGGATGGTGCAGGCATGAGCATGGACGTCGACAAGCTGAAAGGCGCGCTGACCGATCTGTCGGGGAAAACCGCCATCGTCACCGGCGCCGCGCGCGGGCAGGGGGCGGTCGAGGCCGAGCTTTTGGCCGGCGCTGGCGCATCGGTGCTGATCTGCGACGTGCTGGTCGAAGAAGGCGAGGCGCTGGCCGCCCGCCTGACCGGCGAGGGGCGCGACGTGCGGTTCCTGAAGCTGGACGTCACGTCCGAGACGGAATGGACCGCCGCGCTGGACGCGGTGAAGGGCTGGACCGGGCGTCTGGACGTGCTGGTGAACAACGCCGGCATCATCAATCGCAAGATCATCGCCGACATGTCGGTCGAGGAATGGCGCAAGGTGCTGGACGTGAACGCGACCGGCGCTTTCATCGGCGTCAAGCTGTGCGCACCGCTGATGGCGGAAACCGGCGGCGGCTCGATCGTGAACATCTCGTCGAACAGCGGCTTCTCGGGGCATTACGACCCGGCCTACACCTCGTCGAAATGGGCGCTGCGCGGGCTGACCCGCTCGGCCGCGATGGAATTCGCCAACGCAGGGGTCCGGGTGAACGCGATCTGCCCCGGCCTGATCGTCACCGACCTGAACCGCAACTCGCCGCACCTTGGGCCGATGATCGGCATGACGCCGATGCAGCGCCCGGGCGAGGCGGAAGAAGTGGCGCAGTTGGTGCTATTCCTTGCGGGCGAAGGCTCGGCCTTCATCACGGGCGAGGATTTCGTGATCGACGGCGGCTTTACCGGCGGCGCCGCGTATCGCCGGGTGGCGACGGAAACCGGGATCTTGTGATCCGGGTGGTGTAGGATGGGGTGAAACCCCATCCTACGCTTGCCTATGTAGGATGGGGTTTCACCCCATCTTACCGAACGCCTTACGCCTGCAACAATTCCGGGTGCAGGTACTTTTCCAGCCCCGCGCGGCAATCGTCCGGCCACGGGTGCGATTTGTGGTCCTTGGTCGAGGTCATCACGATCAGCTGCTCGATCGTCCAGATCACTTCGCCATCCACGGTCACCACGGTGTACAGATCCAGCGACGACTTGCCGATCTTGCGGACATGGACATTGAATTCCAGCACGTCGCCGTAGACGGCGGGCCGCTTGAACTCGATATTCATCTTCACGCTCGGCAGGCCAAGGTGACGTTCGAACATCAGTTCCTTCCACGTCACGCCGAACGACGCGAACATCGCCTCGTTCACATCCACCAGCATCGACAGGTACGCCGGGTGATAGGCGATCCCGGTCAGGTCACAGTCGCCGAAGCGCATCGGCTTCTGAATCTTAAAGGGCATTGGTCGTCCTTCCGCGCGCCCCCGACAAGCCCCGCAAGTTTGCAGCGTGCCGCCGAATTGGGCATTCATTTATTTTATGTCTAAACCTTAACAACCCGGGCGTCACCGTCAAGCCGACAGGACGCCGATGGCGCAAACACCTAGATATTATATGAAAATCAGATAATTGCGCCGTCCCTCACGCGCGAGGGAATGCGCACAGCCGGTTTATTTTAGTCTTGAAATAAATTTCCGACTCACTATTCTGAAGGAAATCAAGCAGGGAACGATCTGTCATGAAAATCGCTGTGCTTGGCGGCGGCCCCGCCGGTCTGTACTTCGCCATTTCGATGAAGCTGCGCGACAGCGCGCACGACATCACCGTCTACGAACGCAACCGCGCCGACGACACGTTCGGCTGGGGCGTCGTGCTGTCGGACGAGACCATGTCGAACTTCGACAAGAACGACCCGGTGTCGGAAAAGATGATCCGCGACAAGTTCGCCTACTGGGACGACGTGAAGGTCGTTCGCGGCGACGAGTCGATGACGTCGGGCGGCCACGGCTTTTGCGGGATCGGCCGCAAGCAAATGCTTCTGCTACTGCAGGAACGCGCGCGCCAGCTTGGCGTTTCGCTTGAGTTCGAGACTGAAATCACGCCCGAGCGCATCGAAGACCTGAAAGCGTCGAACGACCTTCTGGTCGCGGCCGACGGCCTGAACTCGCGCACGCGCAGCCAGTTCGAGGACAAGTTCCAGCCCGAGATCGACATGCGGCAGAACCACTTCGTGTGGCTTGGCACGCATCAGAAATTCGACGACGCGTTCACGTTCATCTTCGAGAAGACGGAACACGGCTGGATCTGGGCGCACGCCTACCAGTTCGACGACGACACCGCGACGTTCATCGTCGAATGCGGCCCCGAGACCTACAAGGCCTTCGGCTTCGACACGCTGGACCAGGACGCCTCGCGCAAGCTGTGCGAGAAGATCTTCGCGGCGCATCTTGGCGGCCACGAGCTGATGACCAACTCCAGCCACATCCGGGGATCGGCGTGGATCCAGTTCCCGCGCGTGACGTGTGAGAACTGGTTCTTCGACAACGTCGTGCTGCTGGGCGACGCGTCGGCCACCGCGCACTATTCGATCGGGTCCGGGTCCAAGCTGGGCATGGAAAGCGCCATCGCGCTGGCGGACGAACTGTCGTCGGACAAGCCGCTGCCGCAGGCGCTGCAGGACTATCAGGACGAACGCAAGCTGCAGGTGCTGCGCGTGACCTCTGCCGCGCGGAACTCGACCCAGTGGTTCGAGGAAGTGGAACGCTATCTTACGCTGGACATGATGCAGTTCAACTATGCGCTGCTGACCCGGTCGCAGCGGATCAGCCACGAGAACCTGCGCCTGCGCGATCCGGAATGGCTCGCCTCGGCCGAGGCGTGGTTCCAGCAGAAGGCTGGCAGCAATTCCACCCGCAGCCCGATGTTCGCGCCGTTCAAGCTGGGCCAGATGGACCTTGTGAACCGCGTCGTCGTCTCGCCGATGGCGCAGTACAAGGCGAAGGACGGGATGCCGAACGACTGGCATTTCGTGCACTACGCCGAACGCGCCAAGGGCGGCGCCGGTCTGGTGTTCACCGAAATGCTGTGTGTCTCTAAAGAAGGGCGGATCACCCCCGGCTGTCCCTGCATCGGCCCGGAGCAGGTGCCCGTCTGGGAACGTCTGGTCGACTTCGTGCACACCGAAACCCCCGCCAAGATCTGCGCCCAGATCGGCCATTCCGGCCGCAAGGGGTCCACGCGTCTGGCGTGGGACGGCATCGACAAGGCGCTGCCCGAGGGCGAGAACTGGCCGCTGCTGTCGGCCTCTGCGATCCCGCTGATGGACGGCAACGTGGTGCCCAAGGCGATGGACCGCGATGACATGGACATGGTAACGGCCCAGTTCGTCGACGCGGTGAAGGCCGCAGACGCGGCAGGCTTCGACATGATCGAAATGCACGCCGCCCACGGCTATCTGCTGGCGTCCTTTATCTCGCCCGTGACCAACACGCGCGACGACGAATACGGCGGCAGCCTTGAGAACCGGATGCGCTATCCCCTGGAAGTGTTCGAGGCGATGCGCGCCGCATGGCCCAAGGACAAGCCGATGACCGTGCGGATCTCGGCCCACGACTGGATGGGCGACGAGGGCGTGACCCCGGACGAGGCGGTCAAGGTCTCGGCCATGTTCAAAGAGGCCGGCGCCGACGCGATCAACGTGTCGTCGGGCCAGACCGACAAGAAGGAACAGCCGATCTATGGCCGCATGTTCCAGGTTCCGTTTGCGGATCAGGTGCGGCAGGAAATCGGTCTGCCGACGCTTGTCGCCGGCAACATCTATGAACCGGACCACGTCAATTCGATCCTGATGGCCGGCCGCGCCGACCTTGTGCTGCTGGCGCGTCCGCACCTTGCAGACCCATACTGGACCCTGCACGCCGCGGTGGAACTCGGCGACACGGATCAGGAATGGCCCGCGCCCTATGAAGGCGGCCGCCGTCAGGCGAACACGCTGGCCGAACGGGCGAAGGCCATGGCCCAGTGAGTCTGGACGGCAAGACGGCCTTTGTGACAGGCGGCGGTTCCGGTGTCGGGGCCGTCATCGCCACGATGCTGGCGGAGGCGGGGGCGCAGGTCGTGATCTGCGGCCGCCGCGCCGAACCGCTAGAGGCCGTCGCTTCGACTCATCCGAACATCCGTGGCACGGTCTGCGACATCACCGACGAGGCACAGATCTCGGCGGCGATCGCGGACTGCGCGCCGGACATCGTCGTCGCCAACGCCGGTGCGTCGGAAAGCGCGCCGCTGGTGAAGACGGAGCTCGCCGCGTTCGAACGCATGATGTCCGTCAACCTGACCGGCACCTTCCTGACCTTCCGCGAGGGCGCGAAGGCCATGAAGGGTAAGCCGTGGGGCCGGATGATCGCCATCGCCTCGACCGCGGGCCTGAAGGGCTATGCCTATGTCGCGCCCTATGCGGCGGCGAAGCACGGGGTCGTCGGGCTGGTGAAGTCCGCCGCGCTGGAATTCGCCAAGAAAGGCGTGACCGTCAACGCGGTCTGCCCGGGCTTTCTTGATACCGAGATGACCGAACGGTCGATCGCGAACATCGTCGAAAAGACCGGGCGTTCGCCGGAAGAAGCCCGCGCCTCGCTTGAGGCCACCAACCCGATGCACCGCCTTGTCCCGCCCGAAGACGTCGCCCGCGCCGTCCTGTGGCTGTGCGGCGAGGGGTCGGACATGGTGACGGGGCAGGCGATCTCTGTCTCGGGGGGCGAGACATGAGCGACACGTTCACGATCCGCCGTCAGGTGGAATTCAACCACTGCGACCCCGCCGGGATCGTATTCTATCCGCGCTATTTCGAGATGATCTCGGCCGTGGTCGAACGCTTCTTCGCCGACGGGCTGGGCTATAGCTGGGCCTCGATGGGCTTGCTGGAAGGCAACGGCACGCCAATGGGCGACATCTCGGTCCGGTTCCACAACCCGTCGCGGCTGGAAGAGTGGCTGACCTTCGACCTGACCGTGAAACGCCTTGGCCGGTCGTCAGCGACGCTGATCGTGCACTGCAGCTGCGAGGACGCGCCGCGCTTTACCTGCAAGGCGACCCTCGTCCACGCGAATATCAAGAAGGGGCGTTCTGAAAGCTGGCCGGACACCGTCCGCCGCCGGATGGAACGCTACCTGACCGAGACCGAAACAGGAAAGACACCCGCATGACCGTTCTGACGCCCCACATGTTCCTTCAACCCGATGGCTGGATGCCTGCGAAAGGCTATGCCAACGGCGTGCTGGCCGAGGGCCGGATGGTGTTCACCGGCGGGCTCGTCGGCTGGAATGCCCAGCAGGAATGGGAACACACGGACATGGTGGGTCAGTTCCGCCAGACGCTTGAAAACATCGTCGCCGTGCTGGCGACGGCGGGCGCGCAGCCCGAGCATCTTGTGCGGCTGACGTGGTACATCACTGACAAGGCCGAGTACCTGGAAAACCTGCGCGGCTTCGGCGCCGCCTATCGCGATGTGATCGGACGTCATTTCCCGGCGATGGCCGTGGTGCAGGTCGTCGCGCTGATGGAAGACGAAGCGAAGGTCGAGATCGAAGCGACCGCGGTGATCCCGAATGAGTGACACGCCCACCGCGACCGATCCGGTCATCGTCACCGTCGCGCCTTATGGCGAGGTCACGCCGCGCGGCGCGATCTTCGGCGGCTGGATTCTGGCACAGGTCGACCATGCGGCGGGGCTTGGTGGGCGCAAGATCACCGGCGGCGACGTCGTCATCGTGTCGATCAAGGAACTGACCTTCCATGGCCCCCTGTACGCCGGAGAGGAATTCGTGATGACCGCCGAAGAGACCCGGCGCGGCAACACTTCCTTTAACCTGTCGATAACGGCGGTGGCCGAACCCGACACGCAGGCGCGCCAGATCATGACCGCCGACGTGCTTCTGGTGGCGGTCGACGGCGAGGGAAAGCCCCGCAAAATTTCGGCGCAATAACCCTGATACCGATGCCGGCAGCCTTCCGAGCCGGCCGGGGAAGCCGCGCGCAGAACGCTTTGCGCGCGGCTTCAAATTTTGATACTCAAAATAATCAGGTTGAGTTTGTATGAGCAGGGATTTCATGGACGGACAGATCACCACCGAGGTCACGGACGAGAACCTTGCACGCCAGCGCCTGCGCCTGTGGCTTCAGATGCTGAAGGCAACCCGTCTTGTCGAAGGCACGCTGCGCGAAAAGCTCCGGTCCGGCTATGACACCACCTTGCCCCGCTTCGACGTCCTTGCCGCGCTGCACGCCGCGCCCGAGGGGATGAAGATGAGCGAGCTTTCGCAACATCTGGTCGTGTCCAACGGCAACGTCACCGGCGTCGTCGACCGGCTGGTGACCGAGGGGCTGGCCGAACGCCGCAACCTTGAAACCGACCGCCGCGCCTTCGTGGTCAGCATCACCGACAAGGGCCGCGCCCTGATGGACGAGATGGCCGCCGAGCACCTTCAGTGGATCAACGCGATCTTCGAGAACGTGTCGGAGCCGGACGCGGCGCGCGGCATCTCGATCATGCTGGACATCCGGCACAAGGGTTAAGGCGGTCGGGGTTGGTCATGATGGGGTGAAACCCCATCCTACAACCACGCCACGGTGGATGGGTTTCACCCAATCATCGGACACACCGCCGCGTAGGATGGGGTTTCACCCCATCATGCCCAACGCCATCACACCCACAACCTCACCGCTTTACCGTCACCCCGGCCGCCTCGCGGTCCCATGTGGTTTCGGTCACGCCTTCTTCACGAAGCTTGAACTTCTGGATCTTGCCGTTCTCGGTCCGTGGCAACTCGGCCCGGAAATCCACATAGCGCGGCACCGCGAAATACGGCATCCGGGTCTCGCAATGGCGGATCACCTCTTCGCCGGTCAGCGACGCGCCGTCCTTCAGCACGATGGCGATCATCACCTCGTCCTCGGCCATCTCGGACTGCACCGGATAGGCGGCGGCGGTGGACACGGCAGGGTGGCTTAGCACGCCTTCCTCGACCTCGAAGGACGAGATGTTCTCGCCCCGGCGGCGGATGGTTTCCTTGATACGGTCCACGAAGCGAAAGCTGCCATCCGCCGACCGCACCACCCGGTCGCCGGTGTGGACCCAAAGGTTCTTCCACGTCTCGACCGTCGCGTCCGGCATGCCCAGATAGCCCGACGCGAAGGCGTGCGGCGCGTCGTTGCGCAGCACCAGTTCGCCCGGCGTTCCGTCCGGCACCTCGTAATCCTGAGCATCGACCACCCGCGCCTGAAAGCCCTTCGTGACATAGCCCATGATGCCGGGGTTCACCGTGTTCGCCTCGGTCTGGATCACGTTGTTCGTTTCGGTCGACCCGAAGGCGTCCAGCAACAGGATGCCGGTGCGGCGCAGGAACTCGGCATGGAAATGCGCGGGCACGCCGGGGGCCAGCGCGATGCGCGTGGCGTGGTCCTGCTCTGCCGCCGATTCCTCGCGCGACAACAGCATCGGCACCATCGCGCCCAGCAGGTAAGTCACCGTCGCGCCCGGCTCTTTCAGCGACTCGTAAAAGCGCGAGACGGAAAAACGCGGCGCCAGCGATTGCGTCGCGCCGTAGACCAGCGCCTGAAAGAAACAGTTCAGCGCGTTGGTGTGGAACAGCGGCAGCGTCGTGTGCAGCACGTCGCCGTCCGTGATCCCCAGCTGGCGGCCCGTGGTGATCGCCCACCAGAAGAACTGCGCGTTGGGGCAGATCACGCCCTTCGACAGCCCCGTGGTGCCCGAGGTGTAAAGGATCGAGAACGGATCGGACGGCTGTACGTCGGCCCCCTCGACCGGCGCGCCGGGGGCGGGCAGGGGCTGCGCGCCTTCGGGCAGGGTGTCGTCCGCGTCCAGCACGAACACTTTCTCCAGCGGCAGCGGGTCACGGTCGACCGTCGACAGGCAGTCGGTCAGGCCGCCTTCGACGATCAGCAGCTTCGCGCCCGAGTTGGCAAGGATGTGCTGCAACTGCATCCCGCGCGAGGCGGTGTTGACCGGCACGGACACCGCGCCGATCCAGCTGATCGCGGCGAACAGTTCCATGAACTCGATCCGGTTGCCGCAAATCAGCGCGACCTTGTCGCCGGGTTGCACGCCGGCCTCGACCAGCATTCCGCCCCAGCGGGCAGCGGCGTCGCGCAATTCACCGGCGGTCCGGCTTTCGGCGCCGACGGCGATCAGCGGCAGGTCCGGCAGCATCTTGGCGCGGCGGGCCAGCAGTTGCGGCAGCGACCGTTCGCGTTCGGAGATGTCCCGTTCCAGCGCATCCGACCGGTCATGCGACGCGGCGGCATAGGCGTTCGCGGCCTCGGGGTCGGCCAGATCGAGGGTCTGGCGGGCGGCAAGCGGCGCATCGGTGTTCATCTGGGGACCTCCTGAATCGCACGAACCGGCATGGTGCGTGAATTTAATTGAACCCTAAAACAAATGATCCAACACGCAAGACCCTTTCACACCGTATCCCCGGCAGGGGTCGCCAAGCGCCAGTTTCCCCCATGAAACGCACGATTTCTGTGCGTTTCATCGGCTGAGACGGGGAAAGCGAACGGCGCAGCTTGCGCAGAACACCCTTGCGCGCACCCCGCCTTCCCGCCAGTATACCTTTAAATACGTAGTTTCCGGGGGCAGGATGACAGCCACTCGACAGGGCTATGACGGCGTCGTGGTGACGACGCCGACCAGCGTGCCCTACCAGCGTTTCTCGACCGAGACCGCCCATTGGTGGGCTGGCGCCGCGTTGCGCGGGCTGGCCGAAGGGTCGGGGATCTCGCATCGCGACATGGACGGGCTAAGCCTTGCGTCCTTCGGCATGGCCCCCGACAGCGCGATCAACTTCGCCCAGCACGCCGGGATGACCGTCCGCCATCTGGACACCGTGCCGCTGGGTGGCGCGGCGGCCACCGTGTCGTTGCGCCGCGCCGCGCGGGCCGTGCAGGCCGGGGACGCCGACGTGGTCGCTTGCATCGGCGCCGACACCAACACGCCCGACAGCTTCCGCGCCATGCTGGCCGGGTTCTCGCGGTTCGCGCAGGACGCGGTCTATCCGGTGGGCGCGGGCGGGGCGAACGCCAGCTTCGCGCTGCTGACGCGGCACTACATGCAGCGGTTCGGCGCCACGCGCGAGGATTTCGCCCGCATCTGCATCGCGCAACGCGAAAACGCGCTGAAGAACCCGCGTGCGCTGATGAAGAAGCCCCTGACGCTGGACGCCTACATGGCGGCGCGGCCAGTGTCCGACCCGGTGCACCTGTTCGACTGCGTCATGCCCTGCGCGGGGGCGGAAGCGTTCCTTGTCATGCGCGAGGAAACCGCGAAGGCGCAGGGCATCCCCTTCGCCCGCGTCACTGGCACCATCGAACGCCACCACGCCTTCCCCGACGACCCGGTGCAGATTCGCGGCGGCTGGGCGCAGGACGTGGACGACCTGTATGCGATGGCCGGGTGCACCCCATCGGACATCGACGTGCTGCAAACCTATGACGACTACCCCGTCATCGTGATGATGCAATTCGAGGATCTGGGCTTTTGCGCCAAGGGCGAGGGCCCGGCCTTCGTCCGGTCGCACGACATGCGCATCGCGGGCGATTTCCCGCAGAACACGTCCGGCGGGCAGCTGTCGGCGGGGCAGGCGGGCGCGGCGGGCGGCCACCTTGGGCTGGTCGAGGCGATCCGTCAGGCCACCGGCACCGCTGGGCCGACGCAGGTCGCGGATGTGAAACGTGCGATGGCGCTTGGCTTCGGCATGATCAACTACGAACGCGGCCTTGCCTCGGCCGCCGTCGTGCTGGAGGCCGCATGACCGTTCTGCTTCCCCCCGCCGCCCGATCCGGTCCCACCCTGGGTCTTGTCCGTGGCGCGGCACAGGGCCGCTTTGCCCTGCAACGCTGCGGCGGCTGCGGCGCGTTCCTGTACCCGGTGCGCGATGTCTGCCCGCACTGCCTGTCGCAGGATTTCGGATTCGACGACGCGCCCGACACCGGCACGCTGTTGTCCGAGACCACCGTGAACATCACCAGCGATCCCTATTTCCGGACCCTTCCGCCGGTGCGGCAGGGGCTGGTTCAGGCCGACTGCGGCGTCACGATGATCGCCTTCGTGCACCCCGCCTGCCCGCCCGAGGGGCGGGTGCGGCTGTCGCTGAAACTCGACCGCGCGGGGATGCCCGTGGTCTACGCCCACCCCGAGACCGGAGACGCCGACATGCAGGACGATCCCCACTGGCGCGCGCTGACCGCCGACCCCAAGGGCCGCCGCGTGCTGATCACCGATGCCGCGCACCCCGCCGCGCAGCCTTTGGCCGACGCGCTGACCAAGGCCGGGGCAGAGGTCATCCTGCCCGATGCGTCCGAGCTTGATCTGACCTCTGATGCGTCCGTCACCGCGCTGGCCGACAAGATCGGCGCGACGGTCGACATCGTGGTCCATACCGCTGGCACCTACCACGCCGGGGGCATAGGCGGGGTCACCGGCGGGGGCACCGACGCCACGCAAAACAGTCTCGAAAAAGGCGCTTTGGGCCTGATGCGCCTTGCCGCCGCCTTCGGCCCGAAGCTGGCCGAGAACGCCGTCGCGTGGGTCAACCTGCTTAGCCTAAGCGCGCAAATGGCGACGCCCGGCGCCGCCGGCTACGCCGCGGCGCAGGCGGCCACCCTGTCGGTCGCGCAATCGCTGCGCGCCGACATGGCCCAGCGTGGCATTCGGGTGATCAACCTGTTCTCTGGCGCGCTGGATCATCCCGCCTTCGCGGCCGCCCCGCCGCCGAAACTGCCGCCGCAGGCGCTGGCAAAGGCCGTCGTGGCCGCGCTCCAGCAAGGGCTGGAAGACGTCTATGTCGGTCCCGAAGCCGAAGAGTTCCGCGACCGCATGGCGAAAGACCCGAAGGCCGTCGAACGGATGATGTGGGGCTAGGTCAGGTCCGGAAACGGTCGCGCGTCGTCGCGTAGGACATCGCACCGACCCGGCCGATGGTGTCGATCACGTCCTGATCGATCCGCCCGTCCTCGCCGATGGCATCCGCGCGCAGGTGAAAGCCGACGATGGTGCCCAGCACGATGTCGCGGGCGGGGCCAAGGTCGATGGTGGAATGCAGCGTGCACTCCATCGCCACCGGCGCCAGCGCGATACGGGGCACCGCGACCGAGGTACCCGGCACCGTCTCCATCCCGTTCAGCGACAGCTCGTCCGCTTCCGGCTCGACCGGCGCACCGCAGGCGTCCATCTGTGCCGCCATCGCCGCATCCGAGATCTGGACGATGAATTCCCCGGTTTCGAGAATGTTCGCCGCCGTATCCTTGCGGCGCCCGTCGGGCCGGGGCTCGATCCCGATGGCCAGCGTCGCGGGGTCGTGGCTGAGCAGCCCGAAGAAGGAAAACGGCGCGGCGTTCGGCGTGCCGTCTTTCGAAACGGACGTCACCAGCGCGATGGGCCGGGGCGTGACAGAGTTCGCCATCAGACGATAACGGTCGAACGGCGCTTCCGCCGTGAAGTCGAAAAACCGGTGTTCCAAGTGCGCCGTTCCCTGTCCCGCAGTGGCCTCCCGCCACTGCAGGTGCCACGACCGCTGCCCAAGGTCCAATCAATGCGCCGCATCATGCGCATTCGTCCCGCGAATGTAACCGCATTCGCGCCATGTATCGGCAATATTCCGATTATGAATTGGAATTATAAAATATCTCCGGTGCATCATTTCCTCAACGCCAACATGGGCCAACAAGGGATCACCACGATGAACCAGCCGTTTTCGCCTGCCCTGTCCGCTGCGGACCTGACCGAGGCCCAGTTCGACAAGCTGACCGAAACGACCGAATTCCAGCACCTGCTGCAGGTGATCGGGGAACGTGTCGAAGAGTTCGAGGAAAAGCGGCACATCCCGCGCGACGTGATCGACCTGATGAAGAAGGCCCGCATCTTCCGGTCCGCCACGCCGAAGAAGTTCGGCGGCGACGCGATGGCGCCGCATCACTTTCTGAAGATGGTCGACAAGATCGGCACCGTCGACGGCTCTGCCGCGTGGGTGTCGGCCTTTGGCTCTGCCAACACCTATACCGCCGCCCTGTGCGAAGAGGCGCAGGCGGTGATGTACGCCGACGGCCCCGATCAGGTTTTCGCGGGCGGGCTGCACCCGGTGCAGGAAGCCACGCGCGTCGATGGCGGCTGGCAGGTGTCCGGCCGGTGGAAATTCGCCTCGGGCTGCATGGGCGCCGACTGGATCGGCGTCGGCATCGCCGGCAAGCCGCAGGGCGCCGAGGAAGGCGCGCCGCCGACCGTGATGATGGCCGTCGCCCCGGCCGCCGAGGTCGAGATCATCGAGTCGTGGGACGTCTCGGGGATGCAGGGCACCGGCAGCCACGACACCACCGTCACCGACAAGTATTATCCCGACATGTGGATCTGCGAACGCGGCGCCCCCGGCGTGGTGGACGAGCCGCTGTATAAGTATCCCGCGATGGCCTATCAGGCGCAGGTGCACGCCGCCTGCAACCTCGGGCTGGCCCGCGCCGCAATCGAGAAGGCCAAGTCGGTGTCCGGCGCCGCCAAGATCGCCGTCGGCCACGCCCGCCTGTGCGACCGCCCCTATTACCTGTCCGGCATCGCCGAGTGCGAGGCGCTGCTGCGCGGCGCGCGGGCGTTCTTCTACGAAGCGGCGGAAGAGGCGTGGGACAACCTGATGAAGGGCGACCCGGTCACGCTGGACCAGAACAACATGCTGCGGCTGTCGGCGACCAACGCCGCCCGCGTCGGCGCCGAGGTGGTGCAGCGCGCCTATACCATCGCCGGGATGGGCGTGATCTCGAAGAAGAACCCGATGCAGCGGTATCTGCGCGACGCGATGGTCGTGACCCAGCACGCCGCTGTCACCGACATCGTGCTGGAAAGCGCGGGCCGTGTGCTGACCGGCCTCGACGCGCCGCGCGGCTATCCGTGACATGGACGGGTCGGCTGCAGATGCGCAAGGGCTGTCATTCCCGCCGGGAATGGCGCAGCCTGCGCCCATGAAACCCGTGCATCCGACCCGGTTCGACCTGAACCTTGTGAAGGTCTTCCTAGCGATCTCTGACACCCGCAGCCTGACCGACGCGGGGCAGCGGCTTGGGCTGACCCAGCCCGCCGTCAGCCACGCGCTGAAACGGCTGCGTGACCAGTTTCAGGATCCGCTGTTCCAGCGCGTCGGCAACCGGATGGAGCCGACCGAGACGGCGACCCGCCTGCGCGGCCCGTTCGAGACGGCGCTGTCGCTGCTGGACCGCACGATCCACGACGCTCACAGCTTCGACCCCGCGCAGTCCGCCCGCCGGTTCCGCATCGCGATGACCGACACGGGCGAGTTCTATTCGATGCCCCGCATCCTTGCGGCGCTGGACCGCGTGGCGCCGCGCGCCAGCCTGACCTCGGTGCGGATCGACCCCGAAGAGACCGAAAGCGCGCTGCGGTCGGGGCAGGTGGATCTGGCGCTTGGCTATCTGCCGGGGCTTGAGGATGCGCGCTGCCGCGGCGAGCAGCTGATCCAGGACCGGCTGGTCTGCCTGATGCGCGAAGACCACCCCGCCGCCACCGGGCCGTGGACCGAGGACAGCTTTGCCGGCTTGTCCTTCGTCGATGTCAGCCGCGCCGCAACCGGCTATCAGATGGCGCGCGAGATCCTCGAACAGCGCGGCATCCGCATCGGCGCGCGGGCCCGTCTGGAACATTTCACCGTCGTCCCCGAGGTCGTGCGCCAAAGCGATTTCGTGGCGATCTTCCCGCATTCGATCTATGCCCGGCTGGCGCCGCGCGGCGGCTTCGTCATGCGCGCCCTGCCGTTCGACCTGCCGCCCTACGACATCAAGCTTTGGGTCCACGACAGCTTTGCCACCGATCCCGCGCTTGCGTGGCTGCGCGGCCTGATCGTCCAGACCCTCACCGCACAGGAGGACACGCCATGACCATCTCGACCCAGGATTTCCGCGACTCGATGGCGCATTTCCCCGGTGCAGTGACGCTTGTCACCGTGGGGTCGGGCGACGCCCGGCGCGGCATCACCGCCACCGCCGTGTGTTCCGTGTCGGACACCCCGCCCAGCCTTCTGGTCTGCGTGAACCGCCAGACCGACACCTGCGCCGAGATCACCCGGACAGGCCGGTTCAGCGTACAGTTGCTGGACGACACCGCCGACGAGATCGCGATGACCTTCGCGGGCGCGCGCGGACTGGACGGCGCGGCCAAGTTCACCGCCGGCGACTGGGACGAAACGCAGGGCGGCCAGCCGCGCCTGTCCTCGGCGCTGGTCTGCCTGTGCTGCGAGGTCGACAGCCACAGCGATTCCGGCACGCACCGCATCTTCATCGGTCGCATCAAGGAAAGCACCCGCGCCAACGGCGAGGCGCTGGTCTATGCGCAGTCCCGGTTCCGGAGATTGCAGGCGGCGGGGTGATCCGCCTGTCGATGGGGTGAAACCCCATCGACGGTGGCATGTAGGATGGGGTTTCACCCCATCCAACCCTACCCCAAAGGCGCCAAAGCCTGATCGCTCGCCTGCGTCAGCCAAAGCGCGTCCGAGCCTTCGATCACGAACGACAACCGCTTGAACCACCGCGCGCTTGCCTCGCGGTTCGGGGTGAAGATCCCGGCGGGGACCCCGGCCGCATCCGCCGCGGCGACGACCCGGTCGATCAGCGTTTCCAGCGTGTCGGACGCCCCGCGCGCGGCGCGGTCGACGTCCAGATCGCCCGGCCCGATGAAAGCCACGTCGATCCCCGGCACCGCAAGGATGGCGTCCACGTTCTGAACCGCGTCCAGCGTTTCAAGCTGCACCGCGACGACCGTCTCACGCCGCGCCCGTTCCACAAGTGTGCCGATGTCGCGGATGTGGCCCGCCGCCCGGCCCGGCCCGGCGCCGCGTGCGCCTTCGGGGGCGAAGCGGGCCGCGCGGACGACCGCTTTCGCCTCGGCCGCCGTGGCGACATGCGGCACCAAGATGCCGCAGGCCCCCGCGTCCAGCGCCGCCGAGATGTTCGGCGCCGCCTTGCCGCGCACCCGCACCAAAGACGGCACCCCCGCCACGTCCGCCGCGCGGATCATGTCGGTCAGCAGGCCGTCACCGATCGGGCTGTGTTCGCAGTCGATGCAGATGAAGTCCGGCTTCGCGCCCGCGACGATCTCGACCGCGACGGGCGAGGGGATCGCCATGAACGGCCCGCGCAGGGCTTCCCGCGCCGCGATGCGCTCGCGCAGGACGCTCACGCAGCCATCCCCGCGTCAAAGCTTTTCGCCGGGTTCAGGATGCCCTTGGGGTCCAGCGCCGCCTTGATGGTGCGCATCAGCGCGATCTCGGCCTCGGTGCGCGAATAGCCTAGATAGTCTCGCTTGATCGCGCCGATCCCGTGCTCGGCGGACACCGTGCCGCCCAGTTCCCGCGTGATGCCGTAGACGATCTTCTTGATCTCTTTCTCCGGCTGCGCGCGCCCCGCCTCGGGGACGTTCACCACGACGTGCAGGTTGGAATCCCCGATATGCCCGTAGGACAACGACCGCGCGGTCGGGAAGGCATCGGCCACCGCCGCCTCGATCCGGGTCACCGCCTCGTCCATCTTCGCGATGGGGATGCCCACGTCGAACGGCACCAGCGGGCCCAGCACGGTTTCGTACTCGGCGGGGCTTTCCCGCACGGCCCACAGGGCGCGTTCTTCCTTGACCGAGTTCGCAAGCACGCCGTCTTCGACCAGCCCGTCCTCGAACGCCTTTTCGAACAGGTTTTCCATCGCGCCCCGCGTCGCCTCGGCGTCGAAACCGGTGGCTTCAAGGATCACGTAGGCGCCGTGTTCACCGTCCAGCGGCGAGCCCAGCCCGGTGCCCTTCGACATGAAGTGGAAGAAGCTCGGCCACATCACCTCGAAGCTCGACAGCATCGGCCCCAGCGCCCCGCGCGCGGCGCGCAGCAGCGCGATGACCGACGCGGTGTCGGCACAGCCAAGGAAGGCGGTCGCTTTCGCGGGCGGGTTCGGGTGCAGGCGCAGCACGCAGCGGGTGATGATGCCCAGAAGGCCCTCGGACCCGATGAACAGCTGTTTCAGGTCCAGCCCGGCGTTGTTCTTCAGCATGGTGTTCATGCCGTCGATCACGGTGCCGTCGGCCAGCACGACCTCTAGCCCCAGAACATGATCGCGCGCCATGCCATAGCGCACCACGGTGTTGCCGCCCGCGTTGGTGGCCAGCACGCCGCCAAGCTGGCACGACCCGCGCGCCCCGATGTCGATGCCCAGCATCATGCCCTTGTCGGCGGCGGCGTTCTGCGCCGTTTCAAGGATCACGCCCGCGCCCGCGGTGATCGTACCCGCGTCGGTGTCGATCGCCTCGATCGCGTCGAAGCGTTCAAGGCTTAGGACGATGCCGTCGGCCTGCGGATGCGCAGCGCCGGAAATCCCGGTCAGCCCGCCCTGCGGCACCACCGGCACCCCGGCGGCGTGACAGGCGGCCAGCAGGCCCGACACCTCTTCGGTGGTCGAGGGCCGCGCCAGCGCCAGCGGTTCCGTCGCCGGAAGCCCGGCCCAGTCGTTCCAGTATTTCTCGGGGATCTCTCCCCGCAGCGTGACGACCTTCTCGCCGAAGGTGTCCTGCAGGGTTTTCGTGAAGTCAGTCATATCAAGCCTTGTTGTTCCGGCCCTGTTATTCCGGCACGGCCTCGAAGACGCACCGCTCGGCGCCCATCGACGCGCAGGCGGTTTCCGTCACCCGGACCGGCCCGCCGAAGATCATCGAGGACACCGCCGTCAGCATCCCACGGATCGGTCCGCAGACCGGGAAGTCCGACGCGCCGAACCCGGCGGCAAAGGGGGACCCTTCGACCGTCACCGTCAGCTTGTCGGACTCCAGCGCGATGTCCCACTTGCCCCAGCCCAGCTGGCCCGAGGTTTCGCGGATCACCGCCAAAAGTTTCTCGGCCTCGTCGGCCCCGGCGGATTGATAGGTGGCGGCGGACTTGCCGCCCGCCACCCTTACGCTTTCCGCCATCGCGTCGATCACCGCCGGCCGCTGTTCCGCCGGCATCGCCAAGGCGATCCCCATCAGCGCCTCGGGCTTGATGAACATGTAGCGCATCGTCCCGTCGTGATAGGTCCCCGCCTCGGCGTCGTAGGCAACCCTGTCTCTGAAGCTCATGTCCGGTCCTCCGCTACATGATCATGTTGGGGACGACGGTCGCCAACGAGGGCACCATGATCACCAGCGCGATCAGCAGGAAGACGCAGACGATATAGGGCAGGGCGGCCCGTGCCACCTGCGGCAGCGTCGTCCCCGGAGGACTGACCCCGTGCATCACGAACAGCAGCAGACCGAAGGGCGGCGTGGTGAAGCTGACTTCCAGCATCAGCAGCATGATCAGGCCCCACCAGATCATGTCATAGCCAAGGTGCTGCGCCAGCGGCACGAAGATCGGCAGTGTGATCAGCATCATCGACACCTGGTCCATGAACATGCCCAGCACCAGCAGGATCAGCATCATCACCATCAGCGTCTCGGTCGGACCCATTTCAAGCGAGGTCGCCCAGCGGACAAGGCCCGAAGACGCGCCCGAGAAGGCCAGCAGCTGCGCGAAGGTGGTCGACGCGGTGATCAGCAGGAAGGTCATGCCGGTGACGCGGGCGGAATCCGCGATCGCCTCGCGCACCGCCTTGAAGTCCAGCGCGCGGAAGATCAGCGCAAGGACGGCGACGGCAAGGATGCCAAGCGCGCCGCTTTCCGTGGGCGTGGCAAAACCGGTCAGGATCGAGCCCACGACCGCGACGATGATCAGCACCATCGGCAGGATGTCGCGGCAGAAGATCTTGATGCGCTGGCCCAGCGGCAGGGGGGTGTATTCATAGGACGGCGCGGCGTCGGGATCGATCTTGGCCTGAATGAAGATCAGGATGCCGTAGAAGATCGCAAGGATCACGCCCGGCAGCAAGCCCGCGACCAGCAGACCGCCGATGTCGACCCGCGCCAGCGACCCGAACAGCACGGCCAGCGCCGACGGCGGGATGATCACGGCAAGGCCGCCCGAACCAAGGATCGGGCCGATCGCCATGTGCCGCTTATAGCCGCGCTTCATCATCTCGGGCACCATCAGCGACCCAAGCATCCCGGTGTTGGCCAGCGACGACCCCGACAGCGCCGCGAACACGGTGCCCGAGGTCACGGTCAGGTACGACAGGCGGGCCGGCAGGCGGCCGATCAGCACGTCGATGCCGTCCAGCACCCGGCGCGCAAGGCCCGAGTGGAAGAACAGCGCGCCCATCACCAGAAACAGCGGCACCGGCGCCAGCGAATAGGTCGAAACCGCCATCGTGGCGTTCGACACCATCTGGTCGATGCCGCGCACGCCGCCCATGAAAAGGAAGACGCCGATCACGTTGATCATGAAGAAGCCAAGCGCCACCGGCAGGCCGATCCCCATCGAGACCAAAAGGCCCCCGACAAGAATCGCGATTGAAAGTGTCCAGTCCATCATCGCCCTGTCTCCTTACATGCCGGCGTGGGATTCGGGGGGCGCCCCGAAGAAGCTTTCGCCGCGGGCGAAGAAAGCCAGGAATTGCAGGCCGCCAAGACCGAAGCCCAGCGGCATGGTCAGGTACAGGGCCCACATCGGCGCGTCGAAGCTGCGCACCTCGTAGGACCCGCTGGCCAGCACGCGGATCAGCGATTTGCCGGTGTGATACGTCAGGTACAGGCAGATGGCGGCGGACAGGATCTGAAGCCCGGCCTGCCAGTAATGGCGCAGGCCCGCGGGCATGTAGGTCAGCAGCACCTCGACGCAGACATGGCCCCGCGTCAGCACCAGCCACGGCAGGCACAGGAAGGTAATGTGCAGCATGGCGTACTCGACAGAGTTCACGGCCCAGATCACCGTGGGCAGGCCCAGGTTCCGCGACAGGACGTCGTACAGCACGATCAGGACGATCGCGGCGACCAGCAAACAGGCCAGTCGGAACAGCAGCAGGCTAACGGCATCCAGGATGCGCAGGGCGGATGTCATTGGGGGGTCCTTTCAGGTGCACGGGCCGCGCCCGTCCGGTGGGAGAGGGGACCGGACGGGCGCGGGGCTTTGGGCACGGGCAGGCGGATACGGCCCGCCCGTGCTTGCAACTCGGATCAGAAGTCTTCGAAGAAGATCGCCTTGAGTTCGTCGTGGTAGGTCGGGTCACGCTCCATCAGGCGTTTCCACGCGATGTCGTAAGCGGTTTCCAGGAACATCTGGCGCTGTTCGCCGGTCAGCTCGATCGTTTCGATCCCGCCTTCGGCCAGCAGCTGGCTTTCCTCTTCGGTCAGCGCGGTGTTCGCCTCGTAGGACGACGCCTCGTGCTCGATGGCGGCCTGGTTGACGATTTCCTTGGCTTCGTCAGACAGGTTGTTCCACGCGTCGAGGTTCATCGAGATCAGAACGTCGGTCTGGAAGAAGCCCGGGTCGATGCGGTACTTCAGGAACTTGTCCCAGCCAAAGTCACGCAGGCCGGTCACCGGATAGCCGGTGCCATCGACGACGCCACGCTCCAGCGAGGTGTACACTTCGCCAGCGCCCTGAACCACGATGGTCGCGCCCAGTTCTTCAAGGAACGCGCGGTACAGCGGCGAGGACCGCAGGCGCAGACCGGTCAGGTCGACCTGACCGTCATCGGCGACGCCCGGCTTTTCGGTCATCCACAGGTGGAACGCGGCGCCGCCATCGACGTGGGCAAGAACGTGCGCGTTGCCTTTCTCGTGGAACATCTGATTCACCAGCTCAAGGCCGCCTTCCTCGCGCACCGTCATCGGGTCCTTGTTCGACCCGGCGAACGCCTCGCCTTCCGGCACGATGTTCAGGTACAGGCCAGCCGGCAGCAGGAACATGTCCGCGATGCCGTTCATCTGGGCTTCGCCCATACGCTCGTTCGGGATCGTTTCGGGTCCGCCGATCACCTGGATCTGCACCACGCCTTCGCCACGCTCGTTCACGAGATCGACGAAGTTCTGGAAGTTCCGGGCGAAGGACACCTGCGCCGGCACGAAGGTCACGGCGCGGATGATTTCCTGCGCCTGAACGGCAGCGGCGGAAAGCGCGAACAAAGCCGCGGTGGCCGCCCCCTTGATCAGTCCATGTTTGGTCATAGTCTTCCTCTCTGTCGTGTTGGGTTGTGGCCCGTGCCGCACCGGGGCGGTCGTGCGGGCCGGTTGGATCACCCGACCGCTGCGGGTCGGTTGGCGGGTTGCTGTCGGCGCTCGGCATCGGCGCGTTCAAAGAAAACCAAAGCGGCGTCCACGAAGGCCGCCATCGCGTCGTGCGCGGCGGCGGGGTCGCGCGCCATATAGGCGTCGGCCAGCCGCGTAGTCCCGGCCCGCGCCGCGGCACGGCCATCGGCCTTGTCCAGCGTCGCGGCGCGCACGATGTGGACCTGCATGTAGAACCGCAGGATCGTCTCGCGCAGGCGCCGGTTACGGATGCGGTCGACCCAGAACGCCCGCAGCGCCCGGTTCGCGGCCGAGGAATCCTCGGGCCGGTCGGCGCACTGAATGGCTTCGTAGAGACTGCAGAACAGCTCGTCGTCTGACGGGTTCGCCTCGCGGACGACGGCGGCGAAGGCCAGCGGTTCCAGCGCGCGACGGATCTCGAAGATGTCGCGGATCTCGTCCAGCGAGGGCGAGATGACGATGTAGCCGCCGCGCCCCGCGTTCTCGATCAGACCGTCGTTTTCCAACCGCCCCAGCGCCTCGCGCACCGGGGTGCGTGACACGGCCTTGGCGCGGGCGATGTCCGCCTCGACCAGACGCTCCCCGGCCCGCCCGTGCTGGGCGACAAGGTCGGACAGCAGGCTGTCGTACACCTTTTGGGCAAGAGGGATCGTGCGGGGTCGCTGGCTCATGGTCACTTGCTTCGTGTCAGTTCGGTATACCTTTAACTCTAAAATAATTTTTGCAAGGAGAAAATTGCAGGTCAGCTATGCGCCTAGCGCAGATCAAAGCGCCTTGAGGATTTAATGTGCTGAATTTGAATATTTATTTTCGCCGCATCGAATTCAGGCACCATAGCGCATGCCAAAAGCGACGGCAGAGGCCACAAAACGACGCTGCCGATTTGAACTTTTTAGGGTTGAAAGAAAAATGACCAGTTAGAAAAGGCACTTGCCGCGATCGACGGGCCGAAAGGCGCGCCGCGCAGCACCGTAATCCCGGGTTGATACCGATAAATTAAGCCTGATTTTTCGCCGGAATTGAAACATCGCCTCGGCGACAGCGACCCCGGACTCTGCCCGCGATCCCGCCGAATCTGCCAATAGATTCGGCAAATGCCCCGTCTACCGGCAGCCAAAGGCCCCATTCCATCGCCGGCATGACCGGTAATCATGATTATGGTAATATATACCGCTTCAAACCGCCCGGAGTGCGCCACCGGAAACATGGTCCGCAGGCCGCATTGACATCATTTGCTCATTTGATCAACGTCATGATGTATTTGCTTTAACGTCCTCCCGGAGACCCCATGTCCCTGACCATCATCCGCAACGCGACCGTCTTCGACGGGCATTCCGAAGACCTGATCCCCGACTGCGATATCGTGATCGAGGGTGACACCATCCGCGAGGTCACCTCGGGGCGGTCCGGTCTGACGGCCGATGTCGAGATCGACGCAAGCGGCAAGACGCTGCTGCCCGGCCTGATCGACGCGCACGTCCACCTGTTCGCGGCACACCTGTCGATGGCGCAATGCGCGCACTATCCGATGACGCTGATGACCCTGAAGTGCCTTGCCCGCACCAAGAACATGGTCGAACGCGGCTTCACCACCGTGCGTGACGTCGGCGGCGGCGATTTCGGGATGCGGCAGGGTCTGGCCGAAGGCCTGATCCCCGGCCCCCGCGCCTTCATCGGCGGCCCCGGCCTGACCCAGACCGGCGGCCACGGCGACCACCGGATGAAGACGGACGAAGACCTTGTCCGCAACCGCTATGCCAACGGGCACGAGTTCACGCACCGGCTGGTCGACGGAACCGACCAGATGCGGCAGGTCGTCCGGGACGAGCTGCGCAGGGGGGCCGACCACATCAAGCTGATGGCCTCGGGCGGCGTCGGCTCGCCCAACGACGCGATCGAGGATTGGCAGTTCTCGGAAGCAGAGATCCGCACCGCCGTCGAAGAGGCCGAGGCCAAGGGCAAGTACGTCGCCGCCCACACCTATGCCTCGACCGCCGTGCAGCGCGCGGTGAAGAACGGCGTCCGCACCGTCGAGCACTGCAACCTGATCGACCGTGAAACCGCCGCCGTCGTCCGCGACTGCAACGCCTTCGTGGTGCCGACGCTGGTCTGCTACGAGGTGACCAAGATCCACGGCGACAAGCTGGGCCTGACGCCCTACGTCATGCAAAAGCTGGACGAGGTGAACGAGGGCGGCCTGCGTCTGCTGGAACACTGCGAGGCCGAGGGCACGCAGATGGGCTTCGGCACCGACCTGATGGGCGAGATGGAATATGCGCAGTCGATGGAATTCGTGATCCGTGCGCGGGTGCAAAAGCCGGTCGACGTGATCCGGTCCGCCACGTCGGTGAACGCGAAGATCCTGCAAATGGAAGGCAAGCTTGGCTGCATCGCCGAGGGCGCGCTGGCCGACATCATCCTTGTCGACGGCAACCCGCTGGATGACATCGCGCTGCTGGACGGTCAGGGAGAAAACATCCCGATGATCATGCAGTCGGGCAAGGTCTATCGGAACCGTCTGGCCTGATCCGCCTGTAACAGAGACGAAAACGCCCGCCGCATTCCGCGGCGGGCGTTCGGGTTTCCAAGGACCGGGCCGCCCCTAGTCTTCCTTCAGGAAATCCGTCAGCAGGCGATGGGTGGCCTCGATATCCTCGGCCATCGTGCGTACGAAGGCATCGCGGTCGCCATCGTCCAGCGCCTTCAGCATCACCTCGTGATACATCGCGAAGCCATTCTTGTAGCTGGTCTGCAGCAGCTCTCCCATCCGGTCGGACAGGAACCGGACATAGGCGCCGGACCGCAGCCACAGGTTCTCGATCTGGCTGACCAGCACGTCGTTCCCCGCGGCGCGGTAGATACCGAAGTGGAAATGCCGGTTGCACTCCAGCATCGTCACCACGTCGCCCGTCTCGCCGCAGGTCTGGTGCTGTGCAAGGATCTTCTCAAGACTGGCGCGGACGTCGCTGCTGATGCGGTCAAAGGCGATCCCCGCCGTCGCGGGTTCGATGATCATCCGGGCCTGCGTGATCTGCGCCAGTTCGCCTGTGTCCAGATCCGGCACGACCGCCGTTCCGGTGGACGAGATCCGCAGCGCGTTCTCTGCCGCCAGCCGCCGCAGCGCCTCGCGGACGGGCATGTGCGACGTCATGAACCGGTCGGCCATCGCCGAGATGGTAAAGCTTTCCCCCGCCTCGAACGCGCCGTTCACCAGTGCGGTGCGCAGCTGATCGTAGATCTGATCCTGCACCGTCTGCCGCGCCCGGACCGGCTTGAAAGAGGCTGCGCTATCCATCGTGTTCTATCCCGTCATCTCAATTTCGGATCCAGCCGATCCCGCAACCAGTCGCCGAACACGTTCAGGCTGACAAGCAACACGATCAGCAGGGCGGAAGGAAATACCACCACCCACCATTCGCCAGCGAAGAGATACCCATATCCGACCTTGATCAAAGTCCCAAGCGAAGGCTGGCTGGACGGCATCCCGAAGCCAAGGAACGACAGGGTCGCCTCTGTCATGATTGCAAAGGCGATGTCCATCGTCGCCAGTACGAAAACCGGGTTCAGCGAGTTGGGCAGGATGTGCCGGAACAGGATCGACAGGTGCTTGCGCCCCGCCAGCCGCGACGCCATCACATAGTTCTTGCCGCTTTCCGAGATCACGGCCGCCCGGACAAGGCGGGCAAAATGCGGCCAGTGCGAGATCCCAAGCGCCAGCACCACGATATAGATCGCCGCGCTTTCTTGCTTCGACACCGGCAGCATTCCCCGCGCCAGCCCGCCGATCAACAGCGCCAGCAGCATCGCGGGAAAGGTGAACTGGATGTCGGCCGCGCGCATGATGATGGTTTCCAGCCAGCCGCGGAAATAGCCCGACAACAGCCCCATCACCAACCCGATCAGCACAGAGATCGACACCGCCAGAACGCCCACCTTCAAAGAGGTCCGGGCGCCGTACAGGATCAGCGACAACAGGTCCGCGCCCTGGCTGTCGGTGCCCAGCAGATACCGCGGGTCGCCCCCCGGATCCCACGCCGGCGGCAGGTGGCTGGCGAACAGGTCAAGCGACGCAAGGTCGTAGGGGTCCGTCGGCGCCACCCACGGCGCGAAGACTGCGCACAGGACGATGACCGTAAGCACGCACAGCGCGATCAGCGCGGCGGGCTTGCGGGACAGGGCGCGGGCATGGCCGCGCAGGGCTGCGGTCGGGGTCATGGCCTTATCCTTTCGCCAGACGGACGCGCGGGTCGGACACCGCGTACAGAAGATCGACGATCAGGTTGATCACCGCGAACAGCAGCGCGATCAGCACAAGGAAGGTCGTGATGATGGGGATGTCGGATTCGGTCAGCGCCGACAGGAACATCGTCCCCAGCCCGGGCCACTGGAACACCTGCTCGACCACCACCGCGAAGGCCACCAGATACCCGATCTGGATGCCGCTGACGGTGATCACGGGCAGCAGCGTGTTGCGCAGCGCGTGGCGGAAGTGGACCACCCGGTCGCGGATGCCACGGGCGCGGGCGAACCGGATATAGTCCATCCGCAGCACTTCCAGCATCTCGGCCCGCACCAGCCGCGCCACCAGCGCGACCTGGCTGATGGCCAGCGACACCGCCGGCATGATCAGCGCCAGCAGGCCGGACTTGGTCAAAAGACCGGTCGTCCAGAACCCAAGGTCCACCGTCTCGCCCCGCCCGAAGGACGGCAACCAGCCAAGGTGGACCGAAAACAGAAAGATCAGCAGGATGCCGATCACGAAGGTCGGCAGCGAAACCCCAATGATAGAGCCTGTCATCAGCAGGCTCGCCCACCATTTGTCCCGCCAGATCGCGGCGACGACCCCCAGCGGAATGCCCAGCAACAGCGACAGGATCAGTGCCAGCACCGCAAGCTCCGCCGTGGCCGGGAACCGTTCCGCGATGATGTCGCCCGCCGGGCGCTGGTGTTTGTAGGACAGGCCGAAATCGCCCTCTAATGCGCGGTCGACGTATCGGATGTACCGCTGCACATAGCTGTCGTTCAGCCCCAGTTCCTCGCGCAGTGCGGCGCGCGACTCGTCCGTCGCTTCCAGCCCCAGGATCGCGGACACCGGGTCGCCGATCACGTTGCCAAGCTGGAAGGCGATCAGGCTGACGACGAAGACCACAAGAAACGCGTGGAACAGGCGTCGGATCAGGAAGGCAAGTGACATGGGGGCGGTCTCTTTCGTTTGAAGACGGCCCCGTCCGGACGAACCGGGCGGGGCCAAGCTGCAAAGCGGGTGCGGATCACTCGGCGATGGTGACGTCGCTTAGCTGCACCGCGGTATCGGCGCGCACGTAGATGTCGATATTGTCCTTCATCGCCCAGGTGATCGCGGGCTGGTGAAGATAGACAGCGTGCACTTCGTCCTGCGTCAGCTTGATGGCCTCGGCGTACAGTTCCGCGCGCCGGTCCTCTTCGAAGGTCACCGACAGTTCGTCGACGACGGCATCAAGCTCGGGGCTCGAGAACAGCGCCCAGTTGTTGGCGCCCATGCCGTCGCCGCGGGTATAGGCGATGGCGATCAGCGTGTCCTGCAGGTCGCCCGAGTTCCCGGCGGCCCCGATCAGGTGGAACGAGCTGTCCGGCCCGTTGACCAGCATCCGCGCGAATTCCGGCCAGACCATGCCGTTCACGGTAACGTCGATACCGATCCGCGCCAGAAGCTGCGCCGAGGCGCGGCAGATCTCTTCGGCGTTGACATAGCGTTCCAGCGGGCAGTTCAGCGTGGTGCGGAAACCGTCGGGATAGCCGGCCTCGGCCAGCAGTTCCTTGGCGCCTTCGACGTCCACGGTCACCGGCTGTTCCATCTCGGGCGAATAGCCGTAGAAGCCGGGCGCACCGGGCAGCGACACGGGGCTGGCGTGGCCGCGCATGATACGCTCGATGATGGCGTTCTGGTCGATCGCCATGCGGATCGCCTTGCGGACACGGACGTCCTTGAACGGGTTGGCATCCAGCGGATTGCCGTCCTTGTCGAAGGTGGCCAGCGCGACGTCGCGGGTGCCGTCCATCTCGATTTCCATGAACAGGCGCTGCGGCGTTTCTTCGATCTTGAAGCCTTCGGCGCCGGTGACGCGTTCGATATCCTGCAACGGCAGGTTGGTGATCAGGTCGACTTCACCCGACAACAGCGCGGCAAGACGCGTCGGATCGGACCCGATCGCGGTATAGACCGCGCGGTCGACGTTGCCGGTGAACTCGCCCCACCAGTTCTCGTTCTTGACGAAAGTGGTGGTTTCGCCCGGGATCTGCTCTTCCAGCATCATCGGACCGGTGCCGTTGGCGTGGCGCAGCGAATATGCCTCGGCGGTTTCCGACCCAAGCTGCGGGATCTCGGTGACGCCGTTCTCGGCGGCCCAGGCTTCGGACATCACGAACAGGCGGGTCAGCTTCGCGGGCATCACCGCGTCGGGCGTCTCGGTGATCATGTCGACCGTGGTCGCATCCACGACAACAGCGTCCGTCACCCGGCCGAACATCGAGGAATACAGCTTCGACGTCGACTGACGCTTGATCGAGAACGCGACGTCCTCGGCCGTCATCGGCGTGCCGTCGTGGAAGGTCACGCCCTCGCGGATCGTCAGACGCCACGTCGCGTCGCCCATGTACTCCCACGCGGTCGCAAGACCCGGCTTCAGCTCCATGCCGGGGCCCAGCTCGACCAGCGTCTCGTAGGTCTGGCGCGCCAGCGCGGCGGTCACGAAGTCGTTCGTCGCGTGCGGATCGAAGGTCAGCGCCGGGGTTGTCCCGGCATAGTTCAGCGTCGCGGCCGGCGCTGTCATGGGCAGCGCAAGCGCAACCGCAAGCGCAGCGGCGCGGGTGAAGGATCTGTTGAACATCGGTGTCTCCTGTTGGCGATTTTATCGTTCGCTGCCTGTGATCATGTCGAAAACGATCATTTGATCAAGCCTATTTACAATTCCCCCGGCTTGGCGCAGGGTGAAACGGTGAAAAAATCACCACATGCCGCCTGCGCAGTCGAAAATGACGGCCTAAACGGACCGGACCCAACGCAAGACTTAAAGAACGGATGCGATGACCCTGCTTCCCAGCGAAAACAACCGCATGGCACCAGAAAGCACCCCTGCGGCGTCGCCCGTCCTTTCCGTCCGTGACCTGTCGGTCGAGCTTCGGCGCGACGGCAAGGCGACCCCGATCGTTCAGGACATTTCCTACGATCTGCACGCGGGCGAGATCCTTGGAATGGTCGGCGAATCAGGGGCCGGAAAATCCATGTCGGGCAACGCGGTCACCGGCCTGCTGCGGCCGCCGCTGCATGTGTCGTCCGGGTCGGTGACGCTTGACGGCACGCGAATCGACACCCTGCCCCAAAGCCGGATGACCGACCTGCGCGGGCGCAGAATCGCGATGATCTTTCAGGATCCGCTGACGTCGCTGAACCCGGTCTTCACCATCGGCGACCAGCTGGTCGAAACCATCACCCGCCACACCGCCCTGCGGGGCCGCGCCGCCCAAGACCGCGCGCGCGAACTGCTGGAACAGGTCGGCATCCCCGGCGCGAAGGACCGGCTTGGCAGCTATCCGCACGAATTCTCGGGCGGGATGCGGCAGCGGGTCGTCATCGCGCTGGCCCTCGCGGGGGACCCAGACGTGCTGTACGCCGACGAACCCACGACCGCGCTGGACGTCTCTATTCAGGCGCAAATCATCGCTTTGTTCCGCCGCCTGTGCCGCGACCGCGGTCTGGCCGCCGTGCTGGTCACGCACGATATGGGCGTGATCGCGCAGGCCACCGACCGCGTCGCCGTGATGTACGCGGGCCGCATCGTCGAAACCGGCCCGACGCGGGACGTGCTGAAGGCGCCCCGCCATCCCTATACATCGGCCCTGATGGAATCGATCCCCGAGATCGGCCGCCGTCAGCGCCGCCTGCCGCAGCTGTCGGGCGCGATGCCCCGGCCCGGCGCCCTGCCCCCGGGATGTTCCTTTTCGGACCGCTGCCCCCGCGCCACCGACATCTGCCGCCAGACGGTGCCCGAGATGACCGGCGCCGACACGCACCCGGCGGCCTGCCTGCACCCTCTTGACGGAGATTCCTGATGACAGAGCAACCGATGCTGCTAGAGGCGAACGGGCTGGGACAGGTCTATGGCCGCAGCGCCTCGATCATCCAGAAGGCCCTGCGCATCGAACCGCGCCGCGTCGCCGCCGTGCGCGGTGTCGATTTCCGGCTGCGCCCCGGTGAAACGCTGGCGCTTGTCGGCGAATCCGGCTGCGGCAAGTCGACCGTCGCGCGCTGCGTCTCGGGGCTAGAGGTGCCGACCGACGGCATGGTCCGCTACGCCGGGGAATCGATGGAGGCCATCGCCCGCCTTGCCCTGCCCGCCCGCCGCGACGTGCAGATGGTGTTTCAGGATCCCTATTCTTCGCTCAACGGCCGCTGGACCGTGGGGCGCAGCATCGCGGAACCGATCCGTGTGCTGGGAATCGAGACTAAAACAGCGCGTTTGAACGAAATGGTCGCCGATCTTCTGACTCAGGTCGGCCTGTCCCCCGAAGACGCCGACAAGTATCCGCACGAATTTTCCGGCGGGCAGCGCCAGCGGATCGCCATCGCCCGCGCCCTGTCGACCAAGCCCAAGGTCATCATCTGCGACGAGCCCACCTCGGCGCTGGACGTGTCGGTGCAGGCGCAGATCCTGAACATGATGAAGGACCTGCAGGACGAACACGGGCTGGCCTACCTGTTCATCACGCACGACCTTGGCGTCGTCGATCACATGGCCGACCGCGTGGCGGTGATGTACCTTGGCCGCATCGTCGAGCTGGGCACCCGCGACGCGATCTTCACCAAGCCCCGGCATCCCTACACGAAGATGCTGATGGAGGCGGTGCCAAGCCTCGACATCGACGCCGCCGACACCCCTCCCCCGCTCGGAGAGCTGCCGGACCCCGCCAATCCGCCCTCGGGCTGCGCGTTCCGCACCCGGTGCCCCCACGCACAGCCTCGTTGTGCCGAAACGGTGCCCGAGCTTGAACGGCTGGACGGCACCCGCGTGGCCTGCCTGCGCGCCGACGAACTGGCGCTTTGACCGCCGCTAACTGACCCCGGAATACACCGTATGACCCTTCCCGCCCCTCAGGACACCCTTTGGCGCCGCACCGCGCGCGGCAGCTTCACCGGCGACACCGCCCTGCCCGACACCGTCGACGTTCTGGTGGTCGGCGGCGGCTTTACCGGCCTGACCGCCGCCCGCGAGCTTGCGATGGCGGGCCACGGTGTCGCGGTGGTCGAGGCATCGCAACTGGGCGAAGGCGCAAGCGGCCAGAACGCCGGTTTCGTGGTGCCGAACTTTGCGCTGATGGACCCGAAGGCGGTGATTTCCAAGCTGGGCGAGGATAAGGGCGGCGCGCTGCTTGACCTTGTGTCCACCGGCGCCGACGCCGTGTTCGAGACGGCCCGCGCTGAAGGCATCGCCTGCGACGCGGCGCAGACCGGTTGGCTGAACCCCGCCGCGACCGAGGCGGATGCCGAGATGCTGCGCGCCCGGGCCGAGACATGGCGCCAGCGCGGCCGCCCGGTGCGGTTCCTGAACGCCGCACAGATCGCACAGCAGACCGGCATGTCGCTGTACAAGGGCGCCCTGCTGGATGACAGCGGCGGCACGATCCATCCGCTTGATTACCTGTTCGGGCTGGCGGGCGCCGTGCGCCGCCACGGCGGCACGGTCCACGAAGGCGCGCCGGTCAAAATCCTTTCGCGTTCGGGCAAAGGCTGGATCGCCACCGTGAACGGCCAGCAAATCCGCGCCGACAAGGTGCTGCTGTGCACCAACGCCTTCACCACCGGCGCCGCCGGTCGGCTGGGGCGCACCACCGTGCCGTTGCGCGTCTATCAGATCGCCACCGCGCCGCTGGACGCCGACACCGTGGCCCGCATCGCCCCGGACCGCCGCCCGATCGGGGACACCCGCAAGAACCTGTTCACCTACCGCCTCGACCGCGACAACCGCCTGATTTCGGGCGGCATGGCCGCCGTGCCGCTGGGCGCCAAGGCCCGGCTGGGCCGCGTCATCTCGGAACGGCTGGCGCATGAACTGTCGCTGCCGAACATCCCCGAGACCGAAGTCGCATGGACCGGCGTGGCCGCTCTGACCCCCGACTTCCTGCCCCGCATTCACAGCTTCAGCCCCGGCGCGTTCGGCGGCATCGGCTGCAACGGGCGCGGCATCGCGATGACCGCGCAACTGGGCCGCACCCTCGCCCGCGCCGCGATGGGCGAACCCGCCGAAAGCCTGCCCGTCCCCCTGCGCGAGCCGCGGCGAATTCCGTTCCATGCGCTGACGCCGGTTGCCGCCTCGGCCGGTCTGCTGAAGGCGCGGCTGACCGACCTGCTGTCGGCAAGGACGTGATCCATGACCGACCTGCTTTCCCTCGACATCGTCACCGATACCCCCTTCGCGGACGGCGTACCGTTCGGTGACACCGGTGCCTATCGTCTGATCACCGGCCGCGCCCTGCTGGCGATCGGCCCCGATCAGATCGGCGCCGACGGCATGTATCAAGCCGACCGGATCGAGACCGACGCGCAGGGTCGCATCCGGGCCGAGGCCGACGTCTTCCTGATGACCCCCGCCGACCCTGCGAAGGGCAACGGCACGCTGCTGTTCGAGTTCATCAATCGCGGCAACAAGCGCGCGCTACAGTTCTTCAACATGGGCGCACCCGGCAACACCCCCCGTACCGCCGCCGACGCCGGGGACGGGTGGCTGATGTCGCAGGGCTATACCCTGTGCGTCGTGGCATGGCAGGGCGACGTGTTGCGCGGCGATGGCAGGATGACCTGCCGCCTGCCCGGCTACATCGACGACACCCCGACGCGGATCACCGCCGAATTCATCGTCGAAGACGACCGGACCCGGTTTCTGCCGCTGTCCACCAAGACCGGCACCCGCAGCTATCCGGCCGGATCAACAGACACTAACAAGGCGAAACTCACCCGCCGCCGCTTCCCGGACTCCGCGCGTGAAGTCATCGCACCCGACGCCTGGGCGTTCGAGAGGATCGACGGCGATGCCTCGGGCCTTGGGGCGGGCGACGTCATGGCGGCAGAGCAGGCGATCGTCCCCTGCCCGTCCCACATCCACCTGTTCGACGGCTTCCGCCCCGGCTGGATTCACGAACTGGAATACGGCGCCACCGGCGCGCTGGCGCTGGATATGGGCTTTGTCCTTGCCGCCGAAACCGTCGCCTTCCTGCGCCACGGCACCGCCGGCAACCCACTGGCCGGTGCGATCCGTCACGCCATCGGCTGGGGCCGCTCGCAATCCGGCCGCGCGATCCGCGATTTCCTCTGGCGCGGCTTCAACGCCGACCACGCCGGGCGGCCCGTGTTCGACGGGATGCTTCCGCACATCTCAGGCGGCGGCAAGACGAACATGAACCGGTTCACCAACCTCGTCGTCGCCGCCTCGCGCCAGTACGAGGATCAGCAGAACCCGTCCGACCAGTTCCCGTTCTCCTACGCCGAGACGACAGACCACATCACCGGCCGCACCGACGCGATCCTGCGTCATCCCGGCACCGACCCAAAGGTGATCCATACCCAGACCGGGTCGGAATACTGGTATCGTCGCGGCTCGCTGGTGCACACGGACACGCGCGGCAACGACCTGCCGCAGCCCGACAGCGTGCGCGTCTACACGTGGTCCAGTTCGCAGCATTGGGCCGACACCCGCGTTGCGAAACCGGTGAAAGGCCCCTGCCGCGAGTATTTCAACAACGTCTACACCGCGCCTTTCTTCCCCGCGACGCTGACGATGATGCGGGCCTGGATCGCCGAAGACACCGCGCCGCCGCCGTCCCGCATCCCCACCGTTGCGGACGGGTCTTTGATCAGCGCCGCCGATTATCGCGCGCGTTTCCCGACTATCCCCGGCACCCTGCTTCCGTCGGACGCCAACGCCCTGCCCTACACCGACTATGGCACGAGCTATGCCACCGGCGACGCGGTCAGCCATCCGCCGAAGGTGGGTGCCGACCGCTATGCCGTCCTCGTCCCCGCGCCCGATGCGCTTGGCAACGACAAGGGCGGGCTCGCCGCCCCGATGGTCAGCGCCCCGCTTGGCACCTATACCGGCTGGAACGTCCGCGACCGGGGCCACGGGCACGGCATGATCTTCTCGTTCATGGGGGCCTACATCCCGCTGCCAGAAACGGCGGAAGAGGCCGCGCTGACCGGCGACCCAAGACCGCCGATCCCGCAGCTGTACCCCGATCCCGACAGCTACACCGCCGCGATCCTGCAAGCGACCGACCGGCTGATCGAGGATGGCTTCCTGCTTCCCTCGGCCCGGCCGATTTTCGACAGGCTATCGCGCGGCTATGGCGCTGCGCTGCACCGACATCGTCTCTAAATAGGGTTCTACCGGATCAATTCCGGGAACCCGGCCTCGTCAATCAGCCGCAGCGACCGCTCGACGATCTCGTCCTGCAGCGTCTCAAGCTCCGGTTCATCCACCAGCCGGCCCGCCTGCTTGCGGATCTTGCCCGCGATCATCACCGTGTCGACGTTGTTGCAATTGGCGAACGCCACCACGGTGTCCAGCGGGCTGATCGCAGGGGCAAGGTTCATGTCCCGCCGCCGCAGCATCACGATGTCCGCCTGCTTGCCGGGCGTCAGCGATCCGACCTTGTGATCCAGACCCATCACTGCCGCGTTGTTCAGCGTCGCCCACCGAAGCGCGTCCAGCGTCTTCACACTGGTGACATCGAACACGCTGCCGCCGGTCCCGATGGTCTTCAGGTTCCCCGGCTGCCCCGCCGTCGCCGCCGCCGCGTCATTCGCCCGCTGCTGGGCAATGTTGTCATATAACCGCTGCACCTGAAGGCTCAGCCGCATCGTCTCGAACATGTTCCCGACGAAACACATCTCGCCGTCATTGCCGATGCTGGGACGGCCCCCCGCTGCGGCAACCCGAGACACCAAGGGCGGCCCCCCGTGGCCCCGGATCTCTGCCGGCGGGGTAGCGGTGATCGTCGCGCCATGCTCGACCAGCACGCGGATCTCCTCGTCGTCGATGTAATTCCCATGCACCGCATTGTGCTTCGGTGGGATAAGCCCCTCGGCGGCCAGCGTCTTGTATCCGCCCGACACCATCCGGTTGGCGCGTCCCCAGATATGCGCGCTGGACACCACGTCCAGTTCACGCGCCAAGGCAAAGTCCTGCCGGCAGACCTCCATCGTCGAATAGTCGGGCCCAAGAATGCACAGCGCCAGACCAAGCAGGTCGTCCGACGCCAATGCGCCGCTTCGAATGCGCTCGACCTCGGCGCGCGGGTGCGGCACCTCGGAAAAATGCGGCTCGCCCGGTTTAGGCTCGGGTTTTAGCGTGCCATGCCCGAACACGCCACGGATACCGGCCTTCAGCAGCCCGTCGATGGCCGCGTCGGTGTGGTCGGGCGTGCGCGTGTTGTGGCACCATTCGAAATGCGTCGTGGTGCCGCCGTCGATCTGCGCCAGCGCGCCGAACCGCAACGCTACGTGCAGGTCCTCGGGCGTGTACAGCGGCGCCAACCCGCCCTGCAGATATTTGTAATAGTCCGACCCGACGAAATCGCCGCCGACGCCGCGCAGGATGGTGTGCCACAAATGGTTGTGCGCGTTCACCAGACCCGGAATGGCGATCATGTGACGCGCGTCGATCTCTTCGGCGTCCTCCACGTCGATCCGGGGGGCGACGTCCACGATCCAGTCATCTTCAATCAGGATGTCACCCTGCGGCAGGGTTCCGATACCGTCATCCATTGAAACGATGGCAGCCGATCTGATGACGCGTCGCATGATATGCGCTTTCCCTGTTTTCGCTGGCACGGCCCAAGGCGCGCGCGTTGGGAAAACAGCTGACATATCATTTGATCAAACACAACACAGCAAGCATGAGAGCGGCCAGTAGACCGCAATCTGCCGCCAAGTTGTTCAGAACTTCAGCATCTTGCCCGGGACCCACAACCGCTACATCCGCACTGCGCCATTCACCCCCCACCGACCCCGACAGCCTATCCCCACATCTCGCGCATCCGTGCGGCCACGTCGATGCGTGCGGGGGCAGGGGTCGGCGCGCCCCCTGCCCCGTCGGGCCGCCAAGCGAAGGCGTCGAATGCGCCAAGGATCTCTTTCGGGATGAACCGCGTGCGGATCGCGTACAGGTGCCGGTCGCCGTTGCGGGTCTGCTGGGTGACGTGGAACCGCAGCGGCACGGTCAGCGACAGGCTGTCCTTCGCCCGGGTCATCGCCACGTACAGCAGGCGCCGTTCCTCCTCGATCTCGTCGGTGGAGCCGGTGCCAAGATCCGACGGGATGCAGCCGTCGACCACGTTCAGCACATGCACCGACTTCCACTCCTGCCCCTTGGCGGAATGGATCGTCGAAAGGATCAGGTAATCTTCGTCCTGCAACGGCACGCCCGCCTGCGCGCTGGTCGCCTCGGGCGGGTCCAGCGTCAGCTCGGTCAGGAAGCGTTCGCGGCTGGGATATCCCGCCGCGATGGCTTCCAGCTGCAACAGATCGCCCCGGCGCGAGTCCGCATCCTCGTGCAGCCGTTCAAGATGCGGGTCGTACCACGCCCGCGCCCGCCCGATGGCGTCCGGCCAGCCCTTCAGGCCGCACAGCGTCTCGACCAGACCGGGCCAGTCGGCGGCGGCGCGCTGTGGGGCGTCGACCGCTTCCAGCCCGGCCAGCGGATCGGGGGCGATGTCGATGGCGTCCAGCACCCTGCCCGCCGCCACCGGCCCCACCCCGGGGATCAGTTGCAGCACGCGGAACCCGGCGACCCGGTCGCGCGGGTTCTGGGCGAACCGCAGCATCGCCAGCATGTCCTTCACATGCGCGGAATCCAGAAACTTCAGCCCGCCGAATTTCACGAAAGGCACGTTGCGGCGGGTCAGTTCAACCTCCAACGGGCCGGAATGGCTGGACGTGCGGAACAGCACCGCCTGCTCTTTCAGCCGCAGCCCTTCTTCGCGCGCGGCCAATACCCTGTCAGCGACATGCCGCGCCTGATCCGCTTCGTTCGCAACGGTGACTAACTTGGGCTTTTCGGCACTTTCCCGGTCGCTCCACAGGTCCTTTGTGAACCGCTCGCGCGCCTGCCCGATCACCGCGTTCGCGGCGGCAAGGATCGGTTTCGTCGACCGATAGTTCCGGTCCAGCGTCACCACGTCCGCCGCGGGCTGGAACGACTGCGGAAAATCAAGGATGTTGCGCACCGTCGCCGCGCGGAAGGCATAGATCGACTGCGCATCGTCGCCCACCACGGTCAGGCCCCGCCCATCGGGTTTCAGCGCCATCAGAATCCGCGACTGCAATCTGTTGGTGTCCTGATACTCGTCGATCAGGACGTGATCCCACTGGCTGCCGATATGCGCGGCGAACGCGTCGTCCGACATCACCTGCGCCCAGGCCAGCAGCAGATCGTCATAGTCCAGCACGTTCTGTTCCTGCTTGGCCCGGACATAGTTGCCGAACAACTGCTTCAGCTGCGCCTCCCACGCGTTGCACCACGGGAAATGCCGCGTCAGCACCTCGGCCAGCGGTTCCTCGGCGTTCACCGCGCGGGAATAGATCGACAGACAGGTGCCCTTCGCCGGAAACCGGGTTTCCGTCTGCGACAGGCCCAGCCCGTGACGGCACAGGTTCATCAGGTCGGCGCTGTCCTCGCGGTCGTGAATGGTGAAATCCGGCGTCAGCCCGATGCCTTCCGCGTTCTCGCGCAGGATGCGCGCGCCGATTCCGTGGAACGTCCCCGCCCACGTCAGCGCCTCTGCCGCGTACCCGCTGCCCATCGCCGCGCCGGTGATCCGTTCGACCCGCCGCGTCAGTTCCGTCGCCGCGCGCCGCGAAAAGGTCATCAGCAGAATGCGCCGGGGGTCCGCCCCGTTCACCAGCAAATGCGCCACCCGGTGCGCCAGCGTGTTGGTCTTGCCTGACCCCGCCCCGGCGATCACCAACAGCGCCGGGGGCACACCCTCTCCCACGCCATGCGTGACAGCAGCCCGCTGATTGTCGTTCAGCTTGTCGAGATAGGCCGTATCCATGCCCCCTGCCCCGCTTTTTCTGGCCCGCTTTTCTGGCCTGCTTGTTCTTGGTTTGATCCAAGCTAGCAGAGCAGGAACGGAATGGGAACAGATTTACCCTAACCGGCCATCGTCATCGACCAGTTCAAGCGACGCAGCGGTCCCCTGCCCCCACGACCACAGCACCACATTGGCGCTGTCCGACCGCGCCCCTTTGGCAAAGCTGCGCACGACCATGCCGCAGTGCCCCTGCCCCACCAGCGTTTCGGCCAGATCCTGCGTCGGCACCCGCTCGCCCCGGTTCATCCGCAACCGCCATGCCGGGTCGCCAAGATCCTCGGGCGCGAAGCCCACCGACGCCAATGCAGCCGCATCCCGCGCGTCGAACAGCCCCGTGATGTCAGCCCGAAGTTCCACGATGACCGAAGGCTGAAACGCCCCGCCCCGCGCGATCTCGTAACGCAGTGTCTCGAAGTCGCGGGCAAGGTACAAAGCCCCCCTGCCCTGCCGGTTGAACCGCCCGCCAAACCGCCCCGCGCCCTCGCCCGACAAGGGCTCTCGCGCATAGTACGGGTGCAGCGCCCGGAACAGCGGCCCGCGATAGTCCATGCTCAGGCGAACACGCCCGCATCGACCGACAGGATCCAGTCGCGCACCCAGTCCGCGTGGCCGTCCTGTACAAGATCCATCGCCGTCATGCCGTCGAACCCGTCCAGCGGTTCAGAACGATACCACGCATAGGCAATCGCCTCGCCGCCGACCCGGGGTGCCATCATGTTGACGATCTCCAGCATCTCGCGCAGCCGCCGCTGGGTCCGCGCCGACTTCACCCGCTCGCGGCGCGAGACCGCGTCGCGGCCAAGCCCGACCGTTCGCGCGATCTCGTCCCGCGTCGTCAACAGCGCGGCGGCGATGCGTTCGGGCTGGAAAAGCCCTTCGGACTGGTAATCGACGATGGACATGGGCAAAGCCTCCATTCACACAGAATGACACATAATGCGTCAGCCCGCGTGAATCAACGGTCCAGCAGCCGCTCCAGTTCCGCCATCGCCACCTGCACCAGTTCGCGGTCGACATGCTTGCCCCGCAGCCGGATCACCCAGCCGCTCGCATCCTGTGCGGCCTGAAGCGTCAGCCCGGTCGAAAGCTCTTTCACCGGACCCGTCTTCACCGACTTGGGCCGCCCGCCCCGCTTGGGGTCCGCCTTCAGCTCGATCCCCGCCAGCGCGGCGCCGATCATCTCGGCCTCGTCCGCCGGCGTCTCGGGCGTCCGCTCGGCCAGCGCGTCCCGCAGCCGTTCCTCGGCCCCTTCCCGCAGCGCGGCCGCCAGCCGCAGCCCGTCCTTCTCTTTCAGCAGCTCCGGGAAGGTCAGCATGTCGCCGAGTTCCTCGAAGATCAAAGCGAAGGACCGGATCTTCGACCGCTTCGCCTTGGACGCCGCCGGGAACAGCGCGTTCACCGCCGCCTCTGTCGTCTCGAACGCGCCTTGGTGAACGGCGATCACCGCGATCCGGCCCCGCTCGAAATGCGACAACGAGGCGCGGATCTCGTTCTCTTCGATCATCGCCGCGAAGGTGCCCCCCATCGCCTCGGGGTCGCGGATCACCGCCTTGATGGTGCGGTACTTGTCCATCTCGGTCAGCGCGAACAGGTCGCGATAGGCCATCAGGCGGCGATAGCCCGACAGCAGCCCGTACTCGGTTCCCAGCCGCTCGTTCGTCCGCGCGAACACCTCGATCGGCAGCCGCAGCCCGCCCTTGGTGATCGAGGTTTTCAGCTCCTGCATCTCTTCCGCGTCCAGCACCACCCGGTCCCGCACCAGCGCATCCGCGTCGATGGACTCGATGGGCAGCTCCAGCATCACCAGCCCGCGCCCCTCGGCGTCGCGCAGCCGCTCTGCGTCCGCCTTGTGCTTCGCCGCCTCGGCCCGTTCTTCGGGCCCGCGCGGGTCGTGCAGCCCGGCGCTTTCCGCCGCCACCTGCGCGATCGGCGCCGCCATCGGCCCCCGCCCCGGCGTGGCGCTGAACTCCTGCTCCAGCCTGCTCAGATCCTCTGCCGAGGGGGCTTCCAGCTTTCTGCGCTTTGCCATCTCACACGGCCTCCTTCTCGACTTCGGCCATCTGGGCGTCACGCCACCATGTGCCAAGAATCACTTCCTTCACCTCCGCCCACGTCCGGTCGAAGGTCTCGCGCCCACGGACATAAGTGTCGCGGTTGAAGTCGCGATAGTCCGTCTCATAGATGCCGCTGACCTGCTCCCCGGCTTGCCCGACCATCGCCGTGACCTCTTGCCGGTAGGTGGTCATGAAGTCCCCAAAATAGGCCTGTATAACGTTGGCCAGATCGGTCTGCTGACCCGCGTCGAACCGGGTGATCAGCGCCCGCACCGCGTCCCACTCGAACCGCATTTCCGGCAGACCACCCTGCCGTCGCGCCCGGTTCTCGCCTTCCTCGATCGACGCGAAGGTCGAATAGATCATGTCGAAGAACCGGCCGGTGCTGTCGAATTCAAGGAACGACGCGCCCAGCGGAACCAGCAGGATATCCGCCGCCGACAGCGCGTTGATCGTCAGGTACCCAAGCGCCGGCGGCGTATCCAGCAGGATGATGTCGTAGTCGTCCAGCATCCCGCCTTCGTCCAACGCGTTCAGCAGGGCGTCCCACAGCGGCCAGCCGCGGGCCTGCATCCGCCAGACCGGCACCTGAAATTCGGCCCAGTACAGGTTCAACTGCGCGCCGATCAGGTCGATGTTGGGCCAGTGGGTTTTCTGGACCAGGTTTCGTGGCGAAACCGTTAACGCCTCGGTAAGGGTTTCGTCGAACGGGATCGTCGGCTGGCCGCCCGCCTCGCGGATGCGGTTTTCCTCCTGCAGATGCAGCGCGTAGTCGCGGGCCAGCATCGGGAACACCGTCTGCCATTCATCCTCGACCTTGCCGCCCATGATGGACGTCATCGAGCCTTGGCTGTCCAGGTCGATCACCAGCACCTTGTAGCCATCCAGCGCCGCGCTCATCGCCAAATGCGCCGAGGTGCTGGTCTTGCCGACGCCGCCCTTGAAATTGGCCACCGCCACGACCTTCGCCGGCAGACCCTCGGGCCGCCATGCGCGGTACTCTCGGTCCTTCGCGCCTTCTTCGGCGAAATGGTCGCGCAGGAGCAGGATCTCATCCAGCGTGAACCATTTCGATCCGCCTTCGCCATCGCCTTGGGGAAGATCCGGGTTCTGCCGCAGCACCCGCCGCAAGTGCGCCGGGTTCACCGGGATCAGGTATTTGCAGACCTCCCAGGTCGAGAACTTGCGCAGCCGCTTCTCGCCATCGGGCGCATAGCCGCGCCGGGCAAGGTCGTCGCGCCCGCGTGTGGCGAAGGCTGCGGCCTTGGCGAAACGGGCCGTGTCGATCGGGTCTGACAGTTTTTCCGCTGCCTGCTTCGGATCTATGTTGAAATAGGGGGGAAGGTCGGGTTTGCTCTGACTGCCGGGTTTCTGTGCCATTATGCCTCGGTCCATGTTCGCTGTTTGCCGCGATATCCCAGAAACTATGGCACATGGATTGCCGCGTGTGAATCGCGTCGTGGGCGGGTTCAGGCATTTCAGTCCCTAATCAGAACAAAAAAATCACGACACGAGCAGGTGTTTAGATTCTTTTTAGTTTCTTTAAGAGTCTTTCGGGTTGGAAAACGACAACCAGACCAAGGCGTTAGCTGCACTCGGGTATCCGTCTTCGGGGGCAGGGGGCACCGGAAGCAGGTGGAAAGGCACCCGTTTGCGGGATCTTGGGTCCCGATTCGCGGGGCAGGGGTGTCGAAATGAATCGGATAGGCCCGGTTTCCCACGATTAGACCCGGTATTGCGCGAATCGCGGACTCTGGCAGATCATCCCGGTGTGCGGCGTTCCTGCAAACGGGTACCTGTTCGCCCGTCGCCTTGAACAAGGGTACCCGTTTGCGGGACGAGCCCAAAGGTATCAACGCCGCTCTTGTCAGCGGATACCTTTTCCCCGATCATGCGCCAAAACGGGACAGGTCCTGCGCGAGTCGCACGGGGCCACCAGATCCCGGTCATCGAGGCATGGCGGACCCACGGGACCGCTTCAGGACAGGCGGTGCTTGCGGGCATCGCGGACAGGGGCAGAATGGACGACATTCCCCGAGATCAGCTTTCCGGCCCGCTGCGGCGCGGAGCGGTCAAGAAGCATGTGGCCGCGATCCATGTGTCGGGCAAGCTGACGCTGTTGCAGCGCAAGCTGTCCAACGTGCTTCTGCTGAACGCTTACGACACGCTGACCTCGCACAGCCGCCACCAGATCGATGCGCGGACGCTGTGCATGATGATCGGCTACAACTCGAACGACATGGACACGCTGAAGGCGTCGTTGCGCGGTCTGGCCGAAACCGTGGCCGAGTGGGACATGCTGGACGAGAAGGGGCAGCAGGAATGGGGCGTCTCGGCGCTGTTGTCCTATGCCAAGCTGAAAGCGGGCGTCTGCGAATACGCCTATTCCCCCGCGCTGGCCGAAAAGCTGCACGACCCAAAGGTCTTCGCGCTGATCAACCTGAACATCCAGCGCCGGTTCACGTCCGGCCACGCGCTGGCGCTGTACGAGAACTGCTATCGTTTCGTCCGGACCGGATCGACCGGCTGGTGGTCTTTGGACCTGTTCCGGCGGCTGATGGGGGTCGCGGACAGCCCGTATTACGAGACGTTCAAGCACCTGAACGCCAAGATCATCAAGCCGGCGGTGGCCGAGGTGAACAAGACCTCGAACATCGTCGTGACCCCCGAGGTTCGGAAGATGGGCCGCGCCGTGTCCGAGATCCGGTTCCGGATCGCCGAGAACCCGCAGCTGGCGATCCTGGACCTTGATGACGGGGAAGGGCTGCGCAACACCGACGTCTATTCCCGCCTGCGCGCGCTTGGCGTCAGCGACCGTCTGGCGCGGCAATGGCTGACCGAGCACGGGCAGGATTACGTGAAGCAAAAGCTTGACTACGTGGCGGATCAGGGACGGGTGACGAACGCCGTCGGCTACCTGACCGCCGCGTTGCGCGACGACTATGGTGCACAGGTTTCGCAACGAAACCCTAACCCACCGACCTCTCTGCGCGCGCGCAGGCTGGAACGCATCCGCGACCTTGCCGCCGCCCGCAAGCCGACGCAGCGGGACGCCGACAAGCGCCTGTTCATGGCCCGTCTGGAAGGCGCCGCGCGGGAAGATTTCGAGCGTCACGGCTGGATGTCGGCCCTGAATGCCGAGGCCATCGTCGCCTTCTGGACCGAGCTTTCGCCGGGGGCGTTCGACGGGCTGGACGCCGATAGCTGAAACCACCCTTGGCCCCGGCAACCGGGGCGACTATCACGGGGAACCCCAGACCCCGGAGGAGCACGACTTGGACAAGACCCCCGCCCGCATCGCCCAGACCATCGCCACCGAGATCGGCGCCCGCCCCCAGCAGGTGAATGCCGCCGCCGAGCTTCTGGACGGGGGCGCCACGGTTCCCTTCGTGGCGCGCTATCGGAAGGAAGTCACCGGCGGGCTGGACGATACGCAGCTTCGGACACTGGCCGAGCGGCTGGGATATCTGCGGGAACTGGAAACCCGGCGGGCCGCCATCCTCAAGTCGATCGAAGGGCAGGACAAGCTGACCGACGACATCGCAAGGGCGGTGGCCGGGGCAGGGACCAAGGCCGAGTTGGAGGACATCTATCTGCCGTTCAAACCGAAGCGGCGGACGCGGGCGATGATCGCGCGCGAACAGGGACTGGACCGCCTGCTAGAGACGATCCGGGCTAATCGGACCCAGCCCCCAGAGGCATTGGCGGAAGGGTTCGTCACCGAAGAGGTCGCGACGGTCAAGGACGCGCTGAACGGGGCGCGGGATATTCTGGCGGAAGAGCTGACCGAGAACGCCGAGCTGTTGGGAAGGCTGCGCGAGTTCATGCGGCGCGAGGCCTTCATCTCGGCCAAGGTGGTCGAGGGGAAGGAAGAGGCGGGGGCGAAGTTCTCGGACTATTTCGATCACCGCGAAAAGTGGGCCGACATCCCGTCGCACCGGGCGCTGGCGATCCTGCGCGCGTCGAAGGAAGAGATCGTGACCGTCGAGATCGCACCCGATCCCGAAACCGGGGCCGCGAAGGCCGAGGGCATGGTCGCGCTGTTCGCCGGGGTCGATGGCGACACGCCGGGTGACAATTGGCTGCGGACAGCGGCCGGGTGGACGTGGCGGATCAAGTTGTCGCTGACGATGTATATCGACCTGCTGGGCGAACTGCGCGCTGTCGCGCACGAAGAGGCCATCAAGGTGTTCAGCCGCAACCTGCGCGACCTGCTGCTGGCCGCGCCCGCCGGGCCGCGGGCCACGCTGGGGCTTGATCCGGGCATCCGCACCGGGGTGAAGGCGGCGGTGGTGGATTCCACCGGCAAGCTGCTGGAGACGGCTACGCTGTATCCTTTCGCGCCGAAACACGATGTGCGCGGGGCCGAGGCCGCCGTGCTGAAGATGGTCCAGGCCTACAATGTCGACCTGATCGCCATTGGCAACGGCACCGCCAGCCGCGAGACTGAGAAGTTCACGGCGGACGCTTTGGGGCTGCTGCCGCCCTCGGCGAAGAAGCCGACGAAGGTAGTGGTGTCGGAAGCCGGTGCGTCGGTCTATTCGGCGTCGGAACTGGCGGCGCGGGAATTCCCGGATCTGGACGTGTCTTTGCGCGGGGCGGTGTCCATCGCGCGGCGGCTACAGGACCCGCTGGCCGAACTGGTGAAGATCGAGCCGCAGTCGATCGGGGTCGGGCAGTACCAGCACGATGTCGACCAGCGAAAGCTGGGGCAGGCGCTGGAAGCGGTGGTCGAGGACGCGGTGAACGCCGTGGGCGTCGATCTGAACACCGCCTCGGCCGCGCTGCTTAGCCATGTTGCGGGGCTTGGCAGTTCCTTGGCGGAATCCATCGTTTTGCACCGGGATGCGCACGGCGCATTTCCGTCGCGTAAGTCTCTACTCAAGGTTTCGGGACTGGGTCCGCGTGCGTTCGAGCAGGCGGCGGGCTTTTTGCGGATCCGCGAGGGGGACGAGCCGCTGGATGCGTCTGCGGTCCACCCCGAAGCGTACGGCGTCGCGCGCCGGATCGTGCAGGCCTGCGGGCGCGACCTGCGCAGCCTGATGGGCGACGAACGCGCGCTGAAGGGGCTGCGCGCCGAGGATTTCGTCGACGACACCTTCGGTCTGCCGACGGTGCGCGACATTCTGGGCGAGCTGGAAAAGCCCGGCCGCGACCCGCGCCCCGAGTTCAAGACCGCCACCTTCACGGACGGGGTCGAGACGATGGCCGACCTGAAACCGTGGATGCTGTTGGAAGGCACGGTGACGAACGTCGCGGCGTTCGGCGCTTTCGTGGATATCGGTGTGCATCAGGACGGTCTGGTTCACATCAGCCAGTTGGCCGACCGGTTCGTGAAGGACCCGCACGAGGTGGTGAAGGCTGGCGACGTGGTGAAGGTTCGCGTCACCGAAGTGGATATCAAGCGCAAGCGGATCGGCCTGTCGATGCGCAAGGACGCCGGGGCGGGGCAGGGCAGGGGGGCCGAGCGGCCGGACCGGGCCGGGCAGAGCCAAAAGCCGCAGGGGCGCAAACCGCAGGGCGGTGGCCGGTCCGGGCCGAAGGGGAAGAGCGGTGCGCCGGAAACGGGCGGTGCGCTTGGCGCGGCGCTGGCGGATGCGTTGAAGGCCAAAAAACGACCGTAGCGTAAAGCTCTCCGCTGGCTTTTTCCTAAATAAGTTAAGCGTTTGAGCTGAGCTATTGCCCTAACTTTGACATGGTTAATGGATATTAACCACGTTGTGGGGGCGATAGTGCGCAAGGCGTGTATTATGGCCAGTGGTAAAATTCATGCGCCTAGCCTGACGCGAGCTTTGTTCGGCTTCGTCATTGTTACGGCGTGTGGTGCGATGATCTTGATCTGGGTTCTCCTGTCCGGGCGGATCGACGACGTCGAGAACAATTTGCAGGATACGCATGCCGTGCGGGGCGCACAGGCATTCCAGATGGTGCTGACAACCGCGATCGAGCGGGAATGGCGCAGCCTCGAGGCCGTCGCCGATCAGCTGGGGAATGCCGTGCCAGCGAACATCCGGACGATCGTCGACGCCGTGCCAAACGCGGGTGGCCGGATCTTCTGGGCCGGTATGGCCGAGCCTTCGGGCATCATCATCCACGGGTCGGACCGTGTGCGCGAAGGCGAGGATGTCAGCGACCGTCGCTGGTTCCGCGCGGGTCTGCGCGGGCCGAACGTCGGCAACGTGTACACGCCCGGCGGCGATGAGGCCGAGAGCCGCGTGAACCTTTCGATGCCGGTCTACCGGGACGACGGATCTTTGCGCGGCGTGATGATCTACTCGATGCGGATGGATTCGCTGACCGGCTATGCGCAGGAGATCGCGACGGACCTGAACATGGATGTGTTCGTGTTCGACCGGTCCGGCGACATGATCATGGAGTCGCGCAAAGCCGGGTCCGCGCCGCTGGACATGGGGCTGGTCGGCCCGGCGCTGTCGCTGAGCCTTCCGACGCTGCGGTCGTCGGACGACCCCAAACATACCGCCGCGATGGCGATCTTGCCGGACCTTGTCGATGGAGACATGCCGTCCTTCGGGTGGAAACTTGTCGTGCGCGTGCCGACGAATGCGGCTGGCGGACATGTCGCGTCGTCGCTGTCGCCGCTGTTGCCGGTGCTTGGGCTGCTGATGCTGTCCCTGTTGCTGCTGGTCGCGTTCTACGCCAACCACTTCCTGCGCCCGGTGGGCCAGCTTGCCAAGGTCGCAGAGGCGCTGGCGAAGGGAGAGACGATCTATCCCACCGACGAGCATTCCAGCCAAGAGACCGCTGTTCTTTCGCATTCGCTGGCGATCATCCAGTCGAAGCTGGACGAGCGGTCGCGGCGGAACGCGCGCGAGGAAAAGCGGCTTGAAGAGGCGCTTAGCGCACCGCGCAAGCGGCACTGGGCCGCCTGACGACCGAAGCAGGCAATTGGGCTGCAACTTGGGCTGGGCGCCACGGGAGCCCGGCCCAAACCTGCGCTGAATTTGTGCAGTTGCTAAGTTAATGATAAAAAAATATTGCGTTCGGTCGCGGTAACGCGAGGTTCGGTGCATGATTTCGCGGAAACCCTGCGCTGTTCGCGGCGGACTGGGTAGCCTTGACGCAAACCGGAACCGGGACGTAGCCGATGATCGACGAACGGGACAGAAAGTTGCTGGCGCTTCTGCAGGAAGACGCAGAGCTTCCCGTGAACGATCTGGCCGAGCGGGTGTCGCTGTCGGTCTCGGCCTGCTGGCGGCGTATCCGGCGGCTGACGGACGAGGGCTATATCAGCCGCCGTGTCGCGGTGCTGGACCGGCGCAAGATGCAGGTGCCCACCACGATCTATGTGCAGATCCGCACCTCTGACCATTCGGCAAGCTGGCTGGAATCGTTCCGCGCCGCTGTGGCCGACATCCCCGAGATCGTCGAGGCCTACCGGCTGGCGGGGAACATCGATTACCTTCTGAAGGTGATCGTGCCCGACATCGAACAGTGGGACATCATCTATAAACGGCTGGTGAGCCGGGTGAACTTCTTCGACGTGTCGTCCTACATCTCGATGGAAGAGCTGAAGGCGACGGGCACGATCCCGGTGAACTATGTCTGAGATACAGTTTAGAGACCTGCGCGAAATGATCGTGCTGCCGCGCCCGCTGTTTTGCGCACAGGCGTTGCGTATCGCAGACGGAAGGCGAAATCCTGTTGCGTACAACGCCGCCCTTCCCGAAACTGTTCACGACCATTCGGGCTTCGCCGCCTGTAGAACGCTGATTTATTTCCCGGGGGCCGCTATACCCTGATTGACAATATCGGTGTGCGCGTGCCGTGGGGAGGCGGCGCTCATTGAGTGCTTCGAGGCGCGCGCAGACTGTCGATGACCACGCAAGGTGCGAGAACGACATGACTGCATTTGCCGCGACCGGCCGGTTGCCGGACCCCGCGAACGGGGACCCAGATCACACAGGCGGGCTTGCCGCCCACGAGGCCGCAGTCGCCGCGGACCTGGACCGTTTGTGCTTGCCGCGCAAGCCGTTCACCGCGCCCCGGACCGGGCCGGACGGCAAGCCGATGCTGGACGTGCTGGTGATTGGGGCCGGGCAGTTCGGCACCGGCATCGCGGCGGCGCTGAAGCTGGCGGGGATTCCGAACTTTCTGGTGATCGACCGGGCGCCGGCGGGGCAGGAGGGGCCTTGGGTGACGTATGCGCGGATGCCGACGCTGCGGTCGCCGAAGCATCTGCCGGGGCTGTGCTTTGGCATCCCGTCGCTGACCTTTCCCAGCTGGTGCCGGGCGGCGAAGGGCGATGCGTATTACGAAGAGATGTACAAGATCCCGAACCAGGACTGGCAGGATTACATTCTGTGGGTCCGCGAGGTTCTGGACATCCCGGTGCGGAACGATGCGGACGCGGTCGAGCTTCTGCCCGAGGACGACCATGTCGGCGTGATGCTGGCGGACGGCGAGGTGATCTTCGCCAAGCGTGTCGTGGTGGCCAGCGGGCGCGCCGGGACCGGCGGCTATGCGGCGCTGGCGGGCGTGTCGCCCGAGCTTGGGCCGGACCGCGTGGCGCACACCATGCACGACATCGACTTCTCGCGGCTGGCGGGCAAGCGGGTGGCGATGGTGGGCGTGGGGTCGTCGGCGTTCGACAATGCGGCAACTGCGCTAGAGGCGGGCGCCGCGTCGGTGGACATGTTCGCCCGGCGCGAGGTGCTGCCGCAGTTGAACAAGGGGCGCCCGTCCAGCGTGCTGGGGTTCCTTGACGGCTGGATGGCGCTGCCGGACGCCGACAAGTGGCGGTTGGGGGTCTATCTTGACCTGATGGCGGGCGTGCCGCCGCATGAGACGGTGCAGCGCTGTCTGAAGCTGCCGGGGATGTCGGTGCATTTCCGGACCAAGTTCCTGTCGGCCACGCCGTCGGACGATGGCGTGCGGATCGAGGTCGAAGGCGGCCCGGCGGGCGACTATGACTTCCTGATCCTTGGCACCGGGTTCCGCGTGGATCTGGCGCACGAGCCGCTGTTCGAGTCGATCCATTCGCAGATCCTGCTGTGGCAGGACGTGTACGCGCCGCCGCCCGAAATGGAGCGGCCGCACCTTGGGGTGCAGCCCTATATCGGCGACGCGTTCGAACTGCGGTCGAAGGGCGAGGACACGCTAGAGCGTATCCACCTGTTCAACACCGCGACCTTCATGAGCGCGGGAACGATGGCGGGCGACGTGCCTGCGCTGGACGTGGCGCCCGAACGGCTGGTCACGGCGCTGACCCAGAAGCTGTTCGTCGAGGATTTCGAGCCGATCTTCCAAGACCTGCAAGACTGGGAAGATGAGCACGAGCTTGAGACGACTCCGTTCTACGCGCCCGACTTCGTGAACAAGACGGGCCGCTAGGGAATGGGCGAATTCGTCTCTGATACACGGCGAAAGCTGGGCGAAAGCGACCAGCGTCGAACAATTGGAAGACCCGATGGGCGCGGCCGAGAGCCGGTTGTCGCCCGATACCCCGGCCGATCTGACGGCGGCCGGGGCGAACCGTTCGGCACGTTGAGCGGGACGCACTGCGAATGACAACATCCGTCAGACCAAAACTACCAACAGAGAGGGAACCAGGATGCACCTGAACAAGCCACATCTTCTTACGCGGCGCGGCCTTGGCGGGCTGGCGCTGGGTCTGGCCTTCGCGACCGGCGCGATGGCACAGGACGACGCGATCACCATCGGCGTCACCGCCCCGGTCACCGGCCCGGCGGCGCAGTACGGCGAAGCATGGGTGGAAGGTTTCGACCTTGCGCTGGAAACCATCAACGCCGAGGGCGGAATCAACGGCACGCCGCTTGAGTACGTGATCGAGGACAGCCAGAACGACCCGCGTCAGGCCGTTGCGATTGCGCAGAAGTTCATCGCCGATCCGAACATCGTGGTCGAGGCCGGCGACCTGTCGTCGACCACCTCGATGGCCGCGTCGCCGCTGTACCAGCGTGCGGGCCTTGTGCAGTTCGGGTTCACCAATTCGCACCCCGACTTCACCAAGACCGGCGATTACATCTGGTCGTCCGCCATTCCGCAAAGCCAAGAGCAGCCGCTGCTGGCCGAGATCGCCTATAACGATCTGGGGATGCGCAAGGTCGCCGTTCTGCACCTGAACACCGACTGGGGCACCACGGCGAAGAACCTGTTCGTCGAATCCTTCGAAGCCCTGGGCGGCGAGATCGTGGCCGCCGAAGGCTATCTGCCGGAGGAAAAGGACTTTCGCGCGACCATCACCCGCGTGATGTCGGGCGAGCCCGACGGTATCATCCTTGAAAGCTATTACGGCGACGGCGCCCTTGTGACCCGTCAGGTGCGCGAGGCGGGGATCGAGCTTCCGATCCTTGGCGTCAGCTCGCTGTATTCGCCCGACTTCCTTGATCTTGCCGGAGAGTTCGCCGAGGGCGTTTATACCACGACCTACTTCGCGCCGAACATCCCGCGCCCGGAAGTGCAGGATTTCATCGCCGCCTTCGAAGAGGCTTACGGCCACGCGCCGAACAGCTTCAACGCGATGGCCTATGACACGATGAACATCCTGGCCGCCGTCATGCGCGAGTACGGCACCAGCCGCGAAGAGATCAAGGACGGTCTGGGCCAGATTTCCGGTCTGCCCAGCGTGATCTTCCGCGATGTGACCTTCGATGTCGAAAGCCGTCGCGTGGCTGGCCCCGAGATCACCACGCTGGTGGTCGAGGACGGCGAGTTCGCGATCTTCGAAGCCGAATAAGGCCATCCGGACCGGCGCCGGGGGTCCCCTGCGCGCCGGTCCGGTCCCTGCGGAGGGCGCGGCGCCCGCTGCGCATCCAAACTTTTCCGGAGACCATTGAATCATGATGGATGTCTTCACGTTCCCCTGGTTCGACTTCACGGTGGCGGGTGTCATCATCGGGTCGATCTATGCGCTGATGGCCGTTGGCCTTGCGCTGATTTTCGGGGTCGCGAACCTGATCAACTTTGCCCACGGCGCGGTGTTCACCGTGGGGTCCTATATCGGCTGGGTCTGCCTGATGTACCTTGGCCTTCCGCTGTGGCTGACGGTGATCGTCGTCGCGATCGGGGGCGGTATCGTTGGCGCGCTGATCGAATGGCTGGCGATCCGGCCGCTGAACCGGCAATCGCGCATCGCGCCGCTGCTGGCGACCATCGGCGTCGGCCTGATCCTTGACCAGTCGATCCACATCCTGTTCACGGCGACGCCGCGTTCCCTGAGCGCCGAGCTGCCGAACTGGCGGATCACGATGGGCACCGGGACGATCGGGATCGTCGACATCTTCATCTTCTGCACCGCAGTCCTGTCGGCCGCGCTGCTGTACCTGCTGCTGTTCAAGACCAAGATCGGTATGGCCGTCCGCGCCACCGCGCAGGACGACGACGCCGCCAAGCAGATGGGCGTGAACATCAACCGCGTGAACATGACGGTGTTCGCCACCGCCGGCGCGCTTGGCGCCATCGCGGGGCTTCTGGTCGGTCTCTACTTCAACAACATCGACCCGATCACGTCGTTCAACATCATGCTGAAGGGCATGGTCGCCATTGTCATCGGCGGTATGGCCAACGTGCCGGGCGCCATCGGCGGCGGCCTGATCCTTGGCCTGATCGAAAGCTACGGCATCGGCTTCTTCGGGGCGAGCTATCGCGACCTGTTCGCCTTCGCCGTGCTGCTGCTGATGCTGCTGTTCAAGCCCAACGGCATCTTCGCCCGCGCCCGCGAGCGTGTGGCAGAGCCGATGACGGGCACCTTCGTCACCCAGTCGAAACCGGTCAACATCCAGTGGTGGGTCACCGCCGGGCTGGTGGTGATCGCCGCGCTGGTGCCGGTGCTGGGCGAACCGTACATCACACAGGTCATGACCAACGCGCTGGTCTATGCGCTTGCGGGCATGTCGCTGACGCTGGTGGCGGGGACGGTCGGCATGGTGTCGATCGGACACGCGGCGTTCCTTGCGATCGGGGCCTATGTCTCGGCGCTGCTGACGCTGGCGGGGATGCCCGTCGTGTTCGGGATGCTGGCGGCCGGGGTCGTCACGGCAGTGCTTGGCACCGGGTTGGCTTATCCGTCGTTCCGTCTGCGGGGTCACTACGTGTCGATCGGCACGCTGGCGCTGGGGCAGATCGTGGTGCTGGTGATCCTGAACTGGGACAGCGTGACCAACGGACCGATGGGGCTGTACGGCATTCCGCCGCTCGATTTCTTCGGGCTGCCGCTGTACTCGACCAACGCGTCCTATTGGACCGTGCTGGGCATCGTCGTGGTGGCGGGTCTGCTGCAAAAGCGGCTGCTGAATTCGCACCTTGGCCGGACGTGGCGCGCGATCCGAGAGGACACCGTCGCGGCCGAGACCTATGGCGTGTCGTCGAACTACTACAAGGGGCTGGCCTTCGGGTTCGCGGGCTTCGTCGCCGGTATCGGCGGCGCGTTCACCGCGCACCAGTTCAGCTTCATCGATTACAATACCTTCAACCTGCTGATCTCGGTGCTGATCCTGACGATCGCGATCCTTGGGGGGCTGGGCAACATCACGGGTGCGGTGCTGGCGGCGATTCTGGTCGCCGGTCTGCCCGAGATGTTCCGGGTTCTCGCCGAGTACCGGATGATGTTCTACGGGATCGCGCTGATCCTGCTGATCCGTTTCCGGCCGCAGGGCCTTCTGGGGAGTGGCTGAGCTATGACCGAACCATTGTTGACCGCCAAAGGCATCGTGCGGCGTTTCGGCGGGATCACCGCCGTGGACAACGTCGACCTGCATGTCCACGAGGGCGAGTTCCTGTCGGTGATCGGGCCGAACGGGGCGGGCAAGACCACGCTGTTCAACCTGATCTCGGGGCAGGACCGGATGGATGCCGGTTCCGTCACGCTGGACGGCGAGGACATCACCAACCTGACGCCGCACAAGATGGCCGAGAAGCGGATGGCGCGGACGTTCCAGCACGGGCGGGTGTTCGGCAACCTGACTGTGATGGACAACGTGCTGATCGGGTGCCACACGCGGCTGAACGCGTCGCGGTCGCGGGTGCCTGTCGTGTCGCCGGCGATCGAGCTTCTGAAGGCTCTGATAAGGCCGAAATCGGTGCGGGACGAGGAAGAGGCGATGCGCGCCGAGGTGCGCGAGATCATCGCGACCTTCGGAGAGCGGCTGACGCCGCGGATCGACCAGCCGACCTATTCGCTGTCTTACGCGAACCGGCGGCGGGTCGAGATCGCCCGCGCGCTGGCGCTGCATCCGCGGGTTCTGATCCTTGACGAGCCGACGGCGGGGATGAACGAAAGCGAGACCGCCGAGATGCAGAGGATCATCGGCGATCTGAAGGCGCAAGGTCGGACTATCCTGCTGATCGAGCACAAGCTGAACATGGTGATGCAGCTGTCCGACCGCGTCATGGCGATGGACAACGGCAAGGTGATCTCGGAAGGGACGCCAAGCCAGGTGCGCAACGATCCCAAGGTGATCGAGGCGTATCTGGGCCATTCGACCATCGGCGGCGACAAGCCGGCCGAAGCCGAGCTTATGCCGGAACCGATGACGGCCACAGGAGGTGCGGAATGAAGAAGCCGCTTCTGGAACTGAAGAACTGCAACTCGTTCTACGGGCCGGTGCAGGTGCACTTTGACGTGTCGCTGACGGTGCCCGAGCAATCCATCGTCTGCCTGCTGGGCGGCAACGCGTCGGGCAAGTCCACGACGATGAAGACCATCCTTGGTTTGCAGGTCCCGAAGACCGGCAAGGTCACGATGGAGGGCAAGGACATCACCGGTGCCCCGACGCCCGAGATCGTGAAAGCCGGGATCAGCACCGTGCCCGAGGCGCGGCGGCTGTTCGGCGACATGACCGTGCGCGAGAACCTGTTGATGGGGGCCTTCGTCCGCGACGATCAGGACGGGATCACGCAGGATTATGAACGCGTGCTGGAACTGTTCCCGCGCCTGAAAGAGCGGATTCGCCAGAAGGCCGGCACCATGTCGGGCGGCGAACAGCAGATGGTCGCGATGGCCCGCGCGCTGATGGGACGGCCCAAGCTGATCATCATGGACGAGCCGACGATGGGCCTGTCGCCCAAATACGTCGACCGGGTGCTGGAGCTGATCGCGACCGTGAACAAGACCGGCGTGTCGATCTTCATGGTGGAACAGAATGCGTCGATGGCGCTGCGCATCGCGGACTATGGCTATGTGCTGCAGACCGGGCGGATCGTGCTGGAAGGGCCCGCGAAGGACCTGCTGGCCAACCCGAAGATCCGCAGCGCCTATCTGGGCGAGGACGTCGCCTGACATGACCTGACCGGGGCGGTTCTGCCGCCTCGGACCGTTGAGGCGGCTTGACTTCGGGCCGTTTGGGGCGCGCTTTGTCTGGCAACAGACAGGAGCCTCCGATGTCCGAAGAGATGACGCCCGCCGCCGGAACCTTTGACCGCGAGCTGGAAGAGCGGCTGGTGCGCTATGCCGCGATCGACAGCCAAAGCGATGCCGACAGCCCCGCCCAGCCCAGCACCGAGATCCAGTTCGGGATGCTGAAGCTGCTGGTCGAGGAACTGACCGAGATCGGCGCGGCGGACGTGACGCTGACCGACTATGGCGCGGTTCTGGCGACCGTGCCGGGCACCGCCGAGGGGCCGACGGTTGGCCTGCTGGCGCATGTCGACACGACACCGCAGTTCAACGCGACCGGCGTGAAGCCGCGTGTGATCCGGGACTATAACGGCGGCGAGATCACCTATCCCGACAACCCGTCGCTGGTGCTGTCGCCCGACGATTTTCCCTATTTGGCCGAGAAGCAGGGCCACGACATCATCACCGCGTCGGGCACCACGCTGTTGGGGGCGGACGACAAGGCCGGCGTCGCGATCATCATGACCGCCGCGCGGCACCTTCTGGCGAACCCCGGCATCCCGCACCCGACGCTGCGGATCGCCTTTACCCCGGACGAAGAGATCGGGCGCGGCGTGGACGAGCGGCTGCCTGCCGATCTGGGCGCGGATTTCGCCTATACCTTCGACGGGGCGAAGGTTGGCGAGATTGAATACGAAAGCTTCTCGGCCGATTTCGCCGAGATCACGGTGACCGGCGTGTCGATCCATCCGGGCACCGCGAAGGACAAGCTGGTGAACGCGATCCACCTTGTGTCGAAGATCATGCAGGCGCTGCCGCAGGCGACCATGACGCCCGAGACGACCGAGGACCGCGACGGGTTCATCCACGCGGTCGAGATGTCGGGCGACGCGGCGCGGATGGTGCTGCGGCTGATCCTGCGGGATTTCGAGCTGGACGGGCTGGAGGCCAAGGGCGCGCTGGTGCGACAGGTGTGCGAGGCGGTGCAGGCGGGCGAGCCGCGCGCCACGATCGACTGCGCGATCCGGCCACAGTACCGCAACATGCGCTATTGGCTGGAAAAGGACATGACCCCGGTCGAGCTGGCCCGGAATGCGGCCCGAAGCCTTGGAATAGAGCCTGTTTCCGTGCCGATCCGGGGCGGAACCGACGGGTCGCGCCTGACCGAGATGGGCGTGCCGACGCCGAACGTGTTCACCGGGATGCAGTGCATTCACGGCCCGCTGGAATGGATCTCGGTTCAGGACATGGCGAAGGCGACGGGCGTGTGCCTTGCGCTGGCGGCGCTGGCGGCGGATCGCTAGGGCGCAACGAAAACGGCGGCGCCCCGGAATAGGGGACGCCGCCGCGATACGGGTCGGGTGGACCGGGCCTTACAGGTTCTCGGGCTCGACCGGTTCCAGTTCTTCGGCGTTGGGGTCGCCAAGGCGGTCGTACAGCCGGGTGCGCAGGACCTCGCGTGCTTCGTCCGATAGCTCGAAGTTCGGGTTGGTCACGGTGGCCAGCGCCTCGTCCTCGGCCTCGAGCGCGTCGAGGTACTCCTCTTGCGCCGTCTCGAGAGAGGTTTCTTCGTCGCCAAGCTCGGTCTCGTAGGCGGTCAGTTCGTCGACGTAGGTTTGCCGTTCGGTTTCCAGCAGCTCCAGCTGATCCGCGTAATCCTCGGGGGGCGGGTCGATGGCGCCGAGATCCGTGATGCGCTGGTCGACGTCCAGCAGCGACGCCTCGATCGCGTCGCGCAGGCGGACGTCGGGGTTTTCCGCAAGATAGTCCTGCACCGCCTGTTCGAAGGTTTCCTGTGCCGTTTCGAAGTCGGTGACGGCGGTGTCGGTGTCGCCGAACACTTCGTAGACGTCGCGCAGGCGGCCGATCATCGAACCGTCGGCGGCGTTGTTGAAGGCCATGACGCTGGCGTTCGACGCGTTGGCGCCGCCCAGTTCGCGGGCGATGCGGCCGTTGCCGTTGGAGTGGATCGGCGGGCCGTTGCGCACGACCGGTTCGGTCGAGACGGTCTCGAACACGCGGCCGCCGCCGTTGGAGTGGCTGGGCGGGCCGTTGCGGTTGGTGTTGCCGACGTCACGACCGTTGCCGCGATCGCTGCTGCGGTCATTTCCACGGTCGTTGCCGCGATCATTGCTGCGATCATTGCCCTTGTCGTTGCCGCCTTTGTTCTTCGCCTCGACCATGTCCGCGGGAACCACGGTCATGACACTGGCGGTCGCCAGAACGGGAAGCGCCGCGAGGGCAAGCGCCGCGATGCGCGGCTGGAATTTCCATGTCATTTGAACTCGCCTCCACCGAGTTGGTATGAGTCACTGAAGACTTATCGCGTGGCGACGCTAAGGCAATTCTGCCCAGATGTCGCCACGGTCGGGTGTTTTGGGCGTATCCGCGCCTATCAGGGAAGGAACGGTCCAACAATGAAGATCGAAGCAATGCTGCGTGGGATGTGTGCGGGCCTTGTCCTTGGGGCCGCCGGCCCCGCCATCGCGGACGTGGGCGAGGCCGAGGTGATGCCAGAGGCGATGATCGCCGAGGTCGCGGCGTGCATGGCCGAGGGCGGATCGGACTGTCTGACACAAGAGGGCGTGCCCGAAGGCGCGGCGGAGTTCTCCAAGGTTCTGGCAGAGATGACGGTGCTGGGGCTGCCGGGGTTCCTGGTGGACTTCACCGAGGTCGGGCCGGTGGACGTGGGGCAGGTGATCCTGCCACGGCTGTCCACGGTCGAGACGCATCTTGTCCTGCTGAACGGGGTGCGGGACGCGGTGCTGGCGGTCGAGGTGGCGTTCACGCCCGAACCACCCGCGACCCCCGGAACCCGGGCGATCCTGTCGGCGCATCCCGACGCGGTCGAGCAAAGCCGGCTGCGGCTGACGGGGTATCGCGTGATGCCCGGCGGGGCGCAGCGGTTCGTGCTGGGTGACAGCGTGTCCGAGGGCTGCGCCGGGTGCGAGGACGTCGGCCTGTCGCTGACCTATCTCGATTTCGTGCTGGGCGCGCTGATCCGGGTCGAGCGGCCCGGATGGCTTCCCCCCGAGCCACCTGCGGATGTGCTGGTCGACCTGATCGAACGGGCCGACATCCGCGTGGTGCAGGCGCGTCTGAAAACGCTTGGCTATGACGCCGGGCCGGTGGACGGCGTCGCGGGGCAACGGACGCTGCGCGCGCTGTACGACCTGAAGGACGAGCACTGCCTGCCGCGCGACCGCAAGATCGTCACGGTCGTCGATCTGCTTGCGGCGACGGATGCCGTGCCAGAGGCGCCGCCCTGCGCGCAGGACATCTTCCGCCGCCCGGACCCAGAGCCGGGTCCGATCACCATTCCCTGACGGTCAGCGGTAGCCGCGCCGGTACTTCTGTTCCAGCCAGCCGGTGAACCGCACCATCGGCCACAGGATCGCGATGTAGATCAGCGCGGCCAGCAACAGCGGCGTGGGATTGGCGAACAGCGCCTGCGCGTCGGTCGCCTGTTTCAGCAGGTCGTTCATCGCGACCACCGACGCCAGCGACGTATCCTTCACGATGGACACGCAATAGGACGCCAGCGGCGGGATCATCATGCGGATCGCCTGCGGCAGGATCACCTTGCGCATGGTTGTGAAGAACTTCAGCCCCAGCGCGTCGCAGGCCTCGAACTGGCCCTTTGGCACCGCTTCGATCCCCGCGCGGACGACTTCGGCGGTGTAGGCGGCCAGCACCAGCGACAGCGCGATGGTCGCGCCCACGAAGGACGAGAACACGATGCCCGCGAAGGGCAGGGCGTAATAGACAAGGATCAGCACCACCAGCACCGGAATGGCACGCAGGATGTCGATGTAGAAGGTGGCCAGCAGGCGGAACGGTTTCGCCGCGTAGAGACGCACAAGACAGACCGCGACGCCAAGGATGCCGCCGAAGAAGATCGCGGCGGCGCCAAGGGCAAGCGTGTTTACCAGCCCCCGCATGAGGATCGGGAAAGCCCGCCGCATGACGTCGAGGTTGAAGAAGATTTCGAAGATTTCCATGCGCCGGCTCCGGGTCGACGGACCCTGCGGCAGGGCATGGTGCCCCGCCGCAGGGTGTCAGGTCAGTCGGCCGAGGTCGGGATCGGCATCGGGGTCAGCGTCAGGCTGTCCGCAGCGGCGGCGACGCCGAACCACTTTTCGTACAGCGCGGCCATCGTGCCGTCGGTCTTCATCTCGGAAATCGCGTCGTTAAAGGCTTCGAGGTTCTCGGAGTCCTTCGGCATCATGATCGCGAACTGGTCGCCGGTCGGGATCTCGACCGTCACGGACAGACCTTCCATGTTCGGCTGCGTGAACGCATAGCGCAGGCCGACGATGTCGTTCACGGCGGCTTCGATGCGGCCCGAACGCAGGTCGGTCAGCATGTTCGCGGTGGTGTCGTAACTGGAGTAGGATGCATAGCCCAGTTCGGCCTCGCGCTCTTGTAGCCAGCTTTCGGGGAACGAGGTGGCGATAGAGCCGATGCGCTTGCCTTCGAGGTCTTCGAGGCTGGCGATCTCTGTGCCGTCCTTCACCCCGACGCCAAGCGCGCCCGAGAAGTAGGGCTGTGTGAAGCTTTGCGATTCCAGCCGTTCGGCGGTGATGGTCAGCGACGAGATCACCGCGTCGACGCGGCCCGACGCCGACGCGACGAACAGCGCACGGAAGTCATAGCCTTCGATCTCGGTCGTGGTGCCAAGACGCGACGCGATCTCGTTCACGATGTCGACTTCGAAGCCTTCGAAGTCACCGGCTTCGTTCTTGAACTCCCACGGCGGGTTCGCCGGGTACGAGCCGATCTTCAGCGCGTCCTGCGCCATCGCGGCGGGGGCGGTGAATGCGGTCAGGGCAAGCGTAGCAAGGCCTGCGAACAGGGTTCTGGCAGAAGTCATGATGTTGGTCCTCCCGGGACTTTTGGTGTGCGGCGCTTTAGCCGCTTGGCATTAGGGTTGGCACGTCGGCCAACAGGATTCAAACGTTTTGTTTGAAGCTTAAAGTTTTCCTGCGATTACGCCTCGACCGGGGCGAGATCGGACACGAACCGCTGGATGCGGTCCATCGCGGTGCCCAGATCCTCGACGCTGGCAGAGCCGAAGCAGACCCGCAGATGACCTTCGCCGGTATCGCCGTAGAAGCTGCCCGCCTCGACCACGACGCCCGCTTCCTCCAGCAGGCGGTCGGCGAAGGCCTGCGACGTCAGGCCGGTGCCCGAGATGTCGGGGAAGGCATAGATCGTGCCCTCGGGCCAGTCGCATTTCACGCCCGGCATCTGGTTCAGGCGGCTGACGGCGATCTGCCGTTTCTCGGCATCCTCGGCGATCAGACCTTCCAGCGCGGACGGGTCGCCCGTGACAGCGGCCAGCGCGCCTTCCTGAATGAAAGTGTTCACATGGGTCACGTCGTTGGCGGTGATCTTCAGCAGCGCGCCAATGGCCGCTTCGGGGGCGACCATGTAGCCAAGGCGCCAGCCGTCCATCGCGTAGCTTTTGGTGAAGGCGAACATCGAGATGGTGCGCTCGTCCATGCCCGGCAGCGATCCAATCGAGATGTGCTGCACGCCGTCGAACAGGATGTCTTCGTAGACTTCGTCCGACATCACGATCAGGTCGTGCTTGATGGCCACGTCCGCCAGCGCCTGCAACTCCTCGCGCGAGTATACGCGGCCGGTCGGGTTACAGGGGTTGATCAGCACGATCATCTTGGTGCGCGGGGTGATCTTCGCCTCGATCGCGGCGGGGTCGATGCGGAAGCCGTTGGCGGCGTCCAGTTGTGCCATCACCACCTTCGCGCCGGCCAGTTCGATCTTGCCGGTGTGCTGCGGATAGTAGGGTTCCAGCAGGATCGCCTCGTCGCCGTCGTCGAGGAAGGCCATGATCGCGGCATAGCTGGCGTGGGTCAGGCCGTTGGTCACGATGATCCGGTCGGGGCCGACGTCGAGATCGTTCTTCGCCTTCAGCTTGGCGGCCAGCGCCTGACGGACGTGCAGTTCGCCGGGCAGGTCGGAATAGTGCACCTTGCCGGCGCGGATCGCCTCGATGGTGGCGTCCTTGATGTGCTCGGGCGTGTCGGCGGCGGGGCGGCCGACCTCGAGGTGAATCAGGTCGTCGCGGCCGGTCATCATCGCTTTCTGGAACATCCCGAACGATTTTGGCGAGGTCTCGGTGATGCGGCGTGCGAGCTGTTTCATCTGTATTTCCTTGTGTCGGTCCCAGCGGCGGGGAGCTTTCGTTGCCTTGACGAAGAGGCGGGGCTTGCCTACGGGAGCCGCCTGGTTTTGCCTTGATCGTTGTACTGTTCTATAACAAGATCGTTTGATCAAACAATAGCCAAGGAGGCACCTTCGTGCGATATGCAATCTCTTCCGGCTCGCCCTTCGAAAAGATCGGCGGCTATTCGCGGGCCGTGGTGGATGGCGACTGGGTCTTCATCTCGGGCACCGCGGGCTATGTCGCGGGCGAGACGGACGCGGACGATGCCGAGGCGCAGACCCGCAAGGCGCTTGAGATTATCGGCAACACGTTGCAGGAAGCCGGCGGCACGCTGCGTAACATCGTTTCGCTGCGGGTCTACGTGGCGCGGCGCGAGGATATCCTGCCGATCGCCAAGCATCTTGGCACGGTGTTCGAAGATCCCCGGCCAACGAATACGACGGTGACCTGCGGTTTCGTGAACGACGAGATCAAGGTCGAGCTGGAAGTTGTCGCGCGGATCGGATCGCTCTGATCGCGCGCACAGGGGAGGACGGCGAATGGCGGACGTGAAGCTGAAACCGGTGCGGTCGCGCCAGACGGTACAGGACCAGGTCTATGCGCAGCTGCGCGAGGCGCTGGTCAGCGGTGCGTTCGAGGCGGGGCAGGGGTTCACCATCCCGGCCCTTGCCGACAGTTTCGGCACGTCTCACATGCCGGTGCGCGAGGCGCTGCGGCGGCTGGCGGCGGAGAACGCGCTGCGGATTTCGTCCACCGGGACGGCCACGGTGCCGCCGCTGGACATCGAGGAACTGCACAAGATCTGCGAAGTGCGGCTGGTGCTGGAACCGGCTGCCGCGCGGCTGGCGTTCGGACGGATGGACGCGTCGGACATCGCGGCGCTGAAAGAGATCCTTGTCGCCCACCAGCGCACCGGAGAGACCGGCGACATCGTCGAGATGCTGGCGGCGAACCGGGCGTTCCACTTCCACATCTACACCGCCACCGACAACGAGGTTCTGGTCAGCCAGATCGAGAACCTGTGGCTGCGCAGCGGTCCCTATGTGCGCTATCTGTCCGACCGGATGGGCGACCTGCTGCGCACCAGCTACAAGTCCGGTTACACCAGCCACCACGAGGACATGTTGGCCGCGCTGGAGTCCGGGGACGAGGCCGGTTTCGTGCAGGCGATGACCGAAGACGTCACCGCCACGCACGAGCTGCTGTTCAGGTTCCTGTCGGAATAGGGTCGGGCGTCGGCGTCGGCGGGGGCGGGCCCGATTCCGCCTGCGTCAGGACCCGCACGCGGGTGCCGTTGGCGACGCGGGCGGCAAGGTGCATGACGTCCTGGTTGAACATGCGGATGCAGCCCGAGGACGCCTGATGCCCGATGGTCCACGGGCTGGGGGTGCCGTGGATGCGATAGTAGGTGTCTTCGCCGTTCCGGTAGAGATACAGCGCCCGCGCGCCCAGCGGGTTTTCCAGCCCGCCCTCGACGCCCGCGGCGTATTGGGCGAATTTCTCGGGCTGGGTGCGCAGCATGTTCTGCGTCGGCGTCCAGCCCGGCCAGTCGCGGGTGTAGGCCATCGTCGCGCTGCCGGAAAAGCCATAGCCCGCTTCGCCCACCGCAACGGCATAGCGCATCGCCTTGCCGCCTTCCATGACGTGATACAGGTAGCGCGCGTAGGGATCGACGATGATCGTGCCCGGCCTTTCGGCGGTCGGATAGTCCACGACCTGCCGCTTTTTGGCTTCCGAGAGATAATCGACCGGGATCGCGGGGACGAGGATATCGCCGTCCTGCACCTCGGCATACATGGCGATGGTCTCGGGGCTGACGGGTTCGCCCTCGGCGTTGGTCGGAATATCCTCGGCGCGCATGTCGCCACAGGCGGCAAGGGCCAGCAGACCGATCAACGCAAGGCTGCGTCGGATGATGTGCATGGGGTGGTGCTCCACTTGACCCGCCGGAGCGGGATACTGCCTCGACCCGTGCTCGGGCGCGGGCCCGGCCGATTTTGCGAGGAGGATGGCGGGTCAGGGAGTTGGATGCAACGCGGGCGCGGCGGTTTGTGGCGGAGCGTTGCGGGGATGCAAGGGGGGGCGGGGGCGTATTTTGTTGAAAAACTCGTGCTTGATCGAAGGGCCCTCGGCTGATTCAATTCCTGCATAGGGTAGGAGAATTGGCGATGATGGG
>NZVC01000050.1 GCA_002701395.1 Maritimibacter sp. | reverse complement strand
CCGCAACTGAGGAACTCGACCGGCATTTCCCCGTCCAGCGTAAGCAGCATGGCACCATGCAGCAAACCCGTGTCGGCCACGGCATAGGGTGAAAACTGGCCCGCGTGCGAATCCTGTCCGCCAACGCGCCCGACCGTATTCGGTTTCATGGGCGTCTCTTTCTTGTCTACCTGCCTCAGGTATCTCCGTGATAGTCAAATGAAGCGTTAAAGTCGCCCCACTTTTTTCACTCGCTAATCGGGTGTGGCTTTGGTACTCAGCCCCCATCGTGCGGGTGTGGCGGAATTGGTAGACGCACCAGATTTAGGTTCTGGCGCCTTTGGCGTGGGGGTTCGAGTCCCTTCACCCGCACCACTTCATTCCCCTTTCGGTTGGACCGTGACGCCGCCACGGCGCGCCTTGTTGTGCGCGCGGGCGACCGCTAAATTGTCCGGCGCGTATCCAAGTAATTCCGCATTGTCCTGCTACGGTCCCGCAAAGGTCTGAGAAATACCGGGAACCCGAATGCGCGGCGGCTGTCGGAACTGCGAGCACTCTCCTGCGGATCAGGCAGGAACGTGTCCCCAATGTGGTACGCGCGGGCGGCGTCTGTTCAACCTGCTTCTTTCGGTCGTGAATGATGCTGTGATCGCGTTGGTCGTCGTGATGGCTTTACTTGCCTTGATCGGTGCGCTGTTGAACTGAACCGCATTGCACGCGTTATGTATTGCAGGCATCAAGCTGTTTACGCCTGAAGCGGAGGGGACGGGTGATATGATGAAGACGATTACGGCCAGCGACGGCCATACGCTTGAGTGCTGGTTCCAACCGGCCGAGGGGACGCCCCGTGGCGGGCTGGTGATCCTTCAAGAAATTTTTGGCGTGACCGAGCAGCTGAAAAGCGTCGCGCGCCGCTATGCCGCGTTGGGGTTCGAGGTTGCGATCCCGGCGCTGTTCGACCGGCAGCGGACCGGCGCGGTCGTCGCGTTCGACGATATCGCCACCGCGCGCAGCCTGATGCAGGGCGCCGACACCGCCAAGGCGATGCTGGACATCGACGCGGCCGTCTCGGCGCTGGCAGATCAGGGCAAGGGGCCCGCGCTTCGGGTGGCCGTGATGGGCTTTTGCTGGGGTGGCGGGCTTGCCGTGCGCGCGGCGCAGGAACTGGACGTGGCCGGTGCGGTGGTGTTCTACGGCACGCGGCTGCCCGCGTATTTCGGAACGCCCGTGCGGGCGCCGGTGCAGGGGCATTTCGGCGAAAGCGACGATCACACCCCCGCCGACGTGTTGGAAGCGGCGCAGGCGGAATGGCCAGAGCTTGAGGTCTTTCTTTATCCGGCGGGCCACGCCTTTGCCAACGAAGAGCGCCCACAGGTCCACGACCCCGAGGCCACCGCCGTCGCGCACGAGCGCAGCGCGGCCTTTCTGTCGCGTGTCACCGGCTAGGCGTTGAGTATCCGGTAGTCCGCGTCGCGGCTTCGGTCCAGCACGAGACGGGCGTTCGGAAGGTCGTTGCCTTCCATCTTCGTCTCGAAGTCGTCCGGGGCCAGCGCCTTCCAGCGGTCGGTCAGCCGGGCCTTCAGCGTGTCATAGGGCACATCCAGGAACACGGTGGTGTCGAACTGCGATGCCAGCGCGTCCCACGGTGGGTCTTGCAGCAGCAGGTAGTTCCCTTCGACGACGATGTGGCGCACCGACTGCGGGATGATGCGGGCGGCGTTGCGCGACGTCTCGATCGCGCGGTCGAACACGGGGACGGCGATCTCGGGTTCGGCATTGGCGCGCAGTCGGGCCAGCATATGCGCGAAGCCCGCCACGTCGAAGGTATGCGGAGCGCCCTTGCGCGGACGCCAGCCACGGGCGTTCAGGATCATGTCGTCGTAGTGGAAGCCGTCCATCGGGAAGACCGCCGCGCTGTCGGGCTGGTCCGCGTTCAGCATCTCGGCCAGCCGGTCGGCCACGGTCGACTTGCCCGCGCCGGGCGGGCCGGCGATGGCGGTCAGGGTGCGGGTTGCGCCGTCGTTCGCCCGGATCACGCCGGGCAGGTCGGCGATGTCGATGATCTTGCTGTCCATGGCCACGTTCTATCCGGGCGACGCCGTTGCGGCAATCGCCCGGTCCGCGCGCGTGGGCCCCGGCCGCTTAGGCCTCGGCCATCATGTCGGGGGTCAGGTACTTGCCCCGGTACTGCTCGAACAGCGCCACGGTGCGCCGCGCGATGCCGGTCCAGCCGAAGGTGCGGCGGGCGAAGCGCGCGCCTTCCACGTTCAGCTTGTGACGCAGCCAGTCGTGCTGCATCGGCATGTTCACCATCGCGGCGAATTCGATCGGGCGGGTCGGGTCCGCGATCAGGGCGTGTTCGCCGAAGGTCACCTGTTCGAACAACCCGCCGCGCGTGGTCAGCACGGTTGGGGTGCCGCAGGCCATCGCCTCGACCGCGGTCATGCCGAACGGTTCATAGCGCGAGGGCAGGGCGAAGACGCCGGGCGCGCGGTAATAGTCGGCAAGGTCGTCGTCGGCGACATAGCCGCGCCAGTCGATGCGGTCGCCGATCTCAAGCTCTCCGGCAAGCTTTTGCCACGAGGCCAGCAGTTCCTTGTCCTTGGCAGAGTTCGCCCCGGCGGCCAGCACCAGCCGCGCGTCGGGCTGAAGTTCGGCAAGGTAGGGCATCGACTTCAGGATCAGGTCGTAGCCCTTGTTGGTGGCGGCGCGACCGACGACGTAGACGTCCTTGGCCGACATGCCCAGCCGCTGGCGCACGTCGGACAACTGGCTTGGCGTCACGGCAGTGAATCGCTGTTCGTCGATGCCGGGCGGGATCATCGTGATGTGGTCCGAGGGCAGGTCGTAGTGATCCTCGATCAGCTGGGCCTGCTGTTCCGTGGTGGCGATGACGTGGTCGCAGGCGCGGTACAGCACGAATTCTTTCTGAATCCGTTCCTTGAAGCGATAGTTGCCTTCGCCATCGTCCTTGCCCAGGGACTTCATGTCCTTCTGCTTCCACCAGCCAAGGCTGTGCGGCGTGTGGACGTGCGGGATCTGAAGTTCCTCGGCGACCTTCTGGCCGGACACGCCCGCGTCCCAATAGTGCGAGTTGACGACATCGTACTTCAGGTGGTTGGCGCGGATCGCGGCGAGCAGGTTCGACACGAAGTCGCCGTACCAGTCGTGCATGTCTTCCTTGCGGATGAAATCGCGCCCGCCGAACGGGATGCGCCAGACCCGCAGATTGTCGTTGATGCGATCCTCTTCGGGCTGGTCCTCGAACCGGCGGGTGATCACGTCGACCTTGTACCCGAGGCGGGCGAACCGCTTGGCCAGTTCCATCACGAACACCACCTGTCCGCCGGTGTCAGGCTTCCCGAGTTCCGGCGACCCGGCCACATAGCCGTGCAGCGAGATCATCATGAGAGAGCCCATAGAGGCGGAAGTGTCGCGTGGCGCGGTATCGCGTGGCATCGTGTATCCTGGTCCGATCATTGGATTTTCATTATTTCTCTGTCTCGTGGGGAAGCGCGCCGTAGTGCCGAAGCCCCTCAAGCACACCGGCGGCATGGGCTGCCTTGGCGTGATGGAAGGCTCCGGGGGTCAGCGCGTCCAGCAATTCGGAGCGCGCGTTTTGCACGGCGATCCCCATCGAGGTAACGCCGAACATCGCCAGATCGTTCCCGCTGTCCCCGGCGACAATCAGTTTCCCGGGGCCAAGCCCCAGATATTCCGCCAGAAAAAGCGCGGCCTTGTCTTTGCCTCCGGCGGTCGGGATCACGTCGAAATCGTCGCTGCCGGACGCGATGATCGTGCAGTCGAAGCCCGACAGCGCCTGTCGCGCGGCGGGCTGGTCGGACGGTGGAATGGCGAAGCTGACCTTGCGCTGGGTCTGAAAGGCGGGGTCGTGCGGGCGATGGCCAAGGCGATCGAGCGTGTCGAAGATCCGGGCGTGGGGCCAGCCCTCGAACCGCTGTTCCCAGCCGTCAAGCGGCGCGCCCTGCCACGCGATTTCCGTCCCCAGCGCGGTGATCACCCCGTCGGGGCGCAGCTGGGGCGGGAAGACGGAGGACAGCGTTTCGGCCACGCTGCCTGCGGGGCGGCTGGAGTTCACCGCGAACCACAGCCGGTCGCGATCCGCGTCGATCGCGGCCCCAAGCGCCTGCATCGCGGCATCGTCGCCGGTCAGGGTATCGTCGATGTCGCTGACCAAAAGCCAGGGGCGGGCGGGGGGCTGGGTCAGGTGTCCGATGGGGGCTCCAGTTGCGGCTGCACATCGATCAGGTGGAACTGCGGGTCCGGCGGGTTGTGCCGGGTGGCGGTGTAGACCGGTTCTTCCTCGGCGGTGCGACGGTCCAGCTTTTCGAGGAAGATGTCCTCGGCCTTCAGCGTCGCGCTTTCGGTGTAGAACCCGATATGGCCGTCGCAATAGCCGTCGTCGACGACGCACAGCGTGACCTGACCGTTCAACGAGAACTCGATGTACGAACCGTGGGTGACGACCTCGACGTCGATGTCTGTGGCTTGGAAAAGCGGGACGAAGTTGCCCGCCTGAAGCGTCTCGTACCGGAAGGCGTGTTCGAACTCGGGCCGCGGGTTCGCACCCCAGCGGCGCAGTTGGGCGTAGCCCTTCCACAGGTCGAGCGCGAGGTAATAGCCGTCGCCTTCCTCGCTGACCCGCAGCACCAGACCGCATTTGCCGTGACCGTCCAGCGTGATGCGGGCGCGCAGGCGGAAATCCTCGTGCTGGCCGGGCAGCAGGAAGGCCTCGAACCCCGAGGGGCAGGACATGGAGACGGCGTTCTCGCCGCAGGTCATGGTCGCGTTGGGGTTGCCGTACAGCTGGCTCATCTCGGACGAGCGGGTGATCTGCACCGGGCGGTGCGCCAGCGCGTCGAAGCCCGAGAAGGACTTGAGCAGCAGGCGCCCGCGCCGGTCGGTGATCAGTTCCTTCGGCGGCGGCAGCATCCGGGCGATGACCTCGCGGCCATAGATGATTTCCTTGCGCTGGAAGAAGTTGAACAGCAGCCAGCGGTCGCCGACCTTGCAGACCCGCGCGGCGTAGTTGCCCTTTGGCAGCAGCACGTTATCGGCAAAGTTCATGAACGGCCCGCCGATGTCGTCGGCGTACCAGTAGTGGATCTTGGTATCCTCGCGGATCGACCCGATCAGATAGACCTTGTCGTCCAGCCGGAACAGGTTCGGCACCTCGACGTCGTCGTACAGGCCGGGGCGGTACAGCGGCGGTTCGAACTGCCAGTCGTTGGCGGCGGTCTCGCGCGCGACGCTGACACAGCCGCGCCGGATCACCGGCCCCTCGTTCACCCGCGCCGCCGCCAGAAGCAGGCGGTCGCCTGTCTCGGGGTCGTGGTAGAAGAACGGGTCCCGGAACGAGACCCAGTTACGGCCCTCGTCCGAGCTGCATTCGTACCACTGGCCGGACACTTCCAGCGGGTAGGCCGGGTCTTCGGACCGGGTCCACGTATAAAGGTCGTCCGACACCGCCAGCCCGACGCGCTGCACGCGTCCGTATTCGTGGCGGCTGAGGCCGGTGTAGAACATGCGCCAGCGGCCGGGCGCGTCCGGGTCAGCCGTGACGTGCATCGTCCACAGCATGTCGTCGTCCCATGCGCCGGGATCGTCGACGAACAGCGCGTTCTGGACCCGGCGCCACGTCATGCCGTCGCGGCTGACCGCGTGGGCGATGAAATCGTGGTTCGGAAGAACAAGGTGGAAGAGGTGATATTCGCCGTCGTGATAGACGACGTCGACGTCCCCGATGTCGGAGCGCAGGAAACCGTGAGAAGCGTACATGCGCCAAGCATGTAGCGCCCGGCGGCGGGTTGCAAATCCCTGCTGTCGCAGCGGAAGCGTCAAATGCCGCACCGGCCCCCGGTTTTCACCGGATGAACCGTGCCATGTGCCGTTCGCATATCGCACTGCCTAAAAAGTGACCACATGCACCTTTAGCGCCCAATAATTGGGCGAAACCCACGGACCTGTGGGATGCTGCATTGCCAAAACCGACGCTGACGCTCCGCCCAGCGTCATCGCCGCCGTATCAACGCGCTCGGAAGTTCCGAATCCAATCGGGGCTTTCGGAAGTGCCGGTGCCGCGTTCATGGCTGTCCGCGACCCCCGGCATGGGTGCAACAAGAACGGCGGGGGAGTCGCCGGCAGACTTGGTGTCACGGGAGAGGTTCCGCTTGGTCTGCCTGCAACGATCTTCACGCCAGAATCCGAAGGGATGGATACATGTCTAAATTCACCAAGGCCCTGCTTGGCGCGACTGCTGTTGCCGCGTTCGCAAGCCACGCCTCTGCGCAGGATGTGGCCTGCCCGATCAAGGTCGGCGTGCTGCACTCGCTGTCCGGTACGATGGCGATTTCCGAGACCACGCTGAAAGACACCATGCTGATGCTCGTCGAGCAGCAGAACGAAAAGGGTGGCGTTCTGGGCTGCGAACTGGAAGCTGTCGTGGTCGACCCGGCGTCGGACTGGCCGCTGTTCGCTGAAAAGGCGCGCGAGCTGCTGACGGTGCACGAAGTCGACGTGATGTTCGGCAACTGGACCTCGGTGTCGCGGAAATCCGTCCTGCCGGTGATCGAAGAACTGAACGGCCTGCTGTTCTACCCGGTGCAGTACGAAGGTGAAGAGTCGTCCAAGAACGTCTTCTACACCGGCGCCGCCCCGAACCAGCAGGCGATCCCGGCTGTCGACTATTTCCTTGAGGAACTGGGCGTCGAGAAGTTCGCGCTGCTGGGCACCGACTATGTCTACCCGCGCACCACGAACAACATTCTCGAGTCCTACCTGCAGGACAAGGGCATCGCCGCCGAGGACATCTTCGTCAACTACACGCCCTTCGGCCACTCGGACTGGGCGACCATCGTCGCCGACGTGCGTGAACTGGCCGCCGACGGCAGCCAGGTCGGCGTGATCTCGACCATCAACGGCGACGCCAACGTCGGCTTCTACAAGGAACTGGCCGCAGCTGGCATCGATGCCGCCGACATCCCCGTCGTCGCCTTCTCGGTGGGCGAAGAGGAACTGTCGGGTCTCGACACCTCGGATTTGGTCGGCCACCTGGCCGCGTGGAACTACTTCATGTCCGCCGACACCGACGCCAACGCGGAATTCATCGCCGCATGGCACGAGTTCATCGGTGACGAGGCGCGCGTGACCAACGACCCGATGGAAGCCCACTACATCGGCTTCAACATGTGGGTGAACGCGGTCACCGAGGCCGGCACCACCGACGTCGACGCCGTGCGCGAAGCGATGTGGGGCCAAGAGTTCCCGAACCTGACCGGCGGCACCGCCGTGATGGGCGTGAACCACCACCTGTCCAAGCCGGTGCTGATCGGCGAGATCCTTGCCGACGGTCAGTTCGACATCATCTCGGAAACCGATCCGGTTCCGGGCGACGCATGGACCGACTTCCTTCCGGAATCGGCTGTCCTGAAGTCGGATTGGAAAGATCTCGAGTGCGGTATGTACAACACCGAGACCGAGACCTGCGTGCAGATCGAATCCAACTACTGATCTGACCCGACCAAAGGGTGGGGGGCCGACCGTGGCCCCCCGCCTGCATCTCTAGAAGTCTGCGGCACCGCGAAGCCGCACAACGTCCGGGACCGCGCATGAACCGCCTCCACCGACTTCTTGCCGCATGTCTGCTGACCCTGCTGCTTCCCGCCGCCGTCATGGCGCAGGAGACCGAAGAGCTCAGCGAGATCCAGGCCCTTCTGCAGGAACACCGCGAGATCATCGAAGACAGTTCGCGCCGCACCATCGGCCCGGCCATCGACGCCATCGCGGCCAGTGGCATTCCGGCGGCGCAGGACGTGCTGGAACGCTGGCAGGCGCGCGAGCTGTGGCAGCGCACCGACGACGGCCTGTTCTTCTTTACCGAGGACGCCGGCGAGGACGCCGATGGCGAGGACCTGCTGACCCTGATCGACATCGCGACCGGGGACGACGTGGGCACCGCGCTTGAAGACGACATGGACCAACTGCGCCCCAACAGCGGCATCCAGCGGATGATGGCTGCGGCGCTGGTCCGCTTTCAGTTGACCGACCCCAGCGTGATCGTCCGGACCGAGGCGCTGGACGCCATCGCCCGCAGCCCCGAAGAGTCGCACCTTGCCGTTATGCGTGACGCGATCGAGCAGGAAGAGAACGCCGCGATCCGTCAGCGTATGGACCGTCTGAGCCGCCTTCTGACCATCCAGTTCGCCGAAAGCGACGCCGAACGGATCGAGGCGATCGAAAGCTTTGCCGGCGACCTGTCGCTGGACGTACGGGCAACGCTGAACCCGCTGGTGCAGACCCGGTTGGAAGTGGCCGAAGGCGCCGCGCCGGAAGGCGAACAGGTGGCCCGCGTGCTGCGCCCCGGCTCCGAGGCGCTGAGCAAGGCCGACGCCTATGCGCTGCTGGTCGAGGACGAGCTTGCCCCGCCGCTGATCAGCGGCGACGACCAGAAGGCCGCGCTGGTGGCGAATATCGCCGACGGGCAGGTGGCCGGCATTCAGGTCGCCGATCTGAACACCGACGACGCCCGCGATCTGGCCTATGCGGAACTGGTCCGGCAGGGCGCGGTCGAAGCCGCCGCCACCGAGGACGAGATCGACGAGATCATCGAGGGCTATGCCTTCTACGAGGTCTACACCGCGACCTCGCCCGAGGTCGTCGCCGCCGCGCTGGGCGCGCTGCGGGCCATCGACCGGACGGTCGCGATCCACCAGTTCCTTGACCTGACGCTGGACGCGCTGTCGCTGGCGTCGATCTACTTCCTTGCCGCCATCGGCCTTGCCATCACCTTCGGCGTCATGCGGGTGATCAACATGGCCCATGGCGAGTTCATCATGATGGGCGCCTACACCGGCTATGTCGTGCAGCAGTTCATCCCGAACTACACCGCGTCCATCGCCGTCGCTATTCCGCTGGCGTTCCTTGTGACCTTCTCTGCCGGTGTGGCGATGGAACGGCTGGTGATCCGCTGGCTGTACCACCGCCCGCTGGAAACCCTGCTGGCGACCTTCGGCATCTCGATCGCGCTGCAACAGCTGGCCAAGAACATCTTCGGCACGCAGGCGCGTCCGCTGACCTCGCCCGACTGGCTGGGCGGCGCGTTGGTGTTCAACGACGTGGTCTCGATCAGCTATATCCGGGTGGCGATCTTCGTGCTGGCGCTGATCTTTCTTGGCGTGTTCCTGTTCATCATGAACAAGACGCGCGTGGGGCTAGAGGTGCGGGCCGTGACCCAGAACCCGCGCATGGCCGCATCGATGGGGATCAATCCCGACAAGATCAACATGCTGACCTTCGGCCTTGGGTCCGGCATCGCAGGCATCGCCGGTGTCGCCATCGGCCTGTACGCGCAGGTGACGTCGGAAATCGGTCAGGCCTATATCGTGCAGTCGTTCATGACCGTGGTCGTCGGCGGTGTCGGCAACATCTGGGGCACCCTGCTGGGCGCCACGCTGATCGGCTTCCTTCAGAAGTTCATCGAGTGGTTCAACCCGTCCAACACGCTGGCGGCCCAGACCTACATGATCATTTTCATCATCATTTTCATCCAGTTCCGGCCAAGGGGGCTTATCGCCCTCAAGGGCCGCGCGGCGGAGGCATAGGCATGAATGACCACGCCCCGACCTTCGCCCGTTCCGCGCCGGACCGCCTGTCAAAGAGGACGTTCCATGCCTCGGATTGCCCATTGCCTGTTCGCCGCCCTGCTGGCCGCCGCGCTGGCGCTGCCATCGCCGTCCAAGGCGCAGGGCATGGACATCGTGTTCGAGACGCCGTCGGGCAACATCGAGTGCACGATGGTGTTCAGGGCGAACGCCAGCTACATCGTCTGCACCATCGTCCAGCGCAATCCCGGGCCCACGGCGCTGCCGCGCCCAGCGGACTGCACCGGGTACTGGGGGCACAGCTTCACGATGCTGGACACCGGCCCGGCCAGCCTGCGCTGCGAGCCGACGCCGCCGCGGGACACCTGGATCGAGGGCAAGCTGAACTACGGCGAGACGGCACCCTATCGCGGCCTGACCTGCACCTCGACCGCCAGCGGTCTGCAGTGCGTGAACACGGACGGGCACGGGTTCTTCCTGTCGCGTGCGCGGCAGGCCGTTTTCTGATCGACGCCCACACGACAGGGGAAGCCACGCGATGACCGCCACCACCACCAATCCCGCGATGGGCGGCGGCCGCCGCACGCCTTTCGTGATGCGCAACCCGTCGGTGCTGATCTTTCTGGCGTGCCTTGCGGTGTTCACCGTGGGCGTCACGATCCTGTCCGAGGGCTTCGGCATCGGCGTGATCTCGACCTCTTTCATCAAGACGCTGGGCAAGACGCTGTGCCTGTGCCTGATCGCCGTCGCGATGGACGTGGTCTGGGGCTATACCGGCATCCTGTCGCTGGGCCATTTCGCCTTCTTCGGGCTGGGCGGCTATGCCATCGGCATGTGGCTGATGTACGAACGCACCCGGCTGATCGTGGCCGAGTCGATGTCGAACGCGGCCCTGCCACCGACGCCAGAGGAAATCTCCAGCGGCATTGCCACGCAGATCTTCGGCGTCGTCGGGGCGTCGGACTTCCCGCCGATCTGGGCCTTCGCCCATTCGCTGCCGCTGCAGCTTCTGGCGGTGGTGCTGGTGCCGGGGCTGCTGGCGCTGGTGTTCGGCTGGCTGGCCTTCCGCAGCCGGGTGACGGGCGTTTACCTGTCGATCCTGACGCAGGCGATGACGCTGGCGCTGTCGCTGTACCTGTTCCAGAACGACAGCGGCCTGCGCGGCAACAACGGGCTGTCGGGCCTGCAGAACCTGCCGGGCGTCACCGCCAGTCAGGACATCGTGTCGATGTGGTTCCTGTGGGCCTCGGCGCTGGCGCTGGGCGCGGGCTATGTTCTGTGCGCGTGGGTGGTGTCGGGCAAGTTCGGCTCGGTCATCCGCGGCATCCGCGACGACGAGGCACGGGTGCGGTTCCTTGGCTACTCGGTCGAGGGCTACAAGCTGTTCGTCTTCACCTTCACCGCCATCATCGCCGGCATCGCGGGGGCGCTGTACTATCCGCAGGCGGGCATCATCAACCCGGCCGAGATCGCGCCCATCGCGTCGATCTATCTTGCGGTCTGGGTGGCGATCGGTGGCCGCGGGCGGCTGTACGGTGCGGTGATCGGCGCGGCTTTCGTGTCGCTGGTGTCGACCTACTTCACCGGCGGGCAGGCGCCGTCGATCAACCTTGGTTTCTATACGATCAACTGGGTCGACTGGTGGCTGATCCTGCTGGGGCTGACCTTCGTACTGGTCACGCTGTTCTTCCCGAAAGGCATCGGCGGGCTGTTCGACCTGCTGGCCGACCGCCGGTCGCCCGACCGGCACGGCGCCGATCTTGGGCCCGATCAGGGCGCCCTGCGTGAAAAGGAGGCCGACGAATGAACGCCGCAGCCGCAGCCGCAGCCGCCGCCACGCCCGCCGCCCGCAAGGACCGCCTGCTGGAAGTCTCCGGCGTTTCGGTGTCGTTCGACGGGTTCAAGGCGATCAACAACCTGTCCTTCTCGATCGGCAAGGCCGAGCTGCGCGCGGTCATCGGACCGAACGGCGCGGGCAAGACCACCTTCATGGACATCGTCACCGGCAAGACCCGGCCGGACGAGGGCAGGGTGATCTGGGGCGACCGCAGCATCTCGCTGTTGCGGATGAACGAGGCGAAGATCGCGCAGGCCGGGGTGGGACGCAAATTCCAGCGCCCCACGGTGTTCGAGGACCAGTCGGTGTTCGACAACCTGCTGATGGCGCTGCGCAACGCGCGCTCGGCATGGTCGGTGCTGTTCTACCGCCCCACGGACGAGGACCGGGCGCGGGTCGTGACCCTTGCCGAAGAGATCGGGCTGGACAGCCAGCTGGCGCGCAAGTCGGGCGAGCTGTCGCACGGCCAGAAGCAGTGGCTGGAGATCGGCATGCTGCTGGCACAGGAACCGCAGCTGCTGCTGGTCGACGAACCGGCGGCGGGCATGACCCCGGCGGAACGCGAGCACACCACGGATATCCTCAAGGAGGCCGCGAAGACCCGCGCCGTGGTCGTGGTCGAGCACGACATGGAATTCGTGCGGCGGCTGGAGTGCAAGGTGACCGTCCTGCACGAGGGCTCGGTGCTGGCCGAAGGCTCGCTGGACCACGTCACGAAGAACGAACAGGTGATCGAGGTGTACCTTGGCCGCTGACACGACACGCGCCCCGTCGCACCGCTGCGCGAAGGCAGGAGACTGACATGCTGGATACCCGCGATCTTACGCTCCACTACGGCGGCAGCCAGATCCTGTACGGCATCGACCTGTCCGCCGAGGCCGGCAAGGTCACCTGCGTGATGGGCACCAACGGGGTGGGCAAGACCTCGCTTCTGAAGGCGCTGTCGGGCACCCATCAACGGACCGCCGGCAGCTACAAGCTGGACGGCGAAGACATCGGCCGGATTCCGGCGCACATGCTGGCGCAGAAGGGGATCGGCTATGTGCCGCAGGGCCGCGACATCTTCCCGCTGATGACGGTGCGCGAGAACATGGAAACGGCCTATGCCTGCCTGCCGAAGTCCGAACACCACATCCCCGACGAGATCTTCGAGCTGTTCCCGATCCTGAAGGATTTCATGAACCGCCGCGGCGGCGACCTGTCTGGCGGCCAGCAGCAACAGCTTGCGATTGCCCGCGCGATGATCACCAAGCCGAAGGTCCTGCTTCTGGACGAACCGACCGAGGGCATTCAGCCGAACATCATCCAGCAGATCGGCCGGGTGATCGAGTATTTGCGCGACCGCGGCGACATGGCGATCATCCTTGTGGAACAGTATTTCGCCTTTGCCTACGACCTTGCCGACACGTTCTACGTGCTGGAACGCGGCGCGGTCACCATGTCCGGGGCAAAGTCCGAGCTGAAGCGCGAAGACCTGCTCGCCGCCGTCTCCGTCTGAGGCCCGCGTGAAAGGGGGCGCTGCCCCCGCCGCACCTGCGGTGCGGCTCCCCCGAGGTATTTTCAAAGAGAAGAAGGGGCGCGCGCTGTCTGCGCTTCTTCTCTTTCGAAATACCTTGGGGGGAGGGCCGGAGGCCCCGGGGGGCAAAGCCCCCCGTCTTCTTAGAGGTATTGGGGCAAAGCCCCAATTTGCCGTTCCGGATCAGTAGTCGCGTTCGAAGTAGATCCCGATGCCAGTGTCGCCGGTCGAGGTGACGCGGCCGCGCGCGGTGACGGAGGGCGTGATCTGCAGGTTCAACTCGACGTCGGTCTCGCCCGTCGCGTTCACCGTGACGTCGGTATAGAGGTTGTCGCTCAGGTACTTGCCCGCCGTAACCTCGGCGGTGCCGTCGGCGTCGGTGGTGACGTCAAGGTCGTCGAGGCCGACGTTGGTGCGCAGGCGTCCGACGATGCCTTCGCCGCCGCCGCCCGCGAGGGTGCGGATCGCGAGGGCGAGTTGGACCGCCTGCAGCGCCGAGATTTCCTCGATCCCGCGGTCGAACAGGAGGCGCGCGAGGACTTCTTCTTCGGGCAGCTGTGGTTGCGAGGTCACTTGCAGGTCGGGGTTCGACGCGAAGCCCTCGATCACGATCTGCACCGTGATGTCGCCCGACACCGTCGCGGCCACCAGCCGGATGTAGGGATCGAAGTTGCCTTGCAGTTGCAGGCTGCCCTCGGTCAGTTCCAGCCGTTCGCCAAGGATGTCGAGACGGCCCCGGATCAGGTCGATGGAGCCTTCGGTGAAGATGTTGTTGGTGGTGCCGCCCAGCCGGATCTGGCCGCCCATCTCGGCGTCGAGGCCGCGGCCGCGGATGAAGATCTGTTGCGGCGCGCGGATCAGGATATCAAGCCCATATCCGGGGCCCGAGTTGCCGCCGCCGCCGGACGCATCGCCCATGTCGCGCAGCAGGCCGGCGCGGTCGCGGGTGCGGCGCACCTCGGCCGGTTCGTTGATGTGCACGAGGCTGGGCAGACTGCCCGAGGACAGGCCGCCGGTGTTGGGGATGCGCACCTCGACCGCGTCCAGCGAGAGGTCGCCCGAGATATTGGCCCCGCCGGCCAGGCCGCCGTCGAGCCCGACGGTGCCGGAGACGGTGGTTTCGTAAAAGCCCGGCTCGGCGACGACCACGCGTTGCAGGTTGATCCCGAGGTTGGCGTTGAACGGTGCGCTGAGCGTGATGGGACCGGACACCGTGATGCGTCCGCCGTTCGACACGCCGGTTTCGGCGGTGATGTTGGCGCGTCCGCCGCCAAGCTGTGCGGTGACGTTCATCGGGGCCAGCCGGATCCGAAGCGCGGGCAGGGTGACGCCCGCGCCGTTCGAGGTCACGGTGCCCGACAGCGAGTTCAGCGCGAGGGGGCCGTTCAGGGACAGGTTGAACCGGGCCAGCCCGTCGACAAGGCGCGGGGCGATGAAGCCGTTCGCCAGTTCCAGCGGCGCGCTGCCGTTGATCGACAGGTCGGCGGTCGAGAAGTCCTGCGCGAAGCTGCCCGAGGTGGTGCCGGACATGCCGCCCGGGCCGGTCAGCGAAGTGTCGATCTGCCAGCCGTTCCCCGACGAGGACAGCGTGCCCGAGGCGGTGGCCGGGCCGTTGATGCCGGGCGCCAGCAGGCCGACGTTGGCCAGCCGCACGTCGTAGCGGCCAGAACCGCCGGTGTCGGCGCTGCCCTGGCCCGAGACTTCGGCGGTCAGTTGCGGGTTCTCGAAGGTGGCGCGGTCGATGGTCAGCACGCCGTCGGCATCAAGCGCCACGGCGACACGCAGGTCGCTGGTGCCCGACAGCAGCGGGTCCGCCGCCGCGATGCCCGACCGCAGGCCGGTGCCGGTGGCCGACAGGTCGGCGGTCAGGGTCATGTCCGACAGGTCGCCCTGCGCACTGGCGTCCAGCGACAGGGCACCGCCAAGGTTCAGCCCGGCGATGGCGCCGAAGGGCGCGAGCGAGGCGATGTCCGCGTCGACGTCGGCGCGGAAGGGGCCGGGCTGGCCGTCGACCAGCGTCAGCGCGGCGTCGATGCGGCCCTCGGTCTCTCCGGGGCCGGTCAGGTCGGCGTCCAGCGCAAGGTCGTCGCCGTCGCGGGTCAGCTGGCCGTTCAGTCCGAGGGCGCCGGTCAGCCCCTGCGCCACCGCGCCGGCGCTGGCGAGCCGCACGTCAAAGCCGACGTCGGCGGTGGTTGCGCCGACCGTGCCCTCGACCGAGGCGGCCAGCTGGTCGCTGTCGAACCGGGCGCGGTCGAAGGTCAGCAGCCCGTCGCCGTCACGGGTGACCGCGACGTCCAGCGTGCTGTTGCCAGCGATCAGCGGATCGACGGCGGCGATGCCGCTGCCAAGGTCGCGGCCCTCGGCGTTGAGCGCGACGGTGAGGCTGAGGTCGGACAGGTCGCCTTGGGCGCCGAAGTCCAGCGACAGGGCGCCGGACAGGTCCAGACCGGCCAGCGGTGCGAAGGGGGCGAGGTCGCCTACCGTCGCGTCGCCGCTGGCGCGGAACGGGCCGGGGCCGTCGTCGGTCAGGGTCACCTGCGCCGTGACCGTGCCGCCGGTGTTGCCCGGCGCCGAGAAGCCGCCGTTCAGCGTCACGTCCTGCCCGTCGCGGGTCAGGGTGCCGGTCAGCGTCGCCGGGCCGCTGAGGTCGTCGAGGATCAGCGCCACGTCCACCAGCCGCGCATCGAAGTCGATGGCGCCGGTCTGGCCGTCGATGGTGCCGCCGAGATCGGCAGAGACCTGATCGTTTTCGAACCGCGAGTCGCGGAAGGTCAGCGTGCCGTCGCCGTCACGGGTCACGTCGATCGCCAGCGTGCTGGTGCCCGCCATCAGCGTGTCCGCGATGTCGTTTCCGATCGCCACGTCGGTGGCGGTGCCATTGACGCTGGCCTCGAAGCTCATGTCCGACAGGTCGCCGCGACCTGCCAGCGTGACATTCGCGGCGCCGTTCAGGTCGGCGCCCGCAAGGTCGGCATAGGCCGCGAGATCCGCGATGGCGATCTCGGCGATGCCGTTGACCGGGCCGGGTTCGCCGTCGGGCAGCGACACGGTGGCGTCGATGTCGGCGCGGACGCCGCCGGGGGCTTCGAGGTTTGTGGTCAGGGTCCAGTCCTCGTCGACCTGCACGGCGGTGCCGGTCAGCGAGACGGGGCCGTCCAGCCCTTCGGCGACAAGGCCCGCCTCGCGCAGGCGCAGGGCGAACTGGGCCTGACTGTCGCCCGAGGCAAGGTCGGCGGTCGCGGTCACCTCGGTCTCGGGCGTGGTGATGCCGAAGTCGGTCAGCCGCGTGCCGTTTTCGTCGCGGGTGATCTGGCCCTGAAGCTGGCCGTCGCCGCCGATCAGCGGATCGACCACGGCGTTGCCGATGGCAAGGTCGCCGGTGCTGCCGCCCAGCGTCAGGTCGAAGCTGCCGCTCAGGGGTTCCATCCGGCCGCTGACGGACAGGTCGGCCGAGCCGGACAGGTCGGTCCCCGCCAGCGCAGAGAAGCGCGACAGGTCGCCGGCGCGCAGGCCGACGCGGCCAAGGATGTCCAGCCCAAGCCCTTCTTCGGGCAAGTCCAGCGTGGCGTCGCCGGTGAGCACGGTGTCGCCTGCCGTCACGTCCAGCCCGGTGAAGCGCAGCGTCTGCCCTTCGGTAAAATCGAAGCCAAGCGCGCCGGTCACGGTTTCGCCCACGGCGGCCTGCAGCGCGGGGTCGGGCAGGGCGATGCCGCCGACGTCCAGTTCCATCTGGCCGGTGACCTCGCCGATGGCGTTGCCTTCGCCGCGCACGATGCCGCCTTGTCCGGTCAGCGCGGCGCGGCCGATCTCGATCCCGTCGCGGCGGAAGCCGTCGGCGGTCAGCGCGGCGGTCCACGTGTCGCCGTCGGTGCTGTCGAAGTCGATCGCCAGTTCGACGCCCTGCACCCACGTTTCGGGTCCGGCAAGCGGCAGCAGCACCTCGTTGCCATCGGGCGGGGTGATCGCGCCGGTGACGTCGATGCGCACGGGCCAGCTGTCGCTGTCGAGTTGCACGGCGCCGTTCAGCACCAGCGACTGGGTTTCCACCGACAGCTGTTCAAGGTCCAGACCGCCCGCGCCCAGCAGGGTGCCCGCCACGGTCAGCGCGACGTCGTTTCCGAGGAAATCGCGGTAGTCGGGCAGGAACAGCGGTGCAAGGTCGCCCGCAAGGTCCAGACCGAACCTGCGGTCGGCCTCGCCTTCGCCATCGTCGGCGCCGAACGCGCCAAGGGTGGCGGTGCCGCTGAGGCGTTCCTCGCCATCGGTCAGCAGAAGGATGTCGGCGTTGAAGTCGTCGGCGGATCCGTCGCCCTGCACGGTCAGGTCGACCGCAGGCTCGCCGGGCAGGCCGATCAGGCTGGCGGCGATGCCGCCGGGGCCTTCGCGGAACGACAAGTCGAGGTTCAGCGCGCCGGTGGCGTTCGAATAGGACCCCGCAAGGGCGATGTCGCCTTCGGGGCCGTCAAGACGAGTGATCTGCAGGTCGGCTTCGCCTTCGCCGCCGGCAAGGCTGGCGCTGCCGTCCAGCGTGATCGCGACGGCCTCGCCCAGAAGCGGTTCGCCCAGTTCGGCGCGTTCGATGGCCAGCGTGGCGATGTCGATGGACACGGGCAGGTCGGGCAGGGCGAAGGGCGTCGCCTCGGGCGTGGGCAGATCGTCGGACGTGCCGGTGTCGGGCACGCGCTCGATCACTAGACGTTCGGCGGACAGTTCGTTCACCTCGACCCGGCCACGCAGCAGGGCAGAGCGGTTCCAGTTCAGCACCGCGCCTTCCAGCCGCAGCCAGACGCCGTCGTCGTCCGAGATCGTCAGGCTGTCCAGCGTCGCGTTCGAGGACAGCGCACCGCTGAACCCTTCGATCCGGACGTCGCGCCCGGCGTCGGACAGGTTGTCTTCGATGAAGGCCTGCAGGATGCCGCGGTCGCGTTCTTCTTCCTCGGCGGGGGCGTCGGGCGTGCTGTCCGGGTCAGCCTGAGCAAGAAGCTGACCCGGCAGGGCCAGCATGAGAATCAACAGAAGGTGGCGCATCAGAATGCCTGCCCGATACCGATGTAGATTTGGACACCGTCGCCGGTGTCGCCGCTGGTGGGATAGGCGACGTCGAACCGGATCGGGCCGATGCCGGTCATGTAGCGTACGCCAAGCCCCGCGCCCGAGTGCCAGTCGCCGCTGCCGTCGTAGAACTGTTCCGCGCCGATATAGCCGGCGTCCGCGAAGGCCACGAGACCGATAGTGTCGGTGATCTCGGTGCGGACCTCGGCGGAGAAGCCAAGGAAGCTGCGGCCGCCCAGCGTGTCGCCGCCGCCGAGGTCGACGTTGAGCGACTGGTAGGGATGGCCGCGCACGGTGCCCGACCCGCCGGAATAGAACAGCATGTCGGGGTGCGTTCCGGTGGTGCTGGCCCCGGCGATAGAGCCGAACTGCAACCGTCCGGCCAGAACCACGCGCTGATCGTCGCCGAACCCGTAATAGCCGCGCGCGTCGCCGTAGGTGCGCACGCCGCTTTCGGTGTCGTTCAGCCCGACGAAGGGGGTGATGTCGAGATTGACGTAGAACCCTTCCTTGGGGTTCAGACTGTCGTCGCGCCGGTCGTAGGTGGCGCTGATCGGCAGCTTGAACAGCGAGAAGGTCCGTTCGCCAAGCGCGTCCTCGGTTTCCGAGTAGAAATAGGCCAGCGAGGCGTCGAGCTGGAAGTTGCCGCCGACACGGCGGGTGATGCCGAAGCCGATCTCGAACTGTTCGGACAGATAGTCGGCCTCGTCCAGCCGTTCCAGCGTGCCATAGGTGAAGGCGGTCGTCTCGGGGCCGATGGGGGCGGGCACGGTCAGGCGTCCGCCCAGCGTGTAGTCCATGCCGCTGTTGCCGCTGCCGATGTTGGCGACCTCGGCGTCAAAGCGCAGACGTTCGGCGCCGCCGAAGATGTTGCGGTGCATCCAGAACGCGGTGACGCGGCCACCGTCAAGCGACGACACCTCGGCGCCGACACCGATCCGGCGCCGCTTGGCGTCTTCCAGCGTCAGAAGCATGTCCATCTCGCCGTCGGGGCTAAGCGTGTCGGCTTCCTCCAGCGCGACGGCGCGCCACGCACCGGCACGGCGCAGACGGTCGGCGACGCGCTTGGCTTCCTCGGGCGAGAACGGGTCGCCGCGGTCCAGCCCGGCGATCCGGCGGATCGCTTCGGCGCGGACGCGGCTTTCGCTTTGGATCACTAGACTGCCGAACTTGACCGGCGGGCCGGGGTTCAGCGCGATGACGCTGTCGAGCGTCGCGTTCTCGTGGTCGGCCACGACGCGTTCGCCGGCGACCTCGACCTTGGCATGGCTGGCGTCGCGCCAGCCGTCGGCGGCGGCATCGACGGCGCTGCGCACCACCGGGGCCCTTGCGGGCTGGCCGGGCGCGAAGCCTTCGGGGATCTCGGTGCCGGGGGCCAGCGGGCCGATGCGGGCGTCGCCGAACCGGAACGGGCGCCCCGGGCGCACGTTGATCGCGACCTCGGTGATCCGGTCGGGCGCGCGCAGCAGCGGGGTCGCCGCCGCCTCGCGTCCGTCGACGTAAATGTTGATGACGCCGCCGTAATAACCTTCGGCGTACAGCACATCGAGCAGGCGGGCATAATCAGACAGGGCCGAGGCGAAGACGTTGTCGGCCTCGGTCCGGCCTTCGGTCTTGGCGGCCACCACGAGAGAGGCGCTGACGATCGCGTCCTCAAGATCGCCGTCGTTGCCTTCGACGTGGATCCGGATGCGATCCAAAGCCTGTGCACTGGTTGTCAGGAAAAGCCCGGCGAGCGTCGCCGTCGCAAGCTTTCCGAAATACCCGACGATGTCGGTTGTCACGCTACTGCCCCCTTATTCTCCGCAAAACTCCGGAGTGCCCCGAGGCTATCCGCCATTCCGGCGGTCATCTACCACAAATAGCCCGGGACGCGGCTTTTGGGACTAGATAGCTGCCCGCCAAGGAAAGTCACGATGGATTTTCGGGCGTGTTTTCCTGAGCATCCGCAGGGGGTTCGTGATCCCTGTTCAACTCTTCGCGAATTTCGGCGTCGCTTGCGGCAAGCACCGCCGTCGCCGGTGTCGCGTTCTTGGCCATCGGCGTTGCCGAGAACGACTGCTTGTCCGCATCGGGCACCGCAGAGCGGGCGCGAATCCGGTAGACCGTGAACAGGATCAGGATGATATGCGACGCGATTGAAGTGGCGAACAGGCCCGCAGGTCCGATCTGTGACATCCCGACACCGGCGATCAGCGGCCCGGCGATTCCCCCGAATCCGAACACCATCAGCAAGCCGCCCGAAACCTGGATCGCGGTGCCCTCGGCGGCGTGGTCATTCGCGTGCGCAAGGATCACCGGGTACATCGAAAAGATCGCCGCGCCGAAGCCTGCGGCAAGCGCAAGGTTCGCGGCTTGGTTGGCGGGCTGCCACAGGATGAAGGCCAGTTCCGAGCTTGCGGCGACCACGGCCAGCCCGACCAGCACCCAGCGCCGGTCGGTGCGGTCCGACAGGTAGCCCACCGGCACCTGCGCCACCGCGCCGGCCAGAACGGGAAGCGACGCGAACAGCGCGATCGACGTCAGTTCCAGCCCCACGCGTTCGGCGTAGACCGCGCTGAGCGTGCCGAAGGCGCTGTTGGAAATGCCGACGAGAAACACGCCGAACAGCGCCACCGGCGAATTCCGCAGCAGGCCGCGCAGGTCGATCTTCACGTTGAACAGCGGCTTGGGCGATGCGCTGGACGAGATCGCGGTGGGCACCAGCGCCATGCAGTAGAAGATCGCGCCGACCACGAAGAACAGGAACCCCCGCGTGTCGCCCAGCGTCAGCACCATCTGGCCCGCCGTGGACGAGAACAGGTTCACCATCGTGTAGATGCCGAAAACCCGCCCGCGTTCCGACGGCGCGGCGCGCTCGCTCAGCCAGCTTTCGACGATCATCGCCGCGCCCGCGAAGCAGAAGCCGGAGATCGCGCGCAGCGGAATCCAAGCCCACGGCGTCAACAGCAGCAGCGACGCAAGGATCGAGATCGCGGCCAGCGCGGCCATCACCCCGAAGGACCGGATATGCCCGACGCGCGACACCAGTCCCGGCGTGGCAAGGCAGCCCGACACATAGCCGATGGCCCAGCCGGTCCCGAGCAGGCCGAGCGAGAAGCTGGAAAAGCCCTCGGCCGTGCCGCGGACGGGCAGGATCAGGCCGTTGACGCCACCGGCGAACAACAGGAAGGCGGACCCAAGAAGCAGGGCGGAGATCGGAAGAAATTGGCGCATGTCAGGTCCGGCAACGTCAGGGTCGGCAAGAAGACTCGCGCAGGATCATAGCGGCGCTGCCGGGGCTTTCCATCCTTCGCGTGCTGCTGCATCGCGGCGTTCGCGACAGGCGGTCAGCGCGACCGAATGACCGCGAAGTATTTTGCGATTTGGCGCACATACCCGGTTTCCAAAAGCGAAATCCCATGATTACCTGCCTGCAAAAGCCAGTCGAAAGCTACCAGGGAGGAACCCACATGCCGACAGTTTCAATGACGGTGAACGGCAAACCCACGTCCGGCGAGGCCGAGGGTCGCACGCTTCTCGTCGATTTCCTGCGCGGGCCGCTGGGTCTGACCGGGACCCACATCGGCTGCGACACGTCGCAGTGCGGGGCTTGTATCGTTCACGTCGACGGCGAGGCGGTGAAGGCCTGCACCATGTTCGCGGCAGAAGCCGATGGCGCCGAGGTGCAAACCATCGAAGGCATGGCGAACGCCGATGGCTCGCTGAGCGTGATCCAGCAGGCGTTTCAGGACCACCACGGCCTTCAGTGCGGCTTCTGCACCCCCGGCATGGTGATGTCCGCGGCGGCGCTGCTGAAGGACAACCCCAAGCCCACCGAGACCGAGATCCGCGATTATCTCGAAGGCAACATCTGCCGGTGCACGGGCTACCACAACATCGTCAAGGCGATCATGGCCGCCAGCGGTCAGGACGTCAGCGCCATCGCCGCCGAATGACAACGGCGCGCCGCCTTGTCGTGATCCTGCCGGCCCGCGTGGCCGGCGATGCGCAGGCGCGGTGCCGGTCCTTCGACGGGGCGGGGGTCTTCGGGACGCCCCGCGTTGCGGAACTTTGATGCCGGGGAGAGGAGCCCCGGCGTCTGATGGAAAGGGTACGTACCAAAGCCGCGGCTGACCGAACGGCGCGTCGCGCAATAGGGAGGAGATCAAGATGCCGAAAGATCATGGCATTGGGGCCGCCAACAAGCGGCGCGAGGACGTCCGGTTCCTGACCGGGAAGGGACGTTACACCGACGACATCAACATCAACGGACAGGCTTACGTTCACTTTCTGCGCTCGGACGTGGCGCACGGGAAGCTGACGAAGGTCGATACCTCGGCCGCCGAAGCTGCGCCGGGCGTGCTGCGCGTGTTCACCGGGGCCGATTTCGAAGGCATCGGCGGGCTGCCCTGCGGCTGGCAGGTGACCGACCGCCACGGCAACCCGATGCAGGAACCGGCACACCCGGTGCTGGCGCAGGGCAAGGTCCGTCACGTCGGTGATCCGATCGCCGCGGTGGTGGCGGAAAGCTATGCGCAGGCCCGCGACGCGGCCGAGCTGATCGAACTCGACATCGAAGAACTGCCTGCCGTGATCGACATGAAGGCGGCGCTGGCCGACGATGCGCCCAAGGTGCACGACGATCTGACGTCGAACCTGTGCTACGACTGGGGCTTCGTCGAGGAAAACCGCGACGCGGTGGACGAGGCGATCAAGGGCGCGCACCACGTCACCACGCTGGAACTGGTCAACCAGCGCCTTGTCGCGAACCCGATGGAGCCGCGTGTCGCCGTGGGCGATTATGCGTCCCACAGCGACGAGTCGACGCTGTACACCACCAGCCAGAACCCGCACGTCATCCGCCTGCTGATGGGCGCCTTCGTGCTGGGCATCCCCGAGCACAAGCTGCGCGTCGTGGCGCCCGACGTGGGCGGCGGTTTCGGGTCGAAGATCTTCCACTATGCCGAGGAAGCCTTCTGCACTTTCGCCGCCAAGCAGTTGAAACGCCCGGTGAAATGGACATCAAGCCGGTCCGAGGCCTTCATGACCGACGCGCATGGCCGCGACCACGTCACGAAAATCGAACTGGCGATGGACAAGGACGGCACCTTCCTTGCGCTGCGCACCGACACCCACGCCAACATGGGTGCGTATCTGTCGACCTTCTCGACCTCTGTTCCGACGTGGCTGCACGGGGTGCTGATGGCCGGCAACTACAAGACGCCGCTGATCTACGTGAACGTGAAGGCCGTGTTCACCAACACGGTGCCGGTCGACGCCTATCGCGGCGCGGGCCGCCCCGAGGCGACGTACCAGTTGGAACGCGTGATCGACAAGGCGGCGCGCGAGATGGGGATCGACCCGGTAGAGCTGCGGCGCAGGAACTTCATCCGCGAGTTTCCCTATGCCACGCCGGTCGCGGTGGAATACGACACCGGCGACTATGACGCGACGCTGGACAAGGCGCTGGACCTGGCCGACGTGTCGGGCTTCGACGCGCGCGCGGCGGACAGCGCCAAGAACGGCAAGTGGCGCGGCCTTGGCATCAACTGCTACATCGAGGCCTGCGGCATCGCGCCCTCGGCGCTGGTGGGGCAGCTGGGCGCGCGGGCGGGCCTGTACGAATCCGCCACGGTCCGGGTCAACGCGACCGGCGGTCTGGTGGTTATGACCGGCAGCCACAGCCACGGGCAGGGGCACGAAACGGCCTTTCCGCAGGTGATCGCCGACATGATCGGCATCGACGAAAGCCAGGTCGAGATCGTACATGGCGACACCGCCAACACGCCGATGGGCATGGGCACCTACGGCTCGCGCTCGCTGGCGGTGGGCGGGTCCGCGATGGTGCGGGCGACCGAGAAGATCATCGCCAAGGCGAAGAAGATCGCGGCTCACCTGATGGAGGCCTCGGCGGACGACGTCGAACTGAAGGACGGGGCGTTCAGCGTCGCGGGCACCGACAAGTCGGTGGCGTGGGGCGACGTCTGCCTTGCCGCCTATGTGCCGCACAACTATCCGCTGGACGAGATCGAGCCGGGGCTGGAGGAAACCGCGTTCTACGACCCGGCCAACTTCACCTATCCGGCGGGCGCCTACATCTGCGAGGTCGAGGTTGATCCGGACACCGGCAAGGTGACGGTCGAACGGTTCACCGCCGCCGACGATTTCGGCAACGTGGTCAACCCGATGATCGTCGAAGGTCAGGTCCACGGCGGGCTGGCGCAGGGGATCGGGCAGGCCATGCTTGAAAGCTGCGTCTACGACGAGAACGGCCAATTGGTTTCGGCGTCGTACATGGATTACGCCATGCCGCGCGCCAACGATCTGCCGAACTTCACGGTCGATCATTCCTGCCAGACGCCCTGCACGCATAACCCGTTGGGGGTGAAGGGCTGTGGCGAGGCCGGGGCGATCGGATCTCCGCCCGCGCTGGTCAATGCGGTGGTGGACGCGCTGCAGAGAAACGGTAAGGATGTGACCCATATCGACATGCCGTTGTCGCCGGCTCGGGTCTGGGCGGCGATGAACGGCTGATCCTTCCGGCGGCGTCCCACGCGGCCGCCGCCGGATGACAGAATTTGGACCAAGATGAAGGCCGGCCGGTCTTCGCAAGGAGAAACGAGATGTACGACTTCGAACTGGTGAAACCAACGACGGTCGAAGACGCGGTCGCGGCGCTGGCCGGCGACGAGGCGCAGCCCCTTGGCGGCGGCCAGACCCTGATCCCGACGATGAAGCAGCGGCTGGCGATGCCCGGCACGCTTGTGTCGACCTTGGGAATCGAGTCGATGAAGGGCGTGTCCGCCGAGGGCGGCGTTCTGACCGTCGGCGGCGCGACCACCCACGGCACCGTCGCTGCCGAGGCGGCGTCGAGCTATCCGGGGCTGGCGGCGCTGGCTGGCGGCATCGGCGATCCGGCGGTGCGCAACCGTGGCACCATCGGCGGTTCGCTGGCCAACAACGACCCGGCGGCGTGCTATCCGGCGGGCCTGCTGGGCTCGGGCGGCACCGTGGTGACCAACACGCGCGAGATCGACGCGGATGACTTCTTTCAGGGCATGTTCACGACGGCGCTGGAAGAGGGCGAGCTGATCACGGCGGTCAAGTTCAACATCCCCGAGAAAGCGGCCTATGCCAAGTTCGCGCAACCGGCGTCGCGCTTCCCGCTGACGGCGGCCTTCGTGGCGAAGACCTCGGACGGGGTGCGGGTGGCGATCACCGGCGCGTCGGAAGAAGGTGTGTTCCGTTGGACCGAGGCCGAAGAGGCGCTGTCGTCGAACTTCTCGGCGGATGCGGTCGACGGGCTGTCGGTCGATGCGGACGGCATGATCGGCGACATCCACGGCACGCCGGCCTACCGGGCGCACCTTGTGAAGGTGATGACCAAGCGGGCCGTGACCGCCGCCGGGTGAGCCTTGGCGACAGACAGATGAAAGCGGCCCGCCAGAGCGATTTGGCGGGCCGTTTCTTTTTTGGCACAGGACGTTGCGGCGGTATCTTAAAGCAACGCTTGGCGTCCCCGGATGCTATCGCCCGCCGCTGACGTCGAAGGTGGTGCCTGTGGCATAGCTGGCCTTGTCGGATAGCAGCCAGACCACGGCCTCGCCGATCTCTTCCGGCTCGCCGATGCGCTGCATCGGGATGACGTGCGCCAGCTCCTTGGGCCGGTCGGCATAGCCGCCCTTTTCATGGATCGGCGTATAGATCATGCCCGGCCGCACCCCGTTCACGCGGATGCCTTCGGCGGCGACCTCAAGCGCGAGACCACGGGTGAAGGTGTCGATCGCGCCCTTCGACGTCGCATAGTCCACGAACAGCGCGGGCGAGCCCAGCTTGGCGGCCACCGACGAGATGTTGACGATCGCGCCGCCGCTGCCGCCGTGGCGGGTCGACATGCGTTTCACCGCGCCCTGCGCCACCAGCATCGTGCCGGTGACGTTCACCGCCATCATGCGGGCGATGCGTTCGGGCGACATTTCGTCCAGCCGCGCGGTCACGTCCACGATGCCGGCGTTGTTGACCAGACCGCTCATGACCGGGAAGGCTTCGTCGAAGCCGGCATAGACGGCCTCGATCTCGGCGGGGTCGGACACGTCGCCTTGCAACAGCACCGCACGACCGCCGGCCTTCTCGACCGCCTCTGCCGTGGCTTCGGCCCCGGCGCGTTCGCTGCGGAACCCGATGCCGACGTCCCAGCCTGCCTCGGCGCACAGCCGGGCGGTGGCGGCGCCGATGCCCGAACTGGCGCCGGTGATCAGGACGGCGGGCCGGGTCATGCCGCCCCCAGAATGCGGCCGACCATCTCGGTGGTGTCGCGGCTTAGCCCGCGCGTGGCGGCGATGCGCTGAAGCGCGCCGCGCATCAGGGCCTGCCGGTCAGCATCGTAACGGTTCCAGGTCTCGAACATGGTGGTCATCCTCGCTGTCGTCTGCGGGTTCATCGGATCAAGCCGGATCAGCCAGTCGGCCACCAACTCGTAGCTTGCGCCCGATGGATCGTGGAACCCTGCGGCGTTCGTGGCAAGCCCGCCGATGACCGAACGGAAGCGGTTGGGGTTCTTCCAGTCGAAATCCGGGTGCCGCGTCAGCGCCAGCGTCGTGTCCGCCGCCTTGCCGGGGGCGGCCAGCGAGCTTTGCAGGGCGAACCACTTGTCGATCACCAGCCGGTCCGACTGCCACTGGCGGTAGAAGGTGCCCAGTTCTTCCTGCCCGTGGCCGACGCTGAGCAGGACGCCAAGCGCGCCAAGCTGTTCGGTCATGTTGTCGGCATCGCGGAACTGCTTGGCCGCCGTCTTGCCGTCGTCCAGCCGCGCCATCATCGCCAGCGCGGTCTGGCGCAGCGCGCGGCAGCCTGCGGCCTTGCTGTCGGGCGAGTAGGGGCCGGGGATGCTCATGTCCTCGTAAAGGCCGGGCAGCACCGACGACAGGTGTTCCGCCAGCGCCAGCATCAGCTTCTCGCGCGCGTCGTGGATCGCCAGCGGGTCCGGCGTGACGCCCGCGTCGAACAGCGTCTGGGCCATGTCGTCCTCGGACGGCAGGCGCAGCGCAAGGGCGCGGAACGCGGGGTCCAGCGTCTCGTCCCGGGCGACGCGTTCCAGCGCATCAAGGTAGGCGGGCCCCGGCGCGGCGCGGTCGGTGACCATGCGGGCCAGCACGTCCTTGGCCAGTGCGCGGCCCGCTTCCCACTTGTTGAACGGGTCGGAGTCATGCGCCAGCAGGAAGGCGCGTTCCTCGGTCGAGGAAGCGCGATCAAGGATCACCGGCGCCGAAAAGCCGCGCAGGATCGACGGCACCGGCTTGGCCGAGAGACCGTCGAAGGTGAAGCTTTGCTGTTCCTCGGTCAGTTCCAGCACGGTGGTGGGCTGCACCTCGTCCCCGTTGGGGTTCAGCAGTCCGACGGCCACGGGGATCACCTGCGGCTGTTTGCCGGGCTGACCGGGCGTGGCGGGCGTTTCCTGTTTCAGATGAAGCGTATAGGTGCCGTCCTTGAAGTCGTCGGTCACCGTCACGCGGGGCGTGCCCGCCTGCGTGTACCAGCGGCCGAACTGCGACAGGTCGCGGCCCGTGGCGTCCTGAAACACGGCAAGCCAGTCTTCGATCGTGGCGGCGTCGCCGTCGTGGCGGTCGAAGTACAGGTCAAGCGCCTTGGCATAGCCGTCGTCGCCCACCAGCCGCTTGAGCATCCTGATCACCTCGGCGCCCTTTTCGTAGACGGTGGCGGTGTAGAAGTTGTTGATCTCGATATAGGACGAGGGCCGGACCGGGTGCGCCAGCGGGCCGTTGTCTTCGCGGAACTGGCGGGCGCGCAGTTGCAGCACGTCCTGAATCCGCTTCACCGGCTTCGACCGCATGTCGCCCGAGAACTGCTGATCGCGGAACACGGTCAGGCCTTCCTTCAGGCACAGCTGGAACCAGTCGCGGCAGGTGATGCGGTTGCCGGTCCAGTTGTGGAAATACTCGTGGGCGATGATGCCTTCGATGTTCTCGTAATCCATGTCGGTCGCGGTCGACGGGCTGGCGAGAACGTATTTCGAGTTGAAGACGTTCAGCCCTTTGTTCTCCATCGCGCCCATGTTGAAGTCGTCGACCGCCACGATGTTGAAGACATCAAGGTCGTATTCGCGGCCATAGACGTCCTCGTCCCACTTCATCGACCGTTTCAGCGCGTCGAGCGCATAGTCGCATTTGCCCTCGTCGCCGGGGCGGACCCAGATGCCCAGCTCGACCGGGGTGCCGGAGCGGGTGGTGAAGCTGTCCTTCGCGGCCACAAGGTCGCCCGCGACCAGCGCGAACAGATAGGCTGGCTTGGGCCACGGGTCGGTCCATTCGGCAAAGCCGTCGCCGCTGGCGCCCGGGTTGCCGTTGGACAGCAGAACCTTCTCGTCGCTTTCGATGCGGACGTGAAAGGGCGCCATCACGTCGGGGCGGTCGGGGTAATAGGTGATGCGGCGGAAGCCCTCGGCCTCGCACTGGGTGCAGTACATGCCATTCGACATATACAGACCTTCCAGCGCGGTGTTGGCGGACGGGTCGATCTCTACCTCGGCCTCGAACACGAAGGGCTCGGCGGGCAGGCGGCTTGCGGGGATCGTCAGGCCGGTGTCGGTCAGCGTGTGATCGCCGTCCTTCACCGCTTCGCCCGCGACCGCCGCACCGATCAGTTTCAGCTTCTCGCCGTCCAGCGCCAGCGGCTGGCCGGGGGCGGCGTCGGGGTTCGGGCGGAACTCGATCCGGGACAGGACGCGCGTGGCGGCGGGGTCCAGCCGGAACACCAGCGAGACCTTGTCGACCAGATAGGCGGGCGGTGTGTAGTCCGAGAGATAGACCGCCTGCGGGGTTGCGTCCTTCATGCCATGTCCTGCCGTGTTCTGTTGCGCTGTCGTCGCAAGGTAGACGGCGGGGCGGACGGCTTCAATGGCACGTCGGGCGCGCCGCGGGGGCAGGGCGGGGCGGCGGGCCAGCCCTGGGCAGGCCGCGCCGGATGCGCGATGTCTTGCCGGTGCAGAGGCCGCGGCGGCGGGGTGCGTGGCATTTCGGCCTGTATGTCCGGCTGTTGATTCCATTCACGGTTGTGTGACGCTGCGGCAGGGTGCAGGATTGCCGCTACGGCACGCGCCACGGCACAGACCGCGGCCCGGACCGTGCATTCATGGAGGAGTGAATCATGCTCAGAGAGCTTCGTTTCATCTTGGTTGCGGCGCCCCTGGCGCTGGCGGCCTGCGCCCAGCAGGAAGAGCCGATGCCGCCACGCGTCATCAAGGGAGAGCCGATCTACAACAAGTACGGCAGCGTCGTCGGCTGCGAGCAGGGCCTGTACATCCCCGGCGCGCAACTGCCCTATCAGTGCATGCCGCCGCCGCCGCCGGGCGAGCAATGCGATCCGACCTATGCGTCCAACGATCCCAACTGTCTGCCGCCCTATGGCCGCCAGCCCGATCCGAAGACCGGGCGCACGCCGAACCAGCGCGGTCCGATGGGCACGCCGTAAGGATCGGTTCGAAAAAGTGGGTCGCGGCTTAGACGAGGCCCTGTAGCAGCCGCCGCGCCTCGTCGCGCGGGTCGGCAAGCACGCTGCGGTCCTCGCCCGGGAAGAACCGGGCGCGGACGGCGGTGGGCATCGGGCGCGGCGACAGGACGCGGACCGACAGATCCAACGTCTCGGTCTCGGCGGCCCATGCGCGGGCCAGCGCGATCTGCGCCTGCTTCGACGCGGCATAGGCGCCGAAGAACTTTTCGTCCGCGTGATCGTCCGCGAAGAACAGCGCCTGCGCACCGGGCCGGTTCAGCAGGGGCGAGACATAGGGGATCAGCACCGACGTGGCGGTGACGTTCACGGCAAGCGTCTTGGCGAAGTCCTTGGCGTCGACATGGTCGGCGGGGGACAGCGGCGGCGCGTGCACGGCGGCGTGCGCCCACAAGTCGATGCCGCCCCAGCGGTCATAGACCGACCGGCACAGGTGCGCCATCGCATCCGGCACCGTGATGTCCATCGGGGCCAGCGTGGCCTTGTGCCCGGCGGACTGAATGCGGTCGTCCAGTTCTTCCAGCGCGCCCGTCGTCCGCGCCACGGCAATCACATGGTGGGTCGCCGCCAGCGTCTCTGCCAGCGCGGCGCCCAGCCCGCGGGAGGCGCCCGTCACGAGCGCGATCTTTTCAGCCTTGTCAGTCACGCGGGTGGTGTGTCGCGGGGCGCGGAAAAGGTCAAGAGAGGAACGCGGCGCATGGCGCGGCACCGTGTCGCCGCGCTTGACTTGGCCTGCGCCGCGCCGCAGAACGTCCTGTAACCGAGAGACACCTTAACCAAGGAGTGCCACATGACCCTGACCCAAGCCACGCTGGGCGAACGGACCCTTCTGAAGAACATCGCGCTGATCGTCGGCGGTTCGGCTTTCATCGCCGTGGCCGCGCAGATTGCCGTGCCGATGTGGCCGGTGCCGATGACGCTGCAGTCGCTGGCCATCCTGATGGTCGGCCTGACCTATGGCGCGCGCCTTGGCGCCGCGACGCTGGTCGCCTATCTGGCCGAGGGCCTTGCCGGTCTTCCGGTGTTCTCGAACGGCGGCGCCGGTGCCGCGTACTTCTTCGGCCCGACCTGCGGCTTCCTTCTGGGCTTCGTCCTGACCGCGTGGGTCGCGGGCTTTGCCGCTGACCGCGGCTGGACCAAGGGCTTCCTATCGACCTTCGCGGTCGCCGTCGTCGCTGCCGCCGCGATGTACCTGCCGGGCGTGGCGTGGCCGATGGGCGTCGCTTCGGTCTTCGGCGTGGACGCCGCATGGGTCGGCACCTCGGCCGCCAAGATCTGGGCCGGCTGGGTCAGCCCCTTCCTGCTGGGCGACGTGCTGAAAGCCGCCATCGCGGCGATGTTCGTCTCGGGCGCGTGGGCCGCGCTGAAATCGCGCAACGCCTGACCCCGGCGACACGATCTTACCAAGGGCCCGTCGGTTTCCGGCGGGCCTTTTTCCATGCCGCGTCGCGTCGCGCGCGATCGTGATGCCCCGAGCCGCTTGCAGCCGCCGCGCGGGGCGGGCAGAAAGCGGCATGGCCAAAGCACCCGCCTTCGTCTGCGCCTCGTGCGGCGCGTCCTACACCAAGTGGTCCGGCCGCTGCGAAACCTGCGGCGAATGGAACACGATTCAGGAAGAGACGCCCCTGTCGGCGGGCCCGTCGGGCAAGTCGCTCGGCGCCACGCGCGGCGCGTCCGTCACCCTGACCGACCTCGCCACCGAAGAGGCACCGCCCGCCCGCGCCATCAGCGGTATCGCGGAACTGGACCGCGTGCTTGGCGGCGGGCTGGTGCCCGCGTCGGCGATCCTTGTCGGCGGCGACCCCGGCATCGGCAAGTCGACGCTGCTGTTGCAGGCCACCGCCGCCTTCGCCCGGAAGGGGCTGAAGTGCCTGTACATCTCGGGCGAGGAAGCCTCGGCCCAGGTGCGGATGCGGGCGCAGCGGCTGGGCCTGGAACAGGCGCCGGTGAAGCTGGGCGCGGAAACCAACCTGCGCGACATCCTGACCACGCTGGAAGCCGAGAAACCGCAACTGGCGATCATCGACTCGATCCAGACCATGTGGGCCGACAATGTCGACAGCGCACCCGGTTCGGTCACGCAGGTGCGCGCCGCCGCGCACGAGCTGACCCAGTTCGCCAAGCGGCGCAACACGGCGGTGATCCTTGTCGGTCACGTCACCAAGGAAGGCCAGATCGCGGGCCCCCGCGTGGTCGAGCACATGGTCGACACCGTGCTGTATTTCGAAGGCGAGCGCGGCCATCAGTTCCGCATCCTGCGCGCGGTCAAGAACCGCTTCGGCCCGGCGGACGAGATCGGCGTGTTCGAGATGACCGGCGGCGGCCTGCAAGAGGTCGCGAACCCCTCGGCCCTGTTCCTGTCGGAACGCGGCGAGCCCGCGCCGGGATCTGCCGTCTTCGCCGGGATCGAGGGCACGCGCCCCGTGCTGACCGAGCTTCAGGCGCTGGTGGCCCCCACGCCGCACAGCCAGCCGCGCCGGTCCGTCGTGGGCTGGGACGGGGGACGGCTGGCGATGATCCTTGCGGTGCTCGAGGCGCGGTGCGGGATTCCCTTCGCGGGGCTCGATGTCTATCTCAACGTCGCGGGCGGCATGAAGATCGGCGAACCGGCGGCGGATCTCGCGGTGGCGGCGGCGTTGCTGTCGGCGCGTGAAGACGCGGCATTACCCGCAGATTGTGTCGTTTTCGGCGAAATCAGCCTGTCCGGTGCCCTGCGTCCGGTCAGTCAGACCGAAAACAGGTTGAAAGAAGCCGCGAAACTTGGTTTCAGCACCGCCATCGTTCCCCAAAGCACGAAGGCCGGCGGGACCGGGATGGAACTGCGCCCGATGGGCGACCTTGCACAGGTCGTGGGCGAGATTTTCGGAGCGGGCTGACGCCCCAGAAAAAGACGGGCAGGAGAAGGCATGGACGGCTTCACTATTGTCGACGGCGTCGTCGCGGCTGTGATCATTATTTCGGCCATTCTGGCCTATTCCCGGGGCTTCGTCCGCGAGGCGATGGCGATCATCGGCTGGATCGCGGCCGCTGTTCTTGCGTTCCTCTTCGCGGCGACGGCAGAGCCGCTGGTCAAGGAAATCCCCTACGTCGGCGACTACCTGCGCGACAGCTGCGAGCTGTCGATCATCGCGGCCTTCGCGGCGGTCTTCGCGATTGCGCTGGTGCTGGTGTCGCTGTTCACCCCGCTGTTCGCCAGCGTCGTGCAACGCTCGGCCCTTGGCGGGCTGGACCGGGGTCTTGGCTTCTTCTTCGGCGTGCTGCGCGGCCTGCTTCTGGTCGCGGTGGCGCTGGTGGTTTACGACCGCATCGTCGTCAGCGAAGACATCGCGATGGTCGACAACAGCCGCACCGCGAAGATCTTTGAACGCGTCCGCGGCGACATCGACAACCAGATCCCCGACGACGCGCCGGGCTGGATCGTGTCGCGCTACGAGACGCTGGTCGGCAACTGCTCCAGCTAAGCCTTCAGGCTTCTTCTCTTCCGAAATACCTCGGGGGAGTCGCGCACCGCGCGACCGGGGGCAGAGCCCCCATCGCTCTTCTAGTTTGCGCACCTTCGGTGCGACGGGGGCAGAGCCCCCTTCGCTCTTCTAGTTTGCACACCTTCGGTGCGACGGGGGCAGGGACGCGCGTTAACCTAAGAACCTGTCCACCTCTGACACGCAGCGCGCCCACATCGGGTCGCTGGGGACAAGGACGTGGTTGGGGGAATCCAGCAGGTGGTACTCGGCATCCGGCACCCGCCGCGCCAGCAGTTTCGACTGTTCCGGGTCCTGCACCGAGTCGCCTGACGAATGCATCACCAGCACCGGGCAGGCGATCCGCTCCAGCCGGTCGCGCACGTCGATGTCGGCGATCACCGTGCGGATGCCCGCCGCGATGTCGGCGCTGGCCGACAGGCCCTGCATCTCTTCGAAACTCGCCAGCTCGTCGGGTGTGGCGCGGGGCATGAACACGGTGGCCATCGCCTTCATGAAGGCCGACCCCGGCACCGCCCAGCCGCTGCGGATCATGCCGACCATCGTGTCGGTGCGGGCGCGGTCGCCGGCGGCGGTGCTGCCCAGCACCAGCCCGTTGACCAGCACCATGCGGCTGACCCGCTCGGGGTGCCGCGCGGCGAAGGCGATCGCGACCGGCACGCTTTGCGAGATCGCGTAGATCGGGAAACGGTCCAGCCCCGCCGCGTCGGCCACCGCTTCCAGATCGTCGGCCAGCCGGTCGACGTCGGCCTCGTTCAGCACCCGGTCCGACAGGCCGGTGCCGCGCGGGTCATAGCGGATCAGCCTGCGACCACGCGACAGGTCGTCCAGCACCGGCTGCCAGACCGGGCTGTCCCAGTCGTGCTCGAGGTGGCTCAGCCAGTGCCCGCCGCGCAGCAGGGGCGGCCCGTCGCCGGTCTCGGCCCATGCGATGGCGGTGCCATCCCGCGAGGTGGTGTAGCGGATCGACTGCCGCCGGGCGGCGGCGCCGGTCGGGGCGCCGTCTGCCTCGACCGGGACGGCAAGCTGCACGCCGCGGCGGGGCAGGGTGCGGATCACCGCCTGCCGCCTGCCGTCGTCGCCCACTGCCGCCCGCGCCGCGCTGATCCGCGCGGCCATCGTGGCATCGGACACGATGCGGCCCTGCCACACCTGCGCGATCAGGTCGTCGTAGGTCACCAGTGCGCCGCGCGCCGCGACAAGGCAGGCGATCAGGTCGAACACCTGCGGTTCGACATGCACCGGGGCACCGGCGCGCAGCAGGCTGTGGCGGGCGAGGTCAAGCTCGCAGTCGGCGAAACGGATGCGCATGGCGGCAGAATGCGTGGACGGCGGCGGCCTCTCAAGCGATTCCAGTCGCTTCTTTAGACATCAGAAGGGTTTCCCAAGGCCTTCTTCAAGCGCGCGGGGCCGGACAGGCGCAGGGTTGTTCCCAGAGCAAGGGAGCTTTGTGATGACCCATCAGACCGAAATTCGCCGCCGTCCCGACGGCTCTATCGACACCGCGTACCACATGGATCAGGGCCGCATTGCCCGCAGCCGGGCCGCGCGCGAGGCCGGTTCGGGCCTTGCAGACAAGGGCCGCGGGCCGGTTGCGCTGTTGATTGCGCTGCTGGCGCTGATGCCGGTGTTCGGCGGCCGCGCCTGATCCCGGCGGGGCGCCGTGGCCCATGCCGAACCGGACACGTTTGTCGTGGAACTGTCGCAATTCGGTGATCGCACCGTGACAGGCCGGTCCGGACCCTCTATGTGAGGGGCAACCGCTGCCACCGGATTCGGAGCCCCGCTGAGATGCGTGAGACCTCCCGCCCCCTGTCGAACGATGACAGGATGCCTCGCCACCCCTTCGACGACGACAAGCTGCACGAAGAGTGCGGCGTGTTCGGGGTCATCGGGGTAAACGACGCCGCCAACTTCGTAGCCCTCGGTCTGCACGCGTTGCAGCACCGTGGTCAGGAAGCCGGCGGCATCGTCAGTTACGAAAGCGAAAGCGGGTTCAACTCTGCCCGCCGCTTCGGCTACGTGCGCGACAACTTCACCAAGGCCTCTCTGATGGAGACGCTGCCCGGGTCTTTGTCCATCGGACACGTCCGCTATTCGACCAGCGGGTCGAAGGGCGCGACGCAGATTCGCGACGTGCAGCCGTTCTTCGGCGAGTTCTCGGTCGGCGGTGTCGCCATCGCCCACAACGGCAACATCACCAACGCCGAGGCGCTGCGCCGCGAGTTGATCGAGCGCGGCTCGATCTTCCAGTCGTCGTCGGACAGCGAGTGCATCATCCATCTGATGGCCCGGTCGTTGCAGCGCACCATCCCCGAGCGGATGAAGGACGCCCTGCGCCGGGTCGAGGGCGCGTTCTCGGTCGTGGCGATGACGCGCACCAAGCTGATCGGCGTGCGCGACCCGCTGGGCGTGCGGCCGCTGGTGCTGGGCAAGGTCGGCGACGGCTATGCCCTGTCGTCCGAGACCTGCGCGCTGGACATCATCGGCGCCGAGTTCATCCGCGAGGTCGAGCCGGGCGAGATGGTCGTGATCACCGGCAAGGGGATCGAAAGCTTCCACCCGTTCGAGCGCAAGAAATCGCGGTTCTGCATCTTCGAGCAGGTCTATTTCAGCCGCCCGGATTCGATCCTTGGCGGCCGGTCCGTCTATGAGACGCGCCGCCAGATCGGGATCGAACTGGCCAAGGAAGCCCCGGTCGAGGCCGACCTTGTCTGCCCGGTGCCCGACAGCGGTACTCCGGCGGCGATTGGCTATTCCTTCGAAAGCGGCATTCCCTACGGCATGGGGATCATCCGGAACCAGTACATGGGCCGGACCTTCATCGAGCCGACCGAGCAGATCCGGAACATGGGCGTGCGGCTGAAGCTGAACGTCAACCGCGCCCTGATCGAGGGCAAGCGCGTGATCCTTGTCGACGACTCGGTCGTGCGGGGCACCACGTCGTTGAAGATCAAGCAGATGATCCTCGACGCTGGCGCGAAAGAGGTTCACTTCCGCATCGCGTCGCCGCCGACCGCTTGGCCCTGCTTCTATGGCGTGGATACGCCCGAGCGGTCCAAGCTGCTGGCCGCCACCATGAGCGAGGACGAGATGCGCGACCACCTTGGTGTGGATTCGCTGCGGTTCATCTCGCTGGACGGCCTGTACCGCGCCGCGGGCGAGGCAGAGGGGCGCAAGGCGTCGTCGCCGCAGTTCTGCGACGCGTGCTTCTCGGGCGAATACCCGGTGGAACCGGCGGACATGATCGAGCGCGGGTTCGAGCTGAAGGCCGCCGAGTAGACAGGTTCAGACACGGTTATCGAAGGCGCGCCCGGCACTGCCGCGGCGCGCTTTTTTGTTTGCCAATGCATCTGTTGGCTAGCCGCGCATCGCTGGGCCGCGGATCGGCGATCCGAACTTAAGTTGCTGCCACTTTATGGTGGCCAAGTCCCTTTGACGTTGCAGTGGTTCTTTGCGGCGTGCCAAATCGCCGGGCCGGGGGGCGGCCCAGCGATGCGCGGCGGCCCTGCGGGCCGCTGTTTCGCGCTACGTGCAAATCGGGTGTAAAATTACTCCGCCCGTTCCAGCGCGCCGATGATGCCGCCGAAATCTGCGGCCTTCAGCGAGGCGCCGCCGACCAGAGCGCCGTCGACGTTGGACACGCCGAAGATCTCGTCCGCGTTCGAAGGTTTCACCGACCCGCCATACAGCAACGGGATACCGGCACCCTCGGCGCCGAACCGGTCTTCCAGCTTGGCGCGCAGGAAATCGTGGACCTCGGCGATCTGGTCCAGCGTTGGCACCTTGCCGGTGCCGATGGCCCAGACGGGTTCATAGGCGACGACGGTATTCGCGGCGGTGCAGTCGTCGGGCAGCGAGCCGGCCAGTTGTCCGCCCACCACGTCCAGCGTTTCGCCGTCTTCGCGCTGGCCCAGCGTCTCGCCGATGCAGACGATGGCGACCAGCCCGGCGGACCACGCGGCCTGCGTCTTGAGCCGGATGCTGGCGTCGGTCTCGCCGTGATCGGTGCGGCGTTCCGAATGGCCAACGATCACGTAGGACGCGCCCGCATCGGCCAGCATCGCGGCCGACACGTCGCCGGTGTGGGCGCCGCTTTCGACGGCGTGGCAGTTCTGGCCACCAACCGCGATGGCGCTGCCGCCGACTTTCGCGGACATCGGCGCGATCAGCGTCGCGGGCGGGCACAGCAGGACGTCCACCTTGGGGGACGGAAACGCCTTTGCCAGCGCCTCTGCCTCGACGAGGTCGGCGGCAAGGCCGTTCATCTTCCAGTTTCCGGCGGCGAGTTTTCTGGCGGTCATGCGATGTCTCCCTGCAAATGCTTCAGCCTTCGGTAGCTGGTTAACCGTGCGCTCGGAAGGGGGAAAGGTGCCGCAGCCGCAGGACGGTCAGAGATGCGCGAGAGACCGCCGCGCCCAGTCGCAGGCGACCTCGGGGTCGTCCAGCGCCGCGTCGGGCAGAGTCCAGTAGGGCATCGCCGAGGCGCTGCCGTCCTTGCGGGTGTGGGTCCAGCGTTCGCAGCCCTCGGCCTCTAGCACACCGGCGAAGTCGCCTGCGCCTTTCAGCATCAGGACGCCGTCGCTGCGCATCAGCGCAAAGATCGTGCTGTCATGATAGATGCCGATGCCGCCGAACATCCGGCGTGTCGAGACGTCGCCCAGACCGGAGAAGAGCTCGCGGACAAACGCGACCTCTTCGTCCGACAGGCTCATTCGGCGGCGCGCTCGGCGGCCAGTTCCTCGACGTCCTTGAACTTGATCGACTCGCCGCAGCCGCAGGCATCGGCCACGTTCGGGTTGCGGAACTTGAAGCCCGCTTGCAGCAGCGAAACCTCATAGTCGATCTCGGTCCCGAACAGGAACATCTGCGCCATCGGAGCGATCATCACCACGGCGCCGTCCTGTTCGACGACCTCGTCGTTGGGGTCGATCTCGGACACGTAGTCCATCGTGTATTCCATGCCCGCGCAGCCGCCCTTCTTGACGCCGATGCGCAGCCCCTTGGAGCCGTCCTTGGTCATCAGTTTAGAGATCTGCGCCGCCGCCTTCGGGGTGATGCTGACAGCCTGTTTGCCGGGAATGCCGAACATGTCGCGCCTGTCCTTTCCTATTCTGGTCCTGAACCTAGGGGTTCGGGGGCAAAATCTCAAGCGGAGGCAGGGCACTGCGAAGCGTTTCGCACAGAAGGGTGATGGCGATCGCCCAGCCGAACGAGGCCAGCGTGCCGATGATCACGTACTCGCTGGCGGCGCGGTTTTCCTGCACGGTGCCGAAGCGCAGCACCGACTTGGCCGCGATCAGAAAGCCGATGGCGGCGGGCTGACCGGCTGCGATCAGGATGAAGATCATCGCCCGTTCCAGAACGCCGATCACCAGCCCGCCGCGGGGCAAGCCTTTGGCGTCGGCTGCTGCATCCTCGGCGTCGGCGTCGGCATCGGGGGCGTTCAGGGCGGGGACCGGCAGTTCGATGTCCTGCATCAGCGTCGCGACGAAATAACGCCCGCCCTGCGTGATCAGCACCAGCGCCGCCGCAAGGGTTGCGATTTGCAAAACGATGGGCGGGGCGGCGGCCCACAGGCCGGTGTTCCACAACTTCGGCGCCCATGCCGCGATCCCGGCAAGGGTGGCAAGGTGCGCCGCCTGATCCAGCAAGAAGCCCAGCGCGCCGCGTGCGGCGGGGATGCGGGCCTTGGCAATGTCGATCAGCGCATGAATGCCTACCAGAACCAGCAGCGCGACATGGGCGGGCTGTCCGGTCGCGATCGCGGCGGTGGCCAGCACGACGCCCGCATGGGACAGAAGCGGCAGGGCCCGGCGCTTGTTGTCGGCCATCCACCCGGTCTGCAGCAGGAAATCCGCCGCGACATGGGCCACAAGAAGGGCGGCGAAGGTTTCGATCATGGTGCGGCGTCTCCGAAGTCGTAGGTTCGAAAGGCGTGCAGCGCCTCTTGCAGATAGGCGTACCCGGCCGAGGCCAGTCGCGACTGCACCGCTTGCCGGGTGACGCCAAGCTTGGCGGCGATGTCGTCCTGCGTAGGGTAGCGGTCTGACATTGCCATCGCCACCGCTTCCGCCTGCGCCTGTGACCATCCCGCCGAGATGAAGTCGATCAGGTCGAAGACCGCGGCCTGAAACGGTCCGATGCCTGCGCCGGCCACGATCATCCTGCGCCGTTTGCCGATCTGTTCCAGATGGTCGCCCGAGATGTGAAACGCGGGCCCGTCGGCATCCGCAAGGTCGGTGGTGCCGGTGGTCGTGACCGCGCCGACGCCGACCGACAGGCGGGTTTCGACCGCGACATCGGCGCTGCGGAGGCGGGCGATCATATACAGCGCGGCGTCCAGCCCAAGCGACGGATCCGCAAGGTGGATCTGCCAGCCATCACCCCGGAACCGGGTAAAGCGCAGGTCCATCGTCCATTCTCCCCCGAACGCGGTGGCCGCCTGCGACAGCGTGGCCATCGCATGCTCTGCCTGCGCGTGGGTGGCCTTGCGCGACGCCACAAGATCGCCCGTCAGGACGGCGGAGAGGGTGGTGTTTGCCATTGAAGCAAGCTTTAACGCTTGCAATGGAATAAAGCAAGTTATTTGGCTTGCTATGCAGTAAGGCAAGCCAAAACGCTTGCACCTCTACGGTGGGGGCCGCAGCGCCGGGTCGCTCAGCAGCGCGTGCAGGGCGTCGATTGCGGCGCGGACGGGCGGGTCGTGGCGCGCATCCTGGTGCATGACCAGCCATTCGTCATGTGCGATCTCGGCGATGGGCGGTGACAGGCGGGTCAGGCCATCCACCGTATCCCCCGCGAAGGTGGGCATCACGATGCGGCCAAGTCCCGACAGGGCCAGATCCAGCATCAACCGGGTGTCCGACGCGCCGGTCACGATCTCGTCGCCGTGGTGTTGCCGCACCCATCGGTCCGAGGGCGTGGTGGGGTAGCCATCGGGCAGGGCAAGGAACCCCTGCACCTGCGGCCCGGTGCCGTAGACGGCGTAGTGAACGGGCAGGGTGATCCGCGCGGCCAGCCAGTTCTGGTCGGGGCGGCGGTTGCGGACCCCGATGTCGGCCTCGCGCCGGGCTAGGTCGACATTCGCGTTCGAGGCAAGGAACTCGGGCACCCACGGATCGCCAGAGGCCCAAACCCGTCCGATGTGCCGCGCCAGAAAGCGCGAGGTCCAGTGGCCGGTGGTGATGCGAACGCGCGGTGTCGGGTCGGTGCTGGCCCAGCGCGACAGCCGTTGGCTAAGGGCGCGCAGCGGCTCTGCCTCGGCCAGCAGGTCGCGCCCGGCGGCGGTCAACGTGTAGCCCCGCGCGCCGCGTTCGAAAAGGCGGCGGTTCAGGGCGCGTTCCAGCGCGGTCATGCGGCGGCCCAGCGTTGGCGGGCTTTGGCCCGTGGTGCGCGCCGCTCCGGCAAGGCCGCCAGCGTCGGCGATAGCAAGGAACAGGGCGAGGTCGTCGAGGTTCTGTTGCATTTCTGAAATGATGGTTGCGGTTGGCGTGGCTTATTGGGCCAGAAAAAGCGACCTAGAGTCCATCATCAATTCCGAAAATGAAATGATGGAGGCGCAAATGCTATCTGCCGACCAATACCTGCTTGTCAGCCGCATGACCCAGTCTGCCGCCGAGACCCCGGTGCGCCCAGAGCGCATCAAGATCGAGGCAAGGATCGCCAGCCACCGCAAGTGGCGGCGGCGCCGAGCCCTCCTGCGTCTGCAAGCCGCCGTGTTCGGGCGGCGGTGGCGTGGTCCGCGCGGGGACGTGGGTGGACCTCCGCATGGCAGGACATATTACCCGGGTGTTATTGACAGTAATTTGACCCGGGTATAAATTCGTGCTGCAACCGGAAAGGATCAGCCGCATGGATACTGTCACCGCGAATGGTATCGCGATCGCGTTCGAGACCTTTGGGGCTGCGGACGCCGCGCCGATGCTGCTGATTTCCGGGCTTGGAACGCAGATGATCCGATGGGACGACGGCTTCTGCCGGGCGCTTGCGGCGTGCGGCTATCGCGTCATCCGGTTCGACAATCGCGACGCCGGGCTGTCCACGCATCTGGGCGACCTGCCGTCGCCGGATTTCGGGGCGCTGGCGGCGTCGCTGATGGCAGGCGTCCGGCCCGAGGTGCCCTATACGTTGCTGGACATGACGGCGGATGCCGTGGGGCTTTTGGATGCGCTGGGCATAGAGCGGGCGCATGTGGTGGGGCGGTCGATGGGGGGCATGATCGCGCAGTGCATGGCGGCGGAGTATCCTGGGCGGGTCCGCTCGTTGGTGTCGATCATGTCGAGCACCGGCAATCCCGACCTTCCGCAAGCCGCGCCCGAGGTGATGGCGCTGATGCAGCGCCCTCGGCCCGACCCGGTGACGGACCCCGAGGGCTTCGCCGAGGTAAGCATTGCCTTCGCGCGTTGTATCGCGGGAAGCGGGGCGCCTTTCGACGCCGAGGCGCAAGGGACGCTGGCGCTGGAAGAAGCCCGCCGCGCGCACGACCCGGCGGGGTATGGGCGTCAGATTGCGGCGATGGTCATGGCCGGGGATCGCCGCGCGCGGTTGGCGACCGTTCGCGCGCCCACGCTTGTCATCCACGGCGCTAACGATCCGTTGATTCCGCCGGCCTGTGGGGCGGACACTACTGGCTCGGTTCCGGGGGCTGAGTTCCTGCTGATCGAGGGGATGGGCCACGATCTGCCGCCGGCCTTCTGGAACCGGATCGTCGCGGCTATCGACGCCAACGCCAAGCGGGCGGCGTGAAGCCGGTGTGCGTCAGGCGGCCTCGGCCGGGTTCGCCTCGGGGAACATGCGGTTGTCGTCCGAGTCTTCAAGCTCGGCGGCGGCGGCGATGATCTTCTCGCGCGCGATACAGGCCATATCCCAAGACGTGTTGGGATCGGCGCAGGGCAGGCAGAACCAGACCTCTTTGCCGAAGACGTCCTGATCGGCCACGCGGACCGACACCTCATCCAGGTTGGCCAGTTCGTCCTGATCGAGATCCGCGACGACCTTGTCGAACGCCGTGCGCAGGCGGTCCACATCGGCACCGTGCGCCAGCTTGAGCTTGATCACCCGCAGCATCTCGGGCTCTTGCATCGTCCAGTTCTCGAACGGTTCGGACAGGAACTCTTCCACCGGCACCACCAGCCGGGTGCCGTCCCAGTCGCGCAACTGCACGTAGGTGAAGTTGATGCGTTCGACGTGGCACAGGTGGTCCTTGTAGACGATCCGGTCGCCGATCCGGGCGGACTGGTTCATCGCGATCTGCAGCGACGCCATGATGTTCCCCAGCACCCGGCGGGCGGCGAAGCCGAAGACCAGCGTCAGGGCGCCAGCGGTCCCGATCAGCGACAGGCCAAGGTTCTGGTACAGCGTGGTCGAACTGAGCGCGATGCCGAAGGCGGTGGCGACGAAGACGACGATCAGTGCCCGGCGCCCGGCGGCGACCTTGGTGGCCATCGCGCGCTGTTCCTGCTGCTGGCGGTGAGACAGCGTGTCAGAGGCAGAGATCACCAGCCGGTCCAGCACCGCGTCGATGGCGTTCACGATAAGCCAAAGGATGCTGGCGGCGATGCCCAGCGTGATGATGGGGTTCAGGATCGTGTCGATCCGCCCCGAGAACACGAACAGCCGCGTCGTGGCAAAGGCCATCAGGGTCACGACGGTTCCGAAGATGGCCGGGCCGCGGATCGCCCGCAGAACGTCGGTCATCGTCTTCGTCTTGGCGCGGCGCGATGCGAAGTCCAGCGCGTATCGCACCATCAGCCCGACGATGACGGCTGCCGCAAGCAACAGCGGGAGCCCGATCAGTTCCCACAACATCAGGCCAAGGGCGACCTTCTGTTTCACGAAATCCGGGAAGGCCTGTTCCAGCTGCGACGGACCGTAGATCGCATAAAGCGCGCCGATGTTCTGGACGGTCTGCGACGGGAAGATCCAGACCGGGTCTTCGTCACCGACCTGCACCCGTTCCAGCCGCAGCGAGGCGGGACGGCTGTCCAGTGGCAAGGTCCACAGCAGGATGGATCGCCGGGTCATGCCCGCCGTGGCGCTGTTGGTGCTTTCATTGGCATCCAGCGCGTCGGGACGGTCGATCAAGTCGGTCCAGTTGATCACCGCTTTGCGGTCGATCACCGCTTCCAGCATCATCGCAAGCTCGGCCCCGTAAGAGGCTTGCTCGTCCACGTCGACGCCGTTCAGGTTCAGTAGGTGCGCGGCATCGACCCACCGCTCGTCTTCGGCCGCCTGAAGCAGCGTTTCAAGCGTGCCCCGAGGTGTCGATCGGTCGATGGTGCCAGCAGGCTCTGGCAGTCCTTCGTTCAGGACTTCTAGGGGGAAGACGTTGTCGGACTGCTCCTGCGCGGCCAAGGGGGCGCAGAAGGTCAGGGCCAGCAAGACAGCGGCGACTAGGCGGGCAAAGGCGCTCGAAACCATGAAGCTCGAACGCCGCAGCGCGGAAAAGGTTCCGGCCCGGTCTGATTTGCTGCCCGCGCGGCGGGCTTGATTACATGAAGCCCAGTTCCAGACGGGCCTCGTCGGACATCATGTCCATGCCCCACGGCGGGTCCCACGTGATCTCGACGTCGATGCTTTTCACGCCGGGCAGCGGGCCGACCGCATCGGCGATCCAGCCCGGCATTTCGCCCGCGACGGGACAGCCGGGCGCGGTCAGGGTCATGATGACCTTAACGTCGTTCTCGTCCGAAATCTCGATCGTGTACACAAGGCCCAGATCGTAGATGTTCACCGGAATCTCCGGGTCGTAGACCGTGCGGCAGGCGTCCACGATGCTGTCGTAAAGCTCGTGATCGGTGCTGGAGGGCTGAATGAGGGGCTGCCCCTCCATCGGTGCGGTATCGGGCATGGGATTTCCCTGTCTATTCCGACCGAATATATAAGGATACTCCCCGGGGGCGTAAACCCCGGCAGCACGTTGCCTATCTTCGGATCGTCCGATGAAATAAGTTGAGGTCAACGTAAATCACTGGCACGCTGATCCGGCAAAGCAATCGAACAGGGAGACGACGATGAGCTACGTGCAAGGGTTCATGCTGGCCGTGCCAGAGGCGAACAAGGATGCCTATCGCGAGATGGCGGAAAAGGGCTGGTCCATGTTCAAACGGTACGGCGCCCTGTCGATGCAGGAAAACTGGGCCTCGGACGTGCAGGACGGCAAGGTGACCTCGTTTCCGAAGGCCGTGAAGCTGGAAGAGGGGGAGGCGGTCGTGTTCTCTTGGATCGTCTGGCCGGATCAGGAAACCTATCAAGCGGCGTGGGAAAAGATGATGCAGGACCCCGAGATGGACGGGATGGAGATGCCGTTCGACGGGATGCGCATGATGTGGGGCGGCTTCGAGGTGCTGTTCAGCTCCTGACCCGCACTGCATTTGCCCTAGGCAAGACCCATGCGCCGGGATAAGCCCCGGCGCATGTTTTCGTTTGATCTGCAAGCCACCGACGGCACCGCCCGCACCGGCGTGATCCGCACCCCGCGGGGCGAGATTCGCACACCCGCCTTCATGCCCGTCGGGACCGCCGCCACGGTCAAGGCGATGATGCCCGAAAGCGTCCGCGCCACCGGGGCCGACATCCTGCTGGGCAATACCTATCACCTGATGCTGCGCCCCGGCGCCGAGCGGATTCACCGTCTGGGCGGGCTGCACAAGTTCATGAACTGGGACCGGCCCATCCTGACGGACTCGGGCGGGTTTCAGGTCATGAGCCTTGCCGAGTTGCGCAAGCTGACCGAGAAGGGCGTGACGTTCCGAAGCCACATCGACGGCTCGAAGCACGAGCTGACGCCGGAACGGTCGATGGAGATCCAGAAGCTTCTGGGGTCGGACATCGTGATGTGTTTCGACGAATGCCCGGCGCTGCCCGCCGACGATGCGCGCGTGGCCGAGTCCATGCGATTGTCGATGCGCTGGGCGCAACGGTCGCGGGACGCGTTCGGTGACCGGCCGGGCCACGCGCTGTTCGGCATCCAGCAGGGCGGCGTCACCCGCGACCTGCGCGAGGAAAGCGCCGAGGCGCTGACCCGGATCGGGTTCGACGGCTACGCCATCGGCGGTCTCGCCGTGGGCGAAGGGCAAGAGGCGATGTTCGGCGTGCTGGACTATGCGCCCGGTATGCTGCCCGAGGATCGACCGCGATACCTGATGGGCGTCGGCAAGCCCGACGACATCGTCGGCGCGGTGAAGCGCGGGGTCGACATGATGGACTGCGTGCTGCCGTCTCGGTCGGGCCGGACCGGGCAGGCGTTCACGCGGCGCGGTGTGGTGAACATCAAGAACGCGCGCCATCAGGACGACCCGCGACCGCTGGATGAACAGTGCGCCTGTCCCGCCTGCAGCAACTATTCCCGCGCCTATCTGCACCACGTCTTCCGGTCGCAGGAGATCATCAGCTCGATGCTGCTGACATGGCACAACCTGCACTACTTCCAGGAACTGATGGACGGGATGCGGGGCGCCATCGCCGAGGCCCGGTTTGACGCATGGGAAGAAACCTTCCACGCCGAACGCGCCAAGGGCGACATCGAACCGATCTGAGGCCCGTTTCGCCGGCGCTAACGTTCTGTCATTGTTCGCGTTTCAATCTGCGCGCGTATTTGGCGGGCGCAGCATGGTTTCTATTTCAGAGACAATCAAGGTGTGGTAGGTAAACCCTTAATAATAACGAGCAGGGCTATAGGAGGCTCTATTTTGGGTATCTTCAAGAACGGCCTGACGGCTGCGGTTCTCTGTCTTGCGGCAGGCGCAGCGTCGGCAACCACTGTGTTCGATTTCCGCAACCCGACGCTGGGCAATCGCGGCATGAACGCGTGGGACGGTAATTTTGGCATGACCGTCGACGGATTGACCGTCAAGGCGACCGCCGGGATCTATTCCACCCTTGGTGGGACAGAGACGATCGTGACCACCGACTGCAAATCCATCGCGCTGTGCTTCAGCGAGGTGACGGAAACCAAGGTCGGCCTTGGCGTCGGCGGTGCGTTCGGCCTGCGCCGGACCGCCGGGATCGGCGGGCTGCCGTTTTCCTTTGGCGAGCTGATCACGCTGACCTTCGACAAGGAAGTCGCGTTCGACGAGGTGCTGTTCAAGCGCCTTGGCGGGCCGGTCGGCCCCACGTTCGACCTGTTCGTCGACGGCAAGGTCGTTGCGAAGGACCAGCTGATCCTGCGCAAAAGCCCGTACAGCCTGACCGGTCTGACCGGCACGTCGATCAGCTTTGGTGCTGACAAGTTCCGCCTGCCGTACTTCGGCACGCAGCGCGACAGCTTCATGATCGCGGGCATGAAAGTATCCGAGATCGAGAAGGCGACCAACGTCGCGGCGGTTCCGCTTCCGGCCTCTGCGCCGCTGCTGGCTGCGGGCCTGCTGGGCTTTGCCGCCCTGCGCCGCCGCCGCAAGGCCGCCTGACGCGCCAGACCTGAACAGTTAAGAAAGGCCCGCATCCTGTGCGGGCCTTTTGCGTTTTATGCAGCTGTATCGCGGCGGCGTGCGGGCCCGCCCCACTGCGGCGGGCGATTGCCCGGTATGCACGCACCGGGCGGCTTGGTGAGGAAAGGCTATCGTTTCCAATCGGTTGCACTTTACGGCGCTGCGCCCGCGATGGGCCGCGTACGGTGCTGGGGTTGCAGAAGACGGCAGCCGCCATAGCTCGCATCAGCAGACGAAATCCCAGGAGACACCTCATGTCCCATCCGCTTTTTGAGCCCTTCGACGCGGGCGACCTGCATCTGAAGAACCGTGTCGTCATGGCGCCGCTGACCCGCAACCGGGCCGACAACGACACCGGCGAGGTCAACGACCTGCATGTCGAGTACTACCGCCAGCGCGCCGGGGCGGGCCTGATCATCACCGAGGCCACGCAAATCAGCCCCGAAGGCAAGGGCTATATCAGCACCCCGGGCATCCACACCGAGGCACAGGCCAAGGCGTGGAAGAAGGTCACCGATGCGGTGCACGCCGAAGGTGGCAAGATCGTCGTGCAGCTGTGGCACGTCGGACGGATCAGCCACACCTCTTTGCAGCCCAACGGTCAGAAACCCGTGGCGCCGTCGGCCATCGCCGCCGACGTGAAGACCTTCACCGCCAACGGGTTCGAGGACACCTCTGAACCGCGCGCGCTGGCGTTAGAGGAACTGCCTCGGGTGATCGACGATTTCCGCCACGCCGCGCATATGGCCATGCAGGCCGGGTTCGACGGGGTCGAGATCCACGGTGCCAACGGCTACCTGCTGGACCAGTTCCTGAAAACCGGCGCGAACACGCGCGACGACGCTTTCGGCGGCTCGGCTGAGAACCGCGCCCGCCTGCTGCTGGACGTGGTCGAGGCGGTCACCCACGCCATCGGCGGCGGTAAGACCGGTTTGCGCCTGTCGCCGTTCAGCCCCGCGAACGGCATCGACGACGCCGACCCGATGGAAACCTTCGAATACCTGATCCCGAAGCTGAACCCGTTCGGCCTTGCCTATCTTCACATGGTCGAGGGCGCGACCGGCGGCAGCCGCGAGCTGGACGAGGGGCAAAGCATCGCCAAGCTGCGCCAGCTGTTCGACGGCGCGTACATGGGCAACAATGGCTACGATCGTGACCTTGCGAAGCAGGCCGTGGACAGCGGCGCGGCGGACCTTGTGGCCTTCGGTCGCCCGTTCATTTCCAATCCCGATCTCGTGAAGCGATTGGAGACGGGCGCCCCCCTGAACGACGGCGACCGCGACACCTATTATGGCGGCGGTGCCAAGGGGTTCACCGACTATCCCACGCTGGATGCGGCCTAGCAAATAAGGGTGACGCGGCGTATAGGGCGTTGCGCCACCCGCAAGACCGCCCTTGCTCAACCGGGCAGGGACAGGCACAGTGCCTCAACGCAATGCCGGTGTGGTTGAACAAGAGGGGGAGAACCCCCAAATCCAGAGGCCAAGACCGGAGATGGCCAAGCGCTGCCGAGAAACGGGGCCGGCGCCATCTTGCCAGAGCAAGGAAAGAGCATGTCTGAACAATTTCCGTCCTACCCTGTCCTGCCGCTGCGCGACATCGTGGTGTTCCCCCACATGATCGTGCCGCTCTTCGTGGGCCGCGAGAAATCGGTTCGCGCGCTGGAAGAGGTGATGCAGGACGACAAGCAGATTCTGCTGTCCAGCCAGATCGACCCCTCGGTCGACGACCCGACCCCCGAAGGCATCTTCGAAGTCGGCGTGCTGGCCAACGTGCTGCAACTGCTGAAGCTGCCCGACGGAACCGTGAAGGTCCTTGTCGAGGGCCGCAGCCGCGTCCGCATCAGCGACTATGTCGATAATGAGAACTTCTTCGAAGCCCACGCCGAACCTCTGGACGAGGTCGACGGTGACGAGGCCACGGTCACCGCACTGGTGAAATCCGTCGCCGAGGACTTCGAACGCTATGCGAAGGTCAAGAAGAACATCCCCGAGGAAGCTTTGGGCGCCGTTGCGGAAACGCGCGAACCCCAGAAGCTGGCCGACCTTGTGGCTGGTCACCTTGGCGTCGAGGTCGCCCAGAAGCAGGAGCTTCTGGAAACCCTGTCCGTCGCCGAGCGGCTGGAGAAGATCTATGGCCTGATGCAGGGCGAAATGTCGGTCCTGCAGGTCGAGAAGAAGATCAAGACTCGCGTCAAGTCGCAGATGGAGCGCACCCAGCGCGAATACTATCTGAATGAGCAGATGAAGGCCATTCAGAAGGAACTTGGCGATGGCGACGACGGTGCGAACGAAATCGCCGAACTTGAAGAGAAGATCGCGGCGACCAAGTTCTCGAAGGAAGCCAAGGAGAAGGCCGAGGCTGAGTTGAAGAAACTCAAGTCGATGTCGCCGATGTCCGCCGAGGCGACCGTCGTCCGCAACTACCTTGACTGGATGCTGTCGATCCCGTGGGGCACCAAGTCTCGCGTGAAGAAGGATCTCGGCCGCGCCGAGGACATTCTCGATAACGACCATTACGGCCTTGAGAAGGTCAAGGAACGCATCGTCGAGTACCTTGCGGTGCAGCAACGCTCGAAAAAGCTGAAGGGGCCGATCATGTGCCTCGTCGGCCCGCCGGGCGTCGGCAAGACCTCGTTGGGGCGGTCGGTGGCGAAGGCCACGGGGCGCGAGTTCATCCGCATCAGCCTTGGCGGCGTTCGCGATGAATCTGAGATCCGCGGCCACCGCCGGACCTATATCGGCTCGATGCCGGGCAAGATCATCCAGGCGCTGAAGAAGGCCAAGACCACGAACCCGCTTATCCTGCTCGACGAGATCGACAAGATGGGGCAGGACTTCCGTGGCGACCCGGCCTCTGCCATGCTGGAAGTGCTTGATCCGGAACAGAACTCGACCTTCGTCGACCACTATCTTGAAGTGGAATACGACCTGTCGAACGTGATGTTCCTGACCACGTCGAACAGCTACAACATGCCCGGACCGCTGCTTGACCGGATGGAGATCATCCCGCTGGCCGGCTACACCGAGGACGAGAAGACCGAGATCGCCAAGCAGCACCTGCTGCCGAAGCAGATCAAGAACCACGGTCTGCGCGCGTCCGAGTTCGAGATGGCCGACGAGGGCATTCAGGACATCATCCGCTACTACACCCGCGAGGCGGGCGTGCGGAACCTGGAGCGCGAGCTGGCCAAGATCTGCCGCAAGGCGGTGACCAAGCTGATCAAGAAAGAGGTCGAGACGGTCCGCGTGACCTCGGACAACCTCGGCGACTTCCTGGGCGTGAAGAAATTCCGCTATGGCCTGGCCGAACAGGAAGACCAGATCGGCGTTGTCACCGGGCTGGCGTGGACCAGCGTGGGCGGCGACCTGCTGTCCATCGAGGCGCTGCGCTTGCCGGGCAAGGGCCGGATGAAGACGACGGGCAAGCTGGGCGACGTGATGAAGGAGTCGATCGATGCGGCTTCGTCTTACGTTCGCGCCATCGCGCCTTCGATCGGGGTCAAGCCGCCGCGGTTCGACCGGATGGACATCCACGTGCACGTGCCGGAAGGCGCGACGCCCAAGGATGGCCCGTCGGCCGGTATCGCGATGGTGACGTCCATCGTGTCGGTCCTGACGCAGATCCCGGTCCGCAAGGACATCGCCATGACCGGCGAGGTCACGCTGCGCGGACACGTCCTGCCGATCGGCGGCCTGAAAGAGAAGCTTCTCGCGGCTTTGCGGGGCGGCATCACCAAGGTGCTGATCCCCAAGGAGAACGAGAAGGACCTGGCCGAGATTCCGGACAACGTGAAGGAAGGCCTGACCATCGTTCCGGTCGAGACCGTGCAACAGGTTCTGGAACATGCGCTGGTGCGCAAGCCCGAGCCGATCGAGTGGGACGAGGAGGCCGAGGAAGAGGCCGCCGCAGCCCGCGCGGCGATGAACCCGACCGCCGGGGCACCGGGCGCGATCGCGCACTGACCCGACCGTCAGCTATCGGAAAGGGCGTCCTTCGGGGGCGCCCTTTTTCATGCGCGGGTGCGTGCCCGCCGTCGTTGCCGCCTGCGCCATATTTGGGCGGTTTTCGCACCGCGAATTGTGGAAACCGGCCGGACCGTCGTGTACCGTTTGGTTAACTCTGCTGCAGGGAGCGAACGACGGGGACATGGCCGCACCGACCGAAACGGGCAACACGACGACACCCTCCGCGACGGACACCGACGACACGGCTGCCACGCCGGTCAAGGTGCTGGGCAAACGGGAACTGCTGGAACGGGTGGTCATCGCGTCGGGCATCAAGAAACGGGCCGCCAAACCCGTGGTCGAGGCGATGCTGAAGGAACTGGGCGACGCCTTCGCGCGGGGCGAGACGGTGAACCTGCAACCCTTCGGTAAGGGCATCGTGAAATCCTTCAAGGATCTTGAGAATGCGCAGGTGTTGGAACTTCGCCTGCGGCGCTCGAAAACCGCTGTTCGGGCGGCCGAAACCGGCCCCAAAGACCCTCTTGCAGAGGCTGCGGAGTAGGGTTATACGGCGGCTCCGGCGGGTGATTAGCTCAGTGGTAGAGCGCTTCGTTCACATCGAAGATGTCGGGGGTTCAAATCCCTCATCACCCACCATCTTCCTCTGAGCGGGGTGTCTCATCCGCGATATGGCGCCGACCGATGGGTCCGGCGCCGTTGTTTTTTGTATCTGTTCGCAATGACTTGCGGTTTCTGCGCCGTGTCGTGCGGGCGGTCACGTCGGCTGTGGGTCGCGCGGTCCGCCGACTGGCAGGCAAGGGCGGTTGGCCCGCAGCACGGCGCTGCCAGATGGGGCAGGGCGTTGTGCTGAAGGTTGCCCCCCACTGCCGGATTGCCCGACCGTAAGGGTGGTACATGCCTCGGTATATAGACGTTACCGCGCGATCATCTGGCGGGTCTTGATTCGGTGCCCGCGGCATGTGAGCCTTGTTCTCAAGTGCACTTGAGGTCAGGGGAACAGGACCGCTATGGCAAGCGATCTGAGTGTCGGAGATTTCGCAAGGCGCGCCGGTGTCCCGGTGTCGACCGTTCACTACTACGAGGCCGAGGGGCTGATCCAAAGCTGGCGCACGCCGGCCAACCATCGCCGCTATGATCGCCGGGAATTGCGCCGGGTCGCGATCGTGCGGGTCGCGCAGTCAGTGGGCATCCCGCTGTCCGAAGTCCGAGCCGTCCTGGATCGCATCCCGCGCGACGCTGCGATTTCGGGCCGGCAATGGGCCGACGCCGCCGCCCCGTGGCGCGCGGCGCTGGACGAGCGCATCGCGTTGCTGACTCGCATGCGGGATCAGATGGGCTTCTGCATCGGCTGCGGCTGTCTGTCGGTCGACAACTGCCCCTTGTACAACCCGGACGACCGGCTGGGCCAAAATGGCGCCGGTCCGCGCCGTTGGGTTGGCGCCAGCGAGGAACGATCGAAGCTGGGTTAGCCGCCATCGATCGTTCCCGTCCCGCAGGCATCTGACTTTGTGTGGTTATCCCGTGGCGCTCATATCGGTGCGGGTCACCACGCAGGATATTTGTACCTTCGAGAGGCTTTGCATTGATCGGTAACGCCGCTGCCGTTTCCGAAGAGAGGACAGAGTCGCACGAAGGTTGGAAAGTCGTCGGCGCACCATGGCGCGGCACAGTATGGGCACAGGATAACCCTTCACCGACCCGACACGCGTAGGGGACTTGCGCGCAGCCCCACGCTTCGCTATCAGCCCTGCCACGGCGGGTGATTAGCTCAGTTGGTAGAGCGCTTCGTTTACACCGAAGATGTCGGGAGTTCGAGTCTCTCATCACCCACCATTTCTGCCCGATGCTTGATCCGCTGCCAGATGCGGATCCTTAAAGCGTTGCGGAACCATGTGGTCTGAGCTTTGTCACCCCACATCTCCGACCCGCTGGAAGCCCGCTCGGCGCGAATGTGTGAGGCCACAGTGATCGGAGCGGCGCCACAGTTGTGGATCGGTGCGGCGTTGTGATGGGGCCGTGGCCGCAAATGCTCGCACCCCGCAGTCGCTGGCGCCCGCTCGGGTGCGGACGCCGCGCGTTGGCTACAGCAGATGCTGCGCATCGACCCCGACCGTGATGGCCCCGATCGGAGTGCCGGTATCGGGATCGACGATCGTGATCGAGATCTGCCCTTGATAGGTTTCACTTGAGGCATCGAATTCGATGTCACTGATGTGTATGGCGTCCGGCCCGGCGCCGTAGGTCATCTGGAACTTGTCCTCGTCGCCCTGCCAATAGTCAGATGTCGCCGCGCTGGACGCGACGTTCAGGCCATGATTGTCCATCACGAAGGCTTCCGAGATCGCCCCGCCCGAGGCTGCAACCTGCTCTCGCAGGAAATCCGCCGGGGCGCCGTTCAGAACACCGGTGACAAGGTCGGACCCTCCGGCATCGACCGTTTCGCGCCATGCGGTATCGAGGGCGTCGATCTCCGATTGCGAGAGCCCTTCGTGTTCGTCGTTCTGCGCGCGGATGGCCTCGATAAGGACGGGATCGGTGATCCAGGGCCGCAGATCGCTTTCAAGGAACAATTGCATCGCCAACCTGAACTCATCGGCCCGCGCGTCGGGGGCGGATAGGGCCAATAGCAGCGCCGCAGTGCTGGTCAGCAGACCTTTGACGGCACGGCGGTTCGGGGTATTCTTGCGGGCGTTGGGGCGTCTCATTCAGAAAATCTCCACTTCTCCGGCATGTGTCGCCGGATCATTTTCCGGATCGCGCCCGTGGGCCAGGCGCGATCGAAGGTCCTCAAGGAAGACATCGCGCAACACGACGTTCAGGTCGTATTCGCGGTGGGCGATGGGAAGTTCGGACAGACCTTCCAACGCCGTGCCCAGGCAGACGAGGCTTTGCGTCAGCATGTCCGCCGACTGAAGAACACGGCGCGTATCGGGGGTGCTGTGTTCCAGCGGAAGATTGTGGATCGCCTCCTGCAGACCGGCTGAAAGCTCACCCAGCGACGACAACTCGTCGGACAGGCGCGACAGGAAAATGGTCTGTGCGACCATGTGCGGCGGGTCGGTCGGCGGCGGCGTCATCAAAGCCGCCCGAACACTTTTTCAATACATTCCCGCAGGTTGGCGGCGGTGAAGGGCTTTTTGAGGAAGTTGTTCATCCCCAGCTGCGCGCCCTGTTGGATCACCGTCGCATCTTCCGATCCGGTGACCATGATGAACCCCGTCTTGGCGGTTGCGGCAGTAGACCGGATCGCACGTAACAGTCCCAGCCCGTCCATCTCGGGCATGTTGTAGTCCGAGATCACCAAGTGGACCGGTGTGCGGCCGAGGTATTGCATCGCCTCCTGTCCATTGCTGACGTAGTCGTAGTTCCGGATCCCGAGCTGATCGAGCGCCTGAGTCAGCAGACCGCGGCTGACGGCCATGTCGTCGACCACGAGGATCTTCAGTTTTTCCCTCAATGACATGCGGTGTCTTCCTTCGGCTTTGCGCTGGCGGGTCGCCGGCGATAGGTCGTCGTGTGGATAAGTTCGGTCCGGCGTGCCGCATCGTCTGTCAGCCGCTCTGAATGCCCGGTGATCAACCAGCCCTCCGGCGTCAGTTGGTCCACGAACCGCGCCCAGATATCGGCTTTGGTTTCGGGTCCGAAGTAGATCACAACGTTGCGGCACATGATCACGTCGAACGGGCGGGTGAACGGCCACGGGCCGATCAGGTTGAGGCGGCGGAACGTGATCAGTTCGCGCATTTGCGGGCCGACGGACCAGAGGTCGGCGCCTGTCTCGGCGCGTGTGAAATGGGCGCGGCGTTGCTCTTCGGGAACCTGCGACAGCGAGCGTTCGGTGTACAACCCCGCGGCGGCGGCACGCAGGATGGCCGGGTCGATATCGCTGGCAAGGATCCGAAAATCATAGCGCGCGATGTCCGGCATCTCTTGCAGGAAGGTTAATGCCAGCGAGTACGGCTCTTCCCCCGACGCGCAGCCAGCGGACCAGATCCGAACCTGTCCGCCCCGTTTCAGGACGTCCACAAGTTCCGGGATGCGTTTCTTGCGCAGGAACTCGAAATGGTGCGGCTCTCGGAAGAAGCGCGTCACATTGGTGGTCAGCACGGACAGCATTTCGAGCCGCTCGGGCTTTCCCGCATCGCTTTCAATGTAGTCGCAATAATCCCCGTAGCTCTTGATCCGCAGGCTGCGGAGCCGTGCGCTTAGCCGCGAATGGACCAGCGGAAGCTTGCCTTCCGTCAGTTCGATACCCGCTTCAGAGAGGAGCAGGGCGGCGATGCGCCGGAAGTCCCCGACGGATAGCTCGCGCGATGCGCCTCGTCCCGGGGGGACAGGACCGGAGACCGAAGCGGTTGTCATGCAGCGACGCCTGCCTTTTCGGGCACGATCGCGCCGAGGTTCAGCAACCGGATCATACGATCTTCGCGGGTGATGATGCCGGACAGGAATTCGCTGCCATTCGAAGCGACGTCCGGCGTTGCCTGCACCTCTTTTTCCGAGACGGACAGGATGTCCGACACCGCGTCCACCAACAGCCCGACGATCGGGCCGTCCACCTGCGTGATGATGATCACGTTACGGGCCGTGGGCTCTGGGACCTCGAGACCGAGACGCGCGGCCAGGTCGACGATGGGAACGACGGCGCCGCGCAGGTTGATCACGCCGCGCACGTAGCTGGGCGCGTGCGGGATCACGGTGGCGGGAGTCCAGCCGCGAATCTCGCGCACGGACATGATGTTGAAACAGAAATCCTGTTCGGCGATGCGGAAGGCGATGAGTTCGTTGACGTCTTCGCCGTCGTTTTCAGTTTGGTCGCTCATGGGGTCACTCCGCAGCAAGAGGGGTCGTTAGGACGGCGGCGCCACCGGCGCCGTTGTGGCCGACGATGGCCGAGGGATCGAGGATCAGCGCGATGCGCCCGTCACCAAGGATGGTCGCTGCCGCCACGCCGGGGACCTGGCCGTAGTTGTCCTCCAGCCCCTTGATCACGACCTGGCGTTGGTCGTGGATGATATCGATCAGCAGGGCGGCGCGCACGCCGTCGGCGGTCTCGACCAGCAGGATCACGTGATCGCCGGTTGGATCCACCGCAGGCCGGTAGCCCATGACCGCGCCCACGTCGACGATCGGGACATAGCTGCCCCGGATGCGCACGACGGCGTTCTGCGTGCCCAGTTGGAACACCTGATCGGTGGGGACGCGCATCGTTTCGATGATCGCGGAAATCGGCACCACCACGGTCTGCCCCCCGACCTCGATCACCATGCCGTCGAGCACGGCAAGGGTTAGCGGCAGCACGATCGAGAATGTGCTTCCCTTGCCGGGTTCGGAGGCGATCGACACCCGACCGCCAAGCGACTGGATCGAGCGTTTGACCACGTCCATCCCGACGCCCCTGCCGGACAGCGCCGTCAGTTGGCTGGCGGTGGAAAAGCCGGGTTGGAAGATCAGGTTATCGATGTCGTTTGACGTCAACTGAGCGTCCGGCGGGATCAGGCCCTTCTTTTCGGCGATGCTTCTGACCCGTTCACGGTTGATGCCGGCGCCGTCGTCGGTGATCTCGATCACCACGCGCCCGGACAAGTGCGCCGCCGACAAGCGGATCGTCCCTTCGGCGGTCTTGCCCGTGGCAAGCCGGTCCTCGGCGTTTTCCAGCCCGTGGTCGACCGCGTTGCGGATCATGTGGGTCAGTGGGTCGGCGAGCTTTTCGATTACCGTTTTGTCGATCTCTGTCGCGGCGCCTTCGGTCACCATGCGCAGGGTCTTGCCAGTGTCGGCGCCAGCCTCGCGGGCGATGCGCGACATGCGCTGGAACAGCGCCTTCACTGGTTGGGCGCGGATCGCCATGACGCTGTCCTGGATCTGGCGGGTCAGCGTGCGCAGTTCCTCTAGCCCGACGTCGATGTCGCTGCCCTGTGCGATGCCGTCGCGCTTGACCGCCTGGGTCAGCATGGCCTGGTTGATCACCAGCTCGCCCACCAGGTTGATCATCCGGTCGATGCGATGCAGGTCGACGCGGATCGTCGAGGCCACAGGCTGTGGCGGTTGCGCCTTGGCGGGGGGATCGGCCTTTCGCGGTGAGTCGGCTGGGGCGGAAGCCGACACGGGGGCAGGGGCGGCGGCTTCCGTGGCCGGTTCATCGGCCGCCGCGGTGTTCGACGATGCAAGGTCTTCCGAAGCGGGCCCATCCGTTGGCGACAGGTCCGGCAGATCGGGCAGGTCGTCCGTGGACCCGTCGCTTCCGGTTTCCTCAATGTCGAGAGTGCAAATCCCGTCGACGAATTCGAACACTTCGCGGACCGCCGTCTGGGACGACTCTGTCCGCAAGTCGATCTGCCAGGACAGATAGCTGGCCTCTGTGTCCAGGGCGTCGAACTCGGGCAGGGCCGAGATATCGCAGTCGACCTGCGCCTCGCCCAAGGCGCAGAGTTCGCGCAAGAGGAAGACAGGCTCGTTGCCGCTTCGAAACAGGTCGTCATGCGGCCGGAACGCCACGCGGAACTGCATCTCTGACGGGGCAGCCGCACCGAAGTCGCCAAGATCCAGCGTCATCGGCTGGAAGTTCACCTCTGCCTCGGACGGGCCTTCGTCTGCTTCGGCGCCGGTCAGTGCCATCAGTTCGGCAAGAAGCGGTTCGCCGGCGGGGTCGCCATCGTCCGGAACACCGTCACGCGCCTGCTCCATCAGGACGGTCAAGTGGTCCGAGCTGCGCATCAGGATGTCCAGCACCTGCCCGTTCACTGCGAGCTCTCCGCTGCGCAGGGCGTCCAGCACGTTTTCAAACCGGTGGGCGAAGCGGACGACGGCGTCGAGTGCGAAGGCCCCGGCGCCGCCCTTGATCGAATGCACCGCGCGGAACACAGAATTGACGGTCTCGGTGTCAGCGTCGCCGCCGGACATTTCCTCTAGGCCGTCGGTAAGCTGTTCCAGCAGATCTTCCGATTCCTGGAAGAACGTGGCGCGCAGTTCGTCTGTCTTGCTCATCGATGCACCTCAGACCGCACTGACGCGGCGGATGGCCGTGGCCAGCGCGACATCGTCGAAGGGTTTCACGATCCAGCCCGTAGCGCCCGCATCGCGGGCCCGGGTCTTCATCGCGGGCGAGCTTTCGGTGGTCAGCACCAGGATCGGTGTGGCCCGGTATTCCGCCTTGGCGCGCACCGCCTCGATCACGCCGAAGCCGTCCAGCCGGGGCATGTTGATGTCAGTGATCACCACGTCCGGCTGCGCCGTCTCTAGCTTGTCGAGGCCGTCGATCCCGTCCTCGGCCAGGGTGATGTCGAAACCGGATTCAGTCAGAGAGACCTGAAGCAGGTCGCGCATCGTCCGGGAATCGTCGATCGCCAGCACCTTGAGTGTCATTCCTGTGCCTCCTTTGCGCCAAGCTGCGATGGCGGCAGGCCACACAGCAGCAGACCGTCCCGTACCTCGGCGGACATGTTCTTGATTTCGAATGCGGTGCCTTCGGCCTGCCAGACGCGGTTGGCCGCCAGCAGCACCTGCAGGCACTGGGCGCCCACCTGTGTGACCTGGCCGAAATCCAGCGCCACGGGGCGGCCGCGCCGTTCGGCGAGCATCGCCTTCAGGCCCTGCGCCTCTGCGCCCTTCAGCTTCGCGGGCACCTTCAGCACCGTCAGTTCTTCTGTTCCGGCCATCAGCGGCTTTCCCTTTCTGTTCCGGCATCGCGGCGGCGCGCACCCACGGGGCGGGGCTGGGCCGAATCGCCGGGTGTCCGTGGCGTGGGTCGCATCGTTTTTCTCTTCCCCTTTTGCGGGCGGATGGTTGATATTTCCTTCAGAACAGCTCGACTTCGCCCGATCCCCCGGGGGGCACGGCGGGGCGCCGGCCCTGAACGGGCTTCGGAGGACGCGGCGCTTCGATTGGAACCGCCTCTGCCGTCAGCATTTGTTTGGCGTGGCCCGTCGTCGGGAAGAACCGCACCCTGCGGGCCTGTTTTCCGCCGACGCTTTCCGCCGCGATGGGGATCGCTTCCGTTTCAAGAAAATCGCGCACGAAGGCGGCGTTCGACACGCCGATGGCAAGACCGTTCTCGAACGTGCTGGCGCCGCCGAAGATCTTGGCGACGAGGTTAGATTTGCGCGCGCCCTTTTGCATCAGGCCGTTGATCAGTGCCTCCATCGCGAAGACGCCGAACTTGTTATGCGCGACGGCTTCGCCCTTTCGGCCCGGCAGAAGGATGTGATTCATCCCGCCGACCCGGGCGGTCGGGTCGAACAGGCACGTCGCGATGCACGAGCCGAGAATGCAGCTAAGCACCACGTTCGGATCGTCCGAGACCGACAGTTCGCCCTGCAGGACCGGGATGACCTTCGGCGCGCTCATGCCCGACCCCCGGCCCATTGTCCCGAAGCGTGGCGGGCAGGCAGCGCGGGCCCGATCGAGGTTTCCTGGCGGATGCGATGCACTGTCTTCTCCGTTCCGGGGCCTGCGATGTCGAATCGCGTTGCGTTCGGCCTGAAACTGGCACGGTCGCGTGAAGCAGCCCTTAACGCCGGTCGAGACGCCCGTTTCCGGCTGGCATCGCGGTCGAAAGCGCCCCACAAACGGGGGCACCACCAGGGGAGGAGACCAGATGGACATTCGCATCAGACCCGCGACGACGGCCGATCTAGGCGCGATCCGCGACCTGCAAATCGAAAGCTGGCGGGGCGCTTACGCGGGCATGCTGCCCGACACGTTCCTGCGCGACAGCGTGGTCGACGTGCTGGCAGAGCGTTGGAAGGCGTTGCCGGGCGACGGCTGGATCGTCGACACGGCCTGGGCGGGCGACCGCCTTGTGGGATTCGTCACGGTGGACCGGGCGAAGGGGCCGGGGGCTTATGTCGACAACCTGCACGTCGCGTCGGACACCAAGGGCAGCGGGGTGGGCCGGAAACTGATGGCCGGGGCCGCGGCGACGCTGGCCGCGGAGGGCGTCGACCGGCTGTGGCTGACGGTGATCGACCAGAACACGCCCGCGCGCGCGTTCTACCGGCGGATCGGCGGGCGGGAACAGACGGCGTTCGACGAACTTTTGTACGGCCAGCCGGTGACCGCGATCCCGGTGGAATGGAACGATCTGAAGGCTCTGGCGGCCCAACATGGCCCGTCGAAAGGCGCGACGCCGGGGCAGACAGACCGGGCGACGTCGGGGTAGGCAAAAAATCCGGCAGACTTCGCCGGAATTCCGCTTGACGGTACCATGTGACTCGCTTATCCCCCGTCGGCACGCGGTTGTAGCTCAGTTGGTTAGAGTACCGGCCTGTCACGCCGGGGGTCGCGGGTTCGAGCCCCGTCAACCGCGCCATCCACCCCACGGTGGATCGAAAAAGCGACCTTCGGGTCGCTTTTTTCGTTCGCGCTTCCTTAACCCAGATCGGCTTTCTTCGGGCAGAGCAGTCATCCCGAAAAAGGTCACTCGAATGGTGAAACAGGCGCGGAACGAATTCTACTTCACGGATGGGTCCAAGGATCGCGACCGGGGCGCGGGACAGGCGCCGCAGGCCGACCGCGTGGGCCGGTTGATGCGGCGCACGCAACGGGTCATCGCGGGGGTAAACGCACAGATGCGGGCCGGGCGGCGCGCGGGGATGCGCGCCGCGCTGGACGAGGTGCGCGGCCTTCTGCGCGAGGCTGGCGATATCGCGAAGGATGCGGGCCCCAGTCCACGGCTGGACGCGCTGCGCATCGCACTGGAAGCCGCGGAAAGCGCGCTGCTTCAACGGATTATCGAGACATGGCGATTGGCGACCGCTGGCCGTGAATGGGCGGAACCAAGCGAGACTCTGGATGCCGAATGCGTGGTCACCGGTTTCGAGCGCGAGGCGTTGGATCTTGAGGCATTGCGCCCGTGGCTGAGCGAGAGGGCGATCTTCGATGCCCTGCGCCAGCAAAAGCGGACCGAGGGCGGGGAAGTCAGCGGCGCCCGGTACGAGATGCGGGTAACCGGCGGCGAACACGGATGACGCGCTGTGCCACGGCGCAGGGTCGGCGGGCAGCGACGCGGGGGCGTCACACGCGCCAACGCAGGGGCCATCACGCACTCCTCCACGCAGGCCACCACACTAGCCATCACACGGGCCGGTCGGACCGGCCCGCGTGAAATTTTGGATCAGGTCAGCGCATCCAGCACCCGGGCCCAGCTGCGGATGCCCCGGTGAAAGCTTTCCAGCGCGTATTTCTCGTTCGGGCTGTGGATCTGGTCGTCATCACGGCCAAAGCCGATCAGCATCGAATCGACACCGAGGATCGTCTTGAAATACCCCGCGATCGGAATCGAGCCGCCGCAGCCGATGAACGCCGCCGGGTTCGGCCATTCGTCGGACAGCGCAAGGCGCGCTTTCTCGAACGCCGGGTCCTCGGTCGCCATCACGCTGGCAGGGGCGCCGTTGGTGATGTTGAACGCGACCGAACAGTCGGCGGGCAGCTGTGACCGGATGAAGGCGCGGAAGCTGTCGCTGATCGCCTTCGGGTCCTGCTGCCCGACAAGGCGGAAGCTGATCTTGGCGCTCGCCTCTGACGGCAGCACCGTCTTGAAGCCCGCGCCGGTATAGCCGCCCCAGATGCCGTTCACCTCGCAGGTCGGCCGCGACCAGATCATTTCCAGACCGGTGCGCCCCTGTTCCCCCGCGGGCACCGACAGGCCGACACCGCCAAGGAAGGCTGCCTCGTCAAAGCCCAGCCCGTCCCACTGCGCGCGCAGCTCGTCGCTGAGTTCGGGCACGTCGTCGTAGAACCCGGGGATCGTCACGCGGCCCTGATCGTCGTGCAGCGCGGCCAGCGCCTTGGACAGAACATGGATCGGGTTCGCCGCGATGCCGCCGTACATGCCGGAATGCAGATCCTTGTCGGCGGCGGTGATCGTCAGCTCTTCCTTCACCATGCCGCGGAGCATGGTGGTGATCGCCGGCGTCTTCTCGTCGAACAGCCCGGTGTCGCAGATCAGCGCAAGATCGGGGGCCGAGAACTCGGCCAGGTTTTCCTCGAGGAAGGGCACCAATGAGGGCGAGCCGGATTCTTCTTCGCCTTCAAGGAAGAAGGTCATCTTGCAGGGCAGGGTGCCGTTCACCTCTTTCCAGGCGCGGCACGCCTCGATGAAGGTCATCAGCTGGCCCTTGTCGTCATTGGCGCCCCGGCCACGGATCACCTTGCCGGCGGGGGTATCTTCGACCTCGGGATCGAAGGGATCGCGGTTCCAAAGCTCCAGCGGATCGACCGGCTGCACGTCGTAGTGCCCGTAGAACATCAGGTGCGGGCCGTCGCCGTCGATATGGCCCACGACCATCGGGTGGCCGGGGGTCTGACGGGTCTCGGCCTGCACGCCAAGCGATTCCAGATCCTCGACCAGCCAATTCGCGGCGCGGGCGCATTCGGCCTTGTATTCGGGGTCGGTCGAGATCGAGGGAATGCGCATCAGCGCCTTCAGGCGGTCCAGCGCCGCGGGCAGGTCCGCGTCGATGCGGGAAAGGACGGCGTCGAGACTCATGGGAGGGCTCCTTTGGGTGGTCTTGTCGGCGCGCGAGGCTAGCAGCCTCGTGACCGCTGTCCAGAGCGTGGCGGGTGGCTAAAACCCGTTGGGCACGCTAGGTTGCGGCCCGAAACGAACAGCCAAACCCGACGGAGCGCGCCATGCGATCGACCGCCCTAGCCATCCTGACCGCCAGCAGCCTTGCCGTGGCGGGCCTTGCGACGGCTGTCACGGCCCAGCCGATCGACGGCGCCGCCGCCGAGGGCATGCTGTTCGGGGCCGACACGGCGCGGGTGGCGGTGAACCCGCGGGCCGCCCTGTCGGAAGAAGACGAACAGATGCTGCGGCTTTTGGTCGAAAGCAACGAATTCACCTATTACGGCGCGATCGCCTTTGCGCCCGGCGACGGCATCGTGTCGCCGTCGCTGCAGGGCGCGTTCAACTACCACGACGTCGACACCGCCAGCCGCACCGCGCTGACCGCCTGCGAAGCGGCGCGCAGCCCGGACGCGGGCGCCTGCATCCTTGCGCTGCAACTGTTCCCGTCGGGCTATGCGCCCCGGGCATTCCAGTTGTCGCAGGATGCAACGCGGGCCTTCGGCGCGATGCGCGACGCCGGCGGCGAACAGGCTTTCGCGGTCTCGACCACCACCGGCGCCTTCGGGGCCGGGACGGGGCAGGGCGCTGATCTTAAAGCCCTTTCCGCCTGTCAGCAGACCGAGGGCGCCACCGATTGCGCGGTGGTCGTAAAGGATTGATTTAGATCAGGGTGGCAAATCGTAACACCTGCTAGACCTGATGTTGGATTATGGGCGTCGAGCCTTTAATTAGAACAAAACAAAGAAGACCCGAGGGGAATCACGTTGGACTACTCGGCCCACATCGACGCGGCACTGCAGCGGCTTCATGATGAAGGACGGTATCGGACCTTCATTGATATCGAACGCACGCGCGGGAATTTCCCGCATGCCACTTGGCAGAAACCGGACGGGTCCGAGCAGCCGGTCACGGTCTGGTGCGGCAACGACTATCTTGGCATGGGCCAGCATCCGGTCGTGCTGCAGGCCATGCACGAAGCGATCGACGCCACCGGCGCCGGGTCGGGCGGCACGCGCAACATCTCGGGCACCACGGTCTATCACAAACGGCTCGAGGCCGAGCTTGCGGATCTGCACGGCAAGGAAGCGGCGCTGCTGTTCACTTCTGCCTATATCGCGAACGACGCGACTTTGAGCACTCTGCCCAAATTGTTCCCGGGCCTCATCATCTATTCCGACGAGCTGAACCACGCCTCGATGATTGAGGGCATCCGCCGCAACGGCGGTGCGAAGCGCGTGTTCAAGCACAACGACGTCGCCGACCTGCGCGCCAAGCTGGAAGCCGACGACCCCGAGGCGCCGAAGCTGATCGCGTTTGAATCCGTGTATTCGATGGATGGCGACTTTGGTCCGATCCGCGAGATCTGCGACCTCGCCGAGGAATTCGGCGCGCTGACCTACCTGGACGAAGTGCACGCCGTCGGCATGTACGGCCCCCGTGGCGGCGGTGTCGCCGAGCGGGACGGGCTGATGCACCGGCTGGACATCATCAACGGCACGCTGGGCAAGGCCTATGGCGTGCACGGCGGCTATATCGCGGCCAGCGAGAAAATGTGCGACGCCATAAGGTCTTACGCGCCGGGCTTCATCTTTACGACGTCCATTCCACCTGCGGTTGCAGCCGGTGCTGCCGCGTCGGTGCGTCATCTCAAGACCGATCAGGCGCTGCGGGACCGTCACCAGACGCAGGCGAAGATCCTCAAGACCCGTCTGCGGGCGCTGGGACTGCCGTTCATCGACCACGGCAGCCACATCGTTCCGGTCATCGTGGGCAACCCGGTCCACACCAAGATGATCTCGGACATGCTGCTGGAAGATCATGGCATCTACGTCCAGCCGATCAATTTCCCGACCGTGCCGCGCGGCACCGAACGGCTGCGGTTTACCCCGTCGCCGGTCCACGGGCCCGACGAGATGGACCGCCTTGTGCGGGGTCTCGACGCGCTCTGGTCCCACTGTGCGCTGAATCGTGCCGAGCTATCGGCGTGAATGTTCTAATTGTGCATTGCTCGCGGGGATGTGTTAGTTTGTAAGCAAGACGGGATCACTGGGGCGAATCAAGGGTGGTCTGGGAAACGTCAAAAAGGACTAATACGGGGCATGATCGGGCGGCGGACAGCTCCACCACCGGGTGAATCAAACGAAGCACAAGGCGGCCCACGCGGGTTCGACGACTTCGAGGTTCGCTTGGGCGATGTGATGAGGGGCGAGCGGGCAACGCTTGGCAAGTCCCTGCTGGATGTTCAGCGAGAACTCAAGATCAAGGCGAGCTACATTGCCGCGATCGAGAATGCCGATCCCTCGGCCTTCGAGACGCCCGGCTTCGTAGCAGGCTACGTGCGGTCCTACGCGCGGTATCTCCAGCTTGACCCTGAATGGTGCTATGCCCGCTTCTGCGAGGAAGGGCACTTCGAGGTCACGCACGGACTATCGCCTAAGGCGAGTTCGCCGAAGACCCGCAAGCCCGAGGGCGCGGTGCGCGGCACCGTGTCGGCCGATCCGTTCAAGAACCCGAACACCCCGTTCACGCCGCATTCCGAAGGTATCCTGTCCCGCATCGAACCCGGCGCTTTGGGCTCGCTGACGGTGCTGGCGCTTTTGGTGGCCGGTCTGGGCTATGGCGGCTGGTCGGTTCTGCAGCAGATGCAGCGCGTGCAGCTGACCCCCGTCGATCAGACGCCCGGCGTCGTCGCGGATCTGGACCCGCTGGCACCGGCGACGACCCTGCCGGAAACCGAATCCGCCGGACTGGAACCGCCGCCCGCCGACGCGCTGGACCGGCTGTACCGTCCGCAGGCACTGGAAGTTCCGGTGCTGACCGCGCGGGACGGCCCGATCGCGACGCTGGATCCGCGCAGCAGCAGCAATTTCGCGGGCTTCGTGTCCGAGGACCCCGCGCCGGTCGAGACGCCCGAGGTCGCGCAGATCGAAAAGCCTGTTCCGACCGCGTCGACCCCGGTGGCCGATGCGTCCACCGTGAAGGTGGTCGAGGATGTCGCCCCCGCCGTGGTGATGTTCGCCGCGTCTCCGTCTTGGGTGCGCGTCAGCAGCGCCGATGGAACCATCATGTTCGAGAAGATCCTCGACGCGGGAGAGACGTTCGTACTGCCGCAGACCGAGGAAGCCCCGAGGCTTCGTGCAGGCAACGCGGGTTCGGTCTATTTCCTGGTGGCCGGCGAAACCTACGGCCCGGCCGGGCCTGTGGGCGGCGTCGTGAAGAACATCGCAATGGGTGCCGAAGATATCGCTGCGGCGTTTGAAGTAACCAACCCCGCATTGCACCGCGACCTTGCCCGCATTGTCGCAAACCTTGAGATCCCGATATCCGGCGATACCCAGGTCGAACCGGGGATCAGCACCGACTGACACGGTCGGACAGGACCTGCTGGGGCGGCGGTGCCGCCCCTTTGTGTTTAAGAGCCACGCCGCCTTTCACGCCATTGTCCATTGCGTCGCGGTGTCATCCGTCCTAACTCAGGCTTGAGTTTCCGGGACCAGAGGACCCCTTCCCATGTCGCTGAACCCCGTCCGCCCTTGGCGGAACATCTATCGCCGCAAATCCCGTCAGATCATGGTCGGCAACGTCCCCGTTGGGGGCGACGCGCCGATCTCGGTCCAGACGATGACGAACACCGACAGCTCTGACGTGCAGGCCACCGTCGCGCAGGTTCTGGCCTGTGCCGAGGCGGGCGCCGACATCGTGCGCGTGTCCACCCCCGACGAGGCCGCGACGGCCGCGCTGCGCGAGGTGGTGAAGGAAAGCCCGGTGCCGATCGTCGCGGACATCCACTTTCACTACAAACGCGCGATCGAGGCGGCCGAGGCGGGCGCGGCCTGCCTGCGGATCAACCCCGGCAACATCGGGGACGAAAAGCGCGTGAAAGAGGTGATCCGCGCCGCAAAGGACCACGGCTGTTCGATCCGCATCGGCGTGAACGCCGGGTCGCTGGAACGGCACCTGCTGGAGAAATACGGCGAGCCGTGCCCCGACGCGATGCTGGAATCCGGCATGGATCACATCAAGATCCTGCAGGACAACGACTTTCACGAATTCAAGATCTCGGTGAAGGCGTCGGACGTGTTCCTTGCCGCCGCCGCCTATCAGGCGCTGGCCGACGCGACCGACGCGCCGATCCACCTTGGCATCACCGAGGCGGGCGGGCTGATGTCCGGCACGATCAAATCCGCCATCGGGCTGGGCAACCTGCTTTGGATGGGCATCGGCGACACGCTGCGCGTCTCGCTGTCCGCCGATCCGGTGGAAGAGGTGAAGGTCGGCTACGAGATCCTGAAGTCGCTGGGCCTGCGCCACCGTGGCGTGAACATCATCTCTTGCCCGTCCTGCGCGCGGCAGGGCTTTGACGTGATCAAGACGGTCGAGGTGCTGGAAAAGCGGCTGGAACACATCAAGACGCCGATGAGCCTGTCGATCATCGGCTGCGTNGTCAACGGCCCGGGCGAGGCGCTGATGACCGANGTCGGCTTTACCGGCGGCGGCGCGGGCAGCGGCATGGTCTATCTGGCGGGCAAGCAAAGCCACAAGATGTCGAACGACCAGATGGTCGATCACATCGTCGAGGAAGTCGAAAAGAAAGCCGCCCAGATCGAGGCCGAAGCTGCAGCCGCCGAACAAGCGGCGGAGTAGGGGCACCCCCAACGGACATTGAAAAGCGCGGCGCCCGAAAGGGCCCGCGCTTTTTCTATGTGCCGTGCGTCGCGGGGTGGCGCGATAGCGCCGCCCCATGGGGGCGGGCTGGTGCTGCCCGGCGTGCCGCCGGGTGGGACCCATGCCAGGGCCGGATGCAGAAAGGGCGACCCGAAAGGGTCGCCCGATGGTTCAGGCCACTTCGGCCAGCCGCGACAGCGCCTCGCGCAGCTTGGCGGCCTCTTCCTCGCGCGCGGCAAGGTTGTCGCGGGTTTCTTCGACCACCTCGGCCGGGGCGCTTTCGGCGAACTTGGGGTTCGACAGACGTCCGGCCAGACCGCGGATTTCCTTCTCCAGCTTGGCCAGCGTCTTTTCCAGCCGCGCCTTTTCCTCGGCCACGTCGATGATGTCGGCCAGCGGCAGGCCGAACAGCCCGCCCTCGACCGCGATTGTGATCGCGCCCTTGGGCATCTCGGCGACTTCGGTCAGGCTGTCGATGCGCGCCAGCCGCTTGATCAGCGCCTCGTTGTTGGTCCACGCGGCGCGGCCTGCGTCGTCCAACTGCACCTGCAGCACCGGCACCTGAAGGCCGGCGGGGACGTGCATCTGCGCCCGCGCCGAACGGACCGCCTCAATCAGAGAAATCGCCCAGTTCATCTCGGTATCCGCTGCCGGGTCCAGAAGGTCCGCGGTGGTGTAGGTCGGCCAGTCGGCGTGGACCAGCATCCCGTCGCGCTTGACCGTGGACTGCCACAGCTCTTCGGTGATGAAGGGCATGATCGGGTGCAGCAGGATCAGGCACTGGTCCAGAACCCAGCCCATCGTCGCGCGGGTCTCGGCCACGACGGCGGCGTCCGGACTGTCCAGCAGCGGTTTGGCGAACTCGACGTACCAGTCGCAGACCTTGCCCCACGTGAAGGCGTACAGCGCGTTGGCGGCGTCGTTGAAGCGGAACGCGTCCAGCGCGGCATCGACGGTCTCGCGGATGCGGGCCGTTTCACCGATGATCCAGCGGTTCGCGGTGGCCGTCGCAGCGGGCGCGGCGGCCTGCGGCACGTAGTCTTCATAGACGCCGTTCATCTCGGCGAAGCGGACGGCGTTCCAGATCTTCGTGGTGAAGTTCCGATAGCCCGCGATCCGCTGGGTCGACAGCTTCAGGTCGCGCCCCATCGCCGCCATCGAGGTCAGNGTGAACCGCACCGCGTCGGCGCCGTATTCGTCGATCAGTTCCAGCGGGTCCAGCACGTTGCCCAGCGACTTCGACATCTTCTTGCCCTTCTCGTCGCGCACCAGCGCGTGGACATAGACGGTGTCGAAGGGTTTCTGGTCGACCACGGCGTATTGCATCATCATCATCCGGGCGACCCAGAAGAAGATGATGTCGAAGCCGGTGACCAGAACCGAGGTCGGGAAGTANTTCGCCATTTCCTCGGTCGGTTCGGGCCAGCCCAGCGTTCCGATCGGCCATAGGCCGGACGAGAACCACGTATCCAGCACATCCGGGTCGCGCCACACCGGGTAGACCAGCTTGGTCGGGTCCTGCGTGACGTTGTATTCCGCAAGGCTTTCGGCCAGCAGGTGCCGCGCGGCGGCGCGGTCTTCGACCTCGACCACGACGGCGTGGTTCAGCGGCGTCGGCAGACCTGCCAGCACGTCGTTGAACTGGCCTTGGACGTGGGCGAAATCCGGGCCGCAGTGGTGGCGTTCGTCACCGCGCAGCAGGGCCTGCTCGATCAGCAGGCGGCCGATCTCGACCTCGTCCAGCGCGCCGTCGTTCTCGTCGTCGCGGAACCCTTCGCCGGACAGGTCCAGCCCGTACCAGACCGGGATCTGGTGGCCCCACCACAGCTGGCGCGAGATGCACCACGGCTCGATGTTCTCCAGCCAGTTGAAATAGACCTTCTTGTCCTGCTCGGGCAGGATCTCGACCTCGCCGCTGCGGACCGCGTCGATGGCGGGGCCGACGATCTTTTCGGCGTCGACGAACCACTGGTCGGTCAGCATCGGCTCGATCACGACCTTCGAGCGGTCGCCGAACGGCTGCATGATCAGCTTGGCCTCGACCAGCGGCACCAGCGCGTCGGCATCCTCGTCGACTTCGCCGCCTTCTTCGGGGGCCAAAGGCTTCTTCGTGGCGGCCTTGCCCAGACGCGGGTCGGTGGCGACGGTCATCACCGCCAGCCCCTCGTCGGTGATCTGCTGGACCACCTGCTTGCGGGCTTCGAACCGGTCAAGGCCGCGCAGTTCGTCGGGGACGAGGTTCAGCGCATCGACCTCGGCGCCGGTGAAGGCGTCGCCGTTCGCGATCTCCTGCGCGCGGGTGGCGCAGGTGGCATAGTCGTCGCCGTCGTCCCGCATGTGGCCCTTGGTGTCCATCAGGCGGTACATCGGGATGTTGCCGCGCTGTGCGACGGCATAGTCGTTGAAGTCGTGCGCGCCGGTGATCTTCACCGCGCCCGACCCGAAGGTGGGGTCCGGATACGGATCGGTGATGATCGGGATCAGGCGGCGATGCTCTTTCGGGCCAACCGGGATCTCGCAGAGTTTCCCGATGATTGGCGCGTAACGTTCATCCGAAGGGTGAACTGCGACGGCGCCGTCGCCCAGCATGGTTTCGGGGCGGGTCGTCGCGATCGAGATATAGTCCCGCGTCTCGCGCAGGGTGACGTTNCCGTCNTCGTCCTTCTCGACGTATTCATAGGTCTCGCCGCCGGCCAGCGGGTACTTGAAGTGCCACATGTGGCCGTTGGTTTCGGTGCTTTCGACCTCGAGGTCCGAGATCGCTGTCTCGAAATGCGGGTCCCAGTTCACCAGCCGCTTGCCGCGATAGATCAGGCCCTTGTCGTACATGTCGACGAAGACCTTGATGACGGCGTCGTGGAAGTTCTGCTTCGTAGGCTCGGGATCGCCGGGTGCGCCGCCCATCGTGAACGCCTCGCGGTCCCAGTCGCAGGACGCGCCCAGACGCTTCAGCTGGCCGATGATGGTGCCGCGGGATTTCACCTTCTGCTGCCAGACGCGTTCAAGGAACTTCTCGCGGCCCATATCTTGCCGGGTGGGTTCCTGGCTTAGCGCCATCTCGCGCTCGGTCACCATCTGGGTGGCGATGCCGGCGTGGTCGGTGCCGGGCTGCCACAGGGTGTCGAAGCCGCGCATCCGGTGCCAGCGGGTCAGGATGTCCTGCAACGTGTTGTTGAAGGCGTGGCCCATGTGCAGGGCGCCGGTCACGTTGGGGGGCGGGATCACGATAGAGAAGGTTTCGGGGCGCGAGGCATTCGCGCCGGCGGCAAAGGCACCGGCCTGTTCCCACGCGGCATAGATCCGGGGTTCGGCATCGTTGGCGTCGAAGGTCTTGTCCATAGACATCTGGGGCATCCCGCTTTCCGAAAATCGGCCATCACTTAGCGCGGCGGCGGGCCAAGGGGAAGGGTGTCGCGTGCCTTACATGCGCCGTTTGGCTGGTCTAGGCTGTCTGTACGGGACGGTGGACCACCGGACAGGTCAGGGAGAGAGGACGCGGACATGACGATGGCGGCGGATCCGGGACGCGGGGTCGTTGGGCGGCGNACGCTGATGGCGGCCGTGGGCGCGCTTGCCGGGCTTGCGGGCTGGTTCCTGATCGAGGAACTGCCCGGCCTTGTCGACGGCGACCGGCTTGTCCTGTTCCTGACGGCGGCGGCCGGGGCGTTCTTTTTCGCCCTGCTGGCGGCCTCGGGCGCGCTGGCCATGCGCGCGGCCCTGGCGGTCTCGGCGCTGGTGTCGGTTGGGCCGGCGGCGCTTTTGACATGGGCGAGCCTGCGCTATGACGCGGTCGACGACTTTCTGGCCACCGGGCATCCGCTGGTGGCCTTTGGCCTTGTCGTATGCCTGTCGCTTCCGTTTCTTGTGGTGGCCTTCCGCCCCGAAGAGCGGTGGCGCAGTTACCCGGCGCTTTTCCGGCAGTCGTGGGACATCGCGGTGCGCTATGCGGCTGCGTGGATCTTCACCGGCGCGTTCTGGGTCGTGCTCTACCTGTCGGACGCGCTGCTGGATCTTGTCGGGCTAGAGATCATTCGCGACATTCTGGACGTCGAGGTGATGCCGCCCGTGCTGACCGGCGCCGCGCTTGGCCTTGCGCTGGCGGTGGTGGCGGAACTGGCCGACTATATCTCTCCCTTCCTTATCCTGCGGCTTCTGCGCCTGCTGATGCCGGTGGTCCTGCTGGTGACGCTGGTGTTCCTTGGCGCGTTGCCGTTCCGGGGGCTGTCCGCCCTGTTCGGCGGGCTGTCCGCCGCCGCCGTGCTGCTGGCGATGGGGGTGGGGATCGCCACGCTGATCACCGCCGTGATCGACCGCGAGGATGCCGAGGCGGCCAGCACCGGGGTCCTGCGGCTGTCGGCACAGGTGCTGGCGCTGACCCTGCCGCTGCTGTCGGGGCTGGCGCTGTATGCCGTGTGGCTGCGGGTGGCGGACTATGGCTGGAGCCCGGACCGCGTCGCCGCCGCTTGCGCGGGGGCCGTCGGGATGGGCTATGGCGTGCTGTACAGCGCCGCCGTCGTGGTGCGGCGCGACTGGATGGAGCGTGTCCGCCGCGCCAACATCGCGATGGCGCTGGCGGTGATCGCGCTGGCGGCGCTTTGGCTGACGCCGCTTCTGAACGCCGAGGCGGTGTCGGCCCGCAGTCAGGTCAGCCGCTACGCGTCCGGCAAGGTGCCCGCCGAGGCGCTGGACCTGTGGTTCATCGGTCGCGACCTTGGCCGCGCCGGTGATGCGGCGCTGGACCGGTTGCGGGCGGTCGGGGACGGCGACGACGAACTGGCCGAGCGGATGGCGCGGCTTGAGACGGCGGCGAACCGGTGGGATTTCGAAAGCGCCGACCGCGAGACGACCGCAACAGAGACGGCGAACGGCCTTTTGGCAGAGATCTTGGCGACGGTCGCGGTGGTGCCGTCGGACCGGTCGCTGGACCCGGCGCTTCTGGCGGGCGCGGCGTTGCCGCAGTTGCGGACGTGGCAGGCCGCCTGCCGCCGTAACACGCCGGGCGGCAATCCGGGGTGCGTGGTGATGTTTGCCGACCTTCTGCCGGACAGCGCGGGGGACGAGGCTGTCCTGTTCACGATGAACGCGGCGGGCGTCGTCAGCCTGAACGCACTGGACGCCGGAAACTTCTCGGCGCTGCGGTATCTGCGCGGGGTGCCCGCCGACCTGTCCGCGGCGACGCTGGACCGGGTGATCGACGGCGATGTCGCGATTACCCAGCCCGCGCTGCGGTCGCTGGATCTGGGCGGGGTAGAGGTTCTGATCCTGCCCTGACCCGGCCGCGTCGGGGACCCGCGCGGATTGAAGGTTTGTTAAATGCTGTCGGCTAGCCTTGCCGCGACAACGATGCGAGGCGTGGCGATGCACGGGATGATCATCCGGTCGATCCAGTGTTTTCTGGAAGACACCTATGGCCGCCCCGTGTGGGAGGATATCGCGAAAGGCGCGGGGCTGGACCCCGAAGCGTTCGAGCCGATGATGCCCAACCGTGAGACCCGCACGGATGAGGTTCTGCGCGCCGCCAGCCGGCGGCTGAACAAGCCGCGCGACACGCTGCTTGAAGACCTTGGAACCTATCTTGTCGCACATCCCGCCATGCAGGTGGTGCGCCGGCTGTTGCGCTTCTGCGGGCCGGATTTCCACGATTTCCTGTACTCGCTGGAAGAACTTCCGGAACGCGCGCGGCTGGCGGTTCCGGACCTGGAACTGCCGGTGCTGGATCTCAGGGAACACGACAGCGAAAGCTATACGCTGACCGTCACGCATGACGAGCCGGGGTTCGGCCATGTGATGGTGGGGATGCTGCGGGCGATGGCGGACGATTACGGCGCGCTGGTCCTGCTGGACCACATCGGCCGCGACGCCGCGTCCGAGGTCGTAAGCATCCGCCTTGCGGAACCCGCGTTCAGCGCCGGGCGCCGCTTCGATCTAAGGTTGAAGGCGGGATGACCGCGCCCCCGACCGACGCCGTGGCGGACGAGGGCGTGATGCTGCCGGGCACGGCAGTGGACCTTCTTATGCCGATGGCGGTGACCGTGGCCGCCACCGGGCACATCCGCCACGTCGGCCCGACGCTGGCGAAGCTGCGCCCCGACATGGTGTTGACCGGGCGCCGGTTCCTTGAGGTGTTCGAACCCCGTAGGCCGCGCGGGGTGAAGACCTTCGACGACATCCGATCCGCCGCCGGCGCGCCCTTGGGTCTTGCCTTTCGCGACCCGCCGCGCAGCACGCTGAAGGGGCACGGTCACGCGCTGCCCGGCGGCGGGATGCTGGTGAACCTGTCCTTCGGCATCGGCGCGGTCGAGGCGCTGGCCGCCTATGACCTGACCGCCGCCGATTTCGCGCCCACCGACCTGACGGTTGAAATGCTGTACCTCGTCGAAGCGAACGCCGCCGTGCAGGCCGACCTTCGCCGCCTGACCTTGCGGCTGGACGGCGCGAAAAGTGCCGCGGTCGAGCAGGCGCACAGCGACACGCTGACGGGGCTGCGCAATCGTCGCGGGCTGGACATGGCGCTGCAACGTCGCGCCGCCTCGCGCGAGGGCTTCGCGCTGATGCATCTCGACCTCGACCGGTTCAAGGCGGTGAACGACACGCGCGGCCACGCCGCGGGCGATCACGTCCTGCAGCAGGTTGCCGCCATTCTGGGCGAGGAAACGCGCGAGGTCGATACCGTCGCACGGGTCGGCGGGGACGAATTCGTCTTTCTGTTCCATCGCCTGACCGACCGCAGCCGTCTGGCCCGCATCGCGTCACGCCTGCTGCGCCGCCTGTCGCAACCGATCGAGTTCGAGGGCGCGGCGTGCGAGATTTCGGGCAGTATCGGCATCGCGCTTAGCCAGGATTATCCGCGCCCAGATCCGGACCGGATGCAGCAGGACGCCGACGCCGCGCTGTACCGATCGAAACGCGCGGGCAGGGCGCGCTATGCCTTCGCCGGAGAGACCACGACCCACACACCCGAACCCGTGGAAACCGCCGCGACCCCGTCGGCGTCCCAGCAGGGCTAGGCCGCTCCGCCTTCGTGATCGACAGGTGCGCGCAGACAAGATTGATAGGGTGCCGGGCTGGCGCCGTTGCAAAGAAAAAGGGCCGCGGAAGATCCCGCGGCCCCTGTTATCGTGATCGACGTCCGTCCCGGCCCCGTCACTCCGCCTTCGTGATCGCCAGCGGGATCTCGAACTTGAAGCTGAAGCCAAGCGCCTCGTAGTCGTCGCGGAACAGACCGTCATAGCTTGCGCCCAGCGACAGGCTGGCGCCGTCCTCCAGCGCGAAGCTGACGCCGGTCTGGAACCGGCCCCGCCACCCGTCGGAATTCGGCGTGTCGTCGGCCAGCGTGACACCCATCGTGGTGCCCATGTTGTAGATTGCCTCGAGCGTGAAGTAGGGGCGATAGGACAGCCCGTCGGCGGTCACGAAGTTGCCCGCGATGGTCGGACCGAACCGGGCCTGACCCAGCGCGATCGTCTGGCTGGGAATGGCGACGCCCAGACTGTCGACGTAGCCGTCCTGCGTTTCCTGGAAATAGGCCAGCGACGCGTTCGGGCGGATCGACCACGGCCCCTTGCGATAGTCGCCGGTCAGGCTCATCTGCGCCATCCACCGCGAGGTGTCGAAGCTGTCCGTATAGGTGTTGAACGGGCTGATCTTGTTGCTTGACGTGCCTGCCGCGATGCGGGCGTCGAAGTACAGGTTCGGCGACAGGCGCGCGGTCATGTAGGGGCCCGCCATCCAGCCGCCGCCGGTCACCGTGGTGTTGTTGGCGGACGATTCCTCGGTGATCATGTCGATGCTGGTCATCAGGCCGACCAGCACGTTCTCGGTCACAAGATAGTCGGCGCCGAAGTAGATCACCCCGAACCGGCCTTCGCCCTCGCTGTCGTCGAACTTCTTGTACTGCGCCTCGAACCACGCGTCCCAGCGGTAGTTCGACACATAGGCGGTGTCGCGGGTCGCGCCGTGGGCCAGCGCAAGGCTTGCCCCGGCTTGCCGCATCGTCAGCAGGCTGCCCGACACGTTCACGGTGTCAGAGTTCAGCGACATCGGATCGAAGTCGAACGGCGAGAAGGACATAAGGTCGCCCGTCGCGAAGCGCAGCGCGCTGGCATTGCCGAAGCCGCGCGTCAGGCGGTCGATGCGGCGGCCCATGTCCGGCTCGGACGACAGCAGCAGGTCGGCGCGGCGGAACAGGAAGCGGTTGATCGTCTCGACCGTCTTGGTGTCGGTCTGGACAGAGGTCAGCGTGCAGATAATCGCCTCGCCCGCGGCCACGTCCAGAACGATCTCGCCGGTTTGCGCGGTGGCGGTGCTGTCGGTGTCGTTGCAGGACACGGCGGCGTTGCCGAACCCGGCGGGCCGCGACTGCAGCACGCGGTAGAGGCCCGGCGCAAGCGTGACGGGGCCATAGCTGCCTTCGCCCGCGGTGGTGGCGATCGAGAAATTCAGCAGCGTCTCGGTCGAGGTGAAGCCGAAGGTGCCATCGGGGTCGGCGCGCTGGATGAAGGTCACGGTGCCGCCGGTGACGGCCTCGACCTGCAGCGTCGCGGACGCGGTGCCGCTGGCGCCCAGCGACGAGGTCAGCGGCCCGGCGGTTTCGGTGAAGGTGCCGACAGCGGTGCCGGTGACGGTCACGCCGATGGCACAGCTGGCCCCGGCGGGGATCGTCGCACCCGACAGCGACAGGCTGCTGGCGCCCGCAGACGCTGTGACGGTGCCGCCGGTACAGCTGTTGGACACCGCCGGATCGCTGGCCAGAACCAGCGAGGGATCGAATGCGACCGCGAAGGCAGCCGCGTCGGCGGCCACCAGCGCACCGCTGTTGTCCAGCGTGAAGGTCACGCGGGNGCTGCTGCCCTGCGGGATNACCGACGGCGCGAAGCCCATCGCGAAGCCCGGTGCCGGGGCAGGGGTGACGGTCAGCGCGGCGCTGGCGTCCACCGGGGNGGGGAAGCCGGTCGCGGTGACCGAGGCGGTGTTGGTCAGGTCGGACGCGCCGGTCACGGTGACTTCGGCGGTCACGGTACAGGTTGCGCCGGTCGCCAGCGCGCCGCCGGTCCAGCCGATCGCGCTGTCGCCCGCCGCACCCGTCAGCGTGCCGCCGGTGCAGCTTGCGTCGGCGGTGGCGTCCCCGGCCAGCACCAGCCCGGTCGGGAAGGTGTCGGTCAGCGTCACGCCGTCCATCGCGGCCACGCTGTTGGGGTTGGTGACGGCCAGCGTCAGGGTCAGGGTCTCGCCCTGAACCGCGGTGGTGGCCGAGAACGTCTTGGTCAGCTCTGGCCCGCCCGGCGGGGNCACCGCCAGCGCGGCGGTGGCCTGAATGGCGGTTGTGTTGCGGTCGGACAGAAGCTCTGCGGTGTTGCTTAGGCTGGTGTCGCCGGTGGGGGTGACGCCGACCGTGATAGTGCAGGTCTCGCCCGCCGCCAGCGTGCCGCCTGTCCATGTCAGGCTGGTGTCGCCCGCCGACCCGGCAAGCACGCCGGTGGAACAGGCCGCGTCGCCGGTGGCGTCGGTCGAGATTTCCAGATCCGCCGGGAAGGTGTCGGTCATCTCGAGGTTCGCGATGTCGACAAGCGTGTTCGGGTTGCCGACCTCGATGGTCATGGTCAGGGATTCGCCCTGCGTGACGCCCGTCTCGGAGAAGCTTTTGGCCAGCGTCGGCAAGGCGCCCGCCGTCACCAGCAGCGTATCGCTTGCGGTGATCGCGGTGGCGTTCGCATCCGACGTCAGTTCGGCGGTGTTGGTCAGGTCGCTGTCGCCGGTGATGCGCNCCGGGACGGTGACGGTGCAGGTCTCGCCCGCCACGACGCTGCCGCCGGTCCACGACACGGCGGTGTCGCCATCGGTTCCGGCAAAGCTGCCGCCGACGCAGGCCGCGTCGCCGACCGGGGTGCCGGCGGCTTCCAGCCCGGCGGGGAAAGTGTCGGTCAGGCTGATGTTGCCCACGGTAGCGAAAGCGTTGGGGTTGGCGACGGTCAGCGTCATGTCGACCGTCTCGCCTTCGTCGGCGCCCGACACGGCGAAGGCCTTGGTCAGCGTGGGCGCAACCGCCGCGGACACGGTCAGGGTGGCGCTGGCGGGCCCCGAGTTGCCAAGGCTGGACGTCAGGTCGCCCGTGGTGTTCGCCAGTGCGCCCGCCGCAGAGCCGATCACGTCGACCGTCACGGTACAGGTCGCGCCCGCGCCGACGGTGCCGCCGGTGTAGGACACGCTGTTGGCTCCGTTCACGGCGGTCAGGGTGCCGCCGGTACAGGTGGTCGCGGCATTGGACGGCGTCGCCACCGACATGCCCGCGGGCAGGTTGTCGGTCACGTCCAGCGACGTGGCGGCAACGGGCTGGGCCGCGTTGTCGATGGTCAGCGTCATCGTCGAGGTTTCGTCCAAGACCACACTCGCCGGAGCGAAGGCCTTGGCGAAGGCGGGCGGCGCCACGATCTCAAGGCTGTCGCTGGCCGCGGCGGCGACGGTCAGGCCGTTGCTGGTCAGGGCGCTGGTGGTGTTGGTGTAGTCGCCCGGCGTCGCGCCGGCCGGAACCGTCAGCGTCACCGAGAAGGAACAGGTCTCGGACGCGGCAAGCGTGGCGCCGGACATCGCAAGGAAAGACGTGCCCGTGATCGTCGAGCCGGTCCCGCAGGGGTTTGCCGGCAGGCCGGTCGCCACCGCCCCCGACAGGAACGCGGACAGGTCGTCGTTGAAGGCCAGCGCGGACAGGGTGGACGCGTCGTTGTTGGTGATCGAGAACGTCACGTCGACGCTGGTGCCGACCCCGGCGACCGGCGTGTCGAAGGTCTTGGTGAAGGTCGGTGCGATGGTGTCGGTGACCGACAGGGTCGCGCCGGTCGGCGTGAAGGCGGGGGTGGACGCGCCGAAGCTGTAGCTGCCCGCCGCCGGAGAGGTCGTGTAGTCGCCGGGCGTGGTGCCGCCGGGCACGGTGACCGCCAGCGTGACCGTGCAGGTCGACGCGGGCGCCAGGTCGATGCCCGAGAAGCTGGCCGTGCCGCTGCCGCTGACGGTGCCGCCGCAGGTGTTGCCGCCCACCGTGAAGGTCGCGCCCGGGATGGCGGTCGCGATCGCGTCGGTGAACGCGATGCCGGTCGCCGATTGCGTGCTGCTGGTGTTCTCGAAGGTGTAGACAAGCTGCGCGATCTCGCCGGCAAGGACGGGGCTGTCGGTAAAGGACGACAGCACGGAAAGCGGGTCGGCCTCGACGACCAGCTGTGTGCTCGAGGCATTGCCGGTATAGGCGTTGCCGTCGATCGTCGAGGCGACGGCGCTGGTCAAATTGCTGTAGCTGCCGGTCCCTGCGCCGGCCGGTACGGCCAGCGAGACGTCGAAGCTGCAGGTCGCGCCGGCCGCAAGCGATCCGCCGCTGAACAGCAACGACGTGGTCCCAGAGATCGTGCCACCGCAGGCCGCCATCGGAAGGCCGGTGGCGGTCAGGCCCGACAGCGTGTTCGACAGGTTGTCGGAGATCACGATCCCCGAAGCCGCTGCGGCCGGGTCGGTGTTCGGGTTCTCGATGGTGAACCGCAGCGTGACATCGCCGCCCGGTTCGACCGGGTCGTCGACGAACTCCGTCGCCAGTTCCAGCGCCGAGTAGGTGTTGATCGTCAGCGAATCCGACGCGGCGGTGCCGGTCAGTTCGGACGGGGCCCCGGCGTCGGCGGCAGCGGTCAGGTTGCTGGTGGTGTTCCCGAACGCGCCGGTCGCGGACGCACCCAGCGTCAGCGCGACCTCGATCTCGCAGACCGTATCGGGCGCGACGGTGCCGCCGGTGAAGGTCAGGGTCGAACTGCCGCTGACGCTGCCGCCGCAGCTGTTCGACGCCACGGACGAAAGCGTTGTTCCGGCGTAAAAGGCATCAAGGTCGTCGGTGAACGACACCTGCGTGGCAGACACCGTCTCGGACGTGTTGGACAGCCGCAGCGTCATTCCGACGGTGGTGCCTTGCCCCGCGGTCGCCGTGTCGAAGGACTTTGCAAGGGCCAAGCCGCTGAGGTCGTTGATGGCCTCGACCACCAGCTGCTCTGTCACGGCGGCTCCGGCAAAGGTCGAGCTATCGGGAAAGGTGCCGGTGACGGTCGAGGACGTCACGGTGTACGTGTCTGCGGGCGTCGCCGCCGCAAGCGTGAAGTCCGCGGTGACCGTGCAGGTCGCACCTGCCGAAATCGCACCGCCCTGCAATATGATCACGCCCACAGGCGACTGGCCGGCGAAGCCGCCGCAGGTCGTCGCGAACCCGGTGAACGACAGGTGCGGCAAAAGCCCGGTGAGGTCGTCGGAGAACGCCACGTCCGTCACGTTCAGCGCGCCGTTGGGGTTGGTCAGGGTGTGCACCAACTGGCCAGTGTCGCCCGCGGTCATGGTGCTGGGCACGAACGCCTTCGACAGTTCAACAGGGAAGGCGTCCAGCACGCGCAGCGTATCGGTGTCGGCCGGGCCNGTGGTGGCCGCGCCGTCGATGGTCGCGGGCACGGTGCTGGTCGTGTTGACATAGTCGCCGCCCCCCGCACCGCCGGGCACCTGCACCGTCACCGTAAAGCTGCACGAATCGCGCGCCGCGATAGATCCGCCCGTCAGCGTCAGCAGCGACGTCCCGCTGAGTGTCGATCCAGTGCCGCAAGGGTTGGTCGGCAGGGCGCCCGTCACACTCGCGCCCGCCAGCATCGCGTCGAGATCGTCCGAAAAGCTGATCCCGGTGGCGGCGCTGGTCGTGCTGGGGTTGGTCAGGGTGAAGGTCAGGTCGACGGTCGCGCCCGGGGCGACCGCGTTGTCCGCAAAGTCCTTGACCAGTCCGACAACGCCGGTCGGCGCGGATGCGACTGTCAGCGTCGCGCTCGACGCACCGGCATCCTGCTGCGGGCCGCTCGCACCGATGTATTGCAGGTTGGACGAGGTCAGCTCGAAACTGCCGCTTTGGGTCGGTGTGATGGCAAGGCTGATCTCGCACGACGCACCCGCCGCGGCGACATAGTTGCCAGGGCTGTTGAACCCCTGCAGCGTTACGCTGATCTCGTTCCCTCCTGCAGGGGCCGAGATGATGCTGTTGAAGCCGCCGCAGTCGGTCGTGAAGTTCGGCTGCGCCTCGATCACGACCCCGGTGGGAAACGTCTCGGTGAAGACGACATTTGTGACCGGGTTCGCGCTGGCGGTATTGTCGAGGGTGTAGGTCAGCGTAACGGTGTCGTTCGCTCCGACGGACGACGGGGAGAGCGTCTTCGAGAACCCTGGAACCGCGTCATTGACGGTCAGGTCGTCCGGCAGGCTCGCCGAGGTTCCCGCCGAACTGGTAAGGGTAATGGCGGGGTTGGTATGCTGGCCAAGCGTTGTGGCCGTCACCCGAACCGAGATGGCGCAGGACTGGCCCGCGCCGACCCCGCCGCCGGTGTAGGACACGCTGCCGCTGCCCGCCGTGGCAGTCAGGGTGCCGCCCGAGCAGGTGGACGATGCGCTGGCCGGGTCGTCGACGGTGATCTCGGCCGGGAAAAGGTTGGTAAAGTCCAGATCGGTCACCGGGGCGCCAGAGCCGTTGGTGATCGTGTAGGTCAGAACCGAACTGCCGCCGGGGCCGATGGTGTCGGGGGAAAATGCCGTCGAGAACGTGGGCTGCGCCTCGGCCGTCTGCGCCGACAGGGCGGCGGCAAGGCTCAGCAGAAGGGCGGAAAGGCATTTCGCAAGTGCGGTGGTGCGCATGGGGGTCCCCGGCATATCTTCAACGTCGCAGGGGAGGGCGCGAAGACGGCAAGGGTCACGGGCGAGGCGCTGCCCTGCAACGGGCCGCCGCCGCACCCGCCGCCGGAAAAGGGTTCAATCATTACCCTGTTCGCATGTCTCCCCAGACAACCTTAGCTTGCCCCCACGTCGGCGATTCCGAAATGGTTAACGCGCTGTAAGAGGGCCGTTTTCCGGGCGGCCATGCAAAAATGCGACACTCGCCACGGCCGGTGCGCGCCGGGTCACAGGCGCACCCGTTCCCCGGTTTCCGCCGAGCGCCGGATCGCCTCGATCACCGCCATGTTTGCGATACCATCGGCGCAGCTGACCAGCGGCGCGGTGTCGCCCCGCGCCAGCGCGCCGAAATGCTCCATCTGCCCGACGAACGGATCGGCCGGAGCAAAGTCCAGCGTCCCGCGTGCCATCCGGTCGAACCAGTCCGGCGTGCCGGGATGGGTCCAGAACGCCGCGTCCGGCAGCGACATGCCGGCCTTCGTCCCGGCATAGCTGTGCGCATAGATGTCATGCACCGGCAGGCGCGGGCTTTCGCCGGACCCAAGGTCATAGGTCCAAGGCCCGCACCCGGCGTCGGTCGTCACGACGCTGGCGATGCCGCCGTTTGCGAAGGTCAGGATCGCGGCGGCGCTGTCTTCGACCTCCAGCCCGCGCACGGCGCCCGAGACCAGCCCCTGCGCTTCGGAAATCTCGCCGAACAGGTGCCGCAGCAGGTCGATCTCGTGGATCAGGTTGATCGCCATCACCCCACCGGCCCCCGGCTGGCTGCGCCATTTGACGTCGAAATAGGCCGCCGGTTTCGCCATCACGGCCTGCACGTTGGCGGTGACCAGCGTGCCGAACAGACCGTCCGCGATGGCGGCCCGCGCCGCCTTGACCATCGGGTTGTGCCGCCGGTGATGCCCCACCAGAAGCGGAACCCCGGTTGCCTCGACGACCGCCTGCAGTTCCAGCCCCTCGGCCACGCTGTTGGCGACCGGCTTTTCCAGCAGCACGGGAAGGCCCGCCTGCAACAGGACCGTCGCGATCGGAACGTGGGTGTGGTTCGGCGTGGCCACCACCGCCGCGTCGGCGCCTCCGGCGTCCAGCAAGTCCGAGACGTCGCGATAATGCGGCACGCCCTGTTCGGCGGCCTGCGCCGCACCGGCGTCGGTCGGGTCGACCACGGCGCACAGCGCCACACCCCGGCTTCGCCCCAGCGTGGCGATATGGGTGCCCCCGATGATTCCCGCACCGATAACGGCGACGCGCAAGTCGGCCATGTCCGCTCCTCCCTTCAGACACCCGGACGCTAGCGGCGCGCCCCCGATTTGGAAAGCGCCCCTGCTTCTTCTGTCCGGAAATATCCTGGGGGGAGGGCCGAAGGCCCCCGGGGGGCAAAGCCCCCCAGACTTATTAGAAGTGGGCAAAGCCCCCCTAACTTCAAAGCCCCCGACGTTCAGCGGCCGTAATACTCACGGTACCACGCGACGAACCGCGCGATCCCCTCGCGCACGTCGGTCTGCGGGCGATAGCCGGTCAGGCGCTGCAGCAGCGATGCGTCGGCCCAAGTCGCGGGCACGTCGCCGGGCTGCATGTCCATCATGTTGCGGCGGGCCGGAACGCCCAACTCGGCCTCGATGGCGTCGACGAAATCCAGAAGCCGCACCTTGTCCGAGTTGCCGATGTTCACCACCCGCCACGGCGCGACGGGGGACAGGCTGTCGCCGTCCTCGATCTGCGACGCGTCGGCGGGGCGCTCGGGCACCGCGTCGATCAGCAGGCGGATGCCATGCACCAGATCCTCGACATAGGTGAAATCGCGGTACATTTCGCCGTGGTTGAACACGTCGATGGGGCGGTCGTTCAGGATCGCGTCGACGAACTTGAACAGCGCCATGTCGGGCCGCCCCCACGGACCGTAGACGGTGAAGAACCGGAACATCGTCGTCGGGATGCCGTGCAGGTGGGCATAGGCGTGCGACATCGATTCCGTCGCCTTCTTCGTCGCGGCGTAGATCGTCAGCTGCGTGTCGGCCTTGTCGGTCTCGGCATAGGGCATGTCCTCGTTCGCGCCGTAGACGGACGAGGTCGAGGCCATCAGCAGGTGCGCCACCTTCAGCTCGCGCGCGGCTTCCATCACGTTGAAGGTGCCGATCACGTTGGCGTCGAGATAGGCGCGCGGCGCCTCCAGCGAATAGCGCACCCCGGCCTGCGCGGCGAGGTGAACGATGATGTCTGGCGCGAAGTCGCGGGCGACGCGGGCGAACAGCGCCTCGTCCTCCAGCATTCCTTCGGTGGCAGAGAAGCCCTCGTTCTGCAGCAGGATCGCGTGGCGGCGGCGTTTCAGCGAGACGTCGTAGTAATCCGTCATCCCGTCATAGCCATGCACCCGGAAGCCGTCCTTCAGCAGAACCTGCGCAAGGTGGAAACCGATGAAACCGGCGGTTCCGGTGATAAGAACGCGGGGGGCGGTTTCGGGCTCGGTTTCGGGCACGGCTTCGGGCACGGGCAGGGCTCCTGGATGGGGTGCTCCGGGACTGTTAGCGCGATCCGCCGCCGCTGCCTACCCGCCGCCGCCTACCCACCGACAAGCGCGCCGGTCAGATAGGCGACGGCAGCACACAGCGCGCCGACGCCCACGGTTTCGCCCACGGCGGTCAGCGCCCCCTGTCCGATGGCGCGCCAGCGCAGCAGGCCAAGCGCCAGCAAAGCGCCGAAGGTGGCCCCGACCGACAGGGGCAGGGCGTTGGCGTGCCCGGCGTCCAGCAGCAGGTAGGGCGCCAGCGGCAGCAGGCCGAAGACGATGAAGGCCGCGAAGGTGGTCAGACCCTCGCTCAGCGGGCGGGCAAGCCGCATGTCGGTCAGCCCCTCGCCATAGGACAGCCGGATGTCTGCGGCCAGTTCGGGGCTGCGGGACAGATACCGCGCGGCGGCTTCGGCATCGTCGGGCGCCAGCCCCCGCGCCGCCAGCAGCCCGGCGATCTCGGCCCGCGCGGCCTCGGGCCGGTCGCGGAACCGGGCGAGACCCGCGGCCCGGCGCGAGCGGTACAGATCGCGCTGGGACCGGGTGGACAGGAACTCTCCCATCCCCATCGACACCCCGTCCGCGACAAGGTTCGCCAGCCCGAACACCAGCACCGCCAGCGCGCCGACCTTCCCGGCGCCGTCCGCCGCCGCACCGGCATAGCCCGCGACGATCGCGAAGGTGGTGACGATGCCGTCGTTGCCGCCATAGACGATCTGCTTGAGAAAGCTTTGCACGCGGCCAAGGACCGGGACTTCCGGGGCGGGTAGGGCGGACATGCTGGCTCCTTTGTTGGCTGGCTGACGCGCCAAAGCTGCCGCAGGCAGCGGCGCAAGGAAAGCGGTTCCGACTGCGCGTCGGCGTCGCAGGGCGCGGATTCGGCTTGGACCCGGCGCCGCAGGGGTGCAGGGTCCCGGCGCGAACAGGACGACACCCGATGACGGACACCCAGCAGCAAAGCCCGCAGGCCCGGGCCACGGCGCGCATCATCGCGCCCGTCCGGCATGGCCTGACCCAAGCGGGCGCGTTGGCGGTGCTGGCCGGGCTGATCTGGCCCGCGCAGGCCGCATGCATCGCATGGGTCATTTCCGGCTGGGCGGCGGGCGACACGGCGTTGGGCCGCACCGCGCTGGGCGCCGGGCTGTTTGCGCTGGGCGGGCTGCTGCGCGCCGCGCTCGACGCCCGCGCGGGCGCGCTGCTGTTCGAGGCCGCCGACCGCACCATCGCCCGCGAACGCGCCGCGCTGATCGAACGCGAAATCCGCGCGCCGGGGCCGGAAAGCTCTGCCGCCGTGGCTGCGCTCGCGGTGCAGAAGCTGCCGATGCTGCAACCGTGGATCACCCGCTATCACGTCGCCATGACGCGCACGCGGGTGCTGCCGCTGGTGTTTCTTGCGCTCGCCTTCTCGCAAAGCTGGGCGGTGGGGCTGGTTCTGCTGGTCGCGGGGCCACTGATCCCGTTGTTCATGGCGCTGGTGGGCATGGCGGCAGAGCAGGCGTCGCGCCGCCAGCTGGACGAGATCGGCGGCATGAACGGCATGCTGATGGACCGGCTGTCCGCGCTGCTCGACCTGCGGCTTCTGGGCGCCGCCGACCGCGCGGCGCAGGATTTCCGCGACCGGGCCGAGGCGTTGCGCGACCGGACGATGGCCGTGCTGCGCATCGCCTTCCTGTCGTCCACCGTGCTGGAACTGTTCGCGGCGCTGGGCGTGGCGATGGTCGCGGTGTTCGTGGGCTTCTCGCTGCTGGGCGAGATCGGGTTCGGCACATGGGGCGGGCAGATGACGCTNGCGCAGGGGCTGTTCCTGCTGCTGATCGCGCCCGAGTACTTCCAGCCCCTGCGCGACCTTGCCGCCGCATGGCACGACCGGGCCGCCGGGATCTCGGTGGTGGCGGAACTCGACGCGCTGGATGCGGCCGACCGGGTGGCGCTGATCGGGACGGGCGCGGCAACGGCGCCGCTGGACGGGCCGCTATCGGTGGACCTGCACGGCGCGGCGGCTTTGCCGGGGCGGGCGGNGCCGCTGCCGTCGCTGCAACTTCGGGCGGGCGAAGCGGTGGCCCTGACCGGCCCGTCGGGCGTTGGCAAGACAACGATGCTGGCCGCCGTCGCGGGGCTGGTGCCACTGGCCGACGGGCGCATCACGGTCTGCGGACATGCGCTGGACGCCGACACCGCCGACGCGTGGCGGGCGCGGCTGGCGTGGCTGCCGCAGGTGCCGCACTTCCCGGATGTGACATTGGCGGACTTCCTGGACCCGCGCGGCGCGGGCGCCGATCCGTGGGCCGCGCTGGACCTTGTGCAGGCGCGGCACATCGTGGACCGGTTGCCGGAGGGGCTGGCGACGCGGCTGGGCGAAAGCGGCGGCGGGGTGTCGGGGGGCGAGGCGCGGCGGCTGATGCTGGCGCGTGCCGTGGCCTCGGGCGGCGATCTGATCCTTGCNGACGAGCCGACCGCCGACCTCGACCCCGAGACGGCGGCGCAGATCGTAGCCGCGCTGACCGGGCTGCGCGATCAGGGCCGCACGCTGCTGGTTGCCACACACGACCCCGCACTGGCCAAGGCGTTGGACCGGGAGATCGCGCTGTGACGCCGCTGTTGCGCATCCTGTGGCGGCTTCTGACCGCCGACCGCCGCGCGATGGCGCGGGGCGCGCTGTTGTCGGTGCTGGTGCTGGTGATGGNCGCGGCGCTGCTGGGGCTGTCGGGCTGGTTCATCACCGCCACCGGCGTGGCGGGGCTGGCGGGCATCGGTATCGCCTTCGACGTCTTCCGCCCCTCGGCGGGGGTGCGGCTGCTGGCGCTGGGCCGCACGGCGGCGCGCTATGGCGAGCGGGTGCTGACCCACGACGCCACGCTGCGGGCGCTGGCGGTGCTGCGGGTGGACCTGCTGCGGCGACAGGCCGGGCAGGGGGCGCGGGCGCTTATGCGGCTGCGGGGCGAGGCGGCGCTGACCCGGATCGTGGCCGACGTCGACGCGCTGGACGGGCTGGTGCTGCGGCTGTTTCTTCCCGCCTTGGCGGCGCTGGCGACCCATGCGCTGGCCTTCGCGATGCTGGCGTGGCTGTCGGGCCTGCCGGTCGCGGTGGCGGTGGCGGCAGGCTATCTGCCGGGGGCGGTGCTGGCGTTGTGGCTGCTGGGGCGTCGCGCGATTGCGCCGTCGGCGCAGGGCGAGCGGCAGGCGCAGGCCCTGCGCACCGGGCTGATCGATGCGATGCGCGACCGGGCGGCGCTGGTGCTGGCGGGCGGGCTGCCGGGGCGCGAGGCGGCGCTTGCCACGCAGGACGCGGCCGCCCGAGATGCGGCGCGCACGCTGGACCGGATGGATCGGCGCGCGGGGGTCGTCCTGTCGGCCCTGTCCACGCTGGCGGCGGCGCTGGCGCTTTTGGTGGGGGGCTGGCTGGTGTCCAACGGGGCGCCGCCCGCGCCTGCCGCCATCGGCTTCTTCGTCGCGCTGGGTCTGGCCGAGGCCTTGCCGCCGCTTCGGCGCGGATTGGGCGAATTGGGCCGCATGGTTGATGCCGCGCGGCGGGTGGACATCGGCCGCGCGGGCGCACCGGACCGCGCGGGTCCGGCGGCAGACGGACCGCTTCTGACGGTGGAGGATGGTGCGCTGTCCTTCGAGTTGAAGCCGGGCGGGGGACTGGCGCTGACCGGTCCCAGCGGCGCGGGCAAGTCGACGCTGCTTCTGAAGATCGCCGCGCTCTGGGCCGTGGGCGATACGCGGATCGCCATTGCGGGCAGGGCGCCGGGCGATTGGCCAGAGGCGGACCTGCGCGTCGCGGTGACGATGGTGCCGCAACGCAGCGTGCTGATCGGCGGCACGATCCGCGACAACCTTGCGCTTGCCGCGCCGTCGGACACCCCGGACGACGACCTGTGGCGGGCGCTGGACGCTGTCGACATGGGCGACGCGCTGCGCGACCGGGACGGGCTGGACACCCGATTGGGCGAAACCGGCGCGGGGCTTTCGGGCGGGCAGACGCGGCGTGTTACACTCGCCCGCGCGATCCTGCGGCGGCCCCGGCTGTTGCTGCTGGACGAACCGACCGAGGGGCTGGACGACGAAACCGCCGCCCGTGTTCTGGACGGCCTGCGCGCCGCCCTGCCGGACACGGCGATCCTTGCGACACTCCACCGCAATGCCGGTCACCGGGTATTCGCTGAGTGCAAGCGCGTCGTTTTGTGACGGAGCTTCATAACACGTATTGGGAATATGTGTTTTACGTTAAGCGCGGGGTCCCGAATCAACCCTTGCGCAAGATTGGGAGAAATTGGGTATGGAACTCGATGTCGTAGAGCTGTCACGGCTGCAATTCGCCCTGACCGCCATGTATCATTTCCTGTTCGTACCCCTGACGCTTGGTCTGTCCATTCTCGTCGCGATCATGGAGACGGTCTATGTCATGACCGACCGTCCGATCTGGCGGCAGATGACCAAGTTCTGGGGCACGCTGTTCGGAATCAATTTCGTTCTGGGTGTCGCCACCGGCATCACGATGGAATTCCAGTTCGGGATGAACTGGTCGTACTATTCGCATTATGTGGGCGACGTGTTCGGCGCACCGCTGGCGATCGAGGGGCTGATGGCCTTCTTCCTCGAAGCCACCTTCGTCGGGCTGTTCTTCTTCGGCTGGGACAAGCTGTCGAAGACCGCGCACCTTGTCGTCGCGTGGCTGGTCGCCATCGGCTCGAACTTCTCGGCGCTGTGGATCCTGATCGCCAACGGCTGGATGCAGAACCCGGTGGGGGCAGAGTTCAACCCCGACACCATGCGGATGGAAATGACGTCGTTCTTCGAGGTCATGTTCAACAGCGTGGCGCAGTCGAAATTCGTGCACACCGTGTCCGCTGGCTATGTCACGGCGTCGGTGTTCGTGCTGGGCGTGTCGGCGTGGTACCTGCTGAAGGGGCGCCACACCGAGCTTGCCAAGCGGTCGATCACCGTGGCCGCGTCCTTCGGTCTTGCCTCGGCCCTGTCGGTCGTGGTGCTGGGCGACGAGTCCGGGTACGAAACCTCGCACAACCAGCGCATGAAGCTCGCCGCGATCGAGGCGATGTGGGAAACCCACGAGGCGCCTGCCGCCTTCACGCTGGTCGGCTTCCCGGATCAAGAGGCGCGCGAAACGCACTATGCGCTTGAGATCCCGTGGGTCATGGGGCTGATCGGGACCCGGTCGCTGAACACCGAGATCCCCGGCATCGCCGATCTGGTGGCCGAGGCCGAGGACCGCATCCGGTCGGGCATCGTCGCATATGATGCGCTGATGACGATCCGGGCCGAGCGCGACGCGACCCCGCCCGAGGTGCGCGCCACCTTCGAGGAGCATTCCGACGACCTTGGCTATGCCATGCTGTTGAAGCGGTATGTCGACGACCCGAGGGACGCCGACGACGCGCTGATCGAGACGACGTCCTGGGATACGGTCCCGACCGTCTGGCCGCTGTTCTGGGCGTTCAGGATCATGGTGGTGCTGGGCTTCTCGTTCATCGCGGTGATGGCGTATTTCTTCTACCGCTCGTCCTTCAAGGGACAGACCTATCCCCGCTGGGCGCTGCATGCGGCGGTCTGGATCATTCCGGCCCCGTGGATCGCGGCCGAGATGGGCTGGATCGTGGCCGAGTTCGGTCGCCAGCCGTGGACGGTGGACGGGGTGCTTCCCACGGCGCTGTCGGCCAGCAACCTGTCGGTCACCGACCTGCTGCTGACGCTGGCCGGGTTCGTCGCCTTCTACACCATCCTCTTCATCGTCGAGATGGGCCTGATGCTGAAATACATCCGCAAGGGCCCGCATCAGGATGTCGATGAAACCGAAGTCTGGACCGCGCGGCATGAAGCCCGCCTGCGTGGCCCGGTCGGCACCCCCGCGGAGTAAGCGCCATGATCCTTTACGAACTGTTCAGTTATGACCTGCTGCGCGTGGTCTGGTGGCTGCTGCTGGGGGTGCTGTTGATCGGCTTCGCGCTGACGGACGGCTTCGACATGGGGGTTGGCGCGTTGCTGCCCTTCGTGGGGCGCACCGATGTGGAACGCCGCGTGGTGATCAACACCATCGGCCCCGTTTGGGAAGGCAACCAGGTGTGGTTCATCCTTGGCGGCGGGGCGATCTTCGCCGCGTGGCCGCCTCTGTACGCGGTCAGCTTCTCGGGGTTCTACCTTGCGATGTTCCTGATCCTTGCCGCGCTGATCCTGCGGCCGGTCGGGTTCAAATACCGGTCCAAGCGCGACAGCGCCGCATGGCGGTCGGGCTGGGACTGGGCGCTGTTCGTCGGCGGCGCGGTCCCGGCGCTGGTGTTCGGCGTCGCGGTGGGCAACGTCCTGCAGGGCGTGCCGTTCGAACTGACGCAGGACCTGTACCCGCTGTATCCCGGTTCCGCCTTCGGCAAGCTGTTCGGCCTGCTGAACCCCTTCGCGCTGCTGTGCGGTCTGGTGTCGCTGTCGATGCTGCTGACGCATGGCGCCGCGTGGCTGTCGATCAAGACCGAGGGCTTCGTGCAGACCCGCGCGCAGAACATCGGCGGGATGACCGGCGTGCTGACCATCGTGCTGTACGCGGTGGCGGGGCTGTGGCTGGCCTTCGGGATCGACGGCTATGCGCTGGTGACCGAGGCCGCGCCGGACGGCCCGTCGAACCCGCTGTACACCGAGGTGACGCGCGGCGTGTCGTGGATGGCGGCCTATGCCGACCGTCCGTGGATCGCCATCGCGCCTGGCTTGGGTTTCCTCGGCATGGCGATGGCGGTGCGGGCGATCCGGTCCGGCGGCGAAGTGTCGGCGCTGTTGTGGTCCAAGCTGGGCATCTTCGGCGCGATCTCGTCCGTGGGCCTGACGATGTTCCCGTTCATCCTGCCGTCGTCGCTGTCGCCGGACAGTTCGCTGACGGTATGGGACGCGTCGTCCTCGCACCAGACGCTGTTCGTGATGCTGGTGGCCACGGTCATCTTCATGCCGATCATCCTTGCCTACACGGCGTGGGTCTACCGGGTCCTGTGGGGCAAGGTGACCGAGGACGACGTGACCGGCAATTCCGAAACCCTGTACTGAAGGAGACGCGACGATGTGGTATTTCGCCTGGATCCTTGGCCTTCCGCTGGCCGCCGTGTTCGCCGTGATGAACGCGATGTGGCTGGAACTGCAAAGCGACCGCGACCTTGTCGCGCGCGGGAACGAGGACGACCCCAGCCTGCGCGACTAGGCGCCGGCCGTCCCGATACCAAAAACTCTGACCTCCCGGACGCTGCGGCTGCGTGGTGTCCGGGGAATGGTCATTCCGCGTGAATGGGTCTAGCCCTTTGGCATCAGCCATACAGGACCTGCCCATGACATCGCCCGAACCAGTCCCCTTTTTCGACGGTCACAACGACCTTGTCCTGCGTCTGCTGCGCGGCTCGGTCACGCCTCAGGGCGTGGTCGACGGGCTTCCGGACGGCCATATCGACCTGCCGCGTGCGAAGGCGGGCGGATTCGGGGGCGGCTTCTTCGCCATCTTCGTGCCCAGCCCGGCCGGGGCCTCTGTCGATTTCGACGAGATGCAGAAGCCGCAGTACGACCTGCCGCTGCCGCCGATGCTGGACCCGGCAGAGGCGCTGACCACCACGCTGGACGGCTTCGGCGTGATCGAGGCGCTGGAGGACGCGGGTGCGCTGACCATTTGTCGCACCGCCGACGAGATCGACGAGGTGCTGAAGCGTGGCGAACGGATGGCCGCCGTCATGCACATCGAGGGGGTCGAGGCGATCGGCCCCGACCTGAAAGAGCTGCACGACTTCCACGCACGGGGCCTGCGCTCGCTTGGTCCGGTCTGGTCCCGGCCCACGATTTTCGGGGAAGGGGTGCCGTTCCGCTATCCGTCCGACCCCGACATCAGCGGCGGTCTGACCGAGGCGGGCAAGGCTTTGGTGAAGGAATGCAACGCGCTGAAGATCATGATCGACCTCAGCCACCTGAATGGCAAAGGGGTCGAGGACGTCGCCGCTATTTCGGACGCGCCGCTGGTCGCGACCCACTCGAACGCGTGGTCGGTCTGTCCCCATGCGCGCAACCTTACCGACCGCCAGCTAGAGATGATCGCGGACAGCGACGGGATGGTCGGAATCAACTTCGCGTCCGCCTTCCTGCGACCCGATGGCAAGATGGATGACGATTTCGGGCTTGACGTCATGATGAGACATCTTGACCATCTGATAAAATTTCTGGGCGAGGACCGCGTAGGCATTGGTTCTGACTTCGACGGTGCGCTGATACCGAAGGGGATCAAGGATTGTGCAGGTCTGCCCAATTTGCGGACCGCGATGCGGGACAACGGGGTAGACGACGCACTGATGAAGAAGCTGGCCCACGGAAACTGGTTGCGCGTTTTGCGCCTGACGTGGGGACAATAGGTCAACGAACCACCAACCCGGTCGCCAACGAGCGGCCGGGGCACACAAAAACCAACTGGGAGTAAGACACGTGAAACAATTCAAGACGTTCAAGGTCGCGGCCCTGACCGCGCTGATGCTGGGGACTTCGCTGACCCCCGTCATGGCCGAAACGCCGCCGAACATGCTGGTGATCGCCAACCGGATCGACGACATCAAAACCTTCGACCCGGCCGAAAGCTTCGAATTCGCGGGCGCTGACGTGTCGCGCAACGTGTACGAGAAACTGGTCAACTTCGATCCGATGGATCTTGATGCCGGTTTCGGCCCGCAGCTGGCTGAAAGCTGGGAAATCTCGGAAGACGGCAAGACCATCACCTTCACGATCGCCGAAGGCCACGTCTTCTCGTCCGGCAACCCGGTGACCGCCAAGGATGCCGAGTTCTCGCTGCGCCGCGCGGTGCTGCTGAACAAGACGCCGTCNTTCATCCTGACGCAGTTCGGCNTNACNNCCGANAANGTCGANGANACNATCGTCGCCACCGATGACANNACGCTNNNGNTCANGCTGGANNAGCNNTANGCNCNGTCCTTCGTNCTGAACTGCCTGACCGCCACCATCGGNGGCATCGTNGACANNGAAACCGTCATGGCCAACGAGGTCGACGGNGACATGGGCAACGNNTGGCTGCGCACCAACACCGCNGGTTCCGGCCCCTACAAGGTGGNNGANTGGAAGCCGAACGAANNNGTGCTGATGGANCTGAACCCNAACTACGGCGGCGANGCNCCGGCGATGGANCGGGTGATCGTCCAGCACATNCAGGAANNNGCNACCCAGCGCCTGNTGCTGGAACGCGGNGACATCGACGTNGCNCGCAACCTNTCGCCCGANGACNTNGCCGGNCTNGNCGNCNNNGACGGCGTGAAGNTCGTCGACGANCTGCGCGGCCGNCTGATGTATTTCTCGGCCAACCAGAAGNNCGANATGCTGGCCGANCCNAAGGTGNTNGANGCNCTGAANTNNGCNNNCGACTACNAAGGCATGGCNNACNNNTTCCTCAANGGCCAGTNCACCGTGCANCAGGCCTTCCTGCCGCTGACCTTCCTNGGCGCGCTGGANNNCAAGCCNTTNACCTACGACATGGACNNNGCCAAGGCNGCNCTGGCNGAATCNGGCTNTNCNGANTGCGGCCCGATCNNGATCTCGGTNCGCGANGCGCANGAGCGGATGGACATCGGCCAGTCGCTGCAGAACACGTGGGGCCAGCTTGGCTGTGACATCGAACTGATCGTCGGCACCGGCGCCCAGACGCTGGACCGCTACCGCGCGCGTGAACACGACATCTACCTTGGCGCATGGGGCCCGGACTATCCCGACCCCAACACCAACGCCGGTACCTTTGCCTACAACCCCGACAACTCGGACGAAGCGGGCGCGACCGGTCTTCTGGCTTGGCGTAACGCTTGGGGCATCCCGGAAATGAGCGAGGAAACCCTTGCCGCCGTCGTCGAGAACGACACCGCGACCCGGGCCGAGATGTACATGGCGCTGCAGGAAGAGCACCAGCAGGTCTCGCCGTTCGGCGTGATGTTCCAGCAGATCGAACAGAACGCGATGGGCGAAAGCGTCGAGAACTTCGTTGCCGGTGGTGCGACCACCGCGGTGTCCTACTGGGTCATCACGAAGTAAGCGCCGCACAGTGGTAGAACAGGTCAACATTCCGGGCGGGCGGCGCAAGCCGCCCGTTCCGCCTTGGGCAAAGAAGACCGGCGCGACCTTCGCGACGGTGGCGGCAACGCTTCTGGGACTTCTTTTCGTGACATTCATGATCGGCCGCGTGATGCCGATCGACCCGGTTCTCGCCGTGATCGGCGAACGGGCAACGCAGGCGCAGTACGACGAGACCTTCCGCGAGCTGGGGCTGGACAGGCCGCTGATCGTGCAGTTCGGCATCTACGTCGGAAACGTGCTGCAAGGTGACTTCGGCACCTCGATCCGCACCGGACAGCAGGTCGCCGACGACATCGCGCGGGTATTCCCGGCCACGCTGGAACTGGCGACGCTGGGCACGCTGATCGGCGTGTTCCTTGGCGTGCCGCTGGGCGTCGTGGCCGCCGTCCGGCGCGGTTCTTGGATCGATCAGGTCAGCCGCTTCGTCGGGCTGATCGGGTATTCCATGCCGATCTTCTGGCTGGGGCTTGTGGGCCTTTTGCTGTTCTACGGCATCCTCGCATGGGTGGCCGGTCCGGGGAGGGTCGGGATCTTCTATCAGGGGATCGTCGAGCCGATCACCGGCATGTTGCTGGTCGACAGCCTGCTGCGCGGCGAATGGGCCGTGTTCAAGGACGCGTTCAGCCACATCATCCTGCCCGCCTCGCTGCTGGGCTATTACTCGCTGGCCTACATCAGCCGGATGACCCGCTCGTTCATGCTGGAACAGCTGAATTCGGAATACGTGACCACGGCGCGTGTGAAGGGGCTGTCGGAAAGCACCGTCATCTGGAAGCATGCCTTCCGCAACATCCGCATCCAGCTGATCACGGTGATCGCGCTGGCCTATGCCAATCTGCTGGAGGGCTCGGTGCTGACCGAGATCATCTTCGCATGGCCCGGCATCGGTCAGTACATCACCACGTCGCTGCTGGCGAACGACATGAACTCGGTCCTTGGCGGGACGATCGTGATCGGCACCATCTTCGTGTGCCTGAACATCTTCTCTGACCTGCTGTACCGCTTCTTCGATCCGAGGTCGAAATGACCGAGACTGTTCAAAAACAAGGGCTGCGCGACTGGCTGCTGGCGGAAGAGCCGACTTCGCGCAGGCAGGCCCGCGCTGCCGCGTGGTATCAGGGCTGGCTGTCGTTCCGGTCCAACACGCTGGCGATGGTCGGGCTGATCATTCTGGTCTTCCTGATCCTGTGCGCGATTTTCGCGCCGCTTCTGGCCACACAGGATCCCTTCGCGCAGGATCTCGCCGCGCGCCTTCAGCCGCCGGGGACGGACGGGCACCTGTTCGGGACCGACAGCCTTGGGCGGGACATCTTCTCGCGGCTGCTTTATGGCGCGCGGATCTCGATCTACATCGTCCTGCTGGTGGCGATGGTCGCGCCGCTGCTGGGCCTGCTGATCGGGACGATCTCGGGCTACATGGGCGGCTGGATCGACGTGCTGTTGATGCGCTTCACCGACATCTTCCTTGCCTTCCCGCGCCTGATCCTTGCGCTGGCCTTCGTGGCGGCGCTGGGGGCGGGGATCGAGAACGCGGTGCTGGCGATCTCGCTGACGGCGTGGCCGCCCTATGCGCGGATCGCGCGGGCCGAGACGCTGACGATCCGCAATTCCGACTATATCCACGCGATTAAGCTTCAGGGTGCGGGGACCGCGCGGATCATCACGCGGCACATCTGGCCGCTGTGTATCTCGTCGCTGGTGATCCGGGTCACACTGGACATGGCGGGCATCATCCTGACCGCCGCCGGCCTTGGCTTTCTGGGCCTTGGGGCGCAGCCGCCGTCGCCGGAATGGGGCGCGATGATCTCGGAAGGGCGCAAGTACATCCTTGATTACTGGTGGGTCGCGACAATCCCCGGTCTGGCGATCTTCTCGATCTCGCTTGCGTTCAACCTGCTGGGCGACGGTCTGCGCGACGTGCTCGATCCGAAGGAGGGCGGCCAGTGACCCAGACCAACCTTCTGGACATCGAAAACCTGTGGGTGCGCTTTCCGACACGCAACGGCATCTTCGACGCGGTGCGCGGCATCAGCTTCAGCCTTGGCCGCGAACGGCTTGGTATCGTGGGCGAATCCGGGTCCGGCAAGTCGATGACCGGACGCGCGATCCTGCGCCTGATCCGCAAGCCGGGCTTCATCACCGCCGATCGGATGGAGATGGACGGCGAGGATATCCTGAACGTGCCGGAAACCCGGATGCGCAAGCTGCGCGGCCACAAGGCGTCGATGATCATGCAGGATCCGAAGTTCTCGCTGAACCCGGTGATGACGGTCGGCCAGCAGATCACCGAGGCGCTGCGCACCCACGAAAAGGTGTCGAAATCCGTGGCCCGGACCCGCGCGCTTGAGATGCTGGACCGCGTGGCGATCCGCGAGCCCGAGCGGGTCTTCGACCTGTACCCGCACGAGGTCTCCGGCGGCATGGGGCAGCGCATCATGATCGCGATGATGCTGATCCCGGACCCCGAGATCCTGATCGCGGACGAACCGACCTCGGCGCTGGACGTGAGCGTCCAGTTGCAGGTGTTGGAAATCATGGACGAACTGGTGCGCGAGCGGGGGATGGGGCTGATCTTCATCAGCCACGACCTGAACCTTGTGTCGAAGTTCTGCGACCGGATCGTGATCATGTACGCCGGGCGCATCGTCGAAGTCTGCGAGGCGGGCCGCCTGAACGAGGCGACCCATCCCTACACGCGAGGGCTGCTGAACTCGGTCCCCGACCTCGAACACCCCCGCGACCGGCTGGAGGTGCTGCAACGCGACCCCGCCTGGCGCGAGGCCCCATCCGTGAGTGCCCTGCTGTGAACGCGCTTGAGATCAAGGACCTGAACGTCTGGTTCGGCGAGGGCGCCGCGCGCACCGACGCCGTGAAGCATGTCAGCTTCGACGTGGCCGAGGGCGAAAGCTTCGGCCTTGTCGGGGAAAGCGGATCGGGCAAGTCGACGGTGCTGCGCGCCATCGCCGGGCTGGTGCCGACATGGAACGGCGAGATGCGGGTGATGGGAGAGCCGCTTGGCGTGGCCCGCACCCCGAAGTTCTACAAGACCGTGCAGATGGTGTTTCAGGATCCCTATGCCTCGCTCCACCCGCGTCAGACGGTGGACCGGGTGCTGTCCGAGGTGCTGGGCCTGCATGGGTTCAAGGACATCGACGCCCGCATCGACAAGCTGCTGCGTGACGTGGGGCTGGGGCCGGGCTTTCGCTTTCGGTATCCGCACCAGCTGTCGGGCGGCCAGCGCCAGCGCGTCGCCATCGCCCGTGCGCTGGCGCCAGAGCCGCGCGTGCTGCTGCTGGACGAACCGACCTCGGCGCTGGACGTCAGCGTGCAGGCCGAGATCCTGAACCTGCTGGCGGAACTGCGCGCCGAGCATGGCCTGACCTACATCATGGTCTCGCACGATCTTGGCGTCGTGGGGCACCTGTGCGGCCGGATCGCGGTGATGCAGACCGGCGAGGTGGTGGAACTGCTGGGCGTCGAGAAGATGCGCGCGCTGCAGGCCGAACACCCGTACACGCGGCACCTACTGGAAAGCTCGATCGGGGCGGTGAGGTAGCAGGATCTTCCAGAAGATCCTGCGCGCCAGAATTTTCCAGAAAATTCTGGTGTCTGTCAGCCGACCTTCACCCAATGCATCATGCCGCTGGCCGAGTGGTCTAGCATGTGGCAGTGGAACATCCAGTCGCCGGGTTCCTCGGCGACGAAGGCGATTTCGGTCCGGTCGCCCGGCATCACGAGGACCGAGTCGCGCCACGGGCCGCCGGGGCGGTCGCCTTCGATCACGCGGAACGGATGGCCGTGCAGGTGCATGACGTGTGGCCATGCGGTGTCGTTGATCAGCGGCATCCGCAGCGTCTCGCCCGGTGACACCGTGGCGATGGGCGTGTCGGGCACACCGGCCGCGCCGTTCAGCGCCCAGACCAGACCTTGCTGGACCAGATCCTGCATCGGCATCTCGACACCATCGGCACGGGCGGCGGTCATGCGGCCCATTGCGCCGCCCTCGATCCGCACTTCGGTCGCGCGGGCCTTGGACAGGTCGCCCAGCGGGGGAAGCGGGTTGGGCGGAAGCGGTGCGGGCGCGGCGCGGGCCGCGTCGCGTTCGGCCTCGGACGGCGTCACCTCGTACAGAACAGCCGCGCTGTCGCCTTCGACCAGCCCCAGATAGGCGGTCTCGTCGCCGGTCGCGCTGACATCGACGATCAGGTCCATGCGCTGGCCCGGTCCCAGCACCAGCATCTCGGGCAGGGCCGCCGGTGTTTCCAGCGGGTGGCCGTCCTCGGCCACGGTCCAGCCTGTGAAACCGGCGTGCACGATCTGCATGACGCGCGAGGCGGCGGCGTTGATCAGCCGCAGGCGCAGGCGGCCATGCAGCGGCAGGTCACGTTCGATGTAGGACTGGCCGTTCGCGGTGACGTAGTTGCCGATCCGCCCCGCGTGCGCCATGTCGTGCAGCGCGCCGAAGTCCTCGACCATGGTGCCGTCGGGCTGCATCCGCCAGTCCTGCAGGACCAGTGCCTCGTCGCGGTCGACCTCGGGGGCGTCCGCCTCGGTCACGATCAGCGCCCCGGCCAGCCCGCGGCCGACCTGTTCATAGCTGCGGTCGTGCGGGTGGTACCAGTAGGTGCCCGCGTCCTTCAGGTCGAAGCCATAGTCGAACGTGCCGCCCGGCGCGACGCTGTCCTGCGTCATTCCAGCCACGCCATCCATCGCGTTGGGCAGTCGCAGGCCGTGCCAGTGGATCGTGGTGGGCTGATCCAGCCCGTTCACCAGCCGCCGGTCCAGCCGCGCGCCCTGCGGCAACCGGATCTCGGGGCCGGGCATCCCGCCGTACCCCCAGACGTCGGTGGTCGGGTAATCGGACGGCAGGATTTGCAGGTTTGCCGGGGCAGGGCGAAGCTCGGCGACTGCCGCCAAACCGGCCCGCGGCAAAGCCAGCGTGGCGGCGGCAGAGCCAAGGAAGGTGCGTCGGGTCAGCTTCATTCGTCGAGACTCCCGTGGATGGCGAACTGGTCAAGCCCGGCCTCCTGCGCCTCGATCACGCGGTAGGCCTCGCGCACGCCGGCCTCGGTCAGCTCGCGGGCGACCGTCAGCACGGTGTTGGGCGCGTGATCCTCGCACAGTTCGATCATCTGGGCGAGTTCCTCGCGTGCGACGGGCAGGGCGGCCTCTTCCGAGGGCGCGCCGTAGTAGGTCACGAAGTGGCGGGCCAGCCCCCGGCACAGCGCCTCGTGTTCGGCGGGTTCCAGCGTGGTGACTGCCACGAAGGTGACGCGGCCGAAGGTTTCCAGCCCCATCCAGCCGTTCGCAAAGGCCTGCCGGGCCTTGCCGGTCAGGTCGGCCTCGGTCCAGTTCGAGAACTCGAACCCGCCCGAGATGCACCACTCGCCGGTGCGCGCAGGCGAATGGAACACCCGGCTGTCGCTTTCGTCGAAGTGAATGGCGCGGGCCAGTTTCATGCGGGGTCCTCCAGAAGCTCGGTCAGCGGGATCAGCCGGGTGGTGTCGCCGCTTTTCAGCAGCATCCCCAGCCGTTCGTCCACGCCGGTGAATGTACCCGTGACGCCGCCCTGCGTCACCTGTTCGTCGATGCCGTGGGCGATGCCGATCCATTCCTTGTGGATCGGTCGGACGCCCTCGTCCTCCCATCGGCCCAGCCAGACCAGCGTGTGCCGGGCCCATGCCTCTAGCAGCTGGGGCAGTTCGATGTCGCCGCAGCCCTCGTTGTACAGGGCGGTGGTGTCTGGCGTGACGCCGGGGTCCTCGGTCGCGTCGACCGCGATCAGGTCCAGCCCGATCACCAGCCAGCCGGGCACGGTTTGCGGGTCGCGCGTGTCGGCCGCCATGCGCAGCCGACCGCACAGGCCGCCGTTCACGCGGATGTCGCCGTTCCAGCCAAGGTAGACCCCGACCGACGGCGGGGCCAGCGCGCCAAGCGCATTCTGGAACCCGATGCCGCAGACCGGCAGCGCCAGCACGGCATCGGCCAGCGGCACCTCGGGGGCGAAGACGATGGCCGCCTCCAGCCGCTCGGGGGCGGGGCGGTAGGTGATCAGCCCGGCGTCGCACCCCGCTGCCGCACGGGCGCAGGCGGCGGCGAAGGGATCGCCCCGCACCGCCTCGCCCGTGAACAGCGGCGGAAAGGACGGCTCGGTCACGCGGCGCCCTCGGCCACCAGTTTCGAGGCGATGTCCTGAAACGCCTTGGCTTGCGCGCTGTCGGGCTGCGACACCACGATGGGCGCGCCGCCGTCGGACGCCAGCCGGATATCCAGATGCAGCGGCACCTCTGCCAGCAGCGGCACACCCAGTTTTTCCGCCTCGGCCGCGACGCCGCCGTGGCCGAAGACGTGTTCCTCGTGGCCGCAGTTGGAACAGATATGGGTCGACATGTTCTCGATCATGCCGACGATCGGCACCTTCAGCTGCTGGAACATGTCGATCCCCTTGCGGGCGTCCAGCAGGGCCACGTCCTGCGGCGTCGACACGATCACCGCGCCGTCGACATGGGCCTTCTGCGCCAGCGTCATCTGCACGTCGCCGGTGCCGGGGGGCAGGTCGACGATCAGCACGTCCAGCGCGCCCCACTGCACCTGCGTCATCATCTGCTGCAGCGCGCCCATCAGCATCGGCCCGCGCCAGACCACCGCCTGTCCTTCGTTGGTCAGAAGGCCGATGGACATCAGCGTCACGCCGTGGTTGCGCAGCGGCAGGATCGTCTTGCCGTCGGGCGAGGCGGGGCGACCCGACACGCCCAGCATCCGGGGCTGCGAGGGGCCATAGACGTCGGCGTCCAGCAGGCCGACGCGGCGGCCCTGCTGCGCCAGCGCGCAGGCAAGGTTGGCCGATACGGTCGACTTGCCGACGCCGCCCTTGCCGGAGGCGATGGCAAGGATGCGGTCGACGCCGGGGATCTTCTGCGGGCCCTGCGGCTCGGCGGCGCGGCGCGGTTTCAGGTCCGGCGGCGCCTCGGGCGTCGATGTCGGGCCGGTCATCACGATGGAAACCTTGGCCGCGCCCGCCTGTTTCAGCGCCGTCTCGGCGGCGGCCTGCACCGCCTCGTAATCCTTGGCCCGCTTCGGGTCGATCTCCAGCACGAAGCGCACGTCGCCGGCGTCGCCGACGTTCAGCGCCCGCATCACCCCGGCGGCGACGATGTCGCTGCCGGAAATCGGATCGTCGATCTGTTTCAGCAGGCCAAGGACGGTGTCTCGATCAAGTGCCAAGTTTCAGTCCTGCCCCTTGATGGTGCCGCTGACCGTGTGTTCCAGTCCCAGCTCGGGGATCGTGATGGTGGCGGTCGCGGTGAATTCCTTGCCCGACGTCTCGGCGTCGCGCATCGCTTCCTCGATGGCCTGCTGCGAGGTGACGCCCACCTGCTTCAGGAACTTGCGCATCGACATGTTGAAGTCTTCGCTCATGGTCTGTCCTTCCCTTGGTTCAAGTTGTCTTGACGGTTCGGTTGCGCGCTTTCTAGGATCGGTCCATGCACGGCATCCGGCAGATACTGGCGGCGGCGGTCGTTCTGATCCTCGCCCAGGCACTCGCGCCCGTTCCCGCACCGGCACAGGACCGCACGGTCCGGCTGGCCGCGCCCGCGGCGCTGGTGGATAGCGGTGTGTTGCGCTATGCTTTGCCGCGCTTCTCGTTGAAAACGCAGGTGAAAGTTCAGGTCGTCGCACCCGGCGACGCGGCCGACATTGCGTTGGGCGACGATGGCGTCGCGGTGTTCGACGGCCCGGATCAAAGCTGGCACGTCGCCGTTCTGTCGTCCGACAACGACGGGGCCGCGCGGCTGGCGGATTGGTTCGCCTCGGACGTCGGGCTGGCGACGATCACCGGCTACGCGCCGGATGGGGCCGCGCTGTTCGGGCCGCCCGAAGTGGTCGAGGCCGCACCCGAAGAGATCGAGATCGACACCGAACTGGCGCGCGCCGGGCTTGTGGCGTCGCGCGTCCACTGCGTGCGCTGTCACGTCATTTCCGAAGACACGCGCATGACCTCGATCGACAGCACGCCGTCCTTCTTTCTGCTGCGCGCCTTCGACGACTGGGAATATCGGTTTCAGGTGTTCTACATCCTGAACCCGCACCCGGCCTTCACCCAGGTCGAGGGCGTGACCGAGCCGTTCCCGATCAGCCGCCCGTCGCCCATCGTCCCGGTCGAGATGACCGTGGACGAGGTCGAGGCCATCGTGGCCTATGTCGCCGGGCTGGAGCCCGCCGACCTGGGGGCGCCGCTTCAGCATCAGTGATCGCGGCGCTTCGACAGGTAGTCGTCGGTGGTGCGCACGCGGGGCCGGTCCGGCCCGCGCAGCGGCGAGTTGTCGGCGTGGTACTGCGCGTTCACCCGGCAGTCGTCGCACATCTGGATCATGCGGATCGCCTGCGGGTTCTGGTACATCGCGTGGCCTTCCAGCTTGGCCGTGATCCGTTCGATGGTGGATTTCACCCCGAACAGCGTGCCGCATTCGACGCAGGGGAAGGGTTCTTCCTCGTGGAGGACCACCTGTTCCAGCGCCTGCGGCGTCAGGTTCAGGCGCGGCTCCAGCGTGATCGCGGTCTCGGGGCAGATGTTGGCGCACAGGCCGCACTGAAGGCAGGCGTCTTCCTGGAACCGAAGCTGCGGCAGGTCCGGGTTGTCGCCAAGCGCGCCGGACGGGCAAAGCGACACGCAGGACAGGCACAGGGTGCAGGCGTCGGTGTCGACCAGCACTGCGCCATAGGGCGCGCCTTCGGGCAGGGCGAGTATCTCGGCATCGGGGCGCAGGCCCTTGGCGGCGGACCGGGCGATCTGGCGGCGGCTGCCCAGCGGGCGCACCGGATTGGCGCGCGGCGCGGGCGTGTCGGCGCCATACAGCGCGTCGGTCATCGCGTCGGGGTCGTTGGTGTCCAGCACCGCGACCGACCCGTCGGAGATCGCCGTCACCAGCGCCACTTGCGCGGCCAGCGCGTCGCGGTCGGTGCCGGGCGTGGGCATCACGGTGACGGTGGCGAAGCCTGCGGCCAGCGCGGCCAGCATCTCGGCGTGGCCGAAGCCGTTCACCGCGTCGACCTCCATCGGGATCACGTCGGCGGGCAGGCCGCGCCCGTGGCGGGCGGCAAGGCGCACCATCTCGGCCCCGTGCGCGCCGGTGACCAGCAGGCGCGGCGCGGTGCCGCCAGCGTCGAGATAAGCTTTCGCCAGCGTCTGCACCCGGCGCATCGTCAGGTCGACCGGCGGCGCGTCATAGCTGATCGCGCCCGACGGGCAGGCCGCCGAACAGGCGCCGCAGCCGGCGCAGATCATCGGATCGACGGTGACGTGTTCGCCGTCCGGCACGATCGCGCCGGTGGGGCACAGGTCAAGGCAGCGGGTACAGGCCGTCTGACCGGCCCGGGAGTGGGCGCACAGCAGCGGCTCGGTCCGCACGTAAAGCGGTTTCTCGAAGGTGCCGACAAGATGCGACGCGGCCATCACGGCGGCGGCCACGGCGGCGGGGCTGCCCGGATCGGCGCGCAGGTAGCCTTCGCGCTTTTCGTGGGCGGGGAACAGCGGCGGATGCGCAGGCCCGCGCAGGTCGAGGATCACGTCGCAGTCCGACACCGCGCCATCGCGGGGCGCGGTCAGGGTCAGCGGACCGCGACCGGCAGGTTCGACCTGCCGCAGCGTGTCGAAGGTCACGCGAAAGCCCCCCAGCGCCCCCGTCGCGCTGCGCAGCGAACCGGTGACCGCGTCGAAGGCGCGGGTGTCGGGCACGTCCTGCGGATCGGCCAGCAGCACGGTGACGCCAAGGTGGTCCTTCAACTGCTCGGCGGCCGCCAGCGCGGTGTCGGCGGGGCCAAGGATCAGGCACAGACCTTCCGAGATCACGTCCACCGACTTGGCCGCCGGGGCGGGCAGCGTGGCCTCGGCCGCCAATGCGGACATTTTGGGTAGCTTGGGGGCGGGGTCGTCGGACCATCCGGCCCGGTCGCGCAGGTCAAGGAAGGCCGGAACGTCGGCCCCGATCTCTTCCGCGAGATCGGTGAAGGTGCGCGTCTCTTGTCCGCAGCAGATGATCGCGTCGCCCCCCGCGATGGCCTTCGCGGCGGTCTCCAGCTCGCGGGTGCACAGGGCGGTGCAGGGCGGGCGAACCTCTAGACCGGTGGCGCGTTCCAGACCCGCGGCGTCGATGCGCTGCGACCCCTCGCAATCACATGTTATCAAGCACTTGGACATTGATTTCCTCAGGCTCCCTGGTGCCTTGTCGCGTCCGGATCGCGGCGCGAAACGCCGCCGGACAAGGGCTGATCCGTGTCGTTTCGGACCAGCCTAGGCAGGATTTCCAGCCGCCGTAAAGCGGGATTCGAGGCGGCGCAAGGGGGCGATCAGGTGCTTGTGACCACAAACCGTTGAAGGCCGCAGAGGTGATTCACCGGCGCCGGATTCCGACTAAAAAAGTCATGATGGACAAAACGTCCACTCGTCCCGTTCGGGTGACGCAAACCTGCCCATTCTGTCCAGTCATACGGTCTTTTGCACCCCGGGTGTTTGAATTCACTTCCATTCCCCTTTCGCAATGCGCTTAGAATCCGTGCAAGTTGGAGGATACCCAGACCATGAAATCATCCGGGCGGAGCCAAAGCCTGCCAGTCGGCGTCGTTTTGCGCCGCGCCCCCGGGGTGACCCGTTGGGCGAAATGGGCGTGGACCGTGGCTGGCGTGCTGCCCGGTGCGGGCAAGGCGGACTGGCGGATGCTGCGCAGCGAAGGCGACGTGACCGAGTATCACGCCTTCACCGGAACGGTGCACCTTCATGCCACCGAAACCGAAGCCTACATGGTCGCGCTGAACGACACGCCCCCCAGCCTGTACGTGATCATGCGCCGCGAGGGCACGGGCGATTGCCCGCTGTCGCTGGTGACCGTGACCGCATCGCCCTACGACGCACAGGACTATGCCGACAGCGGCGAGGAAGTGGTCGAGAAGGTGCCGATGCCCGACGGTTTCGCCGCGTGGGTCGAAGCGTTCTGCGATGCCCACCACGTCGAGCACGAGTTCAAAAAGCGCCGCCGCGACCGGTCGCGGGTCGATCTTGTCGAAGACGGTGTGGGCGACGCCCGGATCGTGCAGACCACCGACGTCTACCGCTCGCCGCGCTCTGCCCGGCAGGGGAGGCTGAATTGAGTTTCTGGGCCAACCGCCGCGCCGCCGTCGCCGCCGAGGAAAAGGCCGACCGCCTTGCTGCCGAGGTGCGCGAGGCCGAGGTTCGCGAGGCATCCGTTGCCGAAAAGACCGACGCCGAGCTGCTGGCGCAGTTCGGGCTGCCGGATCCCTCGACGATGAACGCGGGCGACGACTTCAAGGCGTTCATGGCACGCGAGGTGCCCGCCCGCCTGCGCCGCCTTGCGCTGCGCCGGATGTGGCGGACGAACCCGGTGCTTGCCTGCGTTGACGGGCTGAACGACTATGACGGCGATTTCACCAACGCGGCGACCGACGCGCCGGGGGTGAAGACGGCCTATCAGGTCGGCAAAGGTTTGACCGCCCATGTCGAGAAGCTGGCGCGCGAGGCGCTGGGAACCGACGCCGACGACCCGCAGGTCGCGGTCGCGGACGACACCGCCGAGGCCGAAGAGGCCGCCGCCCTGACGCCCGAGACCACGGCAACCGCAGGGACCACGGCGGCCGAGCGCCGCGAAGATCAACCGCAGGCCACCGCATCCGTCGACGCGGCGCATCCGATCGAGGCGCCGACGCAGCGCCCGCGCCGGATGCGCTTTGCCTTCGACGACACGGCGACACATGGGGAGCAACAGACAGCATGACCGCCACCGCCCAGCCCGTAAGCCAGGTGATCGCCGACGAAGACCGCCTTCGCGCGGATCTTTACAATTTCCTCGGCGTGCTGCTGGCCGGCCCGCCGGATCAGCTGATGCTGGATCAGACCGCCGGGCTGACCGGGGATGAGACCGATCTGGGGCAGGGCATCACCGCGCTGGCCGCCATCGCCGCGAAAAGCCGCCCGGCTGCCGTGCAGTCCGAGTTCAACAAGCTGTTCATCGGCCTCGGCCGGGGCGAATTGCTGCCCTATGCCAGCTATTACCTGACGGGTTTCCTGAACGAAAAACCGCTTGCCGTGCTGCGCGAAGACATGCGCGCCCGTGGCCTGACCCGCGCCGAGAACGTGTTCGAGCCCGAGGACAACATCGCCTCGCTGATGGAGATGATGGGCGCGATGATCGTTGGCCGCTTCGGTGTGCCGGCCTCATTGGACCAGCAGAAGACGTTCTTCAACAAGCACATCCGCCCTTGGGCGGGCCATTTCTATACCGATCTCGAGGGCGCCAAGAACTCGGTCTTCTATGCCGCCGTCGCCCAGGTGGGCCGCGCCTTCATGGAGATCGAGGCGGAAGCCTTCCGCATGACATGACCACGGCCCCACAGGCCGCAATCCCCACAAGCCAGACAGACAGAAAGCCAAGAGGAGGGAACGACATGACGAAAAAAGACGAACCTCAGAAAAGCAGGCGCGATTTCCTGAAGCTCGCCGGGACCACGGCGCCCGCCGCTGCCGTCGCTCTCGCCTCGGGCACCGCGGCAGAGGCCGGACCGGCCGAGCCCGACCTTCAGTCGGACAGCATGCAGGATACCGCACACACGCGGGCCTACTACGAAAGCGCCCGGTTCTGACCCGGACAAGGTGACCGCCGGCCCACGGGGAACGATGGGGCCGGACCAAGATAGTACCAAGCGCGCGGCCAGCAGGGGCAGGTCGTCAGCCAAGGGAGAAAAAGAATGCTGAGGAAAAAGACAAACGGGGTGGCACGGCGTCCGCAGCGGACAAGCATGCTGTCCGAGGTCGCGAACACCTCGGTCGACCGTCGCGCGTTCCTGCGCGGCTCCGGTCTTGCCATCGGCGGCCTTGCCGCGATCGGCGCGACCGGCGGAACGGTGACCCAGGCCACGGCGCAGTCCGCCGAAGAGGCCGTCGAGATCCGCAAATCCGTCTGCACCCACTGCTCGGTCGGCTGTACCGTGATGGCAGAGGTCCGCAACGGCGTCTGGATCGGACAGGAACCCGGCTGGGACAGCCCGTTCAACCTGGGCGCTCACTGCGCCAAGGGCGCCTCGGTGCGTGAGCACGCCCACGGCGAGCGCCGCCTGAAGTACCCGATGAAGATGGTCGGCGGCGAATGGGTCCGCATCAGCTGGGACGAGGCGATCAACGAGATCGGCGACAAGATGCTGGAAGTCCGCGAAAGCAGCGGCCCCGACAGCGTCTACTGGCTGGGCTCGGCCAAGCATTCGAACGAGCAGGCCTACCTGTTCCGCAAGTTCGCCGCCTACTGGGGCACCAACAACGTCGACCACCAGGCGCGGATCTGTCACTCGACCACCGTTGCGGGCGTTGCGAACACATGGGGCTACGGCGCCATGACCAACAGCT
>NZVC01000049.1 GCA_002701395.1 Maritimibacter sp. | reverse complement strand
CACGAAAAGCCTGACAAGAAAGGCGCTCGCGCCCCTTTCTGCCCGCGATATTCTGCGGCAGCGAATGGGTGTTTTTCCACGGAATCGGCCGGAATCAGAAACGCGCCGGCCCTTGGTGGGACCGGCGCGTTTTTTCGTGTTCGCGGTGGCGCGAAGCGCTTAGGGCGCGTCGTCGCCTTCGCCGCTGACCGACGACACCTGCCGCGCGATGTACAGCTGGTCGCCCATCATCTCCATCAGGTCGAACTGTTCCTCGACGAAGTCGATATGCTCTTCCTCGTCCTTGAGGATGCGCATGAACAGTTCGAAGCTGCCGAGATCGCCAGCCTCTTGGCACTCGCGGGCGGCCTTGTCGTAGTACTCGCGGGCCTCCAGCTCCATTTTTTGCTGGGTTTCGAAGATGTGGCGCACGTTCTTCGGCTCTTCGATCTTGTCCAGCGTCTGGACGTCGGCCTTGCCTTCAAGGAACAGGATGCGCGTGAGGAAGTCGTTGGCGTGGCCGCGTTCCTCGTCGATTTCTTCGCGCATGCGGGTCGCGAGGCGGTCGATGCCCCAGTCGTCCAACGCACGTTCCTGGTAGATGTAGGTGTTGACCGTCGTGAGCTCCATCGTCAGCGCGCGCTGGAGGTGCTTCAGCGATACTTTCTGGCCTTTCATTTCGGGGTTCCCCTCTTTTTATTGGAGTGATCTTTCGGTGCCACAACGCCGCGCCCCGCTTCATCGTTCCGAAGGCTGACGGGAAAGGATGTCGCAGGCTGCGAATCGATGTAGAGGGGCGGGCATGTTCCGGGCCGTCGAAATTCCGCTTTGGCTGCTGATCCTGGTCCTGCTGTTCGCGGCGGTGACCTTTCTCAGCCATTTCCTGTTCCCCTCGGTCCGCTGGTTTTTCCGCCGGCGGATGGAGCGGGCGGTTGCCGAACTGAACAAGCGGCTGCAGCGTCCGATCCAGCCGTTCAAGCTGGCGCGGCGTCACGACACGATCCAGCGTCTGGTGTATGACCGCGAGGTTCTGGCAGCGGTGACAGAACACGCGGCCGAGGAAGGCATCCCCGAGAACGTCGCGATGGAACGGGCGCGCCGCTATGCGCGCGAGATCGTGCCGTCGTTCTCTACGGTGGTGTATTACCGCTTCGCCACGCGGGCCGCGCGCTGGCTCAGCCGCAAGCTGTACGACGTCCGCGTGGACGAACGCAGCCGCGCCGCGTTGGAACGGGTCGACCCGGATGCGACCGTGATCTTCGTGATGAACCACAGGTCCAACATGGACTACGTGCTGATCACCTATCTGGTGGCCGAGAACTCGGCGCTGTCCTACGCGGTGGGGGAATGGGCGCGGGTCTGGCCGTTGTCGTGGCTGATCCGGTCGATGGGCGCCTACTTCATCCGGCGGAAATCGCGGAACGCGCTCTATCGGCGGGTGCTGGCGCGGTACGTCCAGATGGCGACCGAGGCAGGTGTGACGCAGGCGTTCTTTCCCGAGGGCGGGCTTTCGCTGGATGGGCGGATCGGGACCCCGAAGCTGGGATTGCTCAGCTACGTGCTGGCGGATTTCGACCCCGAAGAGGGGCGCGATGTCGTCTTCGTTCCGGTTGCGCTGAACTATGACCGGGTGATCGAGGACCGCGTGCTGACCGAGGCCGCCGCGCATGGCGAGCGGCGGTTCCGGGCGTCGATCGCGCAGTCGCTGTGGTTCCCCATCCGCTACACGTGGCGCCGGTTGCGCAAGCGGGCAGTGCGGTTCGGGCAGGTCGGTGTGCGGTTCGGGGCGCCGATGTCGATGCGGCGCTACATGCGGCAGCATCCCGGCGCGTCGGTTAAGTCAGTCGGGGAAGAGCTGCGCAACCGGGTGCGGGTGGTGCTGCCGGTACTGGCGGTTCCGCTGACCGCCTTCATCGTTGCCCGGGCCGGCGGCACGATCAGCCGCGCCGACCTGCGGGCGCGGGCGTCGATGCTGCTGACGCAGCTTTCCAACCCGCTTGTCGAGGGCGACGCCGACGAAGTGTTGCGCGTCGGGCTTGCCAGCCTGACCTCTCGCCGCATTCTGCGCGAGTCCGGCGATTTCATACTGTCCGTCCCGGAAAATGCTTCGCTTTTAGACTATTACGCCAATTCGGTGGCTTGGGTCTTTGAACGGACCGAGAAGGGGCGCATGGATGCCGGTAAATCGGCAGAGACATAAAATTACAAAATAAGCATCAACAGTATTGCATAATTACTTTTCCGTCTCTATCCGATAGGGAGGCGGCGCGATTCTGCGCCGCCGCATGGATCGGCAAGGAGACCCGACGATGGCCCTGGACAGCACCCCGGCCCCAGCCGGATACGACGCGCCGCAGAAAGACCTCTATGAGGTTGGCGAGATGCCCCCGATGGGCCACGTGCCCAAGCAGATGTATGCGTGGGCAATCCGCCGCGAGCGGCATGGCGAACCCGAACAGTCTATGCAGGTCGAGGTGGTGGATACCCCCACGCTCGACAGCCACGAGGTGCTGGTTTTGGTGATGGCCGCGGGCGTCAACTACAATGGCGTCTGGGCCGGGCTGGGCATTCCGATTTCGCCGTTCGACGTCCACGGGGCGGAATACCACATCGCGGGGTCGGACGCGTCCGGCATCGTCTGGGCCGTCGGCGACAAGGTCAAACGCTGGAAGGTGGGGGACGAGGTCGTCATCCACTGCAATCAGGACGATGGCGATGACGAGGAATGCAACGGCGGCGACCCGATGTTTTCCGCGTCGCAGCGGATCTGGGGTTATGAGACTCCGGACGGCAGTTTCGCCCAGTTCACGCGGGTGCAGGCGCAGCAGTTGATGCCGCGACCGAAGCACCTGACGTGGGAGGAAAGCGCCTGCTACACGCTGACGCTGGCCACCGCCTATCGGATGCTGTTCGGGCACGAACCCCACGACCTGAAGCCGGGCCAGAACGTGCTGGTCTGGGGCGCGTCGGGCGGGCTGGGCAGCTTTGCGATCCAGTTGATCAACACGGCGGGCGCCAACGCCATCGGCGTGATCTCGGACGAGGACAAGCGCGACTTCGTGATGTCGCTGGGCGCCAAGGGTGTGATCAACCGCAAGGATTTCGACTGCTGGGGCCAACTGCCCGAGGTGAACACGGACGCCTACAAGCAGTGGTTCGCCGAGGTCCGCAAATTTGGCAAGGCGATCTGGGAAATCACCGGCAAGGGCGTGAACGTCGACATGGTCTTCGAACACCCCGGAGAGGCGACATTCCCGGTGTCCACCTTCGTCGTGAAGAAGGGCGGCATGGTCGTCATCTGCGCCGGCACCACCGGCTATAACCTGACGATGGACGCCCGCTATGTCTGGATGCACCAGAAACGCATCCAGGGGTCGCACTTCGCCCACCTGAAACAGGCGTCTGCGGCGAACAAACTGATGGTCGAACGGCGCATCGACCCCTGCATGTCCGAAGTCTTCCCGTGGGCGGAAATCCCGGCCGCCCATACGAAGATGCGGCGTAACGCGCACCTGCCGGGCAACATGGCGGTGTTGGTCCAAGCCCCCACCACGGGCCTGCGTACGCTGGAGGACGTGCTCGAAGCCGGTTCCCCACGCTAGGCTTCGCGCTGCTTCGACCATGACGCCGGCGGACCCGCACGGGCCGCCGGCGTTTATCTTTTCTTTCCGGTGGTTTGTGACTTTCCAATCGGTTGAGGTGCGACGCCTCCCCATTTTCGGGGAGTACCAAAATGCGAATGGATGCGCCTATGCTGGGCCAAGTATGCTCAGTCCCAAGCTTAATCTTAAGCTTCCGTTAACCTTTCGTGTGGAGAGTTTGTTTTGGCAAATGACTGGATACTCGACGTGCTCGCGGACCTGAGGGCCTTCGCCGATAAGAACGGGCTCTCTGAAACGGCAGATCAGCTTGGGGATGCAACGCTGATCGCCGCTGTGGAGCTTGCGTCGGCGAAGGGGAGGCAGCCGGAATCAGCGGCACGGCATGAAAGGACGGCTGGACTCGTTTATTGATCTTCTGCAGGGCACGCGCGACTTCGACGAGTTGCAAAAGCACCTGAAGGGCCTGCGTGACATTTTCGATATCGAGCATGTCACCTATCACTCGGTAAACAGCACCGGCCACCAGTACGCCTCTACCACCTATTCCGCCGATTGGTCTGTCCAGTATTTCGGCGAGGATTACGCCCGCATCGACCCGGTGGTGCAGGGCTGTTTCCGGCGTTTCCACCCCGTCGACTGGCGCCAGCTGGACTGGTCTGGCAAGTCCGCCCGCGACTTCATGGGCGAGGCGCGCGCCGCCGGCGTCGGAACGCACGGCTTCTCGGTTCCGATTCGAGGGCCGTCGGGACAGTTCGCCCTGTTTACCATTTCCGACGCCCGCCGGGATTCCGAGTGGGAGCTGTACACCACCGAACACACGCGCGAGCTGATCCTTGCGGCGCATTACGTGAACCAGAAGGCGCTGCAACTGGAACGGGGGTCGGACGAGACCAAGGTGCAGAACCTCAGCCCGCGCGAGATTGACGTCTGCACCCTTCTGGCTATGGGCCAAAGCCGCGCGCAGGCGGCCGAGGCGCTGGGCATCAGCGAGCATACGCTGCGGGTCTATATCGAAAGCGCCCGGTTCAAGCTGGGCGCGTCCAACACGATCCACGCCGTCGCCAAGGCGCTGTCTATGGGCCTGCTGGTGATCTGATCCGCGATGCACCGCGCCGTTTGTTAGCGACGCGTTAACAAGCCGAAAGCAGCCTGAGTTGCAGTTTTCCTGCACTGAGGCGTTCCATGCTCCGTTACATCTATGGCGAGGACCTGTCCCGCTTTCCCCTGCTGCGCGACACCATGTTCCAAGATCGTGCCACGCAGTTCCGTGACCGTCTTGGCTGGGAGGTGACGGTCGATGACGCGGGCGAAGAACGCGACAGCTATGATGCGATGAACCCGATCTACGCGATCTGGGAGCGTCCCGACGGCCGCCACGGCGGGTCGATGCGGTTCCTGCCCACGGTGGCCGACACGATGGTGAACGACCACTTCCGCCACCTTGCGGGGGCCGAGATCCGGACGCCGCTGATCTGGGAATGCACCCGCTTTTGCCTTGCCCCGGATGCCGAACCGCGCGTGTCCTCGGCGCTGATGCTGGCGGCGCTGGAAGTCGGGCTGAACTTTCACCTCACCGATCTGGTCGGCGTGTTCGACGCGCGCATGGTGCGGGTCTATCGCAGGCTGGGGTGGGAACCGACGGTGCTGGGGTCCGAAGGATCGGGCCGCGCGGCGATCAGCGTCGGACTGTGGGCCTGTACCCACGACGTGCGGCCGGTTCTGCTGGACCGGGCCGGCATTTCGGCGGCGTTCAGCCAAGCGTGGTTCGACCAGTCGTTCGGGCTGAAACCCATGCCGCTTGCGGCCACCGGCTGAGCCTGCGTGATGGCCGCTTGGGGCGGGGGGATCTTTCATCTTCATGCGGTGAAATCCGATTCCCTCCCCCCGCCGGTTGGCATAGGGTCTGCGCATGGCGCTGCCCGCAGTACAATTCTCCGATGATCAGGCCGAGGCCTTCGACAGCGTCACCGAAATGCTTCGGGGCGCTGGCGTCGATCTTGTGGACGGGTCGCTGTCGCCGATGGCCGAGGGGCGCCAAAGCATCGCCGCCGTGATCGGCAAGGCCGGGTCCGGCAAGACCATGCTGCTGGCGCAATTGACCGACGCGCTGCAAGAGGCCGGGGTCGAGATCGTCTCGGGCGACTGGGAAGGCAAACGCCGCAAGGACCGGCGCNCGCTTGCGATCCTTGCGCCGACGAACAAGGCCGCCAGCGTTCTTCGCAACCGGGGCGTGCCCGCGACGACGATCCACCGCATCCTGTACACTCCGGTCTACGACCCCGAGTACGAGAAGATCGCCGAGTGGCTGGCCGGCAATGGCGACCGTCCCGAGATCGAGGGGCTAACCGACATCGCGCTGGACCGGGCGCGGGCGTTTTACGAGACAAACAAGTCGATCCCCGGCGCGCTGGCGGCGGCGGGATTGCGCGGGTCTGATTTCATCCGGGGCTGGAAGCGGCGCGAAGACCCGCTGGACGTGGGTTTCGTCGACGAGGCCTCGATGCTGGACGACCGGCTGTACGACGACCTGAAAGAGATCTTTCCGACGCTGCTGCTGTTCGGTGACCCGGCGCAGCTGGCTCCCGTGGGCCAGTCGGGCGAGATGGTGTTCGACCGGTTCGAGGGCAAGCGGCGGCTAGAGCTAAGCCGCATCCACCGACAGGCCGAGGGCAACCCGATCCTCGACCTTGCCCATGCACTCGCCGACGACAGCCTTGGGTTCGAGCAGTTCGAGCGCATGGTCGAGGATGCCGCGCGCCGCGACGACCGTGTTGTGGTGACGCCCCGGGTGGACGCCAGCCTGATGGCCCGTTCGCCGGTGCTGGTTTGGCGCAACAAGACCCGCGTGCGGCTGATTTCGGCGTTCCGGTCGGCCTATGGCGCGCGGCCGGACGAACTTTTGCCCGGCGAGCCGCTGATTTGCGACGGGCTGGAATTGCCGCTGAAACACCGCAAGCGCCGCATCGACCTTGAAGCGCGGGGTCTGATCAAGGGCGCGCAAGTCGTGTTCATGCGGCCCGGCCGCAAGCCCGGTTTCGCGCATCTTCACGTCATGGGGGCCGAAGACCCGCAGTTGTCCGTCGCTTCGATCATCAAGATCGAGATGCCGGACGAAGAGGAACCCTTCATCCCGTCCGCCGCCACGATGGGGGCCGCGTTCCTGCATGGGGCCGCCGTGACCATCCACAAGGCGCAGGGCAGCCAGTGGCCCGACGTGCAGGTGTTCGCACCCGATCTCTGGGCCGCCGCGCAGGCTGGCCGGGTCGAGGCCGGCATCCCGCTGTGGAAGCGGCTGGCCTATGTCGCGATCACTCGCGCGCAGGAACGGCTGTATTGGGTGACACGCTATCGGCTGGCGCGCCCAAGCGGGCCGCTTACGACCGACGATCTGAAGGCGCCGGCGGCGCCACTTGAACTGCAGAGGGAGGAACAGGAATGACAGGGACGATCCTGATTACCGGCGCAAGCTCGGGCATCGGACAGGCGACGGCAGAGTATTTTGCCGAACAGGGCTGGACCGTGGGCGCGCTTGCCCGCCGCGCCGAGCCGCTCGAGGAGATGGCCGCGAAGAACGACCTGATTATGCCGCTGCCCGCGGACGTCAGCGATCCGGATGCCGTCGACAAGGCGTTCGCGACCTTCGTGGAAAAGGCCGGGCGGCTGGACGTTCTGTTCAACAACGCCGGTATGTTCGGTGTGGCCGAATTGATCGACGATGTGCCGCTGGACGTGTGGAACAACGTGGTGAACGTGAACCTGCACGGGATGTTCCTGTGCGCGCGGGCGGCCTTCGGCCAGATGCGCAAGCAGGACCCGCGCGGCGGACGGATCATCAACAACGGGTCTATTTCGGCCCACGTCCCGCGTCCGAACTCGGTGTGCTACACGACGACCAAGCACGCGATCACCGGCATGACGAAGGCGCTTAGCCTCGATGGTCGCGATCTGGACATCGGCTGCGGTCAGATCGACATCGGCAACGCCCGCACCCCGATGGTCGCCGCGCAGCACGAACGTGCGATTGCGGCCGGGACCAAGCCCGATCCGTCGATGGACGTCAGCAACGTGACGGACGCGATCTGGTTCATGGCGACGCGCGACCTAGAGGCCAACGTCCAGTTCATGACGGTGATGGCACGCGAGATGCCCTACATCGGGCGCGGCTGAACGCGGCCCGGGATCGTCCGGCCCTTGGCGCCGGACGGTCAGCTTGACTGGCCGGATTTTTCCAGCTGCGAGCGCAGTTCTTCCGCCTCGGTCCGGGCGTCGCGCAGCCCGTCCATCGCGGCGGACAGTTCCGCCTCGGTCTGGTGCAGGGTGTTGGTCAGGTCCTGTTCGCGCTGCTGATAGTAGGCAACCGCCTGATCGCGCTGTTCTTCGGCCTCGTGCAACTGCTGCGCCAGCTTGTCCAACTCGCCCATTTCCGAGCCCTTCACCCGCACGAAGCGGTGGATCAGCCAGTGCGCGAACCAGCCCAGCACGAAGGCGACGAACAGGATGACGGCCGTCAGGGCGATGAATTCGGTGCGGTTCATTCGGTGTCTTCCTACTCGGCTATGTCCTCGGGCCGTCTGACCGGCGGCGTGGTGGGCATGTCGGGATCAACGGGCAAAGTCTCGGTGTCCGGGGCGTCATCTTCGCTGGCCTCTTCATCGGCCTCATCCGCCGCGGCATCCGTGTCTTCTTCCGGTGCCGCAGCTTCTGCGTCTGCCTCTGCGTCCGCCTCGTCCGACGCAGCCGCGTCGTCTTCGGACTCGTCCGTTTCCGCTTCGTCCGTCTCGGCTTCGGCGGTCTCGTCGTCGTCCTCCGTTGCCTCTGCGACATCTTCCTCGCGCAGGCGCAGCGTGAACTCGATGCGGCGGTTTTCCTCGCGGCCCTCTTCGGACCCGTTGTCGGCGATCGGCTGTTCCTCGCCATAGCCGCGCGCGGTCAGGTTGGCGGTCAGAACGCGGCGGGCCATCAGGGCTTCCAGCACGGCCTCGGCCCGGCGCTGCGACAGGCCAAGGTTCATCGCCTCGCGGCCTTGGCTGTCGGTGTGGCCGCCGATTTCCATCGGCACGGCGGTGCAGTCTTCCATCACCTCGGCGATGCGGTCGATGGACACCCGTGCGGCGCTGTCGATGTCGGCAGAGCCGGGAGCGAAGGTGATCTTGCGCGCGGCGAGGATCGCGTTGATGGCGTCGACGCATTCCTCGGGCGTTGGCAGGGTTTCCTCGGGTTCCTCGACCTCGTGGTAGGTCACATTGATCGTGATGTTGGCCGACGCGCCCAGCTGGTCACCCAGAATACGGGCGATCTCGGCGCGGGCGTCCGGGTTGTCGGTGTCGCCGCGCACGGTGATGTTCTCGGGCTGCACCACAAGCGCGCCGTTGGTCAGGTTCGACAGGGCCTCCAGCCCCGAGAACACGCGCCCCGACCAGCCCATCGGCAGATCCTCGGCGGTGCGCATCGTGCCCCGGACCTCGGCGGTCGAGAACCGGGCACGGGCAAAGCTTTCGACCGCCTCGCGCATCCGCGCGTCGTTCACGCGTCCGCGCAGTTGCAGCAGACCTTCCGGCGACAGGGTGGCGACGAACTCGGGCCGGATATCGCCCGCGTCGTTGCCAGCGCCGTCGTTTTCCGGCGGGGTCGGCAGCACCGCGTCAAGGCTGAACACCTCGGGCAGGGCGGCTTCCAGTTCGCCGACAACGGTGTCGAACGTCGTCTGGTCGGTGCCGACGGGGGCGGTCAGGCTGACGTCCGCGTCCGAGAACGACAGCGTCCCGCCGTTCAGGCGCGCGACGGCGTCGATGCCGGCGGTCACCGCATCGGGCCAGCGCGGCGACGGCACGCCAAGCCCAAGGGTGCAGGTGGCCGTGCCCTGCAGGCCAGCCGCCGCGGCGGCGGCAAGGATGCGNGCGCGCCCGTCCTCGGTGTGGGCCGAGCANGCGTCGAAGCGCCCGCCGTCCTCGTCCATCAGGAAGCGCAGGGTGAACGGCGTGATGACCGGGCGCGGTGCGCTGATGTCCAACGTCAGCGTGACGCTGTCCGGAACCTCTGCGCGCAGCGCCTCTTGCAAGGCACGCCGTTGGTCGGCGCTGTCGGAAATCGCGGTGATCTCGACCGAGCCGGGTGACACCGAAATTTTCGAGCGGGGCAGGCGGGCCAGCGCCTCGAGCGAATAGGTCATCGCCGGGCCCCAGCCTTCGGGCACCGGGTAATCGGCGCTTTCCAGCAGGTCCGTCACCTGTGCCCGGCCCGCGATTTCCTGCAGCAGGTCGGACACGGCTTCGCGGTCCATCGCGTCGGGCACCAGACCGATCAGCGACACGCCGTCCGCGTTGCGCAGGATCTCGATCGAGAATTCGGGCGGCTGGATCGGGTCGGGGGACGTCACCTCCATCCCGTCGATCACGCGGGTGGCGTCGACCACGTTCCCGGCCAGCGACAGGGCCTGAAACCGCGTCGCTTCATCCGGGGCGGTGCCGCTGAGTCGTACCTGAAGGCCGTCGACCGAGACGGACGCCCAGTCCAGCCCGCCTTCGAGGAACAGGGTGTCGATCTCGCGTTGCGACGTGCGTTCGATGCGGCCCACCATCAGGGCCGCCGCGCTGACGGCGCCGGTGGCGGCAATCGCGAAGGCGGCGATGGTGGCAATCAAAGAGGATTGGCGCATGGACTGTTCGGGTGTCCGTTCCGTTGGTCTGCCGGGTCTAATAGGCGGATCGGCAAAAAGCTGCAATCATGCCAGCAAGGCGGCGGCGAGAAATAGCGCAGGGATCAGCCCCGCGTCGCGGTTGGACCGAAACAGCGTCAGGCAGATGTCGCCGTCGTCGATGTCCAGCTTTCGCAGCTGCCACGCCATGTGCCAGCCCATCGCCCACGGGCCGCCAAGCGCGATGACCAGCGCCAGCAGGTTCGCGTTCGGGACAAGGGCAAGGATGACGGCGAAGGCAAACAGCGTGACGGTCAGGGCAAGGAACGCCTGCAGGTAGGTCGCGGTGCGTTCGCCGAACAGGCGGGCGGTGGACTTCACGCCGATCAGGGCGTCGTCTTCCTTGTCCTGATGGGCGTAGATCGTGTCGTAGAACAGCGTCCACGCGATGCCGCACAGGTACAGCGGCAGCTGCGCCCAGTGGAAGCCGCCGGTGACGGCGGTCCACGCCAGCACCGCGCCCCAGTTGAAGGCAAGGCCAAGGAAGACCTGCGGCCACCATGTAAAGCGTTTGGCGAAGGGATAGATGCACACCAGCGCCAGCGACGCGATGCCAAGCGCGATCGCCTCGACCGGGAAGGTCAGCAGGATTGCGAAGGCGATCAGCGACTGGATCGCCATCCACGCGATGGCCTGCTTCACGCTCACCTGTCCCGACGGGATCGGTCTGGAGGCCGTCCGGGCGACCTTGCCGTCGAAGTTGCGGTCGGTGATGTCGTTCCACGTACAGCCCGCGCCGCGCATCAGCACCGCGCCGACGCCGCAGCCCGCCATCACCCAAGCGGCGTGCCATGAAAACCCGCCCTGCCACAGCGCGGCCAGCAGTGCCGACCACCAGCATGGCAGCAGCAGCAGCCACGTTCCGATCGGACGGTCCGCCCGGGACAGCCGCAGGTAGGGCCGCGTCCACGCCGGGGCGTGCCGGTCGACCCAGTTTCCCTTCACCGCGTCCGCAACGGTGCCGGTCGTGGTGTCTGGTGCTTCGCTCATCGCTCGCCTATCTGTGCGGTCATGGTCAGGCTCTATGTAGATCACCCGCTTCACCCGGGACAACCGGTCCCTCTGTCTCGTGATCAGTCGCATTACCTGTTCGGGGTGATGCGGATGAAGGAGGGCGACGACCTTCTGGTGTTCAACGGACAAGATGGCGAGTTCCGCTGCACCGTTTCGGCGGTGCACAAGAAAGAAGGCATCCTGACCGTGGTCGAGCAGACCCGGCCGCTGCAAATGCCCCCGGACCTGTGGCTGCTGTTCGCGCCGATCAAGAAACAGCGCACCGATTTCATCGTCGAGAAGGCGGCAGAGATGGGGGCGGCGCGGATCATGCCGGTCCAGACCGATCACACCAATTCCGAACGCATCCGGCAGGACCGGCTTCAGGCCCACGCGGTCGAGGCGGCGGAACAATGCGGCGGCACCTATGTGCCCGAGGTCACCGATCTTGCGAAGCTGGACACCGTGCTGGACGGCTGGCCCGAGGACCGGCAACTGGTGTTCTGCGACGAGGCGACCGTGGGGTTGCAGCAGGCGCTGTCGGGCGGGGTGGGCAAGTGGGCGATCCTGATCGGTCCCGAAGGCGGATTTTCCCAGCGCGAGCGCGACCGCCTGATGTCCTTGCCCTTCGTGCACATCATCAGCCTTGGCCCGCGCATCCTGCGCGCCGACACTGCCGCCGTCGCAGCCATCACCCTGTGGCAGCAGGCGCTGGGCGACTGGTAGGCGCGGGGAAATTGCGGCCAGAATGGACTTTGGCCACCGATTTCGCCAAATTGACGCCGGGATTGCGGGGTATCGTCCGCCGCAGCCGTTAGTAGACCACAGGTGGACATGTCGTTCATCCGACCCGAACTGAAGCAGAAATTCTGGCGCTGGCGCGAGGTCTTGCTGGGCGTCTTCATCGCCTGTTGCGGGATGTTGTGGGCGGTGACGGAAAGCGGCGTGCTTGCGGCCATCGGAACCTCGCTGGCGATCGTCGGGGCGCTGATCACCTTCGCGGGCTTCCAGCGCACACGTTTCCGTGTGGGCAGCGACGGGCCCGGCGTCGTGACCGTGGACGAGCGGCAGGTGACCTATTACGGGCCGCTCGACGGTGGATCGGTGTCGATCGACTCGCTGGTCCGGGTCGAGCTTGACCCGGCCGCGAAACCCCATGCTGTCTGGGCTTTGACCGACTCGACCGGGCTGACCGTCGAGATCCCGACACAGGCGCGCAATGCAGAGATGCTGTTCGACGTTTTCTCGGCGCTGGACGGAATCCGCACCGAGAACATGCTGGCGCAACTGCGCAGCAATCCGACCGAGCGGGTTCGCATATGGGACGCGGGGCGTCGGCGGCTGCATTGACTTCGCGTTGAAAACGCCGCAGGTCTGCCTTCATATCGAAGGCAAGACAAAGGCGCGCGCCCATGTCCATTCCCCAGTCGGGCGGCGGCCCCATCGAACGTCACGAACAGCTGGCCGAGTATCTCGCCGACGGGTGCAAGCCCAAGGCCGACTGGCGGATCGGGACAGAGCACGAGAAATTCGGCTATTGCAAGGACACGCACAAGCCGCTGCCCTATGAAGGCGAGCGGTCGATCCGCGCCATCCTTGAAGGTCTGCGCGACCGCTACGGCTGGGCCGAGGTGAACGAGGGCGGCAAGCTGATCGGCCTGACCAAGGACGGCGCCAACGTCAGCCTAGAGCCCGGTGGCGCGCTGGAACTGTCGGGCGCACCGCTTGAGACGATTCACCAGACCTGCGACGAGGTGAACGAGCACCTGCGCGAGGTGAAATCCATCGCGGACGAGATCGGCGTTGGCTTCATCGGCCTTGGGGCCGCGCCCGAATGGACGCACGACGAGATGCCGCTGATGCCGAAGGGGCGGTACAAGCTGATGGATGCCTACCAAAGCACCGTCGGCACCACCGGCACCACGATGATGCGCCGCACCTGCACGGTTCAGGTCAACCTCGACTTCGGGTCCGAGGCGGACATGGTCCAGAAGATGCGCGTCGCCATCGCGTTGCAGCCGGTGGCCACCGCTTTGTTCGCGAACTCGCCCTTCTTCGAGGGCAAGCCGAACGGCATGAAATCCTATCGCAGCTGGGTCTGGCGCAACATGGATCCGGCGCGCACCGGCATGGTGCCCTTCGTGTTCGAGGACGGTTTCGGTTTCGAACGTTGGGTGCAGTACGCCTTGGATGTGCCGATGTACTTTGTCTACCGCGACGGAAAATACATCGACGCGCTGGGCATGTCGTTCCGTGACTTCCTGAAGGGCGAACTGCCGGCATTGCCGGGCGAGAAACCGACCTTGTCGGACTGGGCCGATCACCTGACGACCCTGTTCCCCGAAGCCCGCGTGAAGAAATTCATCGAGATGCGCGGCGCCGACGGCGGCCCGTGGCGGCGGCTGTGCGCGCTGCCCGCGCTGTGGGTCGGCCTGACCTATGACCAGACGGCGCTGGACGCGGCATGGGACCTGGTCAAGGACTGGGACGCCGAAACGCGCGAGGCCTGGCGGGTCGGTGCGGGCGAGCATGGGTTGGACGCCGTCGTCGCTGGCCGCCGGATGCAGGATCTTGCCCGCGAGGTCGTGGACATCGCCCGCGGCGGCCTGAAGGCGCGGGCCCGCCCCGGTCTTGGCGGCATGGTGCAGGACGAACGCCACTTCCTTCACGCGCTGGAAGACAGCATCGAGAATGGCAAGGTCCCGTCGGACGAACTGCTGGACAGGTACAACGGCGACTGGGCTGGCGATCTGTCGAAGATCTACGGCGAGTATTCCTACTGACCCGATCCGCTTAGCGGAAGAAACAGGTCGTTCCGGCCCACAGCGTGTCGATCGGAGTGGCCGCATCGTTGTCGGGCAACAGGCCGTAGATCCCGTCTGCCTCGAACTCTACGCCCAGCGTGGTGGGCTGGAACGGGCCGTACCCGCCGTTTTCCAGCTGCGCCCGCGTGACCCCGGCCGACAGACCGTTCGCTGCCGCGACGCGCGGGTCGTCGGTTGTCCAGCCGACGAAGTTGCCGGTCTGGAACAGCAGGGTGATCCGGTCGTACTGCACGATCTGCAGCGGCCCGGCCCCGCATTCCGGGTTGGTCATGCTGTTCGCGGGCGGTGCACCCAACACCCGGGTCACGGCTGTCAGCACGCCGTCCTGCGCCCGGCCGAAATCGATCCGCAGGGGATTGCCCGCGATCGCCAGACCGTTCGCATCGGGCCGCAGATCCGTGGTGCCGCCGCGTGTCGTGACCTCGGCCCCGCCGCAGGCGGCCAGCAAAAGCAGGGCGCAGGCGGCAAGGATGCGGGTCATCTACTTCGGGCTCCGCTTGGCGAGGATCCGCTGTAGCGTCCGGCGGTGCATGTTCAGCCGCCGCGCGGTTTCCGAGACGTTGCGGTCGCACAATTCATAGACCCGCTGGATATGCTCCCACCGCACGCGGTCGGCGCTCATCGGGTTCTCGGGCGGCGGCGGCAGTTCGTCGCCGCGGGCTAGAAGCGCGTTGGTAATGTCGTTGGCGTCGGCTGGCTTGGACAGATAGTCGGTCGCGCCGATCTTCACCGCGGCCACGGCGGTGGCGATGGCGCCATAGCCCGTCAGCACCACGATACGGCTGTCGGGGCGGCGTTCGCGCAGCACCTCGACCACGTCCAGCCCGTTGCCGTCTTCCAGCCGCAGGTCGACCACGGCATAGGCTGGCGGACGGGCGGTGGCGAAGGCGCGACCGGCGGCGACGGACTCGGCCATCTCGACCTCGAAGCCGCGCTTCTCCATCGCGCGCGCAAGGCGGCGCAGGAAGGGTTCGTCATCGTCAACCAGAAGAAGCGAGCGGTCGTCCCCAAGTTCAGTCGCATCCCGATCCTGCACGTCGGCCTCCATCCCTCGCATTCAGTCAGGCGAATTTAGTTAACTCTTCGAAGATGGTCAATTTGCAGCCGCCGTCCGAATGAAGCAGGCAGAGCGCGAGGCGATCTCTTCCGGCGTCGTGTCGCGGCTGAAATAGTCCACTGTCCCGTGACCGGGCAGGACCAGATAGCTGTAGGCCGTGTGGTCGACGAGGTAGAACGCGTCGTCTGCCTCGTGCAGGCGGAAGTAGACCTTGAAGGCATCGGCGGCGGCCTTCACCTGTTCGGTCGATCCGGTCAGCCCCACCATGTCCGGGTGCATCCAGCGGGCATATTGTTCGACGACCTCGGGGGTGTCGCGGCCCGGATCGACGGTGATGAACACCGGCTGAAATTCCAACCCCTCGGCCTGCACGAGGTCGGTCGCCTCGGCATTGCGGGCGGTGTCGGTGGGGCAGACATCGGGGCAATTGGTATAGCCGAAGTACAGCAGGCTGGGCCGCGTGATCACATCTGCGTCAGTAACGGCGGTTTCGGACCCGTCGACCAGTGTGAACGGCCCGCCCAGAGCGTCCGCCAGACCCGGCCCGGTTCCGGCCCGGCAATCGGCGAAAAGGTCGCTGGCGCCGCCCCACGTCGCATAGAACGTCCCGCCGATCAGCGCGGCGGCAGCCGTGGCGGCGACAAGCGCATATGTCCGGGTCGATGCCATAGGTCGCGGGCCCGCCTGCGTTGATCTGTGGTCGGGGCGGGCTTAACAAGGTTCGCAACCGTCATCCAGAGGCAGTCCATGCCCGATACACACCGCGGCCTGTTGGCGAACGAAATCCGCAACCGCTGGGTCCGTCTGCGGACGCTGGTGATGCTGCGCTGGTTCGCCATCGGCGGCCAGTTCGCGGCGCTGGCCGTCGGTCTGACCTTCTTCGACCTGCGGCTGGAACTGGGCTGGTGCTTCGTCGCCATCGGCGCGTCGGTGATCGCCAACCTGGTGATGAATTTCGTCTATCCCGAAAGCAAGCGCCTGACCGAACGCGAAGTTCTGGCGATGCTGCTGTTCGACCTTGGGCAGCTTGGGTTCCTGCTGTTCCTGACGGGCGGGTTGAACAACCCGTTCTCGCTGCTGGTGCTGGCGCCGGTGACGATCTCGGCGACGGCGCTGTCGCTGGGCGCGACAACGACGATGGGCGCCGTGGCGATCACGGTGGTGTCGCTGGTGGGGCTGGTCCACATCCCGCTGCGCACCGCCGCCGGAGACGTGATCGAGATGCCGCAGACGCTGCAGTTCGGCACGTGGATCGCCACGACGATCGGGATCGTGTTCATGGCCGTTTATGCCCGTCGCGTCACCAGCGAGATCCATTCGATGTCCGAGGCGCTGCTGGCCATGCAGATGGCACTGGCGCGCGAGCAGAAGCTGACCGACCTTGGCGGCGTGGTCGCCGCCGCCGCGCATGAACTTGGGACACCGCTGGCGACCATCAAGCTGGTCAGCCGCGAGCTGATGGAAGAGCTGGAAGACAATCCAGAACTGCGCGAGGACGCCGAACTGATCGGCAGTCAGGCGGACCGATGCCGCGACATCCTGCGGTCGATGGGGCGGGCCGGGAAGGACGACCTGCACATGCGCCAAGCGCCGCTGGAAGAGGTCATCCGCGAGGCGGCGGAGCCGCACAGCGACCGTGGCAAGACGCTGGTGATCGACATGGCACCCGGCGAGGGCGGCGCGCTGACCCAGCCGCAGATCGCGCGCCGGCCCGAGGTGATCCACGGGCTGCGGAACCTGATCCAGAACGCGGTGGATTTCGCGGCCTCGACGGTCTGGATCGACGTGGTCTGGACCGACCGGGTGATCGAACTGCGCATCATCGACGACGGCAGAGGCTTTCCGCCGCACCTTTTGGGGCGGATCGGCGACCCCTTCGTGCGGCGCCGCAAGACCGTCGAGGACAGCGACGCGCGACCGGAATACGAAGGCATGGGGCTTGGGCTGTTCATCGCCAAGACCCTGTTGGAACGCTCGGGCGCCGAACTGAGTTTTTCGAACGGTCGCGATCCCCTGACGCCGCCGGGCGAGGCGGGCACGCGGTCGGGCGCCATCGTCGAGGTGATCTGGCCAAGGTCCCGCATCGTGCCGCAGCGCGAGGATCGCGGGCTGGGAGAGAACCAGCCGTTCTTGCCCTGATCCTTTTTTCGGGACGGGATCGAGAACCGCGAAACGAGCTTAACGGCATATTAACCACTGCAACGGTAAGCCTGTGGATGGGACGGGTAACTTCTGGAATGCGCCAATGGAAATGGCGAGTCTTGCTCAGGCTGGTGTACTGGTATTCATAGCGTTCGTGACGGCCTTGGCTGCGTTGCTTGCATCAGGAAGCTTATTTTCCCGCAAGTCCGGTCGCGACCGGCGCGCCGTGGCAGAGGTCGCGTTCCTGTTCGACGGCGGGACGCTGGTCGACGCCACGGCTGCCGGCCGCCGGTTGCTGCAATACGCGACGTCGCGGGGCTCGGACATGGCGCGGCTTGTCGCCTTCCTTGCGCCCCGCTTCCCGGACCTTCATGCCCGCGTGCAGACCTGCGGCGAAAACGACAGGATGCTGCTGCTGTCGTCGGACAACCGCGCGCGGCTGCGGATTGAATCCCGGTCGGGCCGGCTGCGCATCTCGCTTGAGGACGTGCAGGACGAACAGTCCGAAACGATGGACCGGCACAGTCAGGCCGTGCTGTCCGCCGAACTCGACGCGCACCGCGACGTGTCCGAGCATATGCCGATCCCAATCTGGCGTCTTGATGCCAAGGGCCATGTGACTTGGGCGAACGGCGCCTACTGGGCCCTTGCGGAACGCGCCGGTCTGTCGGAAGGCGTGGCGCCCGGCGCCTTCCCCTTGCTGTTTCCCGGCGTGTCCGAGGTGACGCTTCCGGCCGGGGCCACCCACCGGCTTCAGCTGATCGTGCCGGATGTCGAAGATCCGCTGTACTTCGACGCCTCGGTCGCGCTTGTCGGGCGCGACCGGCTGCTGACAGCGGTGCCCGCCGATGCCGTGGTGGGTGCGGAACGCAATCTGCGGGAATTCATCCAGACGCTGACCCAGACCTTCGCGCATCTCAGCGTGGGGCTTGCCATCTTCGACCGGCGGCGGGAACTGACGCTGTTCAACCCGGCGTTGGGCGACCTGTTGGGGTTGGAGGTCGAGTTTCTGGTGGCCCGGCCACCGCTGATGCGGTTCCTCGACCACCTGCGGGAACGCAACATGATGCCCGAACCGAAGGACTACAAATCGTGGCGGCAGCGGATGACCGATCTGGAAACGGCGGCGACGGAAAGCGGCAAGTCCGAAACATGGGCGCTGCCCGACGGGCGCACGCTGCGGATCACGGGGCGGCCGCATCCGGACGGCGCCGTGGCCTTTCTGTTCGAGGATATCAGTTCCGAGATCCGGCTAAGCCGCGAATACCGGAGCGAGCTTGAAACCGGCCATGCCGTGATCGACACGCTGGACGAGGCGATNGCGGTGTTCTCTGCCGATGGGCGTCTGAACTTCGCCAACCGGGCCTATGGCCGCCTGTGGGACGGGGAAACCGCGTCGCGGCAGGGCGTTCCATTCCTTGAAGCGTCGCGGCAATGGCAGCAGCAATGCGCACCCAGCCCGGTCTGGGGCGATGCTCGCGACTTCGCCGCGGAAATGTCGGGCCGCTCGACATGGCACGCCGAGGTGCGGCTGACCGATGGCCGCCCGCTGGTCTGCCGGTTCGAACCGCTTCCGGGCGGCGGCACGATGACCGGCTTCAGCGAACCGACCGGCGGAGCCCTGCAACCGCGCTCGGTCGCGGACGCCGGCCCGGTCAAGCGCACCGCCGCCGGGGCGTGACCACCTGGGTCGAGGCAAGCGCGCGCGCCGCCCGGTGCTGACCCGCATCGGTCAACGATTGGTCCGCCCATGTTCCCGCAAGCGCGAATCGCTCGCTTGGCCGACAGGGCGAGCGGCGTCGTCAGGCGGGCCGCTCCCGCCGTTTTGACGCAGAACGGCGGGTCATACCCGGTCTGCGCCCGGTTTCTGCGCGTGGTGATCCTTTATTTTACGGCGCATATCCTATATCAGACCGGAACCTTTTCCGGAGACGATCCATGACCGCGCCTTCTGCCCCGATCACGCAGGATGTCCTGACGATTCCGCGCCGCACCCCCGAGGGTGACGGCAAACGGAACCTCGTCGGCCTGACGCGCGACCAGCTGCGCGACGCCCTGATCGAAACGGGCACGCCCGAGAAGCAGGCGAAGATGCGCGTCGGTCAGGTCTGGCAGTGGATCTACCAGAAGGGCGTCCGCGATTTCGACGCGATGACCAACCTTGCCAAGGCGTACCGCGCCCAGCTGGACGAGAACTTCGTGATCGCCATCCCCGAAGTGGTGCAGCGCCACGTTTCCGATGACGGCACCCGCAAGTACCTTGTCCGCATCGCTGGCGGCCACGAGGTCGAGACGGTGTACATCCCCGAAGAAGGCCGCGGCACGCTGTGCATTTCCAGCCAGGTGGGATGCACGCTGACCTGCTCGTTCTGCCACACCGGTACGCAGCGTCTGGTGCGCAACCTGACCCCGGCCGAGATCGTCGGCCAGATCATGCTGGCCCGCGACGATCTTGGCGAATGGCCCGAGCCCGGACGCGCCCCGAAGGACGAGACGCGGCTGCTGTCGAACATCGTGCTGATGGGTATGGGCGAGCCGCTGTACAACTTCGAGTCCGTCCGCGACGCGATGAAGATCGCGATGGATCCCGAAGGTATCTCGCTGTCGCGCCGCCGCATCACGCTGTCGACCAGCGGCGTCGTGCCCGAAATCGCGCGCACCGCCGAAGAGATCGGCTGTCTTCTGGCGGTCAGCTTCCACGCCACCACCGACGAGGTCCGCGACCGCCTTGTGCCGATCAACAAGCGNTGGAACATTGCCGAACTGCTCGAGGCGCTGAAGGCCTATCCCAAGCTGTCGAACTCGGAACGGATCACCTTCGAGTACGTGATGCTGAAGGATGTGAACGACAGCGACGCCGACGCGCGCCGTCTGGTCAAGCTGATCCGCGGCATCCCCGCCAAGATCAACCTGATTCCGTTCAACGAATGGCCCGGTTCGCCCTATGAGCGGTCGGACTGGAAGCGGATCAAAAGCTTCGCCGACATCATCTATAAGGCCGGTTACGCCAGCCCGATCCGCACCCCGCGCGGCGAGGATATCATGGCCGCCTGCGGCCAGCTGAAGTCCGCGACCGAGCGTGCCCGCAAAAGCCGCGCGCAGATCGAGGCCGAGACCCGCGCGGGCTGACCCGATGCGCCGCCGCCATGTCCTGTCGCTGGTCGGCGGCGCGGTCCTGTTCCCCGGCGCAGTCCTTGCGCAAGGCTGCGGCCTGCCGTCCGGAGCCGAGGCGGCGCTGGCCGACGTCACCAACCTGACCAACGATCTTCGCCGCCGCAGCGGCCTGTCGCCGCTGGACCTGTCGCCCGCGCTGTTCGCGGCGGCACAGGAACAAGCCTGCCACATGGCCGCGACGGGGCGCATGTCGCACAGCGGCGCCGGAGGATCCGGTGTCGGAGACCGGGCCAGTGCGGCGGGCTATCGCTGGCGCTTCGTCGCCGAAAACGTCGCCGCCGGGCACCCGGATGCACAGGCCGTGGTCGCCGGCTGGCAGGCGTCGCCCGGCCACCGCGACAACATGCTGTCGCGGCAGGCGGTCGATATCGGCCTTGGCGTGGCAGCCGGCGGCGGCCGCCTGTACTGGGCAATGGTGCTGGGCGCGCCGCTTTAGGCGGCCCAGTCGTCCATCGCTGCGATGGCGTCTTCGGCGGTCTCGACGAAGCGGAACAGGTCCAGATCCTCGGGCGAGATCGTCCCGGCATCCGCCAGCGCCTCCCAGTTCACGATCCGCTCCCAGAAGTCCTGCCCGAACAGCAGGATCGGGATCGGATCCATCCGCTGGGTCTGGATCAGGCACAGCGTCTCGAACAGTTCGTCCAGCGTGCCGAAACCTCCGGGGAAGATGCAGACGGCCCGGGCGCGCAGCAGGAAGTGCATCTTGCGGATCGCGAAGTAGTGGAAGTTGAAGCACAGCTCGGGCGTGACGTACTCGTTCGGCGCCTGCTCGTGCGGCAGCACGATGTTCAGCCCGATCGACNCCCCGCCGGCATCGGCCGCGCCGCGGCTGCCCGCCTCCATCACGCCCGGACCGCCGCCGGTGACGATGACGTTCTGCAGGTGGTTGCCGTCGCGCTGTCCCCGCTCGGTGACGATCTGCGCGAACCGGCGCGCCTCTTCGTAGTATTTCGACAGACCGGCCAGCGTTTCTGTCCGGGCCGTGCCTTTCTGCGACGGTTCCGGCACCCGCGCGCCGCCAAACAGGACGATGGTGGATTCCACCCCGTATTCGGTCAGCATCAGTTCGGGCTTCAGCAGTTCCAGCTGAAGCCGCACCGGGCGCAGTTCGTCGCGGCACATGAAATCGTCGTCGGTGAAGGCCAGCCGATAGGCCGGCGACCGCGTCTGCGGCGTATCGGGCGTGTTGCGAGAGCGGACGATGTCCTCGTGCGCGTCGGGGAACTTGCGTTTCTTGTGGTCGAGCATCTCGGCCATCTCTCCTCGTGTCATTGCACCGCGTTGGTCCTAGCTCTATAGCCATTTCGCGACTTAGACCAAACACGAGACCCCGCAACGGAGCGCCCGATGTCCAACGCCCAGCTTGAAACCGCAATCGAAGCCGCCTGGGAGGCGCGCGACACGATCACCCCCGCCACCACCGGCGAAACCCGCGAAGCGATCGAAGATACGCTGAACGCGCTGGATTCTGGTGCGCTGCGCGTCGCCGAGAAGACCGAAGGCGGCGATTGGGTCGTGAACCAGTGGGCCAAGAAGGCTGTGCTGCTGGGCTTCCGCATCAAGGACATGGAACTGCAGGACGGCGGTCCGCAGTCCGGCGGCTGGTGGGACAAAGTCGACAGCAAGTTCAAGGGCTGGGGCGACAACCAGTGGAAGGCCGCCGGGTTCCGCGCCGTGCCGAACTGCGTCGTCCGCAAGTCCGCCTATATCGCGCCCGGCGTGGTGCTGATGCCGTCCTTCGTGAACCTCGGCGCCTATGTCGACAGCGGCACCATGGTCGACACCTGGGCCACCGTCGGCAGCTGTGCCCAGATCGGCAAGGGCGTGCACCTGTCCGGCGGCGTCGGCATCGGCGGCGTGCTGGAACCGCTGCAGGCCGATCCGGTCATCATCGAAGACAACTGCTTCATTGGCGCCCGGTCCGAGGTGGTCGAAGGCGTGCGCGTCCGTGAAGGCGCGGTGCTTGGCATGGGCGTGTTCCTTGGCCAGTCCACCAAGATCCTCGACCGCGAGACCGGCGAAGTGATGTACGGCGAGGTGCCGCCGTATTCCGTCGTCGTGTCGGGCTCGATGCCGTCGAAGAACGGCGTGAACCTGTACTGCGCGGTCATCGTGAAGCGCGTGGACGAAAAGACCCGGTCCAAGGTCGGCATCAACGAGTTGCTGCGCGACTGACCTGAAGGTTTTTCACGGGGCCGGGAACTTTCCCGGCCCCGCGGTGTTCTCCCTGCAACAGCCCGCAACGGCGGACCCTTCAAATCAAGGGAGACGACCATGACCGGCATCGGCTGGCTTGCCGCCATCATCATCGGCGGTATCGCGGGGTGGCTCGCGGAACAATTCATGAAATCCAACATGGGTATCCTGATGAACATCATCCTCGGGATCGTCGGCGCCGTCGTGCTGAACGCGATCCTGATGGCGGTGATGGGTGGCACGCTGGGTGGCTGGATCGGCCAGCTGGTCGTCGGCTTCATCGGCGCCTGCCTGCTGATCTGGGTCGCACGGATGTTCCGTCGCACGGCCTGATCTCCGCAGATCGACACCTGTTACGTAACGAGTTCGAACGGCCCGACCGCATCCCGCGGCGGGCCGTTTTACATTGGTCGGCGCCGGCACTGGCGGCGGACCGCGCGCGATGCTACGACCGCCGGCATGGCGAAGGAAAAGAAACCCCAGCAGGTCTACACGCTGCTTGTTCAGGTCGGCCGCAAGGCTGGCGACGGTCTGCCCGATGGCGCGACCGGCGCGGCGCTGATGTGCTACGCCTCTGGCGTGGACGAGGCCGAAGCCGTGCGCGAGACGGTCGCGATCCTGAAGCAGGCCGACCTCAACCCGCTCGACGTGACCGGCTACGGCACGCTTGAAGAACGGCTGGAGGAAGGCCACGACATCGCGGACGAGGAACGGGACCTGATGGCCCGCGCCCTTGCCGAGAATTCGGTGATCGTCGCGCAGATGACGCCCTTCTTCGGGGATGAGGACGACGCGTGAGCGCGGTCTTCCTCGACCTCGACGGCACCCTCACCGACCCGAAGCCGGGCATCACGGCCGCGGTGATCCACGCGCTGACCCGGCTTGGCCATGAAGCGCCCGCGGCCGACGACCTGACATGGGTGATCGGCCCGCCGCTGATCGAAAGCTTCGCGAAAATCGGCGTGGCGGACCCGGACAAGGCGCTGGCGCTTTACCGCGACTACTTCTCGGATCGCGGCCTGTTCGAGAACGCGGTCTACGACGGCATCCCCGCCGCGCTGGACGCCCTGCGCGCCGACGGCCACCGGCTGTTCCTTGCCACCGCCAAGCCGCATGTCTACGCGCGCCGGATCACCGCCCATTTCGGCCTCGACCGGCATCTCGAGGCACAGTTCGGCCCCGAGCTTGACGGCACNCNNAACGACAAGGCCGATCTGCTGGCGCATGCGCTGGCGGACCGGGGCATCGACGCGTCGGACGCCGTGATGATCGGCGACCGCAGGCAGGACGTCGCGGCGGCGCAGGCCAACGCGATGCCGTCCATCGGCGTCACGTGGGGCTACGGGGCGGATGGCGAACTGGCGGACGCCACGGTGCTGTGCCACGCGCCGGATCAGCTGGCCAAGGCCGTGCGCCAACTGGCCTGATCCGGCTTCTTCTCTTTCGAAATACCTCGGGGGGCCGCGCAGCGGCGGGGGCAGAGCCCCCTCCGGCGCGGGACGTCAGGCGCAGCGGCCGGACACCAGCACCATCGCCTCGAACGGCTTCAGCAACGGCCCGGCCACCTCGGCATGCACCGGAAGGCGGGCGGGCGCGACCCCGGCAAGCACCGAGCTTGCCAGCCGCACCGGCCGCCGGGCGAGGCGACCGATATACAGGCTCTCGGACCACGTTCCGGCGGTGTACAGGCAATCGTGCATGTCCAGCACAAGCTGATGATACCGGACGACGGGCCCTTGGACCGTCTCGACCCCCGTCGCGGCGGTCGGGGCGGCCATCGGCTGCAGATGCCGCGCCTCGACCATCACGGTGTCGGTGCCGAACAGGTACTCGGCGTCCGAACCGTCGATCATCACCCGGTGGTGCGGGGCGACGCACATGTCGGTGCGCAGCCCGAGAAACGGCGCGCGCAGCCGGACGGGGCGGTACTGTCCCACCGCCGGAACGGCGCGGGACACGACGTGCCGCACGGGCTGCAGGCCGCGACCGGCGGTGACGACAAGGTCGCCGGGCCGGATCGTCTCGATCCGCCGAGTGCCGGCTGCGGTCTCGATCAATGTGCCGCAGGCGAAACCGGGCATCGGGCCGATGGGTTCCAGCCGGTTCGACGCGGCCAGCAGCGACACGCGCGGGTCGATCCGGCTGCCGCGACTGGCTTCGGCCAGCAGGCGCAGATCGGCCGTCGGCATCGGGNGCGGCGCCGCAACGGACACTTGCTGGGCGGCGGCGCTGTCGACGTTCTCGGCGGTCAGCGTGCCGCGCCGCGCGGGGGCGTCCCAGCCATATGTCAGCCGCAGGGTGTCGTTGGCCATCAGGCGCGGCGCGTGAACCGTCGCGCGCGCGGCCGACCGGCCCTGCCGATGTTCGACCGTGACACGGCCGTCCGGTGACAACGACACGCGCAGGCTTCGGGGCCAGCCGTCCCGGCACTCCATCGTCAGAAGATCCACCGTGGCGTCACGGTCGCCGTGCGTCTGTGCCTCCAGCACAAGGGTGCCGGTCGCCAGCAGCTCGGGCGCCGTGTTCGACGGACGGCGCAGGCAGGACCGGCCGTCGCTGATTGCCAGCCAACTCATCGGGCGCGCATCCCCGCGCGGTGCGGCAATGTCATGCGGCCAGCCGCCCCTGTGCCAGAACCGCGCGGGCCAGAACCCGGCCTTCGAATTCTTTCAGCGTGCGCCGCGCGGCGGGGCCGTATCCGTCGCCGGTGCGTGGGTCGAGTTCGGGGAACAGGGTGCAGATCTCGTCCAGGATGTCGGCTTCGAACACCGCCGTGGTTTGCGGGCCGGGCAGGAAGCTTTCGGTCGGCAGCCCTTCCGAGAACACCACCTCGTGCGCGTCGAACAGCAGGTGCACGTACTCCACCATCCCGCCTTCGATGCGCCGCACCGACCGGCCGTTGACCAGATGCCGCGCGGCGACCAGCACCTCGGTCTCGCCGAACAGCAGTTCGGACGCCGCGTTGCGGACCAAGACCCGGTGCTGCGGCGAGACGCGCAGCGGACGGTGCGTGCCAAAGGTGTTGGCGTCGATGTGGATGGGCGCGAAGCGGTCCGTGGCGGCGGTCTTGCGGCGCCCGATCCAGCGCAGCGGCTGCGGGCCGTGATCCTGCGTATCGACAAGGTCCCCGACCCGCAGGCGTTCGACGGGCACCTCTCCGCCCGGGGTGCGGATCATCGTGCCGGACACGAAGCACGGCACCGTCGAGACCGTGACGAAGCCGGTGTCGGTATGGCCGGTGTCGTCTTCGATGGAATAGGTGAAATTGGCGACCTCTTCGTCGGAATCCACTGCGATGGTGAAGGTTCCGTCGGCGTTCAGGGTCACGGCCTGACCGTTCGGCAGGGTCACGGTATCCCCCGCCGAGACCGCCACGCCGTTGATGTGGGTGACGGTGATCACCCCGTTCGAGGCCGAGAAGTCGTTGCCAAGCACGTCCAGCACGGCCTCTTGGCCGGGGTCGATGCGAACGGCGTCCTCGTGCGCGACCAGTACCGTCTGCACGCTGTTCCCCGCGATCAGGATGTTGGAATCGTAGTTCGAATCCATCACGTCCGCGATCCCGATGCGCAGCGTGTTCACCTGTCCGGGGATCACCTGCATGGTCAGCGTCATCGTGACGGTAAAACCGTCCATCTCGGTGTTGAACGCGTCCGAGGTGTTGTCATTGTACAGGTTGATGTTGTTGACGTGGTTGACGTTGCCAACGCTGGTGTGGCCGTTGCCCACCTCCATCGACGCAGGCGCGCCGTTGACCCAGACCCCCACGGCGTCGTTGTAGATGGACCCGGTGTATTCCGGGTATTCCTCGGACGAGAACACGAACTCCATGGTCAGCGTGTCGCCGGTGGGGATGAAATCCACTGTCAGGAACGATGCGTCGTAGGTGTTCGCGCCCACAAGGTCGTTGAACGCCGCGTCATTGTTCACGCCGCCGGTGTTGGTCGACTGGTTGTTGTCCTGGTTCGCCTGTCCGCGGTTGTTGGCGAACTGGCTTGCGCGGCCCGTCGACAGGATGACCCCGGTGTCGCCGGGCGTGACGTCGCCCGAGATCTTGTCTCCGTTCGAGTAGATCCCCGACGACCCGTCGTCGCCGCTGTAGGACGCGGCGACCACGTTCACCCCGTCCCCGAAGATGGCGTCCGCCATTTCCGTGGCGGATGCGCCCGTGTCGACGGGCAAGCTCTTGGCCTTGACCATTCCGTGTCGTCTCCTGCCTCTTTGGGGCAGGGCGACGGGACAGGCAGCCGGGCACCGCCCCGTACGGGACGGTGGTGATGGTCTGGTTTTGCCTGTCCGCCTGCGCGCGGCCGTCTTTGCGCGGCCTGCCTGCCTTTTGATTTTTCGGGAAGCTGCCGGAGAAGCGGTCGAATTGCCTAGTATTAATCATGTTAGTTTCCGGCTTCGGGCATGATTGTTTCGAAATCGCCACAAGTTACGCAACTTTCGCGTGTGATTGCAGTGCGCGCGGTGCGGGGCTAGCAAGGCAAAGCAACAAGGAGTCCCGCCGATGTCCCAGCCCGTCGATCCCGTCGACCTGACCGCCCGCCTGATCCGCTGCCCCTCTGTCACCCCTGAAGAGGGCGGTGCGCTAGTGCTACTGGATAAGCTGCTGACCGATGCCGGGTTCACCTGCACCCGCGTGGACCGGGGCGGCGTGTCGAACCTGTTCGCGCGCTGGGGGGCGAAGGGCAATGTGAAGACCTTCGGCTTCAACGGGCACACGGACGTGGTGCCCGTGGGCGACGCCGGGGCGTGGACCCACGATCCGTTCGGCGGAGAGATCGAGGACGGCATCCTGTGGGGCCGTGGGGCCACCGATATGAAATCCGGCGTGGCCGCCTTTGCCGCGGCGGCGGTGGACTTCGTGCGCGAGACGCCGCCCGAGAACGGCGCCGTCGTGCTGGCGATCACCGGCGACGAAGAGGGCGACGCGATCGACGGTACCACCGCGCTTCTGGATTGGATGGCAGAGCAGGGCGAGCGCATGTCGGCCTGCCTTGTCGGGGAACCGACCTGCCCCGAGACGATGGGCGAGATGATGAAGATCGGCCGACGCGGGTCGATGAACGCGAAGTTCGTGGCGCAGGGCGTGCAGGGGCATTCAGCCTATCCGCACCGCGCGAAGAACCCGGTTCACGCGATGGCGCGGCTGTGCGACCGGCTGGCGAGCCATGTTCTGGACGAGGGCACCGACCACTTCGACGCCTCGACCCTTGCCGTCACGGGGATCGACACCGGCAACCCGGCCACCAACGTGATCCCGTCCAGTTGCAGCGCGATGGTCAACATCCGGTTCAACGACAGCCATACCGGCGCGGGCCTCAGCGACTGGCTGCGGGCGATGGCGGATCAGGTCGCGGTGGAAACCGGCGTGTCCTTCGAGGTGTCGATCAAGATTTCGGGCGAAAGCTTTCTGACGCCGCCGGGCGAATTGTCGGACCTGATCGGTCGGGTGGTTCAGGCAGAAACCGGCGTGACGCCGGAACTGTCGACCTCGGGCGGCACCTCGGACGCGCGGTTCGTGAAGGATCACTGCCCGGTGGTGGAATTCGGGCTGGTCGGCAAGACGATGCACAAGGTGGACGAACAGGTGCCGGTCGAACAGATCGAGCAGCTCAAGCGGATCTACCGCCGCATTCTCGAGGGTTACTTCGCTTGAAGCCCCGGGCGCGGTCCCGCAAGCCCACCCTGATCGTCATGCTGAAGGACCCGCGCCCGGGTCGGGTGAAGACCCGGCTGGGGCGCGAGATCGGCATGGTCCCCGCCG
>NZVC01000048.1 GCA_002701395.1 Maritimibacter sp. | reverse complement strand
GCTGGCGCTGCTGAACCAAAGTTTCGGGCTGTTCCTTGTCGGCTCTGCCTTCACTGGCGTCTACATGTCGGCGCAAGGCTTCTACCGCTTCGCCGCCACCGACACCGCGTCCGACTCTTTCCGCCCCAAGGCGATCTCGTTTGTGCTGGCGGGCGGCCTGCTGAGTGGGATCATAGGCCCGCAGGTGGTCAAGGCGACCAGTTCCGCGATGGTGGTGCCGTTCCTTGGCACCTACCTTGTTGTCATCGCGGTGAATGTCATCGGCTCTGTCCTGTTCCTGTTCCTCGACATCCCGCGCCCGCCCGCGCCCGCCGCCGACGCCCCGAAAGGCCGCAGCCGGTGGGAACTGCTGACCACCCCGCGCATCGCCGTCGCGATCATCTGCGCGATGGTGTCCTACGCGCTGATGAACCTTGTGATGACCTCGACGCCGCTGGCCGTGGTCGGCTGCGGCTTCGAACAGGACGACGCCGCCGACGTGGTCCTTGGCCACGTCCTTGCAATGTTCGCCCCCAGCTTTTTCACCGGCCACCTGATTGCCCGGTTCGGGGTCGAGAAGATCGTCGCGACCGGCCTGATGATCCTTGCCGCCGCTGGCGGCGTGGGTCTTGCCGGGGTGGATCTGGGCAACTTCTTCGTCGCGCTGGTGCTGCTGGGGATCGGCTGGAACTTCGGCTTCATCGGCGCAACCGCGATGCTGTCCGGCGCCCACACCCCCGAGGAACGTGGCCGCGTGCAGGGCATGAACGACATGATCGTGTTCGGCTGCGTGACGCTGGCCTCGCTGGCGTCGGGTGGGCTGATGAACTGCTCGGGCGGTACGCCGCAGGATGGCTGGGCGGCGGTCAACATTGCGATGGCGCCGTTCTTGGTGCTGGCGGGCGGCGCGCTGATCTGGCTGGCGCTGCGCCCGAAGGACGCCTAAGGGCTAGCCGCCAAAGGTCTTCCACATCAGGGAAATCCGCTTGCGGAACTCGGATTCGGGCAACGCGCCTGCCGCGACCCGGCCCGGATCCGCCACCGCGCGCGTCAGAACGCCCTTCGCCCGCCACGCCGCCAGCACCGCTGGCCGCGCCCCGCGCGACACCCGGCCTTCGCCCAGCCGCCGCAGCCCCTCTTGGGCCCAGCGCCGCACCGCCTCGGGCCGCCCGTCCGGCAACGGCATCCGGCCCCGCGCTTCCAGCTCGGGCACCGCAAGAAACCAGTTCGCCAGCCCCGCAGCCCAGCCCCGCGCCGCCACCGCCGCCGCGTCCGCGTCAGGGTCCAGCGCCCGTGCGGCGACCCGGAACAGGTTAGCCGAACTCGCCTCGATATGCCGCGCAAAGGCCGCGTCGTCCTCGAACGGCTCGGTGTAGATGTCCCAGCGCCGCGCCTCGATCAGGTCGTCCAACAGCGCGGCCCCCTCGGCGTCCAGCACCGGAACCAGCGCGTCCACCACCTCGTGCCGCCGCACGGCACCGCCCGCGCGGATCTCTTCCAGCACGTCGCGCCACCATTGCAGCCGCATCTCGGCGATCATCGATTCCGAGGTCAGCCACGGCGCGCGCGACACCTCGACGTTGAAGGCATACAGCGGAAACAGCACCCGGCGCGCGGCAGGCGGCGCCGCCATCGCGGCCAGAAACCGGTCGGGGTCGCCCTTCCGCACAAGGTCTGCAGAGGCCTGAAGGCTCATACGGGGCGCACCACGCTCAGCAGGTATCCCGTCTCCGCGCGCACATGCTCCCACGCCGCGATCTCGGTCTCGGCCGCATCCAGCGCCAGCGCCAGCACCGGGTCCGCGTTCCGGCGAAGCGCCGCGACCCGCTCCGCCAGCGGCCCGTAATAGGCCGCCCACGCCGCGTCGGACACCCGCCGCGTCGCCAGCACCTCATAGTCGGCATCGGCCACCTGCCGCGCGATGCCCCCGGCATCGGTCAGCCGTTCGTACCCGCCCCAAAAGGCCAGCGTCGCCTCGGACGGCGTATCGGTGAACAGGCACGGCTCGGAAAACGCCACCGCCCCGCCCTTGGCCAGCACCGGCCGCCACGCGCGCAACACCTTGGTCACACCGTGGAAATAGACCGCGCCCGCCGACCAGATGAAATCGTAGGGCCCCTTCAGCTTGGCCATGTCGCCCGCATAGGCGTTCACGCGCGTGCCGAACCGCGCCAGCACCTCGTCGACGAACAGCTTCGCATCGTCCACCGCCGTGATCGCCCCGACCGGCGCCACCGTCATCAGCGCCGGAATGTCCGCGCCGGTGCCGCAGCCCGCGTCGCAGATCCGCGCGTCGGGCGGCACGTCGGCCACATGGGCCGCCCACGCCACATCCTCCGGCGCGCCCGGTCCCAACCGCTCCAGCCCCTGATGCAACGTCAGGATCGGGTCGCTCATACAGCTCCGCCTTGGATCAGCTTCCAGTTGATCGCATCCAACAGCGCCCCGAAACTCGCGTCAACGATGTTCGCTGACACGCCCACCGTGGACCAGTCGCGGCCCGCGTCGTCCTGAAAGTCGATGATGACCCGCGTCACGGCCTCGGTGCCGCCATTGGTGATCCGCACCTGAAAGTCGGTCAGCCGCATGTCCGCGACCCCGTCCTGGAACGGCCCCAGATCCGACTTCAGCGCCTGCCACAAGGCGTTGACCGGGCCGTCGTCCATCATGTCGCTGGCATGGTCGTTCTTGTAATAGCTGGTGCGCGCGCCCTCGCGGGTCGAGATGGTGACGACCGCCTCGGACTCCACCACGATCTGCCCCTTGGCGTTGCGCCGCCGCTCCGAGATCACCCGGTAGCGTTCGACGTCGAACAGCTTGGGCGCCAGCCCCAGTTCCCGGCGCGCCAGCAGCTCGAAGCTCGCCTGCGCGCTGTCATAGGAATAGCCCTCGCCTTCCTTGCGCTTCACTTCGTCAAGGATCGCGGCCAGCGCCGGATCGCCCTTTTCGACCTCCAGCCCCATGTCGGACAGGCGCGCGCGCAGGTTCGACTGCCCGGCCTGGTTCGACATCGGCACAATGCGCGCGTTGCCCACCGACGCGGGGTCGATGTGTTCATAGGTGGTCGGGTCCTTCAGGATCGCACTGGCATGCAGCCCCGCCTTGTGAGCAAAGGCGCTGGCCCCGACATAGGGCGCGCTGCGCAAAGGCACCCGGTTCAGGATATCGTCCAGCGCCCGCGACGCCCGGGTCAGCCCCGGCAGCTTCGCGGCACTCACCCCGGTTTCATACAGGCTGGCATAGGGCTCTTTCAGCAGCAGCGTCGGGATCAGCGTGACAAGGTTCGCGTTGCCGCACCGCTCGCCCAGCCCGTTCAGCGTGCCCTGGATCTGCCGCGCGCCCGCATCGACGGCGGCCAGTGTGTTGGCCACCGCGTTGCCGGTGTCGTCATGGGTGTGGATGCCCAGATGGTCGCCGGGAAGACCCGCCGCGATCACCTCGCCCACGATCTTCGCCACCTCGCCCGGCAGCGTGCCGCCGTTGGTGTCGCACAGCACGATCCACCGCGCGCCCGCGTCATGGGCCGCCTTCAGGCACTCCAGCGCGTAAGGCGCGTTCGCCTTGTAGCCGTCGAAGAAATGCTCGGCATCGAACAGCGCCTCGCGTCCCAGCGCCACCAGATGCGCGACCGAGGCGCGGATGTTCTCGACATTCTCGTCAAGCGTGATCCCAAGCGCGGTGGTGACGTGAAAGTCATGCGTCTTGCCGACCAGACACACCGCCGGCGTGTCCGCGTTGATGACGCCCGCCAGCACGTCGTCGTTCTCCGCCGACCGCCCCGCCCGCTTGGTCATGCCAAAGGCGGTGAAGGTCGCACGCGTCTTCGGCCGCTCGGCGAAGAAACTGCTGTCGGTCGGGTTCGCCCCGGGCCAGCCGCCCTCGATATAATCGATGCCAAGGTCGTCCAGCGTCCGCGCAATCGCCACCTTGTCGGGAAACGAGAACTGCACCCCATGGGTCTGCTGCCCGTCGCGCAGCGTGGTATCGAACAGATAGAGCCGCTCTTTGGTCATGCCCCGGCTCCTTCTTCTGTCTGCAAATATCCTCGGGGGGGCTTGCCGCAGGCAAGCGGGGGGCAGACAGCCCCCCTCCCGGTATCGAAACGTCCAGCGCCCAAGGCGAAACTCCCGCCCGGCAGCGCCGGGCAGCGCCCGACCCGCGCCCCAGGGCGGGCGCCGCCCTTGGTCTCATACACAGCGATCATTTCAACGCCTCCAGCTTGGCCGCGTCGAAATCGGGGCCCATCTCCCATTCCGCGCCCTGCGGCGTGTCCTTCACGATCAGCCCGGCGGCGGCAAACCCGTCGCGCAGGGCATCGGCCCGCGCAAAATCCTTCGCCTTCCGCGCCTCGGCCCGGTCGGTCAGCAACGCCTCGATCAGCGCCGCCACGTCGTCGCCGACCTCCGCCGCCGCGTCCCAGCCGCCCAGTTCATTGGTCAGCAGGCCCATCAGTTGCGCCGAGGCCAGGAAAGCCGCCTTCGCCGCCTCGTCCGACGCGGATTTCGCCAAGGCGTGCAGCCGCGTGATCGCACCCGCCGTGTTCAGGTCGTCGGCCAGCAGGGTCAGAACCTCGACGTCCGGCGCGCCTGGCGCCACGCCCTCGCTCAGCGCCCGCCAGTCGCGCAGCACCGCCTCCGCCTCGCCCCGCTTCTTCTCCGTCCAGTCCATCGGTCGCCGATAATGCGTCCCCAAAAACACGAACCGGATCACCTCGCCCGGCACACCCTGTTCCAGCAGGTCATGCACGGTGAAGAAGTTGCCAAGCGATTTCGACATCTTCTTCCCCTCGATCTGCAGCATCTCGTTGTGCAGCCAGACCTTGGCGAACCCGCCTTCGGGGTGGGCGCAGCAGCTTTGCGCGATCTCGTTCTCGTGGTGCGGGAACATCAGGTCGTTGCCGCCGCCGTGGATGTCGAAGCTTTCGCCCAGCAGGTCATAGGACATGGCCGAGCACTCGATATGCCAGCCCGGACGCCCCCGGCCCCACGGGCTGTCCCAGCCGGGCAGCTCGTCGGTGGACGGCTTCCACAGCACGAAGTCCATCGGGTCTTCCTTATAGGGCGCGACCTCGACCCGCGCACCGGCGATCATGTCGTCGACCGACCGGCCCGACAGCGCACCATACGCCTGATAGGACCGGACCCGGAACAGGACGTGCCCCTCGGCGGCATAGGCATGGCCGCTTTCGATCAGCCCCTCGATCATCTCGATCATCTGGGGAATGAACCCCGTCGCGCGCGGCATGTCGGTCGGCTCCATCGCCCCCAGCGCCGCCATGTCCGACAGGTACCAGCCGATGGTTTCCTCGGTCCGCTCGCGGATCAGGTCCTCCAGCGAGCCGTCGGCCCCCGCCTCTTTCCGCGCCAGCGCGGTGGCGTTGATCTTGTCGTCCACGTCGGTGAAGTTGCGCACGTAGCGGACGTGATCCGCGCCGTAGACGTGGCGCAGCAGGCGGTACAGCACGTCGAACACCACCACGGGCCGCGCGTTGCCAAGGTGGGCGCGGTCATAGACGGTCGGCCCGCAGACATACATCCGCACGTTTTCACGGTCGATGGGCGCGAAACGCTCCTTCTTCCGTGTCCGGGTGTTGTGGAGCCAGATCTCGGTCATGTCGTTTCCTTCGGGCACACGCACTCAGCCGCGGCGGGCTTAGGCGATTTCGAGGATGAGAGGAAACGAAAAGACCGGCCCGCCTGACGATGTCAGCGGATAATGCAGCAGTTGATGATGCAGACGGTCTTGGTCATGCGAAGATGTCTAACGGGGCGCGGCGCGGTTGCCAAGACGTTTCGGGGGGACGGCGGCACGTGGGGGCGGAAGATGGGGGCGGATGATGGGGTAAAACCCCATCCTACATGCTCCGTGGGGTTCCACCCCATCTTCCCACAACACCCCCCGCGACAACCGCCCCGCCCCGTGCTACCCTCCCCCGAATGACCCGCGACGACATGAACGCGATCTGCGCCGCCCTGCCCGGCGCCGAGGTCTCCGACCCGTGGGGCGGTGGCCATGACGCGTGGAAAGTCGGCGGCAAGATGTTCGCCTGCATCGGCACGGTCTCACCCGGCATCGCGGTCAAGACCGACGGGATCGACACCGCCGAGATGCTGATCGAAACCGGCGTTGCAACGAAGGCCCCGTACTTCCACCGCTCGTGGGTGCTGCTGCCGTGGGACGCCACCCCGGACGAGGCGCGGCACCGGATCGAAACGTCGTACCGCCTGATCCGCGACAAACTGCCGAAGAAGACCCAAGCAAGCCTTGGCGCTTAGACCGGCGACAACTGACGCATTAAAAGGCATCGCGAACATTATTGGCATCGCCTCATGTCAAGATGAAGTTTCCCTAAAATTTGAGGCCCTTCCGGTTGACAACACCAGCCCCGAGGCCGTCGTTAAGGGCATGCGACTTTCAAAACGGATCACGAACCTCACCGGCGGGGGCAGCGACGGTTGGGACGTCTTCAGACGCGCACGCGCGATGGAAGATGCCGGCAAACCCGTTATCAACCTCACCCTCGGCGACCATGACATTCCAACCGACCCGGACATCCTGCACGCGATGCACGAGGCGGCGCTCGACGGTAACACCGGCTATCCGCTGGTGCCCGGCGCCGACGAACTGCGCGACGCGATCGCCGAACGGGTCACCGAACGCACCGGCGTTCCCACGGGGCGCAACAACGTCGTGGTGATGCCCGGCGGACAGGGCGCGCTGTTCGCGGCCCATGCCGCCACCTGCGATCACGGCGACACCGCCCTGTTCGTCGAACCCTATTACGCGACCTACCCCGGCTCGGTCCGTGGCATCGGCGCAATCCCCAAGACGGTCCCGGCCCGGCCCGAATTCGATTTCCAGCCGCAGCCGCAGGACATCATCGACGCCATCGACATGCGGACGCGGTCGCTTCTGATCAACACGCCGCACAACCCCACCGGCGTGGTCTACAGCCGCGAGACGCTGGAAGGCATCGCGAAGGTGATCATCGACCGGAACATGTGGCTGATCTCGGACGAAGTCTACGACACGCAGGTCTGGGAAGGCGAACACCTCAGCCCGCGCGCCCTGCCGGGCATGGCGGACCGCACGCTGGTGATCGGCTCGCTGTCGAAAAGCCACGCGATGACCGGCAGCCGCGTCGGCTGGATCGTCGGCCCCGAAGAGGCCATCGACCACCTGATCAACCTGTCGACCCACACCACCTACGGCCTGCCCGCCTACATCCAGGACGCGGCGATCTACGCGCTGGAGGAAGGCGGCGAGATCGAGGACGACATCGCGGAACGGTTCCGCCAGCGGCGCGAGACGGCGCTGAGCATCCTTGAGAAATCCAACGACTTCGTCACCGTGCCCAGTCAGGGCGCCATGTACCTGATGCTGGACATCCGCAACACCGGCATGACCGGCGAAGCCTTCGCCAACGCGCTGCTCGACTCCGAGCTTGTGGGCGTGATGCCGGGCGAAAGCTTCGGCGAATCCGCGGCCGGTCACGTCCGCATCGCGCTGACCGTGGACGAGGACCAGCTGCGCGAGGCGTTGACCCGCCTTGTGCGTTTCGCCGAAGCGGAGGCGCGCGCAGCCTGATGGGCGCGCCGTCCGATCCGGGCGCGGTCTTCCGCGCGCTGCACCGGCCCGGCGATCCGTTCATCTTGGGCAATGCGTGGGACGCGGGCAGCGCCCGGATGCTGGCCGCCCTCGGCGCGCCCGCAATCGCCACCTCCTCGGCGGCCCATGCCTTCACGCTGGGCCGCCCTGACGGCGGCACCGTCACCCGCGACGAAGCCCTTGCGCACGCGCAGGATCTTGTTGCCGCCGTGCCGGTCCCGGTCTCGGGCGATTTCGAAAACGGCTATGGCGACGATCCCGACACCTGCGCCGAAACCGTGCGGCTGGCGGCAGAGGCCGGGTTGGCCGGTATCTCGATCGAGGACACCGCCTTTGTCTCGGGCGGGCACTATGACCGCGCGCTGGCGACCGAACGTATCCGCGCCGCGTCCGCCGCCGCCCGTGCCCTGCCCCGCGACTTCGTTCTCGTGGCCCGCGCCGACGGGGTGATGACCGGCACCTACGACATGGCCGAGGCGCTGGCCCGCGTCCGCGCCTTCGACGAGGCCGGTGCCGACTGCCTGTACGTGCCCCTGCCGCCCAACATGGCCGCGCTGGCCGAGGTGGCGAAGGCCACGTCCAAGCCGGTCAACGCCCTTGCGGCGGGCCCCTTTGCGCAAGTCTCTCGGGCCGAGTATGCCGCGGCGGGGATCGCCCGCATCTCGTTGGGGTCGGCGCTGGCCCGCGTCACCCACGCCGCGATCCGCGACGCGGCGCAGGCGATGTTCGGCAACGGCGATTTCAGCCCGCTGACCAAGGTGATGCCCGGTTCCGACGTGGACGCCCTGCTGGCCCGGTTCGGCGACAACTGACGCGAAGCCGCGCGTCGGCGGGCCGCGGCGCCGCGATCCGACCTTTCACCGGTGGCACTTTATAGCGGCCAAGCTTGTCGCACACTCCGGCGCTGCCGCGTCCAACAGCCAAATCGCCGGGCCCGGGGGCGGCCCGTCGATGCGCGGCGGCCCTGCAGGCCGCTGTATCGCGCGCACTTAGCCCCGAACCGGTGCGGTCTGCTCGCACGTATCACCAAACTCACGCCCCAAACCCGCGCCTTATCGGGCCGCTGTCTTCTCCCCCTGCGACACCCTCCCGCTTGCCAAACCGCATGACGCGTGGACAACTGCGCGGCATGAATCACGACGATCTTAAAAACTGGTCAAAGCGCGCGGCCGATTGGACGCACGACTACCATTCCACCCTGCGCGACCGCCCGGTTCGCGCGCAGACGAAACCCGGCGAGATCGCCGCGAAGCTGCCCGCAGCCCCGCCCGAGACCGCCGAGCCGATGGAAGAGATCTTCGCCGATTTCGAACGCATCGTGCCCGACGGGATGACGCACTGGCAGCATCCAAGGTTCTTCGCCTACTTCCCAGCCAACGCCTCTCCCGCGTCGATGCTGGCCGAGCAACTGGCGAACTCCATCGCGTCGAACTGCATGATCTGGCAGGCCTCGCCCGCCGCGACCGAAATCGAGCAAGTCACAACCGACTGGCTGCGGCAGGCGCTGGGTCTGCCCGACAGCTTCACCGGCACCATCCACGACAGCGCCACCGTGGCCACCCTGTCGGCGGTGATCACCATGCGCGACCGCGCGTCGGGCTGGCGCAGCGTCGACGAAGGGCTGACCGGCCAGCGTCTGCGGATCTATGCCTCGGCCCAGACCCACAGCTCGGTCGACAAGGCGGTGCGGCTGGCGGGCATCGGTCAGCGCAACCTTGTGAAGATCGACACCGACGCCGATTACCGCATGGACCCGGACAAGCTGGACGCCGCGATCCGCGACGACATCTTCAACGACCGCACGCCGGCGGGCGTGGTGCTGTGCACCGGCGGCACCTCGATCGGTGCGTTCGACCCGATCTCCGAATGCATCGAGGTCGCCCGCGCCCACCGGCTTTATACGCATGTCGACGCCGCATGGGCCGGGTCCGCGATGATCTGCCCCGAGTTCCGCACCCTGTGGCAGGGCGCCGAGGGCGCCGACAGCATCGTCTTCAACCCGCACAAATGGCTGGGCGCGCAGTTCGACTGCTCGGTCCAGTTCCTTGCCGACCCCGCGCCGCAGATCCGCTCGCTGGGGCTGCGGCCGGACTATCTGCAAACCCTCGGCGAAGAAGAGATCGTCAACTTCAACGAATGGACGGTGCCGTTGGGCCGCCGCTTCCGCGCGCTGAAGCTGTGGTTCGTGCTGCGCGCCTATGGGCTGGACAACCTGCGCACCCGCATCCGCAACCACGTCGCGTGGATCGAGGAGCTGACAGAGACGTTCCGCGCCACCCCGGGGTTCGAGATCACGACCGAGCCGCGCCTTGCGCTGTTCTCGTTCCGCTATGCGCCGGACGGCGGCGATGCCGACGCGCTGACCGAACGGCTGCTGGAAAAGGTGAACGCCGACGGGCGGATCTATCTGACCCAGACCCGGCATAAGGGCAAATTCGTGATCCGCGTCACGGCGGGCAGCTTCGACTGCACCCGCGACGACGTCATGGCGGTGCACGCGGTCGTCACCGAACTCGCCGCGACCCTCTAGACACAAAAAAGGCCGGAGCGGTTACCCGCCCCGGCCAATCACGGTCTGTCTGGGGAAAGATCAGAACCGGTAAGTCACACGACCCTGAAGCGTGGTGGCGCTTGCGTCCACGCCGGTGTCGTCGAAGTCGTCGAAGCCGTGGTACAGGGCTTCACCGGCGACCGAGACGTTCTCGTTCACGCGGTATTCGACACCACCGCCGGCGAACCAGCCCATGTCGCTGTAATCGGTGCCGCCGATGTCGGCGTCGGCGTGCGCTGCACCACCCACACCGTAGATCAGCCAGCTGCCAGCGTCGTAACCGGCGCGCAGACGCGCACGGGCAACCGAGTCGATGCTGCCTGCGTTGTTGTCGAACGCGATGTCCGCGGCATCGTAGTCAAGGCCGACACCCAGCACGTAGTTGCCAAGGTCCCAGTCGTAACCGGCGTGCACACCGCCGAGGATGCCGTCGCCGTCTTCCTCGGTCACGCCGTCATCGGCCGTGGCCGTGCCCCAGCCGAACTGGGCACCGCCGTAGAAGCCGGTCCAGTCGTAGGAAGCAACCGGCATCGGGGCCGGTGCGGGTGCGGGCACAACGGGTTCCGGCGCCGCGGGGGTCAGGCTGCCGGCGAACGCGGGGGCGGCAAGCGTTGCCGCGGCGGCCGATGCGATCAGAAGGGTTTTCATTTTTGCTACTCCAAGCTCGTTCCAAGTCGCCGCGGGTTGGTCCCACGGCTGCCTGTTCGACGGAAATGGCATATCCATTGGAAGTTTCCAGTGGCGGCGCGAAGCACGGCCATTGCCCGCCGATGACGTGCAGGTAGAACCAGCGAAAAGGCGCTTGGTTCCATATCGAACCGATCAAACCGGCGTGACTTGGCGTGAACTGGCCGACGGAACACGGGGCGTGCGCCGTTGGCCTCCGCCGTACCCTCGTCTTCCGCAGCGGTGACGCATGACATGGGCCGGGCCGAGTCCGGGACAAGGCCGGGGAACGCAAGGCCGTGCACCGCCAAGCCGCCACCGCGCAAAGAAAAAGCCGGAAGGGGACCCTTCCGGCTTTCTCTTCTGGATGTGGACCGCCCTAGTTCGGGATCAGGTCCGGGATGATGGTCACCACGCCCGGGAACAACCACAGCAACGCCAGCCCGACCACCTGGATCACGACGAACGGTGCCACGCCGCGATAGATGTGGCCNGTCGTNACCGTCGGNGGGCGCCACNCCNCGCAGGTAGAACAGCGCGAAGCCGAAGGGCGGNGTCAGGAACGAGGTCTGCAGGTTCACCGCGATCATGATCGTCACCCATTTCGGGTCCATCGTGCCGCCGTAGATCACCGGCCCGACGATCGGGATGACGATGTAAATGATCTCGAGGAAGTCGAGCACGAAGCCAAGGATGAACAACACCAGCATCACGATCAGGAAGACCGTGAACTCGTTGTCATAGCTTTTCAGGAAGTCCTGAATGTAATGCTCGCCCCCGAAGGAGATCACCACAAGGTTCAGCAGCTGCGACCCGATGAGGATGGTGAACACCATCGACGTGACCTTCGCCGTCTCGCGCACGATCGGGCCCAGCACGCCGCCCCGCAGCAGCACCCAGCAGCCGAACAGCAGGCCGAAGACCGCGAACATGTACGCCGCGTAGGCGACGACATAGGCCGCGTAATCCTCGAAGCTGTTCGCCTGCGAGATCCGCAGGTCGAAGTTCATCCCCAGCAGGATCATCACCACGATGGCCAGCGTCGCAAGGATGATGATGCGGCCGGACCGCTCTTCGTCCTTCAGNCGGCGATAGGCGGCCAGCATGATGGCCCCCGCCGCGCCCAGCGCCGCAGCCGGCGTCGGGTTGGTGATGCCGCCAAGGATCGACCCCAGCACCGCGACGATCAGGACCAGCGGCGGGAACACCACCCGCAGCAGATCGTTGTTCGCCATCCGCTGCATCGCGAAATAGCTGGCGTAGACGATCAGCGCGAACGGGATCGCAAGGATCACCACCGTGGCCCCCGGCGAGGTGGCCGGGGTGATCAGCAGGATGTCGGCCAGCACGCCAAGGATGACGCCCACGCCCCCCACCAGCAGCGGCTTCGGATCGCTGCGCGGCGACACGCCCCGTGCGGTGGTCAGGATCAGCGCACCCATCAGCATCAGGATCGCGATGCCGGTGCCGATCGGCGCGGCGTTGCGCACCCGGTCGGCCAGCGCGGCGGCGGCTTCTTCCTCGGTCGGCTCGGCGACCTCTGCCTCGGCCGCCGTGTCCTGCGCGCCCGCGGCGCGGGCCGCGACCGCCTCGTCCCAAGCCGACTGGCCGTGCAGTTCGATCATCGCCGCTTGGCATTCCGGGCTGACACTGGTGCGCAGCACCGACACGCGGTCTTCACCGCCGTGCGGGCCGTAGCGCACGTCCTGGCTTCCGACGAGCCCGATCTGGCCCGCAAGGATCACGCCACCGATCAGCAGGATCGGCGCGCCGACGAACCATGCCAGCGCATCCTGCCGGGTCAGCGGCTCACCGTTTGCGGCGCCCAGTTCGACCGGCGGAGCCTTCGACGGGTTCAGCAGCGCATAGCCCAGCGCGTACAGACCGTACAGCATGGCCAGCAGGATCCCCGGCAGCATCGCCGCCTGGAACAGCGTCCCGACCGAAACGACGGCGGGCTTGCCCAGATAGGTCAGCGCGTCCGTACAGCCCACCGCCTGCGCGCGGGCTTCCTGCGCGGTGGCGTAAAGGTCGCCCGCCAGCGTGCCCAGCAGCACGATGACGATGGACGGCGGAATGATCTGGCCCAAGGTGCCCGATGCCGCGATCACCCCCGTCGCCAGCTCTGGCGAGTAGTTGTTGCGCAGCATCGTGGGCAGCGACAGCAGGCCCATCGTCACGACGGTGGCGCCGACGATGCCGGTCGAGGCGGCAAGGAACGCGCCCACCNCGACCACCGACACGGCCAGACCGCCCGGCAGCGGCCCGAACACGCGGGCCATCGTGGTCAGCAGGTCCTCGGCGATCTTCGACCGCTCCAGCGTGATGCCCATCATCACGAACATCAGCACCGCCAGCAGCGTCTCGATCGACTGACCGGCCAGCACCCGCTCGTTGATGCGGTTCACGATGAAGCTCAGGTTGCGGTCCATCGCCACTTCCCAGCCCTGCGGGAAGACGGGTTCGCCCAGCCGTGGCAGGTCGGGGTATCGGAAGACCGAGATGTTGGACGGGTTCACCCCCGTCCCCACCAGATCCCTGTAGGCCTGGCTTCCTGTGTCGATCGCTTGGTGGATCAGCAGCCCCGCGCTATCGAGCGACGCGATGATCCCGAACGAGATGATGCCGGCGCCGCCGATGGCGAAGGCCACCGGAAAGCCCGACAGGATTCCTCCGAACAGGCAGAGGAAGACGATGATCAGGCCGATCTCGATGCCGTCCAGTCCGAAAAGCATGTCCCTGCCCCCTAGAATTCCGCGTGGTCGTAGGCTTCTTCACCAGCCTCGAGCACGTCCTTGTCGTGGTATTTGCCTTCGCTCTCCGGTCCTTCGACAAGTTCGAGGTACGAGCGGTAGAAGAAGGCGATGGCCTGCAGGAACACCAGTCCGGCGAAACACAGCAGCAGGATCTTGAACAGGAAGTAGGCGTTGAAGCCGTTGGGCGAGAAGCCGATCGTCTCGACGTTCCAGCGCAGCGCGCGGCTTTTGGTCAGCAGCCGGTCCAGCGTATCCGAGGCCGAGGGCTTGGGCACCACAAGGTGCCGCCACAGGAAGTACCAGCCGTACATCCACGTCAGCACCGCGACCGGCATCATGAACAGAAGCGACCCAAGCATGTCGACGACCTTCTTGGTGCGGTACTTGGCGGTCGCGTAGAACAGGTCGACCCGGACGTGCCCGCCCTGGATGAACGTGTAGGACACGCACAGCGCCACCACGAGCGCATTGTACAGCTTCAGTTCCTCGCTGAACCATCCGACCGACTGGGTGAAGCCCACCCCGAACGGCGCGATGGTCAGGTTGCCCATCCGAAAGATCGACTGCAGGAACACGACGATCACCTGCTGCAGGACCATCAACAGACCCGCCCACGCAAAGAACCGCCCGACCGCGTTGCTGAACCCTTCCAGCACACGGACAGCGCCCCACATGACGCCGCGTTTCCAAATGCCGATCCCCGTCAGCACAAGGAACAGCACGAAGATCACAAAGAAGAATTGGACCGAACCGCCGTAGTAGATGAAGCGCATGATCGCTTCGTTCTCGGCCCAGTTCAGCCAAAGCCCCGGATGCGTGATGGCATAAAAGAGGTTGTAGACCCCCATGCCGATGTTCGTGAAGAACCAGATCAGTGCGTCGCCCATGCGCCCTGCCCTCAAATCCAATTGGCCGCGCGCGGGGTGTCGCGCGCGGCCGTCGTGTCAAAAAAGTGGTGACTTACATCGTGGACAGAACGCGGTTGCGCTGCTGCGCATAGGCGCTGTCCGATTCCGCCAGCCAGCCCGAGGACGACCGCATCGACGCCTGCGCCGAGTCGTGGATCTTCTTGAAGATGTCGTCGTCGGTGTACTGGTTCAGCACTTCCATCGAGGCGTTGCCGAACGCATCCCAGATGTCGTCGGCAAAGCTTTGGACCTGCGTCCCGCCCGAGGTCAGACGCTCCAGCGCCGGGCCGTTGTTGGCGATGAACTGCGCATAGTTGGCCTGGTGCGCGTCGGCAGAGGCGATCTCGACGATCTTCTGCTGCGACGGCGTCAGGCTTTCGAACAGTTCAAGGTTCATCGCGACCGACAGTGCCGCGCCGGGCTCGTGGAAGCCGGCCGGATAGTAGTAGTCGCAGACTTCCTGCAGACCCAGCTTTTCGTCCGACCACGGGCCGATCCACTCGGTCGCGTCCAGCGCGCCGGTCGACAGCGCCTGATAGATCTCGCCGCCCGGCACGTTCTGAACCGAGGCGCCCAGCTTCGACAGGGCTTCGCCGCCAAGGCCCGGCATGCGGAACTTGAGGCCGTTGAAGTCCTCTGCCGAGTTCACCGGGTTGCGGAACCAGCCGCCGCCCTGCGCGCCGGTCTGGCCCGCGATGAACGACTTGAGGCCGAAGATCTCGCCCAGCTCGTGGTGCAGCGCCATGCCGTCCTGGCCATAGTACCAGGTCATCAGCTCGGGAACCGTCATGCCGAACGGAACCGCGGTGAAGTAGGCGAACGCCGGGTGCTGACCGACGAAGTAGTAGTCGGCGCCGTGGTACATGTCGGCCTGACCGGCGGTCACGGCGTCGAACCCCTCGAACGCACCCACCAGTTCACCGGCGGCCTTCGGCTCGACGGTCAGCTGGCCGTCGGTGGCGGCGGTGATGTTGTTTGCGACGCGCTCGACCGAATCCCACACGCCAGCAAGACCGCGGGGCCACGTGGTGACCATGGTCAGGGTCCGGTTGCCCTGCGCATAGGCCGGAGCGGCCAAAGTGGTGCCAGCCGCAGCCGCGCCACCCAGCGCCGAGTTCTTCAAAAAGGAACGACGATCCATAAGCTATTTCCTCCCGTTAACCTTGGATGCTGGCCGTGCTCCCCGCGCGGCCGGATCGTTAGAGTGGGCGCACACTAGCCAGATGGCCATTTCAAATAAAGGCTTAGTTTTAGGCATTTGGCCGTGAAACCGAAGAAATGACGCAGGGACATACACGCATCGCGCGCCTCGGACCGTTCCAGCGCCCCCGCAACATTGTTTCATTCATTAACCAGTGAACGAAATAAAAACATGCTTCCGTCATGCATTCACAGAGATTCGCGGCGTTGTAATAATCTTTCGCGGCGGGGCGTCGTGCGGAAACTTTCTCCAAAAAGTGCCCTTTCGGCGGTTGACGCCCGGAACGCCCCTCAATAATGTCCGCCCACGCACATGAAGGAGCAGGTCCGTGGACCGTATTCTTGTACTCGTAGGAGAAAGGCGCATGGGCCGGTAATCGCCGGTAACCCTATCAGGTCCCCATGCGCCCCCGACAGAACGCCGGGGGCTTTTTCATGTCCGAACCCAAGCAGCGATGACGTAACCAAGGAAACAGCACGATGACACGTCAGATGAGCGGAGCGAAAATGGTGGTTCAGGCCCTGAAGGATCAGGGTGTGGACACGGTATTCGGCTATCCCGGCGGCGCCGTGCTACCGATCTATGACGAGATCTTCCTGCAAAACGACATCCGCCACTATCTGGTTCGCCACGAACAGGGCGCGGTTCACGCGGCCGAAGGCTATGCCCGCTCGACCGGCAAGCCCGGCGTCGTTCTGGTCACCTCGGGCCCCGGCGCGACCAACGCGGTCACCGGCCTGACGGATGCCCTGCTGGACTCGATCCCGCTGGTCGTGCTGACCGGGCAGGTCCCGACCTTCATGATCGGCACCGACGGCTTCCAAGAGGCCGACACCGTCGGCATCACCCGCCCCTGCACCAAGATGAACTGGCTGGTCAAGGACACCGGGTCGCTGTCGGGCACCATCCACCAGGCGTTTCAC
>NZVC01000047.1 GCA_002701395.1 Maritimibacter sp. | reverse complement strand
CATCATCGCCAATTCTCCTACCCTATGCAGGAATTGAATCAGCCGAGGGCCCTTCGATCAAGCACGAGTTTTTCAACAAAATACGCCCTTTTACACAAACCGCCTCGTCTTCGCTCCAAGCAAAGACCAACTACCACGCACGACACCCATCACCCACCAACCCCACCACCATCAAAAAAAGGGCCACGCCGAACTCCGGCGCGGCCCTTCCGCATAACGACCCTCAGACGTCAGACCGTCAGAAATGCACCGACCGGCCGGTGCCTGCAGCTGCGGTGGGCGGGGCGAACTTGGTCAGGTCGATGCCTTCCACGGCGGTCTTGTACTCGTCCGAGCTGGGCGTGCGGCCGAGGATGGCGGACAGCACCACGACCGGGGTCGAGGCCAGCAGGGACTCGCCCTTCTTCTCGGCGCTGTCTTCCACCACGCGGCCCTGGAACAGGCGGGTCGAGGTCGCCAGCACGGTGTCGCCCTTCGCGGCCTTTTCCTGGTTGCCCATGCACAGGTTACAGCCGGGGCGTTCGAGATACAGGATGTTCTCGTACTCGGTCCGCGCCTGCGCCTTCGGGAACAGGTCGTCGAACTCGAAGCCCGAGTACTTCTGCAGGATCTCCCAGTCGCCTTCCTCTTTGAGCTCGTCGATGATGTTGTAGGTCGGCGCGGCGACGACCAGCGGGGCCTTGAACTCGACCTTGCCGTTGGCTTTCTCAAGGTTCTTGAGCATCTGCGCGACGATCTTCATGTCGCCCTTGTGCACCATGCACGAGCCGACGAAGCCAAGGTCCACCTTCTTCTCGCCGCCGTAGAAGGACACGGGGCGGATGGTGTCGTGGGTATAGCGGCGCGACGGGTCGGCGTTGTTCACGTCCGGGTCGGCGATCATCGGCTCGTCGATCAGGTCAAGGTCGACGACCACTTCGGCGAAGTACTTCGCGTTGTCATCGGGCATCAGCGCGGGCTTCTCGCCGGACGTGATCTCGGCGATGCGCTTGTCGGCCTTGGCGACCAGACCGGCCAGCGTGCCGGCGTCGTTGTCCATGCCCTTGTCGATCATCACCTGGATGCGGTCCTTGGCCAGCTCCAGCGAGCCGATCAGGGTTTCGTCGTTCGAGATGCAGATCGACGCCTTGGCCTTCATCTCGGCCGTCCAGTCGGTGAAGGTAAATGCCTGGTCCGCCAGCAGCGTGCCGATGTGCACCTCGATCACGCGGCCCTGGAACACGTTGTCGCCGTGCTGCTGAAGCATCTGCATCTGGGTGGCGTGCACCACGTCGCGGAAGTCCATGTGCGGCGCCATCGTGCCCTTGAACGTCACCTTGACCGAGTCCGGGATCGGCATGGTCGCCTCGCCCGTCGCCAGCGCCAGCGCCACGGTGCCCGAGTCGGCACCGAAGGCCACGCCCTTGGACATGCGGGTGTGGCTGTCGCCGCCCACGATGATGTCCCAGTCGCTGACGGTGATGTCGTTCAGCACCTTGTGGATGACGTCGGTCATCGCGTGGTATCCGTCCTTCGGATCCCGCGCGGTGATCAGGCCGAAGGTGTTCATGAAGGACATCAGCTTGGGAATGTTGGCCTGCGCCTTCTTGTCCCAGACCGACGCGGTATGGCAGCCCGACTGATAGGCCCCGTCGACGCTGGGCGAGATGATCGTCGCGGCCATCGCTTCCAGTTCCTGCGCGGTCATCAGGCCGGTGGTGTCCTGCGAGCCGACGATGTTCACCTTCACCCGCACGTCCGAACCGGCGTGCAGGGTCTTGCCCGGCGTGGTGCCGCGGGCGTTGGCGTTGAAGATCTTCTCGACCGCGGTCAGGCCCTGCCCTTCGTGGCTGACTTCCTTCGACGGCGCGAAGACGGCGGGCGCGGTGACGCCCAGCGTTTCGGCGGCGAAGGTCTGCAGCATCTTGCCGAAGACGACGGCATAGGACCCGCCGGCCTTCATGAACTCGACCTTCTGCGGCGTGAAGGCAGAGGACACGTCGGCCAGTTCCTCGCCGTCTTCGCTGCGCAGGGTCTTGGTCTTGGTGTCGATCCTCAGGACAGTGCCCGTCTCGACCGAGTATTTCTGGTCAAGGATCGGGTTGCCTTCGTTGTTCAGGATCGGCTTGCCGTCGCTGTCGACCTTCTTGACCCAGTTCTTCAGGTCCAGACCGATGCCGCCGGTCACGCCGACGGTGGTCAGGAAGATCGGCGAAATGCCGTTGGTGCCCGCAACGACGGGGGCGATGTTGACGAAGGGCACATAGGGGCTGGCCTTCTTGCCGGTCCACAGCGCCACGTTGTTCACGCCGGACATCCGCGAGGACCCGACGCCCATAGTCCCCTTTTCCGCGATCAGCATCACGCGCTTGCCGGGGTGCTGCAGCTTCAGCGCCTCGATCTCTTTCTGCGCCGCCTCGTTGATCATGCACTTGCCGTGCAGTTCACGGTCCGACCGCGAGTGCGCCTGATTGCCCGGCGACAGCAGGTCGGTCGAGATATCGCCCTCGGCGGCGATGTAGGTCACGACCTCGACCTCGTCCTCGACGTCGGGCAGCTTGGTGAAGAATTCGGCCTGCACGTAGCTTTCAAGGATGTCCTTGGCGACCGCGTTGCCCGCCTTGTAGGCATCGGCCAGACGGCCGGTGTCGGCCTCGTACAGGAACACCTGCGTCTTCAGCACCTCGGCCGCCTGCTTGGCGATCTCGGCGTCGTCCCCCAGCGCAAGGTCCAGCAGCACGCCAACCGACGGGCCGCCTTTCATGTGCGACAGCAGTTCGAACGCGAAGGCCGGGGTGATTTCCGGGACCGTCGCGTCGCCGACGATGATCTTCTTCAGGAACGCCGCCTTCACGCCCGCAGCACTCGTGGTGCCCGGCAGCGTGTTGTAGATGAAGAAGTCCAGCGAGTCCTTGCGGTGCGGGTTGTCCGCATCCTCGATCTGCGCGATCAGCTCGGCGACAAGCGCCCCGTCGTCGATGGGCTTGGGGTGCAGCCCCTCGCCTTTCCGCGTTTCGATTTCGTTCAGGTACTCGGCGTACAAGCTCATGGCGATCCCTACGAGTCAGTGTTGGACTGGGCTGGAGCACCGGGCGGCAAACGCGCCCGGTCCGCGGCGGCAAAATTCTGTATGCGGCAGTATACCAAACCGATATTCAAGGCAAGAGACAAGGATCGCACCCGCCGGATGGGATGGCGCGCCGCCGGTTCGCGGACCGGACGGCTAGACGTGGTGGCCGCGGCCCTCGACGATCTCCAGCGCCCGCACCGCAAAGCGCCGCGCCAAGGGCGCTAGCCGGTCGGCATCCTCGCCGGCGGCGCTGCCGGCACGGGCGCGGTCGGAGATGCCCACGAAGATGACCGCGAAGCGGAACAGCGCGAAGACCTCGTGGAACGGCAGCAGCGGCGCGACGTCCGGCGCCCCGGAGCGATAGCGGGCGACGAACTCTGCCTGCGTCGGGATGCCCTCTGCCGCAAGGTCCAGCCCCAGCAGCCCGCCGTATTCGTCGGGCGCGGAATGCCACGGCATCGCGCAGAACCCGACATCGGCCAGCGGATGCCCCAGCGTGGATAGCTCCCAGTCTAGGATCGCGACGACGCGCGGCTCGGTCGGGTGGAACAGCATGTTGCCCATCCGAAAATCGCCATGCGCCAGCCGGACCATGCCGTCATCCTCGGGCATGTTTTCGGGCAGCCACTCGACCAGCCGGTCGATCTGGGGGATCGGTTCGCTGTCGGACTCGTGCCATTGCCGGGTCCACCGGGCCAGTTGGCGTCCGAAATAGTTGCCGGGCTTGCCGTAGTCACCCAGCCCAACTTCCGCCGGGCGCACCGCGTGCATCCGGGCCAACGCATCGGCCAGCCCCATCCAGATCCCGCACCGTTCGGCGACAGGAAGGTCCGGCAGCGCGCAATCCTCGAAGACGCGTCCCTCGACCCGTTCCATCAGGTAGAACGGCGTGCCCAGCACCCCGTCGTTCTCTTCGATCAGGATCGGGCGGGCGACGGGAACACCGGCGGGGTGCAGCGCGCCCAGAACCCGGTATTCCCGTTCGATGGCATGGGCGCCGGGCAGGATCGGGCCCACGGGTTTCTTGCGCAGGACCATCCGCGCAGTGCCGTGGGTGACGAAATAGGTCGGGTTCGACTGCCCGCCCGAGATCCTCTCGACCTCTAGCCGCCCTGCCCCGAACGCCGCGTCCAGATACCGGCCAAGCGCCGCCTTGTCGAAATCAAGGCTGCCGCTCATCCCTGCGCCACGTCCCACGACCAGAAATCGCGGCCTTCGGCGGTCAGCGTGCGTTCCAGCACCATCTTGTGCACCTCGTCCGCGCCGTCGACCAGCCGCGCCTGCCGGGCATAGCGGTAGATCCATTCCAGCGGCGTGTCGGCGGAATAGCCGCGCGCCCCGTTGATCTGGATCGCGGTGTCGGCGGCCCGGTGCAGCAGGTTGGCGACGTGGATCTTGGCCATAGACACCTCTTTGCGGGCGAACGAGCCCTGATCCAGCGCCCACGCCGCCTTCATCACCAGCAAACGCCCCATTTCGATCTGCATCGCGAGATCGCCGAACATCATGCGGATGCTTTCCCGCTCGATCAGTTTCTGTCCGAACCCCTCGCGCCGCTGGGCGTACTCGGTGGCGATCTCGACGCATTTCTTCGACAGGCCCAGCCAGCGCATGCAATGGGTCAGCCGCGCCACGCCCAGCCGCATCTGCGTGACCTTCAGCCCGTCGCCCTCGTTCAGCAGCACATTCTCGGCGCCGACCTCCAGCCCGTCGAAATCCAGCTCGCAGTGGCCTCCATGTTCCTCGGGCCCCATGATCGGAATCCGCCGCCGGATCGACCAGCCGGGCTGGTCCGCGTCGAACAGGAAGGCGGTTAGCCCCTTGCGCGCATCGTCCGAGGTCTTGGCCACAAGGATGAAGTGCTGCGCATCGCCCGCGCCGGTGATGAACCACTTCTGGCCTTCGATGACATAGCCGCCGCCGTCCCGCCGCGCCGTGGTGCCGATCATCGACGGGTCAGAGCCGCCGCCGGGATGCGGTTCCGTCATCGCAAAGGACGACCGGACCTGTCCCGCCACGATGGGCGCCAGCCAGCGTTCCTTTTGCTCGGGCGTGCCCGCCGCTTCCAGCACCATCATGTTGCCGTCGTCAGGCGCTGCCGAGTTGAACACCACCGGCCCGAAGATCGACCGTTGCATTTCTTCGTAACACACCGCCATGCCGACGCGGCCCAGTTCCTGCCCGCCGGTCTCTTTCTTCAGTTGCAGACACCACAGGCCCTCCGAGCGGGCCTTCTGCCGCAGCCGTTCCAGCGGTTCGGCGGCGATGTTGTCGTGGGCATCGTAGTTTGCGCGATCGGCCTCGACCGGCAGAATCTCGTCCTCGACAAAACGGGCGATACGCGCGCGAAAATCCTCGACGCGCGGTGAAATGGTGAAATCCAAGAACAGGCTCCTCCCTCTGCCGGTCCCGGCGGTGCGAACCGCCGATTTGCGGCAAGCCTAGCAGAAGGATCGGCGCCGGGTCTCGCCCCGCGTGACGACCGGCGGGACGGATCTTAAAGGTCGACCTCGGTCCCCAGCCCAAGTGCGCGCGCACTGGCCAGCGCCGCCTGACCCACGGCAAGGTCCTGGGCCGCGATGCCCAGCGACTTGAACAGCGTGATGTCCGTCGCGGCGCGGCGCCCGGGCGCATGGCCGGCGATCACGTCCTGCAACTGGGTGCCTGCATGGTCCGCCGCCACGGCGCCCTCGGACCGCGCCAGCAGCAGCTCTCCGCACTCGGTTTCCGCCTGCGCGGCCGAGTCGAGGATCAGCCGGGACGCCGCGACAAGGTCGCCTGCGATTTCGCGGGCGGTCGGGCGGCTGGCGCCGACGGCGTTCACATGGGTTCCGGGGCAAATATCGCGCGCCGCAAGGATCGGCTCGTCGGCGCCGGTGACGGTGCAGACGATGTCCGCGCCAAGCGTCGCCTCGCGGACCGTGTCCGCCTGGAACAGGGCAAGTTCGGCAGCCAGCGCCGACGCGTTCGACCGCGCCCAAAGGGTAAAGACCGCAGACGGGTAAAGCGACCGGAGCGCGGCGACATGGCTGCGGGCCTGCGTGCCGCCGCCAAGGATCGCGATGCGGGTCGGGTCCGGGTTGGCCAGCGTGGCCGTAGCAACGGCGCTGGCGGCGGCGGTGCGCAGCGCGGTGACGCTGGTGGCGTCGATCATCGCAAGCGGCTGGCCGGTTCGCCCGTCCGCCAACATGACGAACCCTTGGTGGCTGTCCAGCCCGTGTGAGCGGTTGTCCGGGCCGACCAGCACCACCTTCATGGCCCACGGCCCGTCTTCGGACAGGTCCGCGACCGGCATGAAACCCATCAGCGCCCGCCCCGGACCGGCGGACAGCTGGTGGCGCGGGAAGGTGCCGATCTGGTCGCGCGACAGCCGCAGGAACGCGTCGCGCACGGCATCGAACGCCAGCGCGGGCGAAACCGCGCGGCGGACATCATCGGCAGAGAGGATCAGCATGTCAGGGAATTCTTTGGGATCGTCCGGCGCAGGGATCAGCCCCCGCGCCGGACTGCGACCGGCTTACTGGCCAGCCATCAGTTCGTTGACGCGCTCGACGTTCCAGGTGTCGACCTCGGTCAGTTCACCCTCTTCCGAGATGCCCCAGATCAGGTAGGGACCGGACACGTCGCCGTACTCGTCGAACTCGATCGGGCCGGTCGCGCCGACATAGGTGATGTCGCCGCCCTCGGCCAGCACGTCGATGGCGCGGGCAAAGCCCTCGGGGCCGGGGTTGATCACTTCGCCGTCGCCGCCGGTGATCTCGCGAACCGCGTCACGGATCGCGGGGCCTTCATAGACACCGGCCTTTTGCGCGGCCAACAGCGCCACGGCAGCGGCGTCGTACATGGTGTGCAGACCGGGGCCTTCGGGGGCCGAGCCGTACTTTTCTTCCCAGCTGGCGTTGAACGCATCGACCGACGGGCCGTCGAACTGGGCGTTGTCGATGCCCACGGCATTCGTGAGGTACTCGGCGCCGACGGCCTCGACGAACTCGCTGGCGCGCAGCGCGTTGCTCAGCAGAAGGTTCTGGGTGCCGCCGAAGGACAGCCATTCGCGCATGGCGGTGGCGCCGTCCGCCGGGAAGGCCACGAGGAACAGCGCGTCCGGCTCGCCTTGCAGCGCGGTCGAAACCTCGGCGCGATACGAGGCCTGTTCCTGGTTATAGGCGACCATGTTGGTGATGGTGCCGCCAGCTGCGGTGAACGCCTCGTCGAAGGCCTCGGTCATGGCGACGCCGTAGTCCGAGTTCACATAGATGATCGCCACGTTCTCGTATCCGCTTTCGCGGGCGATGTCGGCCATCACGTAGCCCTGCGGACGCACGGTCGGCAGGGTGCGGAACCAGAAGCCGTTGGTGTCGCCGGCGGCGGCCAGTTCGGTGAAGTTCGGCGCGCTGGAGCAGCAGCTGATCTGGGTGACTTCTTCCGGCACCGCGACAGAGGTCAGGACGGGCATGGTGATCCCGGACTGGATCGCGCCCAGCAGCACCTCGGCACCCTCGACCGACACCAGCGACATCGCGGCGTCGATGCCGACGTTCGGCTGGCCTTGGTCGTCACGCAGGCGGTACTCGGCGGTGCAGCCCAGCAGGCCGCCAGCTTCGTTCATGTGATCGACGGCCAGTTGGCCGGCGTCACCGATGGCGCCGCCGATGGCNGCCATCGAGCCCGACAGCGACAGAACCGCACCGATCGGGTACGAGCAATCGCTGTCCTGCGCCGCAGCCGAGGTGGCAAAAGCGCCGCCCGACACGGCCAGCGCAGCGGCGGCAAGCGTGGATGTTGTCTTTTTCATAACGTTTCCCTTTTGTTGGACCAGTTGGGCATTTCCGGTTTCTTCTTTGGCGCCATCAGCCCTTTTCGATGGCGCCTTCCGTTTGGCCCGCGCTGCCGGTCTCTGCGGCATGGGCCGAAATCACGTCTTCCTCGCCGATCAGGCCGCGCGGCCGGAACAGCAGCGTCAGCACGATGACCGTGCCGATCAGCATCGCCTGAAGCGACCCGGCCCGCGACTGGAAGACCGGCGGCACGAGGTTCGAGATCACATAGCCGCTGGCGGTCCACAGGCCCCAGACGATCAGGCAGCCCAGCACCGCACCACGGTTGTTGCCCGAGCCGCCGACGATCAGCATCGCCCAGATCTGGAACGTCAGGATCGGCAGGAAGTCGATCGGGCTGACATAGCCGATGAAGCCCACGTACAGCCCGCCGGCCAGACCCATGATGGCAGAGCCCAGCACGAAGGACTGAAGCCGGATCATCGTCGGGTTCTTGCCCAGCGACCGGGCCGCGGTCACGTCCTCGCGGATCGCGCGCAGCACGCGGCCCCACGGCGACCGCACCGCGCGTTCCAGCGCAACATAGACCACCGCCGCCACCACCAGCACCATGCACAGGAAGAACACGTTGTAGACGCTTGTTTCCGTGAACAGATCGCGGAACGGGCGCGGCAGGCCGACAAGACCGTTGGCGCCGCCGGTCAGCGACGAGAAGTTCAGCGCGACCAGCTGGATCGAGATCGACACGCCGAAGGTCGCGATGGCAAGGTATTCCTCGCGCAGCTTCAGCGTGGCCAGCGCCACGATCAGCCCCGCCAGCGCGGCCAGAAGGATGCCTCCGATCACCCCGAACAGGTACGGCAGTTCGAACCCGCCGATCAGCCGCGCGTTGTCCGGCCCCGACAGCACTGCCGTGCCATAAGCCCCGATGGCGAAGAAGCCCACCACGCCCGCGTTGAACAGGCCGGTATAGCCCCACTGCAAGTTCAGCCCCATGACGATGATGGCGTAGATCGACACCACGGTCAGAAAGAAGACGATATAAAGTCCGATACCGATCATCACTTACCTCCCGAGGTGCCGGCGAACAGGCCGGTCGGGCGCACGTACAGCACCAGAAGCATCACGATGAATGGCATCGCCAGCTTGTACCCCGCCGGGATCACGAGGACCGAGAAGGACTCGACGATGCCGATCAAGAAGCCGCCCAGAACCGCACCCACCACGTTGCCGACCCCGCCGACGATGGCGGCGGCGAACAGCGGCAGCAGCAGTTGGAACCCGAACTCGGGGCGCAACTGAACAGACACGCCGTACAGGACGCCCGCTACGGCCGCGAGCGCGCCGCCAAGGATCCAGACCCAGCGCACGACACGCGACAGGGCGATGCCGTTGATCTCGGCCAATGTCGGGCTTTCCGACACCGCGCGCATCGCAAGGCCAAGCCGGGTTTTCTGCAGGAACAGTTGCACCGCAACGACCAGCACCAGCGACATGAAGAAGATGAACACCTGATCCGGCATCACCCGCAGCCCGGGGGCCAGCAGGATCGCCATTTGCAGCGTGTTCGTGTAATAGGTCGCCTCGCCCCCGAAGATCAGGCTGATCAGGTTGCGGATCAGCAGCGCGACACCGAAGGACGCAAAGACCAGCGTCAGGTGGTTCACCCGGCCCCGAAGGCGCGCGAAGATCAGCTTGTCGATCAGCAGCGCCAGCGCGATCGTCAGACCGATGGCGATCACCGTCGCCCCGATCAGCGGCCAACCGAAGGTCAGCGGCCCCAGCGGCGCGGACGGCAGGCCGAATACGGTCAGAACCCCCAGCGCCATGTAGGCGCCCCACGTCATCATCTCGGCATGGGCGAAGTTCGCAAACCTCAGGATCCCCATCGTCAAGGTCAGCCCGATCGCACCAAGGGCATAGATTGCCCCGGTCAGCAGACCGTCGGCCAAAGCCTGCGCCATCATTGTTTTCTTCCCGCTCTTCCAAGGTAGATCTGGGTGACCTCGGGGTCCTCCAGCAGGGCCGCCGAGGGCCCGTCCAGCCGGTTCTCGCCCTCGGCCAGCACGTAGGTCCGGTCCGAGATGCGCATCGCCGCCTTCGCGTTCTGCTCGACCATCAGGATCGAGACGCCCGCCGCCCGCAGCGCGACCAGTTGGGCGAACACGTCGTCGACCATCTTGGGCGACAGGCCCGCGCTTGGTTCGTCCAACATGACGATCTCGGGATGGGTCAGCAGCGCGCGTCCGACCGCCAGCATCTGCCGCTGGCCGCCCGACAGGACGCCGGCCTTCTTCTTCGCGAAACGCCGCAGGTCTGGGAACTTCTGATAGGCCTCTTCCACCCGTTCGCGGGCGGTGGCCTTCGACAGCGCCTGCGCGCCCAGCCTCAGGTTCTCGTCCACGGTCAGCGACGCAAAGATGTTGTCGGTCTGCGGCACATAGGCCAGCGCGGCATCCGCCATCCGGTGCGTGTCGATCCGGGTGATGTCCGAGCCCGCAAGCTCGACCTTGCCACCCTCGACATGAAGAAGCCCGGCGACCGCCTTGATAAGCGTGGACTTTCCGGCACCGTTCGGGCCGATGATCGTCACAAGCTCGCCGGTGGTCACATGCATCGTGACGTTGCGGATGATCGGCAGGCCCGGCTGGTAACCGGCGGTCAGACCCTCGACCTTCAGGATCGGCGCGGTCATGCCACCACCTCGCCAAGGTAAGCGTCGATCACAGCGCGGTTCCCGGCGACCTCTTCGGGCGCGCCCGCGCAGATCACCTTGCCCTGCGCCAGAACGATGATCGGGTCACACAGCGACATCACCATGTCCATGTTGTGCTCGATGATCAGGAAGGTCTTTCCGCGCGTGTTCAACTCGACGATCTTCTCGACCAGCGTGTCCAGCAGCGCGGGGTTCACCCCGGCGGCGGGTTCGTCCAGCAGGATCAGCTTGGGGTCCGACATGAGCACCCGCGCCAGTTCCAGCAGCTTCTTCTGCCCGCCCGAGATCGCACCGGCTAGGTTCCGTTCAACGGCGGTCAGGTTGCAGAAGGCGATCACCTCGTGCGCGCGGTCGCGGATTTCGCGTTCCTGCCGCGCGACGGCGCCGGGGCGGAACCACGTGTTCCAGAACCGTTCGCCCAACTGGTCCGTCGCGGCCAGCATCACGTTCTCAAGCACGGTCATTTTCGGAAACGGGCGCGGGATCTGGAACGTGCGGCTCAGGCCGCGCGCGTAAATCTCGGTCGCGGACCGCTCGGCGATTTCTTCGCCCGCGAAAGTCACCCGGCCCGAGGTCAGAGTGGTCTCGCCCGCCACGGCGCCGAACAGGGTCGACTTCCCCGCGCCGTTGGGACCGATCAGCCCGGTGATCGAGCCTTCGGCCACCTCGAACGACGCGCCATCCACGGCGCGCATCTGTCCGAAGGTCTTGACGGCATCGGTGACGGTCAGAAGCGGTGCCGCCATCAGACCGCTCCGCCCGACGTCGCAAGGCTGCGTTTCATGGCCGTGACCTCAATCTCGACCTGAATTTCCGGGTCGGCAAAGCCGCAGATAATCGTGGTGTTCGTCGGCTTGGTGGCGGCCAAAGCCTCGCCCAGCACTTTCGAGGCCGGAACGACATGGTCCGCGCTGGACAGGTACACGCGGACGCGCACGATGTCCGACAGGCCGGCCCCGGCCTTGGACAGCGCGTCCTCGATCTGACGCAGAGAACACCGCGCCTGTTCCGCCGGATCATCCGGGAACAGCCCGGTATCCGGATCGAACCCCGCGGTCCCCGAGACGAAAATCCATTCCCCGTCCACTACGGCACGCGAATAACCCGCCAGCTCTTCGTACTTGGAGCCGGTCCGGATCGTCCAGCGATCAGGAGCCATCTTGTATCTCTCGTTATTTCCCCGTTATTCGGATCACTTGATCATGTGATCAAGCAGTCGTCAATAGCTTTAGGCGCCTCCGAAAAGGCGCCTGAACGTCTTTGCGTAGACGTTTGTAATCGTGTGATTTTAGCTGAACCCACACGGGCACGGGCGACCACGGCCGACGATTGCCGCGCCGCAGCACCGCCGCGATCCGGGTCGTTCTTGCAGCTTCGCAGAGGCGCGCGTCAGTCCGCCGGAAGCCCCATCTGCGCCCGCACCAGCCGGTTCAGGCGGTCTTCGGGCGACGCCAGCGCGTCAAGCAGCACGGTGATGTGGTTGGTTCCCGGCGCATGGTACGACACGACGCCGATCCGGTCCGCGAAATCCTCGGTCTGGCGCAGGAACTCTTGCGTTTCGTCCCCGCCCACGGTGACGATCATCGGCATCCGAATATCCAGCGGCCGAAGCAGCGGAGAGTAATTCGCCACCTCTTCCGGGGTCAGTTGCAGGTCGTTGTTCTGGAACGACTGGACCACCGGCGCAAGGTCGTACAGGCCGCTGATCGCGGTGCCGCCCCTGATCCGCTCGGCGCCCGGACGGCTGGCAAGCTCGGCCACAAGGTGCCCGCCTGCAGAGTTGCCCGAGATATAGACGCGATCCGGGTCGCCACCGTAATCCGCGATGTTATCGCAGACCCAGTTCACGGCCCGCTGGCACGACGCGACGATGTCCGCCAGCCGCACCGAGGGGATCAGCGGATAGTCGATGACCACAAGGCAGACGCCGAACGGCACGAAGCCGGGCGCAAGGAAGCTGAACAGATCGGCGTCCAGCGACCGCCAAAACCCGCCGTGGATGAACACCATCACGGGCGCGTCCTTGCCGGCGGGGAAGATGTTCAGCGTCTCGCCGGGACCGTCGCCATAAGGCACCGCGCGCCGCACCTCGAACCCGTCCAACCCCTCTTGCGCCGCCTTGCCGCGCCGCTCGAACAGGGCGTCGAGATCCGACACGTCATCCAACGACATCTGCCGGTCCATTCCAGTACGTTCGCTCATCGGGGGGTCCTTCCACTGGGTCCGGGGCGCAGAAAGGCGCACCCGGAAAGTCCTAGCAAAGACAGACGGCTACCCGGTGGAATGTCAACACGAACCCGACGGCCATGAACGCGCCGCCCCGTTCAGCGCCCTTTTGTGGGCATCCTGCCAAGACGGCGGGCATTCGCGCGGGTGCGGCGGCGATAGGGCTTCACCGCCGCCTCCATCGCGTCCAGCGGCGACCCGAAGGCGGTGACCGTGCCAGCGCGGACAAGATCGTTCCACGCCTCGACCTTCTCGATCACCATGCGGTTCGCTTCCGAGCGCGGCACGGGCCACAGCCCCGCCATGCCCATCATCCGCATCGTCATGACGGACTGCGCCTCGGCGGTCATCGCGAGGACGCTGATCCAAAGGCCAACCACGCGGCCGGGATCGGGAAACATCAGACGCTGTTTCCGGTAAGGATGGGTGTGGTCTTGGTCTGGCTCGACATGGCGCCGCCTTTTCTCATGGACGCCTCCCTAACATGATACATAGGGCGGACCACGCCGCGCGCCGAGTCCGCCCCTTGCATGGCTGTTTCCCGCAGGCGGATTACAGCTTGCCCATGACCTTTTGGTTGAAGCCGTAGACCTCTCGCTTGCCGCCGAAGGGAACAAGGTTCACCTCGCGGGTCTGGCCCGGTTCGAACCGCACGGCGGTGCCGGCGGCGATATCCAGCCGCAGCCCCTTCGCCGCGTCGCGGTCGAAGTCCAACGCGCTGTTGGTCTCGGCGAAATGATAGTGGCTTCCGACCTGGACCGGCCGGTCGCCGGTGTTGGACACCGTCAGCGTGACGGCCTCGGCCCCCGCGTTTAGCGTGATCTCGCCCTCGGCGGTCATGATTTCACCTGGGATCATGCGAAGTCTCCTGCATGGGATATCGTCATTGAACGGGTCTTCAATCCTTCGGACCGGGCCACGACCGGCCCGTCAGCTTCGGCAGCACCAGCCCGACGCAGGCGCCCAGCAACAGCGGGATGGCATCGCCGTCCGCCAGCAGCTCTGCCACGATGGCGGCCCCCAGCAGCGTCGCCAGCACCGTCGCCAGCCGCAACTGGCCGCGCGACAGCCGGATCTCGGCCATGAACACGTTCTCCAAGCCGCGCTTCACGTGCGGTTCGGCCTTGTCCACGAAGGCCAGCGCAAGCATGCCAAGGATGAAGGTAATGATCATGGCCCGCAGCCTAGCGGATCGGGTGGTGGACAGTCACCAGTTTCGTGCCGTCCGGGAATGTGGCTTCGACCTGCACGTCGTGGATCATCTCGGCGATCCCGTCCATGCACTGATCGGCGCTGATGACGTGGGCACCCGCCTGCATCAGATCCGCCACCGAGCGGCCATCGCGCGCGCCCTCGACGACGTAGTCGGTGATCAGGGCGATGGCCTCGGGATGGTTCAGCTTCACCCCCCGTTCCAGCCTGCCCCGTGCCACCATCGCTGCAAGCGATACCAGCAGCTTGTCCTTTTCCCGCGGCGTCAGGTTCATGTGTCCTCCGTCAAATCTGCCAGACGCGGGGCAAGGGCCCCGGTCTCAGGGTCATAAGCACCTGCGCCACCAACCGGCGCAGGGGAAATCCGTCATGGGCCAGCGCGCGCACCACGCACTTGCCGTCCCAGCCGCTGGCGGCGGCCTCGACGCCGTCGGCGTCCAGCACAGCGCGCACCCGGTCCAGCGCATCCTCGGCCCCTGGCGCGACAAGCGCAACCGTCGCCATCGCCCGCGCACCGCCCAGCACGCCCGGCGCATGGCCCCGCGCCAGCGCGGCGTCGGTCAGGCGCAGCGGTTCCAGCAGCACGGGCACGCCGTCGCGCGTCACCTCGCGCCGGTCGGTCACGTCGAGCGTCGTCAGGGTCTCGCCCATCGCCGCGCGGCCCAGCACCAGCGTCTCGACCGTCAGGCAGGCGGCGTCACGGTCCAGCGCGATGCGGGTCCGGCGATGCAGGGCCGAGCGTTCGAACAGGATCGTCTCTTGTGGCAGCCAGTCGACGTGGGCCCCCGCCCCCGCGCGGATATCGACATCCAGCGTCGCGTGACCGGCCGACGCGGCATAGGCGCGCTCGGCGGTCTGGGTCGTCGCCGTCACCCGGCACCCTGCCCCCACATCAAGCGAGAACCGCATGTCGTCGCCGCCGGTCAGCCCGCCCGCGGTGTTCAGGAACACCACCTCGGGGGTTTCGGAATGCACGCGCGGCAGCATCGCCTTGGCCGAACCGGACTGATGCAGGTCCTTCAGCCGCGCCCTGCCCTTGTCCATGACAAAGGACACCGTCGCCCGGCCTTTGGCGCGCTGCATCTGCGGTGCGGAAGGTGTTTCGTCGTACATCCGGCGTTCTGTCTTTGGCTTCGAAGGCTTAGGCGGCGGCGTCACCGCCCGCAATCGCCCCCCGCGCGCTCCGGCACCTTGCCGGGCACACCCGGTGGAGCGGGCTGATTTCAGACGCAGATTGCCCAAACCCGGAGCGGTTTGTGAAGCCCTGCCGTGAAGGCGTGTTTCGGATGGCGCACCCTGTGGCTTTGCGCTATGGCCTCGCGCATGACCGAAAGCCTGACGATCCGCCGCCCCGACGACTGGCACCTGCACCTGCGCGATGGCGCGATGCTGGAGGGCGTGCTGCCCGAAACCGCCCGTCATTTCGCCCGTGCCATCATCATGCCGAACCTCGTGCCCCCGGTGGTCACGGGGGACGATGCCGCCGCCTACCGTGACCGCATCCTTGCCGGGCTGCCCGACGGCATGACGTTCGAGCCGCTGATGACGCTGTACCTGACCGAGGCGACCGATCCCGCCGACGTGGTCGCCGCCGCGAAAAGCGGGCTGATCAAGGCGGTCAAGCTGTACCCGGCCGGGGCCACGACGAATTCCGCCAGCGGCGTGACGGACTTCGACAAGGTGCGCGGCGTGCTGGAAGCGATGGCCGAGATCGGTCTGCCGCTGTGCACCCACGGCGAGGTCACGACGCCCGAGATCGACATCTTCGACCGCGAGGCGGTGTTCATCGACCGCGTGCTGGACCCGATCCGCAAGTCCACCCCCGGCCTGCGCGTGGTGATGGAGCACATCACCACCAAGAACGGCGTCGACTACGTCAAATCACAGGACGACATGGGCGCGACGATCACGACGCACCACCTTGTCATCAACCGCAACCACATCCTCGTGGGCGGGATCAAGCCGCACTATTACTGCCTTCCGGTGGCCAAGCGCGAAGAACATCGCGTGGCGCTGGTCGAGGCGGCCACCAGTGGCAAGGGACCGTTCTTCCTTGGCACCGACAGCGCGCCGCACATCGACGCGCTGAAGGAACACGCCTGCGGCTGCGCGGGCTGCTTCACCGCGACCAACACCCTGTCGGTGCTGGCCGAGGTGTTCGAGAAAGCGGGCGCGCTGGACCAGCTAGAGGCGTTCACCTCGCTGAACGGCCCCGCATTCTACGGCCTGCCGGTGAACGACGCCACGGTGACGCTGACCAAGGGCGATGCCGTGGACTACCCCGCCAAGATCGAGACCGGCGCAGGGCCGGTGACCGTGTTCGACCCCGGTTTCCCGCTGCACTGGTCCGTCGCGTAATACCCTGATCTTCAAGAAAGGCCGCCTCCGATGATCCCCACCTCGTTCCCCTCCAAGGAGGAAATCGCCCGTCTGTCAGCGCAAATGCTGCTGGAGATCGGCGCGGTGGATTTCAACGCGCGCGAGCCGTTCACCTATGCGTCCGGCCTCAAGGGGCCGACCTATGTCGACTGCCGCAAGATCATCTCTTACCCGCGGGTGCGCGCCACCCTGATGGACTTTCTTGCCGTGACCGTGATGCGCGAGGCCGGGTTCGAGGCGTTCGACAACGTCGCGGGCGGAGAGACGGCGGGCATCCCCTTCGGCGCGATGGTCGCCGAACGGCTTGGCCTGCCGATGACCTACGTGCGCAAGAAGCCCAAGGGCTACGGCCGCAACGCGCGGATCGAAGGCGTGATGACCGAGGGCCAGCGCGTGCTGCTGGTCGAGGACCTGACCACCGACGGCGGCAGCAAGCTGTCCTTCGTCGACGCGATCCGCGACACCGGCGCCACCTGCGCGCATACGGCGGTGATCTTCTACTACGGCATCTTCTCGGAAACGATGCAGACGCTGGGCGACCACGGCATCACGCTGCACAGCCTGTGCACCTGGTGGGACGTGCTGGCCCACGCCCGGCAGGTCGAAGCCTTCGACAAAGAGACCCTGACCGAGGTCGAAGCCTTCCTGACCCAGCCCCGCAAGTGGCAGGCCGCGAACAAGTAATCACAGCCCGGCGGACGTCCGCCGGCGTGTCTGTGGACGGGCTGTGAAAAGATCCTCCACAGAATCGGGTTGATGGTCTATATGTGGGTACAACGCGGGCGGGTCTTGCCAGATCTGGAATCACGCGACCCCTGAGGCAGCAAGGCGGCGGGTTACCAACCGGGTTATCCCCGCATTTTTCCAGATAGGACGGACCGTCCGGCTGGGCTATGAGAGCCGAACCGACGGGACAGAGGTGAGGAATGAACGAGATAACTGCCATCCGGCAGACGGAGAACGAGTCCGACAACGGCACCGAGCAGGCCGAGGCTCTTCCGCACAACATCGAGGCCGAGCAGCAGCTTCTGGGCGCGATCCTGACGAACAACGAATCGTTCGACAAGGTCAGCTCGATCGTGAAGCCGCAGCATTTCTACGACCCCGTGCACCAACGCATCTTCGAGGTCGCCGCCGCGCGCATCGCCAAGAACGCGCTGGCCTCGCCGGTGACGCTGAAGGCGTTTCTTGAAGACGACGAGGGCCTGAAGGAACTTGGCGGCGGCGCGTATCTTGTACGTCTGGCGGGTGCCGCGATCTCGACCTTCGCGGTGCGCGACTATGCGCAGATGATCTACGACCTCGCCATCCGGCGCGAACTGATCCGGCTGGGTCAGGACATCGCGGCCAAGGCGAAGAAGGTCGACGTGGCGTCCGAGCCGCGCGAACAGATCACCGAGGCGGAACAGTCGCTGTATTCGCTTGCCGAACAGGGTCAGGCCGAACGCGGCTTCCAGTCGTTCCTGCGCGCCGTCACCGACGCCGTGAACGTGGCCAACGCCGCCTACCAACGCGAAGGCGGTCTGGCCGGTGTGTCGACCGGCCTGATCGACATGGACAAGAAGCTGGGCGGCCTGCACAAGTCCGACCTTCTGATCCTTGCCGGTCGTCCCTCGATGGGGAAAACCTCGCTGGCGACCAACATCGCGTTCAACGTGGCCAAGGCGTACAAGAAGGGCCTGCTGCCGGACGGCAGCGAGGGCACCATCGACGGCGGTGTCGTCGGGTTCTTCTCGCTCGAAATGTCGGCCGAACAGCTGGCCGCCCGTATCCTTGCCGAAGCGTCGGAAATCTCGTCGCACCAGATCCGGCAGGGTGACATGACCGAGGGCGAATTCCGCCGCTTCGTCGAGGCCGCCAAGTCGCTGGAAGCCTGCCCGCTGTACATCGACGACACGCCCGCCATCCCGATTAGCCAGCTTGCGGCGCGCTGCCGCCGGTTGAAGCGCACGCACGGGCTGGACGTCATCATCGTCGACTACCTGCAGCTTGTGCGCGGTCAGGCCGACAACCGGGTGCAGGAGATCGCGGAAATCTCGATGGGTCTCAAGGCCATCGCCAAGGAACTGAACGTCCCGGTCATCGCCCTGTCGCAGCTGTCGCGTCAGGTCGAAAGCCGCGAGGACAAGCGCCCGCAGCTGTCGGACCTTCGGGAATCGGGCTCGATCGAGCAGGACGCCGACGTCGTGATGTTCGTGTTCCGCGAGGAATACTACGTCGAACGCGAAAAGCCGTCCGACGACAAGCTGGAAGAGATGGCCGCGTGGCAGGAACGCATGAGCCGCTTGCACGCCAAGGCCGAGGTGATCATCGGCAAACAGCGTCACGGCCCCATCGGCACCGTGGAACTAAGCTTCGAGGCGCAGTTCACCCGCTTTGGCAACCTCGTGAAGCCGTGGCAGGACGGAAACGGCCACGGCGACGACTACTGACGGCAAGAAACGAGCAGACGACAACGGGGAGCCTTCGGGCTCCCCGTTTTTTATGGCCAGTTGGGTTCGTTGGGACCGAAGGTCAAGACGCGGCGCGGCGCAGGCCCTGCGCTTCGGCTGGCGCCCCCGCGCCACAGCTTGTGGCAAGCGCATCCGTGGCCGTCGCAAGATCGACGCTGTCTCCCACCCACGACACAAAGCAGTCGGGCCGCACCAGCACCAGCGCCGCACCGTAGTCGCGCGCCTGCCCCTCGGGGTCCGCTGTCATCACCTGCAACGGAATGCCCGCCTGTGCCGCTGCCGTGCGGAACGCGTCGGCATCGGCCTCGCGCCCCAGCGCGATCAGGCTGAACCCGCCGTCTTGCAGGTCGAACAGCGTCTTGCCGTCCGACAAGTCGCGGGGGGCAAGGTGGAAGCCGGGCCGCGCCTCGAAGCTATGCGGGAACACCGCGTCAGCGGTGCCGTCCCGCGCGCCGTCAACAACCGGCGAGCCGCGATAGTTCGGCTGGAACGCATCGACATCCGCCGAGGCATTCGACCCCCGCCCATTCCATGCCTCTTCAAAGGCCGCAAGGTCGGTGTCCGGGTTGTAGGCCGCAAGAAAGTCGCGGTCGGTCTCGATCGCCTTCTCGATATAGTCCTTGGCCGTCGACCAGAACACCGGACGGCGTTCAAGGTCGTACGAGGTCAGCAGCTCCGGCCCCGCCCAACCGTCGTGAACGGCGGCCAGCTTCCAGCCCAGATTGCGCGCGTCCTCGAAGCCGGTGTTGATGCCGTAGCCGCCATAGGGCGGATGGTTGTGCGCGGCGTCGCCCGCGATGAACACCCTGCCCCGGCCATAGCTTTCCGCGATCGCCACGCGGCAATCCCAGAAGCCGCGATGGCGGATTTCCATATCGATGGGCTCTCCCACCGCCTTCTGAACGTAGTCGTGGAAATCGAAGGTCTCGGGGTCGGCATCCGCCGGGATCGGGGCGTGGAAGAAGAACTCGCCCTCCAGATCGACGCGGCCGAAGAACAGCCAATAGCCTTTCAGGTCCGGGTGCAGCACGTTCAGGAACGACTTGCCGGGATGCTTTTCCATCAGCCGCTGATGCAGCTTGTCGGACTGAAACACCAAAAGCACCATCGTGCGGTCGTGGTCGAACACGGTCTGCCCCAGCTTCGCCGCCTCGCGGACAACCGAGCGGCTGCCGTCGGCGCCGACGCACCACGCGGCGCGGAAGCTGTCGGTGCCGCCGTCCTCGCGGCGGCGGGCGGTGACGGTGACACCGCTGTCGTCCTCGGCCACATCCTCGGCCTCGTACCCGGCCAGCAGGCGGATGTTCGGCAGGTCCGCCGCGCGGGCGCGCAGCACGGCCTCGGTCTGGTACTGCGGCAGGCGTTCGTTGTCGGCGGCATAGAAATCACGGACGAGTTCGCGCTTCAGCCAGTCATAGTGGTACTTGCCCAGCAGCGTGCCATAGGCGGTCATCCCACCGATCCCGAAGGATGCGGGCACCGTCTTGGCGGCGCGCAGTTCGTCCTCGGCGTTCCACGCGCGGAAGTGTTCCATCGTGCGCTGGGTCAGGTTCTGGCCCTTGGGGATCAGCTGAGGGCTGGGGTATTTCTCAAGCACCAGTACGCGCATCCCGCGCTGCGCGAGGTCGATGGCCAGCCCCATGCCGACCGGCCCGCCGCCGACCACGATTACGTCCTGATGCTCTGCGCGTTCCACTGGAATCCTCCCCGCGTTATCCGTGCACCCTTTATGCCTGCGGGGTCCGAAACTTACAAGTTATCTCGCAATATGAGATTTGACTATTTTGCGATTTCCGCGTCCCCGGACACCGTCCGCATCGCCAGCCGCGCACTGATGTCGGCGGCGCCGTCAAGGACGCGGTCCGCCAGCCGCGCGCGGATGTCGGCGTCGGTGTCGGTTTCGCGCAAGGTCAGGCACAGGGCCCCGACGGGACTGCGCGCCTGATCGAACACGGGGGCGGCGGTGCCAACGACGCCGGGAGTGACTTCTCCGAATGCCATCGAATAGCCGTCGCGCCGCACCTGCCGCATCGCGCCGTGCACGGTCTCGGCGGTGTCGCCCAGCCCCAGCGCCTGCCATTCGGACAAGTGCGTCTCGATGATGCACAGCGCCTGCGGCTTGGGCAGGAAGGCAAGGATCGCGCGGGCAATCGCGCCGCGCCCCATCGGCATCGGGCGACCGCGCGGATAGCTCGACAGGGGTTCGGGCTGGTGGTTGACCGCGTCGACGCACAGCATCCGGTCCCCGTACCAGCGCACCAGAAGCGCGGTGCCGGGAAACGTCACGGCCAGATCCTCGAGCACCGGGTGCGTCGCAAGGATCAGCGGATCGGACAGGCGCAGAAGATAGTCCATCTCGACGATCTTCGGCCCCAGCGTGTAGCCCGCGTGCGGGTGCGAGGCCAGCAGCCCCGCCTCGGACAGGGTCTTGAGATAGCGGTACAGCGTCGGGCGGGCATAGCCCAGCCGCTCCATCATCGCTTCGGGCGTCCACTCCAGCCGGTCTTCCGTAAACAGTTGCAGGACCGACAAAAGACGCTCGAGGCTGGAGGCAGGTTTCATCAGGGCTCCGTTTGGGAATTGCGCATCTGGAAGGGAAGCAGAAGTGTTGCCGCTCCGGCCAGAATTGCAACCACATTGACCACATGCCCCAGCCCGGCGATCTCGATCGGCAGGATCGCAACCAGTGCGCACGCCATCAGGAAGATCCGGATCGGCATCGACAGCGGACGCCGCAGGTAGCCGAAGATCGCCCCGGTGGCGAAATAGACCCCGGCCAGCGCGCCGGCGGCCTGCCACACGACCGTGATCGTATCGGCCTGCATCACCAGCCCCGGCTCGAACACCATGACGAACGGGATCAGGTAGGCGACCCAGCCGATCCGCACGGCGGTGAAGCCGGTCTTCATCCAGTCCGCCCCGGCCATCGAAGCGGCGGTGAAGCTGGCCAGCGCGACCGGCGGCGTGATCATCGACAGCATCCCGAAGTACAGCAGGAACATGTGCGCCGCGATCGGGTTGATGCCCGCCTGCGTCAGCGCCGGGCCGATCAGGCTGGCCAGCAGCACATAGACCCNCACCGTCGGCATCCCCATGCCCAGCACCACGCTGACACCGCCCGCAAGCAGCAACAGCAGGAACAGGCTGCCTTCGGCCATCGACACCAGCGACAGCGTCAGCGAGAACGACAGGCCCGACAGGTTCAGCACGCCGATCACGATGCCAGCGGCGGCCGAGATCACCACGATCTCGATCATCGCGACACCTGCGCGGGGCAGCGAGAAGGCCAGTTCCGGGATCGTCGCGCGCTTGCCGCGATACGGCAGGATCAGCGCCAGCACCGCCAGCAGCGCGGCCGCCGCCAGCGCCGCCATCTCGGGCCGCCAGTTCAGCACGAACAGCCCGCCGATCAGCACCACGAAGGGCGCGACGAACTGCCANCCGTCTTTCAGGACATGCAGCAGCGGCCGGATCTCGACATCCTCGGGCAGACGCAGGCCCGTCGCGGCGGCGTGGTTGTCGACGTAGAAAAAGATCGCAAGGTAGAACAGCGCCGAGGGGATGATCGCGGCCAGCACAACGGTGCCGTAGGGGATCTGCAAGAACTCGGCCATCAGGAAGGCCGCCGCGCCCATGATCGGCGGCGCAAGCTGCCCGCCGGTCGAGGCCAGCGCCTCGATCGAGGCTGCGAGGTGCGGCTTGTAGCCCGCGCGCCGCATCAGCGGCAGCGTCACCACGCCCGAGGCCGCGACGTTCGCGACCGCGCTGCCGGACACGCTGCCGAACAGGAAAGACGACACCACGGCAATCTTCGCGGCACCGCCACGGGTGCGCCCCACCAAGGACAGCGCGAGGTCGTTGAAAAACTCGCCCCCGCCCGACCGGGTCAGCACCTGCCCCATCAGCACGAAGGTCATCACCACGACAGAGGTCACCATCAGCGGCAGACCCATCATGCCGTTCGTGTCCATCGCGACATAGATCGCCAGCCGGTCCCACTGGATCTGCCGCGACATGCCGAAGGGCAGCAGGTGCCCGAACAGACCGTACAGGATGAAAACCCCGACGATGATCGTCAGCCCCGGTCCGGTCATCCGCCGCACGGCTTCGACGGCCAGCCCCGCCAGCACCAGCGCCACGACCAAGCCATCCAGCGGCTTGTAGACCAATTCGTTCACCAGAACCGGATAGGTCCAAGCGACATATCCGGCCGCAACCAGCGCGACAGCCGCCAGCAGCGGGTCGAGGACCGCAAGCGCCCCCCGAAAGCGCGGCGCGATCAGGAAGGCCATCGCCAGCCCAAGGCCAAGCACGGCGGCAAGGTACTGTTCCGTGTACAGCGCGACGCCAAGCTGGCGCGGCACGTCCAGCGCGAACGCCACCGCGCACAGCATCATCACGCCGCCAAGGACATGCGCAGCCGTCCGCAGCGCCGGAGAAGTCGGGGTATCAGTCATCTGCAAGCTCCGAGCGAAACGGGGCGGAGACCGAAGCCCCCGCCCGATGTCCGCGGATCAGTTGTCGCCAAGCGCGGCGACGGCACCCGGGTGATAGGGCACGCCGATGTCGACGATCATGTCGTCCGGGTCCATGCCCCGGAAGCCGCCGAAGGATTCGGCCAGCACGTCGGCGTTGTCACGCAGGATGGTGACGATTTCGCCGACCGTCTCTTCCGGCACATGCGCGCCGACGACCAGCATGTAGTCATAGGCCATCACCGGCATCGCCTCGTCCACGCCGGTGCGGTTGTCGGCGGGTTCGATGGTCGTGACATAGGCCTGCGGCACGATCTCTTGCAGGCGGGCGACGGACGCCTCGTCGTCGGGGACCGGAACGAAGTGCAGACCACCCACGGCGGCATCGGTCTCGGTCACCTTGCCGGACCCGATGGCGAAGAACGCACCGTCGGCGCGGCCAGCGGCGAAATCCTCGGCGCCGCGCACCACGTTCGGCACCATGACCGGGGTCACGTCGGCTTCGCTTAGTTCAGCCGAGGCAAGGATCGCATCCACCACGCGGTTGATCGTCACCTGGCTGGTGTAGCCATAGGTGACCGACTTGCCCGCAAGGTCAGCGATGGTCTCGATCCCGCTGTCGTCGCGAACGAAGACGCCCACGTGGAACGGGTACAGCCGCGCGGCGGGCGCGATGTTGGCCAGCTGCTTGCCCTCGAACACGCCGGTGCCGGTCATCGCCTCGGCGACCTCGATCGCGTTGGCGATGCCCAGATCCAGCTCTCCCATGTCGATCAGCGGCAGGTAGGCGCTGGTGCCCGCAGAAGGCTGGACCAGAGCGTTCACGCCGTTGTCGGCCAGCACCTTGGCGATGGCAGAGCCCATCGAATAGCCGCTGGTGCCCTGCCCCATCGTGCCAATGCCGAGGGTCTGCGCCTGCGCGCCGCCAGCCAGCGCGCCCGCAAGCGAACCGGCAACCAGAATCCCCGCAAGGGTCGATTTCAATGTCATGTCGTTCCTCCCAATCATCGCTCCGGTCCGGCTGTAGGATGCCCACCGCGAAGCGTTAACATGCACCTGTGTCCCACATTATGAGATTTTACGCAATCCCGGCCGCGCGACTATTCTGCGGGCTCGCCCGCGGCGATGCCGGTCGCGTCATAGTCGAACAGCCAGTCGTACCGCTGGCGGACCTTCTCGGGCGCCCACTGGGTTTCGACATAGGCCACGGCCTGATCGGGATCGTTCAAAGCGGCGTTGTGAAACCGGCCCGTATTCTCTGACGCGCCGTTCACGATGGCGGTGGTCCGGTCGATCCGCAGCGTTTCATACCGCTGCAATGCCTGCCCCGGCGCGTCGGGNGCGGCGGCAAGGCAGTCCGCCAGCACATAGCCATCCTCGATCGCCATCACCGCGCCCTGCGCAAGGAACGGCAGCGTCGGGTGGCAGGCATCGCCCAGCAGGCTGACACGGCCGTGCGTCCACTCGGGCAGCGGATCGCGCTGAACCAGCGCCCAACGCATCGGCTTGTCCAGCGCCGCGATCATCTCGTGGATCACCGGGTGCCAGCCCGGAAAATCGGCCTGCGCTTCGGCCATGGTCCCGGCGTCGGTCCACGACTCGCTGCGCCATTCGGCGTTTTCGACGACACCGACGAAGTTCAGGATCTCGCCGCCCCGCAGCGGATAGGTGATGACATGGCCGCCGGGGCCGACCCAGTTCGTGCCGACCGGGCGGCGCAAGTCCTTTGGCAGACGGTCCATCGGCGCCAAACCCCGCCACGCCATCAGGCCGGTGAACCGCGCCTTGGGAGAGCCGAACAGCGTGTCGCGGATCGCAGAGTGCACGCCATCCGCGCCGATCAGCACGCCCCCCCGCGCCTCGCCCTTCGACGTGTGAAGCGTCACGCCGTCCGGGTCCTGGCTGACGCCGGTGGCGCGGTGCCCCATCCGGATGGCGTCCGGGTCGTTCCCCCGGACCGCACTCGCCAGCGCCATGTGCAAATCGCCCCGGTGCATCATCCAGTAGGGTGCGCCAAACCGGCGCACCGAATCCGCGCCAAGGTCGAACAGCGGCCAAGTCTGGCCAGTGTTCCACATGCGTACTTCCTTTCCCGCCGCCTCGCACAGCGTCGGCTGCAAGGCGGGCTCCAGCCCCAGCGCCTGCAAAACGCGCGTTCCGTTGGCCGAGATCTGAACGCCCGCCCCCAACGGCAGCAGGTCTGGCGCCTGCTCGTAGACCTCGACAGCAACACCTTTGCGCTGCAACGCCAGCGCCGCGACCAGCCCGCCGATTCCGGCGCCTGCAATCAGGACTTTCACCATGTTCCCCCCCTTGGTTTCGTCTTTGATATAATCTGATTCCATATTATACAATCGCGACAACACACGGACAGGAGCCCCCATGCCCGATGGTACCGACACGCAAAGGCGCGGCATTCAATCGGTCGAGGTGGGATTCCGCCTGCTTCAGGCGCTGGCCGACAGCCGGGGACGCCTGCCTCTGAAGGACCTTGCGGCGGCGGCGGACATGCCGCCCAGCAAGGCGCATCTGTACCTTGCCAGCTACATGCGGCTGGGGCTGGTCCGGCAGGATCCGGTGACGGCGCGCTATGCGCTGGGACCGGCCGCGATCCGGATCGGGGTGGCCGCGATCAACCAGACCGACGTGATCGACATCCTGCGCCGCCACGTCGACGACACTGCTGCCGCAGCGGGCACGTCGATCAGCCTATCGGTCTGGGCCAACAAGGGTCCGACCATCGTCTACCGCCACGACGGCGCGCAGCCGGTGCCGATCTCGATCCGGCTGGGGTTCGTATTGCCGATGCTGACAACCTCGACCGGGCGGGTCTTTCTGGCGCACCTGCCGGAACCCGCATGGGCGGACATCGTCGCCGCCGAGGAAGACATCGCCGCCGGCACGCTGGACCGCGTCCGCGACACCCTGCCCGGCATCCGCGAACAGGGCTACGCGGTCACCGAAAGCCGGATGCACGAAGGGTTTTTCGGGGTGTCGGCGCCGGTGTTCGACAGCGGCGGCGCGCTGGCCGCTGCCGTAACGGCGCTGGGGCTGAGTGCGCGGCTGGACCTGTCGCCGGACGGCCCGGTCGTACCCGCGATCACCACACTGGCACGGCAGGTTTCGGAAGAACTGGGCGGCACGCGCCCCTAGGCGAAGACGGGACCGGCACCACTGCTGCGCCGGTCCCGATCAGATCAGTGCGCGGGCGCGGGCTCTGGCGCCGCTTCCTCGGCCAACGGCGTCTCTGACGCCTCGGCCTGTTCCTTGCGGTTGAAGCGGATCGACGACCACAGGGCCACGCCGATCATCGCCGCGCCGCCAAGGCCGGTGATGACTTCGGGGATGTGGACCTGCGACTGCGCGAACATGATGATCGACANCGTGAAGATCGCGTAGAACGCCCCGTGTTCCAGGAACCGGTATTCCGCCAGCGTCCCGTTCTCGACCAGCATGATGGTCATCGACCGCACGTACATCGCGCCGATGCCAAGGCCGATGGCAATGACGAACAGGTTCTGGCTTAGTGCGAACGCCCCGATCACCCCGTCGAAGCTGAACGACGCATCCAGCACCTCGAGATACAGGAAGGCACCAAGCCCGCCCCGCACCGCGGTGTTCTGCGCCTCTTGCGTGCTGTCCAGCAGGCCGCCCAGCACCTCGACCAGCAGGAAGGTCAGCAGACCCCAGATCGCGGCGCTGAAGAACACGTTGCGTTCCTCCCCGTCCAGCAGGCTGGAAAAGCCCATCACGAACAGCAGCGCTATGGCCACCTCGACGCCCCGGATGGTCGCGTATTTTGTCATGCGGGTTTCCAGCCAGCGCACCCAGTGCACGTCCTTTTCATGGTCGAAGAAGAACGACAGGCCGACCATCATCAGGAAGGTTCCGCCAAAGGCCGCGATGGGCAGATGCGCCTCGTGCATGATGCGGGCGTATTCCTCGGGCTGACCGGCGGCCAGAACGATTGCCTGCCACGGGCCGATCTTCGCGGCGATCACCACGATCAGCAGCGGGAAGATGATCCGCATCCCGAACACGGCGATCAGGATGCCCCATGTCAGGAACCGGCGCTGCCACTCGGGCCGCATGGTTTTCAGCTTGTTGGCGTTGACGATGGCGTTGTCGAAGGACAACGAGATTTCCAGAACCGCCAGTACGGCGCAGATGAAAAGGATCGAGCCCATCCCGGCCACGGTGCCGGTGGTCTGCCAGCCAAGAAAGGCGCCAAGCGCAAGGCCGGCGACGGTGACCACGAAGGCCCATTTGAGATACGAAAACATCGAGCGTTGCCCCGCAGCGCCTGCTGCGGTCGTGCCCTGCGGGCGATTTCCCTGTGTCATGCGAAGGTTTATCCAGGCGGCTGGAACAAAACTGGTGCCGACATCACGAAAGCGCCGCCACTTCCGCCAGAGGGGCCCGGTCACCGGTTGGACGCGGCTTTGGCCATCATGGGGCGCAAGCTGCGTGGGCGGGACCCTAGGTGACCCTTGGTGACTTGGCAACCGGCATTTCACCGCCGTCCAAGCCGCGCCTTCCCGTCATGTTGGCCGGGCCGCATTCAGAGGACAAATCACGGCACTGCCGGAACGATGCGGAAGGAGTCCTGTGCGCCTTGGCCGTGCAACCGGCAGAGAATGTGGATACCATCGGGGAGCGCTCAGGCGCGGAAACCGCCACGCACCCAACACGCGCCTTAGGGGACCCCGTGAAGACATATACCGGCCTGAACCAATTCCTTGCCGTCTGCGCCACCCGCAACCTGACAGCCGCCGCCGAGATTCTGGGCATCTCGCAGCCCGCGCTGACACAGGCCATCGCCAAGCTGGAGCGTCAGCTTGGCGTTCAAGTGCTCGACCGATCCACGCGCCCGCTGGGGATCACGCCCTATGGCGAGTTGGTTGCGGACTACGCCCGCTCGCTCGACCGCAATGCCACCGATTTCACCGAGAAGCTTCAGGCGATGAAGACCGGGACCGGCGGTATGCTGCGGTTCGGATGCGGCCCCGACTGGATTCACGAAATCCTCCCCATCGCCGTCTGCCGCCTCGAGGACCGCAATCCCGAGCTGCGCATCGAGATGACCGTGACTCTGAACGACCAGTTGCGCGCCAAGCTCGACAGCGGCGAGATCGACATGTTCTTCGCCTCGGTCAGCGACATCTACTTCTCGGGCGACTACGAAACGAAGATCATGGTCCGCGACGCGATGCGTGTCGTCGCGCATATCGACCACCCGATCCACAAGGGGGCGCCCAAAACCCTGGCCGAGCTTGGCCGCGAACGCTGGACCATGACGGGCGATGAAACCTTCGGACGCCAGCTGATGCGCCGCATCTTCGCGCAGGTCGGGCTGGAGCCCCCTCGCCCGCACATCGAGACGAACTCTGTCCGCGCGATGATCAACATCCTGCGCAACGGGCCGTTCCTGGGGTTCCTGTCGCAGACCCATTGCAACGCCTACCACGACATGGAGCCGGTCGCGCTGGCGGACGAACTGCCGATCCGCGAAGGCGGCGTGACCTGGCGCAAGGACAGGCCTCTGCTGCCGTCGGCACAGGCGCTGATCGAAGAGACAGAGCGCGTGGTGGCCGAGATCCTCGCCCGCGAATAAGACGCCCGACCCGCCCGCTTAAGGCGCGCCGACGACCTTGGACGGATCGTCGCCGGGCGGCTGCGGCAGGTGTACGCCACGCTGGCCCGACAGCCCCCGGTTCGCCCGCGGCGTGACAGGCATGGCCGGGCGTCCGGTCAGCACGCCGTCCGCGACCGCGTCCAGATCCTCACCGTAAAGGTGGCGGACAAGCTGGTCGGTCAGCCGGGCGCGCGTCCCGGCGTGATCGGCGTCTTGCGCGAGGTCGACGCATTCGCCCGGATCGTCCCGCAGGTCGAACATCTGCACCACGTTCCCTTCGGGATACCAGATCAGTTTCCACCGCCCGTCCGTGACCATGCGCGTCGCGGCCCCTCCCTCGCCGGATTCGCAATACAGGACCTCGCGCCGATCCTCGGCCAGCATGGAACGACCCGTAACGGTGCCGGGGCAGTCGATGCCCGCCAGATCCAGCAGCGTCGGCATGATGTCCTGCATCCCGACAAGCCGGTCATCGGTGCCGCCCACCGGCAGCCGGTTCTCGCTGGCCGGACCCATCAGGATCATCGGAACCCTCGCTGATCCATCGTACATCAGCCGCTTCGCCCACAGGCCGTGGTCGCCCAGCATGTCGCCGTGATCGCTGGTGAACAGGATAGCGGTATCGTCCAGAAGCAGGTGTTCGCGCAGCATCCCGATGACAAGGCGCAACTGGTGGTCGATCAGCGTGCACTGCGCATGAAACGCCCTCTTCATCGCCGCCAGCCTGTCGTCGGAAAGCTCCGGCCACGCCGTCCGCGCACGCTGCAGCGCCGGGGGCAACTCGGCATCGCTCCAGTCGCCGCGCAGGGCCGGTTGCATGTCCCGGTCCGCATACATCGCCAGATAGGAAGCCAGCGGCACGATCGGCGGATGCGGCGCATTGAACGACAGGTGCCAGAATGCCGGGCGCGTCGGATCGCGGCGGGCGATCATGCGGCACATCTGCCGCGCCAGCCACACGGTCGGATGCGCCTCTTCCGGAAGGTGCCACGGACGGTGTTCGTAGCCGTTGTTCGACATGGCATGCGCGTGGCCCAGCCCCGCCATCCCGTGATCCGAAAGCCAGAGCTCCCAGTCGTCCGGTCCACCAAGTTGCGGGCGCCCCTCCTCCATCGACACGACCTCGTCGAACCCGATCCGGTCGCGCGGCGGGTAGACGTGCAACTTGCCGACCGCACCCGTCTGATACCCGGCATCGCGGAAGACCTGCGCGATGTAGGGAAGGTCGGCCCGCGGCAAGTCCGGCTGGAACACGCGGTCGCCGTGCGTGCGCGGGTCGGTGCCTGTCATCATGCTGCGGCGGGCCGGAATGCAGATCGGACATTCCGAGTAGGCGTTGGGATAAAGGATCCCGTTCCGCGCAAGCTGATCAAGCGTCGGCGTATCGATGTCCGCCCGCCCGCCAAGGCTGATCAGGTGGCCCGGCCACTGGTCGACCGTCACCAGAAGGACATTGGGGTGCGTAAAGGACATGCGCCGTCTCCAGAGATTCTTGTTGCCTGATAAAAGACATTAGCATAACGTTAATATACAAAAAAATACAATAACATAAGCTAAAACTTATAGTGTTACTCAGGGAGGAACTGATGAAGACACTTGCAGGACTAGCCGTCGCTGCCTTGCTGGCGGTGACCGGATCTGCCGGCGCGCAGGATGCGTGGCCCAACAAGCCAATCAAACTGGTGGTGCCGTTCCAGGCCGGGGGAACCTCGGACCAGGTCGGGCGCACGCTTGCCAATGCCATACAAGAGGGCAACCTTCTGCCGCAGCCGGTGACCATCGTGAACGTCGGCGGCCATTTCTCGATCGGATCGCGGAGGGTCATGGAGGCCGCGCCCGACGGGTATGAATTCCTGCTGATCCACATCGCCCTGATGGGCGGCGAGGGCACCGGCGCGCTGGACTTCGGGTGGCGCGACTACAAGCCGGTGGCGGCAACGGGCGAATTCTGCGTGATGCCCATGGTCCGCAAGGACAGCGGCATCAACTCGATGGAGGAACTGCTGGCGAAGGCCAAGGCAGAGCCTGACACGCTGATCTTCGGGGCGAACCTTGGCGCGATCAACCACCTTGCCGGCCTGATGATCCAAGAGGCCGAGCCGGGGGCGAAGTTCCGCTTCGTGCAGATCGGCGGCGGTACCGCCAACTTCACGGCTCTGACCGGCGCACAGACGAACACGACGGTGCTGTCCGGCGCCGAGGTGATCAACTTTACCCTGATGCCCGACGGCAGCGAGAACCCCGATTCGCAGATCAAGCCGCTGGCCTATACCGGCGCCGAGCGGTTCGAAGGGCTGGCCGAGATCCCGACGATGAAGGAACTGGGCTATGACGTCGAGTTCTGCATCAAGTCGTGGATCTTCGCCCCCAAGGACACGCCGGACGAGATCGTCAGCAGCTTTGCCGACGCGCTCGAGACCGCCGCGGCCAGCGACGCCTACAAGAAGTTCAACGAGGACAAAGGCTTCGCGAACGTGTTCCTGCGCGGCGAGGATGTCGCTGCGGACCTGCAGACGACATGGGACGCGATCGAGCCGATCGCGGAACTGGCCAAGCAGAAATAGGACCGCGGACGCCCGGCCGGTCACGGCCGGGCGTCTGTGCCCGCCCCCACAGCTTTCATCAGGGATAGACCCATGGACCACCGTCCCATCGCGGAGATCGGGGTCTCCTGCCTTATCATCGCGGTCTGCGCGGTGTTCTGGTACGAGGCCGCCCAGCTTCCCCCCGGCTCGTTCGAGCCGCTCGGCTCTGGCCCCGTGCCGATGTACACCGCGATCGTCATCATTCTGTGCTGCCTTTTCGTGATCGCGCGCGCGGTCGGCAAGGTACGCAATGGCGGCGGACTGGCCGCCGATTTCCGGGCCGAGTTCACTGGCGGCTCGCCCGCCGGTGCGCTGATCATCGCGGGCGGCACGCTGATCTACGCGGGGCTGCTGCACTACAAGGTCCTTCCCTTCGGCCTTGTGACCTTCGCCTTCCTGTTTCTGACGATCTGGACCCTCGAGAACCTGTCCCTGAAACGCGCCCTGCCCGCTGCCATCGTCGCCGCGGTCATGAGCTTCGGGACCGAGTACCTGTTCACGAAGGTCTTCATCGTCGATCTGCCAACATGAGGAACTGAGATGGATCTCGGCGCTCTGTTCACGGCCATCGGCGGCATCCTGTCGCCTGTCCCGCTACTGATGCTGTTCATCGGCACCACGCTTGGCATCGCTGTCGGTGCCATACCCGGCCTGACCGGCGCGATGCTGATCGCGCTGACCCTGCCACTGACGTTCTACATGGAGCCGTTCAACGCGATCGTGCTGCTGGTATCTATGTACGTCGGCGCGATCAGCGGCGGGCTGATCACCGCGACGCTGATGCGGATGCCCGGCACACCTGCCGCCGTCATGACGACCTTCGACGGCTACCCCATGGCCCGAAGTGGGCGGCCCGGCCGCGCGCTCGGGCTGGGCATATCCGCGTCATTCGTCGGAGGGCTGATCAGCTGGGCGGTGCTGGTGACGATCACGCAACCGCTGTCGATCCTTGCCACCCGGTTCGGTCCGTTTGAATATTTCACCCTGATCATGATGGCGATGGTCCTGATTGCCTCGGTCAGCGAGGGATCGCTGGCCAAGGGTCTGATCTCTGGCCTGCTGGGAATGCTGGTGTCGATGCCGGGCGTCGACCCGGCGATCGGGATGCCGCGGCTGACTTTCGACTGGTACCAATTGAACGGGGGCCTGCAGCTTCTGCCGGTGCTGGTGGGGACCTTCGCGGTCAGCCAGATCATAAAAGACGCTTTGGACCTGCACAGCGTGCCCCAGCGGACCGAGGTGCGCACCGACGGCGTCTGGCTAAAGTTGAAGGATTACCGCCGCCACGGGGTCAACATGATCCGCTCGTCGGTCATCGGCACATGGATCGGCATCCTTCCCGGCATTGGTGCGTCAATCGGATCGGTGGTTGCCTATACCACCGCGAAGAACGTGTCACACACGCCTGAAGAGTTCGGCAAGGGATCGGAAGAGGGCATCGTCGCCTCCGAGGCGGCCAACAACGCCACCGTTGGCGGCGCGCTGATCCCCCTGATCGCAATGGGCATTCCCGGCAGCGTCATCGACGCCATCCTGATCGGGGCGCTGACCATCCACTCGATCCAGCCGGGACCGACGCTGTTCCTCACCAACGGCGACATCGTGTGGGGCATGATCGCGGCGTGCCTGTTGGCCAACATCCTGATGTTCGTCGTGATGTCCTCGTCGGTGCGTTATATCGCCGGGCTGATCTACCTGCCTCGCAGCTTCGTGCTGCCGGTGGTCATGATGTTCTGTGTCATCGGATCCTATTCGCTGAACAACAACATGTTCGACGTCTGGGTGATGCTGATGTTCGGCGGGCTGGGCTTTCTTCTGGAAAAGGCGAAGATCCCGCTGGGGCCGTTCGTCATCGGCTTCGTGCTGGCGCCGCTGGCCGAACAGAAACTGCGCAGCGGTCTGATGATGACGGCGGGCGACATCAGCCCGGTGTTCACGCGGCCGTTCTCGCTGGCATTCACCATCGCGGCGGTCGTGCTGCTGGTCTGGCCATTCTACAGCGACTGGCGCCGCCGCAAGCGGGCAGAGGCGAACGCGTCGTGAAGTCGATCCTTGTCCTGTTCGACTCTCTGAACCGGCGCGCGCTGTCGTGCTATGGCGGGCCGGTTCCGACGCCGAACTTCGACCGGCTCGCGACGCGCGGCATGGTGTTCGACCGGCACTATGTCGGCTCGATGCCCTGCATGCCCGCACGGCGTGACATGCAGACGGGGCGGCTGAATTTCCTGCATCGAAGCTGGGGACCGCTGGAGCCGTTCGACCGCACCGTCACCGGGGACATACAGGCCGCGGGCATACATGCCCACCTTGTCACGGACCATTACCACTATTTCGAGACCGGCGGCGCGACCTATCACACCGAATTCACCAGCTGGGACTTCATTCGCGGGCAAGAGGCGGACCCGTGGAACGCGGTCGTCCGGCCCCCGGTGGACCGGTATCGCGCGCAGTACCATGCCGAACAGGTCGACGACACGCGGTCGGGCTACCGGCTGCAGGGGGCGCTGAACCGCGACCTGATCCGGGAGACGCCCGAATTCCCCTGCGTGAAATGCTTCGACAGCGCCTTGTCCTTCCTCGACCGCAACGCCGCGTCGCCGGACTGGCACCTGCAGCTTGAGACCTTCGACCCGCACGAGCCGTTCCATGCCCCGCAGGAATACCGCGACCGCTTCGTCACCGGCTACAACGGGCCGGTTCTGGACTGGCCCCGCTACCGCCGGACCGACGGAGATTCCGAGGCCGAGATGGCGGAGATGCGCGCCAACTATGCCGCGCTCGTCGCGCTGTGCGACGATCAACTCGGGCGTCTGCTGGACTGGATGGACGACACGGGTGCGTGGGACGACACCGCGCTGATCGTGACCACCGACCATGGCTTCCTGCTGGGCGAGCACGACTGGTGGGGCAAGAACCGCGCACCGTTCTACAACGAGATCGCCAATATCCCGCTTGTCGTCTGTCTTCCCGGCGTGGCGGCCGGGCGCAGCGATGCACTGTCGCAGAACATCGACATCGCGGCGACCCTGCTGGACCTGCACGGCCTGCCGCGCCCCCCCGCGATGGTCGGCCGGTCGCTTGTGCCCTGCGCGACGGACGCGTCTTCGGGCCGGGCGGTGGCCCTGTACGGGATATTCGGCGGCGCGATCAACGCCACGGACGGCCGCCACACCTATTTCCGCTATCCCCCCGAGATGGAGACCGCACCCCTGTTCGAATATACGCTGATGCCGCAACACTCGACACGGCCCTTCGCCGCCGCGGAACTCTCGCGGGCCGAACTGCACCCCGGCTTCGACTTCACAGGCGTGCCGGTCTTGAAGGTGCCCGCCCTGCCGGATGCCAAACGGCCGCCGATGCAGGGCGGTGGTTTCGCCGACACGGACACCGTGCTGTACGACCTGTCCACCGATCCCGGCCAGACCACTGCTGTCACGGACTCCGACACCGAGGCGCGGCTGACCGGCGCGATCGTCACCGAGATGCGCCGCCACGACGCGCCGCCCGAGTTGTATGCGCGCTTCGGCCTGGAGACGGCCCCGTGACCCGGCGGCCCAACATCCTGTGGATCTGTGCGGATCAGATGCGGTTCGACACCATCCATGCGCTTGGCAATCCCCACATCAACACACCCAACCTCGACCGGCTGGTCGCGCAGGGAACGTCCTTTCGCCGGACTTATACGCAGAACCCGGTCTGCACGCCTTCGCGCGCCAGCTTCCTGACCGGACGCTATCCGGCGGCGCACAGGGTCTACCGCAACGGCGTCGAAAGCTTTCCTCCCGACGAGGTGCTGGTGACCAAGCTGTTCGCAGATGCAGGCTATGACTGCGGCCTTGTCGGCAAGCTGCACCTCTCGACCGCCACCCGGCACGAGGTGCGCCCGGACGACGGCTATCGGTTTTACCAATGGTCGCACAACCCGATGACCGGCGAGGCGGATGCCCACAATGCCTATCACCACTGGCTGCGCGACGAGAAAGGCGTCGATCCCGATGCGCTGTTCGACACGCAGCGCGGTTTCATCGGCGCGGGCGTCCCCGAAGAACTGCACCAGACGACATGGTGCGCCGAGATGGCCGCGCGCTTCATTCGCGCGCCGCGCACGGAACCGTGGCTGCTGAGCGTCAATCCCTACGATCCGCACCCGCCTTTCGATCCGCCACAAAGCTATCTCGACAGGTACGACCCCGCCAGCCTGCCGCCGCCCCTGTTCCGGCCCTCGGACCTTGACCGGCAGCCCCAGTTCGCGCGCGTCCGGTCGCAGACCGTGACCGCCGCCAACCCGCTGGCCGAAGACAACGGGCAAGAGGATTATGCCAGCCAGTCGGAACGCGGCTACCGACCGCCCGACAGCTATGACGGGCGCAAGGTCAAGGCCGCGTATTATGCGATGGTCGAACTGATCGACACGATGGTCGGCCAAATTCTCGACGCCGTGGACGCCTCGGGTCAGGCGCAGGACACGCTGGTCATTTTCACCTCGGATCACGGCGAGCTGCTGGGCGACCACGGGCTGCTGTACAAGGGATGCAGGTTCTTCGAGGGGCTGACGCACGTCCCCCTGATCCTGTCTTGGCCGGGCCATGTGCGCGCGGGACTTCGGGCGGACGGGCTGGCGGAACTGGTCGATCTCGCCCCCACGATCCTAGAGGCGGCGGACCTTCCGGTCCCCGACCGGATGCAGGGCCAATCCCTGCTGCCCATCGCCACGGGGGCCGCGCCCCCGGACCGGCACAAGGACCTTGTGATCTGCGATTTTAACGATTCCGTCGGCTACAGCCCGGTCCCGGACCGCACGCAGGCGACGATGACCTTCGACGGACGGTGGAAGCTGGTCCTGTACCACAGCCACGACATCGGAGAGCTGTTCGACCTTCAGACCGATCCCGGCGAGTTCGACAACCTGTTCGGCAAGCCCGAGGTCGCAGAGCTTCAGGCCGATCTGGTGCTTCGTCATGTGAACGCCTGGGCCGCCACGGTGACGCCGCGCGGCAGGAGAGTGTCCAATGCCTGATCATGCACCCAGCTTCCCCGACATCGTCCTGCCGCACCTCGTCGGGATAAAGCTTCCCCGGATGCGGCGGGTGCGCGTGCGCCAGCCGGACATGCCGTCGCTGAAAGATCCGGCGGCGGCGGTGCACGCCGCGCTGGACGGGGCGGCGGGGCTGTTCGCCCTCGGGCCCGGTGCATCGATCGCGGTCGCGGTCGGCAGTCGCGGGATCGCGGACATCGACGTCGTCGCGGGCGCGGCGGTCGGATGGCTCCGGTCGCGGGGCTTCGCGCCGTTCATCGTGCCCGGCATGGGCTCGCACGGGGGCGGCACCGCCGAGGGTCAGGCCGCCGTTCTGGCCAAGCTGGGCATCACCGAGGCAAGCATGGGCTGCCCGGTCCGCGCCACGATGGACACCGCCCGCTACGGCGAGATCGAGGGCGGCTTCACCTGTCATTTCGACGCCAACGCCGCCGCGGCCGATGGGGTTCTGGTGATCAACAGGGTCAAGGCGCACACCAGCTTTCCGCGCCCTGTCGAAAGCGGCCTGACCAAGATGCTTGCGGTTGGGCTGGGCAAGCAACAGGGCGCGCGCACCGTACACATGATCGGCCCGCAGGGGCTGGCGCGGACCCTGCCCCGGCTGGCCGCGCGGATCGTCGAGCGCGCCCCGCTGTCGGCGGGGCTAGCCATCGTCGAGAACGCGGCCGAGCGGATCGCCCTGATCGAGGCTGTGGCCCCTGCCGAGTTCTACGACACCGATGCCCGGCTGTTGCGGGTCTCGAAGGGGGCGATGGCGCGGATGCCGTTCGACCAGCTCGACGGGCTGATCGTGGAACGGGTAGGCAAGGACATCTCGGGCGCCGGGATGGATCCCGCTGTCTGCGGGCGCACCGACATCCGGGGCGTCGACAACCCCGAAACCCCGTTCGTCCACAAGATCGCCGTGCTGAGGATGACCGAGAAGACCGCCGGCAACGGCATGGGCGTGGGCGTGGCGGACTTCGCCCCGAAGGCGCTTATCGAGGCGCTGGACCTGAAAGCGATCTACATGAACGCCGTGACCGCCACGGTGATCGAAAAGGCGCGGATTCCCGTGGTGCTGCCGGACGAACGCGCGGTGCTGCGCGCACTTGTGGCGACGTGCTGGGCCAGCGGCGAACCACGCATCTGCCAGATCCGGTCGACCCTGCACCTTGAAGAGATGGCCGTCACCGACGTGCTGGCCGAAGAGCTGCGCGCCCGCGACCTGATCCTGTCCGAGGATCCGCCCGCGCCGATGACCTTCGACGCGGAGGGGCGGCTGGTCGAAAGGCTCGATCCATGACCGCCACCGCGAAGAACCTGCTGTTTCTGTTCTCGGACCAGCACGCCCAGCGTATCACCGGCTGCTACGGCGATGCCCATGTGCAGACGCCTGCGCTGGACGCGCTGGCTGCGCGGGGCGTGCGGCTGACCAACGCCTACTGCGCCTCGCCGATCTGCGTGCCCAGCCGCATGTCGATGCTGACCGCGCGCTACCCTTCCAGCCAGCAGTGCTGGACCAACGACGACCACCTTGCGTCCGACATCCCGACATGGCTGCACGCGCTGGGCGCCGCCGGCCACCGGCCCGAGCTGATCGGGCGGATGCACGCGATGGGCCCCGACCAGATGCACGGCTACGTCCGGCGCGAGGTGGGCGAGCATTCGCCGAACTGGGCCGGCATCCCGCGCCACGACATGGGCGCGCTGAACAACACGAACGAGCCCTGCCCCGAAAGCGTAGAGGCCTGTGGCGCGGGTCAGGCCGCCTACGAACTCAAGGACCGGGACGTAACAGAGGCGGCGCTGTCCGCGCTGGACCGGATCGCCGCCGAGGGACGCCCGTTCTGCCTGACGGTCGGACTGATGCTGCCACATGCGCCCTATGTCGTCGCGCGGAAGTGGATCGACCACTACCTGTCGGTCCTGCCGCCACCCGCGATCCCCCCGGCGCCTGCGGGAACGGAACACCCGTGGATCGCGTGGTGGCGCCACAATCGGGGCATCGACACAGTCCCGGACGAGAAGTCGCGCCTTGCCCGCGCCGCCTACTGGGGGCTGGTTTCGGCGATGGACGAGATGATCGGCCGTATCCTGGACCGGCTGCGGGCGCTGGGGCTCGAGGACGACACGCTGGTCGTCTACGCCTCGGACCACGGCGACCATGTGGGCGACCGGGGACTGTGGTGGAAGCACACGCTGTTCGACGACTCGGCCAAGGTGCCGGTGATCGCGGCCCTTCCCGGGCGGCTCGCGCCCGGCACGACCTGCGACCGCGTATGCAGTCTGATCGATCTTTCGCAGATGATGATCGACGCGATGGGAGGAACGCCCCTGCCCCATGCCGATGGCCGTAGCCTGTGGCCGGTCCTGTGCGGCGATGACGACGCGTGGGACGACACCGCGTTCTGCGAATACTGCACCGACACCGTGCCCGCTTGGACCGGCGGGCGTGCCGTTCGGCACAGGATGCTGCGGCAGGGACGGTGGAAGCTGCATTATTACTGGGGCGAGCCGCCCTTGCTGTTCGATTTGCAAACCGACCCGGCCGAACAGACCGACCTTGCCGCTGACCCGACCCATGCGGACCGTCTGTCCCGCATGACCGCCCGGCTTCTGGATGGCTGGAACCCCGAAGAGATCGACCGCCAGATGAAGATCCGCCGGGACCGCAAGGACGTGCTGGCGGCGTGGGCGGCGAAGACACGGCCCGCCAGCACGCACATCTGGCCGATGACACCCGACATGAACAAACTGGACGAGGAGTGAAAAACCCGATGAGCGCGCAGATTACCAGGGTCGAGGTCTTTCATTTCCGCCACCCGCTGGCCGCCCCGGTCACCACCGTGATGGGCCCGATGGTGGCCCGTCCCGCGCTGCTGATCCGGGTCGAGGATGCCGACGGAGCGGCGGGCTGGGGCGAAATCTGGTGCAACTTTCCGCCGGACGGCGACTTTCACCGCGCGCGCCTTGCGGGCAACATCCTGCCCGCTGCCCTGCGCGGCCTGACCGGCGAAGAGCCCGCGCCCTTCGACGTGATCACGACCCGGCTTCGCCGGCTAGCGATCCAGGCAGGCGAACCCGGACCCGTGTCGCAGATCGCGGGGGCAGCCGATATCGCGCTCCACGACCTGAGGGCGCGGCGTCAGGGCGTACCGCTGGCCGTTCTGCTGGGCGGCACCGCGCGTCCGGTGCCGGCCTATGCCAGCGGCATAAGCCCCGACAAGTTCGAAGCGCAGTTCGAGCGGATGCGCGCCAAGGGATACCGCCGCTTCAAGCAACGCATCGGCTTCGGCAAGGACGACGGTCTAGCCGAACTGAAGGCTGCCGCGGCGCAGCTGCGCGAAGGCGAGACGATGATGTGCGACGCCAATCAGGCGTGGGACGCAGACACCGCCATCGCGCGGCTGGACCGGATCGTCCCGCTTGGCATGACGTGGCTGGAAGAACCGATTCCCGCCGACGATCCCCTGTCCGACTGGTCGCGCGTCGCGCAGGCATCGGGCATTCCGCTTGCAGGGGGCGAGAACTTCGGCACCCGCCACCAGTTCGCCGAGGGCATCGCGTCGGGTGCCTACGGCTTCATCCAGCCGGACATCTGCAAGTGGGGTGGCCTGTCCGGCGGTGCCTCGGTCGCGCGCGAGGCGCTGGCGGCCGAGCTAACCTATTGCCCGCACTTCCTGGGCGGAGGCGTCGGACTGATCGCCTCGGCGCATCTTCTGGCCGCCGTGGGCGGCGACGGGCTTCTGGAGGTCGACAGTTCTGAAAACCCGCTGCTCGACCATTTCTCGGGGCGCGGCCTGTCGCTGGAAGATGGCGCGTTTCCCGTCTCGGACCGGCCGGGGCTGGGTTACGACCCCGATGTCGCGGGCGCATCGGACCGGATGGTGTCGCACACCGAAGGCCAGGTCGCCCCATGACCCTTGGGGCCGTGATCCTTGACCCCGGCGACAGCGTGCTGTGCCTGCTGCGCGCACACCGGGCCGGCGAGGCGCCGATGACAGCCTCAGGCGCGGGGCCAACGCTGACCGCGGACACGCCGCTGGGTCACAAGATCGCCCGCCGCGCCATCGCCGCCGGCGACGTCGTCACGAAATACGGCGTGCCGATCGGGTGCGCCACCAAGGACATCGCCGAGGGCGACCATGTCCACCTCCACAACCTTCGCGGTTTCCTCGAAGCAGGTGAAACCCCATGACCGGGCTTCCGGCAGAGTTTCTCGGCTATGCGCGCGCGTCCGGTCCCGCGGGGGTGCGCAATCATCTGGTGATCCTGTCGGTCTGCGGGCTCAACGCACCGCAGGCCCGCAAGCTTGGCGCGGCCTTGCCCCATGCCGTGCTGATCTCCACCGACTACGGGCGCGGACAAGTCGGAGAGGACAAGGACTTTCACGCCCGCATGCTCAAGGCGTTCGGCACACACCCGAACACGGGCGCGGTGATCGTGCTGGCTGCCGATGCCGCGATGCGCACGCAGTATCAGGACGCGATCGAGGCAACGAACCGGCCCTGCGCCGGTTTCTCGTTGCAGGAAGAGGACGAGGATGCCGAGGCGATGCTTGCCGCCGCCACGCAGGCCGGACGCGACCTTGGCGCCGCGCTGGACCGGCAACCCCGCGTCCCCTGCCCGGTCACCGACCTGTTCGTTGCGATGGAATGCGGCCACTCGGACGCGTCCTCTGGCATCATGGCGAACCCCCTTGTCGGCGACGTGGCCGACGCCATCGGCAAGGCGGGCGGACGGGCGGTGTTCAGCGAAACGCTGGAATGGACGGGGGCCGAGGACAGCCTTTACCGCCGCTGCGCCGACCCGCGCATCGCCGATACCCTGCGTGCGCTGGTGGCGGAGCGGCACCGCATCGCGCGCACCGCCGGGCACGACGTGGCGCTGGGTAATCCCGGCCCGCAGAACCACGCGGGCGGACTGACCACGCTTGAGGAAAAATCGCTGGGCGCGGTATCGAAGGGCGGGACGGGCCCGATCGTCGGCGCACTGGAACAGGGACGACCGCCCGAGGCGGGACCGGGGCTGTACCTGATGGACACGCCGACCCTGTCGCCCGAGTCCCTGTCGTCGATGGTCGCCGCCGGGGCGCAGATCGCCTTTTTCACCACCGGCCACGGCAACCCCTACGGAAGCGCCATCGCCCCCACGATCAAGGTGACCGCCAACCCCGACACCGCCCGACGCGTGCCACGGCAGATCGACTTCGACGCCTCGGCGGCATTCGCGGGGACAATCACGCGCGCCGACCTCGTGGCGCCCTTGCTGGAGCTGGTCATCCGCGTGGCCGAGGGTGCGCCGACCTGCGCGGAAACGCTGGACGAATGCGCAGAGGCGATCAGCCGTCTGAGTCCCTCGATATGACGCGTCATGTTCACCTGACACCGCTTGGCGGGCTGGCGGGTGACATGTTTGCCGCCGCGATGCTCTCCGCTTTCCCGGACATGCGGGACGGCGTGCTGGCTGCGGTGGCGGCGGTCCTTCCGGCGGATCATCCGGGGGCCGCGCTGATGTCGGTGGTATCGGGCGGCCTGTCCGCGCATAGGTTCGAAGTCGCCGCGCACCCGGCCCGGGCGCCGATGCATTATCCCGACTTGGACGCGATGATCGCGGGGGCGGCATTGCCGGACGCGGTACGCGACACCGCCGCCGCGCTTCTGCGCCTGCTGGCCGAGGCCGAAGCCTCGGTGCACGGATGCCCGACGGACCGCGTCCACTTTCACGAGATCGCCGATTGGGACACGCTTGCCGACCTGACTGCGGCGGCGGCGATCCTGTCCCGGCTGGATGGCGCCGGGTGGAGCATGGACCCCCTGCCGCTGGGCGGCGGCACCGTCGTTACGCAGCACGGAACCCTGCCCGTCCCTGCCCCTGCGACCGCTGCGCTTCTGGCCGGACTTCCGGTGCACGACGATGGGCTGGCCGGAGAGAGGGTCACGCCCACTGGCGCCTGCATCGCGCGGTACATCGTCAACCGGCTTGGTCTGTCGCCACGTCCGACGGGGACGCTATCGGCCATCGGCCGCGGCGCGGGCAGCCGGACCTTGCCGGACCGGCCCAACATCCTGTCCGTGCTGGCCATCGAACACGCCAATCGCGGGACACCCGGCACCGACCGCGTAACGGTCGTGGAGTTCGACATCGACGACATGACCGCCGAGGAAATCGCCTTTGCCACCGACCGCCTGCGCGGGACCGGCGGCGTCCTCGACCTGACCACGCATTCCGTGACCGGCAAGAAAGGCAGAACCGCCACCCGCCTGCGCCTGCTGGTCGCGCCCGGAGCCGGTGACGCGGTGGCAGAGGCATGTTTCACGCTGACCTCGACGATTGGCCTGCGCCTGCACGACGAACGCAGGATCCTGTTGCCGCGCAGTGGCGACGTGGCCGGTGGACTGCGGCGGAAGGCCGTGACGCGCCCCGGGGGCTCGGTCACGCGCAAGGCGGAAAGCGATGACCTTGCCGGGGTGGACAGCCTTGCCGAACGGCGTAGGCTGGCCAGAAGGACGGAGGAGGAGGACGGCGAATGAGCGCGCTCGCGCGGCTTCGGACAGTCCTGTCGCGACATGATCGCATTGCGGTCGCCGTCAGCGGCGGCGTGGACAGCATGACGCTTGCGCATGTGGCGCACGGCATCGGCGGCACGGTGATGATCCACGCCATCTCGGCGGCGGTTCCCGCCGAGGCGACCGCCCGTGTCCGCCGCCACGCGGCCGCCTCGGGCTGGCGGTTGCGGATCGTGGACGCCGGAGAGTTCGGCGACCCCCGATACCGGGAAAATCCGGTGAACCGCTGCTATTTCTGCAAGCAGAACCTGTACAAGACGATCCGCGACTTGTGCGACGGCGCGGTGATGTCCGGCACCAACCTCGACGACCTCGGTGACTTTCGCCCCGGCCTGACAGCGGCAAAGGAACAAGGGGTCGTCCATCCCTATGTCGAGGCGCGGATCGGCAAGGACGATGTCTACGGCCTGGCCCGTGCGCTGGGTCTGGGCGACCTGCAACGTCTGCCCGCGCAACCCTGTCTTGCCAGCCGGATCGAGACCGACATCCGCGTCGAGGCGGCTGACCTTGCCTTTGTCGATACAGTCGAAAGCGGCGTTCGTCGCCTGCTGGGCGCCGCAACGGTCGTGCGCTGCCGCGTCACCCACGGCGGCGTCGTACTTGAACTCGACGGGGACGAAGGCCCTGGGGCCACGCGGGCCGCGACGCTGGCGCAGCGGTTGTGCGATGCATCGAACCGGGCGTTTCTGGGGGCGCGACCGTACCGCCGAGGCGCGGCGTTCCTACGGGGGACAGCGTGAGCCGGGTGGTCATGGACTGGGACCGCGAGGCACGCACCGGGACCGCCGAGGCCGTGCTGTGCGAGGGCAAGTCCCCCGAAATCGTCGCTGCCATCGTCGACAAAGCTCTCGACCAGGGCCGACGTCTGCTGCTGACCCGTATTGCGGAACACCATTTAACCGTTTTGGACCGTCCGGGCGTCGATTTCGACCGCGAAAGCGGCACGGCCATCCTTGGCCCTCCATCATCCGACACTCGGGCAGGCGCCTGCATCGTCACCGCGGGCAGCTCGGACATCGGCATCGCCCGCGAGGCATCGCGCACCCTGGCCTTCCACGGCTACGCGGGCCCGGTAATTTCGGACGTGGGGGTCGCGGGGCTGTGGCGGCTTATGGAGCGACTGGACGAGATACGGTCGCACCGCGTCCTGATCGCGGTCGCCGGGATGGAGGGGGCACTGTTCGCGGTTCTGACCGGTCTGGTGCGCGCGCCGGTGATCGCCGTGCCCTCGCCCGTGGGCTACGGGGTCGCCCGCGACGGGGCGGCGGCACTGTCCTCGGCACTCGCGACTTGCGCCGCCGGGCTGACCGTGGTGAACACAGGCAACGGGTTCGGCGCCGCCTGCGCCGCGATCCGGATGCTACGCATGGCCGACCCCGAATGAGCTGCTGTCCCTCAGGGCGCCCCGACGCCGCCCCGCCCCGCCAAGCCACGACCTTCGACACGCGCGAAGGCGATACGGGACGGCCTGATCCGGTCCGGTTCGAGGGCGGCCGCAGTCACGTCGGCACCGACCGCGCCGAGATCCCCGGCGATGGCGAGTCCCCCATGCGAAAGGTCCGGCTGGCACCGTTTCGGCTTGATCCGCTGACGGTGACCAACGACCGATTTGCCGCTTTCGTGCAGGCGACCGGACATGTCACGGATGCGGAGCGGTACGGGTGGTCAGCCGTGTTCGGCGGCCTGATGGCGCCCGATCGTGCCGCGCAGATGCCCGCCTCGGACCAGACGCCCTGGTGGATCCGGGTCGACGGCGCAACCTGGCAACAGCCGGAAGGCCCCGGCTCTGACCTGTCGGGGCGCGAGGATCATCCGGTCACCCACGTCGGCTGGGCCGATGCGCAGGCCTTCGCCCGCTGGGCCGGGGGCCGCCTGCCGACCGAGGCCGAATGGGAGCACGCCGCCCGCGACGGAGCCGCGCCGAAGCGGTTCCCTTGGGGCGACGCAGAGCCCGACGAGGCCGGCGACCTGTGCAACATCTGGCAGGGCCGCTTTCCCACCCACAACACCTGCGCCGACGGCTATTACGGCACCGCACCCGCGCAGTCTTTCGCGCCGACGCCCTCGGGGTTGTTCAACATGGCTGGCAACGTGTGGGAATGGACCGCCGACAGCTATCAGGTGCGTTCGCTTGCGAAGGCCGCCAAGGCGCGCAACCTCGTGGCCCGGCGTCAGACGCAGAAGGTGCTGAAAGGCGGCTCGTTCCTGTGTCACATAAGCTATTGCTATCGCTACAGGATCGCGGCCCGATCCGGGGTCGACGCGGACACCTCGGCCAGCAACGTGGGCTTCCGGGTCGCCTACGACTGACCCGTCAGCCCCCGTCCTGTATGTTGTCCGGCCCGCCGTGCGAGACGATCCGTCGCCGTGCGTTTTTGGTATGCACCGCACTCTCGATATGCCAGTTCATCAGGACCCCCATCAGATCGGCACGCACCCCGGCACACGCGGGGTCGTCCCACCGATCATCCGTCTCTCGCGGGTCGGCCTGCAGATCGAACAGCTGTCCCTGTTCCATCCCCTTGAAGTGCACCAGCTTGTGGGTGCGCGACCGCACCATCGTCAGGTACTCGGCCCCCGTCAGGTTCACGTCGCCGCCCTGTTCGCAGAACACGTGGCTGCGCCCCTCGAACGGCGCGCCCTCCAGCGCGGGGTTCAGCGATTGCGCCTCGAATGTCGCATCCGGCGTGACCCCGGCCCATTCCAGGATCGTGGGCCCCAGATCGAAGAACTGCACCAGCGCATCCACAGAGCGCCCGCCCTCGAACCGCCCCGGCGCGCTGACGATCAGAGGCACGCGCGTCACCTCGTCGTAGGGCGCCCACTTCTGGATCAGCCCGTGATCGCCCAGACAATCGCCGTGGTCGGACGTGAAGATGACGATGGTGTTGTCCAGGTTCCCCCGCGCCTCCAGCGTGTCCATGATCGCACCGACCTCGCGGTCGATCATCTCGACGTTGGCATAGTAGTAGGCGCGCATTCGGTGCAGTTCTTCCCGCGTCGGATCAAGCTTCCACGCCACGGAATCGTGGTCCACCTCGACGTCGTGCTTGCGTTTTTCCTTGAACACCGGGTGCAGCGCCTGCATCTCGGCCTCTGTCACCTCGGGCAAGGGGACGTCGCGGGCCATGTACTTCTCTGCGATTTCCGGCGTCGGGTCATAGGGCGGGTGCGGCCCGGGAAAGCCGATGACCATGAAAAGCGGCTCTTTCACCGGCTTCGTCTCAAGCCACCACCGTGCCATACCGCCCACGAAATTGTCTGACTGAAGCTGCGGCGGCAGGTCCCAGGTAAAGGCCCCCAGCCGGTCGCGGTAATCGTCGCGCTTGCGGTATTCCACCCGCTGCTGCTTTTTCAGCCCGTGCGCCGCAAGCGCCTTGTCCCATTCGTCGAAGAACCAGCGCCCCTCCATGAAGCGGTCCTTGTTCTCGACCACATAGCGTTCATGGAAACCCGCCTTGGCGTCGTAGGGGATGGTGTGCATCTTCCCGATGTTCACACAGTGATACCCCGCCGCCGCAAGATCCGAGACCCATGTACGGTTCCAAGGCTGCCCGTTCGCCACCACCCCGTTGGTGTGGGGATAATAGCCGGTGAACAGGCTCGCCCGGCACGGCACGCAGGACGGCGCGGTGACGTGGCACTCGGAGAAGGACACCCCGGTTTCCGCAAGGCGGTCGATGTTGGGCGTGTCCATGTGCGACGCGCCCAACGCGCGGATCGTGTCGTATCTCTGCTGGTCGGTCACGATCATGACGATATCGGGTCGCTGGGTCACGGAAGGCTCCTCGGTTGTCTTTCGGGTCGTCAGTAGGTCACGGTCAGAGGTTCAGAGCGTGGAACCGCTCGGCCAGCACGTCGAGGTGCGACTTCATCGCGGTCATCGCGGCATCGGGGCGCTGTCGGATGATGGCGCGCAGGATGGCGCGGTGATCCTCGACGCTGCGGCGGCGGTTTTGGATGTTGCGGGTCTGGTCGTACCAGCGCGCCCACATCGGGCCGCCGCGCATGGACCACAGGTGGGCGACGTATTCTTCCAGCAGGGCGTTCCCGGCGGCCCGCGCGATGGCGGCATGGAATTCCGCATCGACCGCGTCGAACCGCGGGACGTCGTCCAGCGCCGCCTCGGACTCGTCGATCAGGCGTTCCATCTCCGCGATCTGCGCCTCGTCCGCGCGCTCGGCGGCAAGATAGGCGACCTGTCCCTCGATCGCGCGCCGCGCCTCGAGCTGTTCCCACGGGCCGGTCTCGCCCGTGGCGACCTGCCGGGCGGGCACGGGCTCGCGCATGGCCTCGGGCAGGACGAACACGCCCGCGCCGGTGCGGATCTCGATCTGGCGCATGATTTCCAGCGCCAGCAGCGCCTCGCGCACGGTGGTGCGGCTGACCTGAAGGCTGACGGCAAGGTCGCGTTCGGGCGGCAGGCGTTCGCCGGTACGGTATCGGCCCGCAGCGATGTCGTCGGCCAGTTTCTGGGCGATCCGCATGTACAGGCGCCCGCCGCCGGGCAGGTCGAGGGGGCTCATTGTCGGGCTTCCTTCTTTTCGCGTGACCGTGCGCCCATACGCGATGCAAGCGCCGGCCAGAAGACCGTCAGCACAGAGACGACGAGGAAGGCCATCGCCCACGGACGATACAGGATCTGCGTCACGTCGCCGTCCGTCATCATCAGCGACGCGCGCAGCTGTTCTTCCGCGATGGGGCTTAGCACGAAGCCGATCACGAACGGCCCCAAGGGCACCTTCGCCGCCTCCAGCCCCAGCCCGATGACCCCGAAGGCGATCATCACCCAGACATCGGTGAAGTTCGAGTTGATGGCATAGGATCCCACCACGCAGAACACGAGGATTGCGCCCAGAAGCCCCGCCTGCGGCAATCGCACGACCTGCGCGATCCACCGGACCGCCCCCCACATCACCAGCATCATGACCACGTTCGCCACAAGGTACGCGGCGATGATGCCATAGGCGATCTCCGGCGAGTTTTGGAACAGCAGCGGACCGGGCTGAAGGTTGTGGATGGTCAGCGCGCCGATCAGGATCGCCTCGGTGACGCTGCCGGGAATCCCCATCGTGATCAGCGGGATAAGCGCCCCGCCGATCGAAGCGTTGTTGGCGGCCTCTGCGGCGACCACACCGGGCTCGTGCCCCTTGCCGAACTGCTCGGGCTGTTGCGAGACCTGTTTGGCGGTGCTGTAGGACACAAGGGCCGCGATATTGCCGCCGATGCCGGGCAGCAGACCGATCCACGTACCGATCACCGAGGACCGCAGCGCGTTCGGCCCGTGACGCGCCACGTCGCCGCGGTATAGGGGAAGCCTGCGGTCCGGCAGACGCATCCGGCCCATGTCGGATGGCCGCGAGACGTCGCGCAGCACTTGACTGATGGCGAAGGCGCCGATCAGCACCGGCAACAGGCCGAAACCGCCCAACAACTCGCTTTGTCCGAATGTCAGGCGGGACTGCCCCGTCGAACTGTCGATCCCCGGCAGCGCAAAGGCCATGCCCAACGCTGCGCCCAGAAGTCCCTTGGCCAGCGACCCCTGCGCCAGAACAGCCAGCATGACCAGCGCCATCAGCACAAGCGTGAAGTATTCCCACGGCCCGAACTGCAAGGCGAAGCGCGCCAGCGCCGGCGACATGCCCGCAAGGAACATCCACGAGATGATGCCACCGGCGACTGACGCGGCGATCCCAAGGGCAAGCGCGCGTTCCGCCTGATTGTTCAGCGTCATCGGATAGCCGTCGAAAGTGGTCACGATGGACGCCGGCGTGCCGGGCATTCGCAGCAGAATGGACGTGATCAGCCCGCCCGAGATCCCGCCGACGTACTCGCCGATCAGCAGCGTGATGGCGCTGACCGGTTCCATGTGGAAGGTCAGCGGCAGGGTCAGCGCGATCAGCATCGTCGCGGTAAGACCGGGGATGGCCCCGACCACTATGCCCAGCCCGACCCCCGCGCACAGAAGCACGAGGTTGGACAGGGTGAAGAGGGCGTCGAATGCGGCAATCATGGGTCAGCCGAAACTCACAAAAAGGAACGAAGACATCACCCACGTCAGCAGCGCGGACAGGGCAAAGCCGAACAGGCCGTAGATCACGCCGCTGCGCAGGCTGGGTCCGGCAATCACGAGGCCGGTGATCACCATGAACCCCGTCGCGGCAACCACCAGCGGCAGCCGGAAGATGTCCAGCGCGGCCACGAAGGCGACGAGCGCCGCGAACACGATGACCCCGCGCAAGGGGTTCGCCGTGGTCTCTGTTGTCGTCGCCGTGTCGAGGTCGGCGGGCGGTGTCTCGGCCATGCCGGGCCGCGCCAGCCGGCGGACGGCGCCCAGGGCGATCCAGGCCGCGAAGGCCAGCATGATCACCGCCAGTCCACGCGGCAGCGCGGCCGAGCCAAGCGGATCGAAGCGCGGCGGCGGCAGACTGGCGGCCCCGATCAGCAGAACCGCCGCGCCAGCCGCGACCGCAGCGCACAGCGCAAGATCGCCTAGGGCGGTTTTGCGGGCAGAGGTCATCAGATGGGCCTTTCAAACTGGTGCGGACGGCGGCGCGGCGGCGTCATGCCCCCGCGCCGCGCCTTTGGGCTACTGGATGGTGGCGGCCACCGCTTCGAGCTGCTCCAGCAGCTTTTCGGACTCGGCCATCGCCGCATCGCCCGGCGTCCAGTAGGGCTGTAGCGTGTTCTCGGCGAACCACGTCTGGATCTCGGGGTCAGCGATCGCCTTCTCCAGCGCCGAGGCGAGTTCGGCCACAGCCGCATCCGGCGTGTCGGCGGGCGCAAGCCACCAGTTCGGGTTGGCCCATGCCACGTCATACCCCAGTTCCCGCGCCGTCGGCACGTCCGGCAGGCTGGGCAGACGTTCCGGCCCGAAATAGACCAGCGCCCGCAGCCCCTCGCCCTGCGCGGTGTATTCCGACGCCGCGAACAGCGCGATGTCGGCCGTGCCCCCCAGCAGCATCCTCAGCCGGTCGGCTCCGCTGTTGGCGGTGACATAGCGGGTCTCGAACCCGGCTTCCTTCGCCAGCATGGCGCCGACGAAATGCGGAATGCTGCCAATCCCCACGGCCTCGACCAGACCGCGCGGGTTGTCCTTGAGGTAGGTCACGAGGTCCTCGAAGGTCTGGAACTCGGAATCGGCGCGCACCGCCCACAAGGGGCTTCCCCCGCCGGTGAAACCGATGGACTTGAAGTCGTCGAGGCCGAAGTCGCCAAGGTCCATCGCCATCGCGATCAGCGACTGATGGTGCCAGTGGACGATCGTGTGCCCGTCGGTCTCGGCGCGACGCATCCGGTTGACGGCGTTCGCCCCCGCCCCGCCATCGGCGTTCACGATGGCCATGGGCTGCGACAGCCAGCCGTTCTCCTGAATCTTCTCGGCCAGAAGCCGCGCGACGGCGTCGGTGCGCCCGCCCGGCTTGAACGGCACGATGATCTCGATGGGTTCGGCCGGAAACTCCTGTGCACCGGCTGGCAGCACAGCCGCCCCGGTCGAAACGGTTCCCAACAGTGCCGCCGCCACGCAGGCGCGGGTCGCATAGCCAATTTGGCGCGTGAACATCTTGGTTCCTCCCTGATTTCTCGCTCCCTGGGGCCGGAGACTGGTCCAACCAATTTCAAATGTCCAGAAAATTGTCTGGACCAATGGCGGAAGCCCGTTGAAGATGCACCGGCGGACAGCGACGCTGGCGCACGGGACGACAGATCATGAGGGAGGAGAATCCATGACCGTTGCCACCATCGCGGACCTGCGTTGCCGGGTCCTTCGCATCAGCGACAAGACGGAGTGGACCTTTATCGAACTTGTTTGCTCGGATGGCGTGACCGGGATCGGCGAGGCTTCGGTCAACGGCGGAGGGGCAGCGCTGAAGGCGCACGCCAAGTCGCTTGCCGAGCGTCTGCGCGGCAAGCCCGCGCTGCCGAACAGCGTCCCGGTGCTGTCCGAGCCGCCACAAGGCGGACTGCTTCAGAACGCGGTCGCAAGCGCCACGGAGCAGGCGCTGTGGGACGCGCAGGGGCATCGGTTGGGCCAGCCCGTGACAGCCCTTCTGGGCGGCGCGCGGCGCGACAGGGTTGCGGCCTACGCCAACATCAACCGTCGTACGCGGGACCGGACCCCCGAGGGCTTTGCGGACTCGGCCCGGCTGGCGCGCGACGCGGGTTTCACCCATGTGAAAATCGCCCCCTTCGACGGCGTGGGCGACGGCGACCGGATGACCGAGGGCGGACGGGTCGCGGCGGGACTGGACTGTATCGCGGCGGTCTGCGCCGAGATGGGCAACGGCGCGCGGGTGCTGGTGGACTGTCACTGGCGGTTAGACGAGCCGACGGCATTCCGCGTACTGGCGGCCGCCGCAGAGATGGAACTGTTCTGGCTGGAATGCCCGGTGCCGGAGGCGCCCGCGCACAACCGCGTCCTGCGCGCGCTCAAGCAAGAGGCCGCGCGACGCGGGGTGCGAATGGCGGGTCTGGAGGGGTGCCTGAACCTTGCCGAGATGCGGCCCCATATCGAGGGTGGGCATTATGACGTGCTGATGCCCGACGTGAAGTACATCGGCGGCCTCGGACCGACGCGCGCGGTAGCGGACCTTGCCGCGACGGCCGGTCAGCACGTCGCGCCCCATAACCCGACCGGGCCGGTGTGCCACGCGGCCAGCGTCGCGGTGTCCGCCACGCTGGCTAATTTCCTGACCCTCGAGGTGCAGTTCGACGAAAGCCCCCATTTTGACGGGCTCGTGCGCTCCGGACTGATGGTCGAAGACGGCACCCTGCCCGTTTCCTCGGCTCCGGGGCTGGGCGTCGCGCTGGACGCCGATCTGGTGCGCGAGTTGGAGATCCCCTGATCAGCCTTGCGACAGCCCAAGCAGGCGCGCCATCGTCCCGCCCATCGCCGCTTCGCGTCCCGCCGAGGTCAGCGGGGTATGGCGCAGCACGGCGTTCATGCTTTGGCGGTATGTCGTGTGCCGGGAAGACACCGGGAAATCCGACCCCCAGACGACACGGCCGGGAAACAGCTCGACCATCATCGCGCGCAGCCAGTCGAGGTCGGGATAGGGGTATTCCTCGTCCGCGCCGGCCACGTTGCCCTGCCCCGACAGCTTGACGAACACGTTGCCGCACGACGCGATCGCATGGGCCAGCGGGCGGTCCTGCCGCGTGGTCGCGCTGCGGGGGCCGAAGTGGCAGTGGTGGTGCAACAGGATGGTCAGGCCGGGATGGCGGCGCGCCAGCGTCGCGCAGGCGTCAAGGTGATGCGGCATCAGCGACAGGCTGGCGATCAGTCCCCGCTGTTCCGCAAGGGCGAAGAACGGCGCGGCGTCGTCCCCCGTAAGCCAGTCGCCATCCTCTTCTTCGGTCAGGTAGGTGGTAAACCCGCGCATGTCCCAACGATCCAGCGCCGCACGCAAGCGGTCCACCGCTCCCGGCGTGCGGAACGTGGGCGACCAGCGGCATTCGAGATCGGGAAACACCGTCAGCCGACCGGGATGCGCCGCCGCCGCGGCAAAGGCGTCGGCGGCGTTGTCTGGATTGTCACCGATTGCCGCCGCGATCACCACCGCATGATCGACGCCGTTCCGGTCCATGTGCCACACAAGCTGATCCACGCCCGCCCGGGTCCCCGGGTCCGGCACCGGCGGCTCGTAGGGCCAGCGGCGCCAGACGTGGCAGTGCGCATCGACGATCATTCGGCCGCCACCGCCGCACTGGCCCCTGCCGCGCGGCGCTGGATCTCGGCCCCCGTGGTGTGGGCATCCGTTTCGTCCAGCCAGCAGGCCGAGGCCCGCAGCGGATCGGTATCGAACAGCGGGGGCCGCTTGGCTCGGCACCGGTCGTGCGCGCTGGCGCAACGGGGTGCGAACGGGCACCCGGCGTCGGGAAGGTTGTGGGTGTCGCCGATGTCGGTGCCGTCGCCAAGGTTCCAGTCGACCGAGGGGTCCGGGGATGGCACCGCGTCGATCAGCGCACGGGTATAGGGGTGGCGCGGACGGTGGATGACCTCTTCCGCCGCGCCGATCTCCATGATCTGGCCGCCGTAAAGAACAAGGATGGTCTCGGCCACCTGATAGGCGGTGGTCAGATCGTGCGTCACGTAGATCAGCGCGATGCCTTGGTCTCGGTTCAGCTTCCACAGCATCTCGAGGATGGTCGACCGCAGCGAGGCATCCACCATGCTGACCGGCTCGTCCGCAAGGATCACCGACGGCCGCAGCGCCAGCGACCGCGCGATCATGATCCGCTGGCGCTGTCCGCCCGACAGCTGGTGCGGGTACTTTCCGATGGTTTCCTGCGGGCGCAGGCCGACGGTCTCCATCGCCTGCTCGACAAGGTGCAACGCCTCGTCCCGCGACCGCGCCAGCCCGAAGGTCCGCAACGGCGTCACAAGCGGATGTTCCACCTTATAAAACGGATTGAAGGCCTCGAACGGATCCTGAAAGATTGCCTGAACGTCATGCCGGAACATCCTGAGATCGCTTCCGGAAAGCGCACTCGTGGGCTGGCCGTTGTACAACACCTCGCCCGAGGTGGCGGACTGAAAGCCAAGCAGCAGCCGCGTCAGCGTCGTCTTGCCGCTGCCGCTTTCGCCGACCACGGCGGTGATCGACGGCTGCGCGCCTCCCACGGAAAGCGACACGTCGCTTAGGGCCGCTTTGCGAACCCGGCCGCCAATGCCGGACGTGAACACCACATCCACGCCTCTCGCCTCGATCGTTCCCGTCATCGCACCTCCTCCGCGCGGTGGCACGCCGCCAGATGCGCCGGTTCTTCCGGGTCCACCGCCCGCGGCTGCGGCAGGGACTGACGGCATGTGTCGACCGCCATGGGGCAACGTGGGTGGAACGGGCAGCCCTCGACCCGGCTCAGAAGCGAGGGGCCGACGCCGGGGATGCCCTTGAACACACCGCGGCGCTCGAAAGACGGCAGCGAGTCGATGAGCATCCGCGTGTAGGGATGCCGCGGCGCCTCAAACAGCCGGCGGACGGGGCCCGTTTCAACCAGCCGTCCGGCATACATGACGCCGAGATCCTCGACGAAATGCGCCATCAACGCCATGTCGTGGCCGATCAATACGATGCCGGCACCCAGCTCGCGCTGAACCCGGCCCAGCGTGGCCAGAACCTGTTTTTGCACCATGACGTCCAGCGCCGATGTCGGTTCGTCCGCAAGGATCAGCTTCGGCCCCAGCGCGATCGCCATCGCGATGCAAACCCGCTGTTTCATCCCGCCCGACAGCTCGTGCGGATAGCGGTCCTGCACCGATGCGGGCAGTCCCACGCGCTGCAACAGGTCGCCAAGCACCGCACGCCGCTCGGCACGGGTGTGCCGGATGCCATGATCATCGAAGATGTCGCCCATCTGCTCGGAAATCCGAAGCACCGGATTCAGGGACGACATAGCCCCCTGCGGCACCATCGACATGTCCGCGAAGCGCAGCGATCGGTAGGCCCCCTCGCCCAGCGAGACTAGGTCGCGGCCGGATAGCGTGATCCCGTCCGCCTCGACCTCGCCGCCGCGCAGCAGCCGCATCAGCGCAAGGATCGTGGTCGACTTCCCCGACCCGCTTTCCCCGACCAGTCCCAGGCGTCCGCCCTCGCGAAGCGAAATGGTCAGGTCGTTCACCGCGTAGGCCGGACCCTTCGGGGTGCCATAGCGCACGCTCATGTTTTGGATATCCAGCAGCATCAGCCCCCCGCCAGCCTCTTGTTCACCCGGCTGTCCAGACCGATCGACGTCAGCATCAGCCCCACGAAGATCAGCGACAACACAAGGATCGGCGGCAGCCACCACCACCACATGCCGCGCACGATGGCGGCGTAGAACTGTGCCCAGTAGATCGTCATGCCCAGCGTCAGCTCGTTCTGCGGACCAAGGCCAAGCGCCTCTAGCCCGATCGTGGCCATCATTGCCTGACTGACCGTCATCACGAAGCTTGCAGCGATGAAGGGCAACAGGTTCGGCAGGACCTCGACGAACACCAGCTTCAGACCCGACTGACCGTTCAGGCGGGCGATCTGGACATAACCGCGCTCGCGGACCGACAGGGTTTGCGCCCGTATCGTGCGGGTTGCGATCATCCAGCTGAGCGCGGCGACGATCACGGCCATGATCTCGACCGTCATCACCCTTACGTTGGCCGCGACCAAAACCATCACGGCGATGCCCGGGATCGTCATCATCACGTCCGACGCCGTGCGGATCGTAGCGTCCAGCCAGCCCCCGACGAAGCCCGACAAAAGCCCAAGGAACGTCCCGACCCCCAGCGAGATCAGCCCGGCCAGAACCCCGATCTTGAGCGTCTGCGGCAGGCCGTAGATCAGGACCGAGATCATCTCGCGTCCCTGCGCATCCGTGCCCAGCCAATAGTCGGCCGAGGGAGGCTGACGCGGGATGACGGCCCCGACCTGCGACAGGCTGCGGTCGGCGACAAGCGGCCCCACAAGGGCGAGCAGAAGGATCGCGCCAAGAATGCCGATCCCCCAGTGAAGCGAAGACCGCAGGCTCATCACGCATTCCTCCGGGACGAGATCCTCGGGTCGATCAGCGGATAGATCATGTCGAGAATAAAGGTGGCAACGGCCAGCGAGATCGACAGGACAAGCACGATCCCCTGGATCATGAAATAGTCCTTGGACTGGATGGCTTGATACAGGCGGAACCCGATGCCGGGATACGAGAAGATGACCTCGACAAGGATGGCGCCCGACACGATGTGCCCCATCGTCAGCGCCAGCTTGGTCAGTTGCGGCAGCATCGCCGAGCGCATTCCGTAGCGGCGGAAAATACGGCTGTCCTTCAGGCCCTTGGCCTCGGCCAGCGCGATATGGTCGTCGCCAAGCGCCGACACCAGCATTCCGCGCATTCCCACCGCCCACGCGCCGGTCTCTGCAAGGATGATCGACAGCGCGGGCAGCGTGCCATGCAGGACGATGCCTTTGACCGTGGCCCAGTCGAGCCCCGGATTGATGCCATAGGGCAGCCCGCCCCCGGCCGGCAGCACCCGCAGAACAACGGCGAACACGTACAGCAGGATCATTCCGATCAGGAAGTACGGCACCGACGACATCAAAAGCACCACCGACCCGACGCCCTGCCAATAGCGGCTGGCCCTTGGCCACGCGATCAGGCCGCCCAGTCGCGTGCCGATCAGGAACGACACCAGCGTGGCGAAGCCCAACAGGCCCAGCGTCCACGGCAGGCCCGCAAGGATCGCCGGCCCGACGCGTTCGGGGTAGTTCGCCAGCGAGAACCCAAGATCCAGCCGGAACAGCGCACCCCAATAGCTGAGGTACTGATGCAGGAACGACTGGTCGAGGCCGAACCTTTCGCGGTAGGCCGCCACCATCGCCTCGACATCCCCGACCGAACCGCCCCCCTGCGCCAGAAGCTGGCTCAGCTGGCTTTCGATCGGGTCGCCCGGCATCAGGCGCGGCAGGATGAAGTTGATGGTGACCGCCAGAAAGATCACCAAAAGCATGACGCCGAAGCGTCGGGCGACATAATCGAGGTACATGCTAGCGCCTCATGCTTTCCAAAAGGGCATCCGTCATCTCCAGCCCGAAGCCCGGCGCATCCGACGGCGCGATACGCCCGCCGACAGGAACCGGCATCGTGGGAAACACGCGGTTTTCCTCCAGCGGCACGCCCGGCGCGCCGCCGACGAAATACTCGGCCCAGCGGATCGCCGGAGACGTCACCGACAGGTGCTGGCCATAGGGCGTATTCGCGCCCGCGTGCAGGCAGACCTCCAATCCGTGTGCCTCGGCCAGTTGGGCGATCTTGCGACAGCCGGTGAATCCACCGGCCCAGCAGATGTCGGGCTGCAGGATGTCGGCCATCCGTCGCGTGCAGGCGGTTGCGAAGCTTTGCAGCGCATACCAGTGTTCGCCGGTCGCCAGAGTCTGGCCGGGCAGCCTTCGGCGCAGTTCGTCATGCGCCTCGGCGTTCTCGGGCAGCAGGCAATCCTCGATCCAGCGCAGGCCGTAGGGCTTCAGCCGCTCGGAAAGCCGCACCGCGAACTCGACGTCGAAAGCCATCCAGCAATCCAGCATCAGCTCGACGTCAGGCCCGACCATCTCGCGCCGCTCGGCCACTAGCGCCTCGTTCCGGGCCAGCCCGTCCAGCCCGTCGAACAGACCATAGGGACAGGCCAGCTTGGTTCCGCGAAAGCCAAGCTCCATGTGCCAGTCGGTATCGTTTCCGGTGGCGTAGACGAACAGGTCATCCCGCACCGGCCCGCCGGCCAGCGCATAGACGGGCTGGCCCAGCAGCTTGCCCTTGAGGTCCCAAAGCGCAAGGTCGACCGCAGAGATCGCATAGCTGGGGATGCCCGCGACGCCATAGGGTGATGCCATGCGCACCATCATGTCCCACAGACGTTCGATCGCCATGCAGTCCTCGCCCACCAGAAGCGGAGCGAAGTGGTCGTTGACAAGGTGAATGACCGGCAGGTCGTAGCGTGTCATCCCAAAGCCGGTCGTGCCGTCCTCGGCGGTGACAAGGCAGCCGACCGCACCGTCATAACGCCATGTCGACCGCAGTTTCTTGAACCGCGCATAGCCCGACATGGGACCAGCGACCTCTGCCCCTTTCGTCCAGGGCGGGCGCCGCCCCTCGGTGCCATCGCCCTTGTACAGGGCTCCCTTCATGTCCGACTGGATCGGGAAGGCTTCGATACGCGCGATCTTCATTCCGACCGCCCCGGGACAAGAAGGACCTTGGACACGTTGCCGGGGTTATCCACCAGACGGTCGAACCACTTGCCACCGTCACCCAGCGGCGCCTCGACCACCCAGTCGCCCAGCGACAGGCTTCCGTCCGCGACCGCCGCCAGCGCATCGGCGAAATCCTCGGCGGTGTAGCAGAACGCGCCTTTCACCACGATCTCGCGGCGGATGACCTCGGACGCGGGAAAGTCGCTGGCTTCGGCGTGCAGCCCGGACAGCAGCACCGTGCCGCCGGACCGCGTGGCCGCCACCGCCTGCGCCCGCGTCTGCGCCGAACCCACGGCATCCACGGTCAGCGCAACGCCGGATCCACCGGTTCCATCGCGCACCGTCTTGACCGTGTCGGCGGCGTTCGGGTCGATCACCTCGGCACCGAAGCTGCGCGCCATCTCCAGCCGGTCCGGGTCGAGGTCGGCGCAGTACACCTTGGCGGCGCCCTGATTGCGCAGGACCTGTATCGCCAGCAGCCCGATGGGCCCTGCCCCGATCACCAGCACCGAGCGCCCCGCCACATCGCCCGCAATGCGGCCGATACGGATGCCGACGGCGAAGGGTTCGACCATCGCGCCATCCTGCATCGAGACGCCTTCGCCGATGTGGTAGGTTGCCCGCGCTGGCGCCGCGACCTGCGCCGCAAAAGCACCGGGACGGTGCGCGCCGATCAGCGACCGTCGCGCGCACAGGTGCGGCGCGCCCTCGTCGCAGAACTCGCAGTCGCCGCAAGGGACCATCGGGTTGCACGTCACCCGGTCACCCGGCTTCAGGTCCGTCTGCGTGCCCTGCCCGATCGCCGTGACCGTTCCGGAGAATTCGTGCCCCATCACCAGCGGCGGCACCCGCAACGCGTTGTGCCCAAGGTATCCGCCCAGTTCAGAACCGCAGATGCCCACATAGGCCACGTTGATCAGCACCTCGCCCTCGGCGGGCACGGGATCGGGCCACTCGCGGAGCGTCATGCTCCTGGGGCCTTCCCAGACCAGAGCTTCCATATTCGTTATCCAATCTTGCCTGTCGCTCCGGGCGCCGGTGTCCGGCGCCCGGTCTGCGATACGGATGCGTTTACTGCGTCGGTTCGAGGTTCAGGATCACCAGCTCGAAACCGGCCCACGGCAGGTAAGGCGCGATGTAGGGATCTTCCGCGTTCGGATATCCGGTCCAGTAGGTCGAGTTGAACACGAGCGTGTGCAGTTCCTCGGCCAAGCTGATCTCGGGGAGTTCCGACACGAAGATCTCGGCAGCTTGACGCACAAGCTCCATGTACTCGGGATCATCGGGCGACGGCTGAAGCGCCTCCATCTGGTCGAGAAGCGCGTCCAGTTCGGGGTTCTCGTAGCGGGTCGGCGCACGGTTGTTCTTGATGCTTTCGCCCGCCGGCGCCGAATACTTCGAGTGGAAGTGTTCGAGGGTCTGCCACGGATCGTACAGCGCGCCACAATGCGGGCCGACGTCCATCTGGTAGTTCCCGGCGATGTAGGCCTCGTTCTTGGCGGTCAGCTGCATCACCTTGAACAAGGCATCGAACCCGGCCTGCTTGAGCTGTTGCGACAGGACCGGACCGATCGGGTCACCCTGCGCGACCGCAAGCTCAAGCTGAAGCGGGCTGCCGTCCGCGTTCGCCCACATGCCGTTGTCGCCCTTGACGTAGCCACCGGCCTCCATGTGCTCGGCCACCTTCTCGACGCTGGGGTTGTCCAGCGCCTCCAGATCGACGGACTCGGCGATCTTGTCGACGTATTCGAGCATGCCGGAGTAGGAGCTGAGCGGCATCATGGCCTTCAGCACGCTGCCTTCGTAGGCAAGGTTGACGATCTGATCGCGGTCGATGGCATAGTTGATCGCGCGGCGCAGGTTTGCGTCGTCGAACGGCGTCACTTGGTTGTTGAAGCGCAGAGCATAGGTGCAGCCGTCGGGCGCGCCCCAGACCGGCCCCTCTTCGTTCCACGACACCAGCGCCGGGTTCTGAAAACGGATCGCCTCGTAGGCGCCGGGCTGGATCGACCGGCCCATGTCGATCTGGTTCGACGCGAACAGCTGAGGCATCGCCTCTTGCGTGCCGGGGACGTAGACGATGCGCTCGACCTTCGGCATCTCTTCGACAAAGCCGGTTTCGACCGCCCACCAGCTTTCACGCCGGTCAAAGGTCAGGGCCGACGAATTGGACGCGACCAAACGGTAGGGTCCGGTACCGACGGGCAAGCCGGCCTCTAGGTCGAAGTTCGCGAACTCGCTGGCGTCGGTGTCTGCCCAGATATGTTCCGGGACAACCACGAAGCGCGAAGCCTGTCCGGTCGCCAAGGTGTCCTGCGCCCAGCGAGGTCCTGGTTTCTTGAGCGTGATCGTCACCGTCAGCGGGTCCACCGCCTCGGCACTTTCGACCCATTCGTCGATGGCCGACGAGAACAGCATTCCCGGCGATTCCGCCTTAAGCATGTTCAGCGAATAGACCACGTCGTCGGCGTCGAACGCTTCGCCGTCCGACCATGTCACCCCCTCGCGAAGGTTGACCGTGACGGTCATGAAATCGTCGCTGGTCTCCATCCCGGTCGCCAGCCACGGGATCCTCTCGTTCGTGTTGTGGTTGGTGTAGAAAAGCGACTCGTAAACCGTGTAGTGCAGGTTGTTCCGCATATGCAGAAGCACGCCGGCATACGGGTTGAAGTTGTCGATCGACGGGACCTGGTTGTAGAAATCCCAACCCTGCGAAATCAACGTTCGGTTGCGGGGGACATCCGGTATCCCCTGGGCCGTCGCCATCGTCGTTGCAGCCGACAGCACGGCGGCAAGTCCGTACATCGAGACTGCGCGTCGGGCACGCGCCCGCGCGGTAGAACCGTTTTGCATCTTATCCTCCCATTTGCATGAACCCGGTCTTTCGAACTCCGGACTCTTGACAGTCCGTTCTTGTTCACATATGAAAACCAAGGTTCACAAAAACTATGCACGCGATTCGGGATTCGGTCAAGCCGCCCGCCTTACGCAGGGAGACCGCACATGGCGAAGCCACCCTCGACCCCCGAAACCCCGGCGCCGGCCAAGTCGGTGAAAAGCGCAGAGCGCGTGCTGGACATCCTTGAACAGGCGATCCCTGCCGAACATGGCATTACCTTCACGGATCTCCTTAAGACCTTGAAATTCCCAAAAAGTTCCCTGCACGCCCTGCTCGACGTCCTTGTCCGTCGCCAATACCTGGAGCTGGACGAGGACAGCCGCCGCTATACGCTTGGCATCCGGACGCTCGAGGCGGGTGAGGCCTATCTGCGGTCGCACGACATCATCAACGTCGCGCGTCAGGCGATGGAAGCGCTGGTGCAGCAGGTGAACGAAACCGCCCAGCTCGCGCGGCTGTCCGGGACGGAAAACGTCTACCTCGCCCGCGTGGACAGCACCCACGCGCTGCGGCTTCTGTCCGAAACGGGGGTGCGGCTTCAGGCCCATGCGACCGGCGTCGGAAAGGCGCTTCTTGCCGGTCTGGACGACGACGCGCTCGGGCGGCTGTATCCGTCCGAAACGCTGCCCGTCTACACCGACACCACCCTGTCGAACCCGTCCGCGCTTGCCGACGAGCTTGAGCGCACACGCCGCCGCGGCTTCGCCGTAGACAACCAGGAGTACACACCTGGCGTGTTCTGCCTCGCCGTGCCGATTCCGGGCAACGAGGGCCGCGCCGAGGTGTCGCTGTCGGTCTCGGTGCCGATGACCCGCGTCTCTCGCAAGGCGTTGACGCACATCCTGTCCCAACTTGCGGCGACCAGCCTCGACATCTCGCGCCGCATCGGCAACACCGCCGGGAACGCCAAGCTTGCAGCCCTGAGCGACCCGGACATGGCCGGCGCGCAGATCGAGGCTTTGGTTCATTCGCCGCATTACGGGCTGGAACTGGACTGACCCCCAGCACCGCCCGCAGCGGTCAGCCGGAAGACCTTTTCCACCGGCACCCGCAGCGGTTGGTCGCCGTCCATCTCCAGCACATCGGCCATGTAGGCGCGCCAGCGCAGGATCACCGGATCCTCCGTCTCTGGCGGCGGCCCGTCGCGCAGCATGTGGCCGAACACCTGCCCGCCGGCTTCATCAAGAAAGATTTCGTACACCACGACCCCCGACGCCCGCAGCGCCTTGGCCATGTCTGGCCAGATCTCGGCATGGCGGCGTCGGTACTCCCCGGCCAAGCCGGGCCGAAGGCGCAGCACGAAGCCCGTTCCAGTCAACGCCTCCCAGCTCATCGGGTCACAACCCCGACCATCTCGCCGCCCTTGTCCGCCGACGCCAGCATCGCGTGGATCGTGGCCGTCGCCATCGCCCCAATGGCGCCTTCCGACTGGTTCCTGCCGCGTCCCAGCGCAAGATCGACAAGCGCGTCCACCGGCGCAGCGCTGTTGACGGCCCAGTCCCCGGCCGACAAAGGCAGGGTCTCGCGCGTGCCGTCGTTCAGCTTGATGTCGCACCGGTCCAGATCGAACTCTGCCGTGACAAGCCCGAGGCTTCCGGCAAGGAAGACACGCATCAGTGCGCGTTCCCCTTGTGGCATCGCGACCGAGCCGGATACGGACACCGTCGCGCCCCCCTTGCAGCCCAGCACGGCGGAGTCCGCGATGTCGACACCCTCTGCAACGCGGGTCAACGCGGCCACCCGGTCCGGTACCAGCCCCGACAGATAGAACATCAGCGCAAGCGAATGGCTGAGCTGGCCATAGGCGAAGCCGCCACCCCCCTGCGGGTCCTGCCATGTCGATCTGTCCGGCCGGAAGAACGCCTCGTCCCACCGCTTCAACCCCGCTGCGCCGGTAAAAACCTCCCGCGTGACCGAGATGAAGGAGCACGACACGTGCTCGATCTCGCCGATCAGACCGTCCGCGATACGGTCGCGAAGGGCGCCGACATGCGGCAGGTAGTTGTGGGAGTTCGCGATCAGAAGGTGCCGATCGTTGCGCCGCGCGATCTCGACAAGATCCCAGGCTTCGTCCGGGTCCAGCGTCATCGGCTTCTCGCACATCACATGCGCGCCACCTTCAAGCGCCGCGCGCGCCTGTTCATAGTGGAACCTGTGCGGCGACGAGACGATCACAACATCCGGCCTGCGCGCCAGAACCTCGGTGTAGTCCTCGGATGCGAACGCGAAACCGAACGCGTCCCGGACCCGTTCCAGGTCATCGACGCCCAGCCTGCACACGCCATCCAATTCCACCTCGGCTCGCGCCGCGAGCGTGGGAATGTGGCTGTAGGCCGCGAACCACCCGGCACCGATCACGGCCGCCTTCAATTTTTGCATGTCGTTTCCCTACATCTTCGGTGGCGCGAACTCGCCCACCTCCTCTGCCGAAAAGGCCGGAACGAAGGCCGGCTCCAGCGCACCTGCCGCGCGGTCCAGCAGTATCCCGCGAAACCGAGCGACCCGCGCCGCATGGGCCGGGTCGGCCGCCAGATTGTAACGCTCGAACGGATCGGCTGCGGTGTCGCACAGAAAGGGGTCCTCGTTTTCCGCAAGCACGTGACCGCCGTCCTGCCGGACGTTCATATCGAACCGCCACCTTCCGCTGCGAATGCAGGCGCGCCGGGGCCATCCCCGGCCATCCGGCCAGCCGCCGACCTGTGCCGCCGAAGAGGCCGCGGCACCCGCGTGCCCCTGCCCGATCACCGAGAACACGTCGCGCTCTGGCGGATCGTCGAACAGGTCGCACCCGGCGAACTCCGGGTCCGGCGCGATCCCCGCCAGCCCGGACAGGGTGCGCGCAAGGTCCAGCGCCTCGGACGCGTCATTCCGCACCGTGCCCGCAGGCAGGCCCGGCGCACGCACGATCAGGGGTATCCGCTGAGACTGCGGCGCGTGGACCACCTTGGCCAGCAAGCCGCCCTCGCCCAGCGACGCCCCGTGATCCGCGTTCAGCACCACCACGGTGTCCGATCCCAGCCCCGCCTCATCCAGCGCCCCGATCAACCGGCCGACCTGATCGTCCAGCCATGTCACCAGCGCCGCGTAATCTGCCTGGGCCTGCTGCATCTGCGCCTGGCTCAGCTCTGGCCCGCCGACCGCCTCTGCGAACAGCGTCTCGTACCGGCTTGGGGTGCCCGCGGGCAGGTCGTGTCCGGGAAAATCCGCCGCGTGGTAGCGGGCCCGGTAACTGTCCGGGGGAAGCACCGGGGTGTGCGGCTGAAGGTACGACACCCGCAGCAGGAAAGGCCCGTCCCCCGCCGGTGCCGCATTGAGCCATCGCAGCGCCGCGTCTGTCACCGCCTCGGGCGGATAGGCCACGTCATCCGGGAACCGCCCGCCGACCGGCGACGGAATCCCACGCGGCACGATGGCCTGTAACGCCTCGCTGCCAACGGCTTGCGCGAAAATGTTCATCCCGCTGCCGCGTGTATCGCTGTCTTGCCACGCCGCGTATCCGGACGGCAGGTGCGCCTTGCCGATGTTCGCCGTGCGATAGCCCATGTCTGCGAAATGTTCGGGAAAGGTCCGCGCGATCCTGAGGACCGGATAGCTTTTCCACGCGCCTTCGTTCGAATAGATCCCCGTCCGCTCGGGCGGCTGCGCGGTTAGCATGGAACAGCGCGACGGCACGCAGGCCGGTGAGTTGCACCAGTGCCGCGAAAACCGGACGCCGCCCGCCGCCAATGCGTCGATGTGCGGGGTCGCCGCACGGTCCCAGCCGGGACTGCCAGCGTCGCCCGCATAGCAGCCAAGCGATGACGCACGAAGCTCGTCCGCCATGATCCAAAGAATGTTCCGAGCCATCGCCAGACTCCTCCTTCCGGCAAGTTCTCATATATGAACCTCAGTTCTCGAAAACTGTAACCCACGCTCGTTCACAACTCAAGCTCCGGTTGCGACGTTAAAAACATCGTTGCGGACGGCGCTGACCACGCTCGGACAACGGGGGCATGACCGACCTACGAGGGGTCGTTGACAATCTCCGTGCGATCGAACAGCCTGCGCGCACGTCACCAGGGGTGCCCCGAGCGGGGCTGAGATGCGCGACGACGCGCGAACCCTTCACAGCTGATCTGGGTCATGCCAGCGGAGCGAGGGTCTTATGTTCATTGGCGCGCAAGTGTCTCTTTATCCGATGACGTCCGATTTCGTGGATGTCATCCTCACCGGGCTGAAAGGTCTGGATCCCTACAGAAACGATCTGCGGATCGAAACGGACGACATGTCGACCCTGATGGTCGGCGCGCCCGGTCCGCTGCTGGACGCGATCCGCGACCTGTTCGCCGCCGCCGCCCGGCGCCCCGAGCACGTCACGATGCACGTGACGCTGTCGCGCGGCTGTCCCGGCGAGCCCGACGACCCGACCTGCCGGTGCGAGACGCTGACCCGCGCGCAGCATCAGCCGCTTGACCAGCGGCAGGCCGAGGCGCGCGCGGCGGTGGCCGATGCGCCGGTCACCGGCGTCGGCATCGACGTGCAGTTCTCGTTGTACGTGCTGGGTCAGGACCGGCACATGGACGAGATCTATGGCTGCATCGACTTCCTGAAGGCGTCCGGCACCTTCCTGAGGTCCAAGAACTTCTGCACCCGGCTGCGCGGCGACGCCGGCGCGGTGTTCGAGACGGTCCGGCAGGCGTTCCTGCGCTTCGGACCGGCAGAGGGTCACGTCACCATCGACCTGACCGCTTCGGCCAACTCGCCCAGCCTGCGCTGATCCCGCCCTGTCACGCGCGGCGCCGTGCGGCGTCCGCGCGCCCGGAGCCGTCATGTCCGCCGTTACGCGTATCCCGCCCGCCCTTGTCTTCGCGGTCCTTCTGCTGGCCGCGTGGGAGACCTATTGCCGCCTTGCGCAGGTGTCGCCGCTGGTGCTGCCACCGCCCAGCGGTGTGATGCGCGCATTGGTCGTGGAACGGGCCGAGATCCTGCGCCACGCGGTCAGCACCATCGCCGTCGCCGCGCTGGGGTTCGCGCTTTCGGTGAGCTTCGCCTGCGCCGCCTCGGTCGCGCTGCACTTCGTGCCGTGGCTTCGGCGCGGGCTGATGCCGCTGCTGGTCGCCAGCCAGACGGTGCCGCTGGTGGCACTCGCGCCGCTGATGATCCTTTGGTTCGGGTTCGGACTCCTGCCGAAGGTGCTGCTGGTGATCCTTGTCACCTTTTTCCCGATCCTCGTCAGCCTGCTGTCGGGCTACGCCCGTGCGCCCCGCGCCTACGTGGACCTGCTGACCTCGATGGGCGCCGGAAGGGGCCGCGTGTTCCGGCGGGTGATCCTGCCGGTCGCGCGCCCCTCGTTCTTCGCGGGGCTTCGCATCTCGGCGACCTATGCCATCGTCGCGACGATCTTCGCGGAGTACGCGGGCGCGCGGCGCGGGATCGGCATCTACATCCTGACCGCCAAGAACAACTTCCGCGCCGACCTTGTGCTGGCGGGCGTGGTGGTGTCGGCGGTGCTGACGCTGTGCCTGCTGGGCGCGCTGCACTTGGCCGACCGCCTGACGGCCCGCCGGTTTCGCGTAGGCGCCGATGCTGCGGATTGACGACCTGACGATCCGCGCCGGCGACGCGGTCCTGATCGACGCGCTGTCGCTGACGGTCGCCCCCGACGGAATCACCTGCTTGATCGGCCCGTCCGGTTGCGGAAAAACGTCCGTGATCAAATGGCTGGCGGGCATACTTGATCCGGCGCTCGAAGCGCGCGGCACGGCCACCCGCGACGGCGCCCCGCTGAACCCGCCGGATGCCGCGCTGGCCTATCAGCCGCAGCAGGACGCGCTGTTCCCGTGGTTGACCGTGGCCGAGAACGCGGGGCTTGGGCTGGAGATGCGCGGGCAGTCACGCCGCGCCGCCCGCGCCCGCACCGCGCCGCTGTTCGCGCCGTTCGGCCTGTCGGGATGCGAGGATCGGTTCCCGTCAGAGCTGTCCGGCGGGATGCGCCAGCGCGCCGCCTTCCTGCGCACCATCGTGCAGGACACCCGGTTCATCCTGCTGGACGAACCGTTCTCGGCGCTGGACGCGGTGACGCGCCTGCGGATGCAGGACTGGCTGTGCGCCCGCCTGACCGACACCCCGCGCGGCGTGCTGATGGTCACCCACGACCTGCACGAGGCCACGCAGATGGCCGACCGTATCCTTGTCATGTCCGCCCGGCCCGGCCGCATCGTCGCGGACATTCCCCTGACCACGCCCCGCGCCGCCCGGACCGAGGCCGCGCTGGCCGACACACGATCGACACTCAGAACCCTGTTGCTGGAGGAGACCTCATGATCCGCACCCTGCTGACCCTCGCCGCCCTGTCGGCCCCTGCCGCCGCGCTGGCGCAGGACCCCGTGACCATCGCGCTGGACTGGACGCTGAACACCAACCACGTCGGCCTGATCGCCGCCCGCGACCGGGGCCTGTACGAGGACGCCGGGCTAGAGGTGGACATCCTGCCCTATTCCGACACCAGCTCGACCGCGCTGTTGGCGGCGGGCGCGGCGGATTTCGCCTATATGACCTCGCTCGGGTTCATGAGCGCACGCGCGGGCGGCGCCGACCTTGTGGCCCTGTGGGTGACCATGCAGCACGAAACGGGGCGGCTGGTCTACGGTGCCGACAACGCGGCGATCACCCGGCCCGCCGACCTGTCGGGCAAGATCTATGCCGGGTTCGGCAGCGACTGGGAGCACGCGCTGATATCCACCATGATCGAGACCGACGGCGGCGATCCGGTCTATGACACCGTCACGCTGGGCACCGGCGCCTATGAAGCACTCGCCACCGGCGCGGTCGACTTCACGCTGGAGGTCGCAACGTGGGAGGGCGTGAACAGCGAATTGCTGGGCCGCGACCAGGCGTCCTTCACCTACGCAGACTACGGCATCCCGGACCAGCAGAACGGCTATATCGGAACCCGCAGCGATTACCTCGGCGACCACGCCGACATCGTGGCGCGGTTCATGCAGGCGACGCAGCATGGTTACGAATGGGCCGCCGCGAACCCCGACGCCGCGGCCGAACTGATGATCGCCGCCGGAGACTTCCCGAACGCGGCGCTGGTCGAAGGCTCGATGCAGGCGATCGTCGAGGGCGGGTTCCTGACCGATGGCGACACGCCCGTCGGCGCCATCGACCCCGAGCGCGTCGCGCGGATGGCGAAGTTCCTCTTCGACAGCGGCGTCCTGAAGGGCACGGACGGTCTGCCGCTGGACTGGCCCGGCAGCGTGGCGGACTGGTACGACCAAGGCTGGATGGATCAATGATCCTGAACGCCGTCCTGTTCGGCCACGGCAGTCACGAGGCCGCGTGGCGGCATCCGGCGGTGCGGGCGACCGCGCCGCTGGACCTGGCGCACTGGACCGCCTGCGCCCGCGACGCGGAAGCCGGCGGCTTCGACGGGCTGTTTCTTGGCGACATCCTGTGCCTGCAGGACCACCCCGACCTGCACCCGTCCGAAACGCTGGACCCGTTCATGGTTCTCGCGGCACTGGCGGCGGCGACGACGCGGCTGAGGCTGACCGGCACCGCCTCGACCAGCTTCAACCATCCGTTCCACCTTGCCCGCCGCATCCTCAGCCTGCACCACCTGAGCGGCGGGCGCGCGGGGTGGAACATCGTCACGTCGTCCTACCCGCAAGAGGCCACGACCTTCGGCTGGGACGCGATGCCGCCGACCGACACCCGGTACGAGATCGCCCAAGAGGTGGTCGAGGCGGTGCAGGCGCTGTGGTCCGCGTGGGACGGCATCGACCGGGTGGCGGACAAGGACGGCGCGCGATGGCTGACCGCCGCGCCGCAGCCGGTCCGCCGCGAAGGCCGCTTCGGGCGGCTGGACGGGACGGTCAACCTGTCGCCCGCGCCGTATGGACGGCCGGTGCTTGCGCAGGCCGGATCGTCGGCCAAGGGCCGCGCCTTCGCGGCGCGCCATGCCGATCAGGTGTTCACGGTCCAGAACGACCGGGACAGCGCCCGCGCGTTCCGGGACGAGGTGCGCGCCCTTGCCGCCAGCGCCGGGCGCGACCCCGACGCGGTGGCGGTGCTGCCCGGCGTCGTGCCCTTCGTGGCCGACACGCGGGCCGAAGCCGAGGCGCAACTGGCCGAGTTGTCGGATCTTGTCGGGCAGCAGCACATCCTGACAAAGCTGGCGCGGTTCATCGGGCTGGACCTGTCAGGCGACGATCCCGACGCCCCCTTCGCGCACCGGCGCGAGGACCTGCGCGACAACGCGTTCAGCAACTCTCGGGCGCGGTTGTTGGTGGCGGACGCACAGGACCGGGGGCTAACCCTGCGCGACATGGCGAACCGCTTCGCCGCCGGGCACGGTCACCTGCTGCTGGTCGGCACCGGCGACGAGGTCGCGGCGACGCTGGACGACTGGATCGCCCACGGCGCCGCCGACGGGTTCAACGTGATGCCGCCGATGCTTCCCGGCGGCATCGCGGATTTCGGCAGGCACGTCATCCCCCACCTGCGCCACCGCTGACGCACAGCGATCAGCCGTGGATCGCAAGCGCGTCCATCTCGGGCCACAGCGCGTCGGGCACCGGATCGGCGAACGTGTCGAAGTTCCGCGTCAGGCTGGACGGCTTCGACGATCCGATCAGAACGCTGGCCACCACCGGGTTTTTCAGCGGGAACTGCAACGCCGCGTTGGCCAGCGTGACCCCGTGGGCCTCGGCCACGGCCTGCATTCCGCGAACCCGTTCCATCACCTCGTCGGAGGCCTCGGTATAGTTGAACGTCGCGCCCGGCACCGCGCCGGTGGCAAGGATGCCCGAGTTAAACACGCCGCCCACCACCATCGCGGTGCCGCTGTCCTCGCACATGCCCATCAGCCGCGTGCAGGCCGAACGATCCAGAAGCGAATAGCGCCCGGCCATCAGCAGACAGTCCAGCCCGACCCGTTCCATCACGTTGACGCAGGCCTCGGCCTGGTTCACCCCCAGCCCGTAAGCGCCGATGGAGCCTTCGGATTTCAGCTGCTCCAGCGCCTTGATGCCGCTTTTGGCGAAGGTCTCCAGATGCGCGGCATAGTCGTCGCCGGTGAAGGTATCGGGTTCAAGGTCATGGACGAACAGGATATCGACCGAGGGCAGGCCAAGCCGCTGCAGGCTGTCTTCCCATGACCGCATGATGCCGTCGTAGGAATAGTCGTAGCGCACGTTGAACGGCAACGCGTCGACAAAGCCATTGTCGGGCAGCGGACCGTCGGTGACCGGCGACAAAAGCCGCCCAACCTTGGTCGACAGCACGAAGTCGCCGCGCGGTTTGCCCTGCAGGTAATCGCCCAGCCGCCGCTCGGACAGGCCCTGCCCATAGTAAGGCGCGGTGTCGAAATAGCGGATGCCCGCATCCCATGCGGTGTCCAGCACCTGCATCACCTGAATGCGGTCTACCGGGTGGTACAGGTTGCCGATCGGGGCCGCGCCGAAGGACAGCTCGGTCAGGTTCAGCGCGGTGTTGCCAAGTCTGCGCGTCTTCATGCGGCTTCCCCGTCCAGCTGACGCGAGACGGTTCGGATGATGCCGCGCAGTTCTCCCAGCCCCTTGAGGCGACCGTTGTACGAGTAGCCGGGGTTCGTGACCTTATCGATGTCGTCGCCCAGCAGGTGACCGTGGTCGGGCCGCATCGGGATGTCCGGGCGGCGTCCCTCGGCGGCGGCGGCCCGTTCCTCGCGCAGCAGCGCCTCGATGATCGCGATCATGTCACCGCGCCCTTCAAGGTGATCATCCTCGAAGAAGGACCCGTCTTCTTCCACCGTGACATTGCGCAGGTGGGCGAAGTTGGTGCGCGAGGCGAATTCCTGCGCCATCGCCGTCAGATCGTTGTCGGCCCGCGCGCCGTAAGATCCGGTGCACAGCGTAATGCCGTTGTTCGGGCTGTCGACCGCCGACAGGATGTTGCGCACGTCCTGCGGGGTCGAAACGACGCGCGGCAGGCCGAACAGCGAAATGGGCGGATCGTCGGGGTGGATGGCCAGCCGCACGCCCGCCTCTTCCGCGACCGGAACGACCTCACGCAGGAAGGCGATCAGGTTGCCCTGCATCGCTTCGCGGTCGATGCCCTTGAAGCTGTCGATCAGCGCCGCGATGGACGCCCGCGTCTGGACCAAGGCGCCGCCCGGAAGGCCCGCGATGACGTTCTTTTCCAGCAGCAGCTTTTCGTCCTCGGACATCTCTGCCGCGCGCGCCTCGGCACGGGTCACCAGTGCGGCATCATAGTCGTCGGACGCGCCGGGACGGTTCAGGACGAACACGTCGTAGGCCACGAAATCCACCATCTCGAACCGCAGCGCCAGCCCGGTGCCCGGCGCCTTCCAGCGCAGGTCGGTGCGGGTCCAGTCCACCACGGGCATGAAGTTGTAGCAGACCACCGGCACACCGGCCCGGCCCACGCGCATCAGCGTGTCTTTCCAGCGCCCCACGGCCTCGGCCGCGCCCTTGCCACCACTTTTGACGCACTGCTCCATCGGGATCGACTCGCAGACCGTCCACGACATGCCCGCCGCTTCGATCATCGCCTTGCGCTTGAGGATCTCTTCCTCGGGCCAGACGGTGCCGTCCGGCACCTGATGCAGCGCGGTGACGATGCCCGTGGCGCCGGTCTGGCGCACATGGGCCAACGGGATCGGGTCCGGCTCTCCGTACCATCTCCAGGTTTCCTGCATTCACCCCTCCTTGGTCATGCGGCGCAGGCAGGCAAGAACGCCATGCGTGCGAATATCGGTGTAGGCGGCGGTAAGATCCGCCGCAAATGTCTGATCCGGCGTCGTGCCGAACACGCGCGCGAAACCAAGGAACCGGCGCACCACCTCTTCGGGCGGCAAGGCATCCTGATCCGGCGCGTCCCAGTCGTGAAAGGCCGGATCGTGGATCGCGATCCCCTGCCCCTTTTCGTTCGTCGCGGCGCAGGACCGCAGCCACAAAGCCAGCGCCAGCATCGGCGCCCCGTGCGGCTGACCCGCCGCGCGCAGTTCGCGCAGCGGCGCAAGGATGCGCTGCGGCACCTTTTGCGACGCGTCCGAGGCGATCTGTTCCGCCTTGTGCTTCAGCGACGGGTTCGCGAACCGCTGCCGCAGCCCCACCACGTAAGCCGCGCCGTCGACCTCGGCCCGCAGCGTCGGCCCCACCTGCCGCCAGTAAAGGTCGATGAAATCGCGCACCTCTGGCACGGCATAGACCGCGTCCACCGTGGCAAGTCCGGCAGACTGGCCGATGGCGGCGATGGCGGTGTGCGCGCCGTTCAGCATCCGCAGCTTCATGTGCTCGAACGGTTCGACATCGGCCACGAACTCGGCGCCCGACTGTTCCAGGGCAGGGCGCGGCCCGGCGAAGTCATCCTCGATCACCCAGCGGAAATAGGGTTCCGCCACCACCGGCCACGCGTCGGTGACGCCCAGCCCCGCCGCCACGCCGTCACGGTCGGCGTCGGTCGTCGCGGGCACGATCCGGTCGACCATCACGCAAGGACAGCGGATCGCGTCGCGGATGTGGTCCGCCAGCGCCGGGTCGCGCAGCGCCGCGAAATCGGCCAGCGCCCCGTGCAGGATGCGCCCGTTCGACGGAAGGTTGTCGCACGACAGCAGCGTCAGCGGCGGCGCACCGGCCTCGTGCCGCTGGCGGATCGCCTCGGTCAGGTAGCCGTAGATCGAGCGCGGTGCCTGCGGGTGGGCAAGGTCGTGGACGATGTCGGGATGGTCCGTCAGCAAGCGCCCGGTGGACAGGTCGGCCAGATAGCCCTTCTCGGTCACCGTCAGCGTGACGATCTTCACGCGCGGATCGGCCAGCGCCGCCACCAGCGCGCCGGGATCTTCCGGCGCCACCAGCACGTCAAGGATCGAGCCGACCACGCGCAGCGTCTCGCCCTGCCCGTCCCGCTCGCAATAGGTGTACAGGGTATCCTGCGGCGCCAGCGCGTCGCGGGTGGTCGCGCTGCGCAGCGAGGCGGCGATGATGCCCCAGCCGGTTTCGCCCCGGTTCAGGCAGTCGTCGATGAACACCGCTTGATGCCCGCGATGGAACGCGCCCACGCCAAGGTGGACGATGCCGGGTGTCACCGTGCGGCGGTCGTACTGCGGGTGGGCAACGCCATCCGGCAGCCGGGTCAGCGCCGCGTCGTTCAGTCTGTCGGTCATACCGTCCCCCTCAGCCGAACTGCAGGCCGCCGTTCATGTCGATGGTCAGCCCGGTCATGAACCCGGCCAGCGGCGAGGCAAGGAACCGCACCGTATGCGCCACCTCTTCCGGCTCGCAGAACCGGCCGACGGGAATCGCCGCCAGCTGGCGTGCACGGTCCTCGTCGGACAATTGGTTCATGATCATCGGCGACACGACATAGGCCGGGGCGATGGCGTTCGCGGTGATACCGGTGCCGGTCAGTTCGCGCGCGGTGGAATAGGTCAGGCCCACCAGCGCGGCCTTGGACACCGAATAGGCGGTGCCCGCCGTCAGCCCGCCGGACTTCCATGCATAGGACGCCATGTTGATGACCCTGCCCCAGCCCGCGTCCTTCATCCCCGGCACCACCGCCTGCGTCAGCAGCATCGCGGCATCCAGGTTCACGGACATCAGCGCGTGCCAGTCTTCCAGCGTGATCCCGGCCAGCTTGTGCGGCGTCAGGATGCCGGCATTGTTCACCAGAATGTCGATGCGGCCGTGCTTGCCCAGCAAATCGGCCGCCAGCGCCTGAAGCCCCGGCCCGTCGGACAGATCGGCAACGGCGGCGGAACAGTTGGGCCCGACATCGGCGCACAGCGCGTCCAGCGCGTCGGCGTCCCGGTCCAGCGCGATCACCTGCGCGCCTTCGACCGCCAATGCCGTTACCACGGCGCGGCCAATGCCGCCGCCCGCGCCGGTGACCAGCGCGGTCTTGTCCTGAAGCTCCATGAAGTTCCTCCCAGTGGTCCTGTATGTGCGCCCGTTCAGACGGGCAGCTGTTTCCTGTCCTCTTCCGGCATCTGGTCGAAGATGACGAATGCCATGTCGAGGTGTGTGGCCAGCGCCTCCTCTGCGCCGTCCACGTCGCCCCGGTCGAGCGCGTCCAGCACCGCGAGGTGCTCGGTCAGGACGTCCGGCAGACGGTCTGCCTGCGCCCAGTATCGGTAGAATCGGGTCAGCGACACCTTCGCCGCCTGTATCGCGTCCCACACACCGGCGCGGCCCGAGAACCCGGCCAGCGTGCGGTGGAATTCCTCGTCGGCAAGAAAGAATCCGTCGGGGTCCTCTGCCGCGATCACCTGTCGCTGCTTTTCCACGATGTCGCGCAGCGTCTGGCTCATCTCGGGCGTCCAGATCGCGGCGGTCTCGCGCAGCAGCGCCAGTTCCAGCGACCGGCGGATGAAATGGCTGTCGCGCAGATTGCCCAGCCGCAAGGGCGCCACGTAGCTGCCGCGCTGAGGCAGGATGTCGACCAGCCCCTCTTCGGACAGCCGCTGAATCGCCGAACGCACCGGCGTCCGCGACACAGCGAACTGGCGACAGATCGAGTTTTCGCTGATCGGCGCGCCGGGCGCGAGCCGAACCTCGATGATCGCGCGGCGCAGCGCGTCATGCACCTGATCCGAAACCGAGCCGTTCCGGCCAAGCACAAGCTCCAGCTCTTCCAGCCCTTGCGCGCTGGCGCCGAACAGCTTGCCGCGCGGGCCCTGTGGCGGTGGCTTGGTCATGGCGTCGACCCCCTGAGACCTCGGTTTGAATGCTATCAGCAAGTTTCGACTTGCCAACTTGTATACAAGCATACTAGGGTCCGAACAGCGAAAGCAAGTGGACAATGGAGGGTCCACGAAAACCGAGGTCGGATTGTCCGCCCCGGTTCGACAAGGAGGAGATCACCATGAAAAGTCTTTCCCGCAGCGCGGCTGCGATTGCCCTTCTGTGCGCCGGCGCCACCGTGGCCAGCGCCGCCGACGACAGCACGCTGGCGCTGGTTCCCGGCGGCCCGCACCCCTATTTCGCGGCTTGGGAGCAGGCAGGCGTCGATGCCGCCGCAGACCTTGGCCTTGGCGAAGCCAGCTACAAGATCCCGCAGAAATGGGAACTGGCGCAGCAGAACCAGCTTCTGGAAAGCCTTCTGAGCCAAGGCTACAACGGCTTCCTGATCTTCCCGGGCGACCCGGTCGGCGCCGTGTCCACCGCCGAGGAACTGGCGGGCTTCGGTTCTCCGATCATCGCGGGCGGCGGCTGCTACAAGGACCCGTCGCCGGCGGCGTTCTGCCTTGGCACCGACACCGGCAACTCGGCCTACCTTGGCGCGAAAGAGCTGATCAAGGCGATGGGTGACGGCGAAAAGCGGATCGCCCACTTCACCGGCTTCCTCGTCGACCCCAACACGCAGCTGCGGATCGACGCGGTGCTGAAGGCCGCCGAAGAGGAAGGCGCAACCGTGGTGCAGGTGATCGCCGATATCGACGCGCCCGAACCGGCTGAAGAGAAGATCAACGCCTATCTCGCCGCCAACGCGGGCGAGGTCGACGGCATCATCGCCACCGCATGGGTGCCGGCCGTGGTCGCCGCCAACGCGCTGCGCCGCATGGGCACCGACGACATCGCGATGGTCGGCATCGACCACGACGAGGCGGTGATCAGCGCGATCAAGGACGGCGTGATCGACGGCACGATGATCCAGAACCCTTATGGCCAAGGCTATATCGGCGCCTACGCGCTGGACAAGCTGCGGTCGGGCTGCACGATCAAGGACGACGCGCCGTTCGGGTCGAACGCGCTGACCGAGAAGTTCATCGACAGCGGCACCGCCTATGTCGATGCGTCGAACGCCGACAGCTATCTCGACACGATGCGCGCCGAAACGGACCGGATTCTGGCCGACTTCGACGCGACCTACCTGAACTGCGAGTAACGACAAACGGGGCGGCAAGGGGGCTCTCCCGGCCCGGCCGCCCCGCTCCCCTGCCGCCGGTGCTGCGCGCATCGGCGGCCCATTTTCCCGACCGCACGAGACCCGCCGCCCCATGACGCTGCAAGACGCTTCCTATTCCGCTGGCTCGGACAGCCCGCTTGGTCCCCGGACCGGCCTGTCGCGCAGCCGGTTCTTCCTGTCGAACGAGTTCGGCCTGATCCTGCTGATCGTGATCTTCGCGATCATCTTCGGCTTCGCCACACGCGGCTTCTTCTCGCCGTTCAACATGTTCGCGCTGGGGCGAAACTCTGCCGTGAACATCATGATCGGCCTGTCGATGATGAGCGTCATCGTCACCGGAGGCCTGAACCTTGCGGTGGGCGCGATGGGCGTTTGCGCCGCGATGGCGACCGGCTGGATGATCGAGGGGCTGGGCCTGCCCTGGCCCGTGGCGGTCGCCGCCGGGCTGGCCTTTGGCGCGCTGCTGGGCTGGATCAACGGCTGGACGGTGGTCCGCACCGGGCTGCACAGCTTCATCATCACGCTGGCGACGATGAGCATCTTTTTCGGCGTCATGATCTTCCTGACCAAGGCCGAGGCCTTCCGAGAACTGCCCGGCGCGTTTTCCGATTTCGGGCGGGCCCGGGTGATGGGCTATGTCTCGCCGCTTTTGCTGGTGACGCTGGCGGTCGCGGTCGTGCTGGCGTGGCTGTACCGCGGCACCGTGCTGGGGCGCGAGATGCTGGCGGCGGGTGCCTCGCCCGCGGCGGCGGAACTGTCGGGCATCCGCGTGGGCCGCATGGTCATCCTGTGCCACATGCTGTCGGGCGCGCTGGCGGGCATCGCCGCGCTGATGCTGGTGGCGCGCAACGGCGCCGCGATCCCGTCGATGGCGGGACAGCTGGGACAGGACTGGCTGCTGCCCGCGTTCCTTGGCCCCGTTCTGGGCGGCACGCTTTTGCAGGGCGGCAAGGTGTCGGTGCTGGGTACCGTGCTGGGCGCGTTCCTTGTCACCATGCTGACCAGCGGCCTGCTGATGCTGCAGATCGGCGCCTTCTGGGTGCAAAGCTTTCTTGGCCTGATGCTGCTGGTCGCCGTCCTGCTGGACAAGGCCCGCCGCAGCTATCTTGCCCGCCGCAACCTTGCCTGAGACCGGAGCCGGACCCATGCAACAGATTTCCCGCCTGTCCCGGACCGACTGGTTCGGCCCGCTGCTGGCCACGGTACTGGCCATCGTGATCATCGGATCGCTCAGCAGCAACTTCCTGTCGTCCTATAATATCCAGATCCTGCTGCTGGCGATCGCGGTCAACGCGCTAATCGCCTTCGCGCAGATGATCATCATCGCCATCGGCCAGATGAACCTGTCGGTCGGCGCGATTGGCGGTCTTGCCGCGATCTCGTTCGCCGGCATGATGGAGGTCTGGGGCCTGCCTGCCCTGCCCGCCGCCCTGCTGGCGCTGGTGATCGGGCTGCTGTGCGGCGTGCTGAACGGCGTGCTGGTGCGGATCACCGGGATCTCGGCCTTCGTCATCACGCTGGCGACGCTGTCGATCTACAAGGGCATCAACCTTGGCATCACCGAGGCGCAGCCGTTCTACGGCGTGCCGGACGCGGTGAAGGCCTTCGGCGCCGCGACCATCGCCGGACCGATCCCGTGGCTGCTGGCACCCACCATCGTGGCCACCGTGGTGTTGTGGTACATGCTGCGCCGCCTGCCGGTGGGCCGGTTCATCCTTGCCGTCGGCAGCAACGACCACGCCGCCGGTCTGTCCGGCATCTCGGTCAACGCCACGGTGATCATCGCGCACGGCATCTCGGGCGTCCTTGCCGCGCTGGCGGGCATCCTTGTGGTCGCCCGTTTGCAGATCGGGCAGCCGTCCATCGGCGACGACTGGCTGATCCTGTCCTTCGCCGCCCCCGTCATCGGTGGCGCGGTTCTGGCGGGCGGACATGTCAGCGTCACCGCCACCGCCCTTGGCGTCGTCATCGTCGCGATCATTACGCAGGCGCTGGTGCTGTTCTCGATCGACCCGTTCCTTGTGCAGGTGGTCTTGGGCGCGCTGATCCTTGCCGCCGTCGGCCTGAACAAGCTGCGCGCCCGCGACACTGCGAAAGGAACCCTGTGACATGACCCCCATCTTCGAAGCCAAGGGCGTCCAGAAGGCGTTCCCCGGTGTCATGGCGCTGAAGGGCGTCACGCTGTCGCTGCTGCCCGGATCGGTGCATGCGCTGCTGGGCGAGAACGGCGCGGGCAAGTCGACGCTGATCAAGGTGATCACCGGCGTCCACCAGCCCACCGCCGGCACCCTTTTGCTGGACGGCCAGCAGGCCCAGTTCCACAACCCCCGCGACGCCATCGCGAAGGGCATCGGCGTGGTCCACCAGGAACGCAACCTGTTCCCCCGCTTCTCGGTCGCCGAGAACATCTTTCTGGAACAGATCGGGTCGAGCTATCTCAAACCCGTCGACTATGCCCGCCTGAACCGCGAGGCGCGGCGCTGGTTGGACGCGCTGGAACTGGACATCGACCCGGCCACCCCGGTGTCGGACCTGTCCGTCGCGCGGATGCAGCTGGTCGAGATCGCCAAGGCCCTGTCGCTGCAAAGCCGGGTGCTGCTGCTGGACGAGCCCACCGCCTCGCTCACCTCGTCCGAGACCGACCGCCTGTTCCAGATCGTCCGCCGCCTGCGCGACGACGGCACCAGCCTTGTCTTCGTCAGCCACAAGCTGGAAGAGGTGCAGGAGATCTGCGACCGCGTCACCGTGCTGCGCGACGGGGCCAACGCCTGTGAAAGCCGCTCGATGGAGGGTGTGACCCGCCACGACCTTGTGCAGATGATGATCGGCCGCGCCGAGGGCGAAGGCGCATGGCGCGCCCGCGACACCTCGGCCCAGCCCGAGGTGCTGGGGCTGACCGACGTCTCGACCAGCCTTGGCCACCGCGATGTGTCGCTGTCCGTCCGCAAGGGAGAGATCGTGGGGCTGTACGGCCTTGTCGGCGCGGGCAGGACGGAACTCGCCAAGTCGATCCTCGGCCAGTCCGCCGTCACCGGCGGCGAGGTGCGGGTCGACGGCAAGCCCGTCCGCATCCGGTCGGTGTTCGAGGCGATCCACACCCACGGCCTTGGCTACGTCAGCGAGGACCGCAAGACCGAGGGCCTGATCCTGCAGCATTCGGTGCTGGCGAACGCCGGCGTCCCGATCTGGCGCAAGCTGGGCGGCGCGCTGGGGACGCTGACCGACGGCAAGATCCGCGACGCGGTGCTGCCGTATCTCAGGAAGCTCGAGGTCAAGACCCCCAGCCTTGCCCAGACCGCCGCGAACCTGTCGGGCGGCAACCAGCAGAAGATCTCGGTCGCCAAATGGCTGGCGGCGGGGGTCCGGCTGTTGATCGTGGACGAGCCGTCGGTCGGGATCGACATCAAGACCAAGGCCTACCTGCACGAGCTGCTGCGAGAGCTGGCGGACAACGGCACCTCGATCCTGCTGATCACCAGCGACCTCCCCGAAATGATCGCCGTCGCCGACCGCATCGTGGTGATGGACGGCTACCGCGTCACCGGAGAGCTGCCGAACACCGGAGAGTATGACAGCGTCAGCCGCGCGGTGATGGACCGGATCCATGAGATGGGGGAAGTTGGGTAGAGGGGGTGGTTGGATGTGCTATCCTCTCTCGGGTTGGACACTTTCGGCCCAAAGCGGTCATCCGTCGTGCCGATCATCGCTGCGGCGCGGTCCGCCAGACCAGACTTTCGCTGCAATCGCGAGGCCGATACCCTGTTGAAGGTCCGCAGTGCGGACGAAGCTGCCGGTGCCATCGACCACTTGAACGACCGCTTTCCGGAACGCGGATTTTTCGCCACCGGCAGAGGCGTGCGAGTTTTCGCACAAATGCATCCCATTTGGTGCTGTTAGCTATCTCAATCTAAAATCGTGGTGACTGAACAATTTAGGACGGCAAGTAAGAACATGAACGCAAGGTTATTTTGCATGGCGATTGGTGCACTGATGCTAGTCTCCAGCTGTGCAGGCATCCCACCGGTTAACACCGATACGATTAGCAACTCTCCTGCTGGAGCAAACGCATTTGCGGAGGCGAGCAAGGCCGTGAGGGCATGCGCGGGCTTACCAGACGCAGAGGCAATGTTCGATAGGTTTGAGGCGATAGGATATCGTTCTCCTGAAACACCGGACAGCGCGTCCAGAACAAATCTACCAAGTGGGAAGACCAGAATTGTAGTTCCTGTGGTGTCACACGACGATGGGCAAGTTATCGTTCAAGCTGGTGCTGGATACTGCTACGTGGGCTTACGCGGAATGACACCACAGCAAAGTTTCTTGCTCGCTCAGGCTTTGGCTAAGAGATTTGGAGCCACGACAAACGCAGAGAATGGACAAGGCTTATCCGACCATGTTGTTCAAGCATGGCGAGTTCAGAGAAACGGTACACCTGCCGTCCTTATCGCAGCACATAAGACTTGGCCGTGGGATCGCGGAAGATGGCCTTCGGTACCGGGGGCGGCAGTCACTCTAATCACTCGGTAAAAAATCGACTGGGCCTCTCGAAGCTGTCGCCAAATTAGGAGCTTAGGCTACGCCCCGTTATAGAACCGGGCATTCGTGCGCTGTGCTGCACCCGTCAAATTACGCTCTTCGCGGCCATTAGATCGGTCGCGGCATTCTTGAGTTCAATGTTCAAATAAACGGCAGCTTTCGCGAGCCCGGCAGAGAGCCGACGCAAATGCAGCGAAAGTCAGCTTCCCGCCGATTCCGTGGAAAAACACCCATTCGCTGCCGCAGAATATCGCGGGCAGAAAGGGGCGCGAGCGCCTTTCTTGTCAGGCTTTTCGT
>NZVC01000046.1 GCA_002701395.1 Maritimibacter sp. | reverse complement strand
GCTGATGTGGCAATCGAGCAAGGACGATCTGAATGCCCGTGGTGCGCTCTGGCACATCATCCAGACCTTTGTCGGCAGCCTCCTGATCATCGTCACCGCTCTAGTGATCGAGTTCACCGGCTTTCTGGCGATTGACCCGATCCTCGGCATGGCGTTCGGGGTGGTTCTCCTCTGGGCCTCCGTCGGCGTCATCAAGGAAGCGGTCCACATCCTCATGGAAGGCACGCCAGAGGGAACGGATCTCGAGGCTGTGACGGCGGACCTGCGCGGCCAGGACGGGGTTCTGGACGTTCACCATGTGCATGCCTGGACGCTGACCAGCGGCAAACACGCATTTTCTGCCCATATCCGCCATGGTGAGCCCGCAGAGGCCGCGGACCTGCTGAACCGGGCCTATCATCGACTGACGGAACAATATGGGTTTCACATGGTCACGCTGCAGCTCGAAACCGCGTGTCTCGACGAGCGCCACGCACGGGATCTCGATGTGACGCTCCCGGACAGCCAACGCGTGTCGCCCGCCGCCGCCGACGCCCATGCCGCCCATGCAGACCTGCTCGACAGCGCGGCGCAGGACGCTAGACTCCCTGACAACTCCTAGAGGACCTCCGAATGAAACGACGCACATTTTTGATGACAGGCGCAGCAGCCACCCTGGCATTTCCCGTTGCCGCTGACACGGCACCCCTTCTGAAGGTGCTCAAAACGCCAACCTGTGGATGCTGCTCCGCCTGGGTCGATCATGTCCAGCAAGCGGGGTTCGCGGTCGAGGCCCAAGACGTCGATCAGGATCAACTTTGGGCGTTCAAAGACCGGCTGCAAATCGCACCAGAGCTTGCTGGATGCCATACGGCGGTGATAGGCGACTATTTCATCGAGGGCCACGTGCCTGCCGCTGACATCACGCGGCTGCTGGCAGAGCAACCGGTGGCGCGCGGGTTGACGGTTCCCGGCATGCCGATGAGTTCGCCCGGCATGGGCGGTCCGGAGGCCGGTGACACTTTTGATACCCTGCTTGTCGGCTCCGACGGGGTGACCTCGGTCTTCGCGAGTCACAGCTGATCGGGTCATGGGGGCAGGTGATAGATCCCGCGGGTCGGGTTTTTGACCCGCCCGTCTTGCACAAGCTTTCGCAGCGCCCTGTAGGTCGCCTCATGGCTCAGCTGTAACCGGGCGGCGAACTCGACGACGGACCCGTCGAGCAGGCCCGCGACCAACCCCGCCATGACCCGGTCCTCTGCGCGCCGAATACCGACGATCTCCAGCATCTGTCGTTGCGCCTGTATCTGTTGAGCTGCACGGCGGCCATAGGTGCGCGCAAACTCCGGCTCCGCAAAGGCGGCCAAGACAGCGGCCTTGTCGATCCGGACCAACGCCCCGGCCTCTAAGAAGACCGCATCGCAATGATAGACCTCCGAAAACACCGAAGCTTCGGCAAAGCTTGTTCCGGCTTGGGCACGGTGGATGATGAACCGCTCGCCATCTGGACCGACCCGCTCGAGATGCACGCGCCCGGTTTGCACGACATAGAGACCGTGGGTGGGGTCGCCTTGGTGAAATACGGTATCTCCAACCGCGCCGGAGATTGGGCGCAGGGCTGAGCTCGGGATATGATCATAGGGGTTTGGCAACATATGATTGAAATCATATTACGATGCATCCGCCCCTGCTAGCGTAAACATGACACCACCCCATTGAAGGACCTGTCCATGCGTCTCATTCCCTTCGTCCTTGCCATAGTGATGGCCGCACCCGTGGCCGCGCAGCACGCCAATTCCGCGGCTGGTCACGACATGGGCGGACCGCAGGAAACCGGGCAATCGGCCTTTGCCGCCTTGGCGGAAATCGTAACGATCCTGCAGGCCGATCCCGAGACGGATTGGGAGCGGGTCGATATTGACGGATTGCGCCGCCATCTGGTCGATATGGACCTTCTGAACCAAGAGGCCGTGGTCGCCCGCACCCTGCGGCCGGAAGGGGCCCGGTTCGAGATTCGGGGCACCCCCCGTGTTCTCGAGGCCATCCGCGCCATGGTGCCCGCCCATGCGCCCTTTCTCGCGGCCGAGACCGGCTGGGACGTTGTGACAGAGGACTTAGAAGATGGCGTGGCGCTCAGTGTCGATGGCGATGCCGCGCAGATTCAGGGACTTGGTTTCTTTGGTCTGATGACCATCGGGGCGCATCACCAGGAGCACCACCTCATGATGGCAAAAGGCGCGGGCCCGCACCATTAATGCGCCGACAAGGCCTGTTTGATGATCCGTAGAGAGGTGCGCTGACAAAACGTTACATCTCGCGTGTTGACCTTCCAGCGCGGGAGGCACGGACACATGCCCGATGATGGAAGCGTCAGAGAATACCGCCCGCAGGGATTTCCTGTATTACGCAACAGCCGGGGCAGGGGTCGTGGCAACAGGGGCTGCGCTCTGGCCACTGGTGAACCAGATGAACCCCTCCGCCGATGTCCGCGCCTTGGCACAGATCACTGTTGATATTTCCGATCTCGCGCCCGGAACGCAATTGACCGTCAACTGGCGCGGAAAACCTGTCTTTATCCGTCATCGAACGGAGGCAGAAATGGCTCAGGCTCGGGCACAGGCGGTCTCTGACCTGCCTGACAGCTCGGCGCGCAACCCAAATCTGCCCGACGATGCGCTGGCAAGCGATGAGAACCGGGCCATTGCGGGTCACGAGGCATATCTGGTCATGATCGGTGTCTGTACCCATCTGGGCTGTGTCCCTCTGGGGGATGGGGCGGGGGATTTCGGGGGTTGGTTCTGCCCCTGTCATGGCTCGCATTACGATGCGGCCGGGCGCATTCGCAAAGGTCCGGCACCTGAAAACCTGCATATTCCGGACTTGTCGCTCTCAGAGGAGATGGTGCTGACTTTGGGCTGACGCAGAGCGTCTCCTGGTCGATCCCATCGGGCCCGCCGCCGGGATCGGCGGCCAGGCTCTAGGGCGGAAACGCCCCGGAGCCAATCCTGTCTCCGCCCAGACGGGTGACGATCCTTCGGGCACCAGAACACGGAGATCGCGGGCAGACCCGCGATCACGGGATCAACGGACAGGCGCGCCGCCGCGTTGCTCTGGCCCGCCTGGCGGGTTTTCCATGTTTTAGACCGCCTGACATCCGGATGTCGGCGGAAACAGGGGCTCTGGTGCCGCTGGCGCGTCAGCCTCCACCGGAGAAATCCGGTGCCTCCCAGAGGCTTTGCCCCCGGGTCCCTCCCGATTTCTTCGCTCCGGCCCCCTGTGTCCCGCCGCCAACCGGCCGCAGGTCGGGCGCTGCCCTTCCCTGCTCTGCCCTTCGGAAGACGCGGGGGTCTTCCGAACGTCAGAGACAGCGATGGCCCCCGCCCAAGGCGGCAAAAGGGCCAGAGATGAAAAAACCCATGCCGCGTTCACCACGAAGGAAAGGAGCGAGACCATGGGCCTCGACCAATATGCCTATCGCAAAACGCCCGAGACCGGAGAGGAAGGCGACAGCCCCGCTTTCGTCTGGCGCAAGCATGCCAAGCTGCAGACATTCATGGAACATCTCTACACCGCCCGCACCGGGTTGGACGCCTCCAACCTCAATTGCGGCGAGTTGCGCCTTGAAGCGGCGGATATCGACCGGCTGGAAACCGCTACCAAGGCAGGCACCTTGCCCGTCTGCGCAGGCGGTGGCTCCGCCTGTTCGCGCCTGAATTGGTCCCCCAGACCAATTCCGGGACGGCTCTCACTCTATGGCCATCAGTTTCAGGACGAACAGGCCGAGGCTTACCGCACGCATGATCTCGCCTTCTGCGCTTGGGCGCGGGCCGAAATGCAGGCCGGATCGACAGTGATCTATTCCTGCTGGTGGTAGCGCCCGACCTCCCTGCCCTTCCGTCAACACCACGCCACCGTGCAGCGGTGCGCTACGCGCCGCTGGCCCCCTTCCCAATCCCATCACAGGAGACCCTGCCCATGACCAAGCAAGACCCCCTCCCCACTGAGACCAGCGTGATCGAACAGGTGCCGCTCGACAGCCTTACGCTTTCGGACCTCAATCCGCGCAAAACCGTTTCCGAGGCGCATATCGACACGCTTGCGGCCAGTATCGCCCGCTTCGGCCTGATCCAGAATCTCGCAGGTCTGCGCCAACCCGATGGGCGCGTCGAGATCGTCGCGGGCGGATGCCGCCTGCGGGCACTGCAACAGATCGCGGCCAAGGCCGAAACACCGAGCCCCGCCACGGTCCCCGTGCGCCTCACCGAGGACCCGGAGGAAGCCGCCGTCTGGGCTTCTGCCGAAAACGCGGCGCGCGAAGCCCTGACCCCGGCGGACGAAATCCGCGCCTTCGGCGCGATGGCGGCCAAAGGGGCCAGCGTGGCGGATATCGCGCTGGCCTTCGCCGTGAGCGAGGCCCGCGTCTACCAGCGATTGGCGCTGGCCGCCCTGCCCCAACCGGTGCTCGACGCCTTGGCGGCAGGCGAGATCACCCTAGGCGCGGCCAAGGCCTTCACCCTATCGCAGGACGCGGCCCTGACACAAAAGCTTCTGGACCAGATCAAGGACCAGCCGATCTCGGAGGCGCAGTTGAAATCTGCCCTCAACCCCGACGCCGTCAGCAGCAGCGACCGGCGCGCGCGCTTCGTCGGTCAGGAGGCCTATGAAGCGGCAGGGGGCAGCCTCACCCGCGATCTCTTCTCGGATGCGGTCTATTTCGCCGATCCGGGTCTGCTCGACGATCTCTTTGCCGACGCGCTCGAGGCCGAACGCACCGCATTGGTCGAGGAAGCAGGCTGGCTCTGGGCCGAGACCAAACCCGAGCCGTGGCTCAATTATTACGAGATCGACCAGGCCAAGCTGGCCCGGGTCTATCCTGTCGCGGGCGATCTGACTGAAGACGAGGCCGAAGACTACGATACACTGGCCGAGATGTGTGAGGCCGGGGTGCTCGACGCCACAGGGGAGGCCCGTCTCGCCGCGCTGCAAGCCATGCTCGACGGGGATTACACCGACGATCAGAAGGCCGTGGCCGGATGCTTTGTCGTTGTAAATCAATCGGGTAGACCCGAGGTCACTGCAGGTCTGGTGCGCGCCGAGGACAAAACCGCTGCGATCGAAGCCGGGGTTCTGACAGCCCCGGCGCGCCCGGCCCCCGCGCCGAAATCGCCCTATTCGCAGAAACTGACCGCCGATATGCAGGCGATCCGGTTGGCGGCGGTACAGGCCGCGCTCTTGGCCAAACCCGAATTGGTCCTCGACCTTCTGGGGTTCGGTGTGTCCGAGGCGTCGGGCAGCTTCGAGACCGTCTTCGGTCTGCGGCTGGAGCGTCCAAGCAATGTGCCGAGTGTGGAGGACGGGTTTGCCCGTGAGCCGCGTCTCGATCACGGGATCGATGCGACGGCCTATTGGTCGGAGGGCACGCGGGTCGAGGACCTCACGGAGACCTTCAACGCGTTTCGCGCGGAGGGAAAGAAGGCGCGGAACGCTCATATTACCGAGGCCATCGCCCGCAGCCTGCCTTATCAGGCGGGAGGGGACGCGTTCTTCGACCAGATCGCGGCGGAGGCCAGGGCGGATATCCGCAAGCACTGGACCCCCACGGCGGAGAATTTCTTTGCGCGGGTGTCGGCAGACCATCTGACGGAGTTGCTCTGCGCCTTCCTCGACTGCGATGCCCGTGACGCGCGGGTCATGGCCTTCAGCAAGCTCAAGAAGGCAGAGAAAGCCGAAAAGATGGAGAAGCTGATCACCGATCCGGTCACGCAAAAACTCATGGGGCTAACCTCCGAGCAGAAAGAAAACCTGGCGGTCTGGGTCCCGGACTGCCTCTGAGCCTTCCTTCGTGGGAAGACCACCTGGCCTCGCCGCGTGCGGGGTCTTTTTTTGTCAGGGTGCGGGCGCGGGACTGGTAGGGGCTCAAAATTGTCCGGCGGCGGGGCAGAGGACAGGCCCCCTGCCCCGCCGCCGGACCGGCGCTGCCCGCGCGGGGGTCGCCGCATCGGCGACGCTGCTGGATCAAACCTCAGCCCAACGCCCCGCGCGCTCAGACTTCGACGCGGGGTCACGGCCGCGCAGATTGTACGACATCGGGTTACACGCCTCATTGCCGAGTGCCTTGGTAGTCTTTTGACTGTGGGTGCTCACGGGTCTGAAGAGGCCCGGGTCGCGCTTGGCCGTATTTGCAGGCAGCCCGGATTCTCGGCTGACCTGTGCCCCGAGGCCTGCGCCGCCGGGTTGGTTTGTGTTCGGGGTCGGACTGCCGCGCTGCCGCATGATGACGTCTGACGTGCATTGCGGAGCCTCCGGGTTGAGACGGCGTAAATGGGACGTCCAACATGTCACTGGGGGCGGCGCGCTCCCGATCAGGTCAGCGAGCGGCATTTCAGACGCGGTCTGTTTGGCGCGCCGATTTTGGCGCAGGAGCGATCTGAGCGGGTCGGTCCGGTCTCCGGCAGGTGTTGCTGCCCAGGGCCGGTGGCAGGTCGTTCCGGGACCGCAAAGGTGGGGACCCGTCTTTTTCCCCTGCCCGTGCCGGGCATTCCGCGCGGCGCAAAAAGAGCGGCCCCCTGCCCTTCTCCGCTGCGCTGCGCCTGCGGTGCGGTCCCGCGCCGGCCTGCGGGGTCACCGGCATTGCAACACCAAACAAGGAGACACGCAATGACCACCAACTGCATCAAGTTCGACGCCGCCGATATCGGTACGGCCAAGGGGACCGGATCGATCTCCACACTGACCTTCGATCTCGACATCTCGGTCGAGCCCGTGACAAGCGACAACCCGATGGCGCCCACACATCGCGTTCTGGGGCGCTCGCCGCGGGGCCGTCTCGTTGAATGTGGCGGCATCTGGCGCAAACAGAACCGCGAGACCGGCGCGGATTACTTCACGCTGACCATCCGCGACTACGGGTTCAACGCCAATCTCGGCCAGGCCGCGCATCAGGACGATCCGACCCTGCAGGCCGTGATCCCCTGGGGACCGAAAGAGTCCGCCTGAGGCGGTGGTTGGCCGGAAACCCGGCCAACCTTTTCGCGCCGCGCCGGAGAATCGATTACCCGATTCTCCGGCTTTGGGCGTGTTTCGGGGCCGAGGACACTCCGAAAGCCGGCAAAGACATAGGTGTCGGCGGGGCTGAGCGCTGGCGTCGCTCTTGACCGTGGCGATGCGCCCTGGGGCCGACTTGCCCGCAGCGGCCAGATTGGGACCGTGCCAAGGTCGTGACACGGTTTGACAGCCGTGCAGAACGCATAAAAAGAAATGAAAATAGAGTGATAGCGGGGTATGCGTGTGATTTCCATTATGTTCAAGTTTCGTGCATCGCGTGCTTTCACACCAGATATTGGGGTGCCTTTTATGGAAGCCGCGCGGTCTTGTGGTCGTGCAGATTTCTGCCATGATCCGGCAACGCCTTGCCGCGTGCTGAAAAAATCGTTGTGGATAACCCGCTTCCGCTGTAGTCACAGTTTAACGAAAGAAATCGCGATAAAAGCGATATTAGGCGAGGCGGCAGGATGGACAAAGTACCATTCCAGCAGACTGCAGGCGATTTGGCCTTCGATGAAATCATTCTCCAGCAGGGAGAACTGATTTCGGATCGGCTCAATATCTTGCGTCAGGAACAATACCCCCCGGATGCCCAGAAGGGCCTGCGGCAGTTCTCGCTGGCTGAGGTGGCCTATTTCCTCGGGGTCACCCAATCCACGATCAAGAAGCTGCATCTCGAGGGCAAGGGCCCCGCTCCCGAAACCTCCGCCTCCGGGCGGCGGTCCTACTCAGCGGCGCAGATGCTCGAACTGCGCGCCTATCTCGATGCCCACGGCCGTCCCGGCAAGCGCCGCTACCTGCCGCACCGCACCGAAGGCGAAGAGTTGCACGTCATCTCGGTGGTGAACTTCAAAGGCGGCAGCGGCAAGACGACGACGGCAGCCCATCTTGCGCAACACCTGGCCCTCAAGGGCCATCGCGTGCTCGCGATTGATCTCGATCCGCAAGCCTCGCTCACCGCGCTGCACGGGATTCAGCCCGAATTAGATTCTGTTTCTTCGCTCTACGAGACGCTGCGCTATGACGCCGAGCGCCAGCCGATCAGCGCGGTGATCCGGCCCACGAATTTTCCGAACCTCGATATCGTCCCGGCCAGCCTCGATCTGCAGGAATACGAGTATGACACGCCGGTCGCACTCACCAGCCGCGACCCGTCCGAAGGTCGGGCCTTCTTCACCCGCATCTCGACAGCGCTCGCTGAGGTTGAGGAGCAGTACGATGTGGTGGTGATCGATTGCCCGCCGCAGCTTGGCTATTTGACCCTAACCGCCCTCACAGCGTCGAGTTCCGTGCTGATCACCGTGCATCCCCAGATGCTGGATGTGATGTCGATGAGCCAGTTCCTCCTGATGCTCGGTGGCATCCTGCGCACCATCCGGGAAGCCGGGGCCGAGATGCGGCTGAAATGGTTCCGCTACCTTGTGACCCGCTTTGAGCCCACCGACGGGCCGCAAAAGCAGATGGTCGGGTTCCTGCAGGCGATGTTTCCCAACCAGATGCTGGAAGCGCAGATGGTGAAGTCCACCGCGATCTCCGATGCAGGGATCACCAAGCAGACGCTTTACGAGGTCGAGCGGGCGCAATTCGTGCGCTCCACCTATGACCGGGCGATCACCTCTCTCAACGCGGTGAACGACGAAATCGCCGGTCTCGTGCATCAGGCCTGGGGGCGTGACCTCCCATGAGTTTGACAGCCGTGCAGATGCGTTTTGACAGCCGTGCAGACGGGGCGGTTCACACCTCGGAAAGGAGGGCGACATGGCCAGAAAAGACCTGCTGAAATCCGTGATCGGGCAACCGACCGACACGCCCGTCGATGGGGGCCGTTCGAGCTATGCCATGCGCGGGGCCTCGAAATCCATGAAGGTCTCGATCGACAGTCTCGCCGAGAATTCCAAACGCCTGCTCGAAGGTGAAACCATCATCGAGATCGATCCCGGTCTGATCGACGCCTCTTTCGTCAATGACCGCCTGAGCGGCGATGACGAGGCCTTCGAAGAGTTGAAGGCTTCGATTGCGGCCAGCGGCCAGGACACGCCGGTTCTCTTGCGACCGCATCCCGAAGCCGCGGACCGGTATATGGTGGTCTTCGGGCACCGCCGGGTACGCGCCGCGCGCTCTCTCGGGCGTCCCGTCCGGGCTGTGGTCAAGGAGATGGACGATGTCACCCATGTGCTGGCGCAGGGCCAGGAAAACACCGCCCGGGCGGACCTGTCCTTCATCGAGAAGGCGCTGTTTGCCAAGAACCTCGCCGATCTCGGCCAGGCCAAGGAGGTGATCCAGCAGGCTCTGACCATCGACGGCACGCTCTTGTCGCGCATGCTCTCGGTCGCCAGCAGCGTGCCGACCCATGTCATTGCAGCGATCGGGCCGGCCAAACAGATCGGGCGGGATCGCTGGGAAGACTTCAAGAAGCTGATGGCGGTGAAGAGCAATCTCACAGTGGCCGATCGCATCCTGGCCACAGAGGGTTTCGATCAGCTCGACAGCGACACCAAGTTCGAAATTCTGCACAGCAAGGTGATGGAGGCGGGCAGGGCGCCCAAGCGTCGTGCGGCCAAGGCAGCCCCGACCAAGCGCACCTGGACCGCCGGGGAGGGCCGGATCAAGGGTGTGATCGGACGGTCCGGCCGGGCCTATACCATCTCGCTGACGGCCAAGGATTCTGCAGGGTTTGGCGAGTTTCTCTCGGAGAACCTCGATCAGCTCTACGCGGAGTATCTCGCTCAATCCGAGGAGACATCGACATCATGACCTGAGGCAAAAGAAAAGCCCCCAAGCCGATCCGGCCCGAGAGCTTATCCGATTAGATTAGACACCTACTGGATACCGCTCCCGCGAATCACTGTCAACAAGAGACGTCGTTTTGGCGAACGGGATCCTTTTGCCTCCCTAAACCACGGAGGTGAAATACAGGCATGACACAGAGCGGTTGGCGCAAGCCGACGCCGGGACTTCTACAGGCCGAACGGTTTGCGGAAGTCGGCGAACAGTTATCTATACCCAAATCCCAGGCCATCGTCGCGGTGAAGAAAGTCGCGGCAGCCATTGGTCTGAAATCCCAGGACCTGCTTCTTCTCGATACCTTTGGGGCGGTCACACAGCCCCAGGATTGGGAGCGGGGCAGGCGGCCCATCGTCTGGGCGTCGAACCATTTCCTGATGGAGCAGACCGGGTTCTCGCTCGCCACACTCAGACGCCATGTAAGGCGGCTCTGTGAGGTTGGGGTCATTGCGATGAAGGACAGCCCCAATGGCAAGCGGTGGGGCCGCAGGGACGCGGATGGCGTGATTGTCGAGGCCTACGGCTTCGATCTCGCGCCGCTTGCGGCCCGTGCGGAGGAGTTCGAGGCGCTTTATGCGCATCTCCAGGCCGAGAGGGCTGCCTGTGCGCGTTTGCGCAACGCCATCACCGTGACACGTCGCATGATCCGCGCGAAGATCGAAAAGGCGCTGGAGGCCGGTCTGCGTGGGCCCTGGGGCAAGCTGCAGGACGCCTATTGCGGGCTTCTGGAGGGCCTTCCCGCGCGGTCGGAGGGGGGGGCAGGGCGGCTCGAGAGCTTCCTGGCCCGTATCAAGGCACTCCTCGCATCCGTGGAGACATCTTTCGAGGCGGCTTTCGATTGGCCGGACAGATCTGATGCGGTGCAGACCTCTAACGGAGAAAACGACCAACAAGATACTCCAAAAATGACACCCTCGAGTCTCGAAAATGAAACCCACATACAAACTACAAATGAACCTGATCCTGTAAAAAGTAATCGCTTTGAAACAAAGCACGCGGCAGGCGGTGCGCCACAAGGGCAGGGGAGGGCGCCGGTTGAAAGCCCGGAAGAGGTCGATCTCGATATCAGCTGGAGCACACATGGCCAAAAACGCGGGTCCAATGTCGATATCCCGATGTTGATGGCCTCCTGCCCGCATTTTGCCGAGATGGCGCGCAGCACCCAAGGTTACATGCGGGATTGGAACGATGTGCACCGGGCTGCGGCAGCCCTGAGACCGATCGTCGGGATCTCCGAGGACGCCTGGAACGTGGCCAACAAGGTGCTTGGGCCGGCTGTGGCCGCCGCGTCGATTGCCCTGATCCTCGACAAATCGACCGACGGCGAGGTCAAATCGCCCGGTGGATACCTCCGCGGGCTCGTTGAACGCGCGCAGATCGGTGAGCTGCACCTTGATCGCAGTTTCTATGGGCGTTTGAGCGGAGCAGGCGCGTAGGACATGACGTTAACCTTGCAAATCTTCCATTGGATGGCATAAATGCAAGGTATGATCACCCGAACTCACCTTAAGCGGCTCACTCAAGCCCTGGATGCGCAAGCCGGGGTGGTCCTCCTTGGGCCGCGCCAGGTGGGCAAGACCACGCTGGCACAGGATATCGCAGAGGCGCGCGACGCCGTCTATCTCGACATGGAACGCAGCGCGGACCGGCAGATTCTCGAGGAGCCGGATCTCTATCTTGATGACCAGATGGGCAAGCTTGTGGTGATCGACGAGGTGCAGCTGATGCCGGGTCTCTTCGGGGCGCTGCGGGGACAGATCGACCGCCGCCGCCGCGCGGGGTATCGCACCGGGCAGTTTCTGCTTCTGGGCTCGGCCTCGAACACGTTGTTGCAGCAAAGTGCGGAATCGCTGGCGGGACGGGTGAGTTATCACGAATTGACGCCCTTTACCCTCGACGAGGTAGGGCAGGGGGCTTTGCCCGCGCTCTGGTTGCGCGGCGGCTTTCCGGAGAGTTTTCTGGCCGCATCGGACCGCGCCAGCCTCACCTGGCGGGAGGATTTCATCCGCACCTATCTCGAACGCGATATCCCGTCCTTCGGGCTGCGCATTCCATCTGAGACGCTGCGGCGGTTCTGGACCATGCTGGCCCACGACCAAGGCGGGCTCTTGAACGCGGCCAAGCTTGCGGCAGGGCTCGGGGTCTCGGGCCAGAGCGTGGCGCGTTATCTCGATCTGCTGGTCGATCTGATGCTGGTGCGTCGCCTGCCGCCCTGGCACGCGAATGTGGGCAAGCGTCTGGTCAAATCGCCAAAGGTCTATATCCGCGATGCCGGTCTCACCCATGCGCTTCTCGGGCTCGAGACCCGCGAGGCCTTGCTCGGACATCCCGTGGTCGGCGGGTCCTGGGAAGGCTTCTGCATTGAAAACCTGATCGCGGCAGCCCCGCGCGGCACGGAGGCCAGTTTCTATCGCTCATCGGCCGGGGCCGAGATCGATCTGATCCTGAAACTGCCCGATCACCGGCTCTGGGCAATCGAAGTCAAACGCACCACCGCGCCGAAGGTCACGCGCGGCTTCCACATCGCGTCTGACGACCTGGCCGTTGCTGAACGACTTCTGGTCTATGCCGAGGACCGGGAGGTGCCGGGGCAGGGGGGCGTGCGGGCAATGCCCCTGGCGACCGCGATGGACCGGTTGCGGGCGCTTTAACCCGTCTCATCAGCGCGCCGGTCACCTGCGTCTCCGTCCTCTCGGACCCCGATTGTTGCTCGGCGGCGCGATGGCTCCGTCGCATACCATCGTCCTTCCCGGTCTGGTCCCCCGTGCGAGCAGGGGCGCGCGGGTCTGACGGCCGCCGCCCCCGGCGCAATGCTCTGCCCGCTCCTTTCGCTGCCGCTCCCGGGTTGAGCATGCGCCAGCGGCTCAGAGCGCCCGTCCTGTCTTCCCGCGTCCCGCACGCGGGACCAGCCGACAGGAGGACATCATGGCGCAGCGACCCGACATCTACACCCGCATCACCAAACAGATCATCGCCGATCTCGAAGCCGGTACGGCACCCTGGCGCAAACCCTGGAGTGCGGACCATCTCGCGGGCCGGATCACGCGGCCCCTGCGCCACAATGGCATCGCCTATCGCGGTCTCAACATCGTCTTGCTCTGGGCTGCTGCGGTGACCCACGGTTACGCCGCGCCGACCTGGATGACCTACCGCCAGGCAACCGAGCTCGGCGGTCAGGTCCGCAAAGGATCGAAAGGTGCCCTGGTGATCTACGCCGACACGTTCAAAAAGACCGAGACGGATGATGCGGGCCAGGAGCGTGATCTTACGATCCCCTTCATGAAAGGCTACACGGTCTTCAATGTCGATCAGATCGACGGGCTGCCGGAGAGCTTTCATGCGACCCCGGAAGCGCCACCGGAGCCAGAGATGCGCGATGCGGCGGCAGACGCGTTCTTTGCCGCGACCGGTGCCGATATCCGCCATGGCGGCACCCAGGCCTACTACGCGGTCGAGCCGGATTACGTGCAGATGCCGCCCGTCGAGACTTTCGAGAACGCGGAGGCCTATTACGCCACGCTGAGCCACGAGGTGACCCATTGGACACGCCACCCGGAGCGTCTCGACCGGAGTTTCGGTCGGAAGCGGTGGGGTGATGCCGGCTATGCGCAAGAGGAGCTTGTGGCCGAGCTTGGCGCGGCCTTCCTGGCTGCCGATCTCGGCCTGTCGCCCGCACCACGTACGGAGCATGCGTCTTACATCGATCACTGGCTGCGCGGTCTTCGGCACGACACGCGATACATCTTCCAGGCCGCGGCCCATGCACAACGCGCGGTCGATTATCTGCACGCCCTGCAGCCGCAACCGGACGATAGGGCCGCCTGAGGCTGTTTCAGAGCCGGGGTGCGGTGCTGGATCCCGGTCCGCGCTGTCAGCGTCTCTCGGTCTGCCCGATGTCTGCAGTGTCCTTCGGTGTGTCTGGGGCGGCTGCACGCGGCTCAACTGATCTCCTTTTCGTTTTCTTCTCGATGCAATCTCCGGGACCTGGCCCGTCTGACGGGCGTGCGCTGCGCACACCCCCTTCAAGCAGAACTGTCCCCTGACCGCTGATGCGGCCATTCCTCGCGAAACAAAGTTCCGCCTGACAGCCGCTCCGGACGGCCCCGGTCTCTTCTTGCATCGAAAACAAGAGGAGATCGACATGACCCGCTACTACACCGTCACCACGCCCGAGACGGGCCGAGACGACAAGACCCGGTTTCACAAGATCGGCGTCGCCTTCCCGCAAAAGCCCGATGCGAAATCCTTCCTGACAATCCAGCTCTTCGCCACCCCCGTGAACGGCCAGCTCGTCCTTTTCGCGCCGAAGCCAGACGGGCAGGGCGACGACCCGGAGCTCGTCGAATGAGCCGCCTCCCGGGGCGGCGCGCGCTGTCCCGGTCCTTCCCAAACGATACCCCGAGGAGACCTCCCATGGAGCTTTTACCGCACACCGTCCGCGAACAACTGGCCGAGAACGGTCGTATCAACCAGGCCCGCATCGCGGCGGGCGAGGACACGATCGACTTTGAACCGGTCGTCAAATTCTTCACCCCCGATGCCGGGGCGACCTGGCTGCTCACGGAGATCGATCCCGAGGACCCGGACATCACTTTTGGTCTCTGCGATCTGGGGCTGGGTTTCCCCGAGATCGGATCGGTGCGCCTGAGCGAACTCTCTGCCGTCCGGGGACGTCTTGGGCTGCCGGTCGAACGGGACCTGCACTTCACGGCCACCGCGACGCTGAGCACCTATGCCGAGCGTGCCCGGCAGGCCGGAGGGATCGTGGCATGAGCACCAATATCTCCCCCGATCACATCAGCGCCTTTGAGGCGCTGACTTCTGGCCGTTTCGAGAACTTCGCCTGTTCTCCTGTTTCGTGGATGGCACGCCAGCTGCCGCCATCGTTGCTGTCAACTGGTCCGACGACCCGAACTCAGAGGTTCAGATCACACCCCTGTTCGTCAGCGTGACGGACTCCATGGTGGTGACTGATCACGAAGGCGCCCCAGCCTGACGCACCCTGGATGGACCGCAAGTTGCGGTCCATCTTTCTCGGGCGTCGCTGGTTGGTTTGGGGAGGACATGCAAGGGCGGGCGCCGCGACCTGTGGCGCTCTTTGACGGGTCCTCATGATTGATCCAGGGCTGGCGGACCCTCGCGTGCCCGATGCCTGCAGCATCGGACCTGACCCATGATACCTTAACGTTAGCGACTCGGCGTGATTTTGCGCAATGGTATGGTGCGCAATACGACAAATTGCGCAAAGTTACGAATTGCTGTATCCCTGAGGATGAAATGAGAGGGACGTTGGCAGGATATGCCAAATGTCTGCGACTTTTGTCCGAGGGGTCTGAGACGTGACTAAGGGACGCCCGAAACGTCTGAAGCTTGAAGAGCGGATCGCGCTGGCGCGGCGCTATCATGCGGGTGACACGCCCAAGGTGCTGGCGGAAGCCTATGGCGTCTCACGGCGGCACGTGACGCGGATTGCCAAGGAAGAGAAAGGCGAGGGTCAGGAGGTCCGCGACCCTTCCGTTGCGGTGAGTTTCCGGACGGCACAGTCCGATCTCAGCGCCTTCGATGCCGAATGGCAGGGCCTTGGGTTTGCGACCCGGAGCCAGGCCTTGCAGGCGATGGTGCGGGCACGGTGTGGGGTGCTGTCGCTGATGCAGAGTGACCTGCAGGCTTTCTCGGAGACGGTGCAACGGGCACAGGATTTGTCGCGCGCCGCACGCGTTCTGGCAAAGTCGGTCCATCGCGGACAGCTGCACCTTGCGATGGCAGATCGTCAGCTTCTGTCAGATCTTCTTGAGCTGGCTCAGGGAACGCATCGTGACCTCGCATCCTTGAAGGTGGCGGCGCAACGGCGACGCGGCGAAGGGTGGAATCCCACAAAAGCGGTTGCCGAAACAGAGGGCGGGGAGGTCCCGACGAATGTCTGAGCCATTGGCCCTCTACCATGCCGTGATGGGCAAGCTCTGGGAGACGGAACGTATTCAGGGGCAGCGCCAGGCGCGGGTGGAGGCGCGTCTTGCGGGCCGACGGCAGGGGCGCAGCTACCAGCGCACCGGACGCGCTTCTGCGCGCAACCTGCTCAAGTCCGCGATGCCGGAGAGCCGGGCCGCAGTCTTCAAACGGATCAGGGCAGGGGGATGCAAGACGCGGGCGAGCCTTGGCAACCAGCTGGCTTATGTGAACGACAAGGCAGTCTACAGCTACTCAACGATGACCAACCCTCTGAGCGACGAGGCCGTGCTGACCGAGGACCAGAAGGCCGAGATCGTCGAGGCCTGGTCGGAGACATGGCGCGGGACGACGAAGCTCGGGTTCACTTCGCATATGCTGCTCTCATTCCCGACGGATGTCAGCGTGGATCAGGTCCGCGACATTACCCTCGACTGGGCGGAGCACTTCTTCGAGAGCGGCGATTTCGGCGATCAGTGGGATTACGTGCTCAGCGTGCATGACGACCGGGCGCACAAACACGCGCATATCATTCTCAACAATCGCGGCCTCAACAACGGGACCTGGTTCTCGTGCTGGGCCGAGGGCGTGATGTCGCCGCAGCTCATGCGTGAGAAGCAGGCCGAGATCGCTGAAAGCTACGGCGTTGTACTGGAGGCCACGACCCGTCTCGAACGCGGCATCTTCGAGAAGGCGCCTGGCATCGAGGAAATCTACAGGGCCAAGGAAGACGCGCGCCTGCCGCGCGAGATCGCGCTGACGGGGCAAGAGCGGTCCATTGCCAAGGCGCAGGTTGTGGGTTTCGCGAAAGACTACCGGGACCTTGCGGACGTGCTCGATTACATGGACCAGAAACACCTTGCCTATGCGATGCGGCGGATGGCGGCGTCATTGGGCGCGTCCGCCTCGCTCGGGTCCGAGACATCCCACATCTTCACCGCAGGAGAGATCGACATGGAGACCATTCGAACGGTCGGTGATGCCATCGACTATGCCGAGAAGACCATCGAAGCCTTGCGCCTCAAGGCCGCGGAACTGGACCCGATCGCGCGTCCGGCTTTTGAGACCAAGGCGGCAGATGTCGTCCGCGACCTGTCGCAGATGGTGCCCGATCCAGACCTGCGGGCGCGGTTCGGGCGTGAGTTGGCGGAGCCCTTCCCGCCGGGGTCCGGCGACACGCGTCTGAGCGATGCGATGTCTTCCGGTGAGGATCGTGTTCTCGAAGCTTTGAAAGCGGATGCGGCGGCAGCGGGTCTCGACGCAGATGAGCTGGTCGCGCGGATCGAGGCGGGCGGCACAACCAATTACGGGCTTGCACAGGATTGGGTGGAGCGCGACATGGCCGCGGTCCTCGCCAATGAGGGGGTCGATCTCTCAAAGGCCAGCGAAGTGCAACAGGACCGGGCGCTCGAGAGGGTCGATGGTCTCATGGACCGCCTGTTGGACCGGGCAAAGGAGCTGGGCGTCGCCACGGACCTCTCGCGGGCCTCAGACGAATTGCAGCTGATCGATGATGACGACCCAGGGCTCGATCCATGGCCCAACCCCTATCTGCAGGATCTGGCCGATATGCTTCGGGATGGCCAATTGTCGGACAGTCAGGAAGACACCGTCGAGCGGACGCTCCAGGCGGAGCTCTTCAAGGAGCTGGGCGAAGACGGGCTCGCGGAACTCCGCCGCGGCAATTACGAAGTCCTGGCCGAGGTGCTGCCCAATCGGATCGATCAGATCACGGTCACCCAGGAATTTCTTGAGCTGACCCATGAGCAAACGGGTGATCAGATGTTCACCGACCGCGCCGCCGCTTTGCAGCAGGACAAGGCCAATGCGATGGCCCAAGAGACCAGCCTTGAGTTGCAGCGCGGCAGGGGTTTGGACACCGGCCGGGATCTGTCCCGCGATCTCGATGACGAGATCAGTTTCTGATGAGTACCCGTCTGCCTCTCTGGGCTGCCGTGCCCATGGGCTCGCTGTGCGGGGCGGCCCTCGGCACCATTGTGGCCAGTTTCTATCTCGCTTTGGCTCTCAAGACAGGTGTGACCGACTTTGATATGCTTGCGGTCTGGACCGCAAGCGCAAGCCTGCGGGCGGCCCATCCCGAGGCGTTTCAGGTCGCCTTTGGCGCGGTCGGATTTGGGGCTGTCGGACTGGCGGTGCTGGCCTTCAGCTGGACCTGGGCGCAGGACCGCGATGATTACGGCTCCGCGCATTGGCAAACAAAGCGAGAGCTCAAGGTCAACGGCATGCTGCAGACCCCGGGGACAGGCTTTGTCTGCGGCAAGCTGGGCAAACCCAGGGCGCAGGCCCCCTTTATCTCGGCAAGCGATATTCCGCACGTGATGATGGTGGCCCCGACCCGGGCCGGTAAGGGCGTGGGCTTTGTCATTCCGAACTTGCTGTCCTTTGCGGGCTCGGTCGTAGTGCTTGATGTGAAAGGCGAGAATTTCGAGAAAACGGCCCGGCTGCGCGCCCTCAACGGCGACGAGGTGTTCCGGTTCAGCCCGTTCGACTGGGCCAACAGCACGCATCGCTACAATCCGCTGGCCCGGATCGCCGCTGCGCCGAGTTTCGCGCAGCAGTTCACAGAGGTTTCGATCCTGGCCGATCTCTTTCTCGACAAGGACAACAAGACCCTCGACACGTTCTCCGAAGCCGGTAAATCGATCTTCGTCGCGGCTTGTCTTTTGGCGATCCAGCGCGGACGGCCGACGCTTGGTGAGGTCAACAAGATCGTCACCGGCGGCGACTACAAGAACGCGCAGTACAGCGCCTATGCCGAGGAGGCCAAGGAAGCGACGGTCCGTGAGCTCTGGATGAATGCCGCTAGTGCCTCCTCCAGACTTCTGACCTCCAACATACAGGCCTTGATGACAGCCGGATTGAAGCAGTGGGACAACCCGGCGGTGCGGACCGCGACGGATGCCAGTGACTTTGAGTTTGCGGCATTCCGCAAGACACCCCATGCGCTCTACATTGTGGTCTCCGAAGATCATATTGCGACGCTGGCCCCCCTTTTGCGGCTCATGTTTGCCGATCTCATCGCCAGCCTGCGATTGAACGAACCGATGCCAGATGAACCATGGCCGGTTATGATGATGATCGACGAGTTTCAGCAAATGGGGGCGATGCCCTATCTCGAGCGCGCGATCCACTCACTTGCGGCTTACGGTGGTCGCGTGGCAATGATCGCCCAGTCTCTTGCTTCTCTTGATCGCATCTATGGACCGGAAGGACGTGAGAGCCTCGAAAACGGGGCGGGGCTCAAGCTCTACATCACCCCCCGGGACCAGCGGACGGTGCGTGAGGTCTCGGCGGCCGTCGGCAGCACCACGCGTGAGGCGGTCACGCGCATGTATGGGCGCAACAAGGGCATCCTGGGGGCCACCTCGACCACGTCACGTCTTGAGGAGCGTCCGCTCCTGTCCGAAACCGAGGCGCGGACTATGGACCCCGATGAGGTCATCATTCTGGCGTCGCCCCAACATCCGATCCGTGCGCAGCGCATCAAGTATTTCGAGGACCCGTTCTTTGAGCGACTGTCGGAGCGCCAGGCCGGAAAGGACTTTCCATATCCGCCTCGCGTCGAGGGAATCGGACCCTGGCAAGAGGATCCTGAGCTCGTAGAGTCCCCGCCGCATCCGGAGTTTAACGAGGATGCACCTGCAAGCGAACGCGCCCGGCGTCGGCAGGCGCGCGCGATGCAGTCGAACAGGGACGAGCCGCGCGCGGGTAAGTCCCGCCCGGAGACCCTGCGACGCAACGATCCGGTGCCGGAACGCTGGGAAGAGGTGTTCAGTGAGCAGGGCGATTTCATCGATGAGTTGCTTGGGGATCAGTAGTCGGGGCGTATTTTGTTGAAAAACTCGTGCTTGATCGAAGGGCCCTCGGCTGATTCAATTCCTGCATAGGGTAGGAGAATTGGCGATGATGGG
>NZVC01000045.1 GCA_002701395.1 Maritimibacter sp. | reverse complement strand
GCGGCGATGACGTCGCCTTCCTGCACCGACAACCGCGGCTTCAGCCCGATGTAGTCCGCCCCCAGGATCGCGACGGTCCTTATACTGGCGCCGTCTTCGATAAAGTCGCCCGGCGCGCCCAGCACCGGCACATCCAGACCTTTTCTCAACCTGTGTTGCTGCACGTCTTCTGTCCTGTCGATTTTCCGGCTGCCTTATGCGACACAAGACCGGAGTTTGGAAGGCGCTTGGACGCACTTCTTGAAATCCATGTTGATCCTCGCGCCGTTCTGCCGCAGAAGCGGGCGGAACCCTATAGAACATACGCACCGTAGCGGAGTAGGCCCGTGTCGAACCAGTTTAACCTTTCCCGCCGCAGCTTCATCGTGATGCCGCTTGCACTGGCTGCCTGCCGGAAGGGCTGGAACGTGCTCGAACTCAGCGGCCTGACGATGGGAACGGGGTATAACATCGTCGCGATCGATCATAGCCGTGACGTGCAGCAGGATGCGCTTCAGGCGGCGGTCGACGGCGCGCTGGCGCAGGTCAACGCGCAGATGTCGAACTGGGACGACGGGTCCGAGATTTCGCGGTTCAACGCCGCCCGGGCTGGCGACAGCATCGCCGTCTCGCCCGAATTGGCACAGGTCATGCAAGCCGCGGCCGAGGTGCACGACGCAAGCGAGGGTGGCTTCGACGTCACCGTCGGCGCGCTGATCGACCTGTGGGGTTTCGGCGCAGGCCGGACCCGGTCCGATATGCCGACCGAGGCCGAGATTGCGCAGGCGATGGCCTGCTGCGGCCAGTCGCAGTCGGTCGCGCTGGGCGGCGGTGCGCTGACCAAGCTGAACTCGGACGCCGGGATCTACCTGTCGTCGATCGGCAAGGGCTTTGGCGTGGATCACGTCGCCCGCGTGCTGAACGACTTCGGCATCACCGACTACATGGTGGAAATCGGTGGCGACCTTTACACCGCTGGCAACAATCCCGACGGCCGTCCGTGGCAGATCGGGATCGAAACGCCGCAGGTCCACGACCGCGGCGTGATGCAGGTGGTGGGCGTGTCCGGTATGGGCATGGCAACCTCGGGCGACTATCGCAACTATTTCGACGTCGACGGCACGCGCTTTTCGCACATCATAGACGCGACCACGGGTCGCCCGGTGACGCACGACACCGCATCCGTCACCGTGATGACCGACAACGCGATGCTGGCCGATGCGTGGGCCACCGCGCTGCTGGTGCTTGGTCGCGAACGCGGGCTGAAGATCGCAAATGATCGTGACATGGCCGTGCTGTTCATTGACCGCGACGGGGCAGGCGGCAAGTCTGGGTTCAAGACCACGGCGTCGGACCTGTTCGCGGAACTGACCGCCTGAGCCGGACCTGACACAAGACACGGGGTATCCCGATGGCGACCTTCCTTTTTGCATTCGGACTGCTGTTGATCGTGATGCTGGGCATGGCGCTGGGCGTCATCCTGAACGGGCGCACCATCAAGGGCAGCTGCGGCGGACTGAACGCCGTCGCGGGCGCGGACAAGTGCCTTGTCTGCAAGAAGGATATCGACCCCGACAGCCCGCTGCGTGAACGCCTAGAATGCCAACGTGCCCGCAAGATGCTGGAGCGGGTAGAGCAGGGGGCGGGCTGACCCCTAGCCGCCCGTCACGGGCAGGAAGCCCAAGGTCAAAAGCGACACCGCCGCGATAAGCCCGAACAGCCATAACTGGCTGCGCGGGCCTTCGGCTTTCCACACGCTGCGATAGCGATATCCGGCAAGGCAGGCGATCACGAACAGCACGGTTGCGACCGCCGGTGTGAGCGAAAGATCGGTCAAGGTCGGCCCTTCTCGTCGTGAACCATTTACGAACCCGCGTTTTGCAATACCCTGTACCTACCCAAGGGAGAGAACGCCATGCCTGCCTCGTACACGCCGAAGACCCGAGACCTGGACAGCCAGGACCGCACCAGCAGCCAGTCGATCCAGACGAACCTGTCCGCCGCGCAGGCGACGGTGGCGCATGTGCTGGAGGCCAAGGGAGAGGGCCTGTTCTGGGTCGCCCCCGAAGACACGGTCGCCACCGCGGTTGGCAAGCTGCGCGATCACCGGATCGGCGCGCTGCCGGTCAAAAGCCCGCAGGGGGAACTGGTCGGCATCCTGTCCGAGCGCGACATCGTCCGCCGGCTGGCGGATGCGCCTGACAGCACCATGTCGATGCCGGTCGCCGAGTTGATGTCGACCGATGTGCAGACGGCCAGCCCCGAGGACACGCTTGTGCAGGTTCTGCGCAAGATGACCGACGGTCGATTCCGCCACCTGCCCGTGGTCGAGGCGGGGCAAATGATCGCGATGCTGTCGATCGGTGACGTGGTGAACTATCGCCTGACCACCCTGGAATACGAAGCGTTGCAGCTAAAGCAGCTGATCGTCGGCTAGTCCCGCGCGACGCTATGGTCCGGGTCCTCGTGGCCAAGGTTCTCGCGGATCAGGATTTCGATACGGATTTCCTCTTGTGACGCGATGGGCTTGCGCCCGTCGCAACGCGCCCGCAGGACCCGGATGGCGCTGCGCACCAGATGGCCCGGGTTCTGCGCGATCACCGCGTCCAGTTCGCCGCTGCGAAGACCGGCGATGTTGAACGCGGTCCGCTCGTGCGCGATCACCTGCGTCCGGCGCAAATCGGTTACGGCGGACACCGCCTCTAGCGCGACGCGCGTCTCCGAGCTTAGGACGTAAACACCTGCGATATCGCGGAAATTCTCGAACAGGTTGGCAACGATCCGGCGTGTGCGGGCGGGGTCGCCATGCGTTTCCAGTGACGGGAGCGCGGATAGGTCCGGGTAGTCCGTCGTCAGGATTCGGTCGAAGCCCTGCCGCCGCTCGACATTGTCGCGCGCGTTCATCGTGTCGGCGATCACCAGCACGCGGCCGGGGCGGCCGCCGCAGAACTTGCCCATCAGTCGCCCGGCGGTGGCCCCGGCGGCGTTGTTGTCGACGCCGACGAAGTCGACCTCGGGTCCGCCAAGCTGGCCCGCCACGAACTGCACCACCTTCACGCCCCGTTCGTACAGGCGGTGCGTCGCGTCCCGGACCTGCGGTGCCTCGGGAGCCATGATCGCGATCCCGTCCACCTCGTCCGGACCAAGACGGGCCAGTTCTGCCGCGATCTGGTGCGGGTCGTCGCTAAGCACCCGGCGGAACCGGACCTCGGTGTGCTCGGCGGCGAAGGCAATGCGTGCTTCTTCGATGCGGGAGGCGAGGGTTTCGAGGAACTGATCGCCCGCCGTCGGAAGCAGGAATTCGAACCTGTAGCGGCGGCTTCGGGCAAGGTTCGCGGCAGATATGTTGCGCTCGAATCCGATCTCTTCGATTGCCGCCGTCACCGCGTCGACGGTTTCCTTACGCACGCCCGGGCGGCGGTTCAAGACCCGGTCGACCGTGGCAAGGCTGACGCCTGCGGCTTTGGCCAAGTCTTTGGTAGTAGGGCGCATTTTCTCTCCATGCTGGGCGTGAAGCCAGCGGTCTCTTCCGTCTTAATCCGAATTTTCCGGCCAGAATGCAAATCCTTTGAGGCACGTACCTCAGAAAATAATTGCTCTGAGGCACGTACCTCAGTTAGCTTTGTTTCACCAAGCGAGTCGCTGCAGGGAGGCAGTGACCGAACATGGGGAGGAGATTCAGATGAAGACGCGCATTGCATTGATGTCCGCGGCGGCCGGGGCGCTTTTCGCCGGGGCCCATGCGGCCAGCGCCGACGACCTGACGCTGTGCTGGGCGGCGTGGGACCCGGCCAACGCCCTTATTGAACTGTCCAAGGATTTCGAGGCCCAGTCCGGCCACACCATGTCGTTCGAATTCGTGCCCTGGCCCAACTTCGCGGACCGGATGCTGAACGAACTGAACTCGGGCGGCCAGCTGTGCGACCTGATGATCGGCGACAGCCAGTGGATCGGCGGATCTGCCGAAAGCGGCCATTACATCAAGCTGAACGATTTCTTCGAAGCCGAAGGGATCACGATGGACGATTTCATCCCCGCCACGGTGACGGGCTATTCCGAATGGCCCAAGGGCACCCCGAACTACTGGGCGCTGCCGGCCTTCGGCGATGTGGTCGGCTGGACCTATCGCAAGGACTGGTTCGAGATGCCCGAGCTTCAGGCCGAGTTCAGCGAGACATACGGCCGCGATCTTGGCCTGCCCGAAACGCTGGCTGAACTGAAAGACATTGCGGAGTTCTTCCAGGGCCGCGAGATCGACGGCAAGACCGTCTACGGTGCTGCAATCTACACCGAGCGTGGGTCGGAAGGCATCACGATGGGTGTCACCAACGCGCTGTACAACTACGGCCTGACCTATGGCACCGACGACGAGCCCTACAAGCTGGACGGCGTCGTCAACGCGCCCGAAGTGGCCGAGGGGCTGGAGTTCTACAAAGAGCTATACGACTGCTGCACCCCGCCGGGGTCTTCGGACTGGTACATGTCCGAGAACATCGACGCCTACAAATCCGGGCAGGTCGCGTTGCAGATGAACTTCGCCTTCATCTGGCCGGGGGTCGAGGCCGACCCGAACGTCGGTGGCGGCAAGTCGGGCTATTTCCCGAACCCCGCAGGCCCGGGCGGTCACTTCGCGCAGCTGGGCGGGCAGGGGATCTCTGTCGTGTCCTACTCCGACAGCCAGGATGCGGCGCTGGAATACATCAAGTGGTTCGCGCAGCCCGAGATTCAGGCCAAGTGGTGGGAACTGGGCGGCTATTCCGCGCTGAAGGCCGTGGTCGAAGACCCGGACTTCGCCACCAGCCAGCCCTATGCACAGACCTTCCTCGACTCGATGGCCATCGTGAAAGACTTCTGGGCCGAGCCTTCCTATGCCTCGCTTCTTCTGTCGATGCAGGACCGGGTGCATGACTTCGTCATCGCCGGCAACGGCACCGCGCAAGAGGCGCTGGACGGGCTGGTCGAGGACTGGACCGAGGTCTTCGAGGACGACGGCAAGCTTTGACGGCGGCTGCGCCGGATCCGTCCGGCGCAGGCCCCGACGCTCGTGCGGAGCGGTCGATCTCCCTGCCGCTCCGCACCCACCAAAAACGTACGTGCGAGGCACCATGTCCAACAGCGCAATCGAGCGGGCCGCCGCGGCCACGCCGCCGAAACTTGCCCGCAGGGTACGGGGGTTGTCGGACCGGGCCATCGCATGGATCTTCGTTGCGCCGACGATCTTCCTGCTGCTGGCGGTCAACATCTTCCCGCTGATCTGGACGATCCGGCTGAGTTTCACCAACTACCGCGTCAACCGTCCGAACGCCGAAGTCGAATGGGTCGGCCTGCGCAACTATCAGCGCATCCTGACGGACGAGGATATCTGGCAGACGATGCAGGCGACGGCGCATTTCCTGTTCTGGACCATCGCCTTGCAAGTACTGATCGGCTTTGCGCTGGCGTGGCTGATCAATAAGAAATTCCGCGGCGACAATTTCTGGACCACGATCATCGTGCTTCCGATGATGCTGTCGCCGGCGGTGGTGGGGAACTTCTGGACATTCCTGTACCAGCCGCAAATCGGGCTGTTCAATTACGTGGTTGGCTTCGTCTCGGGCACCGATCCGTCAAGCTTTTCGATGATCGGAGAGGTCTCGCTTGCGCCTTGGGCCATTGTCATCGTCGACACGTGGATGTGGACGCCCTTTGTCATGCTGATCTGTCTTGCCGGTCTGAGGTCGATCCCGACATCGATCTACGAAGCCGCGGAATGCGACCGGGCGTCGCCGTGGCGGCAATTCTGGACGATCACCGTGCCGATGGTGCTGCCGTTTCTGATGCTGGCGGTGCTGTTCCGGGGGATCGAGAACTTCAAGATGTTCGACCTTGTGGTGCAACTGACCGGGGGCGGGCCGGGATCGACCACGGAACTGACGTCCATCAACCTCAAGCGTGAAGCGTTCGAGAAATGGCGCACGGGCTATGCGTCCGCCTACGCGATCATCCTGTTCGTCACGGTGTTCGGGCTGGCCTCGATCTACGTGAAGGCGCTGAACAAGGTCAAAGAGAGATGAGCGACTTTTCCGTCATCGCAGCGTCCCGCACGCAGAAGTGGGTCGCCGGAACGCTGGTTGTGGCCTACGCCGTCATCACGCTTCTGCCGCTTCTGTGGATCATCGCCACCGGCTTCAAATCGCCGTCGGACGCCATCGCCTATCCGCCCAAGGTGATCTTCGAGCCGACGCTGGAAGGTTACGTCAACCTGTTCACCACGCGCACCCGGCAGACGGCCGAGTTCCTTGCCGCCAACCCGCCGCAGACGTGGTACGAGGAAATCGTGCGCAAGTACGACATGGTGATCGCGGGGCCGTCGCGGTTTGGCGCGCGTTTCATGAACTCGGTCATCATTGGCTTCGTGTCGACCTTCCTGTCGGTCTTCCTTGGCACGCTGGCGGCCTATGCCTTCTCGCGCTTCCGGGTTCCGCTGAAGGACGATCTGATGTTCTTCATCCTGTCGACCCGGATGATGCCGCCCATCGCGGTGGCGATCCCGATCTTCCTGATGTTCCGGGCGCTGGGCCTCAGCGACACCCACGCGGGCATGATCATGCTGTACACGGCGGTGAACCTGTCGCTGGCGGTGTGGCTGCTGAAGGGCTTCATCGACGAGATCCCGCGCGAATACGAAGAAGCCGCGCTGATCGACGGCTACACGCGGTTTCAGGCGTTCTACAAGGTGGTGCTGCCGCAGGCGGCCACCGGGATCGCGTCGACCGCGATCTTCTGCCTGATCTTCGCGTGGAACGAATACGCCTTCGCCGTGCTGCTGACCTCTGGCACAGCCCAGACCGCGCCGCCCTTCATCCCGACGATCATTGGCGTGGGCGGGCAGGACTGGCCCGCGGTCGCCGCCGGCGCCACGATTTTCCTGCTGCCGGTCGTCGTCTTCACCATCCTGCTGCGCAAGCACCTGCTGCGGGGCATCACCTTCGGAGCGGTCCGCAAATGAGCACCCCTGACCAAGATCGTACCACCCCCCGCCTGTTTCGGCGCGGCCCGTGGGAGATGGCGGCCTCGATCCTCATCGGGCTGGGCGTCGTGATGATGATGCAGCCCTTCTTGATGGTCGCCTTCACCTATTCCTTCATCGTCACGCTGGCCGGGACCGTCATGTTCCTGATCGTCAGCCACTTCCCGGAGTAAGCATGGCCCAGATCCGGATCGACAACCTGCGCAAGGACTTCGGCGAGTTCACCGCCGTGCAGTCCTCGACCTTTACCATCGAGGATGGCGAGTTCTTCATGCTGCTGGGGCCGTCGGGCTGCGGCAAGACGACGACGCTGCGGATGATGGCGGGGCTGGAACTGCCGACCAGTGGCGAGATCTACATCGACGGGCAAGAGGTCGGTGGCCGCCGCGCCAGCCAGCGCGACATCGCCTTCGTGTTCCAGATGTTCGCCTTGTATCCGCACATGAACGTCCGCGCCAACATCGGCTATCCGCTGCGCAGCCAAGGCGTGTCGCGCGCGAAGACCCGCGAAAAGGTCGAAGACATCGCCCGCCTGCTGGGGATCACCGACCTTCTCGACAAGCCGGTCGGCGGGCTGTCCGGCGGTGACCGGCAGCGGGTCGCGCTGGGCCGCGCGATCGTGCGCGAACCGAAGGCGTTCTTCATGGACGAACCGCTGGGCGCCTTGGACGCCGAGTTCCGCGAACATATGGCGGAAGAGTTGCGTGCGCTGCACGACCGGATGGGGGCGACGACCGTTTACGTGACCCACGACCAGCTGGAAGCGATGCAGATGGGGGACAAGATCGTCGTGATGAACCACGGCGTGGTCGAGCAGTTCGGCGTGCCGCAGGACCTGTACGACTGGCCCGCGACGCTGTTCGTAGCGGGGTTCCTTGGCTCTCCGCCGATGAACAAGCTGGAATTCGACGGCACGGTCGAACAGGGCACCGGCGCGCAGGTTCTTGGCGGCACGGCCTTCGAGGTGCCCGTGATGCGAGAGGGGGCGCAGGGCCGTATCGTGCTGGGCGTCCGGCCCGAGCACATCCATCTAGAGGCCGACGCGCCGCTGCGCGCCAAGGTGGTGGCGACGGAATATCTGGGCACCACCCAGATCGTCACGCTTCTGACGGATCACGGCGAGGTCAAGGCGCGCGTCCCGTCGCATCAGCGGGTGACCGAGGGGGAAACGACCGGCCTTCGGTTCGACGCCCGCATGATCAGCCTGTTCGACGCGGACACCTCGCGCGCGCTTCGGTCCGCCGGAAACGAAGGAGTGCTGTTCCATGGCTGAAGTCACCCTGCGCAACATCACGCGGCGCTTTGGCGAGACGCTGGCGCTGGACGGTGTGTCGATGACGGTGCCGGACGGCGCGTTCGTCGTGCTTCTTGGCCCGACCGGCGCCGGCAAGACCACGACGCTGCGGCTGATCTCGGGGCTTGATGCGCCGGACGGTGGCGAAATCTCGATCGGCGGGCGCGACGTGACCAACCTTACGCCCGCTCAGCGCAACGTGGCGATGGTGTTCCAGCAATACTCGCTGTACCCGCACATGACCGTCCGCGAGAACCTTGCCTTCCCGCTGAAATCGCCCCTTCTCAGCACCCCCGCCGACGAGATTGCGCGCAAGGTGGGGCGCGTCGCCGAGATGCTTCAGATCTCGCACAAGCTGGACAACAAGGCGACCGCGCTGTCGGGCGGCGAGATGCAGCGCGTGTCCATCGGGCGGGCGCTGGTGCGCGACCCGGCAGCGTATCTGATGGACGAACCGCTCAGTTCGCTGGATGCCAAGCTGCGCGCCGACCTGCGGGTCGAACTGAAAGCGATCCAGTCCGAGGCGAGGGCGACCTTTCTGTACGTGACCCACGACCAGATCGAGGCGATGACAATGGCCACCCATGTCGGCGTGCTGGAACAAGGCCGGTTGGTTCAGTTCGGCACCCCGCGCGAGGTCTATGAGGCCCCGGTCAGCATCTATGCCGCCAGCCGGCTGGGTCTGCCGCGCATCAACATCCTGCCCGCCGACCTGTTCGGCACCGCGCCGCCGGGCGCCCGCTGGATCGGCCTGCGACCGGAACAGATCCGCCAAGGTGAAGGACAGGACAGCGAGGTCGTGCGCGTCGAGCGGCTGGGCGATCAGACCCGTCTGCATCTGAGGTTCCGCAACCAGGATCTGGTGACGGTGACCGACCCGCACACCGAACTGCAGGCGGGCCAGACTTTGAAGATCAGCCCCCGGAACCCCTATTACTTCGACGCCGACGGCGCCCGTGCCCTTTGAAGGAGACGACGATGACCCTATTCATGAACAGCAAGGAAGACATCGTTAACGAAGCCGTGGACGGTCTGATCGCGTGTTCCGGTGGACGGCTGGCCCGGCTGGACGGTTACCCCCACATCCGCGCCGTGGTGCGCACCGACTGGGACCGCTCGAAGGTCGCGCTGGTGTCGGGCGGCGGGTCCGGTCACGAACCGTCCCACGCGGGGTTCCTTGGGCAGGGGATGCTGACCGCCGCGATCTGCGGCGACGTCTTCGCCTCGCCGTCGGTCGATGCGGTGCTGGCGGGCATCCTCGCCGTGACGGGACCGGCGGGCTGCCTGCTGATCGTCAAGAATTATACCGGCGACCGGCTGAACTTTGGCCTTGCGGCGGAACGTGCGCGGGCCTTCGGGCTGAACGTCAGCATGGTGATCGTGGACGACGACGTGGCGTTGCCCGACCTGCCGCAGGCGCGGGGCGTGGCGGGCACGCTGCTGGTCCACAAGATCGCGGGCGCGCTGGCCGAGGGGGGCGCCGACCTTGCCACGGTGGCGGCAGCCGCCGAGAACGTGATCCGCCGGGTTCGGTCCATTGGCATGTCGCTGGACACCTGCATGGTGCCCGGCGTCCCGAAAGAGGACCGCATCCCGCCCGGAAAAGCCGAACTGGGGCTGGGCATCCACGGCGAGGCCGGGGTCGAGCAGGTCGACTATATCGATGCCCGCACCGCCGTCGGCATGGTGGCGGACAAGCTGTCGGGACACATGCCCGACGGCGTCCCGCATGTCGCGCTGCTGAACAACCTCGGCGGCGCCTCGGTGCTGGAGATGCAGGTACTGGCCTATGAACTTGCCAACTCGGCCATCGCCGACCGGCTGAAATTCGTGATCGGCCCGGCGGCGATGATGACCTCGCTGGAAATGCGCGGCTTTTCGGTTTCGGTCTTCCCCGCTGACGCGGAAGAGCTGGCGGCCTTGCAGGCCGAGACGCCGGTGACCGCTTGGCCGGGCGTACGCGCCCTGACGCCGGTCGAGATCCGCGACCTGCCGGACGGCCTGCGCCCGATCAAGCCGCTGCCGTCGGACCACCCCGCGACCCGCGCCTTCCTGACCCGCTGCTGCGAGATCCTGATCGCCTGCGAAGCCGACCTGAACGCGCTGGACGCGCGCACCGGCGACGGCGACACCGGCACCACGCTGGCCACCGCCGCGCGCGCGCTGGTGCACGCGATGGACGATCTGCCGCTGGCCGACCACACGCAGCTTTATCGGGCCATCGGGCAAGAGCTTAGCCAAACGATGGGCGGGTCGTCCGGTGTGCTGTTGGCGATCTTCTTCGCCGCCGCCGGCGATGCCGCGTCAAGCGGTATGCCGATCCGCGAGGCGCTGAAGGCCGGGCTGGAGCGTATGCAACAGGTCGGCGGCGCGGAGCTGGGCGATCGCACGATGGTCGATGCGCTGCACCCCGCGTTGCAGCATTTGGCAGACGGTGACATTGCCGCCGCCGCCGTGGCCGCCCGAGAGGGGGCCGACCGCACGGCAGAGATGCTGAGGGCAAAGGCGGGGCGCGCGGCTTACGTCAATCCGGATCAGCTGCGCGGATACGTGGACCCGGGGGCGGAAGCGGTCGCGCGCCTGTTCGAAAAGCTGTCCGCCGCCGGGGCCGACGCCTAAGCCGCACGGCATCACGGATCGGCGCAGTCGAGGTAGGGGACCGCAGGGGATGATCCGCCCCTGCGCCGGTCTTCCTTCTCGCGGATGTGGCGCATGATCAGTTCCGAATAGAACCCAAGGTCGGCGACCGCTTCGCCGATCCGCGACGAAAGCGCCGTCATCTTGTGCCCGTCGTCGCCCCAAAGCGTGGGGCTTAGCGCGGCGACGTTCAGACAGGGCAGCACCACGTCGAACAGGGCCCGCACCGCCACGTAGTCGGAAAAATCCTCGATCGTGCGGGGCCGGTTCTCTGGCTGCAGCAGCGAATACCACGACGAGAAGATCCGTTCGACATGCACGGCCGCGCGAACCTCGCCGTCGGGGGACTGCCGCGTGAACACCCGCAGGCCCCGCGCGACAAGATCGTCCGACACGATCTCTAGATCCGGGAACGACACCAATTGACCCGGCCGCTCGCCCATGTGGGTCAGGACCGCATGCACGATCTCGGGGTTAACCGCATTGGCGAAGGATCGGGTCTTCAGTTTCGACAGGGTCAGGGTCATCTCGGACGAGGTCACGTTGATGCTGTCGACCACGAACCGCCGGTCCTCGGGCCCCTCGGACCGCGTCAGGTGGATGATCGCTTTGGCAGCGGGTGACGGAACCACATCCTTCATCAGCGATCTCTCCACGGTCTCTCGAATGTTATGTGGAAGAGGTAAAACTGCGGGGGTTTACAAATGGTAAACGCCAGTGCGATCCGGTGAGGCAGGGCGGCTTGGTGGGGCGATCCTGCCGATATTGCGGACGGTTTAAGCTGTGACGGCGCGGTGCCGCCATCCTGGGTTGAAGGCGCAGTGGCTTCTACACCAGAGCGTCGGGGTAGGGGCATTCGCGCGGGCACGTCGCGTGCGATCGGTCAGGCCGGGCGGGGTCGCATCTGCCCGTCGATGACGCGGCTGACGTTCTCCAGGTCGAACTGGTCCTTGGTCCAGATCTCTCGCACATTGGGCGCGTTTGCCTTCGCGTACATGAAGGGCGACGGCCAGTCGCTGACAAGGATCACCGGGATGTCGCGATGGGCGGGCGTGTTGCTAAGTTCAAGCGCAAGGCTCGATCCGTGTCCGTCCGGCAGCGTGTTGTCCATGAAGATCATCCGCACGCGGTACTTCGAAACGGCCTCTCGCGCGCGGGACACGGTTTCGACGAAGTAAACGTCGCGACACTTGGGATGAAGCGCCAGCACGCGGCGCATCATCTCGCGGTCCAGCGCCGAATCCTCGACCACCAGGATGTCCGGCGTGCGGGTGATCGGGGCTGCGGCGGCCATCCCGGTCACGCCACGTTGCTGTTCGGGGCGGGGGCTGCGGCGGGCGTGCCGGTCGCAGACATGCTGGCTAGGTGCGCGCCGGGACCACCGGGATCGGCGGCGATCGGAACCTGAACCTGTCCCAGCAGGACGTGGAACTGGCTGCCGCCGTCCGGCTCGGGAGCGCACCAGATGTGCCCGTCATGGCGCTGTGCGATCTTGCGGCACGTCGCAAGGCCAAGCCCGGTGCCTGCGGGCCGATTTGTGCCGTCGATCCGGCGGAACGGCTCGAAGATGCGCTTGCGATAGCCTTCCTCGATGCCGGGGCCGTTGTCCGCCACCACCAGATGGGTCGCACCGTTTTCGGCGGTGGCTGAAACGGTGATCCGCGGAGGTGCACCGCCGGCGTATTTGATCGCGTTGCCGATCAGATTTTGCAGAAGCTGTACGATCTGGGCGCGAATACAGCACAGGGTGACGTCGCCGCCGTCGACCCGGACCTCTGCGCCGCTTTCCGCGATCTCGCCGGTCAGGGCGATGGTCGCTTCCGTGACCAGCGTCGATACGCTGACCTCTTCGGTTGTGTTGGCGCGGTCGTTTCGGATGTGATCGGCAAGGCAGTCGATCAGGGTTCGCATCTGCCGGTTCGCCCGCTGGACGAAATCGACGGCCTCGCGCGCGGCGTCGATGTCGCCGTTGCGAAGATCCTCTTCGGCTTGATCGCCGAAGAAGGCGACGGCCCGGATCGGGGCCTTCAGGTCGTGCACCAGCGTGTCCGAAAAAAGTTCCAGCTCGGCGCGCTGTTCTTCCAGTTGCCAGCGCAGCCGCGCGGCCTGCACGCTGTTCTCAAGAATCCGGGTCACCGCGTTCGCGTTCAGCGACCGTTTCGGAATGTAGTCCGTCGCGCCCTGCAGGATCGCGGACTTTGCAAGATCCTCGTCCCCCTGGCCGGTGACAAGGATCACGGCGCTGCGTGGCCACTGCTGTAGCGCCGGCACCACCAGATCCAGCCCGTCCGCGTCGGGCAGGCGGTAATCCATGAAAATCGCGTCAACGACAGGCGCGGCCTGATCCAGCATCTCTGCCCGGCAGCTGGCTTCGTGGACCGTCACGTCCAGCTTGCTGGCGGCGATCAGGCGTCGGATCATCGCGCGGTCGGCATCGTCGTCATCGACGACCAGTACGTTCAGTCGTGTCATCTCAGTCTCCTGCAGCGCCGCCCATGTCAGGCAGTTCGACAAGCCGCCAGAATTGGTCGATCGTGGTGACAAGGCTGCCGAAGTCCCGGCCCGCCTTGTGTTTCAGGATATAGCCGGCCACCTGATAGGCGTAGGCGGCGGTGACGTCGCGGTCGTCGGCGCTGGTGCTCATGACGAAGGCGACCGCGCGGTGCAGGTCAGGATCGTCGCGGATCTTCCGCAACAGTTCGATCCCGCCCATCCGCGGCAGGTTCAGATCGGCGATCAGGACATAGTTCCGCGGCGCGCGCCCGCTTTCGCCCCGCAAAAGGGCCAGTGCCTCGATCCCGTCGCGCACGCGGAGGATCGAGCATTGCCCGTCAAGCCGCGAGAAGGCGCGGGTCACGGCCTTCGCGTCGCCGTCGTCATCCTCGACAAGGATGATGCTCAGGGGGCTGTCGATCACGTCATCCGTGCGCGTCATGCGGCCATCTCCCCGACGAGAGGCACGCGCGGCCAGAACAGGCGGAAACACGTACCGCGCGTTCCGTCCGATTCCACGGTGATGCGGCCGCCGACCACGTCAGCCTGTTTGCGCACCATCGCCAGCCCCATACCGCTGCCTTCGACCGCGTCGCGGGGGCGCAGGGTCTGGAACAGCTCGAACACCTTCTCGTGGTACTCGGGGGCGATGCCGGGGCCATCGTCCGTTACCGTGAACTCGTACCCCTCGGGGGTTTCCGCGACATCCAGCCGAACCTCTCCGGTGTCGCGGTCGTGGTGCTTGATCGCGTTGCCGACAAGGTTCAGAAGGACCATCTCGAGCGGCATGCGCGGCACCGAAATCCCGGCAAGGTCTGCGCCGGTCTCGAACCGGAACCCCGGCGGCAGGTCGATCAGTCCGCGCAGCGCCTGTTCCAGCTCTGTGCCAGAGATCATCTGCGAGGCAGTCGGAACCCGGCCGATGCGCGAATGGGCCAGCAGATCGTCCAGCAACCGTTCCATCCGGACCACGCGGTTGCGCAGGATCGTCATGCTTTCGCGCGTGTCGTCCGTCATGTGCTCTTCAAGGTCCTCTTCCAGCCACCGCGACGCGTTGTCGATCACGCGCAACGGCGCCTTCAGATCGTGCGAGGCGACGTAGGCGAACCTGTCCAACTCCTCGTTCGAGCGCGACAGCGCCTCGATCAACACCTGCATCCGGCGGCTTTCGACCCGTTCCGAGATGTCGTGCACCACGCCGATGAAGTGGGCCGCGCCATCGTACACGGCGCGGCTGATCGTGATTTCCAGCGGCACCCGGGTTCCGTCCTTCCGGACACCGTGGATTGTGCGGTTGAATCCCATCTTTCGGCGGCTTGGCACCACGGCTTCGCGGACAAGCCCGCGATGGGCGTCGCGGAATTCCAGAGGCACCAATATCGACAGGTCGTTCCCGATGAGTTCATCACGGGAATAGCCGAACAGGGCCAAGGCGACCGGGTTCGCCTCTTCGATCCGGCCCTTCGAGTCGACGGAAAAGATGGCGTCGGCGACGCCGTGAACCATCGCCTTCGACCGGGCGCTTTCGCGGATCAGTTCGTTGGCCATGTGCCGGAAGGCCCGGGTAAGGGCGCCGACCTCATCGCGCCCAGCGGGAAGGTCGGGCAGCGGCCTGCCGGACGCCCGGTAGGCGCGGATCGCATCGGACAATCTGTGCAGCGGCTGGGTCAATTGGCGGCCAAGGACAAAGGACAACAGGGCGGCCAGTGCGGTGACGACGGCGCCTGCCGCGATCTCCAGCCTGAACACCCGATGCGCAGGGGCTTCCAGCACGCTGAGCGGAAGCGCGGTCTGGATGAACAGCGAAAACGGTCGATCGGGACGCTCTTCGAAGACCGGCACGGTGACGACCGCCGCACTGTCCGTGCTGACCAACCGCCCATCGGCGGCGGGCAGCAGGGTGGCGTGCAGGGGCGGTATCCACCCGGGGTCGGTGTGGAACCGAAGATCCGACACGCCGTCGCCGGTCCACGTCATGTAGTCAAGCGCGCTTGTGACGGCGGTGACAGTGAAGTCCGACCCAAGCTTCGGTGTCGCCGTCAGAAGCAGTTTCTCGTAATCCGCGTTGATGACCAGAGCACCGAACAGGCTGCCGCCGGCATCATGCACCGGTACGACGTAGCGTATGGTCGGAGGCCCCTCGGCCCGGCCGTGTTCACGGTTCAGCGTCACGTCTGAGAAATAGGGCCCGGTGTCGGTGCCGGATCGGAGCGGGGCAAGGTAGGGTTCGTTGCCCTTCGCCTGAAGGTCCGCGTCGGCGACCACCTGCACGTCGTCGCCGTTGCGGTCGGCGCGCACAAGTTCGGTCCAGTTGCCGTCCATGCCGATATAGCGGATCTGGGTGAAATGGGGCGTGTTGTGCAGAACCGCGCTGAAGATCTGCGCCAGACGTTCCCGCCACAGCTCGGCAGAGGTGCCGTCCAGCGGATCAAGCCCGTCGGGCGCGCGCATCGCGCGGATCAGCCCCGGCACCGGTGGCGTGCCGGACAGGCTGCGACCGTCCCGCTGCATCCGGCTGAAGGCATCCTCGATCCGTTCGGCATACAGGGCGGCGCGGGCGTTGAGATAGCGCCGCGCCTCTGCGTTGCCCTGAACCCGGACAAAGTGTGCCGACATCAGCGCGAAGAGCACCGAAACGAACACGGATGACACGACACCCGCCAGTGTGATTTTCGAACGCAGTCGCATGCGGGCTAACCCTGACCGTGCCGTCCGGCCGGTCCCTCGATGGGGTGGGTGCCGTCAGCGATCGCTTTCAGTTCGTCCAGGAACCGTGCGAGTTCGCCGCAGGACCGGGTGACCACCAGCGTGTCCTTGCGCATCTCTGGGTCGCTTCCGGCGCTGTTCCGGATACGCCAGACGCCGTGCATCATCTCCGTCAGGATGGATTGCAGTTCCGGCGCACTGGAGGTCAGGAAACTTTGCAGCGCGGTGCCAAGGTCGCCGACCTGCTGGTTCCCGGCAAGCGCCGCAAGCAGGATGCGCCGTTCGAACGCGCCGGTGATCGCCTTGCGCAGCATCTCGGGCCCGAGTTCTTCCTTGATGATGTAATCGGAACAGCCAGACCGCATCGCTTCGATGATGACGTCGTGCTGGCCGACGCTTGTCACCATGATCAGGATCGCATCGCCCTGAAGCTCGTGCGCCTTGGCGATCTGCAGGGCGTCCAGCCCGGTATCCATTCCCAGGTGGTAGTCGAGGAAAATCACCTGATAAGGGCGAACGTCGAGCGCCGCGCGAAACTCTTCCAGTGTGGCGGCCTCTGAATAATCGGGCTGCAGACCAGCCTTGCCGCAGACCCGCCGCAGACGCAGCCGGTCGATTTCCTGATCGTCTAGGATCAGCACCGCTGGAGGGGCCTCGCCCGCGCCGTTGAATTCATGCAGCGCCATCGCCGCCGTGCTGTCGTGCCGCATCCCAGAACCTCCGATATTCCCCCGCGTCGGACGCTACGCCATCGCCGGTTAAGTATCGGTGAACTCCAGACGGCTCCTTTGCGCGGATACCGGCCCGAATGACGTGGGCGGGCAGGTGCGAAGTGGCCGATGCAAACATGGACTGTGCGTCACTGCGGGTTGCATCGCGCCGTCGAAAACTAACTGTCTGAAAAGACGGCCGCGGCCCCGTTGGGTCCGGCCGCCCCGAAAAACCACAGGAGACAGATCATGGAAAAAAGACCTTTGGGAAGCACCGGCTTCCAGATCGGGCCCATCGTGTTCGGCGGCAACGTGCTGGGCTGGACGACGGACGAGGCCGAAAGCTTCCGTGTTCTCGATGCCTTCGTCGATCACGGTTTCGATGCCATCGACACGGCCGATGTCTATTCCGCGTGGGCCGAAGGGCATTCGGGCGGCGAGTCCGAAGAGATGCTGGGCAAGTGGTTCCGGGCACGCCCCGGCATGCGCGACCGGGTGAAGCTGTTCACCAAGGTCGGCAGCGACATGGGCGGCGCGGGGCAAAAGGGCCTGTCAGAGGCGTGGATTCTTCAGGCGGCAGACAAGTCGCTGGCCCGCCTTGGCGTCGATGACGTCGACCTGTACTTCTCGCACTGGCCCGACCTAGAGGTCACGCATTCCGAGACGCTGGGCGCCTATGACAAGCTGCTGAAAGCCGGGAAGATCAAGGCGATCGGCGCGTCGAACTATGACGCTGCGCTGCTGACATCGGCGCTGGAAACCTCGCGCGCTGAAGGGTTGCCGAGCTATCAGGTGATCCAGCCCGAATACAACCTGTACGACCGTGACGCCGTCGATGGCGGCCTGCGCGACCTGTGCATGGCGAACGACATCGGCATCGTCACCTATTTCAGCCTCGCCGCCGGGTTCCTGTCGGGCAAGTACCGTTCAAAGGACGATCTGGAAGGCCGCAAGCGGGGCGGTATGGTCGAGAAGTACTTGAACCCGCGCGGTATTCGCATTCTCGACGTGCTGGAAGACGTCGCCGGTGCACATGGGGCCAAGCCCGCCGAGGTGGCGCTGGCGTGGGTCATCGCGCGCGACGGTGTGACCGCGCCAATCGCCTCGGCCACGAGTGTCGCGCAGGTTGAAAGCTTTGCGAAGGCCGCCGAACTGAAGCTGTCGTCCGAGGATCTTTCGCGACTGACCGACGCCGGCGCCTGACGCCATCCCGTGCGGCGCGGGCGACTTGACACCCGGCGCCGCACGGCATTTCTGACACCCCGCGACGGAATTTCCCGTCGCGGCCGTATGACCCCCTACCGGCAAGCAATGCCGAGCCCCGACCGGGCCCGACGCCAGCCTCCAGTAACATCTGTGAAAGGCACCCCAATGCCCATTACCACTCGCCGAGTCCGGCACGAGATCCGTTTTCGCCGCACGACCGTCGTGTCCAACACGCGTCTGACCCCGGGCATGGCCCGCATCGTCGTGGAATCGCCGGACCTGAAGGGCTTCGTGTCGCTTGGATTTGACGACCATGTGAAACTGTTCTTCCCCCGCCCGGGGCAGGACCTGCCGATCCCTACGTCGGGCGAACGCGGGCTGGAATGGCCGGGCGAAAAGCCCGAGATGCGGGACTTTACACCGCGCGCCTTCGACGCCGAGGCGGGCCGCCTGACGCTGGACTTCGTGCTGCACGACGAGGGCACCGCCGGGCCGTGGGCGTCCCAAGCCAAGCCCGGAGACCTGCTGGGCGTCGGCGGGCCGCGCGGGTCGTTCCTTGTCGAGGGCGAGGCCGACTGGCACCTTCTGATCGGTGACGCAACCGCGCTGCCGGCCATCGCCCGCCGGATCGAGGAACTTCCGTCCGGCACCCGGATCGAGGCGATCATCGAGGTCGCGAACAACGACGAGATCCAGCCGTTCGCCGAGCACGACGACCTGACGGTCCTGTGGCTGTGCCGCGACCGTGGCCAGACGCTGGGCGGCTATCTTGACGGCTTGAAGGACCTGCCCGAGGGCGAGGGCTTCGTGTTCGTCGCGGCAGAAGCCGGGGACGTCTCGAAGGCCCGCGCCCGGATGGAGGCGCTGGGCCATCCCGGCGAGAACCTGAAGGCGTCGAACTATTGGCGGCGCGAAACGGCCGAGGCAACGGCCCACTAGGCCGCAACGAAGACAGGGGCGCGTGGCCTATGTGGCCATCGCCCGATCCGCATCGCTCAGATCGTCCGGCAGGTCGTCGAAGCTGGCGTAGTTCAGCGAATACAGCTTCGAGTACAGACCGTTCTTCGCCATCAGCGCGTCGTGGTTGCCTTCCTCGATCAGCGATCCCTGTTGCAGCACCACGATCCGGTCCGCGTTGCGGATGGTCGCCAACCGGTGCGCGATCACCAGACCGGTGCGGCCTTCCAGCAGCGTCTGAAGCGCCTTCTGGATCAGCATCTCGGTATAGCTGTCGATATTGGCCGTCGCCTCGTCCAGCACAAGGATCTTGGCGTCGGCCACCAGCGCACGGGCAAACGACAGAAGCTGCCGCTGGCCCAGCGACAGGTTGGACCCGCGTTCTTCCAGCATCGTGTCGTAGCCGTGGGGCAGGGCGGCGACGAAGTCGTGCGCGCCGACGGCCTTCGTCGCCTCGATCACGTCCTCGTCGGTCGCCCAGTGCGAGGAATAGCGGATGTTGTCCATCACCGTGCCGGTGAACAGGTAGGGCTCTTGCAGAACCATCGCGATGTGGCGCCCAAGGCTGTGCTGCGTCACGTCGCGCACGTCCTTGCCGCCGACCATCACGGCGCCGTCCTGCACGTCGTAGAAGCGGTGGATCAGCGACATCGACGACGACTTGCCGGACCCGGTGGGGCCAACCAGCGCGACCGTCTCGCCCGAGTTCACCTTGAACGACACGTCTTTCAGCACCGGGTGCTTGGGGTTGTAGCCAAAGGTCACGTTGCGGAACTCGACCGAACCGTCATCGTCCTTGGTCAGCGCCACCGCATCGGGGGCGTCCTCGACCGAGACCTCGACGTCCAGCACCTCGGTCAGGCGGTGGCCCGAGGCCATCGCGCGCTGCATCACCGAATACTGCATGGTCAGCGACCGGATCGGGTCGAAGAACCGCTGGATGTAGAACAGGAAGGCGACCATCACCCCGACCTCGATCCGGCCGGACACGACCATCAGGCCGCCCGCCACCACGACCACCGCCATCGCGATGCCGGTCAGGCTGTCCACGATGGGGATCATGATCTGCGCCAGCCGCGACGCGCGCAGGTGAGAGCTGTAATTGTTGTCGACCAGTTCGCCGTACAGTTTCGCGTTCAGCGCCGCCCGGTCCATCGCCTGAACGGCGCGCACGCCGTGGATCGCCTCGGCCAGTGCGCCGTTGGTGACCGAGTTCGCCTCGTGCGCGGCCATGAAGGCGGCGCGCGCCTTGGACAGCCACAGCACCCGCACGCCGAACAGGATCGGAAGCGCCATCAGCACCATCGCGGCCAGTTGCCAGTCAAGCCACAGCATGACGACGACGATGCCCACCAGCAGCAGGATATCCCCCACCGACATGATCGACGTCTCAAGGAATTCCTGCATCGAGTTCACGTCGCCCTGCAGCCGCGACATCAGGCGCCCGACCTCGGTCTTGTCCATGAAGGACAGCGACACGCGCTGCAGGTGGCCGAACATCTTGCGGCGGATATCGAACAGGACGTGTTCCGCCATGCGGCCCGTCACTCGTTCCTGCACCAGCGACGCGATGTAGTTGATCACGATGGCCAGCGCGAACAGTCCGACGATCAGGGTCAGCGTGCCCGGAGCCGCGTCCGCAGCCATGCCGTGGTCGATGGCGAAGCGGATCAGCAGCGGGATCGACAGCTGGGACAGGGTGAAGATGATCACCGCCGCGACAGCGATCCAGACGCGGTTGCGGTAGGGGCCGACAAAGTCCCAGATCCGCCGCACGACCTTGCCGTCAAAGGCGCGGCCGAAGATCTCTTCCTCGATCCGGTCCGAGCCGACGACGGCCCGCATCCGCGGGCGGCCGTCGTCGTGGGGGTCGCGGGGTTCGCCGGTACGGGTCGGGCTCATCGTGTCGTCTCCATCTCGTCCAGCACGTCGCCTTCGGGGCGCATCTGCAAGTCGTGCAGGGCGGTATAGCGGCCGCCAAGGGCCAGCAGTTCTTCGTGGGTGCCCTGTTCGACGACCTTACCGTCCTCTAGGAACAGGATGCGGTCGGCGTGCATCAGCGACGCCAGCCGGTGCGCCACGATCAGGGTGACGCGATCCTTGGAATAATCCTTCATCGCAGCGCGGATACGGCTTTCGGTGCCCGCGTCGATGGCCGCCGTCGAGTCGTCGAAGATCAGCACGGCGGGTTCGGTCATCAGTGTGCGCGCGATCGACAGACGCTGCCGCTGGCCGCCCGACAACGACACGCCGCGCTCGCCCACGATGGTGTCGTACTTGCGCGGCAGGCCCAGCACATAGTCGTGCAGCTGCGCCGATTCCGCGACGCCCCGAATGCGACGGTCCTGCGTATAGGGCTCGGCATAGGCGATGTTGTTCTCGATCGAGGTGGTGAACAGGAAGCTGTCCTGCTGCACCACCGCCACGGCCTGCCGGACCGACGACAGGGTCACGTCGCGCAGGTCCTGCCCGTCGATGCGGATCGACCCTTGGGTCGGATCGTAGAAACGGGGCAGCAGGTGCATCAGCGTCGTCTTGCCCGATCCCGGCGCGCCGACGATGCCGACCGTCTCGCCCTTGCGGGCGCTGAAGCTGATCCCCGACACCGCGCGCCGGTCGCCGGACCCGGCATAGGAAAACCCGACGTTCTCCAGCGTCAGCGTGCCCTCTGTGATCTCCAGCGGCTTCGCGCCGGGGGCGTCGTCGATCTCCATCGGCATGTCGAGCAGCGCGAACAGCCGGGTCCCNGTGGTCGAGGCGCGGGCGTAGGCGTTGACCATCAGGCCAAGCTGGCGCACCGGCATCTGCAGGATCGTCATGAAAGTCAGGAAGGTAGCCAGCGTGCCCACGGTGATGTCACCGCTTGCGACCTGACGGCCGCCCACCAGCAGGACCAGCCCCATCGCGGTGAAGAACGCCAGCGTCATCATCGACGTGTTCCGCACCCGCACGTCGACACGCTGGTGGCTGAGGTCCAGCGCGGTCTTCGACGCGCCGTCGAACTTGGCCATCTCGTGATCGGCGGCGGCGAAGGCGCGCACGACGCGGATGCCGGCAAGGTTCTCTTCCATCACCTGGCTCAGAACGCCCAGCTTTTCCTGCAGCACCAGCCACGTCCGCCGCAGGGTCAGCTGCATCACCGAGCTGCGCCACGCGGCGAAGGGAACGAAGGACAGCGCCAGCAGCCCCAGAACCACGTCCGTCGAGATCAGCATGAACGCCCCGATCCCGATCAGCAGGGCCAGCAGGACGGTGCGCACCAGCGCGGTCGAGAAGTACATCCGCACGCCTTCCAGATCGAGCATCCCGACCGTGATCAGGTCGCCCGAGTGGGTGCGGTCGTGGAACGAGAACGGCAGCCGCTGGATCTTGTCGTAAATCGCGTTGCGCAGGTCCCGCGCAAGCGCGTGGCCCACGGATTCCGCCGTGTAGTTCTGCACCAGCGTGAACAGCCCGCGCAGCACAGAGGCCACCAGCAGCGTCAGCGCGATCAGCACCAGTGCGCGGGTGTCGGCGCCGTCCCCGGCCATCGCCTGCGTCGCATCGACCGCGCGGCCAAGGATCAACGGGATCGACAGCTGCATGCTGACCGCCGCGACCGTGGCCAGCATCGCAAGCGCGACGCGGCCCGGGTATTTCAGGCACATGCGGGTGATCCGCGCGATGGCGCCCAGCCCCTGCTTGCGGTCGACGCTGTTCGTGCGGCGGAACTGGCGCGGGTCTGCGGCGTCCCGGGCCGGGGCTGTCTGATCTGTCATCTCTGTCTTCTCCCGCGGGCCGGGAACGGGCCGCGCAATACGGGGGGCGGCCGGGACTGTCCGTCGCGTGTCTCGGATGTCGTCGAAACCGGGTCCGTGGCGCATGCACGGGCAAGGCTGAGGCACAAGGAGCGATGGGCTGCGGCGGGAATCCGGCGTCAGCGGGACCGTAGACCATACCGATCGGAAGGTCGATACGTTCACGGTCTGCCTGCGAAACGGGCAAAGCCACGGCATTTCCGGCAATGGGCCGTGGCTTTTTTGACCTTGAGGTCAAGAAATTCGATAAATCCCGGTTTTGCTTCTTCAATTACAACGGTGGTTACAACGGTCCGTCCGGCACTTGCGTGCTGGCGACGCTGATGGGGCGTCGTCTTTGGACATCACCCGGCCGCGCGCGCCCCCGCGCCCGGAGGGGAAGCAAGGGAAACGGACAACATGGCAATCTCGACAATCACCGGGCTTGTGGAAACGCAGCAAACCCCGGGTGCAAACGACACGATCCTGATCACGGACGGCGGCGCGCTGGTCTTCGGCGACCAAGCGGTCCTGACCAGCGGGGACGACGTCGTCGTCACCAACAACGGAGACCTCTTTGGCGGCATCCGCTCGACCGGTCAGGGCCTGACCGTCACCAACAACGGGGTTATGTCCGCAACCGATGTGAACGTCGTGGATGTAGGCTTCGGCGGGGATGCGGTGTCTAACCTGACCCTGACCAACACCGGCATCATACAGTCGGCTGGCGACACCGGGCCGACGATTATCACCCAACGCGGCGGCAACGTGATCCACAACAGCGGCGAAATCATCGGTTTCGAGGATACTGCGATCCTTCTGTTCGCCGCGACCACCAGCGTTGCCGGCGGCGACGCGAATCGGATCGTGAACACGGGCACGATCGTGGGTGGCACATTCCGGTCGAACTCGGGCGCGCTGGTCCAGCAAGCTTCGATCCAGACCAGCGAAGACCAGGACGTCGTGATAAATTCGGGCACCCTTGTCGGGGATGTCTTTCTTTTTTTCGGCGACGATATCTTCGACGGGCGCGGCGGTACTGTCGTGGGTACAGTCAACGGCAGCTTTGACGACGACCTTTATATCATCGATGACGCGTCCATTCAGCTTGAAGAGAACGAGAACCTCGGCACCGATACGGTCCGGACCTACGTAAGCTATGCGCTGGAAGACAACTTCGAGATCCTCGAACTCGGCGGTGCCGATGATATCGACGGAACCGGCAACGGCCTGCAGAACGAGATCGCCGGCAACGACGGCAACAACCGGCTGTCGGGCGGCGGATCGCGCGACCTGATCGACGGTCGGGGCGGGGACGACGTGATCGACGCCGGACGCGGCGACGACATCGTCGACGGCGGTGAAGGCGACGACATCATTGCGGGCCGATCTGGCATCGACCAGTTGAACGGGGGCGAGGGCAACGACTGGATCTTTGGCGGGCTTGGCGCCGACCTCATCGACGGTGGCGACGGCAACGACACGCTGATCGGTGGTCAGGGCGCGGACGAGTTGACCGGCGGCAGCGGGCAGGACGTCTTTGTCTTCGCGCGGCTGTCCGACAGCCCCAACGGGGTGGGCGACACGATCACGGATTTCGAAACAGGTATCGATGCGATTGACCTGTCCGGTCTGTCGGGCGGCGGGCTGGACCTGTCGATCGGCGGCTCGTTCACCGGAAACGGCCCCAGCGCGCGCACCTTCGAGAACTCGTTCGGGGACACCGTGCTGCGGATCGACGTGGATGGCGACGGGTCGACCGACATGCGGGTCGATATCCTTGGCGTGCAGGGGCTGACCCTCGCGGATTTCATCCTGTAGCGGCCAGCCGAACCAGACGCGGGCAGGGGGCGGACGGCCAAAAGCCGACCGCCCCTTTATCTTTCGGAAGACCCAAAAAACAACGGTCACGCAGACACTTGGGCCCGATCTGACAACGGTGGCGACAACGGTGGCAAGCCACAAGGATACATCGGCGGTCGGTGCGGCGCGGGCGTGTGCGGACTGCAGCGGCCCCGACCCGGACCGCCGACGATTTCAACGCCCGGCGTCTTTGCCGGGCTGCAGACCCAAGGAAACGAGACAATGAAATCCTTTACCCTTATCGCCGCCGTTCTGGCCGCTTCCAGCACTGCCGCCATCGCGGCACCGGCTGGGCAGTCGAACGGCGTCCTCGCCGACGGCGACGGCATGACGCTTTACATTTTCGACAACGACACGGCGGGCACCTCGAACTGCTACGGCGGCTGCGCCAAAAGCTGGCCGCCGTTCATCGCCGCGGCGGGCGCGTCGGCCGAAGGGGCGTTCACCCTTGTCGAGCGCAAAGACGGCGCGATGCAGTGGGCCCTGGATGGTCAGCCGCTGTATTACTGGGCGGGTGACCGCAAGCCGGGCGACATCAACGGCGATGGCGTCGGCGGTGTCTGGCACGTCCTGAACTAAGCGTTTTCGAAGGCAGGAGTGGCTGCCTTCGATCGACGGCTCGGCCCATTGCCCTTGGGCCGGGCTGCTCTTCGTGCGGGCGGCGACCGTGAGCGTCGTACCGTGCGATAAGGAGGGCGCGCCACCTTGTCCGATCCCCATCGGCGCGTCCTCCGACCTTTCCCGATCCTTTCACCGGCGCCCGGTCACCTCAGATCCGGTGTTCCGCCAGAAACGCGGCCGAGGCCTGCACGCAGTGCAGCCAGGCCGGTTCCGTATCCATCAGAATGTGGTTGCGGCTTTCCAGCGGCACGAAATGCGCGTCGGGGATGCCAGCGGCCAGTTCGCGGCCAAGGTCCAGCGGAATGCGCTGGTCGTGTCGCGAGTGCAGCACAAGCGTCGGCGCTTTCACCTGTTTCAAGCGGTCCCGCACGTCGATGTGCCCGAACGCGTTCTGGAACCGCGCCGCGTTGGCGGGCGAGGTCGTCAGCCGCTGGAATTCATCGAACCACGCAAGGTCTTCTTGCGTCGCCTCGGGCATGAAAGTCTGCGAAAAGATGTGCCGATACGCGGGGTTGTCAGTGCCCCAGCCGACTTCGGTCAGGGTCAGCACCGCCTCGCGCCGGGCCTGTTCCTCGGGCGTGGCAAGGTGGCGCCATCCCGCCGCGTAGCCGCCGATCAGGATCAGCCCGCTGACCCGCTCGGGATGCCGCACCGCATATTCGATCGACACCGCCGCCCCCTGCGAGATGCCCAGTAGGGGAAAGCGTTTCAGTCCCAGCTTGTCGGCCACCGCTTCCAGATCCTCGACGAAGGCATCGAAGCTCAGGTCGTCGACGTCCCAGTCGGACAGGCCGCACCCACGCTCGTCGTAGCGGATGAAGGTACGGGTGCGGGCGATCTCGGCAAAGCTTTTGCCCCAGATCGGGCTGCTCCAGTCGAATTCGAGGTGGTTGAGCCAGTTCGCCGCCTTCAAAAGCGGCGGCCCCTCACCGATAGAGGCGTAGGCGATCTTGGTGCCGTCCTGCACCTCGCAGAAGCCGATCCGCTGGGCCTGCAGCGAACGGGCGCGGGCGTTGGCGATCCGCTGCGACGGATCGTCGAAGGTCGGCACCGGGCCAGAGGATCGCGTCGGCTGGACTTGTCGCGGGGCCGAAGCTTTTGACGCCTCGCGGTTCGGCACCTCTCGTTCGAACCCTTCCGCGCCCTCGGGGTCTTCCTCTTGCCACAGCCGCAGCCACTTTTGCGCGGCGATGCTGTCGACCTCGGGATGACCGGCAAGCGATTTCAGCACCGTGACGCGGGCGATGCGCGCGTCCTCGCGCTCGGCGGTCAGCCAGTTGTCGAACGCGTCGTCGCCTGCGCCGTCCAGCCCGTCGAGGAACACGTGGGGCAACGTGCCGGCAAGCCGCTCCAATGTCTCGACCGACGGCGCGGCGTTGCGGTCGCGCAGGCAGGCTTGCATGGAACGCACGTCGACCTCGACGCCATCCATGTCGAACTGCACCCGTTCGCGGTCTGCGATGATTCTCTGCTGCGTCTCGGTGTCGACCACCTTGCGCAGTTTGCTAAGCGACCACCGCAGCGCGGCCTTGGGGTCGTCGGGCAGATCCCACAGCATCTCGCACAGGCGTTCGCGGCGGTGAGGCCGCCCGGTGGCAACCAGAAAAGCCAGCAGCGCCCGCGCCTTGCGTGATGCGGGCAGGGGGACTTCGCGTCCGTTCGAAATGACTTTGAGCTCGCCGAAAAGCGAGATTTCCATGACTTCGGGCAATTCAGGCTCCGAGAAATACAACGTCCCCGTGTACCCGTTACCACCCCGCCGACAACGCTGACAACAACGCTTCACCGTCAAAAGGGATTCGTGGGCGGCGAATTGCCGTCCTTTCGAAATATCGCACGGCGCTGCTCAAGACACGGGCGCGCCGCCGGAAATATTTTGCGACGGAGGCAGAAATGTACGAGATAGCGGCGCGGTGGCCGGAAAAGATTGTCGACGTCGAGCTTGATGTTCTCGCGGTCGATCCGCATGCCGAGATTGCCGCCCTTCGGGCGCAGCATCGGGTTATACGGCGCGCAGGGGATCAATACATGGTCCTTCGTGCATGTGATGTTTACGAACTTCTCACGCATCCAGACACGCAACAGATCGACGGGGTCGATTACGTTCGCCTGAACGGCATTCCGCCGGGCGCCGTCGCGACCTTCCTGACGGATTTCTTCCTGTTCGCGAATGGCGAGGATCACCGCCGCAAACGCGGGCTTTTCTCGCGCGCTTTCGGGCGGGCCGAGATCCTTGCCGCCCGTCCGCGAGTACGGGCCGCCGCCGACAAGATGGTGGCCGCGTTGCCGCGCGGCGAGGCGTTCGATTTCCTTGCCGGCATGGCGACGCGGCTGCCAGCCGAACTGACGGCGGCCATGCTGGGCCTGCCGGAAGCCGAGGCCACCTATTTCGCGCACCGCGCGTCGGTCGTGGCCCCGGCCATGAGCCGAAACTACCCGCACGAGACCCACGCCGAGCTTGAGGATGCAGTCGTCGAACTGGTGTATTTCATCGAGGTGCAGTTGCGCGCACGGCTTGCGGCGCCGCAGAACGATCTGCTGACCGCCCTTGCCGTGAACTGGGACGCCTACCGCGAGGTGCCGTTCGAAAGTCTTGTGCATCAGGTACTTGGGCTGATCGTCGGCGGCGCCGACGCCACGCCAGCCGCCTTCGCGATGGTGGTCGCGCTTGCGGCGGGGCCGGGCGGCGACTGGCAGGGACTGCGGGACGATCCGGGCCTGATACCGGCCGCCGTGTCGGAAGCCTTGCGGGTCGAACCGCCATTGGCCTCGGTCATGCGCTATGCGCGCGGGCCGGTGACATTCGGGGACGCGACGATCCCGAAGGGCGCGACGATCTGCGCCAGCCTGCTGTCCGCCCTGCGCGATCCCGACGTCTGCGCGCGGCCCGATGTGTACGACATCCACCGGGCGGACCGGCCTCCGCATCATCCCGCCTTCGGGCTGGGTCCGCACCGCTGCATCGGCGAGATGCTGGCGCGGATCGAATTGGAAGAGGGGCTTGCGGCGCTGACGGCCAACGCCCCCGACCTAGACGTGCTGGTGCCCCCCGCGATGCGCGGGATCGACGGCATCCGCGCCATCACCCCGATGCAAGTCCGCATCCGCTGACCAAACCCGATGTCCTTTCCCAACCCGGGCGGTTCGCGTCCGGGATGGCGAAAGCGTTCCAGAAAGCAGAGATCATGAAATTCAAAACCGATACCATTGGCGATTGCCTTATCTTTTCCATCCACGGCGAGATTGATCGCCGCGCCGCCGGTCCGTTGTACGACGCATTGGTGGACGTGCTCGAAGCAGGCTGGACCCGCCTGATCGTCGATCTGTCAGACGCGGGGCGCCTGACACGGGCCGGTGTGCGCGGGCTGGTCGTGGCAGGCAAGCTGATGCAGGGCGTACGCGGCGAGATGCGTCTTGCCGGGCCGGACGCCGCAGCGCGGGCGCTGTTGACGGGGCTGGGGTTCGGCACGCTCCTGAAATGCGAAGACGATGTCGATACGGCCCTCGCTTCGATCTGTCGGGCAGAGGCCGTGCGGCTTGACCGTATCGCGCGGTCGCACGCCGAGGTGATGACCGCACCGGCCCGCCCCTGCGAGACGCCGCGCACCGGGACCGATGGGCGCCACATGACCTTCGCGCGGTACTTCGAGATCGCGCAGGTCGAACATGCCCGCAAGCTTCTGTCCGAAGGCGCGCTTACGACCGATCAGGTCGCCGCCGCCTGCGGCTTCGAGACACCCGAAATCCTGCGGCAGCAGGTGCAAGAGCACCTTGGCCTGTCGCTGACCGACCTTGCCCGTCGCAGGCGCGGGCAATTGCAGGGATCCCGGCAAAGGCAGCGCCTGCTGTCCTGACCGCGGGACCGTCCCACCACCACAACAGCCGCGCAGGACGCGTGGCGTCACCCGATCCCACGCCCCTTGGAGGAGGGGGGCGGGAAGACAGGTCCGCGCATTGCGGCGGGCCGCCTCGCAATCATTGGAGATTCAAGATGTACAACAATCAGATGGCGATGGCCTTTACCGGCCTCGACCTTTCCTATCGCAGCATTGTCGGACAGTCGCAGGCGCACCTGCGCCACCGTCGGCGCCGCCCGTCCATAGTGGCGACGCTTTTCGGCTACTTCCGCAGCCGCCGGGATTACCAGCGGCTGGAAGCCTTGCCCGACTACCTGCTCGATGACGTGGGCCTGACCCGCGCCGACGTCGCCGCCGCCTCGCGGTTGCGATTCTACTGAGCCCAGTTGCTCACCCCCCCAACATCCAAAGAAGGATATTATAAGATGACTACGACCGGTTTTGCCGAATACATCTGGCTGGACGGCACCCAGCCCACGCAGAAGCTGCGGTCCAAGGCGCGGTTCGTCAGCGTTCCGGATCAGCCCGAGACGGCGCATTTCCCCGAGTGGAGCTTCGACGGTTCGTCGACCAATCAGGCCGAGGGCGACGATTCCGACTGCCTGCTGGTTCCGGCGCGCATCGCCACCGATCCCCGTCGCGGTGCTGGCAACTGGCTGGTGCTGTGCGAGGTGCTGGACGCCAAGGGCCAGCCGCATCCCACCAACCAGCGCGCCCACCTGCGCGGATTGCTGTCCGACGCCGGGGCCGACGCCGCGCCGTGGGCCGGGTTCGAGCAGGAATACACAATCTATCAGGACGGGCGTCCGCTGGGCTTCCCGACCAACGGCTTCCCCGCGCCGCAGGGACCGTACTATTGCAGCGTCGGCGCCGATGTGGCGTTCGGCCGTGACCTCGTGGATGCACACGCCAAGGCCTGCATCGACGCCGGTCTGATGATCCACGGCATCAATGCCGAGGTCATGCCCGGCCAGTGGGAATTCCAGATCGGCTATCGCGGCATCGAGGGCGAACCCTCGGACGTGCTGACCATGGCCGACCACCTGTGGCTGGCGCGCTTCCTGCTTCACCGCGAGGCGGAACGGTTCGGGTGCCGCATCTCGTTCGACAACAAGCCGATGGTCGGCGACTGGAACGGAGCAGGGATGCACACCAACTTCTCCACCGCCGAGATCCGGTCGCCCAAGACCGGCAAGGCGGCCATCGACCGCGCCGTCACGGCGCTGGAACGGCGCCACGCCATGCACATCCGCAACTACGGCGCGGGGCTGGCCGAGCGTCTGACCGGGCTGCACGAGACCTGCTCGATCGAAGAGTTCCGTTCGGGCATCGCGCATCGCGGCGCGTCGATCCGCATCCCGCAGCCCGTGGCGCTGAAGGGCTACGGCTATTTCGAGGATCGCCGCCCCGGTGCGAACGCGGACCCGTACCTTGTGGGCGCCTGCCTCGTCGAGACGGTGTGCCTGTCTGAAACCGCTGGCGGCGCGCTGCCCGAGATGGCGGTGGCCGGCTAGGGCCCCGCGCAAAAGGAGTTTCGACATGAAACGGAAATACCTGGTGCCGGGTGCCGCCCTTGCGGTGGCCCTGGCGACAGGCCCCGCGTCCGCCACAGAGCTGGCGGACGCAACGGGGGCCTATCTTCTCAACACCCTGTTTCTGCTGATCTGCGGGGCGCTGGTCATGTTCATGGCCGCCGGTTTCGCGATGCTCGAGGCCGGCAGCGTCCGCAACCGGTCGGTCACCGCGGTCTGCGCCAAGAACGTCGCGCTGTATGCCGTGGCCGGGGTCGTCTTCTACCTCTTCGGTTATCAGGCGATGTACGGCGAAAGCCTTTCAGGGCTGATCGGCATTCCGGGCATCTGGCACGCCGACGACGCGGCGGCGCTTAGTGGGGCCGACCTGTCGGGTCATGCCTCGGGCGCGGACTGGTTCTTCCAGATGGTCTTTGTGGCCACGGCGGCATCGGTCGTGTCGGGTGCGCTGGCGGAACGGGTTCGCTTCTGGGCCTTCGTCGCCTCGACCGTGGTACTGGCGGCGGTCATCTACCCGGCTGTCGGACACTGGACCTGGGGCGGTGGCTGGCTTGCATCGCTGGGCTTCGCGGACTTTGCGGGCTCGACCATCGTGCACTCTGTCGGCGGATGGGTCGCCCTGACCGGGATCGTCATCCTTGGTCCGCGCCTGGGGCGCTTTGGCCCGACGGGTCAGCCGCTGGCGCTTGCACCGTCCTCGCTGCCCTATGTGACGCTGGGCACCTTCATCCTGTGGCTGGGCTGGTTCGGCTTCAACGGCGGCTCGCAACTGTCGTTCTCGACGGTCGAAGACGCAGTGGCGGTGTCGAACATCTTCGTCAACACGAACGCCGCAGCGGCAGCGGGCGTCCTTGCAATGGCGATTGTCAGCTTCGCACGGTCCGGAAAGATGGACCTGCCGCTGATGCTGAACGGTGCGCTTGCCGGGCTTGTCAGCATCACGGCCGAGCCAGCGGCCCCCGGTATGGCCGGTTCAATGGCAATCGGCGCGGTCGGCGCACTGGCGATGCTGGGCGCGACGCGCTTGCTGGAAGGGCTTGGTCTGGACGACGCGGTCGGCGCGATCCCGGTGCACCTTGCGGCGGGGGCGTGGGGCACCATCGCGGTGGCTTTCTCGAACCCCGACGCCAGCCTTGCCGTTCAGGCGCTGGGCGTGGTGGCCGTGGGCGGTTTCGCGGCGACGGTGTCGTGGGTGGTCTGGACCGTGATCGACGGGCTGATGGGCGCGGGGCTTCCGCGCGAGCAGCAGAAGGACGGATGCGATCTGACCGAGTTCGGGATGCCTGCGTACAAGTTCGACTGAGGCCGAACTGCCTAAACCATGAACGCGTGCGCTTTTGCCGGCGCGCCCGTTTGCCGTTCAGCCGCGCGCCGCCGCCATCCGCATCTGTTCGATGATATGGCGGCCAGAGCCCTCGACATGGCGCGTGATCACGGCACAGGCCGTGTCCACATCCTGTTCGCGGAACGCCTTCAGCAGGGCGCGGTGTTCTTCGATCACCGCTTTGCGGCGGGTCAGCGACACCGGGTAACGGTGGCTGATCGCGCCCAGAATTTCCCGGTGCTTCTGCCACATGTCGAACATGTGCCGGTTGTAGTGGCTTTCGTACGTGACGTTGTGAAACGCCGTATCCAGATCCGAATGCTTGCGTTCGTCCGCGAAGTTCAGGTCCTCGATACGGGACTGAATGCGATCAAGCTCGGTCAGTTGGTCTTCGGTCACCATCTCGACGAAGGTGCGGGTCAAGTAGGGTTCGATCAGCATCTCGACTTCGAACACGTTGCGCACGAAGCTTTCGTCCACCGGCCGCACCCGCGCGCCGCGATTGGGGTTCAGGACGACGAAGCCTTCGCCCCGAAGCATTTGCAGCGCCTCGCGCACAGGGCTGGTCGAGACGCCGTGGCGGCGGGCAAGGTCCGATACCTTCAGCCGCTCGTTCGGGGACAACCGCCCCGCGATGATATCCTCGCGGATTAGATCGCAGACCGGACTCTCGGCCGGAGCCGGATCGGCCAAAGGGGTCACGTTATCTGCTTTCGTCGACATGAGGCCCTGATTTATCAGGTTTTCTCGCTTCGCCAAGGTGCTTTCTCATCTGTTTCATACACAAGTATTGACAAATAGTGCACGATCTTGGACCGTTTGTGTAGGAAAATCGGCGAACAGTGCATATCGCTGCGATTCCGACAGCGCCAGGAGGGGCGCGACAGAGGAGGAGACAATCCAATGCTTGATTTCGGACGGCGCGTGCGCGCGCTGCCCTTGGGTCTTGCCGGCCTTTTGGCTGTGACGGCAGGCGCATGGGCGCAGGACTATCACCAAGCGCCTATGCTGGATGCGATGGTGGAAAGCGGCGACCTGCCGCCGGTAGAGGAGCGGCTGCCGGCCAATCCCTATGTCGAGGACATGATCGACAGCGTCGGCACCTATGGTGGCACGCTGCGGACCACGATCCTTGCGAACGGCGACCACTATAACCTGACCCGGACCACCGCGAACGAGCTTCTGGTGCGCTGGGACCCGACGTGGTCCGAGGTCGTCCCAAGCCTTGCCGAAGAGTTCACGGTGTCGGACGACGCCACCACCTACACCTTCACCCTGCGCGAAGGGCTGAAGTGGTCGGATGGCGCGCCGTTCACCGTCGAGGATATTCTGTTCTGGTATGAAGATGTCTTCATGAACGAACAGCTGAACCCGTCGAAGTCGCCCACCTTTACCGTCGGCGGCGAACCCGTCGTCGTGACCCAGACGGGCGAGCGCACGGTCGAGTTCAAGTTCGCCTCGCCCTACGGGTTGTTCCTGCAACAGCTGGCCTACGGGCAGGGGCACCATCCGGTGATCTACCCCAAGCACTACCTCAGCCAGTTCCACGAGAAGTACAACGCCGACGGGCTGCCCGCCCTGATCGAGGCGGACGCGACCGCGGGCGACTGGGTGGCGCTGTTCAACTCGAAGGTCTCGCTCTCGTTCCAGCCGCAGTTCTGGCAGAACCTTGATCTGCCCACGTTGAACCCGTGGGTTCTGACCGTGCCTTACGCCGATCAGGAACGCGTCGTGGCAGAGCGGAACCCGTTCTACTGGAAGGTCGATCCGGACGGCAACCAGCTGCCCTATATCGACGGCATCACCTGGGCCAAGATCGACGACCCGCAGCTGATGGCCCTGCGCATGACCTCGGGCGATTTCGATTTCGCCTTCCGTCACATCAACAACTCGACCTTCCGGTCGGTGCTGTATGACGGGCAGGACAGCGGCAACTATCGCTTCGTCGACGTGATGGACCTACCGGCGAACGACGCGGTGGTTCTGCTGAACCTCAACGTCGAAGACGACACCAAGCGCGAGATCTTCCAGAACAAGGACTTCCGCATCGCGCTGTCGCACGCCATCAACCGGCAAGAGATCATTGACCTGATCTACGTCGGGCAGGGCGCCCCGGCGCAGGTGGCGATCCAGCCGGACCACGAGCTGTTCAACGAAACGCTCGCCAGCCAGTACACCGAGTACGACACGGCCAAGGCGAACGAGATCCTTGACGGCATCATGCCCGAGAAGAACAGCGACGGCATCCGCCTGATGCCGAACGGCGAGCCGATGGTGATCAACTTCATGGTCGCCGACGTGTTCGGCCTGTCCTACCCGGACGTGATGCAGATGGTGCAGCAGTATGCCCGTGACATCGGCGTCGACATCCAGATCCGCACCACCGACCGGGCGCGTCTGAATACGATGTGGTACGCGAACGAGCACGAGGCCTACATGTGGAACTGCGTCGGCGGTCTGTCCGAAGCCTACAGCGACGTGCGCTGCTACATGCCGTTCCTCAAGGCGGACATCTTCTTCGCCTCGAAATGGGCGGACTGGTACTCTGACCGCTCGACGGGTGAAGAGCCGCCCGAAGCGGTGAAAGAGCTGATGGCGGCCTACGACGACGTCAACGCGGCGGCGACCGACGCCGACCGTCTGGCCGAGATGCAAGAGTTCCTGTCGCTGTCGGCCGAGCAGTTCCTGACCATCGGTATCTCGCGGCCCATGCCGAAGTACATGATGGTCTCCAAGGACCTGCGGAACGTGGTGGACGGTATCCCGATCACGGGCAACCTCTGGCACCCCGCACCCACGCTCACTCAGTGGTGGTTCGACCGCTGAGCTAACTGCCGGGGCGTGGGCCTCTCTCTCCCGCCCATGCCCCGGTCTCCCCTGACTGAATTTCCCGAAAGACCGGACCCGAGATGCTGAGCTTTCTCGCCAGAAGACTGCTGTACGCGATCCCCACGCTGATCGCGGTGTCGGTGGTCGCCTTTATCATCATCCAGTTGCCGCCCGGCGACTACCTGTCCACGCTGATGGCCGACTGGGCCAGTCAGGGTGGCGCCGTCGAAGAGGGCACGCTGGCCGCGATGCGCGAACGCTACGGCCTCGACCAGCCGATGTACGTCCAGTACTTCAAGTGGGTCACGGGCATCGTGACGCGCGGCGACTTCGGCATCTCGTTCGAGTTCGGAAAGCCGGTGACGGAACTGATCTGGAACCGCCTTGGCTATAGCTTCCTGCTGGCGATCCTGACGCTGATCTTCGTCTGGGCCGTCGCGATCCCGATCGGCATCATCTCGGCGGTGCGCCAGTATTCCATCACCGACTACGTCGCGACCTTCTTCGCCTTCTTCTTTCTCGCCTTGCCGAACTTCGTTCTCGCACTGGCGGCGATGTATGTGCTGGCGGCGTTCTTCGACCAGTCGGTCGGCGGGCTGTACTCGGCTCAGTACATCGACGCGCCGTGGTCGTGGGGCAAGTTCGTCGACTTCCTGAACCACGTCTGGCTGCCGATCTTCGTCATCGGCACCGGCGCGCTGGCGACGATGGTGCGCATCATGCGCGCCAACCTGCTGGACGAACTGTCCAAGCCCTATGTCACCACCGCCCGCGCCAAGGGCATGTCCGAACTGGAACTGCTGCTGCGCTATCCCGTGCGCATGGCGCTGAACCCGCTGATCTCAACGCTGGGTTGGATTCTCCCGACCGTCATCTCGGGCGAGATCCTCGTTTCCGTGGTGATGAGCCTGCCAACGACCGGGCCGCTGCTGCTGCGCTCGCTGCTGTCACAGGACATGTATCTTGCCGGATCGCTGATCATGCTGATCTCGGTCCTGACGATCATCGGCACGATCCTGTCCGACATCCTTCTTGCCATCGCCGACCCGAGGATCCGTCTGGAATGACCAAGACCTACAAGGAACCAGAGCCGGACTTCACCTACGATCCGGCGATCGAGACGACAGACCCCGCGGTCAGTCAGGAAACGGCGGGGCACGAGGCGAACCTTGCCGCCGCTGGCCAGTGGAAACTGTTCTGGCTGAAGTTCCGCAAGCACAAGCTGGCGGTTGTCAGCCTTGCCGTGGTGCTGGTGCTGTACCTGATCGCGGCCTTCGCGGAATTCGTGGCGCCCTTCGATCCGAACCAGACCTCGGCAACCTACACCTACGCCCCGCCGCAGCGGTTGCAGCTGCTCCACGAAGGCCAGTTCATGCCGCATGTCGACGGGATGAAAATGACGCTGAACACCGATTCGATGCGGCGCGAGTTCGAGCGTGATCCGGCNAACCCGATNCCGGTGGGCTTCTTCGTCAAGACGCAGCCNTACGAGTTGATGGGCTTCATCCCGATGGAGACCAAGCTGTTCGGCCCGCTAGAGCCGGGGCCGCGGTCGCCGATGTACATCTTCGGCGCCGACCGGCTGGGGCGCGACATCTTCAGCCGCACCGTCTATGGCGCGCGGATCTCGCTGTCGATCGGGCTGGTGGGCGTGGCGCTTAGCCTTGTCCTCGGTGTGCTGATCGGCGGCATCTCGGGCTTCTTCGGGGGCAAGGTGGATACGGTCATCCAGCGGGTGATCNAGTTCCTGCGCTCGATCCCGACGATCCCTTTGTGGATGGGCCTTGCCGCCGCGATCCCGCTGTCATGGCCACCCTTGCGGGTCTACTTCATGATCACGATCATCGTGTCGCTGATCGGCTGGACCGGCCTTGCACGAGAGGTCAGGGGCAAGTTCCTGTCGCTGCGGAACGAGGATTTCGTCATCGCCGCCCGGCTGGACGGGATGAGCGAGATGGGCATCATCGTGCGCCACCTCGTGCCGTCCTTCCTGTCGCACATCATCGCGGTCCTGACCCTGTCGATCCCGGTGATGATCCTGTCGGAAACCGCGCTGTCCTTCCTTGGCATCGGGCTTCAGCCGCCCGCGATCTCGTGGGGCGTCCTGCTGCAAGAGGCGCAGAACATCCGCGCCGTCAGTCAGGCCCCGTGGCTGCTGTTCACCCCGGCCACCGCCATCGTCATCGCCGTGCTGTCGCTGAACTTCCTCGGCGACGGGCTACGCGATGCCGCCGACCCCTATGGAAAGGTGTGACGCCATGAGCCCGATCCTCAAGGTCGAGAACTTGACCACCGTCTTTCCCACGCGCACCGGCGATTTCGTGGCGGTCGACGATGTGTCCTTCACGCTGGAACCCGGCAAGACGCTGTGCGTCGTGGGCGAAAGCGGGTCGGGCAAGTCGGTGACCGCGCGGTCGATCCTGCAGATCGTGGACAAGCCCGGCAAGATCACCGGCGGCCGCATCCTGCTGGATCGCGACGGGACCGAGGTCGACCTTGCCGCGCTGGACCCGCGCGGCCGGGCGATCCGCGACGTGCGCGGCAAGGACATCGCCATGATCTTCCAGGAACCGATGTCGTCGCTGTCGCCGATCCACACCATCGGCGTCCAGATCGGCGAGGCACTGCGCATCCATTTCGGCATGGGCAAGGCCGAGCGGCGCGAGCGGGTGATCGAACTGCTGCGGCAGGTGGAAATCCCGAACCCCGAGACCGCCATCGACCGCTATACCTTCGAATACTCGGGCGGGATGCGGCAGCGGGCGATGATCGCGATGGCGCTGGCCTGCAATCCGCGCATCCTGATCGCGGACGAACCCACCACGGCGCTGGACGTCACGACGCAGGCCGAGATCCTTGACCTGGTCAGCAAGCTGCAGCGCGAGCATGGCATGGCCGTGATGTTCATCACCCACGACATGGGTGTGGTGGCCGAGATCGCGGACGAGGTGCTGGTCATGTACCGCGGCCACGTCAAGGAACACGGCAGCGTGGAAGACATCTTCCATGCGCCGAAAGATCCCTACACGAAGATGCTGATCGGCTCGGTCACCAAGCTGGAGCACCGCTCGGAGGCGCTTGTGCGCACCGACGCAGCGCCAGAGACGGCCACGGCACCGGTGCCCCTGCTGGACGTGCGCGGGCTGACCAAGACCTTCGGCGAACTGAAAGCCGTCAACGACGTGTCGCTGACGCTGAAGGATGGCGAGACGCTGGGCGTGGTGGGCGAAAGCGGATCGGGCAAGACCACGATGGGCCGCTGCCTGCTGCGGATCTACGACCCCGACGCGGGCGCCATCGACTTTCGCCGCGCCGACGGTTCGGTGGTCGATGTGGCGACCGCCGGCAAGGCCGAGCTGAAAGCGGTCCGCCGCGAGATGCGCATGGTTTTTCAGGACCCCGTCGGGTCGCTGAATCCGCGCAAGACGGTCGGTCAGATCGTGGCCGAGCCGCTGCGGCTGGCGGGCTTCGGCACGCCGAAGCAGATCGATGACAAGGTGGCGGACCTGATGCGGCAGGTGGGCCTGCCGCCCGAATGGCGCGAACGGTTCCCGCACGCCCTGTCCGGCGGCCAGCGCCAGCGCATCGGCATCGCGCGTGCGGTGGCCGTGAAACCGCGCCTGATCATCGCGGACGAGGCGACCAGCGCGCTGGACGTGTCCTTGCGCAGCCAGATGCTGGACCTGCTGGTGCAGCTTCAGGAAGAGATGGGCCTCAGCTTCGTCTTCATCAGCCACGACATGTCGGTGATCCGCTACATCTGCGACCGGGTGGCGGTGATGTACCGTGGCCGCGTGGTCGAAACCGGCGAGACCGATCAGGTCATCAACCGGCCCGAACATCCCTACACACAGGCGCTGCTGTCCGCGATCCCGCATCCGGACCCGAACCAGCGCCGCATCCACGACAGGGTGCGTTACGTCCCCGAGGAAGCCTGAGAATGAAGATAACCGACATCAAGGTCTTCGTGACCTGTCCCGGCCGCAACTTCGTGACCGTCAAGGTCTATACCGATCAGGGCCTGACCGGCGTCGGGGACGCCACCCTGAACGGGCGCGAGCTTGCGGTTGCGTCCTACCTGAAGGACCATGTCGTGCCCTGCCTGCTGGACCGCGACCCGATGCGGTCCGAGGACATCTGGCACTATCTGTACCGGGGCGCCTATTGGCGGCGCGGGCCGGTGACGATGGCGGCCATCGCGGCGATTGATACCGCGCTTTGGGACATCAAGGCCAAGGCCGCGAACATGCCGCTGTACCAGCTTCTGGGCGGCGCCAGTCGCGACCGGGTGCTGTGCTATACCCACGCGCAGGGCCGCGAGATTTCAGAGGCCGTCGACGCGGTCGGCGCGCGGATCGAACAGGGCTACAAGGCGGTGCGCGCGCAGGTCGGCATACCGGGGCTGCCCGATGTGTACGGCACCGGCTCGTCCGGGGTGACCAACACCGCCGCCGACAGCGACCTGCCGAAGGAAGAGGTCTGGTCGACCGCGAAATACATGCCCCGCATCCCGGCCTTGTTCGAGGAACTGCGCGCGGCGCACGGGGCCGACGTTCACCTGCTGCACGACACGCACCACCGCCTGACCCCGATCGAGGCGGCGCGGCTGGCGAAGGATCTTGAACCCTATCGGCTGTTCTGGCTGGAGGACACGGTGCCCGCCGAAAATCAGGACGGCTTCCGCCTGATCCGCCAGCATTCGACCACGCCGCTGGCGGTGGGTGAGGTGTTCAACACGATCTGGGACTGCAAGCAGCTGATCGAAGAACAGCTGATCGACTTCATCCGCACCACCTGCGTGCACGCGGGCGGGCCGACGGCGCTGCGCCGGATCATGGATTTCGCCGGCGTCCATCATGTCCGCACCGCATGCCACGGGGCGGCGGACATGTCGCCGATCTGCCTTGGCGCGAACCTGCATCTGGACCTGTGGGTGCCGAACTTCGGCATTCAGGAATACTCGGGCTACACCGACGAGATGCTGTCGGTCTTCCCGCACGCATGGTCATTCTCGGACGGCTACCTGCACCCCGGCGACGCCCCCGGCCACGGCGTCGATTTCGACGAGACGCTGGCCGACAAGCACCCCTATCAACGCGCCTACCTGCCGGTGAACCGGCTGGAGGACGGCACACTCTGGCACTGGTAACAGACATGAAAATCACCAAGATCAAGACCTTCGCCGTCCGCGTCGGCATCCGCAACCAACTGATCGTGAAGGTCGAAACCGACGAGGGCATTCACGGCTGGGGCGAAAGCGGCCTGTCGGGGCGCGAGAAGGCCGTCGCAGGCGCGCTGGAACACTACGCCGCCTTCGTCGAGGGGCGCGACCCCTTCGCCATCGGCGCGCTGTGGCAGGAGATGTACCGCAGCCAGTATTTCGAGGGCGGGCGCGTCCTGACCGCCGCGATCTCGGCGCTGGACATCGCGCTGCACGACATCAAGGGCAAGGCGCTGGGCGTGCCGGTCTACCAGTTGCTGGGCGGCAAGCAGCGCGACGTGATCCCGACCTTCGCCACCACGTTCGAGGCGCCGGGGCCGAAGATGATCGAGCAGGCGCAGATGCTGGTCGAACACGGCTGGACGGCGATGCGCCTGTCGCCCGACGGGCACGAGAACAAGACGACCTACGAGCCGCGCGAGCATATCGCCAACTCGGCCAAGTGGCTGGTCAAGGCGCGCGAGACGCTGGGCGAGGACGTGGTGCTGGGCATCGACTATCACCACCGCCTGACGGTGGCCGAGGCCGCCAGCTTCTGCCAGAAGATGCCGTCCGGGACGCTGGACTTTCTGGAAGAGCCGATCCGCGACGAAAGCCCCACCGCCTACGAGGCGCTGCGCAGGATGACCGACGTGCCGTTCGCCATCGGAGAAGAGTTCGCATCGAAATGGCAGTTCCTGCCGTACATCGAACGCGACATCCACCAGTTCAACCGCATCGACGTGTGCAACGTGGGCGGGCTGACGGAATCCATGAAAGTCGCCGGCTGGTCCGAGGCGCATTACGTCGACATGATGCCTCACAACCCGCTGGGTCCGATCTGTACCGCAGCCACGGTGCATTTCGCGGCTGCCGTACCGAACTTCAGCTGGCTGGAAACCCGCGCCAGCCCGGCCGAGACGCATCTTGGCTTCGACGACACCGACCTGTTCCCGGTTCAGTGCCGGTTGGACGGCGCGGTGCTGCCGGTGCCGGACACGCCCGGCCTTGGCATCGAGGTCAACGAAGAAGCCCTGTCGCACCGGGGGTTCGAGTTCTGGGAGGCGCCGCACCTGCGTCGGCGCGACGGCTCGTTCACGAACTGGTAGCAGGTTCTGGTGTGCGGGCCACGGCCTGCGCCCGAGCCGTCGCGTAGGCGCGCCAGCGGTCGCCCTTGGGTGCCTCCGTCACCGTCAGCGCGGGCACCGGCGCGTCGGGCCGCGCCAGCAGCGCGGCGCCGATGCTGGTTCCGGTGGCCGACGCGGCGGTTGACACGGCCCGCCCCGTCGCCGCGCCCAGCATGTCGTGAAACTGCGGGTTCCGGGCGAAGGGCCCTTCGACAATGGTGGGTCCGTCGGCGCCGATCAGGTCAAGACAAGTCGCCGTCATCAGCGCCAGATAGAACGACAGCGCCGCGCCTTTCTGACCGGGAGTCATCGCTGGGTTGGACCAGCCGCCCGTGCGGTGCTGGAACGGGCCAGAGCCGGGCTCGACCGACGGCAGCAGGAACAACTTGCCATTCAGTACGGCGTCAACGTCTGCCGGGGCGGGGGGCGCGGTTTCGGGCTTTGCCAGTTCGTACTCGCGCCCGCCCATGAACCGCGCCGAGGGCGTCGCACCCCCGTTCGCGTTGACGTTCATCAGCGTGTCGCGGGCGGCATCCAGCGGCACCGAACGGCCGCCGATCGCCATCGAGATGACCCACGTTCCGGTCGACACCACGCTGAACGGCGCCTGNGTCGCGATCAGGTGCGGCAGCAGNGAGGCNTTGGAATCGTGGATGCCCGAGAACACNGGNGTNTCGGCAGGCAGNCCGGTNCGCGTGGCGATGTCCGGCAACAGNGTGCCCGCCACGTCGCCTGCCTTGGCCAGCGGCGCCATCTTGTCGGTCAGCCCCAGAGTTTCGACCAGCGCCGAATAGCGCCCCTCGCGCGGCAGCCACAGGTCGGTGTGACAGCCCAGCGATGTGTATTCGCAAGCGAAATTGCCGGTCAGCCGGCCCGACCAGAACTGCGGATAGGTGACGACCTGCGACAGCCGGTCCCGCAGGCCAACTTGGGTTTCCAGCAGCCAGTGCAACTGCGCGCCCACGTTCAGCCCCATCGGCAACCGGGGCGACCCGGTGTCGGCGAAGGGGGGGCGGATCGCGTCATAGGCATCGGCCTGCGCGTCGGGCCCGTCGTGTTCGTAATCGAGCATCGGGCAGGCCAGTCCGCCATCCGCGTCCAGCAGCACGATGGACGCGCCGTGCGCGGTGACGCTGATCGCGTCGATGCCGTGTTCGGCGTGCAGCGTCGCAAGCGCGTCCAGCAGGAAGGCCCAGTGGCCTTCGATATCGTAATGCGGATAGGGCGCGCCGGGGCGCACGGCGTTAGGACGGGTGAGCACACCCACCTCGTGCATCTGGACGGTATCGACCACCGCAAGCTTGGCGTTGGTCTTGCCGATGTCGATGACGGCGACGTTGCTCATCAGGGCATGTGGAACATCGGGACAAGCGGCACCGCCACGGGCTCGTTGTCCGGTTTCGTTTCCATGATGTCGGCCATGTGGGCCCACCACCGCTGCATCACCTCGTGCTGCGGCAGCGCGTCCATACCGTGATCTTCGGTGCGCCACAGGACGCCGAACAGGTGGTTGGTGTCCTCATCAAGATGGATCGAATAGTCCGACACGCCGGCGTCCTTCAAAAGCGCCGTCAGCTCGGGCCAGATCTCGTCGTGACGGCGCTTGTATTCGTCGGCGCAGCCGGGCGTCAGCGTCATGCGGAAGGCGTATTTTTCCATCACGGTCTCCACTTCTGCCAAAGCCGGGGCAGGGCGATGACGCCGATCAGAAGCAGGCCGATGAAGATCGACATCACGATCCCCGGCACGTTCAACAGGCCTAGCCCGAAGGTCACCAGCCCCATCACGAAGGCGGCGATCACGACGCCGGGGATGGTGCCGGACCCGCCAAGGATCGATACGCCGCCCAGCACCACCATCGTCACCACCTCCAGTTCCCAGCCAAAGGCGATGGACGGCCGGGTCGAGCCCAGCCGCGCGGTCAGGCAGATCGCGGCGATGCCGGACATCAGGCCGGTCAGAAGGAACAGGATGAACTTCACCCGCGCCACCTTGATCCCCGAGAAGGCCGCGCCGGTCGCGTTGTTGCCGATGGCATAGACCATGCGGCCGAAGTTCGTCTTGTGCAGCAGCACGCCGTAGATCACGGCCAGTACCGCGAACAGAACGAACTCGAACGAGATCACCCACCAGACATAGCCCTGCCCGAAGTACGAGAACCCGGACGGGTAGCCGCGATAGGCCTGATCGCCCAGCACGATATAACTGATGCCCCGGAACAGGCTCATGGTGCCGATCGTCACCACGATGGACGGCAGGCCCAGCCCCGTCACCAGCACCCCGTTGAACGCGCCGCACAGCAGGCCCGTCAGCAGGCCGATGGCCACCAGTTCCGGCGTGCCCGCGCCCATCTGCACCGCCGCGCCCATCGCGGTCGAAGCCAGCGCGATGATCGAGGCGACCGAGAGGTCGATCTCTCCCGAGATGATCAGCAGCGCCATCGCGAAGCCGATCATCGCCTTCTCGGTGAAATTGAAGGTCGCGTCGCTGAGGTTCCAAGCGTTCAGGAAATAGGGCGACGCAAGGCTGTTGGCGATGAAGATCGCCACGGCGACGGCCAGCAGCAGGACTTCCCAGCTTTTCAGCAGGCGTGCGGCGGGCGATTGCAGCCGGTCGGGGACGTGGCGGGGGGAGGCGGCGTCGGTCATGCGTGGCCCTCGGCGCTTTTGAGGATGATACGGCCCTTCGAACGGCTGGAGCGCGCGTTGAAGGCGACGGCGACGATGATGGCGGTGCCGGAAATGGCCATCTGCCAGAAGGGCGAGATGTTCACGACCGGCAGCGCGTTCTTAACGATGCCAAGGAACAGCGCACCCAGCAGCGTGCCAAGGATCGTCCCCGCGCCGCCGGCGATCGAGATGCCGCCGATCACGCAGGCGGCGACAACCTCAAGTTCGAACCCGCCGGCGATGTCGACATACGCGACCGAGTAACGCGCGACCCACAGGTATCCGGTCAGCCCCGCCAGCGCGCCCGATATCACGAAGGCCATGAACTGCGTCCGGCCCACGTCGATCCCGGTATAGACCGCCGCACCGGGGTTGCCGCCCACGGCATAGAAGGCGCGGCCCAGCGGGGTGCGGGCGATCATCACGAAGAACAGCGCGGTGACGAGGATCGCGATCCATGCCAGCACCGGCAGGCCAAGGATGTCGAAGCGCGGGAAACCGGTGAAGGCGGCGCTCATCTCGTGGGCGTTGACCCATGCGCCGTCCGAGATCACGAAGATCAGGCCGCGATAGATGGTCATGGTGCCCAGCGTCACCACGATGGGCGGGATCGACAGCTTCCAGACCATGACCCCGTTGATGGCGCCCATCACCGCGCCCATCGCGACGGCCAGCAGCAGGATCGCCGCCAGCGGCACGCCGGGCATCGCCGCGTTCAGCATCGCGCAGACCATACCGGTCAGCGCAAGGTTGGCGGCGACCGACAGGTCGATGCAGCGGGTCAGGATCACGACGGTCTGCCCCAGCGCAAGGATGATCAGCGGCGAGGTGTCCGTGAAGACGCGGGCAAGGTTCGACGGTTCGACGAAGGCCGGGAACCGGCTGGCGATCAGCACCAGCAGAACGGCGATTGCACCCAGCAGGATCGCCTCGCGCGATTTGAGGAAGGCGGTCATGGGCGAGGGCCTTTCTTATGGATCGAGGTATCCGGGGAAGTCCGCTTTGAATTTAGGGACCGCCCGGGCGTCAGCCCGGACAGCGCCGACCCGCCCCCATGGGGCGGCGCTTTTGCGTCCCCCCTTGGGCCGGCGCGGCCCTTGTTCTGGAATGACACCCTCATGCCCCGATCCCCGCCGCATGGCGCACCAGCGTCTCGGGCGTCAGTTCGTCGCCCGTCAGTTCCGCCGCGATCAGCCCCTCGCGCATCACGATCACGCGGTCGGACATGCCCAGCACCTCGGGGATTTCCGAGCTGACCATGATCACCGCCAGTCCCTGCGCCGCCAGTTCCGCCATGAAGGCGTGCACGGCGGCCTTGGATCCGATGTCGATGCCCTTGGTCGGTTCGTCCAGAATGATGACGCGGGGCTTCGTCGCAAGCCACTTGGCGATCACCACCTTCTGCTGGTTGCCGCCCGACAGGTTGCCGACGTCCTGATCCAGCGATGCCGCCCGCAGNTCCAGCCGTTCCGTATACTCGCGGGTCAGCGCGAATTCCTCGGACAGCTTCAAAAACCCCCGGCGCGAGGTCTGCGCCAGCGAGGGCAGGGTGACGTTCTGAAAAATCGGCAGTCCGATCACCGCGCCCTGCCGCCCGCGTTCCTCGGGGACATAGACGATACCCGCGTCGATGGCGTCGGACGGCGAGCGGACCTGATGCGCGGTGCCGTCGATGCGGATCTCGCCGCCCGATGGCTTGGTGACGCCGAACAGCGCCTGCATCACCTCGGACCGGCCGGCACCGACAAGACCGTAGAAACCAAGGATCTCGCCCTTGCGAAGCGTGAAGGAAATGTCCTGAAACTCGGTCGGATGGGAATAGCCCGAGACAGCCAGCACTTCGTCGCCGACCCGGTGGTCGCGCGGGGGGAAGATCTGGTCGACCGACCGGCCCACCATCAGGCGGACCAGCTCGCCCTCGTCGATCTCGGCGATCAGCCCCTCGCCGACGTGCTGGCCGTCGCGGAACACGGTGTAGCGGTCGGCGATGCGGAAGATCTCGTCGAACTTGTGGCTGATGAACAGGATCGCGCGGCCCTCGGACTTCAGGCGCTCGACCAGCTCGTACAGCTCTTCGATTTCCTTGTGGGACAGGGCTGCGGTCGGTTCGTCCATGATCACGACGCGAGCGTCGACCGACAGCGCGCGGGCAATGGCGACAAGGTGCTTCGACGCGATACCAAGTTCATGCAGCGGCATGTCGGGATCAAGGTCGGCGTCGATCCGGTCAAGGATTTCGCGCGCGCGGGCCCGCATCGCCGCCCAGTCGATCAGGCCGAACCGGGTGCGGGGCTGGTGCCCGATGAAGATGTTCTCGGCCACCGATAATTCATCGAACAGCACCGTTTCCTGATGGATCGCGGTGATCCCGGCGTCGGTGGCGTGTTGGGCGGTGGGGAAGACGACGGCCTGACCGTCCAGCGTGATGGTGCCCGCGTTCGGCTGCAGGATGCCGGTCAGGGTCTTGACGATGGTCGNCTTGCCCGCCCCGTTCTCGCCCACCAGCGCGGTCACTTGGCCGGGATACAGCGACAGCGACACCTCGGACAGCGCCTTCACGCCCGGAAAGGTCTTGGTGATGCCGTCAAGCTGCAGCACCGGCGCGACATCCGCCGGAACGGGCCGCGGGTTGGACGGGTCGAGACTGACCTGCATCGCGGTCTTCCCCTGGAATTCGGATAAAGAAACCCCGGCGCGGCAGGCGCGCCGGGGCGATAGAACAGCTTAGAAGATGCTCTTGAACTCTTCGATGTTGCTGGCGTCGTAGACGAACGGGTCGGCCATCGCGCCTTCGCCGTTGTCGTCCAGCGTCAGGGTGCCCATGCGGCCCATCGGGATCTCGGCGCCCGGACCTGCTTCGGCATCGCCGGTCGCCAGTTCATAGGCGAGGTAGGCGGCCGAGTAGCCAAGGTCGATCGGGTTCCAGATCGCGAAGGACTTCGACGCGCCGGAGTCGATGGCACCCGCCATTTCCGACGGCAGGCCAAGGCCGGTCACGTTGACCTCGCCCACCTTGCCCGCATCCTCGACCGCGCGCGCGGCGGCGACGATGCCCACCGAGGTCGGCGCGATGATCGCGTCAAGGTCGGGATAGGTCTGCATCAGGCCGGTCGCCTCGCGGTAGGACTTGTCGGCAAGGTCGTCGCCATAGACGGTCGCCACCACCTCGATGCCGGGATAGTCGCCCATCACCTTGTTCATTTCCTCGATCCAGGTGTTCTGGTTGGTCGAGGTCGTGGTGGCCGACAACAGCGCCACCTTGCCGCCGTCGGGCAGTTCATCGGCGGCCAGCTTGATGATCATGTTCCCGATCAGCGCGTTGGACGACGGGTTCAGGTGCAGCTGACGGCCTTCCGGCGCGACGCCCGAGTCCCAGCTGATCACGGTGATGCCGCGATCCATCGCTTTTTTCAGAACGGGGACCAGCGCGTCAGTATCGTTGGCGGACACCGCAATCGCGTCGACCTGCTGGGCGATCAGCGAGTTGATCACCTCGATCTGGCCCTCGGCGGTGGTGTCGGTCGGGCCGGTATAGATGATCTCGACGTTGCCCAGTTCCTCTGCGGCTTCCTCGGCGCCCTTCGCGGCGGCCTCGAAAAAGCCGATCCCCAGCGCCTTGACGACCAGTGCGATACGCACGGTGTCCTGCGCATGTGCGGCGCCGCCACCGGCGACCATCATCGCGGCCAGCGCCGCTCCTCCAAACAGTCTTCTCGTAATGCTCATCATTTCCTCCCTGACTGAGCCCTAAATCACGTTCGCGGCGTCACCCCGCGTCCGATTTGCGCGCCGCGCCGGTCTGCGCGACGATGACCCGGATCTCGGCCGCCTCCAGCATCGACACCGTGCGGTCGCTGACCCGGTCGTCGGTGACCACGATGTCGATCCGGTCCAGCGGACACAGCACAAGGCTGGAGCGGTTCTCGAACTTCGAGCTGTCCACCAGCACGACCAGTTCGTCCGCCTGATCGATCAGCTTCTCCTCCGCCTGGATCAGCAGCGGGTCGTTTTCCATCAGCCCGATCGGCGCGATGCCGTAGGCGCCCATGAACATGCGCCGGGCATAGTAATGCCGGGTCATGTCGTTCTCGAACGGGCTGAGGATGATGTTCTGTTCGCGGTAGATCGCGCCACCCGGCACCATCACCGTGTTCTTGGTGTGCTTCAGNAGGTGTTCCGCGATGGGAAAGCTGTTGGTCAGCACCTGCACCCGGCGGCTTGCCAGCGGATGCACCATCTGGAACGTCGTCGTCCCGCCGTTGATGATGATCGGCTCGCCATCGTCGCACAGGGCCACGGCCTCGCGGGCGATGGCCTGCTTGTGGTCCATGTTCAGCGTCTGGTTCACCGCAAAGGGCCGACCGGCCAGCCCCGGCAGGGCGGGGGGCGNGATCGCCTCGGCCCCGCCGCGCACCCGCCGCAGCCGCTTGGCCGCGTGCAGCGTGGCGATGTCGCGCCGGATCGTCGCCTCGGAGGTGCCGGTAAGCGAAACAAGCTCGGCCACGGTCGCCACCGGCCGTTCCTGAACGGCGGATAGAATGACCCTGTGGCGTTCCGTCTCGTGCATCGGTGTCCTCCCGTTCGCCTCAGGATGGACGAATCTCAGCTTTCGTCAATCAGTAATTTTCAAAACCAATCATGCTGCGCCGCAGAATGATCGGTTTTGATCGAAACGGATTGACTTGCGGGGGCGGTTGTCTCAGCTTCTGGCGTAGCATCGGGCGGTGACAAGGCCGCGCATTCGGGAGGAACACATGCTGACACGCGTCGGGAAACGCCTTGAAAACCTGTGGGATGCAGGCAAGGCGGCGAACATGAGCGAGCCCGAGAAGCTGCTCTACCGCTCGAACCTCCTTGGCTCTGCCAAGCGAATCACGAATTACGGCGGCGGCAACACGTCGGCAAAGGTGATGGAAACCGACCCGCTCACCGGCGAGCAGGTCGAGGTGCTGTGGGTGAAAGGCTCTGGCGGCGACGTCGGCTCGATGAAGCTGGACGGGTTCTCGACCCTGTACATGGACAAGCTCGAGGCGCTGAAGGGCAAGTATCGCGGCGTCGAATTCGAGGACGAGATGGTCGGCTATCTGCCGCACTGCACGTTCAACCTGAACCCGCGCGCCGCCTCGATCGACACGCCGCTGCACGCCTATGTGCCGCGCAAGCACGTCGACCACATGCACGCCGACGCGATCATCGCCATCGCAGCCTCGACGAACTCGAAAGAACTGACGGCCGAACTGTTCGGGGACGAGATCGGCTGGCTGCCGTGGAAGCGGCCGGGCTATGAACTGGGCCTGTGGCTAGAGGATTTCTGCAAGAAGAACCCGGACGCGAAGGGCGTCGTGCTGGAAAGCCACGGGTTGTTCACTTGGGGAGACACGGCGGAAGACTGCTATGCCTGCACCATCGACATCATCAACCGCGCCATCGCGTGGCTGGACGAGAAGACAGACGGCAAACCGGCCTTCGGCGGCGCCAAGCATGAAAGCCTTGATGCGGACGGTCGCCGCGCCGTCGCCGCCGCCCTGATGCCGCGGATCCGGGGCATGGTGTCCGGCAATCAGCACATGGTCGGCCATTTCGACGGTCAGGACGCGGTGCTGGAATTCGTGAACTCCAATGATCTCGGCACGTTGGCGCCGATGGGCACGTCTTGCCCCGACCACTTCCTGCGCACCAAGATCCGTCCGCTGGTGGTGGATTTCGACCCGGCGACGCACAACCTTGATGCCGTGCTGGACGGGTTGCCGGCGCAGGTCGAAGCCTATCGCGCCGACTACGCCGCCTATTACGAACGGTGCAAGCACGACGACAGCCCGGCGCTGCGCGACCCGAACGCGGTCGTCTACCTTGTGCCCGGCGTCGGCATGATCACCTTCGCCAAGGACAAGGCGACGGCCCGGATCTCGGGCGAGTTCTACGTCAACGCGATCAACGTGATGCGTGGCGCGACCGCCATCAGCGACTACCAGGGCCTGCCCGAGCAGGAGGCGTTCGATATCGAGTACTGGCTTCTGGAAGAGGCCAAGTTGCAGCGGATGCCGAAGCCCAAATCGCTGGCGGGCCGCGTGGCGCTGGTCACCGGCGGGGCAGGCGGCATTGGCGCGGCCACGGCGGACCGTTATCTGTCGGAAGGCGCCTGCGTGGTGCTGGCCGACATCGACNAGACCGCGCTGGGCGCGACGCTGGACAATCTTGCGGGCCGCTATTCGAAAGACGTCGTGCGCACCGTGACGATGGACGTCACCGACGAAGCCGGCGTTGCCGCGGCCTATGCTTTCGCGGCGGTGGAATACGGCGGGTCGGACATCCTTGTGTCGAACGCCGGCATCGCCAGTTCCGCGCCGGTCGAAGAGACCACGCTGGAGCTGTGGAACAAGAACATGTCGATCCTGTCGACCGGCTATTTCCTTGTCAGCCGCGAGGCGTTCAAGCTGTTCCGGGCGCAGGGCATGGGCGGGTCGGTCGTGTTCGTGGCGTCGAAGAACGGGCTGGCCGCATCGCCCAACGCATCCGCCTATTGCACCGCCAAGGCGTCTGAAATCCACCTTGCCCGCTGCCTTGCGCTGGAAGGGGCAGAGGCGGGCATCCGCGTCAACGTGGTGAACCCCGACGCGGTTCTGCGCGGCTCGAAGATCTGGGAAGGCGACTGGCTGGAACAGCGCGCCTCGACCTACGGCACCGACAAGGAGGGGCTGGAAGAGATGTACCGCAATCGGTCCATGCTCAAGCGGTCGGTGCTGCCCGAGGACATCGCCGAGGCCGCGTATTTTCTGGCGTCCGACAAGTCTGCGAAGTCGACGGGGAACATCATCAACGTCGATGCCGGCAACGTGCAGGCATTCACGCGGTAGGATGGGGTTGACCCCCGTCCTACGACAATTCCGACATTCGGAGTGGGTTTGGCGGTGAAAACCGCCGAGGGAGGACCAATGATCGAACAATCCGTCATCGACGCGGGGAACGAGGATCGCGCGGCCGCACTGCGTGCCGACTATGACGCGCTGGGCGCGAATCTGGACCGGCGCGGCATTTCCATCGATGCGATCCGTGACAAGGTTGCGGCTTACGGCGTCGCCGTCCCGTCGTGGGGCGTGGGCACCGGCGGCACCCGCTTTGCCCGCTTCCCCGGCACCGGCGAGCCGCGCGGCATCTTCGACAAGCTCGACGACTGCGGTGTGATCCAACAGCTGACCCGCGCCACGCCCACCGTGTCGCTACACATCCCTTGGGACAAGGCACCCGCCGCCGACCTGAAGGCCAAGGCAGATGAGCTGGGCCTTGGCTTCGACGCGATGAATTCCAACACGTTTCAGGATCAGCCGGACCAGCCGCTTAGCTATCGCTATGGCTCGCTGAGCCACACCGACACGGCGACGCGCCAGCAGGCCATCGAGCACAATCTTGAATGTATCGAAATCGGGCAGGGCATCGGGTCGAAGGCGCTGACCATCTGGATCGGCGACGGGTCCAACTTTCCGGGCCAGACCGACCTGACCGCACAGTTCGAACGCTATCTCGACAGCGCGAAGGCGATCTATGCGCAGCTGCCCGACGACTGGCGCCTGTTCACCGAACACAAGATGTATGAACCCGCGTTCTATTCGACCGTGGTGCAGGACTGGGGCACCAACTATCTGATCGCGAAGGAACTTGGCGACCGGGCCCATTGCCTTGTCGACCTTGGCCACCACGCGCCGAACACGAACATCGAGATGATCGTCGCGCGGCTGATCCAGTTCGGAAAGCTGGGCGGCTTCCACTTCAACGACTCGAAATACGGGGACGACGATCTCGACACCGGGTCGATCGACCCGTTCCGACTGTTCCTTGTGTTCAACGAACTGGTCGCGGCAGAGGGCAAGCCGGGCTTCGATCCGGCGCATATGCTGGACCAAAGCCACAACGTGACCGACCCCATCGAGTCGCTGATGTCGTCGGCCAACGAGGTGCGCCGCGCTTATGCGCAGGCGCTGCTGGTGGATCGGACGGCGCTGGCCGGGTTCCAGCAGGACAACGACGCGATGATGGCGGCGGCCACGCTGAAGCAGGCGTTCCGCACCGATGTCGAGCCGATCCTTGCGATGGCGCGGCTGGACAACGGCGGCGCCATCGACCCCATCGCGACCTACCGCGCGGCGGGCTATCGGGCGAAGGTCTCGGCCGAGCGTCCGGCGGTCAGCGGCGCGGGGGGCGGGATCGTCTAGGACCAGTCGCGGCCAAGAGGTCTTTCCCAGCGGCGAAGTTCGTGCCATTCTGGTCACATGAAAGATGGCGCAGAACAGGACCAGTTGGTCATCGACGCCCTGATTGCGCGGCTTGAAACCCGCGCGCCCGGGATGTCCCGGTATCAGGCCCTGACGGAAACCATTTCCGAGGCCATCGGCGACGGGACCCTGCCGCGCGGGTCCGCTTTGCCGGGCGAGCGCGTGCTGTCCGACGGTCTTGGGGTGTCCCGCGTGACCGTCCGGCGGGCGATCGAGGATCTTGCAGGGCAGGGCATCCTGATGCGCAAGCACGGTGCCCGCACCACCGTGGCGAAGCGGGTCGAGAAGACGCTGTCGCGCCTGTCGGGCTTTTCCGAGGATATTCGCAGCCGGGGCATGGAGCCGGGGCTGCGCTGGCTGTCCCGTCAGGCCGTCCGGCCGACGCCGAAAGAGGTGATGGCCCTTGGAATCATGCCGGATCAGACGGTTGTCCGGTTGCGCCGGGTCCGGCTGGCCGACGGGCATCCCATCGCGCTGGAATGCGCGACGATCCCCGAGGAACTGCTGCCCGAACCCGAGTTCGCGGGGGATTCCCTGTACGCCGCGCTGGATGCGGCAGGGGCACGGCCCGTGCACGGCACGCAACGGATTCGCGCCGGGGTGATGGACGACGCCGAAGCCGCGCTTCTGGATGCCGATCCGGGCACCGCGATGCTGATCGTCGAACGCCGCTGCACCAACGCCGAAGGTCGTCCAGTCGAATTCACCGAGACGCGATACAACGGAAATTATTACGATTTTGTCACCGAGCTGAGCAGCTAGGCCGGACCATTCCGACAATCTGGTAGAAACCAGTTGCGTACCAGTTGGCGTTCTGGTTACCTTCCTGTCACAGACAGGGGAAACGACATGCTCGAACAGCTCAAAGGACGCCTTATCGCGTCGTGCCAGCCGGTCACCGGCGGCCCGATGGACCGGCCTGATATCGTGGCCGCGATGGCTCTTGCGGCGCTGGACGGCGGCGCAGCCGGGCTGCGGATCGAAGGGCTGGACAACGTGCGAGCGGTGCGCGCGGCCACCCGCGCGCCCTTGATCGGCCTTCTGAAACGCGACCTCGACGACAGCCCGGTGCGGATCACGCCGTTCGCGACCGATGTCGCCGACCTAATCGCGGCGGGGGCGGATTTCGTGGCAGTGGACGCCACCAGCCAGACCCGCCCGGAAACGGTCGAGGCTTTGTATTCCGCGATCCGTGCGGGCGGCGCGCTGGCGATGGCGGATTGCGCCACGCTGGACGACGGTCGCCGCGCGGCGGCGCTGGGCTTCGATATCCTCGGATCGACGATGTCGGGCTACACGGGCGGGCCGGTGCCCGCAGAACCGGACCTCGACCTTGTGCGGGGGCTGGCCGAACTGGGCCACGTCACGGTGGCCGAGGGGCGCTATCACCGCCCGGAACAGGCCGCTGCCGCCATCGCGGCGGGGGCGGATGCGGTGGTCGTGGGATCGGCGCTGACCCGACTTGAACACGTCGCCGGCTGGTTCGCGGATGCGGTCGCCGCGCAGGTCGCGACGACGCAGGGAGCCGCATGAGCGCCGCGCTTGCCATAGACATCGGCGGCACCAAGGTGCTGTGCGCGCTGGTGGAAGACGGTGTGGTGCTGGATCACGCGGTCGCGGAAACCGCGCGCGGGTCCGGTCCGGCAGCATGGCTGGAGACAGCCGCATCGCTGGCGGCGGGCTGGACCGGGCGATACCAGCGGCTGGGCCTTGCGGTCACCGGACGCGTCAGCGCGACGGGTCGCTGGTCGGCGCTGAACCCCGGCACCCTGAACATTCCCGACAATACCCCCCTGACGGACCTTGCCGCCGACAAGTTCGGCGTCCGGGCGCTGGCCGTGAACGATGCGCAGGCCGCCGCGTGGGGTGAATTCCGCTATGGCGCGGGGCGGGGCGAAGATCTGGTCTATCTGACCGTCTCGACGGGCATCGGCGGCGGTATCGTATCCGGAGGACAGCTTCTGCGCGGGCGCGGCGGCATTGCCGGTCACTTCGGCCAGATGCGGATCGGTGGCCGCAACGGCGCCCGGCTTGAATCCCGCATGGCGGGCCGCTGGCTGACCGAGGCGGCCGACGCCGCTGGCCATCCGGCGGATGCGCGCGGCGTGTTCGAAGCAGCCAAGCGAGGCGAGGCGTGGGCGCAGGATCTGCGCGACACGGCGGAACGGCGCGTGGCAGAGCTGACCGGCGACGTGCAACTGACGCTGGACCCGGTGCGCATCGTCATGGGTGGCGGCATTGGGCTGTCCGACGGCTTCATCGACAACGTGGCCGCGCATCACGCGGCGCTGCCGCCTGCGCTGCGGCCCGCGCTTGTGCCGGCGCAGCTTGGCGTTCTGGCTGGCGCGGTGGGTGCCGCTGCGCTGGCGGATGACTTCTCAAGTAACTGAGTGCGAAACAAAATCCCAACAGGAGGTAAGACAATGACTTTCCGCAAGAAGATGCTGACCGCCACCGCGCTGAGCGCGCTGATGGCAACGGCCGCGCAGGCCGAGGTGACTGTTCTTGGCTGGCCGGGCGGCCCCGAGGAAGAGGCGCTGCGCGCCGTGACCGAGATCTATAACGCCAAGGAAGACGTGGCCGAGGACAACAAGGTCGAGCTGCTGTTCTTCAGCCGCGACGGTTTCTTCGACAAGCTGCAAGCCGACCTTGCCGCCGGGTCTGACGCGTTCGACGTGAACCTGCTGGCGACCTATTCGATCGGCCGCTACGCGCCGTACATGGAACCGATCACCCTGTCGGACGAGGCCGAGGGCGTGTTCGGCGACACCGTGCTGTCGACCATGCAGTTCGAAGGCGCCCAGTATGGCGTGCCGACCGACCTGTCGATGCATTTCCTGTTCTTCCGCACCGACCTGATGGAAGAACTGATGGGCGACGAGGACGCGAAAGCGACCTATGCGTCGATCTCCGAGGAATACCTTGGCACCGCGATGGAGCCCGTCGCGCCGGACGAGATGACTTGGGAAGATTTCGCGGCGACCGCGCTGTACTTCTCGCGCTCGGTCAACCCCGACAGCCCGACCCGTTATGGCACCGTGCTTCAGATGAAGAACCTGCTGTTCAACATGATGGTGTTCCAGTCCATGCCGCGCGCTTACGGTGCCGACTGGATGGACGCGGACGGCAACATCACCGTCGACAGCGAGGCGTATCGGACCGCGCTTGAAATGTACAAGATGCTGTACGATGCCGGTGCGACCCCGACGGACTCGCTGTCCTACGAGTTCCCCGAGGCGAACGCGGCCTTCACCTCTGGTCAGGTGGCGATGATGGTACAGTGGAACGGCGCGTCGGGCGCGCTGACGGGTGCCGAAAGCGCCCCGATGACCGCCGAGGTCACGGCAAGCGTCGCGCCGCCGACGGGTCCCGAGGGGCGTTTCACCCACATCCACGGTCTGGGTCTTGGCCTGAACAAGAACGCGCAGAACCCGGACGGGGCGAAAGCGTTCCTTGAATGGCTGTCGACCGAAGAGGCCGCCGTTGCATATGCCACCGCAGGCGGTGCGCCGGGCCTGACCGGCACGGCCATCGAGGCTGTCGCCGAAGCACGGCCCGACCTTGTCCCGCTGGGCGAGTTCGCCAGCAACTATGGCTACGTGATGAACGGCGCCACTGGCGCGAACGCCCTGTCGATCTACGAGCTTCAGGCGCAAGAGTTCACCGGCTATTGGGGCGACACGCAAAGCCTTGACGAGGCGCTGTCGGCAGCCGAAGCCGGCATGACCGACCTGCTGAAGTAATCCAGCCGCGGGGCCGGTGTAGTCCGGCCCCGCGCTTTCCGATCTCTGACGGCGCTGCCCCACCAGAACCGACCCGCCAGAAACGAGCTGCCATGTCCCTTTCCCAACGTTCCGAAAACGCCATCCTGACCGCGCCGCTGGTGCTGTTTCTGCTGGCGTTGCTGGGCTTCCCGACCGTGCTGGACATCGTCTATTCGCTGTCCGACGTCAGCTTCGAGACCCTGCGCGCGCCGACTTTCACCGGTTTGGACAACTTTCGCGCGGTGCTGGCCGATCCCGATTTCTGGCAGGCGACGTGGTTCTCGCTTAGCTTCGCGGTCCTGACCTCGGTGGCCGAATGCGTGCTGGGGCTGGCGCTGGCGATCTATTTCTCGCCCATCCTGCGGCGCGCGCCGTGGATGCTGGCGATCCTGATCATGCCGATGATCATCGCGCCCGCCATGATGGGCCTGATGTACCGGCTGGTGCTGCACGAGTTCATCGGGCCGCTGCCCAACTACCTGTATAACTGGTTTGGCGTGTCCTACGGCTTTCTGACGGCGCAGAACGTATTCACGACCATCTTCGTGATCGAGACGCTGCAGTGGACGCCCTTCGCGCTGCTTCTGTTCCACATGGCCTATGAATCGATCCCCGAGGACATCCGCGAGGCGGCGTCGGTCGACGGCACCCGCACATGGCGGATGCTGACCCGGATCGAGCTGCCGCTGATGCTGCCGACGCTGGGCGTGGCGCTGTTCATCCGTTTCATCGACGGCTTCCGCGTGTTCGATAACATCTGGACGCTGACCGGCACCGGGCCGGGCGGGTCCACGACCTCTTTGTCGATCTACATCTACGTCGCGTTCTTCCGGTCGGGCGAGATCGGGCAGGCCATCGCCGCGTCGATGATCCTGTTCGCTGCGGCCTTCCTTGTGCTGTTCGTCGCCGCCCGCCGGGGCCGCGGAAAGGAGACCGCGTGATGCGCATCGCTTCGCTGATCCGCTGGATCGTCTTCGCCTTGGTCGCCTTCGTGCTGAACTTCCCGGTGATCGCCACGCTGATCACCTCGTTCAAGTCGAATGCCGAGATTTCGCGCAATCCGGGGCTGTGGATCCGCGAGCCGACGCTTGCCCACTATGCCACCGTGTTCGATCCGGCGGGCCGGTTCGACGTGTGGCAGTTCCTTGGAAACTCGCTGACCGCCGCGCTGATCGGCACCATCCTTCCGATCGCGCTGTGCTTTCCGGCGGCATGGGCGATGGCGCGGCGCGGGGTGGGGCTGAACGTGCTGTTCCCCGCGGCGGTGAACCTGCGGGCGCTGCCGCTGATCGTCTTCGCGATCCCGCTGTACCTGATGTACCAGTCGCTTGGCCTGCTGGACACCAAGCTTGGCCTTGGCCTGATCCTGGCCGTCGTGAACATCCCGATCGCGCTGCTGATCCTGACCAACACCGTGCGCGACCTGCCGTATGAACTGGAAGAAGCCGCGCGGATGGACGGGGCGTCGATGGCGACGCTGCTGTTCCGGATCGTGCTGCCGATGTGCCGACCGGCCATTGTGACGGTGTTCATCTTCGGCTTCATCACGGCATGGAACGAGTTCCTGTTCGGCCTGATGCTGACCACGCGCGATGCCGTTCCGGTGACCGTTGGCGCCTCTTTCTTCTTCGCTTCGGGCGGCGGAGGCGTGCAATGGGGCGTTGCGGCTGCGATCATCATGGTATCGGCGGCGCCGCCGGTGTTGCTTGGGCTTGTCATGTACCGTCATATCGGCGGCTCGATGACCGGCGGTGCGGTAAAGGGATAACGACATGAAACTGCTTATACTCCCCGATGCCGCCGCAGCGGCGGCCCGCGTGGTGGATGAAATCCGCGACCTCGTGGACCAGAAACCCGAAGCGCGGCTGGGCCTTGCGACCGGCGGCACGATGGAGCCGGTCTACGAAGGGCTTGTGAAATCGGACGCGGATCTGCGCCGGGTGACGACCTTCAACCTTGACGAATACGTCGGGCTGTCGCCGCAGCATCCGCAAAGCTACCGCAGCTTCATGGAGGCACGGCTGTTCGGCCCCAAGGGCATGTCGCGCAAGCAGACGCATCTGCCGAACGGCGACGCGCCGGACCCCGAGGCAGAGGCCGACCGCTATGAGGCGCAGATCGCCGAGGGCGGGCTGGACCTGCAACTGCTGGGCATCGGCGCGAACGGTCATATCGGGTTCAACGAACCGACGTCCTCGCTGGGCTCGCGCACGCGGGTCAAGACGCTGACCCGCCGGACGCGGGCCGACAACGCCCGCTTCTTCGACGACGAGGACGCGGTGCCGCGCTTTGCCATCACGATGGGCATCGCCACGATCCTTGATGCGCGGCACGTCATCCTGCTGGCCACCGGCACCGCCAAGGCAGAGGCCGTAGCCGCGATGGTCGAGGGCCCGCTGTCGGCGGTGTGCCCGGCCTCGGCGCTGCAATTGCACCGCCGCGCCACCATCGTTGTCGACACCGCCGCCGCGTCCAGCCTTGCCCTGCGCGACTATTACGAAACCGTCCATCCGGGCGGCGCCGAGCCCGAGCTTTAGGAGACCTCCCGTGACCACGATCACCCTTGAGAACATCGGAAAGCGTTTCGGCACCACCGACATCTTCCACGACCTGTCCCTGTCCATCCGAGACAGCGAGTTCGTCGTCTTCGTCGGCCCTTCGGGCTGCGGCAAGTCCACCCTGCTGCGCCTGATCGCGGGGCTGGAACAGGCGACGTCCGGCAAGATCTCGATCGACGGGCGGGACGTGACCAACACGTCGCCGCATGACCGGGGGCTGTCGATGGTGTTCCAGTCCTATGCGCTGTACCCGCACATGACCGTCCGCCAGAACATCGCCTTCGCGCTGCACACCGAGAAGCTGCCGAAATCCGAGATCGACGCGCGCGTGAACGAGGCGGCGCGGGCCCTGCAGATCGAGCCCTATCTCGACCGCAAGCCCAAGGCCCTGTCGGGCGGCCAGCGCCAGCGCGTCGCCATCGGTCGCGCGATCGTCCGCAAGCCCAAAGCCTTCCTGTTCGACGAACCGCTGTCGAACCTCGACGCCGCGCTGCGCACCGAGACACGGATCGAGATCGCCGAACTGCACAAAAGCCTTGATGCCACGATGCTGTATGTCACCCACGATCAGGTCGAGGCGATGACGCTGGCCGACCGTATCGTAGTGCTAAACGGCGGGCACATCATGCAGGTCGGCACCCCGCACGAGCTGTACACCGCGCCCGCGAACACCTTCGTGGCGCAGTTCATCGGCTCGCCCAAGATGAACCTGCTGCCGGTCGAGACGACCGCGCGCGGCGTCGAACTAAGCGCCGGAAAGCCTGCGCTGCCGGTTCCGGTGCGCCCCGCCGAACAGCTTGGCATCCGTCCCGAGGCGCTGCGTCTGGTCGCACCTGAACAGGGGCTGGTGACCGGCAAGGTGGCGTTGTCCGAGTATCTGGGCGCCGACCTTAGCGTCTATGTCGATACCGAGCGGGCAGGGCGGGTCACGCTGCGCGGGCCGGGAACGATGAAGGTGACCGAGGGCGAGACCGTCGGGCTGACCTTCGATCCGTCCGAGGCGCATCTGTTCGACGCGTCCGGGGACGCGATCCGCGGCGAAGCGAAGGCGGCCGCGTGATGCGGATCGGCGCGCGATACCTGTGGTCGGACGGACGCCTGTGCGAGCAGGCGGTGCTTAAGATCGAGGACGGCAAAGTCGTGTCGTGCGGGCCGCGCAACGGCGGACCCGTCGACCGAGAGGTGCATCTGGCGATGCCCGCTTGCACCGACCTTCAGGTCAACGGCGGCGGCGGCGTCATGGTGAACGACGCCAAGGGCGCCGACGGGCTGCGGACCATTGCCGCCGCACACCGCGCGCTGGGCACCGGCTGGATTATGCCCACCGTCATCACGGACGCGCCAGAGGTGCTGGCCGACGCGGTCGAGGCCGCCATCGAGACCGCCGGAGAACCGGGTCTTCTGGGGCTGCACATCGAGGGGCCGCATCTGGCCGAGCGGCGACGCGGCACCCATGCCGCCCGCTACATCCGCCCGCTGGACCGCGCGACGGTGGATCACGCCCGCGCGCTGAAAGCGGCGGGGTTGCAGGTCATCGTGACGCTTGCGCCGGAACTGGCGGACCCCGCGCTGTTGGCCGAACTGGTCGATACCGGCGCCGTGGTCTCTGCCGGTCACAGCGGCGCAGACCTGCCGCAGGCGCGGGCGGCGTTCTACGCCGGCGTGACCTGCGTGACTCACCTGTTCAACGCCATGGACCAGATGTCGTCCCGCGCGCCCGGCCTTCTGGGGGCGGCAATCGATTCCGAGGTCTATTGCGGCATCATCGCCGACGGCCTGCACATAACGCCCGAGATGCTGCGCATCGCGCTGCGGGGCAGGCCCTCGACCGGGCTGACCTTCGTGGTATCGGACGCGATGGCCACCGTCGGCGGGCCGGACAGCTTCTGGCTGTATGGAAACGAGATCCGCGCGGTCGATGGTCACCTGATCAACGCCGAGGGCGCCTTTGCCGGGGCGCATATCGACATGGTGACCTCGCTTGCGAACCTTCTGACCTTCGGCGTTCCGCTGACGCAGGCGATCCCGATGGTCACCGACATCCCGCGCAAGGTCCTTGGCCTGCCGCCGCAGTCGATCTGCGACGGGTGGTCGGCGGATGACCTGCTGTTGCTGGACGCCGAAATGAAACCGGCGGCCTAAGCCGCCGGGTTCCGAACTTCTTTGCGATTATGCCGCGCGACGGCGACCCCGCGACCGGCGACGGCGATTGCCGTTCGCCCCGTCGGCGTTCGCGACCTCGGGCTTGCCGCCCTTCGACTTCTGGCCCTGCGGCTTGCCGCCGCCCCGCTTGTGCTGGCCACCGCCACCACCACCACCGCCACGGCGGTTCGAGGGCTTGCGGCTGCGACCCGGTGCGCCGTTTTCCAGCGGGCTGTCGCCGCTGGCCACCGGCACCTCGATCTTCATCAGCTTCTGGATCTGGTGCAGCAGGTCCGCTTCTTCGGTCGAGCAGAAGGCGATCGCCTCGCCCTCGCGGCCCGCACGCGCGGTCCGGCCAATGCGGTGGACATAGTTGTCCGGCACCTCGGGCAGGTCGTAGTTGATCACATAGGACACGCCGGGGATGTCGATGCCGCGCGCGGCGACATCGGTGGCGACCAGCGTGGTGATCGAGCCTTCGCGGAACGCCTTGATGGCGCGGTCACGCTGGCCCTGGCTTTTGTTGCCGTGGATCGAGGCGGCGTTATAGCCGTCCGCGACAAGACCCTTCATCAGCTTCTCGGCGCCGTGCTTCGTGCGCGAGAACACCAGCGTCAGGGCATCGGGATCGCGCGACAGGATCTCGCGCAGCTTGCCGGGTTTGCCCGGTTTTTCCACGAAGTGCACCGACTGGGTGATCTTGTCGGCAGCCTTGCCCGGCGGGCTGACCTGCACCCGGCGCGGGTTGTTGAGATAGGCGCGCGACAGTTCTTCCATCTGCTTCGGCATGGTGGCCGAGAACAGCATGGTCTGGCGCGGCGTGCCCAGCTTGGGTGCGATCCGGCGCAGCGCGTGGATGAAGCCAAGGTCCAGCATCTGGTCAGCCTCGTCCAGCACAAGGTGCCGGGTCTGGCTTAGATCGACGGACCCGCGATCCATCAGGTCGATCAGGCGGCCCGGGGTCGCCACCAGCACGTCCACGCCACGGGCAAGGACGCCGATCTGGCGGTTGATCGACTGGCCGCCCACGACGGTGGCGACGAAGATCTTCGACCCTTCGGTCAGCGGACGCAGGTTGTCGGCGATCTGGTTCACCAGCTCGCGGGTGGGGGCAAGGATCAGCGCCTTGACCGTCTTCGGCTTGGGCTTGCCGGGCTGGTCCAGCAGCGTGTTGATCAGCGGCAGGCCGAAGGCCAGCGTTTTACCGGTGCCGGTCTGGGCAAGGCCCAGCACGTCATGGCCGTCCATCGCCAGCGGGATCGCCTGGTTCTGGATCGGGGTCGGTTCGGTCAGGCCGGCGCGCTTCAGCGCGGCGTTCAGAGTCGGCGCAAGGCCGAGCATGTCGAAATCGAGCAAGTGTCTTCCTTCATGGCCACACGGACGTGACCGATGGACAGGGCCGCACAGGGCGTGCGGCCGCGTAGGGTTGGCGCTGGCCTCGGGATGTGCGGGCGTGTCCCGTACTGTCCGGCCGTCGCGTCAGGAACCCTGCGTGATGGGGAACTGAAGTCTGGCGTCGCTGATGGCCCGGTTCCGGCCCGGTCGGGGCAGGGTGTTGGGCGCGGCATACTCACGCGGCAGCGCAGCGACCCGCCCCACATATCCACATCCGGCGCAAAGTCAAGGCATAGCGGCGTCCGGGGACCGCCTATGCGCCCGAAGCGGCTTCGGTGGCGTCGGCAGCGATGCCGCGGTCCGGCACTGGCTCGTGCGGCCTGCGAAGCCACGAAACGACGGCTACAGCACCCAACAGCGCGCCACCCACGGCCCAGTAGGGAAAGCTGTCGCGCGGCAGCACCATCAGCACCGCGCTTACCGCCAGAAGTGCGCGCACGGGCACCGAAAGCCGTGTGAACAGCCAACCGGTCGAAGCGGCGGACGAGGCCACCAGCGCGACGATGGTGATCAGCGTCGCCCCTATGATCTGTGGGACGGTGCCGACCATCAGCAGCTCTGTCCGGTACAGGAACATGACGGGGATCAGCATCACCGGTACCGACAGGCCGAAGGCCACCCAGCCGGTCTTGTTTGCGGGCGCCTCGGCGATGCCCGCCGCAGCATAGGCCGCCAAGGCGATCGGCGGGGTGACCATCGCCAGCACGGCGAAGTACAAAAGCAGCAGGTGCGTCGCCAGCGGGTCGAAGCCGATGCTGATCATCGCGGGCGCCAGCAGGATCGCCGACATCACGTAAGCGGAGGTCGTGGGCATCCCGAACCCCAGCACGATGGCGGCAGCGATTGTCAGCAGCACCGCAAGCGCGATCGAGCCTTCCGACAGGTCGACGATGATGCCTGTGAACTTGGTGCCGATCCCGGTGAAGGCGACCACGCCCACGATCACGCCGGCCAGAGCGCAGGGGATGGCGACGCTGACCGCGCGCTGCGCTCCGGTGGACAGGCTTAGGACGATGTCCTTCACGTTCTGCCGCGTGGTGCCGCGCAGGCTGCCGATGACTACGGTGGCAATGATGCCCTCGATACAGGCGCTGGACACACTGTAGCCGCTGACGATGCGCCATGCGAGCCACCCCAGCGGCAGCAGCATATGGCCGTAGGTGCGCAGTACTTGGGCGGCTGGCGTCATCTCTTTCAGCGACAGCAGCGGAAGCCGGTCGCGGCGGGCGGTGAAGTCGACCGTGATGAAGACCGACGCGAAGTACAGCAGCGCGGGCAGGGCGGCCGCCGTGATGATCTGGGTGTAGGGGATGCGCAGCATGTCGGCCACGATGAAGGCGGCGGCGCCCATTACCGGCGGCATGATCTGCCCGGCGGTCGACACGACCGCCTCGACCGCGCCGGCGAAGGTCGCCTTGTAGCCCGCGCGCTTCATCAGCGGGATCGAGAAGATGCCGGAACTCATGACGTTGGCGACCGCGCTGCCAGACACCAGCCCGGTCAGGGCCGAGCCGACAACGGCGGCTTTCGCCGGGCCGCCGCGATAGCGCCCGGTCATGGCAAGCGCGAGGTTGACGATCATCTTGCCGCCGCCGAACAGCTCGAACACGGCGGCGAAGAGGATGAAGTAGAAGACGACCGACACCGAGATCCCGAGAGGGATGCCATAGATCCCTTCCATAGACATGATCTGCTGGTCGACGAACAGGCCGATGCTGTCCTGACGGTGGCCGAAGTCTCCGGGAAGCGAACCGCCGAACAGCTGGTACATCACGAAGGCGGCGACGACGAAGACCATGCCCTTGCCGACCAGTCGCCACGCAAGCGCGCCAAGCGTCAGCAGCAGAACCGCGGCAGTGGCGAAGTCCATCGCGTAGACCGGATCAAGCCCAGAGATCCGGCTGAGCCAGCGGTCGTGGCCAAGATAGTGATACAGGGGCGGAACAAGCGACAGCACGCCGATCAACAGCAGGATGACCTGCTCGGCGCGACGGGTGCTTCGCGCGGCCAGCATCGCCGCGCCGGTCGCCATCGCCAGCCCAAGGTGGGCGGAGCGCACGAAAATCAGGTCCAGTTCCCTGTCCCACCAGATCCAAATCTGGAACAGCGCCCAGACAAGGGCCGTGGCGGTAGCGATGCGTTTCATTCGGGGGCTCCGGACACGTTCCAGGAATTCGGGGTCGTTTGGCCCGCGCGCCGGAACGCGCGGGCCGGGTCAGTTTATTCCATCCAGCCGCGTTCGCGGAAATAACGCTCTGCGCCGGGGTGCAGCGGCAGGTTCACGACCTCGGGACGCCATGCGTTCTCGGGATCGAAGTCCGCAAGCGCGCCGTGACCGGCGACCAGACGTTCGGTGTTCTCGACCAGCGCTTTCACGATGGTATAGGCCACGTCGTCCGACAGGTCGGTCGAGGCGATCAGCGTCGTGGTCGACGAGGGCAGGGTGATGTCCTCGTCCTGACCGCGGAACGACCCGGCCGGCAGGACGGCGGTGCCGAAGCCGTATTTCTCGGTCATGGTGGTCAGCAACTCGGGCGAGGGCGTCAGTTGCACGACGTCCGAGGTCTGCGAGATCTCGGTGGTCATCGGGTGGCCGATGGTGATCATCTGCGGCGTGGCGCTGACGCTGCCGTCCGCGAAGCCCGAGATGGTGTCGGGGATCGGGATGTAGTTGTAGCGGCCGCCGGTTGCCTCAAGCTCGTCCTCCGAGGCTCCGGCCTCGGCCAGAAGCAGTTCGCCCGCGAAGGTCGCGACGCTGCCCGGCGGGTTCAGGCCAATCACGGCCTCGGGGTTCACCTCGGTGAAATACTCGGACACTGTCGTGCCCGGTTCGGCACCGGCGGCGGTGACGTTCAGGAAGTAGACATCAAGGCCACCCATCAGGGCGCGGATGTTCTCGATCGGGGCGTCGTAGGCAACGATGCCCTCGGCGGCCCAGCTGTTTGTCATCGCGTGGCTCAGGCCGATGTCCGCCTGACCGGCGCCGACAAGGCGCACGTTTGCATGGCCGCCGCCCAGCGGGGGCGTGTCGATGGTGGAGCCTTCCGGCAGGGCGTCGCGAAGGATCTCGCCGATCGTCGCGGAATAGACGAACCAGCTGGATCCGGCGCGGAAGGAGGCAACGGTCAGGTCGACCGAATCCTGCGCGGCGGCGGGGCCGGTCGCGCTAAGGAGGCCAAGGGCCGTCAGCCCGGCGTAGCTGCAATTTCTGAGGAACATGAAAGACCTTCCTGTTGTTTGGGGTCGCCTGTGTGGCGATCCTTTGTATCTGTGATACTTCACAGTGATGGCGTATCAATCTGTTTCGCGCAAGGGGAAGGCCAGAATTTCGGAAAACCTCGCGAAATAGGGCTGATAATTACTTACCTCGATGAAATTATATGCACTTCACGCACGATTATGTCTGCTCGGCAGAGCGGTTGTAGCGTGTTTTGTTGAGAATTTCGTTTTTGCGTTGACGCTGGAATGGTGCGAATCCATACAGTGATACATCACAAATGAATGCGGAGATCCCATGTCCACCAACTCCCTGGAATTCCAGTGTACTGCCGCCTCTGGCGAGGCGACCTTGGTGAGTATCGACCCCGCGTCGCTGGTGATCGCCGGGTGGGCGGGCCGCGATTCGGCGGCGGTCGAGGCTCATATCAAGGAGCTGGAGGAAATCGGTGTAGCACGCCCGCGCCGGACGCCGATGTTCTATCGCTTGGCTCCGTCGCTGGTGACGGTCGACGCGGCGATGGACGTGGTGGGGCGCGAAGCGACGGGCGAGGCGGAAGTCGTGCTTGTGAACGCGGATGGCGCGTTGTGCATCGGGATCGGATCGGACCATACCGACCGCAAGCTGGAAGCGGTGGGTGTCACCCTGTCCAAGCAGATTTGCGGCAAGCCGGTCGGCGCCGCGCTGTGGAAGCTGGACGACCTGCGCGGGCACTGGGACCAGCTGGTCCTGCGTTCGCTGGTCTGGCGCGATGGCGAATGGCAGCTGTACCAGGAGGGCACGCTGGCGGGGCTGATGTCTCCGGACATGTTGCTGGAGCAGTACGCCGAAGAGGGCGGGACCTTTGGGCCGGGCAGCGTGATGTTCTGCGGCACCGTCCCGATTATCGGAGCGTTCTACTTCGCCGAGAAGATGGCCCTTGAACTGGTCGACCCGGTGCTGGAACGCACCTTGCGTCACGAGTTTGGCGTCAACGCATTGCAGATTGCCGACTGACAGGCTTGGCTGAACGTAAGATAGAAGGACAGATGATGAGCAACATGACAAGCAAGCCGCACCTCGAATTCTTCCGGGTCTCGATGGACGAAGGCTGGGAGGTCCCGCCGGGTTACCCGGAGGGCATCGAGCAGAAGATCCTTGCGGGCAGCCTTGACGAAGAGAACGGCAAGGGAAACCGGTCGCGCCTGCTGCGCTTTGCGCCGGGTGTCTACACCACGTCGCCGTTCGTTCACGAGTACTTCGAAGAGGTCTTCCTTGTGTCGGGCGATCTGACCGTGGGCAACGACGAGAACGGCGAAGGCGGCGAGTCCTTCACCGGCCCGACCTATGCCTCGCGGCCGCCGGGGGCCTATCACGGACCTTTCAAGTCCGAGAACGGCTGTGTTCTGTTCGAAATCCACTATTTCGAGGACTGACCCCAATGGCCCCGGTGATCCGTCGCGGCGCAGATGCCGGCAAGGACGGCAAGCGGATCTCGCTTGTCGACCGGGCCTATGAAAGCATCAAACACGGCATCGTCACGACGGCCTATCCTCCCGGGGCCAGCCTGAACGAGGCGCAGTTGTCCGAAGAGCTAGAGATCGGACGCACGCCGGTTCACCACGCATTGCACCGTCTCGCGCAAGAGGAACTGGTCGACATCCTGCCGCGTAAGGGCGTCCGGGTCCGGCCCGTCCTGCACGACGAGATCGCTGAACTGATCGAAGCGCGACTGGTGACGGAACCCTATTGCGCCGCCCGCGCCGCCGAGCGGGTGACGCAGGACCAGCTGGAACACCCTCGCCGCATCCTGACCGAAGCCGAGGCCGAGCTTGGCGGCGAGGCGCGGATCGAGGCGCTGATGAAGCTGGACGGGGCGTTCCATTCGTGGGCCAACCGTGTCGGCGGCAACAGGGTTCTGGCGGATGTGCTGGACCAGTTTCAGGATCGCTCGGCGCGGTTCTGGTTCCTGTCGCTGAGCGACGCGCCGCATGTCGAACAGGTCCACGAAGAGCACAAGGCCATCCTGCGCGCCATCGGCGCGCGCGACCCGGACGGGGCGCGGCAAGCGGCCGAGGCGCATATCAAGTCTTTCCGAAGCACAATTCTAAAAGTGATCTGACATGCTGGAACAGGGTGTGACCCATTGCCTTGCCGCGCTCGCGGCAGGGGACACGACAAGCGTGCGACTTCTGACCGCCGCGCTGGACCGGATCGCCGATCCGGAAGGCGAGGGAGCGCGCGTCTTCCGCGACGTGTTTGCCGACACGGCGATGGCCGAGGCACAGGCGTCCGACCGGCGCCGGGCGGCCGGTGAACCGCTGGGGCGGCTGGATGGTGTGCCCGTCTCGGTCAAGGACCTGTTCGACATTGCCGGGCGCGTGACGATGGCCGGTTCGGTGGCGCTGGCCAGCGATCCGGCGGCGCAAGCCGATGCCGAGGTCGTCGCGCGGTTGCGGGCCGAGGGGGCCGTGATCGTCGGGCGCACGAACATGACCGAACTCGCCTTTTCAGGCCTCGGCCTGAACCCGCATCACGGCACGCCCGCGAATCCGTGGGACCGCGCTGCGCGTCGCATTCCCGGCGGTTCGTCCTCGGGGGCGGCGGTGTCCGTCACCGATGGCATGGCGGCGGCTGGCATTGGCAGCGACACGGGCGGGTCGGTCCGCATCCCGGCGGCGCTGTGCGGCCTGACCGGATTCAAGCCGACGCAAAACACGGTTTCGCGCAAAGGGGTCTACCCGCTGTCGCTGACGCTGGATTCCATCGGCCCTATCGCGCCGACCCTCGCGGATTGCGTGCTGCTGCACGGGGTCCTGAGCGGCGCCGAAATTTTGCCCGCCACCTACACCGCGCCGCCGCGCGTCTTGGTGCCGACCAACTTCGTGACGGACGGGATCGACGACACCGTCGCCGAGGCGTTCGGCGCGGCGCTGGACCGGCTTGAGGCTGCTGGCGTCACGCTGGACCGCAAGCGCGTTGCGGCCTTCGACCGACTGCCCGAAATGGGCAAGATCGGCGCCTACCCCGGGATCGAGGCCTTCGCGGCCGAGAAGCAACGGCTGGCCGCGGACCCCGACGGCTTCGACCCGCGCGTGGCGGGGCGCATCCTAGCGGCCGGACAGCTTCCCGAAGACGCGAAGGACCGGCTGGACGGGGTCCGCGCGACCTATGTGTCAGAGCTACAGTCCGAGTTGCAGGGCTATGACGGCTTGCTGATGCCCACCGTCCCGACCATCGCGCCGCGTATCGACGACCTTGCGGACGACGCCGCCTACGGCGCGGCCAACCTGCTGATGCTGCGCAATCCCACCGCCATCAATCTTCTGGGCGGCTGCGCGTCCAGCCTTCCCCTGCTTGGCGCGCGCGGCGCCCCTGTTGGCCTGTCGGTCGCAGGCATCGCCGGCGCCGATGCGCAGGTTCTGGGCCTTTCGATGCACTTGGCCGACATTCTCTCTTACTGATCCACGAGGAAGACATGACCGATAACAGAGTTCTCATCGCAGGGGCCGGACCGGTCGGCATGGTTGCCGCCGCGCGGTTGGTGCAGGCTGGCATCCCCGTGACCGTGTTCGAGGCCGGAAGCGACCTGTCGACCCAGTCGCGGGCTTCCACGTTCCACCCGCCAACCTTGGACATGCTGGCCGAACTGGGCGTGGCCGATCGGCTGATCGAGCAGGGCCTTGCCGCGCCCTACGTCCAGTACCGCTCGCGGTCCGAGGGGCTTCTGGGGCGGTTCGACTTTGGCGAGATCGCGGACCTGACGGGCCATCCTTACCGGCTTCAGTGTGAACAATGGCGCCTGTGCCGCGCTTTGCTGGAGAAGCTCGGGACCGAGCCCGATTTCGAGATTTGCTTCGACAGTCCGGTCACGGAAATGACTCAGGACGAAACCGGCGTGACGGTCACGCTGGGAGAGGGCGACGCGGCCCGCACCCGGACCGGCCGCTGGCTGATTGGCGCGGACGGCGCAAGCTCGGTCGTGCGCCAGTCGAACGGCATTGGTTTCGAGGGGTTCACGTGGGCAGAGCGGTTCCTTGTCGTCACCACGACGGCGGATCTGCGGGCGCTGGTGCCTGATCTCGACACCGTCACCTACGTGGCCGATCCCGAGCAGTGGAACTTCTTCCTGGAGATCCCGACGGCGTGGCGCGTGATGTTCCCGGTTCCGAACGACATGTCGGACGATCAGGCACTGGAACCCGGCTATGGCGACGGCCTGCTGCAAAAGGTTCTGCCCAAAACGGACATGGACCTGCCGGTCGAGCACCGGACGCTTTACCGAGTGCACCAGCGTGTGGCGGACACTTTCCAGAAGGGGCGCATCTTCCTTGCCGGCGATGCCGCGCACATCAACAACCCGCTGGGCGGCATGGGGATGAACGGCGGCATCCATGACGCGGTGAACCTGACCGGTCGGATGATCTCGGTCTGGAAAGGCGACGCGGGCGACGACGAACTGAATCGCTACGACCTGCAGCGTCGTCAGGTCACCGAGGAACACGTCCAGACCATCACCATCCAGAACAAGCGCGACCTCGAGGCGAAGACGCCCGAGGACCGCGTCGCCTATCGCGACGCGATGGCGCGCCGGATGGAAGACGCGGACGTCCGGCGGTCGTTCCTGCAACGCATCGGCATGTTCAACTCGCTGGCGCGGGCGGCGGAACTGGGCTGACGGCGTGTGGCATGCGGGCCGGGCACCTTGGACCCGCTGTAACGAATGGAAAAGGGCCCCCGCGCGGAGGGCCCTTGTCGTTGGTGACCCACAGTAGGACCCGTAGTGGCGGGCGGTCTGATGAGTGCGCCAAGCCTAACCAACCGAATGATTAAGCACGGCAAACGTCAGCTGTTGCGACGAAGCCCATTCTTGACGATCTCGGCTTTGGTCCAATGCGTGTCACTTTGAACGTGGCCCTCACGGACGTACTTCGCGATATGAGTCGGCTGTTCACGCTCGAGGAATGACGAGCTCGATCTCACGACGAAGCCTTCTTGTTTTTGAAGATCGAGGCTTTCCAATACCATTTTGACCGTAGCGTCATTGAACTGACCCCGATGCAAGACTGGCACGGTCGCTATGCCCAATTCTGTGAACCTCTCTATCGTATGGTCCCAGCCTTGAACCTCGTCGCCGACGAACCATGCAAAGCCAAGGAAGTATGATGGAAGGTGGTCGTAGGCGACCGAGTGCTTTGCAAACAAATACTCGCCAACAATTCGTTCATCGGCAGAGAGACTTGGTGAGATGCCAGCGGCGTACGCCTTCATCCAGTCGCGAGATGGGTGGTAGCCGCTGTCAGGGCTTCGCGCATGGCAGCCACCAGAGAAAATGGTCGTGTTTTCACCATCCATTTTCTCGGTGAACACAACCTCGGGGGCCGCACGCAATTGAGCAAGATCCTGAATGATCTTGTCGTCGTTCCCAACGCCGGGTGAATTGGGTAAATGAAATGTGCGTCCGTATTTCTTCATGATGTGCTTATGGCAGAGCCCAAAGGCGAAGCGAAACCCCAACCTTGTGCCGTGGACCTTAACAAACGTCCTTGAAGGACAGTCCGCCCGGCGGTCGACCCGTTTATTAAAGAGAAGGGCCCCCGCGCGGAGGGCCCTTTTTCATGTTCGCATCGCCGGGACCGTCTTCGGCCGCCAGTTCTTGGAACGCCGCAGTTAGCGCGACGCGCACCAGATCACTCCAGACCGTAGATCTCTTTCGCGGCCTTCTCCGAGATCCGGCCCTCGCGCAGGTCGCGGCGTACCAGGTCGCGGTCACGCAGTTTGGGGTCGCCCTGGCCGCCGCCGCCCGAGGTGTGCACCGCCGCGCTTTGGCCATCGGTCAGCACGCCGTTGCGTTCCTTCAAAGCCGCGGCGCCCGCCGACATCTCGATGTGCGACAGGCTGCCGTCATGGCCGCCGTCCAGCCCCCACGCGGGGATGCGGGTCAGCGGGCCGCCAAGGTTGGCCGTGGCCGCGTGGCCGACGGGAGAGATCTTGCGCCGGATCGCCATGCCGCCCCGGAACCGGCCGGGGCCGCCCGAGTCCTGCACCAGTTCATAGGCCTCGACCCGCAGCGGATGCTCTGTCTCTAGCGCCTCGATCGGGATGTTGGCCGAGTTCGTCGTGTTGACGTGCACCCCGTCCAGTCCGTCCAGCGCGGCGCGCGCGCCCATGCCGCCGCCCATGCTTTCGTTATAGACATAGAACGCGCCCGTGCGCGGGTTGATGCCGCTCATGGTCTGCACGGTGACGCCGGTCGAAGCAGCGGGCACGCGTTCCGGGATCGCCTGTGCAAGGGCGGCGTACATCATGTCGACCAGCCGCTGTGCCACGTCGTGACGCGAATACACCGCCGCCGGCGGCGCGGCGTTGACGATCGAGCCGTACGGCGCCTCGATCCGGATCGGACGGTGAAAGCCCGCGTTGGCAGGGGTGTCGCGGTCGATCAGGCTTTTGACGACAAGGTAGACGCAGGCCTGAAGCACGGTGAACACCATGTTCAGACCGGACCGCGTCTGATCCGGGCAACCGTCGAAGTCGAAGCGGATCTCGTCGCCCGAGACCTCGACCAGCACCTTCAGGTGCAGGATGTCGGGCCACAGGCTGGTGTCGAAGTCGCATTCGAACGGGTAGACACCATCCGGGATGGCCGTGATCCCGGCGCGCGCCTTGCGTTCGGCATAGTCCAAAAGGGCATTCTGCGCCGCGTGCAGCTTGGCAACGCCATAGCGTTCGCACAGGCTTTGATACCGCTGAAGACCCTGCCGGTTGGACGAGTACTGGGCGCGAAAGTCGTTCACCCGCTCGTCCGGAACCTGACAGTTCAGCAGCACAAGGTTCATGACGTCGTCTTGCAGCACGCCCTCGCGGTACAGCTTGACCGGCGGGATACGCAGACCTTCCTGGAAGATGTGGGCATGGCCCCGGTCAACGAAGTCGGAATGGTGCGCGATGTTGGCCACCCATGCGACCAGCGCATCGTCGTAGAACACGGGTTCAAGGAACACGATGTCGTTCAGGTGCGTGCCGCCGCCGGTGAAGGCGTCGTTGCCGATGAACACGTCGCCGGGCCGAAGCTGGGACATGTCGGTGCGCTTGACGGTTTCCTGCAGGATGCCCAGCAGCGAGCCGAAGTGCAGCGGGATCTGCTGCGCCTGTGCGATGACGTGGCCGTCGGTGTCGAAGATCGCGGCGGAACAGTCGCGGCGTTCCTTGATGTTGGCCGAATACGAGGCGCGCATCAGGGCGCGGCCCATTTCCTCTACCACGGTGGAAAGCGCGTTGCCGATCACCTCGACGGTAATCGGGTCAAGCGTCTGGTCTGCGGTCATTCTGCGGTCTCCTCGATCACGAGGTTCAAATAGCTGTCGACGGTGGCGCACTGGCCCGGCAGCAGGAACACGGTGGTGTCCATCTGTTCCACGATGGCGGGGCCGTCGATGACTTGGTCGGGGCCCAGCAGATCGCGGTCGTACAACGGGCAGGGGGTGAAGGCGCCCGTTTCAGGCAGCCACACGTCGCGGGTGCCGGTCTGGGCGTCCGACACCGGCGTCGTCGCGGTGTCCGAGGTCACAAGCCGCGCGTTGTCGACCTTGCCGGTCGCCACAAGACGGATCGCGATGATGTGCACCGGTTCGTCCGGCGAGGCATAGCCATAGACCTGACGGTGCGCATCCTCGAACCGCCGCCGCACCTCGGCCAGCAGGTCGGGGGTCACCGGCCCTTCGGGGCAGTCGACGGACAGTTCGAAGGCCTGTCCCTCGTAGCGCAGGTCCAGCGTGCGCGCGGTCTCGCGTGCGTCGGGGGCGATGTCCTCGCGCTTGAACCAAGCGTCCGCCTCGGCGTCGAGCGTGGCGAAGTCGGCAGAGATGCTGTCGATCCGGTCGGTGTCCAGCGGGGTCATGCGGCCCAGCGAGAAGTAGGATTTCAGATCGGTCAGCAGCAAGCCCATCGAACACAGGATGCCGGGATTGCGCGGGATCAGGATGCGCGGCATGTCCAGTTCGCGCGCCAGCCGCGCCGCGTGCAGCGGGCCTGCGCCGCCGAAGGCCATCAGCGCATAGTCGCGCGGGTCGTGGCCGCGCTCGACCGAGATCACGCGGATCGCTTTGGCCATGTTCGCCGTCGCGACCGAGATGATGCCCTGCGCGGTTTCCATCACGCCCAGCCCAAGCCGGTCCGCCAGCCGCTGAACCGCGGCGACCGAGGCGTCGCGGTCGATCTCCAGCCGGCCGGCCAGGAGGTGGGTGGGGTTCAGCACTTGCAGGACGACGTTCGCGTCGGTCACGGTCGGCTCGGTGTTGCCCTTGCCGTAACAGACCGGCCCCGGCACGGCGCCCGCGCTGCGCGGGCCGACCTTGAGGTGCCCGCCGCTGTCCACAGACGAGATCGAGCCGCCGCCCGCGCCAACGGCGTGGATGTCCAGCATCGGCACCTTCAGCGGATGGCCATGTACCTCGGTGTCGGTCGCCAGTTGCGGCCGCCCACCCGAGATCATCGCCACGTCGGACGATGTGCCGCCCATGTCGAATGTGATCACGTCGGGCATGCCTGCGGCGACGGCGATCTCTCGCGCGCCCATGACGCCTGCGGCGGGGCCGGACAGGACCGTCCGCACGGGGTAAGTCGCGGCCTCGGTCGCCGAGATCACGCCGCCGTTCGATTGGGTCAGGTGCGGGTCTTCGGAGATACCCAGTTCGCGCAGGCGCGGGCGCAGGCGGTTCAGATAGCCCTGCATCACCGGCCCCAGCGCCGCGTTGATCACGGTGGTCGAGAAGCGTTCGTATTCGCGATATTCCGCGGCCACCTCGGACGAGGTAGAGATGAAGACGTCCGGCAGTTCCTCGGCAAGGATGCGCTTCGCCTCGGCCTCGTGGCCGGGGAACAGGTACGAGAACAGGAAGCCGACGGCGACCGCCTCGACGTCCTGCGCCTTCATCTCGCGCGCCAGCGCACGGACCGCCTCGGGGTCCAGCGGCTGACGAACCGAGCCGTCGAAATCGACCCGCTCGTCCAGTTCGAACCGCATGTCGCGCGGGATCAGGGGGGCGGGTTTGACCTGTTGCAGGTCATAAAGGTCCGGGCGCATCTGGCGGCGGATCTCGATCACGTCGCGGAAGCCCTTGGTGGTCGCCATCGCGGTGCGGGCGAACTGTCCCGTGATCAGCGCGTTGGTCGCGACCGTGGTGCCGTGGCCGACATAGCCGATCTCGCCCGCGTCGCGGCCGTAATGCTCCAGCCCCTCGCGGATGCCGGTGGCGATGGCCTCGGACGGGTCGCCGGTGGTGCTGGACACCTTCCAGACCGTCAGCTTTTGCGTCGCCGGGTCGAAGAAGGTGATGTCGGTGAAGGTCCCGCCGGTGTCGGCGCCGACCCGCAGCGTGTGGCCGCCGGATGCGTGTTCAGGCACGGCGCGGTCTCCTTATTTCTTGTCGCCGGGCACGGCGTGCCCAAGCGTGTGCATCAACCGGTTCGCCCAGCCGAACATCGCGGCGGAATGGACAAGGTCCGATATGTCGTCATCCGAGAACCCAAGATCGCGCAGCGTCGCGACCTGGTCCGTGGTGGCGGTCGAAGGCGTGGCCGACAGATCGCGGCAAAAGTCGATCACCGCGCGCGTCTTCGCGTCGAAGTCGCCGTCGAGCCCCTTGAGGTAAAGTTCTTTCACCACGGTGTCTTCGCCGGTGATCTGCATGTGCCGCTTGGCGTGGACCGACGCGCAATAGACGCAGCCATTCACGCGCGACGCGACCAGCGCGCCAAGCTCGCGCCACTCGTTCGCCAGACCGCCCTTGGCGTACATCACAAGGTTATACAACTTGGTCCGCGCGGCATAGGATTCGGGGTCGTGGGCCAGCGTCCGCACATAGGGCGACACCTTGCCGCCCGAGGGCGTGACCTGCATCGCTTCCAGTTGCGCGGGGCTTGCGTCCTCCATCTCCAGTGGCGCGATATGCGGGTGCCAGACGAGGGGGCGCATGGTGAATCCGGTGCTCATGACGGGGCTCCCAGCAGCGCCAGTCCGGCGTGGACGCGGGCATGATAGTTCGCAAAGGCGATCAGTTCCGACAGCGCCACGATCTGCGCCGCCGTCAGGCCAGCGTCTTCAAGCGCGGTGATATGTGCGGCGGTGCTGTCGATGGGGCGGGCGGTGACATGGTCGGCATGGCGCAGGATCGCGGCAAGGAAGGGATCGGTCCCGGCCTCGGCGCCCTCGGCGATCACGGCAAAGGTGGTGTCCTGCATCTCGGCGCGGTAGCGGGCCGCAAGGTCGTCCTGCCCGGCCATCGCGCAGATGCGCGCGACCAGCGCCCGCCGCAGGTCGCTGTCCAGCCCGTGGGTCTGTACCGGAGAGATCACCGACTGGCGTGCGGCGTCCGTGCCATCCGCGAACTCGGGGCGCGGTCCGACGTGCGATGGCGGGGTGTCGGTCTGAGTATCGTCCATAAGCGCGGTCAATTGCCCTGTATTCGTTGCAGATCCGGTCTTTCGCCGGACGGTGTGATCTGATGCGAAAATAGCATGTGATTCAAGTGCAAATGTCCTATAGGTATAAAGAGACGGCTTTGGCGCAGGCGTTGCGTTACAGGTTCAGGAGTTTTGACGCGCCGGACGACCGATTGTATGTAGGCTTTGATCAAGGCGGGATTTTCATGGACAGCGAACGACTTTTCGACCTTCGGCAACTCGAGGCATTTGCCGCCGTGATTTCCACGGGCTCGGTCACCGGGGCCGCCAAGGTCATTGGAAAAAGCCAGCCGGTGGTCAGCCGCCTGATCCAGGAATTGGAAAGCGACCTTGGGTTCGACCTGTTCACCCGCTACGGCCGCCGGATCACGCCGACCGAGAATGGCGTCAGTTTCTACCGCGAGGTCGAGCGGCTGCTTGACGACGCGCGCCGCACCCGGCTTCGGGCCGAGGACATGTCCGCCCGGCGTACCGAGTCCGTCGAGATCGTGTCGACCGCCGCGATGGCATCGACCATCGTGCCATCGGCGCTGCGCATCCTGAAAGAGCGTGGCAACCTGCCGCCGAACGTCACCGTGCGCATCCAGACCTCCGAGGCGGTGATCCAATCCGTCGCGTCGGGCGCGGCGGACATCGGTATCGCGTCGATGCCCCTGAACCACCCGGGTCTGGAAGTGCAGTGGATCGCCGAGGTGTCCTGTGTCTGCGTCCTGCCCGAGGACGCGCCGCTGGCCCGCAAAGAGACGATCGACCTTACCGACCTTGCCGACTGGCAGTTGGTGACGCTTCTCAATCCCTACCGCGTGCTGGGACGGATTTCGGCGGCGATCGAGCGGGTGCATCTGGAAACGCCCTCGGTCATCCGCACCAACTCGTCCGCGGCGGCGCTTCAGATGGTCAAGGCGGGCCTTGGCGCCGCGTTGCTGGAACCCGTGTCGCCGATCATCCAGAACATCGAAGGGCTGGCGGTGCGCCCGCTGAGCGTTCACATCCCCTATCTCTGGGGCGTGGTGACTCCGGTCGGCGTACCGGGATCGCCCGTGATGCCGCTGCTGATCCAAGCGATGGCGGACGCGTCGAAGGTGGGGCTTCCCGGCTACCGCGAGCGGGATGTGCGCGATCTCGAGGCGATCCTGAAGAACATCCACGACTTCGACGCCGACGGAGAAGACAAACCCGGTCAAGGCGCCGCCTAGGCGTGCAGCGCCCGGGCAGGGCGCTCTTCCGTCGGCGCGGCGGTGCCCATGCGCCGGGCNCGGCCCCGCAGGATGCCGCGCGCGGTGAAGGTCGAGACCTCGGTGCCGATGATGCGCAGCAACTGTCGCGTGGCCGAGGTGACGGGCTGCGACAGTGCGGTCCCCACCACCAGCTCTGCCGTCATCGGCACGCCGGCGAGGATCGGGCGGGCGGCAAGGCGTCCGGCCTCGACTTCGCGGTGGACCACGCCGAAGGGCAGGATGCCCACGAAACCCTCGGTCTCGATCAGTTCCTTGACCGCCGCGATCGAGTCGATCTCCATCGCAGCGTCCAGCGCGCGACCGGCATCGTCGAAGGCCGCTTCGATGCTGCGGCGCAGGCCCTGTCCGTCGGTGGTCAGGATCAGGCGCCCGGGGTCGATGTCGGCGATGCGCGCGGGGCCGGCGGGTTGCGCCGGACCGGCGGCGGCGATCAGGAACAACTCTTCCGAGAAGACCGGCTCGACCGAGATATGCGGTGCCTTGTGGGGNTCGTAAAAGATGGCGGCGTCGACCTCGCCGTCGGCCAGCCATTCGGCAAGCGTGCTACTGTTCGCTTCGACCAGCTGAAGCCGGGCGGGGCTGCACTGGCGGTGGAAGCTGGCCGCGACAGAGGCGGCGATCGAACGACTGACCGACTGCGGGATGCCAAGCCGCACGGTCCCAGCGTCGGTGCCCGCGCGGGCCGAGATTTCGGTCCGCAGGCGTTCGAGATCCTGAATCAGCGGAACGACCTTTTCGCGGAACTGCCGCCCGGTGTCGGTCAGGCTTGCGCCGCGACCGTGGCGGTACAGCAGCGCGGCGCCGAGGTCCTGTTCAAGCCGGCTGATCTGGCGGCTGAGCGTCGGTTGGGGAACCCCAAGGCGCAGCGCCGCGCGAGAGATGCTGCCAAGGTCGGCAATGGCCAGAAAGCTCTTGATTTCACAAAGTTCCATAGCCGTCATCCATCCAGTGCGCGGGCGCGCATCGTGTCGGGGAAAGGAAATGCCGAAAAGGGGGCGGGGCGCGGTCGTCCCGCCGGGGTGGTCCTGCCCCCCGGGGTCGGGGGACAGGACGGTCACGATCAGTTCGGGGCGAAGTCCCAAGCGCGCTTCCAGTCGTCGCCGCGGGCTTCCCACGTCACGGCGTCGCTGAGCGCGTAGGTCACCGGCTGGGCGTACAGGAACACCGCCGGGGCGTCGTCGCACATCACCTCGGTCGCCTTGCGATAGGCTTCCATCCGGACCTCGGGATCGGTGCTGGAACGGCCTTCGTTGAAGTACTCGCCGAACTCGGCGTTGTTCCAGTAGTCGTAGGCGGTGCCCGGCTCGGTCAGACCCAGGATGCCGTCGGCATCAAGCGTGGCCCAAGCGTAGGTCAGATAGGCCATCTGGCCGAGGTCCTTGGCGGGAACGTGCTTTTCCATGAACGCGCCGAAGGACATCTCGTTCAGGGTGGTCGGCACGCCGACGGCCTCGAACATCGCGGCGATGACCTGCGAGGCTTCCTCGCCCTGCACGTAGACACCGACCGGCACTTCGAAGGTCAGCGGCTCGCTCAGGTCCACACCCGATTCCGCGATCAGTTCCATCGCGCGTTCCGGGTCATAGGGGTAGGGCTCGAGATCCGCGTTGAAGCCGAAGTAGTCATCGGTCATCCACTGGCAGGCCGACACTTCGGCGGCGCCGCCGTACAGCGACTGCGCGATGGCTTCCTTGTCGACCGCGTAGTTCAGTGCCTGACGGAACAGCTTGTTGTCCATCGGCGGCTTGAAGGTGTTGATCTTCAGGAAGGCCGAGCGGGTCGAGCTGATGGCGTCCGCCTCGATACCGTCCTCTGCACTCAGAAGCTCGACCTCGTTGACCGGGAAGCCCTCGATGAAGTCGACCTCGCCGGCGCGCAGGGCGGCGGATTGGGCGGCGGTCTCGGGGATGATCTGGAAGATCACGGTCTGGAACGGAGGCTCCTCGCCCCAGTAGTCCGGGTTCGCTTCCATCGTGATGCTGCTGCCGGGCACGCGCTCGGTCAGGATATAGCGGCCACCGGCGCTGACTTCGTTGGCCGGGTTGTTTTCCGCGGCCCATGCGGGCGGCACAAGGAAGAACATCGACAGCTGGTCGGCCAGCGCGGCCGAGGGCGTCTCGGTCTTCAGTTCGATGGTCGTCGCGTCGATCACGTTCACTTCCGAGATCACGCGGAACCACGACGAGATGCGCGACTTGCGCTCGGGGTCGGTCACGCGCTCGAGGTTTGCTTTCACGGCTTCGGCGTCGATCGGTTCACCGTTGGCGAAGACCGCGTCGGGGTTCAGGGTGAAGCGCCACGTCAGGTCGTCGACGGCTTCCCACGAGGTCGCGACCTCGCCCTGCAGTTTCATGTCGGGTCCACGGATGACCAGCGCCGGGTAGAAGTGGCTGGCGACGCTAAGGTCCGTGCCGACCGAAGCGGTCATGTGCGGGTCAAGCGTGTTCACGTCGCTGCCCAGCGCGATGATCAGCGTATCGTCATCGTTCTGCTGGGCCAGCGCGGGGCTGGACAGCGCGGCGCACAGCGCCAGCGAGGAAAGTGCCGTTCGGGCCAAGTAAGTCATGATTGGATCCTCTGTCGGGTTTCGGGTCGGGGTTTTCGGGGTTGTGGTCCCCGGCTCTTGGTTGTCGGTCAGGCTTTCAGGAACGTGCGCAGCAGCGGCAGCACGACCTCGGACTTCTGCGCATGGACGGCGTGGTTCGCGTCCGGCACGACATGCAGTTCGGCGTGCGGGATACCGTCCTTGATGGCTTGCGACTGCGACGGGGGACAGATCCAGTCGTTTTCGCCAACCATGATGAACGTGGGGGCGGTGATCTTGTCCAGTTGCGGCCGGACATCCCACTGCTCCCACTCTTCCTTTTTATAGAGATCGTTGTGCGGCCAGACGTGCACGTCCATGTCGCGGGTCCGTTCGAACGCGGCCTGCGCGTTGAAGTTCTCGGAATACAGCGGCTGCATCGCCAGCCAGATCAGCCGGAACTCAAGGTCGCTTTCCACCCGGTCCGAGAACAGCTTGTCGATCATCTCGGGCGTCAGGCTGGGCACGCGGTGGGCGCGTTCCTTCATGATCTCGATCGCTTCCACCTCGGTCTGGAAGCTGGGCGCGGTGCCGCGCAGGACAAGGTGGGAATAGCTGTCGGGATGGCGGACGGAATAGGTCAGCGCGATGAAGCCGCCGAACGAGCCGCCGATCACGATGCACTGGTCGTCGCCGCAGAAGTGCTTGCGCATCAATTCCACGTCGTCGGCCAGCTGGTTGAAGGTGAAGGGGGGCGTTTCAGACGACTTGCCGTGGCCGCGCTGGTCGAAGCTGATCACGCGGTATTCGTCGGCCAGCTTGGAGTAGGTGGCAAAATCGCTCTTGTGATCGCCGGCGCCGCGTCCGCCGTGCAGGGTGAAGATGGTGCGCTTGTTCTCTTCTCCGGCGACCGCGTAGTTGAACGTGGCGCCATCGATGGTGACTGTCGGCATTCGGGTATCCTTGCGGTATCGGGCCTGCCTGATATTGGCGCCAATCTGGGTGTGTTTGAAAGTCGTTTTTTGCATAAAGAGCAAATCGAGCGGACGCAGGGGCAAAAAACGGTCATATATGTTGAAAACGGATGCGAAGAATATATGAATGCTGAAATCGCATGAGCGGCGAAGCTATGCTGAGACGAATCATCCGGGAGCGCGTGACATGACCAACGACCTTTTCTGCGGCGGCCTCGACGGGCTAGAGGCGCGCCTGCGCGAGGATCTCGACCGGCTGAATTTCGACGGCAAGGATTGGGTGCCGCAGCGCACCGTCGACGGCCAGCAGGTGCGGGACGTGGTGATCATCGGCGCCGGTATGTGCGGGCTGGTCGCCTCTGTCGCGCTGCGCCGCCACGGCATCCGCAACCACGTCCTGTACGACATGGCCCCCGAGGGCCGCGAGGGGCCGTGGATCACCATCGCCCGGATGGAGACGCTGCGCTCGCCCAAGCAACTGACGGGGCCGGCCTATGGCCTGCCGTCGCTGACCTTCCGCGCGTGGTTCGAGGCGACCCGTGGCCGCAAGGCATGGGACGCGCTGGGCCGCATCGATCGCGCCGACTGGATGGACTATCTGACGTGGTATCGCCGCGTGATGGACGTGCCGGTGGTCAACGACGCGCGGATGACAGGGCTGGCCGAAGGGCTGGACGGGCTGATCGAGGTTACGCTGTCGGTCGCGGGCCGGACCGAAAGCGTGCTGACGCGCAAGTTGGTGCTGGCCACAGGGCGCGATGGGCTGGGGGGCAACTATGTCCCGCCTGCCGTGCGTGGCATCGACCCGAAATTCTGGGCCCACTCCGCCGACGAGATCGACTTCGAAGCCCTGCGCGGCAAGCCGGTGGTGGTCGTCGGGGCAGGGGCCTCGGCGATGGACAACGCCGCGACCGCGCTGGAAACCGGGGCAGAGCGGGTCGACATCCTGATCCGTCGCGACCGGATGCCGACCATCAACAAGGGAATGGGCGTCGGCTCGCCCGGTATGACGCACGGCTTTCGCGGGCTGCCCGACGACTGGAAATGGAAGTTTCAGGATTACATCGGCCGCTGCCAGACCCCGCCGCCGCGCAACTCGACGCTGCGGGTGTCGCAGCACGAGAACGCGCGGTTCTGGTTCGGCGCCCCGCTGGACAGCTTCCGCGAGGACGGCGACCGGCTGGTGATCTCGACCCCGCGCGGCGAGTTCCGCACCGCCTACGCGATCTTCGCGACCGGCTTCGCGGTGGATTTCGAACAGCGGCCCGAACTGGCCCTGATCGCCCCCCATGTCCGCCTGTGGCGCGATGGCAAGGTGGACGGCGCGCGGGCGCAGGACGGTCTGGCGCTGTCGCCGGTGCTGGGCGATCACTTCGAGCTGACCGAGAAAGAGCCGGGCGCGTGCCCGATGCTGTCCAGCATCTACGGCTTCAATTTCCCGGCGACGCTTAGCCACGGCAAGCTGACCGGGGACATACCCGCCGTCAGCGAGGGGGCCGACCGGATGGTGCGCGGGATCACCGAAAGCCTGTTCGTCGAGGACGTGGCCGAGCATTACGCCCGGCTGGAAGCCTATGACGAGCCCGAACTGCTGGGCGACGAATGGGAGGATGCAGAACAGGCGCGGGCCAGCGCCTGACCGGGCGGCGGTCAGTCGCCAGCGTAGGCGATGTGATCCCAGACAAGCTTGCGCAGGGTTGCCGCGTCACGGGCCTTCAACGCCTCGATCATCTGGAAATGCTGGTCCGCCAGTACGCTCATGCGTTCGGGCGTGTTGATCGAGCGTGACACCGCAATCGGCAGCCGTTGCCGCAGTTCGAACGCCAGTTCCGCCAGAACGGGGTTCGGCGCCGCGCTCATCAGCGTGCGGTGGAACGACATGTTCGCCTCGCCGATCTGTTCGGTGGTGCCGGTCTCGCAGGCCACGCGAAACCGCTCGGCATGGCCGGTCAATTGGTCGATCAGGTCCGCGTCGACATGGGGCAGGGCGCCCACGACCGACTCGGCCTCGACCACGGCGCGGGCCTCGGTCAGGTTCTTCACCGTCGCCCTGTCGAAGGTCGCGACGCTGTAGCCACGCATCGGCTCGTGTACCACCAGCCCCTGACGGGTCATCGCATCCAGCGCCTGCCGCAGCGCGATCCGGGTGCAGCCGTAGCGCCGTTCCAGCACGATCTGCTTCAGCCGTGTGCCCGGCTCCAGCCGCCCATAGAAGATGTCACGCCGCAGACGCTCGACCACGGTTTCCGGCATCGCGTCGGCCGAGGGGGCTGGCGCATGGTCCGGCGTGTGGTCCGGCGAGGTCGCGGCGTCCGTCTTCATTCAGCTCTCCGACAGCCCATAGACGTCGCGGGCCGCCGTCTGAGTGATTTTGCCTTCGGCCAGATCGCGCCGCACCAGCGCCCGGTCGCGCGTTGCCGGGTCGCCGACGCCGCTGCCGCCCGAGGTCACCAGCCGAGCGGTCTGCCCGTCGCGCAGCGTGCCGCGCCCGTTGACGAAGGGCTCGACGCCTTCGGAAAGCTCGCGGTAGCCCAATGCGCCCGGTTGCCCGCCGTCCAGACCCCAGCCCGGATCGCGGAAGCAGTTGCCCGCCACGGCGGCCTTCGCCTCGTGTCCGACGACCTTGATGGTGCGTTGGTAGGACAGCCCGCTGCGCCAGCGGCCCGCGCCGGCGCTGTCGGCGACAAGGCTATAGCTTTCCACCTGCAGCGGATACTCGGCCTCGACCACCTCGACGGGGATGTTGTGCGAGTTCGATACGTGGATCTGTACCGCGTCCGCCCCGTCCATCGTCATGTGAGCCCCTTCGCCGCCGCCCATGCTTTCGTTGTAAACGTAGAAGCGTCCGGTGCGCGGGTCTATCCCCGACAGCGTCAAAAGCCCGCGGCCGGTGCAGGGCGCCAGCGCGCGTTCCGGGCAGGCCGGGGCCAGCGCGCTGAAGATCAGGTCGCACAGCCGTTCTGAGGTGTCCGTCCGGCAATAGACCGCGGCGGGCGGGGCCGAGCAGACGATGGTGCCGCTGTCGGCCTTCACCTTGATCGGGCGGTGGAAGCCCGCGTTCGGCGGGACCTCGGGGTCGACCAGCACCATGATCGCGAAATAGGCCGACACCAGCAGGCCCATGTAGGTCAGGTTGATCGGCGCGCGAACCTGTTCCGGGTTGCCGGAAAAATCCATCTCGATCTCGTCGCCCGCGATGGTGATCTCGACCTTCAGCGGCACCAGGGGGTCGTACCGGCCCGAGTCCAGCAGACCCTCGGCGCGGTAGACGCCGTCGGGCAGGCGGCGGATGCCGGCGCGGGTGCGCGCCTCGGTATGGTCCAGCACCGCGCGGCTGGCGGCTTGAACGGTGGGCAGGCCGTATTTCTCGATCAGTTGCAGAAAGCGGGTGCGGCCGAAGCGGTTCGAGGCGCTTTGCGCGCGGAAGTCGTTGATGCGCTCGTGCGGGACCTGACAATTCAGCAGGATCATGTTCAGCACGTCGTCCTGAATCTTGCCCTCGCGGTACAGGCGGACCGGCGGGATGCGCAGGCCTTCCTGGAAGATATGCTGGTGGCTGCGGTCCACGAAATCCGCGTGGTGGGCGATGTTGGCGATCCACGCGACGATCCGGTCGTCGGAGAACACCGGCTCGATAAAGGTGATGTCGTTCAGGTGGGTGCCGCCGCCGGTATAGGCGTCGTTGCCCACGAAGATGTCGCCCGGCCGGATCGTCGCCGGATCGCACGAGGCCAGCACCTCCTGCGTGATCCCCAGAAGCGAACCAAGGTGCACCGGCTGGTGCGCGGCCTGCGCCAGCGCCAGCCCGTCCGCATCCATGATCGCGGTCGAGACGTCCTTGCGTTCCTTGATCGAGGTGGAATAGCCGGCGCGCACCAGCACGCGGGACATTTCCTCGACGATGGTCGACAGGGCGCTGCCGATGACCGACACGGTGATCGGATCCAGCGTGGCGGCGGTGCCGGTGGACGGATCGGCTTTGACGGCGGTGACGGTGTCGCTCATGGCTCAGCCCTCGATGATGATGTTCAGGAAGCGGTCGACGGTCGCGGTCTGGCCGGTCAGGACCAGTGCGGTCGAGTCGAACTGCTCGATGATGGCGGGTCCTTCGACAACGTGGCCCGGACCCATCCGGTCGCGGTCGTAGACCGGGCAGCGAACCATGCCGCCCACCTCGGTCAGCCACACGTCGCGGTGGTCCTGCACCGCGTCTTCAAGCGGGGAGGTCGCTGGGGCGTGCTCGGCCAGCGGGACCTTGGGGACGCGGGCCGAGGCTTCCATCCGGAAGGTGGTGACGTGCATCGCTTCGCCGTCGACGATGTAGCCATACATCTGTTCATGCAGCGCCTCGAACGCCGTCCGGACCGAGGCGACAAACGCCTCTGCTTCCAAGGCGGGGTCGCAGGGCACGTTCAGCTGGTGCCCCTGACCGGCATAGCGGACGTCGACGGAACAGGTCGTCGCCCGGTCTTCGTCGGCGATGCCTTCCACGTCGAACCAGCCGGCGGATTTCGCGGACAGGTCTTCGAACACGGCGCGGACGTCGTCCAGCGCGCTTGCCTCCAGCTCCATCGGGCGGCTGGCGGCGAAGCTGGTCTGCAGGTCGGACAGCAGCAGCCCCAGAGAACACAACACGCCGGGCGTCTTGGGCAGCAGCACCCGGCCGATGCCCAGTTCGCGCGCAAGCCGCGTCGCGTGCAGCGGCCCGGCGCCGCCAAAGGCCATCAGGACGAAGTCGCGCGGATCGTGGCCGCGCTCGACCGAGATCACGCGGACCGCCTTGACCATGTTGGCGATCGCCATCTGTAGGATGCCGGTTGCGGCGTCCATCACGTCCACGCCCATGCGGTCGGCCAGCCCCGCGATGGCGTTGCGCGACGCCTCTTGCGAGATCGGCATCCGCCCGTTCAGCAGCGACACCGGGTTCAGCGCCTGCAACAAAACGTTGGCGTCGGTTACCGTGGGTTCGGTGTTGCCCTTTTCATAACAGGCCGGTCCCGGATTGGCGCCCGCGCTTGCGGGGCCGACTTCCAGCAGCCCGCCCGCGTCGACCCGTGCGATGGACCCGCCACCGGCGCCGACCGTTTCGATGTCCAGCATCGGGATCGACAGCGGATAGCCGTGCACCTCGACCTCGGCCGCCATGCGGGGCGAGGCGCCTTCGATCAGCGCCACGTCGGTCGAGGTGCCGCCCATGTCGAAGGTGATGATGTTGTCGAAGCCTGCCGCGCTGGCGATCTGCGTGGCGCCGATGACGCCCGCGGCCGGGCCGGACAGGATGGTGCGCACCGGCTCGCGCTGGGCCTGCGCGAACGAGATCACGCCGCCGGTGCTTTGGGTCAGGTTCGGCGAGGTGGCGATGCCCTGATCTTCCAGCTTGCCGACGAGGTTCTGAAGGTAATCGCGGATGATCGGGCCGACGTACGAATTCACCACCGAGGTCGAGGTGCGTTCGAACTCGCGGTATTCTGGTGCGATCTCGGTCGAGACGGTCAGGAAGACCTCCGGGTATTCCTCGGCCATGATCTGGCGGATGCGGGCCTCGTGCGCGGGGTTGCGGTAGCTGTTGATCAGGCAGACGGCCACGGCGCCGATCCCGGCGGCCTTCAGCGCGCGGGCGGCCTCGCGGACCTCGGCTTCGTCCAGCGGGGCCTGCACCGCGCCCTCGTAGGTCATGCGCTCGGTCACTTCGAACCGCAGGTCGCGGGTCGACAGCGGCGTCGGGCGGCGGTGGGCAAGGTCGTACAGGCCCGGCCGGACCTGCCGCGCGATCTCTAGCACGTCGCGGAAGCCACGGGTGGTGATCAGCCCGGTCTGCGCGCCGCGCTTTTCGATCAGGGCGTTCGTGGCCACGGTGGTGCCGTGCCCGAAATAGACGACCTCGGTCGGGGCGTCGTCGCGCCATGCGGTGATGGCCTGCTGCACCCCTTCGGAAATGGCGCGCGAGGGATCGTCGCGGGTGCTCGACACCTTCCAGATGAAGAACTCGCCCGTCGTCTCGCTGTACAGCGTCACGTCGGTGAACGTTCCCCCCGAATCCACGCCTACGCGCAGGCGTTCGACACCGGCTTGGGTGCCAGAATCTGTGGGTCGGGAATCAAGCATGACGGCCTCTCTTTCGGATTGGCGCCAATCAGACTACGATTTGAGCAAGGGATGGAAGAGGGCAGCCTGAATAGCTGCTATTCATTGTCTGGCAACGCCTCGACCGGCAGCGTTTCGGGATGCTGACCGCGCTTCGAAGGAAATAAAATGCACGTCGCCATCATCGGTTCCGGACCCATTGCACAAGGCGCCGCCGCGCTTCTGTCCGAGCGGGGCCACACGGCAACGTTGTGGTCGCCGCGCGGCTCGCTGGGGCAGGGCGGACCCATGACCATCACCACGGCGGGTCTGGCCCAGATCACCACCGATGTCGCGGTTGCCGCCGGTCCCGAGGCCGTGGCCGACGCCGATGTCGTCATGTTCGCGCTGCGGGGCAACGGCCACCGCGCCGCGATGGATGCGGTGGCGCCGTACTTGCGCGCAGATCAGTCGGTGATCATCAGCTCCCAGGCGTCGCTTGGCGGGCTGTACCTTGCACGGCTGCTGGCGGCGCGCGGCATCCGGCCGCTGATCGCCTGCTGGGCGACGACCGTGACCGGCGGCCCGATGGCTGACGGCAAGGTGCGGATCGGGATGCTGCGGAACATGCTGGAGGTCGCGACGATCCCGGCGGACCGCGCGGACGAGGGCGTGGCCCTGTCCGCCGCGCTGTTCGGCGACCGCTTCGGGGTCTGTCCGAACCTGTTCGCGATCTCGCTCAGCAACCTCAACCCGCCGTTCCACATGGCGAACGCGCTGCTGAACTTCACCCGCATCGAGAATGCCGAGGACTGGAGCAATTACGGCGGCATCACCGCCGCGGTGGGCCAGCTGGTCGAGGAACTGGATGCCGAACGTCTGGCCCTTGCCGACCGGATGGGCGTCACCGTCCGCACCGCTCAGGAACACTATCGCAAGTCCCACGACGACCTGCCCGACACCGACAGCGTCCACGAACTGGCGCAGGCCATCGCGGCGCGGCGCAAGGGCACTTCGCCGGGGCCGCGCGACGTGTCCACGCGTTTCATCACCGAAGACGTGCCCTTCGGCATCGCTTTCATTGTGGCGCTGGGCAAGCTGGCGGGGGTGCCGACACCGGTGCATTCCGCTGGCCTGATCCTGTGCAATGCCATATATGGCCGCGATTTCGTGACCGAGAACGATCTTCTGGCCGGTCTGGACCTTGAAAATGACAGCCTAGACAGCCTGTCAGAGCAGGTCCTGAACGGCTTCGGAGCGGAGGACGCGACGTCTTCGCAAATTCTTGACGCGCATCTGTAACCCTTTAGTATGTGAAAATCACATACGAAGAGTGGGCGAGGACAGTCGGCTCGTGAGGCAGAGAAACAGATCAATCCGGGGTAGAGCGACAGCAGCGCGCCGTCGCCCCGCCCCAGCCGGGCAGGAGCCAGCATGACCCGTTACGTACTGACCAAGTTTCTCGAGGCGGTGATCTCGATCTGGGGCGTGATGACCATCGTGTTCTTCGTCACGCGCCTGCTGGGTGATCCGGTCACGCTGCTGGTGCCCGTCGGGACCTCGACCGCCGAGATGGACACCCTGCGCGCGCAGCTGGGGCTCGATCAGCCGCTGATCGTCCAGTATCTCTCGTTCCTCGGCGACGTGCTGCGCGGTGATTTCGGCGACAGCTTCGTTCACAACCGCCCCGCCGCCGAGGTCATCCTTGAACGGATGCCCGCGACAATCCAGCTGGCCTCGGCCGCGCTGGCGATTGGCATCGTGCTGGGCGGGGCCGCGGGCCTGATCGCGGCGCTCAAGCGTGGCACCTTCGCCGAATTCATCGTGATGAGCCTTGCCATGCTGGGGCAGGCGACGCCGGTGTTCTGGCTGGGGATCATGCTGATCCTGCTGTTCGCGGTGCAGCTTGGCTGGCTGCCCACCGGCGGCTATGGCAGCTGGTCGCACCTGCTGTTGCCGGCCTTTACCGTGGCGGTTTTCATCAGCGCGTCGATCGCGCGCCTGCTGCGGTCGTCGATGCTGGACACCATGAAAGAGGATTACGTCCGCACCGCCCGCGCCAAGGGCCTGCTGCCGCGCACGATCCTGATGTGGCACACCCTGCGCAACGCGCTGATCCCGGTGGTCACGATGATCGGTATCCTCGTGGGCGAGCTTCTGGGCGGCGCCGTGGTGACCGAGACCGTCTTCGCGTGGCCCGGCGTCGGACGCCTGATTTTCCAGGCGATCGATTCCAACGACTTTCCGCTGATCCAGGCGGGCGTCGCGATGGTGGCCACGATCTTCGTGCTCGCCAACTTCCTTGTGGATCTGATGTATGCCGTCCTCGATCCGCGCATCAAGCAACGGCGGAGCTGACATGACCACGTTCTTCCCCGCACTGTTGAAAAGCCGCTCGGGCCTGATCGGGGCCGTACTGCTGCTGGTGCTGATCCTCGGCGCGCTGTTCGCCCCCTATTTCGGACTGGCCAGCCCGGTCCGCCCCGACCTGCTGGCCCGCCTTGCGCCGCCGACGTGGGAGGGCCTGTTTTCGCCCGGGGCGCACCCGCTGGGCACCGACGAGCTGGGCCGCGACGTGCTGTCCCGCATCGTCTACGGCGCGCGGGTGACGCTGACCATCGGGATCTGCGCGGTGCTGGTGGGGGCGGTGATCGGCCTCGCCATCGGGATCGTGGCCGGCTATTTCGGCGGCTGGACCGACCGCGTGCTGATGCGGCTTGTCGACATCCAGCTGGCCTTTCCGCTGGTGCTGTTCGCGCTGCTGGTCGTGGCCGCGCTGGGGCCGAGCCTGATGAACCTGATCATCGTGCTGGGGCTCACCAGTTGGACCAACTATGCCCGGATCGTGCGCGGGCAGGTGCTGGGCCTGCGCGAGCGCGAGTTCATCCTGTCGGCCCGCGCCGCCGGTTCGGGACCGATGCGCACCATGGTGCGGCACATCCTGCCCAACGTGGTCACGCCCGCGCTGGTGGTCGGCACGCTTGAACTGGCACGCGTGATCGTCATGGACGCCGCGCTCAGCTTCCTTGGGCTGGGTGTGCAGCCGCCGTCGCCCAGCTGGGGGCGGATGCTGGCCGACGGTCGCACCTATATCAACACCGCGTGGTGGGTGGTGACCTTCCCGGGCATCGCCATCGCGCTGACGGTGCTTTCGGTGAACCTGATGGGCGACTGGCTGCGCGACTACTTCGACCCGAAACTGCGCCGATGACTGCCGGAGAGAGACGCGACATGGCCCCCATTCTGGAAGTCCGCAATCTGACCGTCGAATTCGACAGCGGCGGCGGCACCGTGCACGCGGTGAACGACGTGTCTTACACCCTCGAAGAGGGACAGACGCTGGGGATCGTCGGCGAATCCGGGTCCGGCAAAAGCGTGCATGTTCTGGCGATGGCCGGTCTCGTGCCGCAGCCTCCGGGCCGCATCGTGTCGGGCGAGGTGCTGTATCGCGGCAGGGACCTGCTGAAGATGTCCGAGGCCGAGCGCCGGTCGATCCGGGGCCGCGAGATCGGCTTCGTGTTTCAGGACCCGATGACGTCGTTGAACCCGGTCCTGACCGTCGAGCGGCAGCTGGTCGAGGCGCTCAATCGCCACATGGGACTGACCGGCAAGGCCGCCACCCGGCGCGCGATCGAGCTTTTGGAAATGGTCCGTATCCCCGACGCCGCCCGGCGCATCCGCAACTATCCGCACCAGTTCTCGGGCGGGATGCGTCAGCGGGTCATGATCGCCATCGGCATCGCCTGCGACCCCAACCTGCTGATCGCGGACGAGGCGACGACCGCGCTGGACGTGACCGTGCAGGCCGAGATCCTAGAACTGATGCAGGACCTCAAGCGTGAGAACAACATGACCGTGATCTGGATCACCCACGACATGGGCGTGGTGGCCGGGCTCGCCGACACGATTCAGGTGATGTACGCGGGCCGTGTAGTCGAGCGCGGGCCGATCGACGACGTGTTCGCCTCGCCGCGCAACGCCTACACCTGGGGTCTGTTGCAGTCGCTGCCGACCGACGAACGCCGCCAGATGGGCCGCCTGTACCAGATCCCGGGCGCGCCGCCGGACCTGCGCGATCCGCCGCCGGGCGATCCCTTCGCGCCGCGCAACCGGTTCGCGACCGACCGCTGCCACACCGAGATGCCGCCGCTGCGTCCCGTCGAGGGCGGCGCACCCGGCCACATGGTCGCGGCATGGTACGACCTGCCGAAACTGTTGGCGGACCAGAACGGAGCAGGGGCATGAGCAAGACACCGCTGCTGTCCGTCGCAGGCCTGCAAAAGATCTACGGCCAGTCGGGCTTTCTTGGCTCGGGACACGAGGTGCGCGCCGTCGACGGCATCGACTTCGAGGTGGGGCAGAACGAGATCCTCGGCCTTGTCGGGGAATCCGGTTCGGGCAAAAGCACCACGGGCCGACTGGTCCTGCGTCTGGAAGACCCCACCGCGGGCGAGATCCATTTCGACGGCAACCCGATCCACGGCATCGACCAGCGCCAGATGAAAATGTATCGGCGCGAGATGCAGGTGGTGTTTCAGGACCCCTATGCCGCGCTGAACCCGCGCATGAAGGTCGGCGACTTCGTGGCCGAACCGCTGCAGATCCACGGCCTGACGAAGAACCGGACCGAGACCCGCGACCGGGTCGCCGACCTGTTCACGCAGGTCGGCCTGCCGGTGGATTTCATGGAACGCTTCCCGCACGAGTTCTCGGGTGGCCAGCGCCAGCGCATCAACATCGCGCGTGCCATCGGCGTGCGCCCCCGGCTGATTGTCGCGGACGAACCGATCACCGCGCTCGACGTTTCGATTCAGGCGCAGATCGTCAACCTTTTCAGCGACCTGCAGGCCGAGCTTGGCCTTGCCTACCTGTTCATCGCGCATGACCTCAGCATGGTGCGGTTCCTGTGCCACCGGGTGGCCGTGATGATGCGCGGCCGCATCGTCGAGATTGCCCCGACCGAGATGCTGTTCGAGAACCCGCAGCACGACTACACGCGGTCGCTTCTGTCGGCGATCCCGATCCCCAACCCCGCGCAGGAACGCGCGCGCCAGCGGATCCGGTTCGACCCGTCCGATCATCCCCACAGGCCCGACGACGTGATGACCGTGGTCGTACCCGGCCACCACGTCCTTCGGCGCGCCTGAGCGGGCGACGCCGGAGCGGTCTTGGCGCGGCGCGCCCGTGAGGGGCAGAGGCGTTGCGTCCTTCGGGCCTAAAGAACGCTCTCGCTGGACTGGTGTTCAGCGGGTGCGCGTCATGTCCTGAGCGACCGCTCGCAAATATATTGGTCGTTGCCGCCGACGCCGCCTTGGTTCCCGCCGCGGCCCGCACTGCACGACCATGCTAACAGCTTGGTGAATTGCGGCTTTTTGGGGGCGCGGCGCCGCTAAGCACGGTCGATTGCCTCAGCCGATACACCCATTTCGACCCGAAAAACGAAGCAGAAAAGCAACAGGTTGCGGGCTTCGTTTCACGCGTAAAGACAATATTAACTTGACGTCAGGCATTGATGAAATGCATGGGCGGAAACGCATCTACTTTTGGGCAGGTTTGTGGAATTTATGTGGCGCCGGCCCATATATCAGGTACCGAAAACGATGCCGAAAACAGTTGTTCAGTGGGTGGTGCGGTGAAACGCGCATTTCTTGTATTCGTGTTACTCCTATGGGGGCAGACCGCTGCGGCGGTCTCGCTGTCGACGTGGAGCGGTCCGGGGCCGAACGCCTGCCGCGGCAACTGTTCGTTGGACTGGGCCAAGGAACAGCTGACGGATGTCGAACTGGCAGAGCTGGAGGCCGCGATGACCGCGCATCCAGAACCCGAGCCCGTTATCGTCGACGACGGAACCGTGTTTTCGATGATGTCCTATCAAAAGGACGGCGTCCCCTACGCGTATCGCACCTATACCGTCGCCCTGCTTTCCGACCCGGAAACGGCGCGCGGGTGGCACATGGCTGGCTGGTCCTTCGTGCAACTGGACGCCTGCGACAACTGGGCGATCATCAAGCAGGGCGAAACCGGCCCCACCCTGGCCACGGCGCCTGCCGATCCGGACCAGGATTCGATCTTCCAGCCCGGCCCCACGCCGACGGGCGACGGCATTATCCTGAGCCGTGGAATTCCGACCAGCAAGCCGCGGCTGTTCGCGGGCGACCCGGACGGGCCCTTGCCAAAACCGCCGCTGTCCCCCGGGCCCACGGACAAACCGGTGTCTCCGGACCCGGTGATCCCGGTGCCGGTGCCCTTGCCGGCAAGCGTCCTGCTCATGCTGGCGGGTCTTGGAAGCCTGAACCTGGCGCGCAGATGGCGCCGGGCGCCGGACCAACGCGCCTGATCGCCCCCACCCGAGCGTTACGCCTCGTGTGGTGGCCTATTGTCGGATCGTGCGCCGATAGGGTGATGGGGGCCGACAGGTAACCTTTCAAAGCCAACTGGCGGCGCTGGGCTCCTCGGGGTGCCCTCCAACGTCCGACCGGGCGTTGAGCTTCGAACAAGCTTAAGAATCTCGAAAGTGCCGAAGCTGATCGCGGCGGAGCAATGCTTCGCAACAGCGTGCGTTTCCCGTCCGCTCCGCGCATCCGGCTCCACCTAGGACGCGCTGGGGCCTCAGGGGGCCAACCAATGCGTCGACTGGATGACCGCCGCGCACGGAGGCCCGTGCAGGACTCGCATCCTGAGTCGCGAGATCTGAATTAGGGGAACTCGCTGGCTGGGGTGGTAGGAGACCTTCGAAGTCGATGAAGGTTATCGGAAACTCGCGGGGTAATTGCGATCCGGGGCAAACCTCGGGGCGAAAAACAGAAAGGAAGGGGTGCCGGGGGTGCCCTCCTTTCGACCTCGGGCAAGCTAGCTCTGGCGATCGCGCCGAAGACCGCCGCCGAAGTCCCGGGCGTCACTCGTCGGAAACCGCGGCGGCGTCACACTCCGGCAGGACGCTCAGAACCTCGTCCGCGACCTCTAGGCTCGCCGCGTACGTCAGGCAGCCGTACTCCGTCCGCGTGCCCTCGGGGTTCTCCGCCGGCAAATACCCCGGCGACCGAAGCCGCCGAGGTCGATGTTATCGCGGAATGCCCCTGCGAAGCACGTATTCCGCCAGCCACGACCAGTAGTCGTCGGCGTCGCGGAAACCCTGAAAGCGCGCGGCGAGGTCTTCCGCCTCTTTCCGCGTCGCGTCGCTGTCGTACTCGCAGATCGCCGCCCGCTCCTCGAAATCTTCGATGTCGGGGATGGGGCTCACGGCGACACACCTTCCGGCAAGCGGATTTGATCGACGATCGACCGCTTCTGCTCGTCCGAGATACCGGCCGAGTAGATGCCGTAGGTGATACCGTTCTCGGACCGGGCGGACTTGTGCCCGACGAGCGAAGCCGTGAAATGCTCCGGTACGCCGGTTCGTTCGCAACGGGTGATGAACCACTTCCGGGTGGAGTGGAACACCAAGCCCGGCCGCTCGATCTTCAGGGCCTTCCGAAGGTCCGCGAACCGCTTGGTGATCCGGTTCACGTTCAGTTCCGGAAAGAGCGGCCCGTCCTTCGGCAGAGCCGGAAGAAGGGTCTCCAGCGCCGAGTGCATCGGCACCAGACGCTCCGCCGCGTCGGTCTTCAGTTCCCGCAAGGCGTTCGGCCGGACGTGGATGAACGTCCCGAGATTGCCCTTCCAGACGAGATCGCTCCGAAGCAATCCCGCGGCCTCTCCGGCCCGCATCCCTGTCAGAAGGCAGAACAGCAGCGGCCGGTGAAGCATCTCGTCCCGTATCGCCAGCAGTTTCCGGACCTTCGCGTCGGTAGGGACGGCATAGGGTGCCGCCTTGACCTTGCGATCGAACTTCACGGTCCGAAACGGGTTCTGCTCCAGGTGCCCGTCGTAGACCGCCCAATCCAGGAAGTGGTTCACCTGAGACCAGATGCGCTTCTGGGTCCGGACCTTGATCCGCCCGCGACGCTCCGACCATGCCACGAGTTGTTCCACCTCCATCCGGCGCGTTTCCTGAACTTTGCCGATCAGCGGTGACAGCCGTTCGATCAGATCCAGGAACGTCCGGCCGTCGTCGCGGGTGATCGAGGTGATCGGCCGGTCCGAGAACTTCGAGGTGAACAGGCCGACCGAGTACCGGACACTCTTGAAGCCGCCGTGACGCAACTCGTCGCTGCGTCGGTTCAGATAGGTCCGAGACAACTCCGCGACGGTCGGAACCGGCTTGGCTTTCACCGGACGAGCAAACAGATCGGACGGACCGCCCCGCTCGGCCTCCAGAGCGGCGCGAAGACGGGCGACGGCGTCACGGGCATCCCCGTCCCACCGGATGGCCCCGGCATCGCTCTCTGCGGCTCTCTTGAGCACCTCGACGGCACCGGTACGCGCCTTGGCAACCGTCGCCTCGTAGCGGGCGTTCACCTCGGCCGCTCTGGTTCTTGCCGTCCGGACGTCGCCGGTCTTGAGCGACTGCTTCAGCGCCCGGGAACCGATGAGTGGCGCGACATCCTTGGGGTAATTCCGGCGATAGAGCCAAGTTTGATCTTTCAGGTAGGCATACTTGATCGTGGACATAAGTCCTCCTTCCGGCGGCGGTGCCCCGGTTGCTTGATTTCGGATTTTCTCGATGAGTTCAGAGGACGGCTGGGATGTTCGACATCCTTGCCGTCACTCGACGTGGATGCCCCGGATCAGTTCGATCGGGGGTTCTCCGTAGGCTCCGGCGAGCGGCCCTGACTGGGCGATCCCGGTGACGTGGTCTTCCTCGACCGTCTGGATCAGGAAGAGGTGTTCCGGCACCTCGTCGAACTCGTGAATGACCACGACGACGCCTTCCGAGAGGCCGTCCGGGCCCTCGGTCAAAGGTTTGATGGACATGAAGTTTTCTCCGTAGCTACTTCATATCAGTTGCTCGGAGGTTCTCAGTTTGAATGCGGCTCGGGCGCCCTCACTCGAAACGGTGGTCTCGCTCGAGGCTTTCCTCCTGCTCGGCCCGACCGATACGATCAATTCGGACGCGGATGTCTGGAACCAAGCGAGAGATCGTGTGCCTAACCTCGGGCGCGGGATGATCCTGCAAGGATTCTATCACGGCGAGACGGTGCTCCATGACAGCCGCTCGACTACCCGACCAGTTCATTGGAGCAAGCTTCTGGAGATATGCCTCCACCACGTCCTCGGGACGCGGCGCCGCCTCGAAAAACGCTTGAGCAAGCGGAGAAATCTGTTCGGCTTCACCTTCATCATCGATCCCGCGCAAGAAGGGTGAGATCTGATGGGCGACTTTGGTCCAACGGTCAGGATTTTGTCTGCACCATTTGATCAGAGCCTCAGTGGGCACGTGTGAAAGTGGCCCAAGGCGTCGCCCGTCTTCAAACCTTATGGAGGGTTCATCTGCTTCGTCTACAAAGATGCGGCCGAGAAAGACTTCGGGGGCTCGCTCTGCCAGTGTGGCAAGCGCTCTTTCGACGTCATAGGTGCTACCGTATCGTCTTGCAGCACGATCCACGATCGCCTCCATTACGCGGCTCGCTCCCGATCCATCGTCTCCGCGCAGACAAGCCGACATTGCGCGCGACATACGCTCATCTTTGATGTGGTTAAGATCTTCTGCGCGGATGATCTCAACCACCGCATCTAGGCCAACTTCCCGAAGATCTTCTGGCCAGCGATCTCGAGTGTTCCCTTCGACGTATCGGAGCATCGCCAGTGCACTCACTACTTGCTCCGGACCGCCTGATTTGGCGAGGATGGTACGCAAAAGACGGACGCGGTCTTCATCACTCAGTTCGCGCTCTTCGTGCCACGAGACATCGCTAAGGTGCCAAGCTGGAGTCTCCGGCTCCCCTGCGATTTCGATCACATGTTCCAGCTCTTGTGTCGGCAGCACACCCCTTGCGAGGAAGATACCATATTCTCGCCGCAAGGCAGGGCTACCTCGACATTCAACCCGAATCCCGTCTGCTACGGCCGCGTTCAAGATATCAAGCTGTTGAATGAATCCCGAGAGGACGCTCGTCTTCCGTGTCTTGGAGGGATCGACAAGGTGCAGATCTCGAAGGACTACCCATGTCTCGACGGGGTCAACGGCCCCTTGTGCGAATCCGGCCCCGAGCCGATAGAAAGACCCGCCTTCCGCCTCGAGAAGCTCACGACCCACAGCGCGTAGGCTATCGTGGCTGGCCGCCAATTCCCGCCCAAGAAGCTCTAAGCGCTGCGCTCGCCGGGCCTCGGGAGCAGTCACGTCTTCGTCCTCGTCTTCGTTTTCGAGGTCGAAATCCCCACCCATGACCATCTCTGCGCGAACCCGAGCTTCGAGGTCAACTGGCTCCATGTAATCAATGAGACGCAGGACATTTTCTGTATCGGCGCAGGGAAATTCTTCGCCGCGACGTCGGATAAAGTGGAGCATCTGCATCATTGCATGCCGACCGTCGGCCCTAGGCGCTGCCGCTTGCAGTTGCCGCGCGACTTCGTCGATCCGTGACCTCAGTGTGGGGATGCACCTCCAGATGTCACCGATTTCATCTGCCAGCGCTTTTCGCGCGCTGTCTCTGATCGCAAGAGGGCCATCCAGAGCGACCTCTGCCGCCAGATCGAGCCACCTAGTAAACCAGTCCACAACATCTTGCCCAGGGGGCTCCCATCCGAACGCATCTGGACGGGCGTCATCGTAGGAAAGGGTGAAAAAGGACCAGTAGCCGGTTCGCAATGCCGAGCGAAGCATGACGATACCCCGCGCGGTGTGGTTCGAGTCGCTCGCCAAAAGATACTGGCGCGCAACATGGATGCGCGTGTCGGTCTGGGCCAGCGTTCCAGACAGGTATGTCTAACGTCAGCGCCTGTGGGACAGTTTTGAGGTTTTCGTAACGGAGGATTTTTGGTTCATCGCAGCCATCAAGGAGCGAAGATGAA